>NZ_JAAFZT010000034.1 GCF_013336795.1 Alteripontixanthobacter muriae | reverse complement strand
CTAGTCACCTGAATCCGAAGTTCGGCTCATAGCTTTTTGACAGAAGCGTTTGACCGAGGCGAGTATCTCGTCGGCGGATTTGGTCCAGCGATAGGGTTTGGGGTTCTCGTTGTGCGTCTCGCTGAACGCGATGATGTCTGCTTCGAGCTCGGCGGTGGATCGATGGACACCGCGCTGCAACTGCTTGCGAGTGAGTTCGGCGAACCAGCGCTCGACCTGGTTGATCCAGGAAGCTGATGTCGGCGTGAAGTGAACATGCCAGTGCGGCCGCCTCGCCAGCCAAGCCTTGATTCTCGGCGTCTTGTGCGTGGCGTAGTTGTCCATCACAAGATGCACGTCCGGTCCCGCTGGCATCACGGCATCGATCTGCTTGAGGAAGTCGAGAAACTCGGTTGCCCGGTGGCGCTTGTAGCATTTGCCGATCACTGCCCCTGTGGCAATGTCGAGCGCTGCGAACAGAGATGTCGTACCGTTACGAACATAGGTATGGGTGCGCCGCTCGGGCACGCCGGGCGCCATCGGCAGGACCGGCTGTTCACGATCGAGTGCCTGGATCTGGGACTTCTCGTCCACGCACAGAACCACCGCCCGGTTCGGCGGCGACATGTAGAGGCCGACGATGTCCTGCACCTTGTCGACGAACAGCGGATCGGTGGAGAGCTTGAAGGTCTGGGACCGGTGCGGCTGCAGGCCAAAAGCGGCCCAGATCCGGCGAATGGTAGTATGAGAGAGCCCAGTCTCGGCGGCCATGCTGCGGATCGACCAGTGGGTCGCATCCTTGGGCGTGGTGTTCAGCGTGCGCTCGATCACCTTTGCCACCTGCTCATCGGAGACGGTTCGCGGGCGGCCGGGCCGGTACTCGTCGGTGAGCCCCTCGATCCGGTCCTTTACGAACCTGCGGCGCCACTT
>NZ_JAAFZT010000033.1 GCF_013336795.1 Alteripontixanthobacter muriae | reverse complement strand
CTGCGCTTGTCACCAATCCGGACGGCACAGTGGAGGCGCAGATGGTGGCGTCAGGGCTGGATGTCCCTTCGTTTCTAGGTCCTATGCGGCTGGCCGGCTCGGGTAAGCCTGACGTCGTAGGGGCGTTTCGCTTCCTTTGTGCACCGAGCCACTACCTTTATGATGATCCTATCGTGATGCCGGGGCGTCCCGGTGAGTCCCACCTGCACCACTTTTTCGGTAACACCGGTGCAAATTCCAACTCGACCTATGAGTCTCTGCGCACGAGCGGTGACAGCACCTGCAACAATGCGCTGAACCGTTCGGCCTATTGGCAACCCGCCATGCTCCAGACGCTAGCGGATGGAACGCAGCAGGTCGTCGTGCCGGACTACAACAACATCTACTACAAGCGTCGGCCAGCAAACGATCCATGGTTTGTGGAGAAGGGGGATATCCCAGTAGATGTGCCCCGTGGTTTGAAGTTCATTTTCGGTTGGCCTGATAAAGCGCCTTTGTTCAAGTGTATCAACGGTTCGCGCAACGTTACTGACTGGATGGAGACCATGGAGGAAGCACTTGCTCCGTGCACAGTGGGCATGCAGCTAGATATCTCTGTCCAATCACCTTACTGCTGGGACGGTAAGAACCTCGACAGCCCCGATCACCGTTCACATATGTCGTACGGTGGCAGCGCTGGTTGTCCAGACACACATCCGTATCACATCCCCGTCTACACAAATCAGTCGATCTATACGATCAAGGAAGGAGACCGGCCGGCGACGTGGCATCTGGCTAGCGATCATGTGATGACTCCGGATGGTCCCAGAGGGCAGAGTTTCCACACCGACTATTTCATGGGCTGGGAAGATACGATCCTAGACCGCTGGATGGCGGCCTGTATCGACAAACTTCTAAGCTGCTCCAGCGGCGATCTCGGCGATGGACAGATAATGATGCAAGGGGCCCTCTATCAAGAGCTCATGGCCAAGAAGGCGCAACGCCTGCCGGTGCCGGAACGAACTGCTGCCATGGCACACCATTGACGGGCTCGATC
>NZ_JAAFZT010000032.1:15178-20365 GCF_013336795.1 Alteripontixanthobacter muriae | reverse complement strand
CGGGTCGCCACCCGCTTCGACCGCAACATCAAGACCTTTATGGCCACAATCGCTATCGCAGCCATCGTCACCTGGTGGCTCTAATGAGTCCGGACCCTAGTATCCGACGAGTACGAGTCCTTGGTCAACGTCAGGTATTCGGCCCCGTCAGCCGTTGTCTTCCTGTACCGAGTGTCGATCGAGTCTTCAGCGATGATATCATTGCTGCCGAATGTCGAATTCGTTCCTGCCGTAGCGACAGTATAGGACCCGTCTGCCGCGTTATAGGAAATCGACAGTGATCCGCGGGCGGCCGTTCCATCGATTGCAGTGGAAGTTGCAGTATCCCATGTTCCGGTCAGAGTGGCCGCATCCGTGACGAAGGATCGGCTCGTATCAAGATCGCGCAGCGGTGTCGCGGGCGGAGGTGGCGTCGGTGTGGGCGCCGGTGTTGGCGTCGGTGTTGGCGTCGGAGTTGGCGCAGGTGGCGGCGCTGGTGTGCTGATGACGCCGGAACCCGAGCCTCCGCCGCATGCCGACAATGAAACAAGCGCGACCAAACTCGTCGAAGACAATACTCTTCTCATGATGCCCCCCCTGTTCGAGGGACGCCTATATACAGACGACTAAAAATCCAGCGAAATAGTTGGAGTCTATTTCCCTTGCTGAAACTTTTTGCGCATTGCGTTGCTTTTGGACGAAAGTATTGGTTCACTGGAGGCGAAGCGCGGGCGAAGTCTGCGCTTCGCTGCCTGCTCTCCAGGATGGGCTGCGCGTGTCAGCCATGTGGTTTGCCAATGGAAAAGCAAAGCGCGCAACCAGCTCAAACACGTGGCGGTCCGTATCCTTCGAGTCGCCTTACGATCCACGATGGTGATGGTTCGTCGCGCCAAATTCAAGGTTTGGCGCATGAAGCTTTACCGCTTCCTCACTGTCATGGAAAAGGAGCTTTATTTCAAAAAAGATTTTGTATGACAGCCATTCCCAATGCCGACCTGAACTGGACTCCGTCGTCGAAATTCGTGACGGAGCTGAAGCTCCGGTTGATCGAGCTGTTTACCAAGGAGCGTCGTCAGACGCTCGGCCTGATTGCCTTCGTATGGGCGGGGCTCGCTGTCCTTTACACGATGCCCTACCTCCTGCTCGTCAGGGAACGGCTGTATCACGAGATCATCATCTCCCACGTTCTCGTGGCGATCGTGGGGATTGTATTCTCGTTCCTGCTGCTCGTCGCCATTGCCGCTGCCTTGCGGCGGACATCGTATCAGGCCTTTTTCTGGTGCATCGTGTCCGTACTTGTGGCCAGCGCCGCGCTGAGCACCATAGATCTGCAGATATTCTCATGGGTGCATGAATTTTACGGCCGGAGTTATGCCGAAGGTGCCCCTTACTCCGTCCTGTGGACGGGCAATTTCGCAATTTTCATGTCGAAATTCGCGATGATTGCGATCACATTCTGGACGCTTGAGACCCTGCAGGCATACCGGAAGCGGGATGCCGAACTTCAGCGGGTCCAGCTTGCAGCTTCCGAAGCGCAAAGTGCCTTCAACAATGCCCGGCTCGCCGCGCTGCGTTTTCAGCTCAACCCGCATTTCCTCTTCAATACGTTGAATTCGATTTCGGCACTCGTCGTGACGAACCGGAATGCGGATGCAGAAACGATGCTGGCGCAGCTGTCCGAATTTCTACGCATTACGTTGAACAATGACGACAAGGCGCTCCAGACGCTTGATCAGGAACTCGAAACGGTGGCGGCGTATCTCGCGATCGAACATGTTCGCTTCGGTCCGCGGCTTGCCACGGATGTTATCTGTCCATCAGAGCTGCGCGAAGCGGAAGTTCCCAACTTCCTGCTACAGCCACTCGTCGAAAATTCGATCAAGTATGGCGTTGCCCATTCCGATGTCACGGTCACGATAAGGATCGAGGCTATCCTTGATGGCGATCAACTCGTTCTGGTGGTCGAGGATGACGCGTGCGCCACGATGCCGTGTTCGTCAGGTCACGGCATTGGCCTTCGCAACGTGCAGGACAGGCTTTTCGCCCTGTATGGCGACGAAGCGCGCCTGGATGTCCACCGACGCGACAACGGCTTCCTGTCGATCGTGCGTCTGCCTCACCAACAACTGGCGCCGGTCCGTTGAAAGTCCTCATCGTCGATGACGAGCCGCTTGCCATTGATCGCCTGGCCGACCTGTTGCGCAATTTCGAGGAAGTCGAAGTCATAGGTTCATCGACGAATGCCGCGCGGGCGCTGGACGACATCGCGGCCCTGAAACCCGATCTGGTGCTGCTCGACATCCAGATGCCGGGCGGCAGCGGTATGGCTCTCGCTGCCGATCTGCCACCTGAAGGCAGGCCCGAAATCATCTTCGTGACCGCCTTTGAAAACTTTGCGGCAGATGCATTTGCGGTTGATGCTGCAGATTACCTGTTGAAGCCGGTCCGTTTCGACCGGCTGCGACAGGCGATCACGCGAACCAAGCGGCGCATAGACCTGTGCCACTCGGCTACGCCGGCGGGGGACCAGGACGACGCGCGCTACGTGCAGGAGTTCTGGGTTGCGGCGGGTAGCAGCCAGATCAGGGTTGGCGTCGACCAGATCGACTGGATCGAGGCAGCGAAGGACTACGTGATTTTCCACACGTCCATGCGCAGCTTTCTGCATCGCATTTCGATGAATGCACTGGAAGCCAGTATCGACACGCGAAAGTTGATGCGCGTGCACAGATCCGCATTTGTCAGATTGAGCCAGATAGAACGTCTCGATCGCCCGGCCCGAGGAGTCCTCAATCTCGTTCTGCGCGACGGCGCGATCGTCCAGGTTGGGCCGAGCTACGTCAAGGCAGTGCAGGAACAACTCGCTCTGCGCAGTTGATGAGTGCGCAGAGCGGACGTTGGCAGCTGCCAATTTCATCGTGCGAATGGCAAGCTTTGTCGCAGCGGAACAAGAGTGGTCGCATGATTACGGGCCTACGTATCAAGAGCCGTGTGCCGCCTGCAGCGCACGGCTAATTCCTGGTTACCGGATCGAAGAGACAATCTGGTAAGGAAAGGAAGTCGAAATGAAGAAAGTCTTGATCATTGCTGCCTGCCTGCTCAGTGCCGCAGCATTCACCAGCCCCGTTTCTGCCGAAACTGTCCGTTCTTCGACCGTAGTCGAGATTGCTGACCTCAAGCTCAGCAGTCCTGCGGGACAGAAGAGGCTCGAACACCGACTTGCGGCCGCCGTTCGCAAGGTCTGCGGACGTCACGAAGTTCGCAACTTGGCTGAGCGCAGGCTCTACATGGAATGCGCCGGGCCCGCCAAGGCTGCCGCTCAGAACGCCAAGCTGGCGGCTATAGACGCGGCGCAAAGGGCCGCTCTCGCCCGGTCCGGTCGGCGTGGAAACGTGCGGTCCTGAAGTGCGGTGCAGCAGGGGGAAGTCTGTTCTCGAGCGATCGCGGTGGTGCTCCGACGTGATCGTCGCATGTGCTGCCAACATCGCTCGGGAGTGAGACACAGAAGGCGGAAAAGATCTGCCGATGCATCTGCAGGAACATCCTCGCGAAGAACTCGTCTGATGAGGACGGAGCGCATGCTCCGGCAAATTTGTCGTTCGGTTCAGAAGGATGGGACATATGGGGCAGGATCGCGAGATCGAGAAACTTGTAGGCAGCCTGGGCACGTTGCTCGGGCCGGATGGGCCGAGCCTTGCCATAGCCGAAAGCTGTACGGGCGGTATGGTCTGCGCCGCCATCGTCGCCGACCCGGATGTGAGCGGAGCGCTGGAGCGCGGATTCATCGTCTATTCGCTCGATGCGAAATGTGAATTGCTCGACCTCGACCGCGCCGAGGTCGAGTCCTGCGAAGGGGTGAGCCGCGAGGTTGCCCTGGGCATGGCGAGAGCTGCTCTCGATCGCAGCCATGCCGATGTAGCACTGGCCATCACCGGCTTTGCCGGGCCGCAGCAGGATGACGAGGAGGTGGGCCTCGTTCATTTCGGACTGGCTCGGCGCGAGGGGAAGCCAATGCATGAAGAGCATCACTTTGGCGATCTCGGCCGGGAGGCGGTCTGCAACGAGGCCGTAATCGCTTCGCTGAAAATGCTGCTGGAAGCAGTCAGGAGCCAACCGCAGGCGGGGTGATCGCAAGGGCAGACACGCCTGCAGTTCCGCCCTTCTCCTGCGAATTCAGGGCAGATTAAGTCACCTTAGAGTATACAGATCAGCATGTTATTCGCGGCGAACGCGCCGTCATCTGTTCTACGCTCAGGGGATTACCATCATCAAGAAAGCGCTTATCGCCGCCTCCGCGGCGCTCGCCACGCTTGTTCCGACAGCGGCGAGTGCCCAAAGTGTCGCACCCGGCCAGTCGAAGGCGGATTATCTCGCCTGGCTCGCCCAGAAGGCTGAAAATCCGGGCAAGGTGCGCTCGTTCCGCAAATTCCTGACCGAGCAGCGCGTTCAGGACGTGGTGCCGATCTGGCAACTTGTCCGCACCTCGTCATCCTGGCAGCAGTGCAGTGCCGATCCGTTCGAGGTCGCACCTGCGACGCAGTGGGGTAACATCGTCCAGACGCTCGGCTTCGTGAAAAGCGAAGTGATGCCAGCAATCGGCAAGGTCGAGGCGCTGTCGGGGTTTCGCAATGACGATCTGAACCGTTGTTCCAACGGCAGGCCTGGTTCGGCCCACCGCATGTTCTTCGCCATGGATCTTGTCCCCGTCGACGGGATCGCGCGTGGCGACATGATTTCGCGGCTCTGCTCCGCTCATGGCCGCAAGGGGCCGGAATATCGCACCGGGCTGGGATTCTACAGCGGATCACGCTTCCATGTCGACAGCAACGGGTTCCGCAAATGGGGCTCGGACGGACGCGGCGCGACGTCGCCTTGTAACCGGGGTTACGCGTGAATGCCGGCGCTCCGCCTGTAAATACGGGCGGTCAGCCGCAGAGAGGATCGCCCACGGGGTCCAGCGCGCGCATCGCGTCGGCGAAAGTCCCTCCGGTCTTTTCAAACACGGTATCCGTCAGGCCCGAACCGGGCCCGCAATAATAGGCGCAGCCTTCGGGTAGAACGGACGGGAAGGCGACCTGACGATCCTCCACCGTTGCTGCGATGGTGCATGGCTCGGATCCGGCCATGGTCAGGCGCAGCACGTCATCTTCGCGAACAGCGTCACCCGCACCGCTGCAACTGCCGCCTGCATTCCGCACCACCAGCGCG
>NZ_JAAFZT010000032.1:0-15104 GCF_013336795.1 Alteripontixanthobacter muriae | reverse complement strand
GCTGCGACAGGATGCACATGCGCGATTGCTGCATCTCTGGCCCGGCGGCGTGATACAGGCCCTCAATTGTCGCGGTCTGTACTTCCGCAACAGGCTCCGCCTCCTCGCCGTCACATGCGGCCAGCAGAAACAAGAGGGGCAACATCGTCTTTCGCATCGCTCGATCTGCAAATGCGCGAACGGCGCGAAGGTTCATCGGATTACCCCTGCCGAGAAAATCGGAAACATGCGCACCTTCATCCATTGGTTCAGTATACGCATTAAAAATCTAATGGAAACAGCGGCTTTGCGTAAATTCCGCTGACAAGCACGAGGTGGCGGCATGGCGCAGGACAGAAGGCTGGAACGGCAATCGATGGTAGAGCGGCAGATCGCCGCCCGGGGCATATCCGATTCTGACCTCCTGTCGGCCTTTCGCGAAGTTCCGCGTGAGGATTTCGTCGGGCCGGACATGAAGGAGTTTGCCTATGAAGACGGGCCTTTGCCCATCGGCGAGGGCCAGACGATCAGCCAGCCGTTCATCGTCGCCTGCATGATCGATGCCGCCGATGTGAAGCGTGGCGACAAGATCCTCGAGGTCGGTGCCGGATCGGGCTATGCCGCCGCAATCATGTCGCGGATCGCCGATCGCGTGTTCGCGATCGAGCGGCACGAAACGCTGGCACGCCAGGCACGTGAAAGAGTCGAGCGCCTCGGTTATGACAATTGCTCGATAATCGCTGGCGACGGAATGCTGGGACTGCCCGATGAGGCGCCTTTCGACGCAATCCTGGTAGCTGCGCGGATCGGCACCATACCGGAGGCGCTGAAACGGCAGCTGAAGATCGGCGGCCGGCTCATCATCCCGGTCGGCGGCGAGGATGTCCAGCAATTGCAGTGCATCAACCGCTCCGGCGAAGACGAATGGACCAGCCACGACATCACGCCCGTCAGGTTCGTGCCTCTGCTCGAAGGAGTGATTGCCGAGAACGGGACGAGATCAGCATCCGACCATCGCGGCATGCAGGATCTTCCGCTGCCGAAGGCGATTGCGAAATCCTGCGACCCTCTGCCCGAAATCGATGACCCCGATTTCGCCAAGGCATTCGACCGTTATGCCGGCAAGAAAGTTGTCATTCTGGGCGAGTGCAGCCACGGAACGCATGAATTCTACGCAGCGCGTGCGGCGATTACGCGGCACCTGGTGGAACGGCACGGCTTTACCATCATTGCTGTCGAGGGCGACTGGCCGGACGCGGCAGCATATGACCGCTTCATTCGCGGGCAGGAGCAGCGCGACGGTGCACCCACACCTTTCCAGCGCTTTCCCACCTGGATGTGGCGTAACACGGTGATGCCGGACTTACTGCGCGAATTGCGCGACATCAACGCGAAACGTCCGTCAGGAGATCAGGCCGGTTTCTACGGCCTCGACATCTACAACATGTCCGGCTCAATCGAGGCGGTGCTCGCCTATCTCGACGAGAACGATCCTGAAGCAGCGGCTGTTGCGCGCGAACGGTATGGCTGCCTGACGCCCTGGCAGGCCGATCCCGCCACCTACGGGCGGGCCGCAATCCAGAAAGGCTATGCCGAGTGCGAGAAAGCGGTGCTGGACCAATGCCGGGACTTGCTGAACGAGGCTTTGGAAAAGGATGGCGGATCGTTCTCTGCCGCCATGAACGCGCGCCTGGTGGCCTCTGCCGAGCGTTATTACCGCATCATGTATTATGGCGGCGCCGCAAGCTGGAACCTGCGCGACAGCCATATGGCGGACACGCTGGAGCATCTGCTGGAACAGGGCGGCAGACACGCAAAAGCGGTCGTCTGGGCGCATAACAGCCACATTGGCGATGCGCGGGCGACCGAGATGGGCGCGGTGCGCGACGAACACAATATCGGGCAACTCGCGCGGGAGCGGTGGGGCGACGATGTCGCACTCATCGGCTTCGGCACGCACACCGGAACAGTCAGCGCAGCAAGCGACTGGGACGGAGAGCGCGAGGAGAAGAACGTCAATCCCTCGCGCCGCGACAGCTATGAACGGCTCTGCCACGATAGCGGGGTCGAACGCTTCCTGCTGGATCTGAAAGCCGATAAAATGCTTTCCGACCGGCTGGCCGAACCGCTGCTGGAACGCTTTATCGGCGTCATCTATCGCCCCGAAACTGAACGCTGGAGCCACTACAGCGAAGCATCGCTGTCACGTCAGTTCGATGCCTATTGCTGGTTCGACCAGACGCATGCCTTGAAACCGCTGAGCGACCGGGAGCCGCATTCGGGCGTGGCCGAGACTTACCCGTTCGGCGTTTAGAACGAACGGGTGGAACAGGTGATCTGGCTCGCGGGTAAGGGCGCATCGCTTTTGAAGGCTTTGCGTTCAGGCGAGGCGTGCTCCATCGGGCACTGTAACGTCCGTTCCGGCCAGACGGACCGCGCCACTTTCATCGGCAAAGCCCAGGACTAGAACTTCGGATATGATCGGACCAGTCTGGCGGGCAGGAAGGTTGACGAGGGCCATGACTTGCCTGCCGACCAGATCGTCCGGCGCATGACGTTCGGTCACTTGCGCAGCACTTTTGCGGATTCCGGCAGCGGGGCCGAAATCGATGGTCAGAATGTAGGATGGCTTGCGTGCCGCCGGAAAAGGCGAGCAACTTTTGACGGTGCCCGCCCTGATGTCTGCCTTGAGGAAATCGCCGAAGCTGATCTCAGGCTAAACGGGAGCGGCGGGATCGTGGATGATGTGCATGCGTCACATCCCCTGCCGTATCGCAGTCCCGCCAAATTACGGTTTGCGGCGGTTCATCCGCTTGATCGCATAGCCACCGGCTGCCGCTGCAGCAAGGCCGAGAGGGCCCATCCGGCGGAGCAGGAAGGGTGCGCCCGCGCCCAGCAAGGCACCGGTTGTGCCGCCCATTCCGCGTACATTCTTCGCGACGCCTCTACCGACCATTGCACCTACAATCTTGCCTATCATCGTAATCTCCAGTTGTTCATCTTATCAACCCGTTTGAGGGGCCTTTCGTTCCGGAGGAGGGCGATCCGCGCGGTTCCTGAAGGCGCCATAACCTTCGTCCGGCGTTCCCCCTACATGCATGACAAAGACCGCTACGATGACGCTGCAGAACCGCTGTTGCAGATCGACCGCCGCGTCAGAACGGCGGTTTTGCCCTACCGGAAAACTCCGGCGGTGAGGGCGCTGTCGTGGTTCAGCGAATTGGGTGACCAGCCGCAGATGCGCATTCTGGCTGGTGCAACCCTGGCGCTCGGCGTCTTGCGCGCGGACCTGAGGCTGGTTCGCGCCGGCATCAGGATGGCGATCGCGCATGAGACGGCAACCTTTGCCAAGTCGCTGGTCAAACACCGTGTAATCCGGATGCGACCGCGCGATGCGGTGAGCATGGATGATCAGGAACCCCGGCCCGGTCACGACATGCGAAAGGAACAATCCAGCTTTCCCTCGGGGCACAGCGCCGGGGCCATGGCTTCAGCCCGCGCGTTCGGCTCCGAACTGCCGGAATACAGGCCGGTAGCTTTGACGGCTGCGGCCATCGTCGCGGCCGCTCAGATACCGCGATGCGCCCACTATCCCACCGATGTGATTGCAGGCGTCGCTATAGGTGCCCTGGCCGAAAGGGCCGAGGCAGCAGCATGGGGTTTGATGCAGGCGGCCTTGAAGCGGATCCTGCGATAGAACATACCTGAACATGGGTCTGTTCACGCCGGTTCTACTAGGGTCCGGAGCCTTGACGAAACGGATAATCTATGGATTTTAGCGCCTTATGTTCGATGCGCTCAAACCCGAAGAGGTCTATGAAAAGGCGGCTAAAGAGGGCGCCCGCAGGCTTGACCAGAGCCTGATTTCCCTTCTCGCCACGGGGTTCATCGCAGGCTTCACGATCGTGTTCGGCAGCGCCGCGCAAGTGCTGGTTGAATCTGCGGCGCACCCGCATTTCGGCGAATTTTCCAAGGTGCTGGGCGCGCTGGCTTTTGGTGTCGGCGTCGTGTTCCTCGTGCTTGGCCGGGCGGAACTGTTCAGCGAAAACTTTTTCGATCCGGTTGCAACCCTGTTCGAGAAGAAAGAAATCTTCGTCCTTTCGCGGATCGGCCGGCTGTGGATGTTGACGCTGGTCCTGAACCTGATCGGCGGCACGATCCTGATCTACGTCTTCTCGGTGAACGGAGTGCTGCCGCCTGCTGCGCAGCAGACCATGGCTGCCATCGCGGAAGATCTCGCGGGACGTGACCCATGGGCAACCTTCGCGCGGTCCATCGTCGGGGGTGCACTTGTGGCCCTGCTGTCGTTCCTCGTCATCTCCGCTCAATCATCCGGCGCACGCATGGCCGCTGCCTATGTGATCGGCGTCTTGCTGGCCCTCGGCCCCTTTGAACATGTCGTCGTATCGTCGCTGCACATGATCTTCGGCGCGTTTTTCGGAGCCGATCTGACCATCGTGCACATTGGCCGTGTCGCAGCGATCTCGTTCATCGGCAACATTGTCGGGGGAATCGGCCTCGTGACGCTGTCACACACGGCGCAGGCGCTCGGTGAAGAAAACAGGGGCTGAAGCGGCGCGGCGGGTCCAAAAGAAAAGGGCCGCATGTGGCGCGGCCCTTTCCGGTTCAGGTCCAAGGTAAGGCAATCAGAACTGCGTTCCGCCAGAGCTGCCCTTGCCCTCCATCTTGCGGTCGGCCTTGTCGACCATCTCGTCCTTTTTATCGAGGGCCTGCTCGCCGACCTGGCGGGCCTTTGCCTCGGCCTGATCGATGGCATCGGAGCCCATCGGGCCAAGCTGCTGACGTTCTGTGCGCGACACGGGAATGGCCGAGCCTGCAACGGCACCCACAACAGCGGCAATCAGACCACCGATAAGCGGGTTGTCTTCATAAGCATCGCGGGTCTTGCGCACTGCCTTCTTGCCCTGCATCGCGGCATTGCGGCGCGTCTCGCGGGCGCTGTCGGCGAAATGGTCACGCTTTTCGCGCATCCGGTTGGTCGCTTCATCCAGCCGCTTGCGGTAGTCGGTGTGGTCTTCCTGATGGTCGCGCTCGATCATCAGATAGGTGCCGCGCGCTTCGTCGCGGCGGCGCTGATAGGTCACTTCGTCCTCGCTCGGCAGGCGTTCGACGCGCGACATGTGCTCGATATAGCCCCGGTGATCGGGATCGTAATCGTAATGCGGGCTGTAGCCGGTGTCGCTGTCGCTGCTGTTACCCGATGTTAAGGCAGATGGCTTCGCGTCGTAATCGCTGACCAGCCAGATCGCACCGGCCGAAATCAGGCCGAGAGCGAGCGGGTTGCGCCGTGCACCGTCGAGCAGATAACGAGCATCCACTCCGTTTTCATCCGCCTTGTCGAGCAGCGAGTTCAACATGTTGCGCGGGGTCATCTGGTCGCCGATCCGGTCGACCGTGCGGCTCATGTCCTTCTGCGTGCGGCGGATTTCCATTTCGATTTCGTCTGGATCGCGTGTGTCTGTCTGGGTCATCGTGTTACTCCGGAATTCGTGAGGTTGCCGGTCGCCGCGTCGGGCGTCCGTTCTGCGGTTTCGATGCTGCGTTCGGGCTTGATGTGGCTGTGTTCCATCTTCTTCTTGCCCGAAGAATAAAGGATGCCGGCGATGATCAGGACGACAATGCCGACGAGAAGGGTCGCCAGGTCACGGTCGTCGATCGCGTCGCCGATCACATAGGCAATGCCCATCAGCGTCACGCCGAGGCCTGCAATGCCGAGCACTGCGGCACCGAGCATCGCGCCCATCGCCTTCTTGAGATCATCCACCGCCTCGCGCATTTCGGCCTGCACCAGACTGACCTGTTGCTGGGCGAGATGGGCGCTTTGAGAGGTAAGATGGCCGATCAGATCGACGATGTTCTCATCTTCGCGCACCGCCGTTGTTCCGGCGGCGGTGCTGACGACGGTCTTCTCATCGGGATGGTCGGCAGGCGCTCTGACTGCGGGTTCCTTCATAATGCCCTCCCGGTATTGTCCACGTCAATGTCGCGCGTCAGGACGGGCTCGTTCACAGCAGGCGGCTGCGGAGCGAAGGTCGAGTAGTCGCGACTGGTCGTGGGGCCATCGCTGCGGAAATTACGTGCACCGCTGCTGCCGCTACCGCTGGAGCCGACATCGTAATCTTCGTGATATTCTGCACCGGCGCGAAAGAAGCGTGCCGCGGCAAAGCCAAGCGCAGCGGAAGCCGCGAGGAAGGCAGTCGGGTTTTCCCGGCCGAAGCGGTTGGTCTCCCGTGCAATGTCGCGGGGCGACTTGTCCTGCAAACGGCTGGCGAGATCGTCGACCTGGCGTGCCGCGCTGGAGAAGGCGGATGCCATCCATGCCGGGGCATCGTCGTCGTCACGCAGCTTGTCGGCGGCGGCATCGATTGCGGAGGATGCGGAATGCGCCGACCTGGCGACCTGTTCCTTGCCTTGGCGGGCCTTTGCTTCGCCCTGTTGCTGGGCCGTGTTCTTCAGCTTCTGGGCATCCCCCTTCAACTCGTCACGAACCTCTGCGCCGCTGCTTCCGTGTGTAGATCCTGTTGTTGATGTTACCATCATAAGTCTCCTTTCCTGTATGCCTTTAAAAGCCGCGGGATTGGAGAAAAGTTCCAGACAATTTAGCGACTTAATTTTACAAGAATCGGGAACAGTATTGCTGCGGGGCGCAGTTGTGCTGCGCCCCGATCAGACAGTCGGATTTGCAATTACTGACAATCTTTGCGCCGATGCGAACAGGCCAACGCGTATTTGCGCCAAATGTGAACCGTCAAATCACCGTGCGCATCTGCGATCAGCCTAGCTGCGCCTTCAGCTTTTCCATATGCGCAAGATGCCGCTGCACGACCGGTGCCGTGCCTTCGGCAAACGAACGCAACTGCGCGTTGTCGCCGCTGTCGCGATAGCCGGTCATCAGATCGACCGTTTCCTTGTGCGCCAGGATCTGCTGGTCGAGATAAGTCGCGTCGAACTTGTCCGCAGGGGTGGCCTGCAAATGATCCAGCATCGTCTTGCGCCGTGCATCGATCTTGTCGGGCAGGGCGGGAACGCCTTTCGTCTCGTTCATCAGCATCGCGGATCGTAACTGGTGTGTGCTGGTGGAGTGATCGTCGATCATCTTCACCGCTGCTTCCTTCACCAGCGGATGGCTGGCATGCTGGAGGGCAAGCTTGCCTGCTGCGATCTCGTACATGTCGCCGATGGCGGCGTTCTGGGCGAAAGCCGCTGCCGAATGCGATCCGGCAGTATTGGCGGACGCACGCCCTGCCATGCCGCCCATCGCGTCTGCGGCCTTGTCTACGGCGCGGTGCAGGGCACCATGCTTTTCGTTACGCTCGGTCATCATGCATTCTCCTTATGGCGGGCAATCGCCTCTGCGTAATCGGTTCCTTCGCCGGTGCCGCTTTCCTGCATTGCCGGAATCGGGTGGGCACCATCCGTGGCAAAGCGGTATTCCCCGCCGAATTCCTCCCGATGGCGGCGGATCACATCCTCGCTCGGCACGCCGCCTGCATTCACCACCGACTGGTAATCGAAGTAGCGATGGCTGGCGGAAAGTTCGCCGATCGGCATGAACTGACTGTCATTCGCCGTGTGTTCGACTGTACGCGCCAGAACGTCACGGACATATTGCTTGTTCGGCTCGAACGTCATCGGAGCGCTGACGCCTTCCTTCGGGAAGATTTCAGCCGGGTCGATCCTGTCGACTTCCTTCATCATTTCGCAGGCCAGGCGCAGATGCTCCAGTTCCATGGCCAGATGCGTTTCCCAGACTCGCTTGATGCGCGGATCGGTTTCGGTTTCCAAGCAGGACCAGTAAAGCCAGCATTCGTTATATTCATGCAGGGCCAGGTTCAGCAGTTCGGGCGTCGTCGGATCGAGGATCGATTCATAGTGCGAGACGTGCTGTTCCTCGATCATCGCGATTTCGAGGTAGAGCGAGCGCGCCATCGGATCTTCCGGGCGATTGCCGGAATTCATGTAGAAATTCATGGTCTGCTGTTCGGCCGATACGACCGTCAGCGCGTTGAGGATCGACTGGAAGTCACTGGCTTCGACCGTCATCGGGCGGCGCAATTCATCATGCGGGTGTCGATGCTGGAAGATGGTTGGCCGGCCCGGCAGGATCTCGGTCAGGTCACCGGTGATTTCCTCGGCCTTGCGGCGTTCGCCCATCAAATCCATCAGATTGGCGTAACGGTAGAGGTGGTCGTAATCTTCGAGCACGCCGAATTCATAGACCTGGTTGAGGTACGGATCGGGTTCGTGACGGGCGATCCAGCTGGTCAGATCGACCGCCACCTGCTCATATCCAATGGTGTTGGCGATGCTGCTCTCGCTTCCGGGGATCAGCCAGTTGACGGCCTTCTGCTGCTGCTGTTCCGCCTTGCGCACCAGTGCCAGCATCTGCTTGATGCCGGTGTCGGCGATGCGGCGGGCTGCATTATGCGAATTGATGATCGCTTCGACCTCGATCCCGTTCATCAGGATCACGCGGCAGCGGGTATAGGGATGGACGTCTCGGGTGTCGTAGGTCTGCCCTGCAAGTTCGGACCAGCTTCTGAACTGCCGGTCGATCGGGATTCCTTTTTCGGTAAGCGGATTGAAGGTCATGAGTGTCTCCTGCGGTATGGTAGCGTGGCGTGGCGGCCATGCTGTTCCAAAGGGGTCAACACCTTCTTGGTTCCGAGATTACTTAATGTTTACAAGACAAAACGGTTCGTCGCATGGGCGGAACGCAAGGGCGCAGCCGATGGCCGCTGGCATCGTGCGAGCTTCACGTGGCAGCGCTCAATTGGACCAGAGCCTCGACGCCGAACTCCCTTTCTACTCGGGCGTCCAGTTGCTTCGTCAATGCAGCCTTTTCTGCATCGGACAGATCCGCCTGGACGTGGACGGTGATCCACACGGGGTTTTCACCTTGCGGGCGGCTTCGGGTAAATGTCGACTGCACCAGCACCAGGCCGATGCCGTCCCTTTGTTCGATGTCTTGCTGCACGACCGCGCTGATACGCTGCGAGATGGAGGATTGCTGATATTCGGGGGTGCTGGAAAACTGCACGAACAGCAGCGCGGCCAGTGCTGCCAGGCTGACCACGGTCGCCAGGATGGTGAGAAACGGCTTTCCCCGAGGGTAGCGTGCACCCCGCGAATTGATGCCGCACAGGCGAAAGACGAGGAACCCGGATAGGTTGATGCCCACGATCTGGATGGCGAGCGCCCACAGGCTCGACATCACCATGTCCATTTGGCCGATTATCAGCCCCATGCCGATCAGCCCTGCCGGCGGTGCCAGCGCCGCCGCCACCAGCATGCCGGTCGCCGCCCCGCTGACAAGGCTGCTTCGTTCCGATTGCACGAGGTTCAGTGCCCCTGCGGCCCCGGCGGCAAGCGGGAGCAGCACGGACACTGTCGATCGCATGCTAGCCGATGTCATCAACGGTGTCGCGATGGTCTGATCGAAGATGAAGCTGAGCAAGGCAGCCACGGCGATTGCGGTACTTAGGGCCGCGACATATCGCACCAGCGACTGCCGCATCAGATGTGCGTCGCCCCGTGCGGTTGCGAGAGCTAGCGTCATTGCCGGACCGGCGAAAGGCGCGATCAGCATGGCGGCCACCAGCAGGAAGATGGATTCAGTATACAGCCCGATCCAGACGATAACCGCGCCGACGGCGGCGTAGGACAGGAACCCGGTCCACGATCCGATGCTCTGCAAGCCGGACAGGAAGACCTCCAGCGGGCTGCGGAACTGGACGTTGGTGACCTGGTCTTCCGGCTCATCGGCAGGCGGGCGCAGCGCCAGAACGCCTTGCGGCGCGAAAGTGAAGTGCAGCCCTTCAACCTCTTCGAGCGCGGAGAGAAAACCCTCGATCCTCGCGTTTGGGGAATTGCAGATGAGCATCGTCTGACGCTTGCCGTCTCGGCGCGCGTCCAGCTCTGCAAGAACGGTAATATCGTGTCGCTCGGTCTCCGCTGCTACACGCTCGGCGTGCTCCGGAGGCATGACGATTGTGACTTGCCGCATATTTCCTCCGCACATGGCAATGGGCCATTGGTGCGGATGCTTGCCAGAGCGCGGAGGAAGCCGCAACCATTGCAGTCACTTAGGTGGCGGCAAGGATCAGTGTTCGCGTCCTGCCCTCCACAGGGTCTGCGTCAGCGGTTCGGTGAGGTAGGACAGGGCACTGCGCTTGCGCAGGGGAACCATGACCTCCGCCGGCAGCCCGGGACGCAGTCCGCCATCTTCGCGGAATTCCCTGATCACCGCCAGTTCATGCGGCGGCACTTCGACCTGAATGCGGAAAAATCTCTCTCCGGTACGCTCATCCTCGAAACTGTCGGCAGAAACGTTCGCGATTTCTCCCTCCAATATGGGCATGTTGCGTTCCTGCAGCGCGGGAAAGCGGATCTGGGTGTCCATGCCGACGACCAGATCGTCCGCGTCGGTCGGCGAAGCCTTGGCCTCGATCAGCAGGCGGCGATCCTGCGGTACGATCTCCATCAGGGTTTCGCCCGGCGCGACTACGCCGCCAACGGTGAACACCTTCAGGCCCACTACCCGCCCGCCAGCCGGTGCGCGAACCTGCGAGCGGGCAAGCTGTTCGCGTGCGGCCGTCAGCCGGGGGATGATCTCGCTGAGGCGGACCTGCGCGCTGCGCAGTTCATCGGCCACCTGCTCCATCATATCGCGATCGAGCGACACCATGCGCAGGCTGGTCTCACCGATGCTTTCCGAGGTGCTCGCTACTTGGGACCGCAGCGCGCCGTGATTGCCGTCTAGGTCTGCCGCTGCCCGTTCGGTCGAACGGATCTGCGACTTCGAAACGAAGCCGCGTTCGCCCAGCGTGCGGAGGCCTACCAGTTCCTCGTCGATCAACCGGCTCTGTTCGCGATTGTAGTAAATCTGCTCCTCATAGCCGTTGATCTGTTCCTGCTGCTGGCGCGTGCGCTGCGCCAGCAGGCTGCGTTCATTGCCGAGCGATGCCCTGCGGGCTTCAAACAGGAGGCGCTGCCCCCGCAGGGCATCTTCCGCCAACTGCCGGTCGCCTTCGGCAAGGTTGGCGAATTCTTCGGGTGTCGGCACGCTGCCCAGTCGGTCGCGTTCTGCGACAAGGCGGGCCATCTGCGCCTGCAGCGCTATTGCTTCGGCGGTCAGACCGCGTTCGGATGCCACCACCTCAGGCGCAGAAATGGTCAGCAGCACATCGCCTTCATCGACCATCGCGCCTTCGCGTACGGCGATGCTGGTGACTGTGCCGCCGTCCTGATGCTGCACCGCCTGTCGATTGCCGGACACCGTCACCACGCCTTCGGCAAAGGCACCGGCATCGAGCGGAGTGAGGGCGGCAAAGCCGAGCAGGCCGACGAAGAAGATGCCGGCGATGATGCCACCGACGCGGAATTCCTTGCCGGGTGTGTCGAAGGCCTCTTCGTCCTGAACGGCGGGGAGGGGTGCGAATTTTGCGCTCATGTCGTTCATGCGTTCCTCCTTTCCTTCTTCGGATCTTTCATCGGAACAACCGTTTCCTGTTCCATCCGGGCGCGGAGCCGATCCATCACATCTTCGCGCGAGCCGAAATCGGCGACCGCGCCGTCATCCAGCACCAGCAGCTTTTCCGCATTGGAGAGGATGGCCGCGCGATGGGCGACGATCATGATGGCCGCACCGTTCAGCTTGGCCGCCGCAATGCCCCGGATCAGCGCCTGTTCGCCTTCTGCGTCCAATGCGGAGTTCGGCTCGTCCAGCACGATGAGCCTGGGTTTGCGGAAGAAGGCGCGGGCAAGGGCGATGCGCTGCGCCTGCCCTGCCGACAGGCGGTGGTGGCGTTCGCCGAGCATGGTGTCGTAACCTGCGGGAAGGCGGAGGATGAGGTCATGGACCCCGGCCTGTCGTGCCGCCTCCACGACGGCCTCGTCGACCGGGAACCCAGCATCTTCGCTGCCGCAAAAGCGCGAGATGTTCTCCGTCACGCTGCCGGGCAGCAGGCGACTGTCCTGCGGAAGATAGCCAATATGCTGCGCCAGCAATTCGGAGTCCCAATCGTCATAGCGCGCGCCGTCGATGCGGATTTCGCCGAGATCCGGTGCGATCGCTCCGGCGACGATGCGGGCCAGCGTGGTCTTGCCGGCTCCGGACGAACCGATCACGCCCAGCACTTCGCCCGGCTCGACTTTCATGCAGACATTCCGCAGCAGGACGGCGCTGCCCTCCGGATTGCGGACGACGACATGGTCGAGGTCGATTGCGCCGACGGGCGGCGGCAATGTCGTGCGTTCCTGATCATTGTCGGCCGTGTTGTCGAACAGCGTGGCCAGGCTGACCAGCGACTGGCGTGCCTGCGTGATCGACGCCCATTGCGCGACCAGCTGTTCGATCGGCTGGAGAGCGCGATTGAGCAGGACCGAGGCCGCGATGATTGCGCCGACGGAGATCTGCCCCTGAATAGCGAGCCATGCACCTGCGCCAAGTGCGGCGGACTGCATGAACATGCGAAAGAATTTAACGGTGGAATTGTAGCGGCTGCCGGTGAACTGCACCTCGGTCGCAGCTTCCAACCCGATGCGGCGTTCCGCCAGCTGCCGATTTACAAGGCTCCGGCGCATGCCCAGCGCTCGGATGATCTCGGCCTGTCCGACAACTACTTCCTGATGCGCATAGGCCTGCGCATTGGCGGCATGGGCACGTTCGGAGAGCGGCTTGGTGCGCCTTTCATTGAAGACCGCCAAAGCGACGAGGATCGCGATCCCCACCAGCACCATCATGCCGAGGATGGGGTGAATCATGAAGGCCACGAGAAAATAGATCGGCGTCCAAGGCGTGTCGAACACCGCCATCATGGCCTGCCCGCCCAATGCCTGGCGCAGCGTATCGAATTCCCGCATCGCCTGCGTCGTGCCCTGTGCATTGCCGCCGCGGCCCAGCAGCCGCTCCATGATCGTGCCGGCGAGCAGGCGGTTAAGGCGCAGCGATGCCCGCATCATGATCCGGGCGCGGATACCATCGAGAGCGGTGAGAGTGGCGAGCGCGACGGCCACGATCACCGTCAGCCAGACCAGCGTGAGGGTTCCGGCGGTCGGCACCACCCGGTCATAGACCTGCATCATGTAGATGGTGGGTGCGAGATAGAGGATGTTGACCAGCGCACTGAAACCGGCAGCCAGGCCTATGTGCCTGCGGCATGCCTTGACGGCGGGTTGTAGCGGCTGCGGTACGTCGACCAGGAAAAGTTTCATATCAGCATCCCCCTTCTTGATGCGCCGGTTGAGAGAGGCCGGAGCTTCCGCGGGCCGGCGGAAGCTCCGGCAGGCTTATCAGAACAGGAAGTTATCGGAGTTGACCGCTCCGAGAGGGGGCTCCTCCTGATTATCATGATAAGCCTTCAGGATATCGTGGAGGCTCGTTTCCGGCGGAAGGCCGGTTACTACGAACTGGTCCACGAAACCTTGTGTCACCTGATCCAGCGGGTCCGACATCGTCCCGTTGAACCGGCTGCCCGACATCAGGATCCCCAGCTCAGCCGGATTGCCGCTGTCCATGGAAGTGGCCGCATGGGGCAGGGCAACCCTGTCGTTGGCGAAGAACATGGCGGCGAAACTGTCGCCCCCATCTACCTCGTCCAGCCTGGCCAGAGTACCGAACTGCAGTTCCATCGTGCTGGCGGTGCTGGAGGCTGCTGCATCCGGCGGTCCGGCAAGATGGAAGCTGGCGACATCGATTTCAGCCGCATCCACGTTGCGCAGGATCATGGTGGCCGACCCTATGGTCACCGCCGTATCCGCGCCTTGCTGCACTACCTTCACCGCATCGGCAAAGCCGGCTTCGTCCACGCCGAGCGCCGAAATATCGAGCAGATCCTCGCCTACTGCGAAGTCCTGCACGCTGTCGTCGCTGCCGAAGACGAAGATGTCCGCGCCCGATCCGCCGGTCAGGGTGTCGTCGCCCGTTCCACCGTCCAGCACATCGTTCCCCGATCCGCCTTCCAGCACATCGTCGCCCGATCCGCCGTGGAGCACGTCGTCGCCCGATCCGCCGCGCAGCGTATCGTCGCCGGCGCCGCCATGGATGACATCGTCGCCCGAACCGCCGACCAGGTAATCATCGCCAGCCGTACCAACGATCAGATCGTCGCCCGAGGTCGAGAAACCGGTAACCTTATGTCCGAATTCGACAATCTTGTCGTCCTTGACCCCGCTGCGGTCATGGCCATGGCCGTCATCCGCGCTGTGCCTTGCGGATTGAAGCGCGCCGTGATCGTGGTTCGAGGCTGCGGATGCGGCCTTCGCTTCACCGATTGCTTCGACTGCTGCGGTTGACCCGTTCAGAACGATGTTCTGTGCAGGCTCCGGCAAAAGCGAAGCATTTTCGGCGATCCGGGCCGCCCGGGCGAGGGTTTCAACATCGCCCTGCATCCAAAGCTGTTCCACGAAGCTATCTGCAGGCGTGTACTGCCCTTCATTGAGGAAGGCGAGTCCGATGCCTGCCGCCAGTTGGCTGCGCCGGGCTGCGTCGATCGGCCCGGAAAGCTGCGCGCCGGCGAACGGAATGCTGTCCTGCGGCCTTGCGTCGCCGATCAGCCTGTCATTCCCGCCTTCACCATTGAAGACCACGCGATGGGCAGACGTCAGACCCTGGATGTTGATCGTTTCGTCACCCGTCCCGCCGTTGATCGTGATGGTGCTGTAATCAAGGCTGGTGCTGTCGAAATTCCCGATCACCGCGATGGTCGCGCCGCTGGCCGTGTTACCGCCGTTGACGCCGCCGCCGGATGCGACATTGACGGAGTCGATCACGATTTCCTCGATATTGTCGAGTTCGGCGATGATCGAGGCGTTGGTGGAGCCGTTAAGCGTGACCACGATTTCCGTGAAGCCGGAGATCCCGGTCATGCCTGCCGCCAGTGCTTCGGCACGGGTGTAGATCGTGTAAGATTCCCCGGCTGCGGCGTTCAACACCCAGGTATCGGTGCCGTCCCCACCATTTAGACTGTCGCGGCCGTCGATTGCTCCAGTCTGTACGAAAGTGTCGTTGCCTCCTCGGCCAAGTATCCTGTCGTTCCCTCCGCCACCTTCGAGCGTATTGATCCCGTTATTACCATCGATGAATTGGGCGAGTTCATTACCCC
>NZ_JAAFZT010000031.1 GCF_013336795.1 Alteripontixanthobacter muriae | reverse complement strand
GTGCGGATCTGCGGCGGTGCCGGCGAAATGTTCATCGGCGGCGGCGGCGCAACTGGCGGCGGCGGTGCCGTTTCCGGCTGCGGCTGCGGTTCGGGCGGCGGCGGTTCATCCTCCGGCTCGGGTGGCGGCGGTTCCTCAATATCAACCGTCGTTACGCGCTCAACCACCTTCGAAACGGCTTCGAAGGCAAGTCCGGTGACGAGCACATAGCCGATCGCGATATGAATTAAGGCAACGGCAACGAGCGCAATAATGCGGTTCGTGCTCATCTCTTGGTCAGCGTAGGCCATTCAGTCCCATCACTCCGTCATCACTGCCGGGTCTCACCCGGCATCTTTAGCGTTCCAGCGAATGCAAGGCTCTGCCAGAGAGCGATGCAATCTGTCTACCTCACCGTATGGAACGTTCCGAACCGGAAAACGGCTATGATGCGATCCCATGGTCGGCAAGGCCAGAAACAAGGTCTTATTATTTTTTTAAACCTCATTCGGGCCGACCCTTACCGACGATACCCACCCCACGCAATTGGTTTTCAGATTAAGCGCCAATTCAGTCCATTGCTGCTGGAACGAAGGCGATGAGACACTTGTTTCCCTACGTGAGCGGTTCCTTACGCCGCCTGCCTAACGATCGAGCGAGTTACAATGAACCGATACACTCTGCGCCCCGATGACGTTGTTGCCCAAGTCCGGTCCCGCCGGATTGTGGCTCCAGTTGCTGCTGCGGTCATGATGCTGGCGGGTCTGCAGGCAGCACCTCTCGCTGCGCAGACCCCAGCAGCCCCAACCATGAATGCAGGATCTCCGTCAGTGGCGAATGGCCCGACCTACGCTGACCTTGCCGCCCTTGCCGATGGCAATCCCACGATCCTGCGCGCGCAGATCCGCCGCATTGCGGAGGTGCCGCCCGAGCGTGCACCCGGCGTGGCTGCCAATCACCGCCGCCTCTATGTGGAGGCGCGGACTGAAGCTCTGCTGTCCGGCAGGTCACCGGTTGGCGAGAACCTCAAATATCTGGTCGACGTGCCGCTGAATGCGAAGGGCCGCGTCCCGAAACTGAAAAAGTCGCAGGTCCTCCTGTTCGCGCGCACGGCGCCGGGGCGGGCTGACGAGATCCAGCTGGTGAACCCCACCGCACAGCTCGCCTGGAGCCCTGAACTGGAGGCCCGGCTGCGGCCAATCGTCGCCGCCATGCTTGCGCCCGATGCGCCGCCGCGTGTCACTTCCATCCGTGATGCGCTGTCGGTCGACGGCAATCTGGTCGGCGAATCGGAAACACAGTTTTTCCTGAATACGGAAGAGGACGGGCCGGTATCTCTCAGTGTCCTGCGCAGGCCGAACATGGCGCCGCGCTGGGGCGTGTCGTGGACCGAGATTGTCGATCAGTCGGCCCGGGCACCTCAGCCCGCTACGCTCGAATGGTATCGTCTGGCCTGTTCGCTTCCAGCCGAATTGCCGGGGCAGGCCAATCTGTCGCGCGACCCGGCATCCCGCGCCCGTGCCGCGCAGGATTATGCCTTTGTTCTTGACCAGCTCGGCGAGTGCAGGCGTACCCGCTGAAGGTGGGGCAGGCGGCAGGCATCAACCGTGGCTCTTGCCGCCTAAAGACAAACTGGTTCCATCCGTCATGCTGCTCGCGCTAGGGCGCGAGGCATGACAGGATTCACTTACAGCTTCCGCGTGCGCTATTCGGAGGTCGACGCTCAGGCGGTCGTCTTCAATTCGCGCTATCTCGAATATGCAGATGTGCTGGTCAGCGCCTTCTTCCGCGATCGGGGCATCGGCGCAGCATCGGAGAACGACATAGAGTTCCACGTCGCGCGTGCGGAGGTGAACTATCGCCGACCGTTCGGCGTCGACGACATGATTGTCGGGTGCCTGAAGATTGCTCGCTTCGGAAACAGCAGCATGGTGGTGCGGATCGAGTTGCGGCACCAGGACGATCCCGCCGATGCCGCTCCGCGTACCGAGATCGAACTGACAAGCGTCCATATCGACCGTCCCGGCGGCAGTCCGCAGCGCATCCCCGATGAAGTGCGGGCGAAATTATGCGGGAAAATGGTCATGGACGCAGAGGGCACGCCGGCATGAGCCAGGGATCGAGCCCGCCGCTCCGGATCGCCCTTGCAGGTCTGGGCACCGTGGGCGCGGGGGTGGTGCGACTGTTGGCCGCCAATGCGGAACTGATTACCGCTCGCGCCGGGCGCAGGCTGGAGGTCGTGGCGGTCAGCGCCCGTGACCGGAATCGCGACCGGGGCGTCGATCTGTCGGGCTTCGCATGGGAGGACGACATGGTCGCCATGGCCGGGCGCGAGGACGTCGACATCGTCGTCGAACTGGTCGGCGGATCGGACGGGCCGGCGCTGAACCTTGCCCGCAGCGCACTGGCGGCGGGCAAGGGCCTCGTCACGGCGAACAAGGCGATGATCGCGCATCACGGGCTGACACTTGCCGAAGCTGCGGCGAAAAGCGGCGCGGCGCTGAAGTTCGAGGCTGCCGTGGCCGGGGGAATTCCCGTGGTGAAAGGCCTTCGGGAGGGGACATCCGCCAATCGCGTGGCGCGGATCTACGGCATTCTGAACGGCACCTGCAATTACATCCTCTCCAAGATGGAGGAGAGCGGCGCCGATTTCGCGGAGACCTTGGCCGAAGCGCAGGCGCTGGGCTATGCCGAGGCCGATCCCGGCTTCGATATCAAAGGGGTGGATGCCGCGCACAAGCTGGCAATCCTGGCGGCCATCGGCTTCGGCGCAAAGATCGATTTCGCGGCGGTGCATTGCGAGGGCATCTCCGCCATACGCGCTGCCGATATCGCGCAGGCCGATGCGCTTGGTTACGTCATACGCCTGATCGGAATTGCCGATACGGAAGAGGGCGCAACCGGAAAGCAGCCCCGTCTGCTACAGCGGGTACGCCCCTGCCTCGTGCCCAAGCATCACCCGCTCGCCCATGTGTCGGGGCCGACCAATGCCGTCGTGGCGGAGGGGGATTTCGTCGGGCGATTGCTTTTCCAGGGTGCGGGCGCGGGCGACGGGCCGACTGCGAGCGCTGTGGTGGCCGACCTTATAGATATAGCGCGAGGCGATGTTTCGCCGCCCTTTTCCGTTCCGGTGGATCGGCTCGTGCAGATGGCTCCGGCCGATCCCGGCGACCGGACGGGCCGAACCTATCTGCGCCTGACTGTCGCCGACAGGCCCGGCGTTCTCGCCGAAATCGCAACGGCTACGCGCGATGCGGGCGTCTCAATCGAGAGTCTGATTCAGAAGGGCCGTCCCGAGGAAGGCGGCGAAGTGCTGGTCGCGCTAGTGACGCACGAGGGGCCGCAGCGCTGCGTCGACGATGCCGTCGCCCTGCTCGACGGATCGGACAGCCTTACCGCGCCGCCGCTGGTCATGCCGATCCTGAAGGCCTGACGCGGTCTATTCCGGCTGCGGAGCTGCGGCTTCCGCAGCCGGATCAGCCGCTGCGGGCGCGTTCCGGTTTGCATTCCCCAGCGGCGGCAGTCCTCGGGATATCCGGTCCGCATCCGATCCCGGCGGCGCATCCGGCAGCGCCTCGAAATCGACGATGTAGATGGGCGGAGGCGGACAGCCCTTCAGTCCGATGCCGCATAACCCGCCAACCGTGGCCGGTCCCTTGAAGATGTATGCTCCGGATACGTCTGGCGCGCGCGGAACCCCATCGCCGATGGCCTGGCCGCTGGCGGTGTCGGATTCCACACGGAACTGAGCATTATCCACACGCTGGCCGCAGACGACGATCTCGCCCTCCGCTGCGGGTCCGCAATCGCGTGGCCGGGGCGGGCCATAGGCGTCGCGAGAAGCTTCCAGCGCGTCTTCTGCAGTCGAGGTTTGCGCTGGTGCGGCGGACGGCGCGCTCTCGACCTGAGCATGGAGCGGACTTGCAAGCGAAATCGCGAAGATTGCCGCTGCCGCCCTGATCGGCAAATCGCGCGCGGCGCTTCTCGACATTGCATGATCCCCCGTTTAAGCGCCTGCCACACCAGCCTTCCGGGGAGTTAATCCGCCATGAATGATATGAAATCCGCCGCCGTGAGCAAAAGCAGCACGCTCGACCGAGTGCTCGTCCTTGAAATGGTGCGCGTGACCGAAGCCGCTGCCGTTGCCGCCTCGAAACTGATCGGCCGGGGCGATGAAAAAGCCGCCGACCATGCTGCGGTCGAAGCGATGCGGAAGGCATTCGACGAACTTTACATGGACGGCACTGTCGTCATCGGCGAGGGCGAGCGGGACGAAGCGCCGATGCTCTATATCGGCGAAAAGGTCGGCGGCGCACCGGGCAAGGGCCCGAAGATCGACATCGCTCTCGACCCGCTGGAAGGCACCACCATCACCGCGATGGCGGGACCGAACGCGTTGGCCGTGCTGGCCGCTGCCGAAGCCGGATGCCTGCTGAACGCACCCGACACCTATATGGACAAGCTTGCGGTCGGCCCAGGTTATCCCGAAGGCATCATCAGCCTGGAAAAGAGCGTGACCGAAAACGTCACCGCCGTGGCCGAAGCCAAGGGCGTGAAGCCCGCGGACATCACGGTCTGCGTGCTCGACCGCCCGCGCCATGCCGACATCATCGCGGAACTGCGAAGCCTGGGCTGCGGCATTCACATGATCTCGGACGGCGATGTTGCCGGCGTGATTGCGGTGACGGACCCGGAAACGGGCATCGATCTCTACATGGGTCAGGGCGGTGCTCCCGAAGGCGTGCTGGCGGCAGCGGCGCTCCGCTGCGTCGGCGGGCAGTTCAACGGCCGGCTTGTGTTCCGCAACGAAGACGAGAAGGCCCGCGCCCGCAAATGGGGCATCGAGGAAAAGGATTTCGACCGGGTCTACAAGCTTGAGGAATTGGCCAAAGGCGATTGCATCTTTGCCGCGACCGGCGTGACCTCGGGTTCTCTGCTCGAAGGCGTAAAGGTGCGGCGCGACGGGACGATGACGACCGAAAGCGTCGTAATGCGCGCAAGCTCGGGCACCGTGCGCTGGATCAAGGGCGAACACCGGCTCGGCTGAGCGTGCATTGCCCGGCATGCATTCAGCGCTCCGGGCCTTCGCCTTCCCCAAGTCCATCATAGCCGAGGCCGCGCAATTCACCGGCGCGGCCTTCGCTTGCCAGATCGGCAGCGGTATCGGGCGTGCCGTAACGCTGCACCGCTTCCACGGTCCATAAGTCCGGCTCGTCGCCAGGTGCATTCCGATCATCCTGCGGCAATCGGCGGCGCGCAGGTCTGGCGCCGGTCCTGTCCGGCGGACCCACCCACAGGCGCAGGATCAGCAGCAATACGCCTGCGCCAATGAACATCCAGAATAGCATGAAGGCAGACTACGCCCCGCTCTGTCCACGGCAAGCGGCGGCGTTTCTGTTGCATATTGAAGGCAGCGCGCCATAGAGACGCTGCGAATCCCCATCTTGCGAATACGGAGCATCTGCATGAAGATCATGGCCGGCAATTCCAACCTGCCGCTCGCCCGCGCGATTGCAGGCTATCTCGAACTTCCGCTGACCGACGCCAGCGTCCGGCGTTTCGCGGATGAGGAAATCTTCATCGAGATTCACGAGAATGTCCGGGGCGAGGATGTCTTCATCGTCCAGTCGTCCAGCTTCCCGGCCAACGACAATCTGATGGAACTGCTGATCGGCATTGATGCGCTGCGCCGCGCCTCCGCCCGCAGGATCACGGCGGTTGTCCCTTATTTCGGCTATGCGCGGCAAGACCGCAAACCCGGCCCGCGCACGCCGATTTCGGCCAAGCTGGTGGCCAATCTGATTACCGAGGCAGGCGCCGACCGCGTCCTCTCGGTCGATCTGCATGCCGGGCAGATCCAGGGCTTCTTCGATATTCCGACAGACAATCTGTATGCAGCGCCGGTCATGGCTGCCGACATTCAGGCCCGTTATGGCGAGGATGATCTGATGGTCGTCTCCCCCGATGTCGGCGGCGTGGTGCGCGCCCGGGCGCTGGCCAAGCGCCTCGACAATGCGCCGCTTGCGATTGTCGACAAGCGGCGCGAGCGGGCCGGCGAATCGGAAGTCATGAACATCATCGGCGACGTGGCGGGCCGGGCCTGCATCCTGATCGACGACATCGTCGATTCGGGCGGCACTTTGTGCAACGCGGCCCATGCGCTGCTCGATCAGGGCGCGAAGAGCGTCACCGCCTATATTACGCACGGCGTATTGTCGGGCGGGGCGGTCGCGCGGATCAATTCCTCCAGCCTCAAGGAATTGGTGATCACCGACACCATCCGCCCGACCGATGCTGCCCAGGATTCGGATCGCATCCGCATCCTGACCGTGGCTCCGCTGATCGGCGAGGCCGTGCGCCGCATCGCGGACGAATCCAGCGTCAGTTCTTTGTTCGACTAAACCGGCAGCGCGGTTGACCCGCGCAATGGCAGCAGCGAAGGACCGGGCATGAAACTGGACCAGGAAATCGCTCTCGCCCATCGCCTTGCCGAAGCAGCAGGCGCCGCCATTCGCCCGCATTTTCGCCGGGTCGATGCCGAACGCAAGGGCGATGCCTCGCCCGTGACGGAAGCCGACCGCGCCGCCGAAACGGCAATGCGCGCGATCCTGCAGGCCGAGGTGCCGCAGGATGGCATCGTTGGTGAGGAGTTCGGGACGGAACGCGGCAGTTCGGGCCGGGAATGGGTGCTCGACCCCATAGACGGGACGGTCGGCTTCATCGCGGGACGGCCAATCTTTGGCACGCTGATCGCCTTGCTGGTCGACGGTTGGCCGGTCATGGGCATGATCGATCAGCCAATCCTTGGCGAAAGGTGGGTGGGCGCAACCGGTCGTCCCACGCTGTTCAACGGTGCGCCCGTCACCACCCGTGCCTGCCGCGAACTGTCGGCAGCCAGCCTAGCGACCACCGGACCGCATTACTTCAACCCGCACGAAGGGGCGCAATTCATGGCGCTGGCCGGTCAGACCGATCACAAGCGCATGGTCATGGGCGGCGACTGCTACAATTACGCCATGCTCGCCTCCGGCCATCTGGATGTGGTGTGCGAAGCCGAGCTGAAGCTTTACGACTGGGCCGCGCTGGTGCCGGTGGTGGAAGGCGCAGGCGGGATGATGTGCGACTGGGCGGGCGAACCGCTGAATGCCGGAAGCGACGGCCATGTACTGGCGCTGGGCGATCCGGCGCGGCTGGAAGATGTCGTCGCCGCGTTGGAAGCAGGGAACTGATCTCCATGTCGGATGCGCGGCAGACCATCGTGATCACCGGCGGGGCCGCCGGTATCGGGCGAGGCACCTTGCTGCATTTTCACGGTCTCGGCTGGCGCATTTGCGCGCTCGACCGGGACGGGGAAGCCGTGGCCGAATTGCGCACCATGTTTCCGGCGACTGACTGCCTCGCTTTGCGCTGCGATGTTGGTGTCGAGAGCGAGGTGCAAAACGCATTCGCCGAAGTGGAAGGCTGGCTGGGCGACGTATTGCTGAATTGCCTGGTCAACAATGCCGGGATCGCCGACCCATATTGCGGCCCGCTGGAGGACGTCTCGCTCGCCGACTGGAACCGCTGGATGGATGCCAGCCTGACCGCCGCCTTCCTCTGCAGCCGCGCCGCGCTGCCGCTGCTGCGCCGGGCGGATGCGGCGAGCATCGTCAACATCTCCTCCACCCGCTCGCTGATGAGCGAACCGGAGAGTTTCGCTTACGCCGCGTCCAAGGGCGGTATCGATGCGCTCACCCATGCCATGGCCGTCAGCCTCGGCCCGAAGATCCGCGTAAACGCGATCCTGCCCGGCTGGATCGAGACCGGCTCCTAGCAGAAGGCGGCGGATCGCGAGCAGCCCGACCATTCCGAAAGTGCGAAGGCGCAGCACCCCGCAGGCCGAGTCGGTACCGTCGGGGACATTGCCGAGGCGGTCGAATATCTGGTGAACGCCGGCTTCGTAACCGGTACCCGCATCGTGGTCGACGGCGGGATGACCCGCAAGATGATCTATCACGGGTGAGCGGTCCGGACTTGCCATCGGCAGGATGTGCCGGTAAGGGCGCACGCTTCACAGACACGTAATTCCTCGCCTGCCTGGCTGTAAGGGCTGCCATGGCCGGTCGGACGTGTCTCTTGCGAAGGAGACCCAAATGCCCAAGCTGAAGACCAAGAGCGGCGTCAAGAAACGCTTCAAGCTCACCGCCACCGGCAAGGTGAAGCACGGTGTTGCCGGTAAGCGCCACCGCCTGACGCACCACAATGCCAAATACATCCGCCAGAACCGCGGCACCGATGTCCTCGCGAAGGCCGACTGGGCCGCCGTGAAGAAATGGGCGCCTTACGGCCTCGATTGAGCCAGCCTCGCTGACCTGACGGAGTATCTAGCACATGACACGTATCAAACGCGGCACGACCACGCGCCTCAAGCACAAGCGTCTTCTCGACAAGGCGAAGGGCTATCGCGGCCGCCGCAAGAACACCATCCGCGTAGCGCGCCAGGCTGTCGAAAAGGCCGGCCAATACGCCTATCGCGACCGCAAGGTAAAGAAGCGCACTTTCCGCGCCCTGTGGATCCAGCGCATCAACGCCGCGGTTCGCGCCGAAGGCCTCAGCTATTCGCAGTTTATGCATGGCGTGAAGCTTGCCGGAATCGAGCTTGACCGCAAGGTCATGGCCGACCTCGCCATGAACGAAGGCCCGGCCTTCGCTGGCATCATCAAGCAGGCGAAAGCCGCGCTGCCCGCATAAGCGATCGGCCGATTAGATTAAAGGCGCAGGGAGCGGTTGCTTCCTGCGCCTTTTTCTTTGCCTTAGCGGGGGCGAAAAGGTGCCAGGCCGAACCGTGCCAATCGCCTGGTGCATCGCCCCTGCGCCTGTCCCATGATGCGGGCCGCAACAGCGCGGGCCCGCATCAATTTGGTCAGAGCGTCAGATAGGCGATGTATGTCACATAGATCGCCAGGAACACGCCGCCTTCCCAGCGCTTGAGCGTCCAGCCCGTCCTCAGGAACAGCCCCAGCAGCGCTGTCACGCCGAGCAACACCCAGATGTCGAAAGCGGCAATTTCGGCAGGTACTTCGATCGGATGCACGACGGCGGTCATGCCGAGAATGCCGAGCACATTGTAGATGTTCGACCCGATCACATTGCCCAGCGCAACATCCGCATGACGCCTCAGGGCGGCGATCACACAGGCAACCAGTTCGGGCAGAGACGTGCCAATCGCCACGACGGTGAGGCCAATCACGGTTTCGGTAACGCCGAAATCGCGGGCGATCTCGATCGCGCCATCGACCAGCAGACGTGCCCCGATGATCGTGCCGATGATCCCCACGGCGGCGAGTCCGAGAGCCGCAATCAGGCTCATCCCTTCGGGTTTCACGTCCGCGACGACATGTTCATGCATCGCTGCTTCTGCATCGGGCTGCAGCTTTTCACTGCGATAGGCCCAGACGATATAGACGACCAGCAGCGCCAGCAGGACGAGGCCAACCGGGCGGCTGAGCACGCCCAATGTCACCGCGCCCAGGCAGGCCAGAGTCGCCACGGCCAGAGCCAATCCGTCGCGGCGAAAAGCGGCAGGGTCGATGGCGAGCGGCAGGATCAGGGCCGAGATGCCGAGGATCAGCAGGATATTGGCGATGTTCGAACCGACCACATTGCCGACCGCAATACCGGGTGCGCCGTCGAAGGCAGCGAACAGGCTGGTCACAAGTTCTGGCATCGACGTGCCGAAGCCCACGATGGTGAGACCGGCCAGCAAAGGCGACACGCCCATCCGTTCCGAGACGGCAACAGCGCCGCGCACCAGAACGTCGCCGCCAACGGCAAGCAGGACCAGACCGACGATTATGAGTATGATTGTCATGCGAAATCCTTGATTGCTTCTTGGCCGACTGTCGCAAACAGGCAGCGCGTCAACGGCTCGCCTCTACATGCAGCGAGAACGGCAGGCCATCTTGGCCGATTGCCTGCCGCGTCGACATCAGTCGAAGAATTCCGACAGAAGCGATTTTTTCTTCTTCGGCCGGTGTTTGTCGTAATACCGGTCGTGCCGCCGATCGTCGCCTTGTAGCATCGAGGCAGCCATATCCATCAACCCTCCCGAGCTGCGGCCGCGATCGTCGGCAGGTCGCGTATCGCCACTGCGGTCCACTGGTGCAGCGGTCCGTTCAATGATCTTGTCGAGTTCGCCGCGATCAAGCCAGACGCCGCGGCATGAGGGGCAGTAATCGATCTCCACCCCGCTGCGATCCGACATCGACAGGCCGGTCCGGCAAACGGGGCAGAGCATGGATGAGACGGCTTCGTGACTACGCATTTTCAATCCTTCCTGCCGCTGGCCGAAGGGGCTCAGCAGCATCTGAAACAATTCGATGACGTTCAGGTAGAGCAACCATTTGCGCCCTGCTTTCGCAATGACAAAGGCTGCCGTGGGGATCAGGCCGCCGCGCATTCAGGTGAACACCCGGACCGGATAAAGTGCCAACGGCGTCCGCCCTGCGGGCCGGTGCAATGGGGTTCTGCATATTTTCTCCTTCGATTTCTTCCGAAGGGAGCAATATGTCCGGTGCCTGATGTGCAGGCATCCATCGATCAGCCCCCCTTGCAGGGAGCGATCCGACATCGCGGACGCGCATCGCGCTTCCGCCAGAGGGGCCCGGGTCGCCCCGACGACATACATTTGTGCAAGGGTGCTTTCAACAGGATTTGACGCGCCGATGCCGTTGCAGAAAAGCGCGCCCAAATGACGATGGCACTCAGTCTGGGTGACGCCTCGCCGGTTCTTCTTTCGCCAGGCGGCGCGCGGTCGTGGCGGTTTGCAGGACGAATAGGCCGATCAGCAGCAGCCCGACGCCGCCCACGAAAAGGTCGAAGCCGTTGAGGTGCCAGACGACCGGATTTTCCGGTCCGGCAATCAGCATCGCCAGCGTCAGTCCGATCAGCACCAGACGCAGTTCGGTCGGCCCGGCATTGAGGTAGGACAACCGCAGTTCCCCGACCACCTTCACCGAGAGAAACGCATGGATCGACATGAGTAGATAGCCGACAAGCGCGACCAGCGCGACGGTCAGTTCGACATAGGAACTTAGCCCGATGCCGACCACCACCAGCATGGTCGCAAAGCCGTCGCAGCTATGATCGAGGAAATAGCCATAACGCGGCCGTTCGATCTTGCGGAACCGCGCGAGGCTGCCATCAAGCGAATCTCCGAACCAGTGCACGACATATCCGCCGATCGACAGCCACAGCCAATCCTCGTCGACATTGCTGGAGAGGTAACCGGCGAAGACCATGAAAGCACCGAACATGCCGATGGCGGTCAGAATGTCGGGAGTGATCCAGCGGGGCAGTATCGCACAGAGCCGGTTCAGAATGCGTCGCTCGGTCCGGGCGACAAGGTTTTCCTGAATGCGCTGGATCGGGGCATCCGGTGCCTTTGGAACTGGAGCCATCGCCTTCACTTTCGATTAGGGGCATGATTGTGACACGTGCCGCATCACGCCGCCGGCCGCTCGATACCCTGCGAGCGCCACACACTCAAGCCATGCGGCGGAATAGCGCATTTCTCCAGCAGCGGCCCAACTAGTCACCACATCCCCAATGACGTGCGGAAACCCGCTGGTCATATCTTCGTTCAAGCCGCCGCCGCCTTAGGCGCCAAGATCCAGCCAGATATCGAATAGCCGACCAAACATGAACGTGAACGATCCTGCGATCAGCAAGGCTCCGATCACGATGCCATGAACATGCTTGCGATGCGCCGCATGATCACCTTTCCGCGCCGATGCCACGATCCGCCAACTGACGAAAAGCGTCAGTATGGAGAGGAGGTGGATCGGGCTGAACCCACCATCGTTGATGTCGCGAATGAAAAAAGAGTCAATGGCTGTCGTTACCATCGATCCGATCCACACATATCCCAGCACCCTGTGCAGCCGGTCGCCTTTCGCTCGCAGAAGCAGGATCGGAGTCAAGGTGAGAACCACTCCTAGCGTGATGAAATGAATGGGGTAGGTAAATGGAACGGAAGCCACCTGCTCACGGCCCCGCCATACCGCAAGGATCATGGCGCCCAGCATCAGGAAGCACCCGATAGACAAGACGTAATCCATCGGTCCCGGCTTGTATCCCCACATCTTGCGGGTTTGAAGCTCTGCACTCGAAGCAGCCCTGGTCGCCATCGTAGTCCCTCCCTGAAAGTTGAACACTATCGCGATTATTTTTGTTCTTGGGTCACGTGCCCTAACGCCAACATGCCAGGATCGTTGTGACCTTCCGATCCGTTAAGTGCCCCACAGGTTTCCGGCTGAAGCCATCACCGGAGTGCCTCAGTTCAAGGCATACCGGATTGCACAGAATTATCGAGCAAGGAAAGAGCAGGCAAAATGATGAGCAGAGTGTCCGTATACGGAATTCCCAATTGCGATACGGTTCGCAAGGCGCGCAATTGGCTCGAAGCCAAAGATGTCGACCATAGCTTTCATGACCTTCGCAGCGACGGCGTACCCGCGAGCGATCTTGAGGAGTGGGCGGACACGGTCGGGTGGGAAGTGCTGCTGAACCGCCGCAGCACGACTTTCCGCAATCTGGACGAAGCGGACAAGAAGGACATGAACCGGGCCAAGGCTCTGCAGTTGATGCAGGCGCATCCCACCCTGATAAAGCGTCCGGTTGCGGTGAAGGCGCAGCGCGTTTTGGTCGGTTTCACACCCTCGATCTGGGAAAATGACCTTGGCTGATGCCGATGCGGAATGGATGGCGCAGGCCATCGCGCTCGCCATTGCGGAAAAGGGAACCGATCCTGCCAATACGCCGAAAGCAGCCGTGGTCGTTCGCGGCGGCGCGCTGGTCGCCAGTGGCGTCAACCGCACCGCAGAAACCTGCGATGCGACCGCGCATGCAGAGATTGTTGCGTTGCGGGCTGCGGGAAACATGCAGATCAGGGGCCCCACGCTCTATTCCACTTTACAGCCCTGCGGCATGTGCACCATGGCCGCGATCTGGGCTGGCGTCACTCGCATCGTCTATGGAGCAGGTCGGGAGGACGTGCATGAGATGTATTTCGAGGATCGGCATCTCTCCACCCTCGACTACATCGCCGACGCCTATAAGGACGATCTTGCCATCACCGGCGGCGTGCTGGTGGATCGCTGCACTCCGCTGTATTTTCATCCATGTGATGACGTGCCTGAAGAAATGCAGGCGAACCACTGATCCCCAATGGTCAGGAAGGCTACAGCGTGGGAGCGCTGCGCCGACGGGCGGTCAGGATGTAATTCAGCGCAAGATCGTCGGACAGGTGCAGGCCCTTCGTCGGCGAAAAGCCGATGCCCTGTGTCGAAGTGACGGTCAGCCCGACAATCTGGCACAGATCGGTCAGTTCTTCAGGTGTCAGGAAATCGGACCAGTCATGGGTGCCGCGCGGGATCAGCCCCAGCAATTCCGCTCCTTCCACCATCAGCATGCGCGAACGCGCCGTGCGATTGGGCGTGGACAGTACCATCAGCCCGTCCGGGGCGAGGTGGCCGACCAGCTGCGCCATGAAACGCTGCTTGTCCGCGACATGTTCGATCACCTCGAGGCTGGTGACCAGGTCGAAGGTGCCGAGACCCAAGCTGCCCAGTTCGCCCGCCCGGTAGTCGATGTCGAGGCCGCTACCCTCGGCATGAGCCATGGCGGCGGCGATGTTCTGCGCCGACGCATCCACGCCGGTCACGTCCGCCCCCATCCGCCGCAGCGGTTCGCATAAAAGGCCCGCACCGCATCCGACATCCAGCGCCCGCTTGCCATCCAGCGGCCGCGTCGTTTCGACATCGCCGCCCCAATGCATGTCCACGGCATCGCGCAGAAAGCGCAGGCGCACCGGATTCAGGCGGTGGAGCATGGCGGACGACCCCTTGGGATCCCACCAATCCGCAGCGAGGCTGCCGAAATGCGCGGCTTCTTCCGGCCTGATCGTCACGCCGGATCCAAGCTGCGTTGTGCCGTGGCTTACATTTGATACGGTTGCATCGTCCATGCCCGCATCCTAACAGCGCCGCAAAGCCCGCGCCAGCGCCATGGGGCGAAACTTCGGCCCGGAACCACGGCGCAAACCCCGGCCCGAAAACCCGGCAGCGCAGCAGCCCGATGAAAGGTGATAGATTGGCCCGCATCGTGATGAAATTCGGCGGCACCTCGATGGCCGGAACGGAACGGATTCGCCGCGTGGCCAATATCGTCCGCCGCCAGGCCGCGGGCGGCAATCAGGTGGCGGTGGTCGTCAGCGCGATGGCGGGCGAAACCGACCGGCTGGTCAATTTCTGCCGCGAGGCGAACGCGCTTTACGATCCTGCCGAATATGATGTGGTCGTCGCCAGCGGCGAACAGGTCACTTCTGGCCTGTTGGCGCTGACGCTGCAGTCTCTGGGCTGCAAGGCGCGCAGCTGGCTGGGCTGGCAGATGCCGATGAAGACCGTATCGGCCCATGCGCGCGCGCGCGTCGCGAGCATCGACGCTGCGCCCATGATTGCCGCGATTGAACAGGGCGAGATCGCCGTGATTCCCGGGTTTCAGGGCGTGTCGGAGGAAGGCCGCGTCACTACGCTGGGACGCGGCGGATCGGACACTTCTGCCGTTGCCGTAGCCGCTGCCCTGAAGGCCGATCGCTGCGATATCTACACCGATGTCGACGGCGTCTACACCACCGATCCGCGCATCGTCGCCAAGGCCCGCAAGCTGAAGGCGGTGACCTATGAAGAAATGCTGGAGCTAGCCAGCGTCGGCGCGAAAGTGTTGCAGACCCGCTCGGTCGGTCTCGCCATGAAGGAAGGGGTGCGGGTGCAGGTCTTGTCCTCCTTCGTCGACGACGATGCGACCCCTGCCGACGATCTGCCGGGCACGCTGATCGTGTCGGACGAGGAAATGACCCGAATTTTGGAGGATGGCCACATGGAACGCCAGCACGTAACCGGCATCGCGCATGACAAGAACGAGGCGAAGATCATCCTGACCCGCGTTCCCGACAAGCCCGGCGCGGTGGCCCATATCTTCGAACCGCTCGCGAATGCCTCGATCAATGTCGATATGATCATTCAGAACGTGGGCCGCGACAAGGGCGAGACCGACGTCACCTTCACCGTGCCGCAGTCCGATCTGGCGCGGGCGCAGGCCTTGCTGGAAGACAAGCGCGGCAGCATAGGGTTCAACCGCATCATCACCGACAGCCGTATCGCCAAGATCAGTGTCGTCGGCGTCGGCATGAAAAGTCATGCAGGCGTCGCCGCCACCATGTTCCAGGCGCTGGCTGACCGCGGCATCAACATCCAGGCGATCACCACCAGCGAAATCAAGGTCAGCGTGATGATCGACGAGGACGAGACGGAACTTGCCGTGCGCGTGCTGCACACGGCCTATGGTCTGGATGCTGCGGACGAGACTGCCTGAGCGGTTTTCCGCGCAGCCAGATGACGACCGGGGTCAGACTTCTCCGCCGATCGGGGCCGCCTGCCGCAACGTGACGACCATTGCCTGCGCAGCTACCTTCCTTGCCGTTTCGTCATTCGCCTGATGCGCGGCGACCAGAGCTTCGAGTTCCGGCATCAGTTGCGCCGCAAGCTCATCCGGCAGTTCTCCGGCGCGGTTCTGTATTAGATCCTGCAATTCGGCGACCCATTCGCCTTCATCGTTCAGCGGGACGGATTGGCTCAATTGCTGCGCCAGAACCCCGGCGCGCGAGATAATCTGGTTAGTCTCCAGCGCTTCTGCAGTGATGCCGGCGGCCGCATCGGGCGCACCGGCGGGCTGAACCGCATCAACCTCCGTCTCGCCGAGATCCTGTCCGCTGTCGCAGGCCGCCAAGGCCAGACTGCCGGCAGCGAGGGCCGCAAAGGCGGCGAATGGAGCGGGGCGAATGGGAGTGTTTCTGGCCATGTCGTGATTATCCTCTGACGGGTGATTTGCCTTTCCAACGCATGGCGGCGGGTGAGTTTCCGTAAAATCCGGCGCGCTTGCAGGCGGGGGCGGCTTTGCCTAAGCGCCGGGCGAACAGTCCCGCGCCGTTTCCGCGCCGGGCGGTATGCAGGACGGAACCAGACAGATGAGCGACCAGGCCAACTTCGATCACGCGATGAGCAAGGCGCTGATGCAGCGCGGTGCCGAATTCCTAGGCAGCGAATATGCGATCATGTGCGGGGCGATGAGCTGGGTGTCGGAACGCAATCTCGTCTCCGCCATCAGCAATGCAGGCGGTTTTGGCGTCATCGCCTGCGGAGCCATGACACCCGACCTGCTCGACCGCGAAATCGCGGCAACGCTTGCGCTGACGGACAAGCCTTTCGGCGTGAACCTGATCACGATGCATCCCGACATTACCGACCTGATCGAGGTCTGCGCCAAGCACAACGTCACGCATGTGGTGCTGGCTGGCGGCATTCCGCCCAAGGGCAGTGTCGAGGCGATCAAGGCTTTCGGGGCGAAGGTCATCGTCTTCGCCCCCACTCTGGCGCTGGCGAAGAAACTGCTGCGTTCGGGCGGCGATGCCCTGGTGATCGAGGGTATGGAAGCGGGTGGCCACATCGGCCCCGTCTCCACCAGCGTGCTGGCGCAGGAATTCCTGCCCGAATTAAGCGCAGATCATCTCGTCTTCGTCGCCGGCGGTATCGGCAGGGGCGAGGCGATTGCCGGATATCTGGAAATGGGCGCGGTGGGCGTACAGCTTGGCACCCGCTTCGCTTGCGCGACCGAGAGCATCGCTCATCCCGATTTCAAGAAAGCCTTTTTCCGCGCCAATGCGCGCGACGCCATCGCCAGCGTGCAGGTCGATGCCCGCCTGCCGGTGATCCCCGTCCGCGCCCTGAAGAACAAGGGCACCGAAGCCTTTACCGGCAAGCAGCGCGAAGTGGCCGGCGTTCTCGACCGCAAGGAGATCAAGATGGCCGAAGCGCAATTGCAGATCGAACATTACTGGGCAGGTGCCTTGCGCCGCGCGGTCATCGACGGGGATGTCGAGAACGGCAGCCTGATGGCTGGCCAGTCGGTCGGCATGGTCAAGGTGGAAGAGCCGGTCGCCACCATCATCGGCAGTCTGATGGACCAGTGCGAGACGGCGCTGCAACGGCACTGACGCACCGCTAGAGACCGAACGCCTTCATCCCTGCGTCTATCATTCCTTCCAGCCCGCCACGAACCCCGCCGCGCTGCGAGGCCATCGGCGATTCCTCGACGATCAGGACACCGTCGCCGCCGCGAACCTTGTCTTTCAGCAGGCTCTCCTTACCCAAGAAGTAGGGCCAGTAGGTTTCCGTCCGCGTCACCGAATAGGCAAGATCGGCCGAAAAGCCGACCATCTGTTCCTGACCCAGGACGCGCCCCTCCTTGGCCGATTCCACCCTGATCCCGCGCCCGCCCTTCAGCACCAGGCGGACGGGGCCGTGAAAGACCAGGAAACGCAATTGCATCGTCAGCCATGCGTTCAGCGAAAACAGCCGCCAATGGCTGGTGATCCGCATCGGCGCGTTCCGTTGCTGGACTACCGCCGCCAGCGCGCGCGGCTGCAACACGCAGGCGGAATTCGCAGGCAAGTCGATGATGGCTAATTCGGCGAAGGCGTTCTGCGTGTCCGACACGGTCAACATCTGCCCGTCTCCCCTGATCCGGGTGAGGAACACCATGCCGCTCGCCATGCTGGACAGCGGGTGACGCCAGTCGAGCAGCCACTTCGTGCGGCTCTCCACAGTATCGGACAGGGACTGCAGGTAGTTCTGCCGCACCAGCAATTCCTCGCCCGGCTGGAGGTCTATCGACGTTGAAACGGTCGAGGGCGCGCTTTGCCTGACAGGCGCGCCGCGCCCGCCCGGGACCGCGATGTGAATGGCACCGCGCCGCATTGCCATGGGCGCAAGCACGAACCAGAACATTAGCCGGATGACATAGGGCATCAGCAAGATGCCGATCAGCAGCAGCGCCGCTTTTTCCATCAGGTCGCGCAGGGTGGCCCGAGTTTCGCCAGAACTGACCCGTCGCAGCGCATCGGCAGACTGCGTCGCCAGTGCAGCATATTGCGCATTCGCCTGTCCTACGGCCGTGGCGGCAGCGATTCCTGCCTTGCGCCGCGCTGCCAGCTTGCCTGCCAGCCCGCATTGATTGTCGCGCCGGGTTTCCAGCTGCGGTCCCTGCCCGTAAATCCAGTCCCGCGCCGTGCGGTCCACCGGGTTGCGGCGGCTGTAGGCTTGCAGCGCGCGTTCAGCGCGCGCGCAGCGTGCTTCGACCGTGGCGATGGCGCGTTCAGTCGGAACCCGCGCCAGCGGCGCAAGCGCCGCATGCGCGGACTGCCGGTCACGCGCTGCCTGCAACAGCCCGATCTCCCTGCGCAGGAGGCCGATCTGCAAATCCCGCCGATAGCTTTCGATTATGCGGCTGGGGCGAACGGAGTCCAGCCAGCCGCCGCCCTCGCTCTGCTCCGCCTGCAGATTTGCCAATTGAGCTTCCGCTGCCTCCAGGCGGGCGGCGAGTGCTTCACCCGGCAGGTCGGCGATCTCGTCACCGAGTGCGTTCCAGCGCTCTACGGATGCCGCAAGCGCCTCCTCCGTTCGGGCGCTCAAGCTTTCGGTGGACGCGATGTCCTGCCGGAATGATCCCTGCCCGATGTAGCTCGAGACCGAAGGCCAGACGAGGACGTAGAAGGCCAGCGCCGCGACGATCGCCAGATAGAGCAAGGTTCGCCGGCCGAGCCAGCCCAGAACAGATTTCACCCGGTCACCTTCTTGTTCGGCATGGGGCAGGGCCTTGCAAATGCCGCAGGCCCGGGCAAGCGAAACCGCACCAGGTCTTTGCGCGGGCCGCCGCTGGACGAGGTTGGCCAGCATGCTAACATCCGCAATGCCAAGCGAAACGGAATGGCAAAGCGGAAAAGGACAGCAACGATGTGCGATGAACAGGATCTGGCGAATTTCAACTTGAAGGCGCTCAACCGCAGGCAATTCGCCGGTTTCGGTGCGGCCGGTGCCGCAGCCTCGCTGACCGCATGTTCCGCGACCGGCACGATGCTGGGTGTCGACGAAGCCGCCAGCCGCCTGACCGAGCGTATGGTGACGATCGAGACGCCTGATGGGCAAATGGACGCCTTCTTCGTGCATCCCGCCGGCGAACGCCGCCCCGGCGTGCTGCTGTGGCCCGACATCGCGGGCCTTCGCGAAGCCTTCATGATCATGGCCCGGCGCCTGGCGAGCGAGGGTTATGCCGTTCTGGTCGCCAATCAATATTATCGCAGCCAGCGGGCGCCGCTATGGGCGGATTTCGCCGCTTTCCAGGGCGATAACGGTTTCGAGAAAGCGGGCACCATGCGCGAGATGCTCGGTCCGCAGGCGATTATGCGCGACGCCACGGCAGCGATCGCCTGGATGGATGCACAGGAAGCGGTGGACACCACGCGCGGCATCGGTACGCAGGGCTATTGCATGGGCGGGCCCTTCACGGTCTACACCGCCGCTGCCGTTCCCACCCGGGTGCGCGCTGCCGCGTCGCTGCATGGCGGCGGACTGGTGCGCGAAGGCGAGATGAGCCCCCATCGCCTGCTTGACGACACGAAGGCCGCCTTCCTCTTCGCCATCGCGCAGAATGACGATGAAAAGGATCCGCAGGTCAAGATCACGCTGCGGCAGGTGGCGGAGGCAGCAGGTGTTCCCGTCGAAGTCGAAGTCTATCCTGCCGACCATGGCTGGACGGTGCTGGATTCGCCCGCCTATGACGAAGCGGCAGCAGAGCGGGCCTATGACAACATTCTGGAACTATATGGGTCGCAGCTTTGAGCATGCTGTAAAGCGCCACTCAGCGATCTAGGCATTGACAAATGCACCTTGGCCGCATCATTGCGTGTCGATGAAGCAGGGAACGGTCCTGCAAACGAAAAACACTGCATAAGGTTCAGGAGATTATCATGAAATTTGCCGGTCATTCCGCCATTGCCGCAGCTATCGCGCTTGCGGCAGCCCCGGTTGCCGCACAGGCAGCATCGATCGACCGCATGGCTGCACCTGTCAGCCAATCGACATCTTCCCAGCTGGGTAACGACGAAAGTTCCGCCCGCGTGATCGTACTCGTCGGTTTCGCTGCGCTCATCCTTGGCCTGCTGACCATTCTGGATGACGATGATGACGATAACGCGGTCAGCGTCTGACTTCTTCATTACAAGATGAATTCTCAAGAGGGTCGCACGCGGGTGCGGCCCTTTTTCGTCATGTCCGCACATCGGCATCGCTTTTTGTTGGTCGACGCCCCGGCCTGATGTAGGTTGGCCGATGAGAGAGGGTGTCACCTATGCTGTATATAATTCTCGGCTTGTTCGTCCTGCTGCTGCTGATCTTCCTGCTGATGGCGGTGCGGGTGGTAAAACAGGGGTTTGTCTATACGATCGAGAGGCTGGGGAAATTCACCCTGGCTGCCGAACCCGGCCTGCATCTGATCTTCCCCTTCATCGACAGGGTCGGGCACAAGATCAACATGATGGAACAGGTGCTCGACATCCCGGGTCAGGAAATCATCACCAAGGACAACGCCATGGTGGGCGTCGATGCCGTGGTGTTCTTTCAGGTACTGGACGCCGGCAAGGCTGCCTATGAGGTTTCCGGCCTGCAGAATGCCATTCTCGCCCTCACCACCACGAACCTGCGGACGGTGATGGGCAGCATGGATCTGGACGAGACGCTGTCGAAGCGTGACGAGATCAACGCGCGCCTGCTCTCCGTCGTCGATCATGCGACTTCCCCGTGGGGCATCAAGATTACCCGGGTCGAGATCAAGGATATTCGCCCGCCGATCGACATTTCGGAAGCGATGGCGCGGCAGATGAAGGCCGAGCGGCTGAAGCGTGCCGAGATCCTCGAAGCCGAAGGTGACCGGGCAAGCCGGATCCTGCGCGCAGAGGGCGAAAAGCAGAGCGCAATCCTGTCGGCCGAAGGCAAGCGCGAAGCGGCATTCCGCGACGCCGAAGCGCGCGAACGTGCCGCCGATGCCGAGGCACAGGCAACCCGTTCCGTTTCCGACGCCATCGCGCAAAGCGGCAATCAGGCGATCAATTACTTCATCGCGCAGGAATATACCAAGGCGCTGGGCAAATTCGCCACATCGCCCAACGCCAAGACGATCCTGTTTCCGGTAGAGGCGACGCAGCTGATCGGTTCGCTGGGCGGTATCGGCGAATTGGTGCGCGACATCACCAAGCCGGACGCAGTGCAGACGAACGACTCTTCGGGCACGCCCATACCCGAACGCCCGCGTGTCACTGTGCCGCGCACCGACGGACGTAGCGGACACCGTACGGACCGCAGCTGATGGACCTCACCGGCATCGAAGCCTGGCATGTCTGGATCGCGCTGGGGCTGTTCCTGGCGGGCCTGGAGCTGCTTGTGCCGGGCGTCTACTTCGTCTGGCTCGCCATCGCTGCGCTGGCCACCGGCGTGCTGGTCTTCGCTGCCGAGCCCGACCTCGTCATGCAGATCGTCAGCTTCGTGTTCCTCGCGCTGATAGCGGTATTCTCGGCCAAGCGCTTCCTGCGCGACAGTCCGATCAAGAGTTCTGATCCGCTACTGAACAATCGTATGGGCCGGCTGGTCGGTCAGACAGCGACAGTGACGCAGCCGATCATGAACGGTTCGGGCCGCGTGAAGCAGGGTGACAGTGAATGGCTGGCGAGCGGGCCAGACCTCGACAAGGGTGCCCATGTCCGAATTACCGGCAATGAAGGCGGGACAATGCTCGTCGAACCGCTCACCCTGATTGAAGACGAAGGCACGTTGCCGGCGGGTCCTGCCTGAACAGATCCTCTAGTGCCGGTCAGATCGTATCCCGGGTCTTGTCGGCGAAGCGCCCGTTCTTCCGGTATCGCACCATCCAGCGATCCAGAAAAAGGCCCAGAGGCCGCGGCTCGATGCCCATATCCTCAAGGACGGCATAGCGACCGGAAGGCACGTTCCCTTCCTTCAGCATCAGCCACTGATCGGTGCCCATGGGAGTCCCCGGCAGCTTGGCGAAGAAGCCCGAAAGGCCGTCAGGCACCGGCACGAAACTGCGACTGCGGCCCTGGGCCTCGGCGATCCTGCGGTTCAGTTCCATCATGGTGATCGGTTCGGGTCCTGCGATCTCGTAAATTCTCCCGCCATGCCGGGCAGGGTCCGAAAGCGCCGCAGCGACCGCATCGGCCGCGTCGTCAACATACAACATCTGCAGCGGCGCGTCGGGCGCGAAGACCGGCATGACGGGGAAGGACTGCACGAGACCCGCAAACATGGTGATGAACTCGTCGTCTTCTGCAAACAGGATCGGGGGGCGCAGGATCGTGGCACTCGGGAAGTTTTCGTGCACTCTCTGCTCGCCCAAAGCTTTCGCCCGCGCATAGCCCGATGCGCTGTCTGCATCTGCGCCGATCGCGCTTATCTGCACCAGGGCGCTAGCGCCTGCCTCACGCGCTGCCAGGGCGACGTGCCCGGCGCCTTCTCCCATCAGGCGGTCGAGATTGCCGGAAAACGCCCCGACCAGATTCACTGCAGCATCGGCCCCGTGCATGCTGGCGCGCACGCTTTTCAGGTCGGTGATATCGCAGCGGGCGAACTGGATCTGGCCAAGATTGGCCAGCGGCTTTAATGAGAATGCCTTTTCGGGATTGCGGCTGGCGATGCGCAGACGAGCCCCGCATTCGAGCAGTTCCTGCGCAATATGCGTGCCGAAGAACCCGCTGCCCCCGAACAGGGTGACAAGCTTTCCATCCAGAGTATCGCGTTTGGCCATAATATCGCTCGACATCCGCTAACTTTGTGAACCGCGCATAAACGTGCGGCACCGATCCAAGGCCGCATAGCCCTTGGCAGCGCCATGCCGCAATGGTCCAAAACTCGCAACAGTTCAGGCAGGAATGCACGACTTGTGATTGACAGGACGGCCGATGCTAAGCTATCGGCCCGCTCCTACCCGCGGACCGGCCACAGATGACCGGACCGCTCCGGTGCCCAGATGGCGGAATTGGTAGACGCACCAGCTTCAGGTGCTGGCGCTCGCAAGGGCGTGGAGGTTCGAGTCCTCTTCTGGGCACCAACGCTTATCAACGCACTGAAACCCTTGAGAAATCGTCGCACAGACGGTCCCCAGAGAGCGTTTGCTACGGAAAACTGCTACGGGAAGATGGCCTAACATCATCCCCAAAGGCGCAGGAGACCGTCACTTACGAGCACCGTGGGTGCTACGGAAAGCTGCTACGGGATTTGCCCAAAAGTGTGCATCGACGGGGGCGCACGCTCTACTATCGGAAGACTCTTCCCGCCGACGCGCAACGGCTTCTCAACCGGCTCGAAATCTGGCGCTCACTTCGAACCGACAGCCTGACTGTTGCCCAGCGGCGGTTGCCCCTCGTCGCTGCGAGCATCGAAGCCGTTATTGAGGAAGCTCGCGCGGTGGCAGGGGCGGCAGTGGACGAGACGCTCCTGAAACCGTTTGGAGACGATGCCGGGGAGGGTCTCTCACCCGTTTCCGCTCCCTCGATGCAGTCCCTTCAGCCGATCAGGTCCCTCACCCTTGGAGAGGGCTATCGTAGTTACATCGACGATCCCACTCGTGCTTGGACCGCGAACACGCGCGAAGCATACGAGACTAGCCGTAAGCTGGCCATTGCGGTGCTCGGCGAAGAAACTCCGCTCGCGTCGATTTCACGTGCTCATTGCCGCGACCTGTTAGATGTCCTCCGATTTCTTCCAGCGAACGCGGGCAAGGTCTTCCCGAAGCTCACCCCGCGCGAGGCGGCGGCTCGCGCGCGAGTTCGCGGCGACATCAAGATCATCAGCGCGGCCAACGCAAACTCCCTAATGTCGAACATGAGCAGCTTCCTCAACTGGGCGGTGAACGAAGAACTGCTCGCACGGAATCCAGCGCGCGGCCTTCGCCTGCCCGATCCAGTCAGCAAACGCGACAAGCGCCTTCCGTTCTCGCAGCAGCAGCTTGAGACAATCTTCAACGCTCCACTCTATCGTGGCTGTGCAGACGGGGAGCGAGGCTACAACGAGGCCGGAGACATGCGTCCACGCAATGCGCGGTTCTGGGTTCCGCTCATTGCGCTTTTCAGCGGTGCTCGACTGGGAGAGATAACTTCGCTCGACACGACCGACATACGGGAGATCGATAGGATTGAGTGCATCGTTGTGAGCGAGCGTTCTCTCGTGGGCAGCACCGACAAGCATCTCAAGACGGCTGTGAGTGATCGGGTGATCCCCATTCACCCGAAGCTGGTTGAGTGCGGCCTCCTCGATTTCGCTGCCGCGAAGCGGGAAGCAGGTGAAACGAAGCTGTTCGACGACATCGAGACTGGATCGACCGGCTCTCGTCCGGTCGTCTTCAGCAAGTGGTTCACGCAGTTCCTGCGCGCGTCTGGCGCTCATCAGCCGCGCACTTCGTTTCACTCCTTTCGCCATAACTTCAGAGATGAGCTACGCGCTGCGCGAGTAGATCATGACATCGCCATGCTGCTCGGTGGGTGGACGACCGGCTCGTCACGAAGCGCAGTGTCCGAGAACTACGGCAGCGGCTACCGAGTGGAGGCGCTGAATGATGCCGTCGTGAGACTCTCCTTCGATCAGGTCGATGTTCGCCATCTGGCGGCAGGCGCCAGATAGCACCCACGGTGCTCGTAAGTGACGGTCTCCTGCGCCTTTGGGGATGATGTTAGGCCATCTTCCCGTAGCAGTTTTCCGTAGCAAACGCTCTCTGGGGACCGTCTGTGCGACGATTTCTCAAGGGTTTCAGTGCGTTGATAAGCGTTGGTGCCCAGAAGAGGAGCGAGCAGGGGCTGCTGGTTCGAGTCCTTCATCTGGATCAAGTTTTCTGCTGTGTTTTCAGTGGTGGCGGGTTCGAGTCCCAGAAGAGGACCCGCACCATCAGGACCGTCAACCAGAGCCTTCAGCAACGCTTCTCTAGTCTCGCGTGAGCGTTCTGGGAGGCTGTTGAGGACGGTCTCAAGCCAATGACCCTCATCATCGTTGAGGGGAGCATCTGGAGCCCTGACGGGTTCGCTCATGCTCGATGTGGCGATCTCGTGATCATCTCGGTCAGTGGGTTGGTCGATCATCAGTTGAGCGTCTCACAGATCGTCTGTGGGTCAAGCGACGATGTGGCGCTTTGGCGCTGTGAACTGATGTCATGGTGTCGATAAGCGGACGCTTGCGCAACAAATCGCCTTTCGGTGCATTGAGCAAGTGGAGGTTTGCCATGTTGAAGCAGATTGCATTCATAAGCGCACTCGCCTTTGCTGCCAATCCTGCACTGGCTGATCCAGACGACGATGACCGCAGGGAAGGCTACGGCGAACAAGCCAGTTGGGATCGCGACGACCGCGACGACGACTGGGACGACAGCGATGATCGAGATGACGATCACGACGACCACCATGACGACGACTACGACGACGACGATCATGGTGATGATGACGATGATGATGATGATGATGATGACGATCACGACGACGATGACGATCACTGGGATGATCGCGATGACGACCGATACGATCCCGACGATTGAAGTCAGTCAGGGTAAGCTGTCTTTCTACTACGCCGCCAGCGCCCGATAGACGCTCGCCCGAGCGATTCCCATCTCACGGGCGATCTGGGCTGCTCCCAGACCCTGCTCACGAAGTTCTCTCACCTTCATGGGATCGATAGTAGCAGGACGGCCTTTATACTTTCCTTGCGCCTTCGCCTTGGCGATCCCTTCCATCTGACGCTCGCGGCGGATGTCGTTCTCGAACTGGGCAACGGCACCAAGGATCGACAACATCAGCTTGCCGGTCGAACTATCGGTATTGACGCCGCTCTGGTTGAGGCAGCGGAAGCCGACATTCTTCTCGGCCAGCTTCTCGATGATCTGGTGAAGGTCACCCACGCTCCTCGCGAGACGATCCAGTCTCGTCACCACCAGCGTGTCACCTTCCCGCACAAAGTCGAGGGCATTGATGAGTTCGATCCGATCACTGGCTGACCTTCCCGACATCTTCTCGGCGAACACCTTCTCACATCCTGCTTCTGCCAAAGCCTCATTCTGGATGTCGAGTGACTGTCCGGTTGAACTCACGCGCGCATAGCCGACGAGCATCGCTTCTCCTGCCTCATTTGAGATTAGACCCGATGGTCTCATGCATCTCAAAATCCGCAAGACATTTATTTGCGACGCGATTCCGATCCCCTGCGGACAGTCGCAGGTGAGTTTACTCATTTGAAATGGGAAGCTTGTCCACTCGCCGATCTGATCGAGAGGGGGCTCCGCCCCCATGGATCAAAAAGTGAGGGGGTCGAGCAAAGACACCGAGATGACATCGACATCGACATCGATGTGAGTTCGACTTCCTAAAAGAGGAACAGCGAGAAGGAGCGGCATCGCCAGATGTCGATCCTTGGAAGCTGTTCGCAAGGGTGCGCGGCGTAGCGTCAGCGGAGCCGGGTGCCCGCTGCCGGAATACTCATGAGATGATCAACGGGCGGCAACACCTGCACGCTACGCGCACAGGCGCTGCCTTCGAGACCTTGGACTTTCGACAAGGCGCTGTGCGCCTCGCCGCAAGCCCTGCGGTCCATTCCTCCTTCGGAGGTAATCGATTGAAGTCGAAATCACGCCATCCGTGTCCGCGATAACTCTTATATATTAAGAGAGTTTCTGCGGACAAACAGTCGAAGGAGATCGGCCGACGGACAGTTAAATAATGCGAAGGAGAAGGCAGGTGGGAGAGGCAAGCCGACCGCTGGATGGCTCTTAAGCAGCTTTCTGCGCAAGTGGCTGCAATTGATATATCCGCTTCTAGCGAGCGCCTTTTGAAGTATGATAGTCCGAAAATGGGGTGGGCAGCGGACAAAGCTATTCGTTGTTTTGAGAACCCAAGGGCGGCAGGCAACGCAGGTCTTCGATCTCGCGAGCCGTCCGTTCCGCCGGGTCGGTTGCGATGGTTTCCAGAGTCTCCACGCGCTGCTGAAGTTTCGCCACGAGCCTGCGCAACTGTTCGTTTTCCTCGTCAACCGATTTTAGCGTTTTGATAGGTTTAGAGTTGGCTTCGACAAAAAGCTCCACAAAGCCACAGTTTCCGCATCGCCGAGCATCCAGTTCGGCCGTCCGCTTTCGGAATCCAGCCGTCAAACTCGACCAGAAGGTCGCCTCACCATCAATCCACCCAAGACGACCGCCGTCACTCTGATTGTAAGCATATCCTTCCGTCATCAAACCGCGACACTTAGGACAGTCGGGCATAGCTTACTTCCTCCATCACCGTGGTTCGCCTCGGTCGTAGCTCAGATGGAATTGATCCACAAACTGGGTTGAAGCCGAATGTCTGCTCATGGGGCGTTAGCTGAAAAGCAGCTTATGGCGTAGAATTTCAGAAAGCGGCCAGTCCGATGATGGCGAACCGCCGAAGGCGAGCGAGTGCCTGATATTAGGGTGGGAAGCGGACACCCCTCCCGTCACCATTCACCCACCGGAATTGGGCTCAAATTGCTCACGAGGACTGCCGTCGACATGCATGAGGCGCTCAGTGGGCAGCTTGATGACTAGCCCGCTATGTTCAAGCCGATGGTCGTAGATTGCCCCTAGCAGCCCAGCCATTTCCTGACCTGAAACTTCCGCGCCGATGGCATTAAAGCCGATTGCGAGGCCCTCGCCCATGCTACCAGTCCAGCGCCCCACCAAAACACGAACAGGGCCAACATGGTGCTTTCCTATCCTCGGCAAGACCTGCTCCACCCACCGTCGTGGGATGCCGGTGTCGCGTTCTTCGGCAGGGAGGCTGTGGATTTGGTAGGCGCGGGGCCGGTTCACGAACCAGCCGAGTATTGCTCGCGCTACAGTCGTGTTGCCGCCGCTGGGGGTGTCTCGAAGATCGATTACGACTGGCTGCCCAGTGCGGGCTCCTGCCATCGCCTTATCGAAGGCGGCAATGGTGGCAGTTTCTCCGAGGGCATCATTGACACGGAATGTGAGGTTACCCTGTGGCTCCGTCACGGTGATAGGAGGGCGCTCCTCGCGTGGCACCGAGTAGAGGCTAGGTAGCTCAAAGAAGCGCACGGCTCCTTCACCCTGCACTTGGAGACGGCGGGGTCTATCCCTCCGCCCCGCAGCAAGAATCCGCGCCGCAAAGGCTGCCCTCTCGCTTGTTGCCGGAAGCCCAAGATCGGTCCAGAAAGCGGAAACGGCATCTTGGATGGGGACCCCCCCCACGCTGACAATCCGATCTCCCCGCCTGATCCCCGCTTCCTGCGCCGGGGAGGCATTCCTAACTGCGTCGACCGTATAGACGCCGTCATGCTCAACCACCCAGAGGTCGGCGTAGCTTGGGACAACGGCCCAGCTATCAGCAAGCGACGATCCGGTGATTGCATGATGGTCGGAAAGACTAAGCAGAACACGCTCAGCATATCGGAGCAAAGATCGACGGTCGCTGACCTGTTCCGCTTCGAGGCGCATCTTCTCTGAGATTGGCGCGGTCGCGGAGCCGAACCGGTCGAGATATGCATATTTGCCGTTTATGAGCGGCTTGATCGAAAGGGCATCTTGGCGATGCGATGCAGCTTCGGAAGCGTCCGCTTCGGAAGGTTGCGCAGCCGCAGCGGAGGCCATGCCTGCGACGGGCTTGAGGGAGTCACTGGGCGACATTGTGCAGCCCATCAGAAGGGCTGAGACGAGAAGCAGCGATAAAAATTGAGACATGGGCGGTCAGTGTGTCACTACCAGCTACCAAGTCAATAATCCCACGGCCTGAAGTGGGTCGCTAGCCGAACGGTAGCTTCGGCACAGAATGGCAGCGGACAGCCAACCAGCTTTCGGCAGCATTCGCGAGGATGCCAAGCTTGAAGGTTGACTTAAATGGACGAGGGAGCGGTGAAAGTTCTGCTCCACCGCTCCTGAAGCGCCTTAGTGTGCGCTGTGGTCTACCGTGCTCGTGCTCTCTTGATGCTCAGCATGGTCCTTCTCGCTCATCTCGGCGCAACAGCACTTCTTGTCCTCTGCTTTCATCTTTTCACAGCACTCCATGGCGGGCGGGGTTGGTGCGGCCTGCGCGTGAGCGACAGAGGGAAGCGCTACGCCAATGGCGGCGACAATGAGGAACTTTTTCATGTGCTCTCCGGAAGGTTCAATTGCAAAATTCGAAGCCTCCTCTTGCTCTAGATTGCTGAATGAGATCGGAACAAAGAACGGTAGCCCAACTGCCAAGATTGCCTGCTCGGCTAGATGGGGTTGATCGCTCCCCGCGCTCCTGTTCTAAAAAGCTTATATGCATGCGGGAGAGCAAACACTTCCGGTTTGGTGTCCCTAGTGAGCCATCCACGCGGCACACGAGGAGCAATCTTCGAAACCTCTCGACGCAGCTTCGTCCATCGCTTTTTCGTTGCATCCGGAGCGACCTTCCCAAGCACTGAAAAGTAGTTCCCGATCCAACCGAAAGAAGACATTCCAAAGCTGTCCTCCGAGTTCTTCGGCTCCACCATCACGGTCAAATCGATGATGCTCGGAAGGTTGTTCAGAAAGGGCTGGCCGAACTGATTGAGCCGGTGCTGATCCCAGCCTTCGAAGGGGTTGATGATCTCTTCATAGATATCGCTCAGACGAACTTTGTCCGGGACTAGAAGAGGGCCGCCATCCTTGTGCCAGAACGAGTAGTGCCCGTCGGCCTCGACTTCGTAGTCGAGCACTGCCTTCCAACGATCTCCTTGCTCATGCCTCAGCAAAGCCAAGTCGTTGTCTGACCGCAAAATCTCATTAAGCAGCGGAAGGTCTTCCGACCCGATATAGAGCGGTATCCAAGCCAAGTGACCTCTCCTCAGGAAGGCGAACGCGGAGGCACATACCCTTCTCTCGCTTTATGACACTTTAGGAGTGGAAGTCGCCCAGTCAGCCGTAATAAGTAATTTCGAAGCGCATGCCATCGGGGTCTTTCATGAACAGAGCCCAGCTTGTGCCGAGCCGTTGCATCTCTGGCACTTCGAAGCCGCGACTACTCATTGCCCCGGCAATCGCCTCCACGGCCTCTTTTGATGGCGCGGTGAAGCCGAGGTGATTCAGCCCGACGCCGTAGCGGCGATAGCCCTCACCGGGTTCGGCCGCTTCCTTTATGTCGATGTAAACGCCATCGCTATTGCCCCACACATGATCTCGGCTTTTCTTGAAGCCAATCTCCGGCAGCAGGGCCTCATAGTAGGCAAGTGAGCGATCAAGGCTGCCTACGAGCAGCACGATGTGGTCGAGTTTCATAGTCAGACGAGTTTATCCGAATTGCAATTTTCGAAGTAGACGGAGCTTTTCAGGCCCCGAGTGAGTGTAAATGAGCGGACCGTTGACGAGTGAGGAATTCAATCTAGCAGCGCTGGTTGTTTGATATGGCTCCCGAACCCGACCAGCGAGTGAGGACAGCCGGAAGCTCCTTTGGCGATACTGCCTGACCAAACAAGAAGCCTTGTCCAATCTGGCACCTGTTCTTCATCAGAAAGCTAAGCTGTCCTTCTGTTTCGATGCCTTCGGCGACGACCGCGATATCCAAACTGCTCGCCAGCCTTATCACAGCCCTGACAATCGCAGCGTCTTCCTCATCGATGCAGAGGTCTCGAACGAAGGATCGGTCAATCTTGATAACGTGCACCGGAAATTGCTTGAGGTGGGAAAGGGAAGCATAGCCAGTGCCGAAATCGTCTAGTGCGATCTGCACGCCAGCAGCCGCGAGCGTATGCAGGGCAGTTTTCACGAACTCTGCGCCACGACCGAGAAAAACCTTTTCGGTGATCTCAACTTGCAAAAGAGAAGGAACGAGTTGCGCCTTATGAAGGCGTTCCAGTATGCGCTCTGCATAGTCACCTCGGCGGAACTCTGCCGCCGCAGCATTCAGCGCCACATGACCGAAATTAAATCCATCGTCTGTCCACTGCCGCATGTCCGCGACCACTCTGTCCAACATGCAGTCGCTGATCTCAGCCGCGAGCGTCAGGTCTTCGAACGCCGCATCGATGGTCTCGGGCTTGCGCATTTTGCCGGATGGGTCACGCCAGCGAAGAAGTGCCTCGAACCCGTTAACCCGGCGATTCCGCAAATTGATTTTAGGCTGGTAAAAGGACGCAATGAGATTCTCGTCTAGAGCCGAACGGGCGGTCGAGAGCATATTCAGCCGCGCCTTCAGATTGGCGCGCATCTCGGGTGAAAACAGCCTGTAGGCACCTCCTCCTGCCGACTTGACCTCATAGAGCGCGAGGTCCGCAGATTTGAGAAGTTCGCTTCGGCAGTCCGTATGCTGAGGGAAAATGCTCGCTCCGATGCTCACTTTCAGATCAAGCAATTTGCCGTCATAGACGAAAGGCTTCTTTAAAGCCGCGAGGATCGATTGAGCGGCACGCTCAACATCTTCTTGCCCTTCGATGGTTTTGAGGATGATGGCGAATTCGTCACCACCTAACCGCGCAATGAGATTGCCGTCTGTAACAGAATCGCGCAGCCGCTCTGCCAACACGCAGAGGAGCGCGTCTCCCGCATCGTGGCCAAGCGCATCATTGGTTCGCTTAAAATCATCGAGGTCGAGCATCAGCACTGCTGCGGCGCAGTCGCATGCGCTCGCATCTTCAAGCTGTTGCTCAAGCACGCTGTTGAACAAAGTCCTATTCGCAAGTCCCGTCAGGGCGTCGTGGTTGGCAGTCCAGTTCGCCCGTTCTTCAGCGATCTTCTGATGAGTGATATCTCGTGCGGTCGCAACGAAGCCGCTTGGCACACCCGACCGGACAGCAATTGGCGCGATGATGATGTCCCACCACACAGTTACACTTTCGTCGGAATGGCAGGCTGTGAAGTGACCCACCGTGCCGCTTCGAGCGACATCGAAGGCTCGCCGCGCATCTTCGCGTGCTCCCGGACCGACCTCATCAATCCAACTTCTTCCGATCATGGGTTCGGATGTGAGCATCCCAAAGGCCCGCTCCGCAGCCTCGTTGAGATACTCTATCCGGCCTTCCTGATCGAGAAAGGATACGCAATCGGGAGTTGAGGTAATAATGCTGCGGTTACGAGCTTCGCTTGTTTCGAGGGCCTGCTTGGCGAGGAATGCCTCATGAACATCGGTGGAGGTGCCAAACCAGCGAACAATTGCCTCATCGTCGGATTTTTGCGGCTGAGCGCGGCTCAAGACCCAACGATAAGTGCCGCTCTTATGCCGAAGCCGATAGGAGCACTCATAAGGCTCTCCGTTGGTCATGCTGGCATTCCAGCGTTCGTCAGCCAGCGCACGGTCGTCGGGGTGAACTAAATCAAGGCGAGTGACATCTGCATCAGAAATTGTGAGATCAACCCCTGTGAAATCACGCCATCTTCGGTTGTAATAAGCATCTGTTCCATCAGGAGACATCGACCACACCATCTGCGGAATCGTGTCCAGTGTCGCGTGTAGTCTCCTCGCGTCCTCTGCTCTTTCGCGTTCGGCAGCCTTTCGGCTTTCGATGTTGCGAAAGAAGGCGACGATGCCATCGTCGATTACGGCTGTATGAACCTCGAACCAGCCACCCAGAGGAGGGAAGTAGCCTTCAACGGTTTGCGACGTCTGCTCGTTCATGGCAGCGTTGAACTGCTCCCAAAATGGAGAGTCCTCCAGTTCCCCGAATACAGACCTGATATGGGCGCCGATCAGATCGCGCCCTTGCGCAATCTCTTCTGACGCTCTCCGGTTGAGGTATGTAAAGCACCAGTTCCGGTCCAGCGTGTAGACGCAGTCAGTCGTGGTCTCCATGAATGTGCGGAGTTGGGCGGCCGCAGAAGCAGCTACAGCCTCTGAACGCTCCAGCGCGAGGCGAAGATTATAATCGGTTGCGTTTTCTAGCGCCCGCTTCTCGCCCTCATTCAAAGGGTTTACGCGCTCGGCCAAATGCGGAGTAGGAAACTCCTTGAACTCCGTCATTTCAATACCCCGCCTATTCTGAAAGGCTTTATCACACAGAATCGGTAAATGGAGTCTTTCTTGCTGCCGAGAAACCCTGTTCGTCCAGATGACATAATCGCGAGTGATGTCGCTCATGGCGTAGGTCACACCTTGGTGGCCGATCAGCAATCCTGCGACCGCCTTCGCCAGCGGGGATGAAGGCATGGGCGATCAACAGTCCGATTGCCGTTAGGGCGCCCATTACGGTCAGCCGACGATATGCGGCAAGCGAATGAGGTGATGATTGATCCAGCCCAGCAGGGCGGAGGCGACCACCGGCATTGCGACGAGGTCGAAAGGGCTGAGCGATGCGGAGGTTTCAAGCATGCAAAGGCAAGCAGCTCAGGATTAAGAACATGGACATGCGCTGCGAAGGTGCTGAGGCCGCGCGGCCTGAACAGCCGTATTGGCCGAAAATCTCGACTTCTCTGGCAACAGCACTCGAGATTGCTGGAAGCCTGTGAAAGTAACACGAGCGAATGGCGATTCGGACATCTGGCTTATCGTGGCTAGCAAAGCCTGGAACTGCATGGTCTGGAACGGCGATGCTCCGATGTCGTTGCTGTTATCATGGTAGGAAAGCAAACTTGGGCGATCGCTGAAGGATACATACCCAGCGGCGGTGCGGGTGAGGATGACCAGGCAATGGTCTCGCATGAGACCGCATGCATTCTCAATCCCGGCGAGACGGACGCGCAGGTCGAGATCATGATCTACTTCAATGATCGCGATCCTGCAGGTCCTTATCGCCATACCATCGCCGCGCAGCGGACGCTTCATCTGCGCTTCAACGACCTTGAAGACCCCGAGATAGTCCCGCGCGACACCGATTATGCATCGGTAATCAGCTCCGACCAGCCGATCGTCGTCCAGCATACGCGGCTGGATTCGCGGCGCGGCGGCGTCGCCCTGCTCAGCACGACGGCTTTTTCGCAATGAGCCGGGTCGTCGTCGTGACCGGGGGAAGCGCCGGGATTGGCCGCGCGACCGTGCGCGATTTTGCCCGCGCAGGTGCTGACGTCGCCATTCTGGCGCGTGGTCCGGAGCGTCTCGAGAACGCTGCCCGCGAAGTGGAGGCGGCAGGAGGACGGGCGCTGGCCATACCGGTCGACGTCGCAGATGGTGAGGCTGTAGAGGCGGCGGCAGAACGGGTCGAGAATGAACTCGGGCCTATCGATATCTGGGTCAACAATGCTTTCGCAGGCATATTTTCACCGTTCATGGAGATGAGCTGGGAGGAATATGAGCGCGTCACGGCAGTAACCTACTTCGGGCAGGTGCATGGCACCCGTGCGGCCCTGAAGCGCATGGTGCCGCGCGATCGCGGAACCGTCGTTCTTGTCGGCTCCGCGCTCGCCTATCGCGGCATTCCGCTCCAGTCGGCCTATTGCGGTGCAAAACATGCCCTGCAGGGATTTCTTGATTCGATCCGGCCGGAACTCGAATATCGCGGCAGCAAGGTCCAGGTCACCATGGTGCAACTGCCCGCCGTCAACACCCCGCAGTTCGACTGGGCCCGTGCGCATATCGCGAACAAGCCGCGTCCGGTCGGCAAGATCTACCAGCCCGAGGTAGCGGCGCGGGCGATCCGCTTCGCGGCAGATGCAGGGCGCAAGGAGGTCTGGGTGGGCAGCACGACAGCCCAGGCGATCGTCGGTGACAAGGTGGCTTCTCCTCTCGTCGACCATTATCTTGCAGAAACCGGGGTGGACGGCCAATCCGGCGAAGAGCCGCTGGACGCGGACCGCCGCGACAACCTCTTTTCTGCACCGCCCGGCGATCCGGGCGCTCACGGCAGGTTCGACGACAAGGCCGTGGGCAGCAGCTGGCAAATGGCGCTCAATCGCCACCGCAACGGAGTAATCGGAGGAGCCGGATTAGCCGCTGTGGGGCTGCTGTTGGCGCGCTGGCGCGGAAAGGCCTGAACCCGGTCGTGAACCAAATGGCATCAGCAGATAATCTCCCCGCCGAAGCCATCGTCGTGATCGGACCCAGCGCATCGGGCAAGAGCACGCTGGCACGTGTGTTGGCCGCGTATCTCCGCCGGCCCTTCATCGAAGGAGACGAATTCCACACGTCGGATAACCTCCGGAAACTAAAGGCCGGCATTCCTCTTAGCGATGAGGACCGCGGGCCATTTCTCGACAACATCGGTCATGCGATGGCGCAAGCGGATTGGCCTGTAATCGTCAGCTGCTCGGCACTGAAACCTGCACATCGGGAGCGGCTGCGGCGCTTCGTGGATGAGATAGTGTTCGTTTGGCCGGAAGTGCCGGAAGACGAGCTGGAGCGGCGCACGCGGCAACGCGAGGGTCACTTCATGTCGCCAACATTGCTGGCCGATCAGATCAGGATTTTCGACCCGCCCGCACCGCCAGAACGCTTCATTCGCATCGACGGCACAGCGCCGACTGCAGACCAGGTGCAAACTCTCGTGCAGCAGTTGAAGGCATCGTCATAGCTCTGGCGGAGACATGCGTGACTCATCGCACTTGCGCCGGCTTTGCGGAACTGGCCCGCTGAACCGGGCATTATCGAGGAAGGCAAGGAGGAACGGCATTGACGCAGTGGTGGCGTGACGCGACGATTTACCAGATCTATCCCCGATCCTTTCAGGACACGAGCGGCGATGGTATCGGCGACCTTGCGGGGATACGCCAGCGGCTGACCCATGTGCGCGAGCTTGGAGCGGATGCGGTCTGGCTGTCTCCCGTCTTCAAATCGCCGATGAAGGATTTCGGCTACGATATTTCGGATTACCGGGCCATCGATCCCCTATTCGGAGACATGGCCGAGTTCGACGCCCTGCTGGCCGCCGCGCATGAACAGGGCCTCAAGCTGCTGCTCGACTTCGTGCCGAACCACAGTTCGGACCAGCACGCGTGGTTTGCCGAAAGCCGATCGTCGCGCGATAATCCGAAGCGCGACTGGTATATCTGGAAAGACCCTGCACCAGATGGTGGACCGCCGAACAATTGGATCGGCAATTTCGGCGGATCGGCATGGGAATGGGACGAGCACACCGAGCAATATTACTACCACGCATTCCTGACATCGCAGCCGGACCTCAACTGGCGCAATCCCGATGTGCGCCATGCAATGCACGATGTGCTGCGCTTCTGGCTGGACAAGGGCGTCGACGGCTTCCGCATCGATGTGGTCTGGCATCTGGCGAAGGACCCGCAATTCCGCGATAATCCGCCCAATCCCGGTTGGAAGCCGGACCAGCCGGAAATCCAGCGCAATCTGCAGATATATTCGGCTGACGATCCCTTCGTACAGGAGATCGTGGAGGAACTGCGCGATGTGGTCGAGGAATATCGCGACCGGCTGCTGATCGGCGAGATCTACCTGCCGATCGAGCGGCTGGTGGAGTATTACGGCAAGAACAATGAAGGGTTGCATCTGCCGTTCAACTTCCAGCTGATCCAGTCACCGTGGAGAGGCGATGTGATCCGCGATCTGATCGCCGAGTATAATGCGGCTGTTCCCGGAGGCGGCTGGCCCAACTGGGTTCTGTCCAATCACGATCAGCCCCGCATAGCCAAGCGCGTCGGCGGCGCACAGGCACGGATTGCAGCAATGCTCCTGCTGACGCTGAGAGGCACGCCGACGCTGTATTATGGTGACGAAATCGGCATCGGCGACGTGCATATCCCGCTCGCCCGTATTCAGGACCCCTGGACGAAGAACGAACCCGACACCAGCTTCAACCGCGACAAGGCGCGGACGCCGATGCAATGGTCGGCTGACCCGCACGCAGGTTTCAGCAAGGCCGAACCGTGGTTGCCGCCGACGGACGATTGCCGAACGCGCAATGTAGCCTGTCAAAGCGAAGAGGTTGGCTCGATATTGTCGCTTCATCGTGCGCTTCTGGCGCTACGGGCGGAGAACGAAGATCTTCGCCGAGGCGATTATCGGCCGCTGGAAGCGTCGGGGCCGATCGTCGCTTATGTCCGGGGCAAAAGCATCGCGGTTGTACTCAATCTCTCCTCCGAGGCCATCGAATTGGACCTGCCCAATGAATGCCGGAACGGAAAAGTGCTCCTGAAGGCGTCAACCGGCCAACCGGGTGGGGCGGTTCCGCAGTCGATCGCAGGAGACGAAGGCATCATCATATCACTTGCAGGAACGCACGAATGATCAGCGATCTCTGGTACAAGCACGGCCTCATCTACAATTTCGCCCTGAGTGCATTTCTGGACGGCGACGGCGATGGAACAGGAGACCTTGCAGGCGCCATTCAGCGGGTCGACTATCTGCACGGGTTGGGCGTGACGGCGATCTGGCTGGCACCCTTCCAGCCATCACCCATGCGCGATCACGGTTACGACATCTGCGACTATTACGGAGTCGATCCGCGCTACGGATCCTTTGGCGATTTCGTCGAATTCTCGCGCGCCTGCAAGCAGCGCGGCTTGCGCCTGATCATGGATCTGCCGATCAACCACTGCTCCGACCAGCATCCGTGGTTTCAGAAAGCCATCGAGGATCCGGAAAGCAAATATTTCGATTATTTCATCTGGGCCGACGAGAAGGCGGACGATGCCGATGAAGGCATGGTCTTTCCCGGCGTGCAGGAGACTACCTGGACGTTCAACGAGAAAGCGGGGAAATACTATTTCCACCGGTTCTACGAATTTCAGCCCGACCTCAACATGTCGAACCCCGAGGTTCAGCGGGAGATCCTGAAGATCGTCGGTTTCTGGCTTGAACTGGGCGTATCCGGGTTCCGCATCGATGCCGTTCCCTTCCTCATCGCCGAGGAAGGGATCAACGTGAAGAACCCCGAGCCCGCCTATGGATTGCTGCGCGACATTCGCGCGCTCGCCCAGTGGCGCAAGGGGGACGCGGTGCTGCTGGCGGAAGCGAATATCACGGCGGAAACAGCCGCCAAATATTTCGGCGACGACGGCGAACGGTTGCACATGATCCTGAACTTCCCGGTCAATCAGACGCTGTTCTACGCCCTTGCCACCGGCGATACGCTGCCGCTTCGCGAGAAGCTGGAGAGTTCGAAAGGCATCCCGCAAACCTCACAATGGGCGAATTTCCTGCGCAATCACGACGAACTCGATATCGGGCGCTTGCCCGGCGATCAGCAGCAGGCCGTGTTCGACGCATTCGGGCCCGAAGAGGAGATGCAGATCTATGGGCGGGGCATACGGCGGCGGCTCGCACCGATGCTGGGGGGCGACCGCAGGCGGATCGAACTTGCCAACAGTCTGATGATGACGCTGCCCGGCACGCCGGTCGTGCGCTATGGAGACGAGATCGGCATGGGAGAGGATCTGTCGTTGCGGGAACGGGAATCCGTGCGGACGCCGATGCAGTGGTCGGATGGTCCGAACGGCGGATTTACCTGCAGCGACGATCCCATCCGGCCGCCGATCAGCGAAGGCCCGTATGGCTATGAACGGCTGAATGTCGCCCAGCAGCGCACCGAAGACGATTCCCTGCTCAACTGGATGGAGCGGATCATCCGTGCGCGCAAGGAATTGCCCGAGATCGGCGAAGGCGAATATTGTATTCTGGAAACGCCGGCAGGGGTGCTGGCGCTGCGCTACGAATGGCAGGGCGAACTTTCGGTCTTCATCCACAATCTCGAGGACTGCCGCCGGGAAATCTCGGTCGATGCCGGCGCGGTAGCGCGGGACATCGGACATCTGACCTGCGTCCTTACTCACGACCGTTTCGAAGTGGATAAGGATGGGTCTTATCCCATAATCCTCGAGCCTTATGGCTATCATTGGCTGCGTGCCGGCGGACTGGAGAGATTGCCCGGCAAATGAAACGCCTGAAGGTCATCGCATTATCGAAGCCGTCGGCCTTGTGCCGCATCATCCATTGCAAGGAGTCGAAAACATGAACCGTCCCGTCGGCACGGAAGAGTTCGTGCTCAACCAGACCATGCTTCGGATCCGAGATCCCGAAGCTTCCATCGCCTTCTACCGTGACGTGCTCGGCATGACACTGCTGCAACGGCTCGATTTCGAAGAGATGCAGTTCTCGCTCTATTTCCTCGCCTATCTGGGCGATGGCGAGACTGTGCCCGAAGCCCCGGCAGAGCGGGCGCGCTTCATCTTTTCCCGCGCAACGACGCTGGAGCTTACCCATAATTGGGGCACCGAAACGGATGCGGATTTCGCTGGCTACCATAATGGCAATGCCGAGCCGCGCGGCTTCGGGCATCTCGGCATCAGTGTGCCCGACGTGAACGCCGCCTGCGAAAGGTTCGAGGAATTGAACGTGCCCTTCATCAAACGCCCGAATGAGGGCCGCATGAGCGGCATCGCCTTCATCGCCGATCCCGACGGTTACTGGATCGAAATCCTGTCGCCTGCGGGCATGGCTCCGGTCATCGGCGCGGGCGGCGCTTGAGAATAGCCGGCTGCGGTAGCGGCGCTTATCTGACTCCGCTACCGAAGGTGTAGGTCAGCGCTGCGCCACCTGCGATCTGGTCGCGCGATCCGAACTGCTGGACGACCGGCGAATCCGCAGGGTCGGCAAGCAGCCGGTCATATTTCACATAGCTGTAGATACCCCATCCCGGCGTGAACTGCCTGATGTAACCGACAGCGACCCCTGCCGACTGCAATCCGCCATCGGCATCATAGGCGGGAAGGCCGGGCGAGGCATCTTCGGGGCGGATGCCAAAGTAGGAATCCTGGTAAGTGATGTCGGTCAGCTTCAGCCGCGGACCCACGGACAGCAATTGTCGATCTCCGTCGCGCAGGACATAGTCGGCGCTGAGGACCGATATGAACCCGTCATGTCCGCCCAGGCCCTGCCGCGCTTCTGCCCGCAGGCGGATATTCTCGCTGACTGCATATTGCGCGAACGCACCCACTTCGACGGTGAAGCCGACATCGGGCAGGGTGCCGCCGACTTCGCTCGACTTGCGCTTGCCCTCCAAGCCCAGGGACGGACCGAAGGTCAGATTGCCGGTACGGACGAGCGTGAAGCCAAAACTTTCGTCCGGTGCTTCAAATGCGAATTCCGCATTTCCGCGGGCTCTGGCAATATCGAACAAGGGACGCAGGACGAGATCGTCGGAGCCGGGATAGCTGGGCACAAGCTGCGGGCCGAGTGCGACCCTGACCCGCCGCGGTTCGCCATCGCTCAGATCTTGTGCAGATGCCTGGGCCGGAAGCAGAATCGCGGCACTGATGAGAAGATAGCGGATCGGCAGAAGATGCATGGTGTTTGGTCCTGTAGTTTGGCGGCCTGGCGGCGACAGATTTACCGCCAGCACGGACTTTCGTCTTTCACTACCCAATACACCAACCGATAACCACCTCTTACGATGGCCTGCGCCAGATCACCGGTCAATCGACCTTCGTCAGCGGCGTGCTGCTGCCGTCCTGCGTGAAGATGCCGCGAGTGATGCGGCCGTCCTCCTCGATGAACACCACTTCGGCATTCACGGCACGCCAGAAGAATTCCAGCGGTGCGCGCGGGAAGATCGGGAAGGCGCCCTGACCAGTTACTGCAGCGAGCAATTGGTCGCCTTGCCTGGTAATCTCGATGTTCAGGTCAGGTGTGAGGCGCCATGTGCCGACGACCCGGTCGAGTTGCTCTTCCATGAGTTCCACCGGCTCACCGCGTGCAACCATCTGCAGGGCATCGGGCACCGGGCCAGCCTCTGCCACCGGCGCACCCGCCAGCAGGTGCAGCGCAATGTCCTGTGCCGAAGGCTCGACCGCACTGTTGGTCAGAACGACGACGGCGCGTTCGCCTTCCGGTTGCAGCGCCATGTGGGTTCTAAAGCCGCCGGTGCCCCCGCCATGCATCAGGATTGTGCCGCTCGGGGCAGGAATCATCATCCAGCCCAGCCCGGCGTCAAACCCCGGTGCCTCACGCGGATCGGCCACTGCCGCCCGCATGGCCGAAGCCAGCGGCGATTGCGGATCGAGCGCGGCCTGCAGGAATTTCAGCATGTCACCGGCCGTAGAACGCAGCGCGCCAGCGCCGGCGAGAGCGGGCAGGCTCCAGGCAGACGTCGGCCGGTTGAATTCATCGCGCCCGGTGGCGAAGCGTGCCTGCTGGGCCTGGGTCAAGGCGATAGCGGTATCGTGCATCCCCAAAGGTTCAAGGATGCGCGTACGCACCAGCGTTTCGTAATCGGTGCCAGCAGCCCGCGCGAGAGCATAGCCGAGGAGGCCCACCCCCAGGTTGGAATATTCATATTCGCTGCCGATGTCCCGCTGCAGTTCGTAACCCGCCAGAAATTCGAGCAGCTGCGCTTCGGTATAGTCGGCATAGGGATCCCGCGGATCGGCGGGCATCAAGTTGCTTGGCAATCGGGGCAAGCCGGAATCCTGCCGGGACAGGTTCTTCAGCGTGATCTGCTGCCCTCCGCGCATGGGCATTGTGGCGCCCTCGGGCAGGTATCTGGCCACCGGATCGTCCAGCGACACGGTTCCGTCCGCGGCCATGTCAGCCAGAAGCAACCCGGTGAAAACCTTGGTCATCGAGCCGATCTCGAAGATCGTGTCGGCGCCGAATGACGATGCGCCCGCAGGTCCGCGAGCGATTGTGCGCGTGCCGCTACGATCGACGATCCCCGCTACCATGCCGGTACCCGGCCGCTGGGCGATCCGCTGTTCGAGCAGGGCGGCAATCTGTGCGTCTGCGGGTATTTCCCAATCAGCGGGCAGGGCGGGGCGCGCGGCAGCCGCCGCGCGTTCCGGCCGCTCGGCGGCGGAAAGCACCAATGGCAGCGCCATTGGACCCTGCGACCAGGTTCCGGCCCACTCTGCTGCATCGGCCTGCCATTCAGCCTCGTAAAATCCGCTCACCGCAGGGACGCGGAAGGAAAGACGGTTCCCACTCGCTTCGACTTCGGAAAGAGGGATGTCGAACGATCGCTGGTCGGGACTGTCCAGCGTTCCCGTGAGTTCTCCGCTCGGGCTACGTTCGATGTTCACGCCCAGTGGGAGCGTTCCACCGGGAGTGCTGAGAGTACCCTGCCAGTAGCCGACCGGCTCTTGCGCGAGAGCCGGGGCTGCGATGGCGATGGAGGCTCCGAGCAACGCGGCTGTCAGGGTGCTTCTCATCTGGTTTCCTCGTCATTTTGTTCAAAGGCGCGCTGCCATGCTAGATGAACGTTCAGATTGGTCCAGTTCGATGTTGCTTAATACAGGCTGGTTCTTGAGGCATTCTGGTGAAGAGCAGAAGAACCCTTCCAGGCGCATCAACTTCAAATCAGAAGGTGCGCCCCTCGAACCTGTCGCCGGATCTCTGCCGCCACAGGTCTCGGGGCTCCGCAGGTTGATCTTGCAAGCCCGCCTTCTTGCAGTAACAGGTTCCGATGGTCGCAAAAGCAGACAGTGTTTCAATCCGCGCGTGGGTGCTCGAGAACGACGTAGTTGCAGAACTGCCGCTCGACGAGCTCGCAAATTACCGAGGCGACGGCTTCGTTTGGCTCCACGTCGACGGGGCGGGTAGAAACGGCAGTCCCGATCTTTCCGCGTTCGTCCCGGGTCATGCTGCCAACGCTCTTCTGGCGAGCGAGACGCGGCCGCGCTGTGATGAGGCGGACGATGCCGCGCTGATCAACCTGCGGGGCACCGGGCGGGAAGCCACAATCGACACCGACCGGCTGGTCTCGATCCGCGTCTGGGTGGAAGCCCGGCGGGTCACCTCCGTAACGCGCAATACGCTCGGCGCATTGAGCAAGGTCGAAGCAGCGATGCGGGCCGGCAGGCTGCGTGATGGTGGCGATTTCGTTTCTGCGCTGGCGCAGGCGATCAGCATCGAACTTGACCCTAAGGTGGCCGCGCTGGGGGACAGGCTGGACGAGTGCGAGGGCGAGATCGAGAATGGCGACATCTATGTGCTGCGCCGAAACATAACTGCCCTGCGCTCGCAAGCCATCGCCTTTCGTCGTTTCGTGGCTCCCGACCGGGATGCACTCTCGACGATGGCGCAGCTGGAATTCGGCTGGATCAGCAAGGAGGACCGCATGCATCTGCGTGAAGCGGCGGACCGGTTTGCGCGGATGGCCGAGGAACTGGAGGCGGTCCGTGAACGCGCTGCGCTGCTGCATGAGCAGCTGACCGACCTCAGGGCAGAAATCGTCGACCGGCGATCACTGGCCATCGCCATCGTCGCGTTCATCTTCCTTCCCCTGACTTTCATCACCGGCCTTCTCGGAATGAATGTCGAAGGCATTCCGTTCGCTCAAAAGGAATGGGCGTTCTGGGGCGTGCTTGGCTTCTGCCTCGTGGTCGCGCTGATCGTGCTCGGCTGGTTCGCCTTGCGCCGGTGGCTTGAAGACTGACCCGGGCACTTTACGGCATCGTCTCCGTTGCCGGTCATGCAACCAACGGGTGCAAGCTCCGTCGTGTGACGACATATCAGGAGAACTTGCATGAAAGTTATCGATCTGTCCGAGGACGGCGCCAATCACTCAGAAGGCAAAAGGCGCGGATGACACGATGACCACTGCCCCGGGGGACGGCGGTCGCCGATAACCAGAACTGGCTCAAGGCAGGTGCGCGTGGCCCCGGCTTGCTCGAGGACCAGATCGCCCGCGAGAAGATATCTCACTTCGATCACAAACAAAATCCGGAGCGCATTGTGCACGCGCGCTACCTTCGAACTGTCGAAAATGGAGCGGGCGGACATCCGCACGCGAATGGCCGGTCACCTGCTGAACATCGACAGCGGGCTTGCACAGGAAGTAGCCGGCGGTCTCGTGCTTATTAAACTGCCGCCGAAGATCGAGGCTGTCCGGGAGCCGGTGACCGGCCTGCCGACCTCGGATGCCTTGTCCATTTTCAAGTACGGACCCGACAGCTTCAAGGGGCGCAAGCTGGTGATCTACATTGCCGAAGGTGGCGATGCCGATCTGGTGAAGGATCGGCAGGAAAGAAGAAAGGCTGCAGGCGGACTGACCGAGATCGTAGCGCCTCACATTTCCGGTGCGAAGCTTTCGGACGGGCAGGTGCTGGCTGCCGATCAGAAGATCGACGGCGGTGCATCGGTGCTTTGCGATGCGGTCGCGCTGGTGATGAGCAAGGCAGAGCGTCAGCGCGCCGCCGTGTAGGCTCCGCACGCGGGTTCGCTGATTTCAGAAAATTTCGGGACACCAGAGCCAAAGATCGGTCGCTTTAAGGATTAACGGTGATCATCCCGGACTGAAACGACTTGCCGGAATGGCCGCTGGCGGAGACGGCGTCCTTGTTACTAAGTAGCGTCGTATTATTATAACGATATATTATTTTACGATTGTCAAATTCCCCCACACATCTCCCCACGCTACGGCGCCGTCCAGTGAAATTTGCGCTGGTTTTTGGCCACCCCCGCCGCCACACAGCTACAAGCGTCTCAGCCGGTCTGCGAGCATTAGCATTTCTAACGAGCATTCTTCATCCAGCTTTATATACCGCACCATGTGCCGCTCATAGGTTCGGTGCCACAGTCCCTTCGGTCGGTGCGGGTATCGCTTCCACCCCTCTTCCCCGCCAAGCTTGCGTTGCAAACGGAACAGCCGCTCGAATGGCCTTTCGCGCGCTGCATCGCTGCGATTGGTAGCCAAGCCGACATCCCACCCGCGAAGCGAAGCGGTCTCCGCCGGGCGGCAGGTAAAGCTTGCCGACGCGCACATGGCGATACAGGCACATCATCCACCAACGTTTCCCGCCGTAATGCGGGACCGTGTGACATAGGTGGCTCTGTTGCAGGACCTGCTCCGCATCTTCACCGCTACCTCGGGTGAAGCGCAACTCCAGCCATTCGCTCCCCGGTTCGCTTATGTGCGCGGTGTACCTAATCGAATCGCTTGGCCTATCACCGCAACTCCAATGGAGCGAGCCACTAGTGGTGGAGCCTTCATGCGCCCGCTTGGTGCGCATCACCCATCCCGGATCGATACGCAAAGATGCGTCCGCCGTGAGCCTGCCTCCATGCCGTCCTGAACCGTAGCCGGCCATACATGGACGAATCGGACGGTGTTCTCAACCGCTAGAAATTATCCTAATTACTAGGAGATTTGCACATTTGGAACGGCTAGGAACGAGAAAAGTTTGCTACTCGCTCTTCATGTCCTCGCAAGGCTGCAGGATGTAGTCCTTCTCGAACACGCGGTTCATCGCTGAATTGACATTCGGCACGCTAACATCCCCTAACCGTAAAAGTCTTCATTCTAGGCTGTCTGGATAATTATGTTTCTTGGCTTTCAGAACAAAACGATTGCTGCCGTAGGCCTCGCTGTCACCGGCTTTAGCCTGCCAGCGGCTGCACAGACAGCACCTCAGGAGACGGATGCTAGCCAGACCCAAAGTTCACAGGGCGAAGGTCTACGTGAGCTTGGGCAAACGGTGGACACCGGGATTGGAGAAGTAGGGACTCGCCAGACTAGGGAGGATGCGGCTCCGAACCTTGAGCCCTTAGGCCGGATAAACTCACGGATACAAAATCGAATCCAGAACCGTATCCGGAATCGCATAGATCAAAATTATGATCCGACCGCAAATGCCACTTCTCCGTTCGAGAGGGCAGAAGAGCGTAACCGGCGTGGTAGTTCACCTACCCCGCGCTGATACAACGCCGCCGCTTGCGAAGCTTACCGCCGCGACGGACCGAAAGAAGCATTTAGCAATCTAGATCAACAAGCCACTGTTCGGGGGCTTTCCTGAAATTGAGTTGTTCTTGAATGTAATCGCGGAAAGAAATTCGCGGCTGGTGCAACGGCGTGGCTGTTTGTCCGCCTGCCAAGTTTTCCTCGATTATCAGTAGACTTGCTTTTGCGCTCGGCTGCCAGCTTGCTGCAAGTTCTGCGTCCAGCCGCACCTCTTTCCGGTGATTGGTCCACCATGTCCTGCCCGCGTCAGGTTTAACGTAACGCCCGTTTTAACACTCGCCGCCTTCAGCACGTAGCGCAGCACGTTGGCCGCGTTCGCCTGCTGTCTGTGGCCTCTACTTCCCTCTAGTTTAGAGAGCCGCCGGCCGATAATCGTGCCCTTACTGGCACCTGCACTCCAGGTGCCGCCAGCCGCCTTGATCCAGCGCCGCGTCCGGTTCTTCAGTGTCATGCCGACCGGCAGGTGCAGCAGAATGTGGACATGCTCGCCCTTGCCGCTGGCGCACTCGCGCACCCACAGCGCAGTCATGTGCCCGCCCTCACGCCGTGCCTGCTTCGCCACCATGTCCAGCAAGCGAGACACGAACCGCGCGCCGTCCTGCGGCTGAATGCCTGCAAAGCCGTAATGCACCGTCCAGTGCCGCTGGAATGTTCTGCCAGTATCGAACGCACATCGCCCCGCCGCGATTAAGTCGGACACTTGCTGGTCGCTCAGATTGTCGCTTGTCCTGTCAGCACGGTTGCGGGCACCGCCCCATGTCTTAGGCGGGCAGGCTATTGCGGGAGCGGCATGGCAACTAGGAGTATATCGAATACCGCAAGCGCCATGCCAGTTTCACGGCTTTCGCCGTTTTCTGCCGTTTCTTTATCGGCAGCGCCGTGGCCAGGGGTGACTTTCCGGCCATCGCGGTGAAGTTTCAAGTTTGCAGGAATACAGGGCGCACCGAATGACTGACCGATGTGCCCCGCAGATTGCCCTAGTAGCCGATTTCCGGCCCGCTGGGTGCGATAGTGGCAACATAGGCTGCAAGGTCGCGGGCTTGGTCGGGAAGCCGCTCCAGCGGAATCGTGCAGCCTTCACGCGATGGACGCCACTCATCCTTAGCGCGATGCCACTTGCGCCAGTTCCCGCGCTGCCATCCCTGACAGGTGGAGATTTTCAGCCGCCAGTTATCGCCCTTGTAGGTCTGCTCGAACAGGATGTTGCCGCTGCTCATGCTGCTGCCCTCCTGTTTTCCGGCTGTGTTATCAGGCTGCCGGTAGCGGGCATGGCGGCAATCGCCCTCACGCTGGGTGTCGATCACCAGCCCGTCCTGCCGCAGTATGTGAATGGAAGCGCCAAGCCTCGTATGCCACGGCAGGGTATTTCATTGGGTAATTCCGGCCGAAGTGTTAGCGAACACCGCCAGCACCCGCGCCCGTTTGCCTCGGTAGCGCCAAGTACGGTCTGTGGCGGTGCGGAAGACTGTGGCGCAGGATACCTGCTCACGCTCACTTACATTGGCGTTGCCAGCGGCACCGCTTCTCCGGTAAGCAGGTTTCGCAGTTGCTCCAAAGGAATTGCACAGGGGGGTGGTCGTTGCCGCGACCGCCCCCTGTTTCGTTGGCCCGCTCACGCTGCCTTTCCTATGGCTACGGTAGCGACGCCGCCCATGCTTCGGCGTCGGCGCGGGCAATCCGAGTGGCGATGCCAAATTTGCGGAGCCTTATTCGACCGGCATTTACTTCGCGGTAAAACGATGTTCTGCCGATTGAATATCGGTCGCAGAAATCTGCCACCTTCATTAGTTCGGGAGTGTCCACTTCCATGTTCCTAGTCCCGGAGCCGCCGGGCCGACCCCCGCGAATGCCGGGGTGCCGCTAAGGATATAGAATCAGGGGCTTCGCTCAACGCAAAACAAGTGACACACGCTGGCGCCTTGGTGTCACTCAGCGGTCTCTTAGCCGAAAAAGCCGCCCATCTTCAGTCAAATCAAAGCCATCAGGAAGATAAGTGCGAGCAGCAGCATTGTACTCCCCTGTGAGCATATCGCGCCATTCTATTTGTTGCTTTCGAAATGTTTTGAGTCTTCTGAAAACCTGTCTACGCGAAAGACCATATACTTTCTCCGCCCAAGCAATTTTGGATTCAAGCTTTTGACGTCGACTACGGCCATGTCTATTTCATCGGCCATTTACCTTGTTTGGTGCGCATGTTTGATCGTGTCAGCAAACTGGATTTTCGAGCCTTTTGACGGTTTGTGAACTTTAAAGTGATGGAATGGGCTTCGCCCGTAAAAAGATTTATACAGGCCCCCCAAGAAGGCCTGAGACTCGGGAGGTAGCTCCGTCCGGACCAATACATCCCAAATCGCCTCAGCAATCTCAAATTGATCAACTTCTGGATTGTCGAAGAGAGATGGGTCGTTGAAGTGCTTGATCCGCTGGTAAAATTCCTACGCTTCTTTTGAGACAGTCTTTTTCATTGCGCCAGCCGAACGACGTTACCGCCGCTCACTCCTTCGCAATAGTTCGCCTAGGCTGTCATCATCTCCCGCCGCTTTTCTAACATGGTCCCGCGCTGATAGGCGGCGACCGTCTTGTCGCTGACAACATGCGACAGCGCCGCCTCGGCAAGCTCGGCTGCGGTCTTCCTCGGCTCCCTTATCGCGCAGCATTTTGAGCAAGGTCATATCCGACAATTGGCGGCGCGGGTTCTGGCCTGGAAAGACAAGTTCGCTGACGGGGGAACGGAACGCTTTCGCTCGCTTGAGCACGTCTAAAGCTGCTTCCGACAGAGGAACAACATGGGCAGTCCCCGCCTTCATGCGCTCGGCAGGGATCGTCCAAAGTTTCTTCTCGAGGTCTATTTCACCCCAGCACGCGCCGCGCACTTCGCCGGAGCGCGAGGCGTTCAGGATCAGGAATTCCAGGGTCAGTCGGCTCACCGACGAACGCCCGCGCAGCCATACGACGAACGCAGGTAGGTCGGGGTAGGGCATCGCGGCGCAGTGGCCTTGCTTCTTGGGTGGGCGCGGTAAACCGCGGATTACCGAGCGCATCGGTGTCTCGGTTTCGCGAAAGCCTTCCGCGCAAGCCCAATCCAGCACCGAACCGATACGTTGCCGCACTCGCCTCGCAGTCTCGGGCTTCGTCAGCCAGATTGGAGAAAGCGCATCGCGGATTGCCGGACCCTCAATCTCCGAAACGAGTTTTTCGCCCAACGTCGGAAAGGCATAGGTTTCGAGCGTGTTAATCCATTGCGCCTGATGTTTGCCGTTCTTCCACGCGGCCTTATGTTCTTCATGGACGAGCTTGGCGGCGTCGCGGAACGTGGGGATGACCAGCGTTTCCTTTTCACGCTCAGCTAAAACGTCGACACCTGCTTTCATTTCCTTGCGGAGAGCTCTCGCGGCTTCGCGAGCGTCTGCCAGAGGCAGGTCGGCGAGGATGCCCAATCCGATGTCCCGACGCCTTCCATTGGCCTGGACCCTGACAATCCAGCTGCCTTTGCCTTTCCCGGCGAGTTTAAGGATCAGTCCCTCACCGTCAGAATAACGACCGGGTTCAGCAAGATTCTTGACCCCCATTGCCGTTAGTTTTCCCATTGCTCATTCCCTTCAAGCGGCGATGCCGATTGCACGGCGGGACCAATCCCGGTGCTTGTAAAGGAAACCGCAACGCTTGGAAGCACGGCGGGCGATCTGCTGAGGCAGAGGCAGCGGCTCGCTACCTCAGGGAGTTAGCCCGAGTCGTCGCGAAAATGATTGAGACATAAGCTGCCATTCCGCTCACTACTCAGTAGCAGATGCTGCGTCGGAAGCGCCTGCCGAGGATCGATGTGCTGGCGGCGTTCCGCCTTATCATAGGTTAATAGATGACCTGTGTAGCTCCTGCGGCAGATAGACCGCCGCCCGTGTCGACAAACGGGAACTGGGATGGAAAGTGTGGCGACGCCAGGGGGGCCAATGGGAAAGTTTCCCTTTGCACGGATCGCTTTTTAATCAATGAACTTTTGTAACCGGTGCGGCGGCAACCTCGCCGCCGATATGCCCATCGAGCGTGGTGCCTGGCGCCTCGATCTTCACAGTGTTGATTACAAGGGGCAAGCCCTCAGAGTCACTCGCGCTGAAGCTAGCATGTTGCACTCCCTGGCCGCTGCCCGCGGAACGATCATCAGCGCAGCAGTACTTGCTGAGCGGACAGGCTATGAAGGCGAAGATCCAATGAACGTAGTCTCAGTGACGCTTTGCAAACTGCGGCGGCGCCTGCCTGAAGCTCCGTTCGAAAGTGTTCGAGGTTTCGGCTATCGCTGGGCGCCCAAGCACCTCTAAGTCACAGGGCCGCTCGTGCGGTGACAACCGAACGATGACGGGCTGCCGCGCACACCAATGGTTCACGCGATGTAATTTTTTGGGTGATCCTTGCTGAACGTTGGGGATTACGCGGCCGCACCAGAGTTTTTCAACACTAAGCACCGACTCCTGGATATTCGCCGCCGTATTGCCATCGCTTCGGAGCATGTAGGCAGATTTTCAGCGAGCTCGCGAAAGCGGGCATTCAGCAAAATTGCTGATGCTCCGGCTTGAGCCGACCCTCGAAGCACGTTCGAAAAGCATGATCTGTCTCATTTCGCCGCACTATGAAGAAATTAGAGTCTAATGATAGTGAATTTTCTGCTAACAAGTTTGTAACGAGTCGCACCGTTGATGCCGAGAGCCTTGCCGAAGTCCAATTAAGGATGGCGGCATTCCATGCTCTCCCTTTCTTTTTAAGGAGCGAGTCGATGTCACACCATAAATTCATTTTAGCCGCAGGTTCGCTCGCATTCGCGAGCGCATTCACTGCGCCCGCACAAGCAGCTACTTTGCTCGGCGTGTTTGGCGGAAACGATTGCACGGGAGGCTTCTCTGCGT
>NZ_JAAFZT010000030.1:62130-79759 GCF_013336795.1 Alteripontixanthobacter muriae | reverse complement strand
CCGAGAACCAGAAGAAATTTGCCATCCACATGCCTCCTCACTGGAGGCTCATGAATCACATCCCAATGCCGCTGTGAATCCTGTTTATGGGTCCGGACCCTAGTGCGCGACGGCTCTCAAATCTTCAGGAAAAGCTGGAGCTAGCCGGTAAACCGCCAATGAACCTTCCCGCCACTGGCCTTTCGGGAAGGTGAGACAGACGGAAGCCTCAGCAGTCTTTTACCCGCACCAGTCGATTGAACTCGGCCAGCGTTCCGACAGCCCTTCGGCAATCAGCACTTCGCCCAGATCCTGTCCGTCGCGGCTGACGCGGCGGAGTAGGCGGCCATAGCGGTCGCGGTTCTCGTCGCCGGGGTTCAGAGTCAGGGCGAACGGCCCTTCGTTCAGCAATTCCTGCATCCGGCGGGTGGCCGCTTCGCCCAGTTCGGCCTCGCGCGCGCAGCCGGGGCTGCTGATTTCCGGCGTATCCATGCTGGCAAAGCGGATCTTCTCTCCGCCGAACCAGATCGTATCGCCATCCACCACGCAATTCACGCGTTCCCCGCTGCCACAGCGCGTGAAATTGGCCGAATGAATGTCGGCAGACGAAGCCGCTGCAAAGCCGCCGACGACGACGGGCTGCTGCGCATCCAACTCGGCTGCGGAGGAAGACCGGCTGAGCGCGGTCTCCTCCTGCGGCGGCGGAGCGCCCGGCGGCTGCGGCAGCGTGTCCTCGTCCCGCGCACCTTGCCAAATAACCCAGGCCGTAATCGCCGCCACCAGCACCAGAAGCGGCAGCAACCGGCGCAACATGCCGCTCCCCTTCTTGCGCGACTGCCCGAAGCGAGGCGTTTCCGCAGCGCCGTAGTCGCGGGCGGTGGTCCAGCGGCCCTTGCGGCGGCGCTTCTTGGGGAATTTGACGATCTTGCTCATGCCGGCATCCTTACAGCGGTGCGGATGCTTGGCAATTCGCTGTTGCGTCGCCCTTGCAGAATCGAAGTTCAGTAGACGGTCGAGATCTCGTCGATGGTCGCAATCACTTCGTCGCCGCAACTGATGATGACGGAGGAATAGGCCGGAAGGGCATCCTCCTTGACCGCCCGCACCATGGCCCAGCCCTTGCGCGGGCCGGAATCCAGCCGGGGCGCATTGCCGCCATCCACGATGTCGAGCGTAAAGCGCTGCCCCGGTGGTTGCATCCGGTCGGTCGGTCCCATCAACAGCCGCGCACTCGCACCGTCGGGCAGGTCTGCTTCGCCGGTGACGATCAGGCGGCGGTTGCTCTGCGCAGGCGCGGAGCCGTCGATCACGCGTGGCATCGCATCGATATAGGCCTGCCATCCCGCAGTGTCGGGGCAGTGATTGGCGGGCGTGGCCGGCATATCCGGGGTGCCGCTTGCAGTTGCCGCGCACCCTGCTGTCAGCATCATCGGGATTACGCAGGCAAGGGCAGGAAGCAGGGGTTTGCGCAAGGAATCCTCCGTCAGAAACGATTGTCTGATCATAATAACGCGCAGCGCGCATCCTCGTGCCCTGCGGCTACAAAAGGCCGCACAAGGAACCGCATCATTCTGTGATCGTTTCGATTTCAGCCTGAACAGGAGAAGTCATTCAGATGACCGATAACAATGATCCCGTCGCCTCACGCGCCAAATGGATTTGGATCATCCTCCTGGTGCTGCTCGCAATTGCGCTGGTCGCGTGGCTCCTGAACCCCGATCTGAGCGATGACAACGTCACGCCCGCCGATGCTCTTGTCACCACGCAGGAAGAACTGCCAGACCCCGCGACGCCCGATCTCGGACCCTCCGCCGCCAATGTCACGGGAGCGGCCATGCTCGGGCAAGTGGATGCGATGGTCGGCCGGACGATCGAACTACCAGGCATCGCGGTCAATCGCGTCGTGGGTGACGAGGCCTTCACCATCGGTACCGGCGCAGCGGAAACGCTGGTCATGTTTGATGAGACCCGCACGCCCGACATGGCGCGCGAGGGTATGCTCGACATCAATCCCGGTAGCCGCGTGACCGTGACCGGCACCGTCCGTTCGCTCGACGGAATGGAATTGCCCGACAGTGTCAGCAACGACATCGCCAATGGCGAACAGGTCTATATCGCTGCCGCCAATGTGGCGATGATGAACTGAACGCGCTATCCGTAAGACGCGACAGCCGCTAAGCGGCATGTCCGGCGGGCGAGCAGCCCTGCAAGCAGTGATGGCGGCTCAAGGGGCAATAATGGCGGATGCAATCTCGGACGATCGGAAGTTTCTTGCCAAGGCGGAAACGCTGATCGAAGCTCTTCCATATTTCCAGCGCTATGCCGGGCGGACCTTCGTCGTGAAATATGGCGGCCATGCCATGGGCGATGTGGGCGCTGCGCGTGATTTCGCCGAAGATATCGTGCTGCTGAAAGCCGTCGGCATCAATCCCGTCGTCGTGCATGGCGGCGGGCCGCAGATCGGCGCGATGCTGAAGAAGCTCGGCGTGGAATCCCGCTTCGTTGATGGCTTGCGCGTCACCGATCGCCAGACGGCGGAGATCGCGGAAATGGTGCTGTCAGGCGCGATCAACAAGCAGCTGGTCGGCTGGATCGCGAATGCGGGCGGCACGGCCATCGGCATCAGCGGCAAGGACGGAAACCTGGTCACCGCGACGAGGATTTCCCGCACTACCCGCGATCCCGACAGCAACATCGAACGGGCCGTCGATCTCGGCTTCGTTGGCGAGCCGACCCGCATCGATACGACGATCATCGATACGGTGAGCGCGGCGGGCATGATCCCCGTCATCGCCCCGATCGGATCGGGCGAGGATGGCGAAACCTACAACATCAACGCCGACACGATGGCAGGTGCGGTCGCAGCGGCACTCGGCGCAGCGCGGCTGTTCCTGCTGACGGATGTGGCGGGCGTGCTGGACGCAGAAGGCGAGCTGATCACGGACCTTACGCCCTCTGCCATCGCATCCCTGCGCGCCGGCGGCACGATCAGCGGCGGCATGATCCCGAAACTGGAAACCTGCGTTGCCGCCGTGGAAGCGGGCTGCGATGCTGCGGTCGTACTCGACGGGAGAGTATCCCACGCGATGCTGCTGGAATTCTTCACCTCACGCGGGGCGGGCACTTTGATAAGGGCGCATTGAAACATGCGCTATTTGCGAAATCTTATTCCCGCTCTCATCATCCTGCCCGGTCTTGCGGCCTGCGGGGCGTCCGAGGCGACGGATGAAGCCGCGGTGGCGGAGAACGAGAGCGCATTGTTCGCAGACGGCGATGCCGATCTGAACAGCCGCCAATGCGGCGATGTTCTGGCCTATTACGCGGCGGCAATCGACGCGGGGCGGTACGAGGATGCCGCCAGGGTCTGGGGCAGCAGCCGCGGAGTCGCGGCCGATCAGCTGGAAGAACTGCACGAGGGCTGGGGCAATCCGGAACTGGAAGTCGGGGATCTGCGGTTGGAAGGGGCGGCGGGCACCAGCTATTGCGAAGCGCGCGTCACCTTGCTGTTCGAGGAAGCCGCGATTGGCCCAAACGTCATCAGCGCCCCGCGGCGAGGCACGATCACCCTCGTGCGCGCCAATGACGTGCCCGGCGCGACACCCGAACAATTGCGCTGGACCATCCGCGAAAGCACATTGCTCGAACCGATGGAACGGGTGGGTGCAAGCAGTCCGGCCTGAAAGCGGATTATGCGGTTGATAGGGAGCGCCGCCCTCCTGTAGAAGGCGGCCAGTTTCCACCCGATCCTGTCCTGTCGTTCAAGGTATCCGCTTGTGTTCCTGATTACCCTGCTCCAGATCGTCGAATTGCTGACCAGCGTCCTGCTGATGCTGATCATCGTTCAGTTCGTGATCGGGCTGCTGTTCGCCTTCAATGTCGTCAATCAGTCGAACCAGTTTGCGGCTGCAGTCTACAATTCGATCAATACGTTGCTGGAACCGGTGCTGGCGCCGATCCGCCGGATTCTGCCGCGCACTGGAGCGATCGATTTCAGTCCGCTGGTCCTGATCATCATCTTGCAGCTGGTCGAGATCGTTCTGCGCAATGTCGCCATGGCCTCGATATGACCGCGCAGATCATCGACGGTAAGGCTTTCGCCGAAAGGCTTCGGGATAAAGTCGGCACGGTCGCCGCGGATTTCGCGAAAAGGGCAGGCCGGAAGGCGGGGCTTGCGGTCGTGCTGGTCGGCGCGGATGCGGCAAGCGAGGTCTATGTCCGCTCCAAGGGGCGGGCGACTCTCGTAGCCAATATGGCGAGTTTCGAGCATCGCCTGCCCGCAGACACCGCACAAGGCGATCTGCTGGCTCTGGTAGAACGGCTCAACGCCGACCCTGCAGTCGACGGGATCCTGGTGCAGCTCCCCTTGCCGCAGGGGCTGGACGAGCAGACGATCATCTCCGCCATTTCGCCTGACAAGGACGTGGACGGCTTTCACGTCACCAATGCCGGCCGTCTTGCCGTGGGGCAGGAAGGCTTCGTGCCCTGTACGCCGCTTGGTTGCATGATGTTGCTCACAGACCGCCTGGGCGATCTGTCGAGCCTGAATGCGGTGGTCATCGGCCGCTCCAACATTGTCGGCAAGCCGATGGCGCAGTTGCTGCTCGATGCGAACGCCACCGTGACCATCGCGCATAGCCGCACGAAAGATCTGGCTGATGTGGTGCGAAGGGCGGACATCGTCGTTGCAGCCGTAGGCAGGCCCGAAATGGTGCGCGGCGACTGGATCAAGCCGGGCGCGACAATCATCGATGTGGGGATCAACAGGTTACCGCCGGAAGAAGGGGCGGAGAAGGGCCGTCTGGTGGGTGACGTCGCCTTTACTGAAGCCTCCGAACATGCCGGAGCCATCACCCCGGTGCCGGGCGGCGTCGGGCCGATGACGATCGCTGTCCTGCTGCGCAATACGCTGGTCGCTGCCTACCGGAACGAGGGCATCGCCCTTCCTGACGGCGCGCTGTGAGGTCGGCGGCAGTGGGAGCGAGGCGCGGCACCGCATGTGCTGGGGCAATCGCGGTGATGCTCGCGCTCAGTGCCTGCGCGGTAGGAGGTGATCCGCGCGATCGGCTTCGCGCCGTCGCCAAGCCCGGCGAAGTCGTAGCCGCGGAACTGGCGATGGCCCGCGCCATTCGCGAGCAGGGACCGATCGAAGGCGCAAATGATTTTGCGGCGTCAGATATGACGCCGGCCCAGATTGCGGGATCGGCGACAAGCGTCGACGGTACGCAGCCGCGCCTGATCCTGGCAAGCTGCGATGGTACGCTTTCGGTTGCCCGGGGCGACTGGCGGGGGGCGGGCGGTGTCGCTGGAACTTACGGAACCGTGTGGCAGCGACAGCCGAATGGCAATTATCGCTGGGTGGCCCGCCGTTTTCAAGGTGCGCCCCCCTCTGCTGAGCCCGGCGAATTCATCGCTACTCGAGTAGCCTCCTGCGACAATGTTGCTGCGATCGCGCCGGAAGGCGCCGTGGCAGGCCGCGGCGCCTCAGAAGATGGCACCCTGCGCTGGCAGACTACAGATGGTGCCAACGGCAGCATCGCGGTCGACCTGTGGAACGGCACCTCTTTCGACCGCTTGGAGCGGCCCTGATGGTCGAACTGTTCATTTCGGCTTTCGTGACGCTGTTCGTCGTCATCGATCCGCCCGGTTGCGCGCCGATCTATGCGGGCCTGACCGCCGATGCGACATCGCGCCAGCGCCGGGTGATGGCCACCCGCGCCGTCAGCATCGCCGCAATCATCCTCGTCCTGTTCGCCCTGTTCGGCGAGCAATTGCTCAACGCCTTGCACATCGAACTTGATTCCTTCCGCATTGCCGGCGGCATCATGCTGTTCGTCATCGCGCTAGAAATGGTGTTCGAGAAACGCACGCAAAGGCGGGAGGAACGGGCGGAACAGGTGCTGGCCGACGAGGTGGAGGACGTCTCGGTCTTCCCCATGGCCATGCCCATGCTGGCCGGGCCGGGCGCGATTGCCACCATCATGCTGCTGACCAGTTCCGATACCGATCCATTGGCAACGGTGGTCGTGCTTGGCGCGTTAATTCTGGTTCTGCTGCTGACGCTGCTGGCATTGATCGCGGCAGGGCCGCTGATGCGGTTGCTGGGCGACAAGGTGGAAGCAGCAATTACCCGCCTTCTCGGCGTCCTGCTTGCGGCCCTGGCGGCGCAATATGTGATTGACGGCTTACGGGCCAGCTTCTCCATCTGACCTCGATGCGCGCTGATGCTATTGCAGGGTCACGCGGTCGCTGTCGCCGTCGCGGCGGGCGAAGAACTGCATCAATTGCACCAGCAATTCGCAGCGTTGCGAAAGATCGGCGGCTTCAAGCAAAGCCTGCTTGGCGGCAGAGTCGAAGGGCGCGATCTGGGATACGCCGTTGATGAGCGAAGCATCGTCCAGCCGCTCCACCGAATCCCAATCGACGCTGTAGCCCTGCGCATCGGCGAAGCGGCGGGCCTCCTGGTCGAAACCTGCGCGCTCCACGCTGCTCAGCGTCTCATCGCTGCTTTCCTCGATCAATTCCGCCTCGATCTGGCGAAACGCTGTTTTCACATCCAGTTCGCGGATCAGGCGAAATCTTTGTTCGCCTTCCAGTACTACGTTGAACCGGCCGTCATCCAGCGCCTCGACATCGCCGATCCGGCCAACGCAGCCGACATCGAACAGCCGGGTGCTGTCGCCGCCGCCGCGCGGCTGGAGCATGGCTATACGCCGGTCGCGCGCGAGGGCGTCGCTGACGAGCGCCCGATAGCGCGGCTCGAAGATATGCAGCGGCATCTGCAGATCCGGGAACAGGATGGCGCCCGTCAGCGGGAAAATGGAAAGGCGGCGGGCCAAGATCCTATCCGAACAGCAGACGCGAGAGCCTGCGCCGAGTGGCCACGGCCCATGGGTCTTCAAGCCCGGTGGCTTCAAAGAACTGCAGCAGCTTGGCACGAGCTGCGCCCTCGTTCCATTCTGGATCGCGCTCAATCACGCCGAGGAGCGCATCGGCAGCTTCGTCGCGTTCGCCAGCGGCAAACGCTGCTTCGGCAAAGACCAGTTGCGCATCGTTGTCGGCGGGCCGTTCCGCTGCGGCCTGCCGCAGCGCCTGCAACTCGCCATCATCGACCTGAGTGCCCGCCAGCGAAAGTGCGGTACGCGCCTGTCCGATCAGCGGATCGTCTGTGAGCGTCTCGGGCACGGCCGCAAGCGCAAGTTCCGCTTCCTGAACTCGACCGGCAGCGACAAGCGCGCGGACGAGGCCTGCATGGGCAGCAGGATTGTCCGGCGCCATCTGCGTGACCTGCTGGAATATGCCGGCGGCCCGTTCCGCGTCGCCTGAGGCCAGCACCTCTTCGCCCATCGTTACGAATTGCGACACGTCCTGCTGCTGACCGCCATCCTGCTGCGGCGCACCGCCTTCGATCGGCAGTTGCGCCAGGATCTGGTCGAGCGTCTGCTTCAGTTGCGATTCGGTGCGCGCCTGCGTCAGATCGGCAACCGGCTGCCCCTGGAACATGGCATAGACTGTCGGGATCGACTTGACCTGGAACTGACTCGCGATGAATTGTTCTTCATCGACATTCAGCTTGCGCAGGACCACGCCCTTGTCGGCATATTCGGCCGCGACTTTCTCCAGAACCGGCGTCAGCGCCTTGCACGGCCCGCACCATTCCGCCCAGAAGTCGAGGATGACCAGGCTCTTCATCGAAGGATCGACGACGTCCTTCTTGAAGCGGTCCACGGCTTTCTGTTCGTCAATATTCAGGCCCATGCTCGCCAAGGCGTACTCCCGTTGCTGCTGCGTGTCGTAAAAGCGTTCAGCTTCATGTGGGGATTTGCGCCGGATTGTGAAGTGCAAAGCTGTGCCGCACACCCCAATTTGCAGCAGTAGCGAAAATCCCGCAAAATTCGCTTGCCGCATGGCAGGACCGCTGCTAATCGGCCGCTTCCCCACCGGGCCGCGGCGATTGCCGCCACACCGGGAGCGTCAGTGAGCGGGCGTAGCTCAGGGGTAGAGCACAACCTTGCCAAGGTTGGGGTCGGGCGTTCGAATCGCCTCGCCCGCTCCATTTTCTTCTTGCGATAACAGCCTTTTGGGGCTGCCATCCGTCTTAGCGGACGGCACGACCTTCTGCCTGCCGGCGGGGGTTCGCCATCTTTGCCTCTTTCCAGAAAAATTGCATTCCTCTCGCCGGAATGGTCTTGCACAAGCCCCGATCTCCGCTAATGGAGAGATGTGATAAAGTCTCATCCCATAATTCGCCCCGGTATGTCCGCGCTCCTTTGCGGCACTGCCCTGTCTCTCGCCCTCGTTCTGCCGGTCCATGCGCAGGACTCAGACGACGCCGACGCGCCGACTGTCGGCATGCAAGTCGTCGATCCGAATGACTATCCTGCGGACGATCTGCACGATCGGCGGATCGGCGCCGGAAACGAGATCGTCGTGACCGCTGCCGGCATCACGCAGCTCGACGTATTGGCCGGCACGACGGTTGTCGAAGGTGCCGAACTGCTTCGCAATATGGACGGCCAATTGGGCGAAATTCTGGTCAAGATCCCCGGCGTGTCCGCAACCGGCTTCTCTCCCGGTGCTTCGCGCCCGGTGCTGCGCGGGTTTTCTGGCGAGCGCGTGAAGGTGCTGGTCGATGGCCTCGGCACTATCGACGTTTCCAACACCTCGGACGATCACGCCGTCTCCATCGACCCGCTGAACGCCGAACGTATCGAGGTGCTGCGCGGGCCTGCGACGCTGCTCTACGGCAGCCAGGCCATCGGGGGCGCGGTCAATGTGATCGACAAGCGCATTCCGCTCCGCATGCCGAACGAACCCGTTCATGTCGACGCGATCGCGGGCGTGGATACTGCCTCCGCTCTGCGCCAGGGCGGCGTATCGATCGACTTCCCCGCAGGCGAGAATTTCGCATTCCACGTCGATGGTTCATACCGGAAGACCGACGATCTGGAAGTTCCCGGCTTCACCGTCGCGCCGCGATTGCGTGCAGAATTGCTGGCAGAAGCTGCCGAGGAAGAGGCGGAAGAGCCCGAAGAGGCGGAAGAACTACGCGAAGCCGCAGCCCAGCGCGGCGTACTGCCCAGCAGCGCAACCGAAACCTGGAGCGCCAATGCGGGCTTCGCGATGTTTGCGAACGGCAGCAATCTTGGCGCATCGGTCGGCATCTATGACACGAATTACGAGGTCCCCGGAAGGCCCGGAACGGGCCACGCCCATGGCGAAGAAGAGCACGTAGAACACGAGGGCGAGGAGCACGAGGAGGGGGAAGGCGGCGAACAGGTTTCCATCGGCCTTCGCCAGTATCGCGCCGATTTCCGCGGCAGCCTCGACCTTGGCGACGGCTTCTTTTCCGAACTGAAGACCCGCGCCGGCTACAGCGATTACACGCATACGGAATTCGAGGGTGCTGAAGTCGGCACCGTGTTCGAGGTGCAGGGCATCGAAACCCGCGCGGAACTGGTGCAGCGCGGAAGGGACAATTGGAACGGCTCCATCGGTTTCCAGTATTATTTCCGCGACTTCGACGCATTCGGAGCCGAAGCCTACGTTCCGCGCAACCGCACCGACCAATATGCAGTCTTCGGCCTGCAGGAAGTGACGCTGGGCCCCGTGCAGCTGGAATTCGCCGGCCGGTATGAAAGCACCGACGTGGAGTCTGCGGCGCTGGGCATTCAGCGCCATTTCAATGGCTTGTCGGGCGCTGTCGGCGTGGTGCGCGAAACCGATGCCGGACTGCGCTTCGGGATCAACGCCAGCCGCGCGGAGCGGGCGCCGAGCGCAGAGGAGCTGTTCTCAAACGGCCCCCATATCGCGACCCAGGCTTTCGAGATCGGCGATGTGAACCTCTCCACCGAAAGTGCCCTGGGCCTTGAAGGCTTCATGCGCGGCCGGTTCGGCGATGTGCAGGTGAGCGTCGCGGTGTTTCGCAGCTGGTTCGACGATTACATCTATTTGTCGGATACCGGGCTTGAGGAAGACGATTTGCCCGTGTTCCAGTACCTGCAACACGATGCGACCTATTCCGGCGTGGAGGGGGAGATGAGCTTCCCGCTGTTCGAACGGAATGGCATCCAGTTGCTGGCCGATCTGCGCGGCGATTACATCCATGCCGAACTGGACGACGGATCGCCGCTGCCGCGCATCCCGCCCTTCAGTCTGCTGGGTGCGCTGGAAGCGAGCACACAGCGTTTCGACGGGCGGGTCGAGGTGCAGTATAATGGCGAGCAGAACCGGACCGCCACATTCGAAACGGCGACTGACGATTTCACCTTCGTCAACGCATCGCTCGCCTGGAAGCCGCTGCGCGGTCAGGACAACGTCACCCTGCTGGCGCAGGTGAACAACATCTTCGATGCCCAGGGCCGCCGCCACGCCAGCTTCACCAAGGATTTCGTTCCCCTGGCGGGCCGCAACTTCAAGCTGACGCTGCAGAGCAGCTTCTGACGCGTCAGTCCTCGACGGCGAAGGTCAGCTCGGCATGCTCACGCAGCCGGGCAACCAGTGCTTCACCCAGCAGCGAACCGGGCGTACCGATGCCGCCCGGCGCGTCGCTGTCGAGCAGGGCGTTGCCGGTTTCCGCTATCATCCGGCTGGTCGAACCGTAACCCGGATCGTAGCGGCCTTTCACGCCATAGCGGATGCGTTTGCCATCTGGCATTTCGCCCACGAATAGCACATCGTAATGGCCGTTCATCCGTTCTTCGGCGCTCGGTCCTTCGCCGGGTTTCGGCCCGCCGTCGCCGAAGGGTGCCTTCACCATGCTGGCCAGGCCCTGCGCCGCCTTCCTGCCCATTTCGCCGGGGCTGGTGAGGACCATCTCGTCATAGCGGAAATCCTCGCCATAGGGATGGCCGCGCAGGAAATTGGTGCGGTGCACGTTCTTCGTGTTGATCGCCGCCATTACGAAAGGGGCGGACCAGCTTTTCAGTTCATCGTCATATTGCGGAATCATCCCGTTGGGCTGATCGGGGCCGGTGGAGCCGGGCGTCAGGCCGAAGGGGCTGGTCATGATCTTCATCAGTGACGGCTCCTTCGCGATTGCCCGCATCGTCGCCTTCATGCTGGCCGCGGTCCCGCCCGAAAAGGTGCCCTTCATCTCCCGCACTCGGCCTTTTACCCGTGGCGCAGGCTGCCCGAAGCGTTCCATCGCTTCCTTTTGCAGCATCAGCACGCCAAGATCGAAGGGAATGGAATCGAAGCCCGAGGAGAAGCAGATCCGCGCGCCGCTCTGCTTTGCCTGCGTTTCGTAGCGGTCGATCATCTGCCGCATCCAGGCCGGTTCGCCCGACAGATCGGCGTAATCGGTGCCCGCCGCAACGCAGGCAGCCACCAGCGGTTCTCCATAGAGCGTATAAGGGCCAACAGTGGTGATGACGACCCGCGTATTTTCGCACATGGCGCGCAGCGAATCGGCATCCTCGGCATCGGCAACGACCAGCGGCGTATCCTCCGGCGCCTTGATCAGCGCGCGCACCTCTTCCAGCTTGGCCCGGTTGCGGCCCGCCATGGCCCAGCGGGGCGCATCGTCGCGGTCCGCATAATGCGATGCCAGATATTCCGCGACCAGCCTGCCGGTGTAACCGGTGGCGCCATAGACCACGATATCGAATGTGCGCGTTTCTGCCATGCCCTGTGCTCCTGTGTTTCGGTCAGGATGGTGCAGGGCGCGCGGCCTGTCAAAGGCTCGCCGGGAAAAGCCGGTCGATCAAAGGCGCGGCAAGGTCACTCCGCGCTGACCCATATATTTGCCTGCCCGGTCGGCATAGGTCGTTTCGCAGCGCTCGTTGCCTTTCAGGAACAGGAACTGGCACGCCCCCTCATTGGCATAGATGCGGGCCGGAAGCGGGGTCGTATTGGAGAACTCCAGCGTCACATGGCCTTCCCAGCCGGGTTCCAGCGGGGTGACGTTCACGATAATGCCGCAGCGCGCATAAGTGCTCTTGCCGAGGCAGATGACCAGCACATCGTCGGGCACGCGGAAATATTCGACCGTGCGGGCAAGGGCGAAGCTGTTGGGCGGGATCACGCAGACATCGGTGCGCCGGTCGACGAAGCTGTTGGCGGCAAAATCCTTGGGGTCGACAATGGCGGAATCGACATTGGTGAATATCTTGAAATCCTCGGCTACCCGCGCGTCATAGCCATAGGAGCTGAGGCCGTAGGAAATGCAGCCCTCGCGCCGCTGCGCCTCCACGAAGGGTTCGATCATCCCGTGCTCTGTGGCTTGGGTCCGGATCCATTTGTCGCTGAGAATCGCCATGATGCAATCTCCGCAATCGCGGGGCACGGCACAAGAGCGGGGGCGCTCTTATCCCCTTTGCCGAGCCGAGCGGTTCAATCCACCTGTTCAGCGCCCAATTGCGGATTGAGCATGGTTATGTGGTTCAGCCACTTCTTGGGCCGGCGCAGCATGTCCTTCGGATATTCTACCGTCAGCCCGGCAATCTGCGCCATCCGGCCAACGAAGTGGATGCAGTTGCGCGTGTCGAGGTCGTAATATTTGCCTGGCGCGTCGCGCCATTTTACCATTTCGGCCACGATCTGATGATATTGCTCGTCGCTGATCGGAACGGTGAAATGCCGGTTGGTCGAGCGGATATATTTTGGCTCTTCCACCATGACGTCGTGATAGACCGGGCCGTTCAGCACCGCGATGCTGGCGCTCTTGGCGGTGAATCCGTAATTTTCCGACACGGCCTCGCCGGTTTCGTCCAGCGTTCCTTCCATCACGACGAAGGTGTGCGGGTAACGTCCGAACAGCACCGAACCGTTGAAGCTGTGGAAACTGAGCAGCACCTCTGCCGCGGCAGGACCGGACCAGAGCATGACGGACATTGACGCGAGCAGCGCAAGAAAGCGTTTCATTGCAATCTCCTAGTGCAAGCCTGCCTGAATGCACAATGAAACGGGGCCGGAGAGGGCAGCCGCCACTCTTTCCGACCCATGCATTTTTCAAACGAAATCCCAGAAATCAACCCGAAAGCAGCGATGCGTTACCGCCTGCTGCCGTGGTGTCGATGCAGACTACCCGTTCGGTCGCGAAGCGCGCGACGTAGTTCGGTCCGCCCGCCTTGGGTCCGGTGCCGGACAACCCTTCGCCGCCGAAAGGCTGGCTTTCGACCACGGCGCCGATCTGGTTGCGATTGACGTAGAAATTGCCGACTTTCGCGCGTTCCTCGATGAACCGGCGGGTGGACTCTATGCGGCTGTGCAGGCCGAGGGTCAGGCCGTATCCGGTGGAATTGATGTCTTCCATGACCTTGCCGAGATCCTCGCCCTTGAACCGGGCGACATGCAGCACCGGGCCGAAATTCTCCCGCTTCAGATCGAGGATCGAACCGATCTCGATTATCGTCGGAGCGACATAGCAGCCGGCAGCAGTACTTTCGGGCAGTTCGCGCCTCCACACGGTACGGCCAGCCTTGCCGCGGCGGGCGACGTGCCTTTCCAGCGCCGCCTGCGCGTCCTGATCGATCACCGGGCCGACGTCGGTTGAGATATCCGCCGGATTGCCGATATCCAGCACTTCGAATGCACCCCGGATCATCTCGATCACATCATCCGCAATGTCGTCCTGCAGATAGAGCATCCGAAGCGCCGAGCACCGTTGGCCCGCGCTCTGGAAAGCGCTGGCGACGATGTCTCGCGTCACCTGTTCGGGCAGGGCGGAACTGTCGACGATCATGGCGTTCTGCCCGCCCGTTTCGGCGATGAAGGTCGCGATCGGTCCTTCGCGAGCGGCCAGCACCCGATTGATGATCCGCGCCGTGTCGGTCGACCCGGTGAAGGCGACACCCGCCAGACGCGGATCGGCGGTGAGCCATTCGCCCACATCGCCAGCACCAGGCATCAGCTGAAACACCTCTTCGGGGACGCCCGCCTTGTGGCACAGTTCCACCGCCAGCGCCGCGATGAGCGGAGTCTGCTCGGCAGGTTTGGCGATGACAGTGTTACCGGCGGCAAGCGCAGCCGCAGCAGGGCCGATGAAGATCGCGAGCGGGAAGTTCCACGGGCTGATCGTCACGAATACGCCGCGCCCGGCATAGGACAGGCGGTTTTCCTCGCCAGTGGGCCCAGGCAGGGGAAACGGTGCACTGAACAGCCGCCGCGCTTCCATCGCGTAATAGCGCAGGAAGTCGACCGCTTCGCGCAATTCCAGCACGGCATCGGCCAGGGTCTTGCCCGCTTCGCGCTGGCAGAGCGAAAGGAATTCGTCCGTATGCGCTTCGAATTCTTCGGCTGCCGCTTCCAGCAGCACGGCGCGCTTCTCGCCGCCAAGGCGGTTCCAGCCCGGCTGGATCGCAGCCGCGCGGGTGATGCCTTCGCTTACCTCGATCTGCAGGGCGTCACGGCGCGTGCCGATTTCGACACTGAGGTCCTGCGGCTTGGTAATCGGCGCGACCTCGCCTTCGTCGTCGCTGCGGAAGGTGGGCTCGGCATGCCACTTGCGGGCGCGCAAGGCTTCCAGCCGCTCCATCAAGGGCTCGCGGACCAGCGGGTCGGAAAGATCTATCCCGAGGCTGTTGACGCGTCCCGGGAAGATTTCCGCAGGCAGTGGGATGCGGGGATTGCGACAAAGATCCAGCGCCCGCATGTCGGTTACCGGATCGGTCGTCAGTTCCGAGATGGGCACATTGCTGTCGGCCATCCGGTTGACGAAGGAGGAATTCGCGCCGTTCTCCAGCAGGCGGCGGACCAGATAGGCCAGCAGATCCTTGTGCCCGCCGGTCGGGGCGTAGATGCGGACCGGCGTAGCCTCGTGCCCGCGAGAGCGTTCAAGTTGGCGCAGTTCGGCGTAGACTTCCTCGCCCATGCCGTGGAGGCGCTGAAATTCGAAATCCTGCCCACGCCCGCTGCTGGCCGCCAGCGCCTTGATCGCGCCGATGGTGTAGGCATTGTGCGTTGCGAAAGCGGAATGGATAGCATCGCCCGCCGCCAGCATTCTGGCCGCGCAGGCAAGGAATGAGATATCCGTCGCCAGCTTGCGCGTAAACACCGGGTAATCGGACAACCCGCCGACCTGCGCCAGCTTGATTTCCGTATCCCAGTAAGCGCCCTTCACCAGCCGCACGAAGAATTTACGCCCGTGGCGTCGCGCCAGCGCCGCAGTCCAGTCGCACAGCGGCACCGCGCGCTTCTGATAGGCCTGGATCGCCAGGCCAAAGCCTTTCCATGCGCTGCCATCGGGGCGTTCGAACAGCGTGTCGTCCGCAGCCAGTTCCTCGATGATGTCGAGGCTGACTTCCAGCCGCTCCGCCTCTTCGGCATCGATGGTAAAATGGATGTTGGCGTCGCGCGCCTTCACCGCCAGGCCGCGTATTACCGGCACCAGGAAGGTGCGAGCGGCCTCGGCATGGAAGAAATCATACTTCGGGTAGAGTGCCGACAGTTTAACCGAAATGCCGGGCGACCCTTCGATCGTGCCGTCCGACTCCGCGGCAAGCCGGTCGAGCGCTTCGCCATAGGAAACGCGGTAGCGTTCGGCATCGGCCATGGTCATCGCGCCTTCACCCAGCATGTCGAAACTGTGGGTCAGGCCGTCCCGGCGTTCGGGCACGGCGCGCTTCAGCGATTCCTGAATGGTGCGGCCATAGACGAACTGCCCGCCGAGGATCCGCATCGCCTGCAGGGTCGCCTGCCGGATGACGGGTTCGCCCAGCCTGCCGATGGTGCGCTTCAGCACCTTGCCCATGCCGCGCTGCGTTTCATCGGGCCGGTCCAGAACCTCGCCCGTCAGCATCAGCGAGAAGGTTGCGGCATTGACGAAGGTGGAATCGCTGGCGCCGATATGTTCGACCCAGTGGATGTCGCCGATCTTGTCCTTGATCAGCGCATCGGCCGTGCGAGCGTCGGGCACCCGCAGCAGCGCCTCGGCAAGGCACATCAGCGCGATGCCTTCATGGGTGCCGAGACCGTATTGCTGCAGAAAGGCGTCGATCCCGCTCGCCTTGCGGCGCCGCGCACCCTGGATCAGCTTTCCGGCAATGGCGGCGGCATCGTCATGCAGCGCGCTGGCCGGGCCTGCCTGACCCATCCGTTCGGCGACACAGGCATTTTCTTCCTGCCTGTAGGCCTTGCGGAGTTTCGTACGGTCAAGGTTGCGCGGTGCGGTCATTGTGCCTCAAATGTCGGTTGGATTCGTAATCGATGCGATGTGGACTTCCCGACCGGCGCTTTCAAGCGAAGCCGGGTTATTTGGCGAACGCGGGGGCCGGGTGCGACGAGCGGGCGGCGTACCAGTTCGTGATATGCGCGCAGGCGTGGTCGTCCAGATGCAGGCCGAGCTTGGAACGCCGCCACAGCACGTCCTCACCGGTGTCGGCGAATTCCTCGTCCATAAGGTAGCGGAGCTCCGCCTCGAAAACGCCATGACCGAAATGCTCGCCGAGATCGTCCTCCGAGCGGGCACTACCCAGCACTTCGTGTATGCGGGTGCCATAGGCCCGCGCGAGCCGCAGCAGCGTCTCCGGGGCGAGGAAGGGATAGCGTTCGCCCAATGGCCAGAGGAAGGCGGAGAAATCACCCGCTTCGATGTCGCCGCCGGGCAGTCGGGCATCGCGCGTCCATGCCGGACCCATCGGCAGATGTTTCGCCAGACGGTCCAGCGCATGTTCGGCAAGCTTGCGGAAGGTGGTAATCTTCCCGCCATATATCGAGAGGAGGGGCGCCGCGCCACAATCCGCAGTCTCTCCGGTATCGAGCTCGAAGACGTAGTCGCGGGTCACGGTCGAATTGCTCGTCGCATTGTCTTCGTAGAGCGGGCGGACACCGGCATAGGTCGAAACCACATCGCCGGGCGTCACATGGCTGCGGAAATATTCGCTGGCGGCTCGGCAGAGGTAATCGCGCTCTTCCTCGCTGATCCGCACGTCGTCGCGATCGCCTTGGAACAGCTGGTCGGTGGTTCCGATCAGCGTGTAGTCGCGCTCGTACGGTATGGCGAAGACGATGCGGCCATCGCCATTCTGGAATATGTAGCAATGCGGGCCATCGTACCAGCGGGGCACGATTATATGGCTGCCCTTCACCAGACGGACATGAGGCTTGGCCCCCCCGCCCAGACCCATGCGGGCCACATCGTCGACCCACGGGCCGGCGGCATTGACCACCGCCCGCGCTTTCACGCTTCGGATCGATCCATCGGCGCTACGCAAAGTCGCCACCCAGTGATCCGCCTGCCGCTCCAGCGCCGTGCATATCGTGCGGGTCAGCACCTCGGCCCCGCGCTCCCTGGCATCGACGGCGCAGAGCACCGTCAGGCGCGAATCCTCCACCCAGCAGTCGGAATATTCGAAGCCGCGTTGCAGCCGGTCCTGCAGGATGGAGCGGTGCGGCGCGTCCGTCAGGTCCACGCCGTGGCTGGGGGGCAGTGTGCGCGTGCCGCCCAGCCGGTCGTAGAGGAAGAGGCCCATGCGCAGCATCCAGCCGGGGCGTAGGCCCTTGTCATGCGGCAGCACGAAACGCAGCGGCCAGATGATATGCGGAGCCGCTTTCAGCAGCACCTCGCGTTCAGCCAGTGCCTCGCGCACGAGGCGGAATTCGTAATGTTCGAGATAGCGCAGGCCCCCGTGCACCAGCTTGGTGCTGGCAGACGAGGTGTGCTGCGCCAGATCGTCCTTTTCGCACAGGGTGACGGACAGGCCGCGCCCCGCCG
>NZ_JAAFZT010000030.1:60478-62051 GCF_013336795.1 Alteripontixanthobacter muriae | reverse complement strand
AATCCCCGCCCCGTTGACCCCCCCGCCGATGATCAGAATGTCCTGCATCGCCGCCTCCTATAGGCGGGCGGACCGCGCTTGGCGAGTGAGGCGGCGGCGATGCAGAAGGGAAGCGCTCAGTAGATCACGACGCTGCGGATGCTCTCGCCCGAATGCATCAGGTCGAAGGCGCGGTTTATGTCTTCGAGGCCCATCGTATGCGTGATCATCGGGTCGATGGCGATTTTGCCGTCCATGTACCAGTCAACAATTTTCGGCACATCGGTCCGGCCCTTGGCCCCGCCGAAAGCCGTGCCGCGCCAGTTGCGGCCCGTCACCAGCTGGAACGGGCGGGTGCTGATTTCCTTGCCCGCCTCGGCCACGCCGATGACGATAGAGGTGCCCCAGCCCTTGTGGCAGCATTCCAGCGCATCGCGCATCACGTTGACGTTGCCGGTGCAGTCGAAGCTGTAATCCGCGCCGCCGTCGAGCATGTTGACCAGCGTTTCCACCGTGCTGCCGACATTCTTCGGGTTCACGAAATCGGTCATGCCGAATTTCCGGCCCCATTCTTCCTTGTCGCCATTGATGTCGACGGCGACGATCCGCCCGGCACCCGCCATCTTCGCGCCCTGGATCACGTTGAGGCCGATCCCGCCGAGGCCGAACACGACGACGTTGTCGCCGGGGCGCACATCCGCCGTATTGACCACCGCGCCGACGCCGGTCGTGACGCCGCAGCCGATGTAGCAGCTGGTTTCGAACGGCGCATCGTCGCGGATTTTCGCTACTGCGATTTCCGGCAGAACGGTGAAGTTCGAGAATGTCGAACAGCCCATATAATGATGCAGCATCTGTCCCTTGTAGGAAAAGCGGCTGGTGCCATCGGGCATGACGCCGCGCCCCTGCGTCTCGCGGATGGCGCTGCACAGATTGGTCTTGCCCGACAGGCACATTTTGCACTGGCGACATTCCGGCGTGTAGAGCGGGATGACGTGATCGTCGGGCGCGACGCTGGTGACGCCGGGACCGATCTCGCGGATGATGCCTGCGCCCTCATGGCCGAGGATGGACGGGAACAGGCCCTCGCTGTCCAGCCCGTCCAGCGTATAGGCATCGGTGTGACAGATGCCGGTCGCCATGATCTCCACCAGCACCTCGCCCGCTTTCGGCCCCTCGACATCGATCTCGACGATCTCCAGCGGTTTCTTGGCTTCGAAGGCGACGGCAGCGCGGCTTTTCATGGGCGGGGGAACTCCGGTGATTATCTGATTTCGTAGCAAACAATGGGGGAGGCCGATTCATTTCGCAACCGCCGCCCGCCTGAATGCTTGTGTCGGCGCATATCTGCGATAGGTTGCAGCCGGCAACGGACAAGGCGGGATGATGCAGCAGGATTTCGACGCAATTCGGGAAGAGGTGGCGAAACTTTGCACCCAGTTCCCCGGCTCCTATTGGCGAGCCAAGGACCGCGACCGCGAATATCCCGGCGAATTCGTGAATGCCTTGCAGCAGGCGGGCTACCTTTCCGCGCTGATCCCCGAGGAATATGGCGGCGCCGGCCTGCCGCTTTCGGGTGCGGCGGCGATCCTCG
>NZ_JAAFZT010000030.1:22719-60438 GCF_013336795.1 Alteripontixanthobacter muriae | reverse complement strand
GGCTGCAATGGCGGGGCCTGCCATGCGCAGATGTACATCATGGGCACTCTGCTACGGCATGGCTCCGACGCGCAAAAGGCCGAGTACCTCCCCCGCATAGCCAACGGTGAATTGCGGCTGCAGGCTTTCGGCGTCACGGAGCCTACCAGCGGCACCGACACCCTGGCCCTGCGAACCGAAGCGAAGCGCGAGGGCGACGATTATGTGGTGAATGGCCAAAAAATATGGACGAGCCGGGCGGAACATTCCGACCTCATGCTGCTGCTGGCGCGGACCACGCCCGTGGACCGGGTGGAGAAGCGCACCGATGGGCTGTCGGTGTTCCTCGTCGACATGCGGCAGGTGCTCGGCAACGGGCTGACGGTTCGGCCTATCGAAACCATGATGAACCATTCGAGTTGCGAAGTGTTCTTCGACGACATGCGGATTCCCGCTTCGGCCCTGATCGGCGAGGAGGGGAAGGGCTTCCGCTATATCCTGTCAGGCATGAATGCCGAGCGCATCCTGATCGCAGCCGAATGCGTGGGCGACGCCAAATGGTTCATCGAAAAGGCGTCAGAATATGCCGGCAATCGCAAGGTCTTCGGGCGGCCCATCGGCCAGAACCAGGGGGTGCAATTCCCCATCGCCCGCGCCTACGCGCAGATGCGCGCCGCCGAACTGATGGTGCATGACGCGCTGGCGAAATATGAAGGCGGCGACAATGCGGGGGCGGAAGCCAACATGGCGAAGCTGCTCGCATCCGAGGCCAGCTGGGCCGCGGGCGAAGCCTGCGTGCAGACCTTCGGCGGCTTCGGGTTTGCCGTTGAATATGATGTCGAGCGCAAGTTTCGCGAGACCCGGCTTTACCAGGTCGCGCCAATCTCGACCAATCTGATCCTCTCCTATATTTCGCAGCATGTCCTCGGCATGCCTCGCAGCCACTGATGCCGGCCGAGGCCGAAGTGGCGCACGACCGAGCCGATCCGGGTGCGATCACGCGCTATCGCTGTACGCTCGGCATTGCAGATGGTTCAGCCGGTGAACCTGCGCCTGCGGGCTTTCACTGGTGCCTGTGCAATCCGCGCACATCGCTCAGCGCGACAGGCCCCGACGGCCATCCTCTGCGGCAGGGTGACGATCTTGCTGCTCGGCTGCCGCGCCGCATGTGGGCCGGCAGCAAGTTGACTTTCGGTACACGCATCACACCGGATGCAGCGGTCGAACGCAGCACGATCGTCCGTTCACTCGAGGAGAAGACCGGACGCAGCGGATTGCTGGCCTTCATGATCGAGGACATCACCATACGGGCGGATGGCGCAGTCGCGGTGGAGGAGGAAAGGACCATCGTCTACCGGGAGGCCGCGAAAAGCGAGCTTCCCCTGCCAGCTGATGATGGCCCCATGCCCGATGGCTGGCCCATTGTCGAAACCATCCGGCCTGATGAGGTCATGCTGTTTCGCTACTCGGCGCTCACCTTCAACAGCCACCGCATTCATTACGATCTGCCCTATGCACAAGAAGAGGAAGGCTATCCCGCTCTTGTCGTGCACGGTCCGCTGGTCGCCAGCCTGTTGATGAAGGCTGCTTCGGCTCGGGGCAGACTCGCCACCTTCCGCTGTCAGGCAGTGGCGCCAGCATTTGCAGGGCAGAATCTGCACCTTGCAATGCGCGAAGATGACGAGGCGCTGGCGCTGCGGGCGATTGGCGGCGATGGCCGAACGGTGATGGAGGCCAGCGCCACCCTGCGCTGACCTCGCTCCTTCGTTGAGAGGATTTGTCTACTCGGCCATGACCGAGATGCCCTTGATGTTGACGAATTCGTGCATGCCGAAGCCGCCATGTTCGCGGCCATAGCCTGAATGCTTGACCCCGCCGAAGGGCATGTTCGGCACGGCAAGGCCGAAACCGTTGATGAACACCATGCCGGTGTCGAATTGCTCCGCCGCCATCCGGACTGCCTTGTCCACGTCCTTGGAGAAAATACCGCCACCGAGGCCGAAGCGGCTGTCGTTGGCGATCCGCATTGCATCCTCGTCATCCCTGGCCCGGATCAGAGCCGCGACGGGACCGAACAATTCGTCGTCATAGGCAGGCTGGCCGGGCTTCACGTCCTCCAGAACCGTGGCGGGATAGTAATAGCCTTCGCGCTCGGGCACTTCGCCGCCGCAGAGGACGGTCGCGCCGTTCTTCACGCTTTCCTCCACCTGTTCGGCCAGCTTGTCGCGCAAATCTTCGCGGGCCATGGGGCCGAGGCCGGTATCCTCTGCGGTCGGGTCGCCCATCTTCACGCCCTTCATCCGTTCGACGAATGCATCGCGGAACTGGTCGTACAGCTTGTCCACGACCACGAAGCGCTTTGCGGCTACGCAGGTTTCGCCATTGTTGTAGATGCGGCCAGTGACGCAAGCCTTCACCGCCTGGTCGAGATCGGCATCCTCCAGCACGACATAGGCGTCGTTCGATCCCAGCTCGAGCACGGTCTTCTTCAGCGCCTGCGCGGCTTGCTGGGCGATGACCCTACCGGTGGTTTCGCTGCCGGTGAAGGTGACGCCGCGCACCAGTTCGTGCTGGATGACCTTTTCCGAAATATCGTTCGTCGTCCGGATGACGGTGAACAGGTTTTTCGGCAGACCGGCGGCTTCATAGATGTCGCGCAGCATCTCGCCCGAACCGGTCACGTTTTCGGCATGTTTCAGCATCACGCCGTTGCCTGCCATCAGGCTGGCGATGGAATAGCGCACCACCTGATAGGCGGGGAAGTTCCAGGGCTGGATGCCGTATATGACGCCGATGGGCTGGAAGGTCACGACGCCGCGAACGCCCTGCTGCAATTCCCGGGTCTCGTCCTTCAGCTTTTCCGGCCCATTGTCGGCAGTCCAGTCGCAGATTGCCGCGCATAGCTGCACTTCCTGCACTGCCTGCTTCAGCGTCTTGCCCATCTCCCGCGTCATCAGAGCGGCAAATTCGTCCTTCCGGTCGCGCAGTTCCTTGCCGATGGCACGAAGGTTTTCGGCGCGCTCGTCAAGCGAGGTGTTGCGCCATTTCCGGAAGGCGACATGGCAATCCTCGACAGCGGCAAAAACCGTGTCCTGATCCATCAGATCGTAGGTCGCGATGATCTCGCCAGTCGCCGGGTTGATGGTCTTGTGCTGCTTGTCCATGGAGAAATCCCTTGTCTGGAGCTTTCCCCATCAACGGGACGCGATCTGCGATGTTCCGATTATCAGCTACGCTGATTGTACCTTCGCGGCAGAAGGGCGCTGTCTGCGACGATGGAGCGGTAGCGCCTACGCAGCGAGGCAGAGAAGATTGCGGCCCTGGTTCTTGGCGCGATACAGCGCATGGTCGGCCGCCTGCAGCAGTTCGGGCGCAGTCTTGCCGGTCTCATACACCGACAGGCCCATGCTGACGGTCACCTGCCTGAGTTCCAGCGGCGACCACCGCATGTTCTCCACTGCCGAACGGGCACGCTCCGCAACCGCGGCACCGCCTTCGGCAGCGACCCCGGGCAGGATCATCAGGAATTCCTCGCCGCCCAGCCGGCCGATGAAGTCGCTGTCGCGCAGGGTCGCGCAGCAGGTCTCCACGATACGCTGCAGGACAATGTCCCCTGCCACATGGCCATGCGCATCGTTGATCGACTTGAACCGATCGACATCGAGCATGATGACGGCAAAGCTGCCGCCCATCCTGCTGCAATTCGCGACATGTTCCTCCAGCACGGCCATGGCCTTGCGGCGGTTCGCCACGCCGGTCAGCTGGTCGGTCTCGGCGAGCATGGAGGCATGGGCGGCTTCCGCTACCGCCTTGCTTCTTGCCTCTTCCAGTTCCTGCCTTGATGCTACCTGGTCGGAAACATCCTGAATGATGCCGAAGATGGCGACCGGCTTGCCGTCGTCGGCCTTTTCGAGTTCCGCACGAACATAGACGTGTCGTTCCGACCCGTCCGGATTCATCAGCCTGGCTTCGAAGGCCGTAGGCTCACCGCTTTCCATCGTGGTGCGCAGATTGCTTTCGGCGCGCAGTCTGTCTGCCGGATGATAGGAGCGCAGCGCTGCTTTCTGGTCGAACGGACCGGACTTGGTCAGCCCGTGGATCCGATAGGTCTGGCGCGAGAAGAACAGGTCGCCCGTCGCCATGGCATATCGCCAGTGGCCAACCTTGGCGGCGCGTTCGGCCATGCCGAGCAGCCGGTTGCCGCGCCTGGTTTCGGCAAGCTGCCTTTCGCGCCGGGCGAGCAGCGCAGCGAACGGCAAGGCGGAGGCGAGCAGTGTCAGCAGATAGACCTGGAAGAACAGGACGGTTGTCCTGCGGTCCACGTTCCCCAGGCTGATCTGCCCTTCGCTGTGCACGGTGGCGTAACTGCCTATGATCGCGATGATCAACACGCTGAGAGAAGCGCCCGGCGGGCCGGAGACATAGGTGGCGATCATGACGCCGAGGAGCGTCACCCACAGCAGCGGGAAAGACGCCTGCCAGAACACGATCCAGGACACTACCGCGATGATGCCCAGCATCACTGTCGTACGCAGCACCCGCTTCAGCTTGATGCCCTGGCGCACCAGCGGAACGGCCTCGGCAAGGATGACGGTAGGTGGAACTACCAGCATGATCCCGAGGCTGACGGTCGTCCACCACGATTGAAAAAAGGATGCGAACGCTATTCCGGCGAAAACGGACGCGATCAGCCCGCTTAGCGCTCCGGCCGCAATGGCGGCAAGGCAGAAGCGCGCCACGAAGATCGGGCGGGTGAAAGATGCGGCATTGCGTCCAGAACCGTTCATCAGCCTGATGGCGACATAGGCCTCGACCAGATTGGCGATGGTAAACCCGCCCGCCTGCAAGGCGGACATGCCTGCGCCATAATTCGAAAAGAAGCTGGCGATCAGGATGGCCATATAGACGATCGGCCGCTGCGGCGGGCTTGCCAGCAGCAGCGCGGCGACCGCGACACCGCTGGACGGCCATATCGTGGCGATTCCCTCCGAACCCTGGGTCAGGTCGAGGGCCATTGCCGCAAGTACGTAATAGATGAGTCCCACCACAAACGGCAGCAGGGACTGCGCATTCAAGAGCTTTTGCAGCGACATGCGCGCAATTTGCACAGCACTGGTTAATTTATCCCCCATGTCTTCTTGTATCGCATTCCTTAATTGTCGCCAGATTCTTTGTGACCGGAAAGCGCGTATTGCGACTGAGAACCCGGCTTCAGGGTAACGCTGAAGACCGCGTTCCGGATGCGTGTCGTTAAATAAAGGAAGGATTGCGCAAAGCAGTCTGTCGCTTCGCCGTGGCTACGATCAGGCACATTCGAACCATTCACGCAGATGGTGAAGCGGCCGGAGAGGTCTCTGACTTACCGGAACACCGGAAGGGCTACTGCGAGCATGCAAGCTGAAGGGATTGCAAGACGGTGCGAAGCTGTTCCGAGCCGTAAGGCTTGGTGAGAGTGGGTACGTGAGCGAAGGCTTCCGGGCGTTCGGCATCGCCATAGCCCGTCGCGAAAACAAGCGGGATTCCCCTCTCGCCAAGCCTTTTCGCCACGCCGTAGCTGCGTTCGCCGCGAATATTCACGTCCAGGATGGCGAGGGCAGGAGCCCAGTTTTCCAGAAGCTGGTTGGCCTCCTCGATGGTCGAGGCGACCGCTACTTTCGCAAAGCCCATTTCCAGAAGCATGTCTTCCAGTGCGAAGGCGAGGATTGCCTCGTCTTCCAGTATAAAGGCGGCAGGATGCTCGATCATTCAATTTTCCGAAGAGGTGCGCGTTCGCTGCATCGCTAAGCTGAGGGCGAATGTCCAATCCTGATTGAAGAAAGCCCCGACAAACCAAAGCTTGCCGGGGTTCTCTTCGACTGATGATCACGATTGACCGTGCGCCCGATCAGACATCCACGCGGTCGCGTGCCGTGACGAACGTGCGATGGGGCGCACCGATACCGGCTGCGATGATCGCCGCGACGAGCGACAGCACCGATGCGATGAAGGCGTACCAGCTGGCGCTGGAAAGAGCATCGAGGCCCGATTCGGCCACGCGCGCAGCATCCTGCCGCAAAGCCTGGCCGTCGACCTGCTCGACCTGGTTGCGAACAGTCTCGACTGCGCCTTCGACCTGCGATTCCGCCTGGTTCGGAGTCACGACGCCTTCCTGCAGAACGGTGGTGCCAGCCGTATCCGCCGCGGAAGCGACAGCCTGAGCAGCGCCCGATACTGCGCCAGTGGCGGTATTCAGCACCGTTCCCACCGTGCTCGTCGCCAGCCACAGCATGACGATGGTCAGCAGGCCCCAGACGGTTGCGCCATGCGCATTGGCGGAACTCTTGTCCGGCATCCCGGAAAGATGCCCTGCGACATAGCCGCCGATACCAAGAGCGAGGATGCTGGTGACGATCCACCAGAAGCCCGCGCCGATGCCGACGCCGTCGAACATGCCGTCCTGTTGCGGATCGATCGCGCGGAATCCGATGGCGGTGCCCAGCAGCCCCATCAGAATCAGCAGCCCGAGGGCAATTGCCGTTCCGGCAAAGATCGCACCCCACGAAACCCGCTTCAGCAAGGCCGGCGCGTCGGTCGCGCTCAGGACAGTGGCGGAATGATCGTCCCGGTGTGGATGCCGGTTCGCATGAGCGTCTACCATCTTGTTTCCCCTTGTTATAAATTGCTCAAGGATGAACGGCAGTGGCTCGGCCTTTGTTCCGAAAAGCTTTTCCTGAGTAGATAGCGAAGCGATGGCGGGAAGCTGGGGGAGCAGGGGAACGAAGGCATCGTGCGCTCATTCCCGGATGTGAACGACCGTCCCGCAACTCGCGTGCCGGTCTGCTGCCGGTCGGCAGGAGCGGGGCAGCAGGTGAACGAATGAATTCGATTCTACAGGTCTATTCGGAATTCAAGCAGGTGCTCGGCAGGGACTACGGCCTGACCGAAGATCTGCTGCATGTGCACGCGGGCCTGATCATCTTCTTCTTCGCCGCCATCCTGTCGCGGCACCGGATGCGTTCGCCCGTGCCGATCGCCATCGTGTATGCCCTTGCCGTCATCAACGAGGTCGTCGATCTCCTCACGCCGGGAAAATCGGCGGGCGCATGGGAGCCTGTTGCGGACATTCTGAACACGGTGATCTGGCCGACCCTGCTGTTCCTGCTAGCGCGCAGGAGGATAAATCGGGAACGGTCGGGTAGAAAAAAGGAGCGGCCTGAAAGTTGACCTGAGTAACGCAGTTTGTGACCCGTCGCTTCCCAAGATGTAAAGCAAAGGCCCGCAAAATGGCCTGCGCCGACTGCCGAACCGGATAAATTTCCCATCATTCCGGAACGTTGCGATGAACGCTCAGTTAATGGACAGGTGCGCCAGCTTGGCGTCCGTGTGCTTTGCAGCGCATTTACTAGCCGACGAGAGGAGATGGATATGGCTGAAATTCCGGTAGAGAAAAAATCCAGCATGGGGTGGTTGTGGGTGTTGCTTGCCTTGCTCCTCCTTGCGCTACTTGCCTGGTGGCTGCTGAGCGACGATGACGAGGCCGAGTATGTCGAACCCGTCGTTGCCGAAGCGCCGATTACCCCGGCCACGACCCCGGAAATGGTCGGAACGGCTCCAGGAGTATCGATCGGCGACATTCTCGGTAATCCGGCGAGTTATATTGGCCAGGACGACTTTCAGGCTGAAGTGACGGTGCCGACCGGCGCAGAACTGACCGACCGTGGGTTCTATATCGAAGACGAAGGCGCACGCATGTTCGCCATCATCATGGATGGACCGATGGAAGAGCCAAAGGACATAAATCCTGGCCAGACCTTGCGTATCTCGCAGGGCATGCTGCGCGACCGGACGTTCCTTCCCGAACTGCGTGGCGACCCGCTAGACGCGGACACCCAGCGGATAGCTGAGGAAGCACCGATCTTCCTGGTCGTGGATGAAGACAACATCCAGATCCTCGAAGCAGGCAATCCGCAGCCCGGTACGGACCGCGCGCAGACCGCGCCGCCCGCCGACATGTAATTAGCAAAGTGCGGAAGAACGGCGACCTTTCAGGTCAGGCTTCTTCCGCACCTTGGACGTCAGAAAGGAGAAGGGTCATGCACCACGACACGAGATACGAGCATCTGGACGCGCTTGACGACTACAAGCTCGAACATGGATCGCAGGATATTCGCGGTCGCCCGCTGGTCAGCCCCGCTGGTGAAAATTACGGCATCATCAAGGACCTGCTGGTCAGCAGGGACCACGGCCGGGTCGAAGCCGTTCGGCTGGACAATGGCAAGGTCTGCGCGGTCGAACCGCTCGAGATCCATGATGACAGGGTGATCTACGGCGAAAGATCCGTCGCGCACGCGCGCACCGCGGGTTCTGCCACGAAATAATCAACTCGCTTCGTTGAAGGGCAAACGGAAGGCCGGGCCTTGCGGATCTTCAGGGATCCATTGACGAGGCGGCCTCCGGATGCCGGGCGGCCAAAATGCTGCCGAGGGCCACCATCGGGGCGGCGAGCCCGACCTCAACGATATACCTGATCGCCTGCCCGCCCGCTTGGAGAGCGGGACAACAGGAGAACCTCCATGAAAAAATTACTGATCTGCGCATCCGCAGCAACAATGGCCCTGGGCCTCGGCGGTTGCACTGCCTTGCTGGGCGCCGGCGCGGGCGCCGCTGCCGCGACATATTACGTAGACGGCAACGATGTCTGCGACCCGCCCACGGATGCCGGGCTTCTCGACGACGATTGCTGATCTTGAGCATCGTGAAAGGCGGGCGCTGCGCTGCGTCCGCCTTATTCGATTGCGGAACCTCGAAGCGCCAGTCGGCACTGGTCTCGTAGACTCGTGGAGCAATTCATGGCCAAGGAACTCAGCGACGTCCTCGACCAGCTAGAAGCGGCCGCGCATGGCGACAGCATCGCCGTTCAGGAGGTCATCGACCGTCTGGGGCACAAATCCTTCGCCGCCCTCATGCTGATCTTTTCGCTGATTTCCACATCTCCTGCCAGCGGCATCCCCGGCATCACGGCAACCGTGGCAGCCATCGTCTTCATCCTCGTCATTCAGATGATCCTCGGGCGCGATTGCGTCTGGTTGCCGCAATTCATCACCAACCGGCACATGTCGACCGCCAAGCTGTGCAAGGGCATCGGGTGGCTGCGCAAACCCGTACAGTGGATCGAAGGTTTCCTGCAGCCCAGGCTAACCTTCCTGCTGCATCGTCCCTGGCTTTATCTGCCGTTGTTTCTCATCCTCGCGCTGACATTGTTCATGCCGTTTCTCGAACTCATCCCGACATCCGGTTCCATTGCGTCCGCCGTGATCGCCCTGTTCGCAGCAGCCCTGCTGACGCGTGATGGCGGATTGCTGGTGCTGTCCTTCATCCTGCTGCTCGCCATACCAGTCGCCGTTTGGCACTTCGGGTTTTCCGGCTGATCCTGCGTCTCAAGCCGGTGCAAAGGCACAGTCGTCAGCCAGCCTCCCGCTGGCCATAAAGGCGGTATCCGAGCAGCGCGAGAGCGGTGAGGCAAAGGCACGATCCCGTCACATACAGGGCGATACCGGTCCATCCGAAAAGATCGAAAAGCGCCGTTCCGGCAAAGCTGCCGATGCTTCCACCGATGAACATCATCACAATATAGATCGTGGTCAGACGCGTGCGTAATTCCGGCTGGAGCGACAGGAAGGTCATGCGGCTCGTCACGTCGATGGCCGGCCCCACGACGTTGCCGACGAAGATCGGCACCATCAAGAGCCACAGATTACCGCCGAACGGCAGCAGAAGCGCCATGCCGGCAGTCTGCGCGATGGAAAACCCAACCCGTGCCTTCCTGGGTCCGACCCTGTCGGCAAGCCTGCCCCAATAAGGCGTAGAGAAGACGCTGATGGCAGCAAACCCGGCGAGATAGCCCACGACATCGGTGCCATAGCCCATGTTCGGACCGGTCAGATGCAGGGCGAGGCCGAGCCACAGGGCAATGAACTGCCCGAAGCCGATCCCCTGTATCGCTCCCGACAGGATAATCTCGCGATGCGAGCGAAGCAGGCCGAAAAGCGAGGCGACAAGCTGGTGATAGTGGAGTTTGCTCGCGTTCCGGTCGCCAGACCCCTTGTCCATGAGACGGGGAAGGACCAGCGTGATCGCGATCATCGCCCCGCTCGCAAGCCAGTAGACGGTCCGCCAGTCGAAATATTCCGCCACAACGCCTGCGCCCACCCGCGCGACGAGGATGCCGAAGATCACGCCCGCGGTAAGGATCGCCGTCACATGGCCGAGGCGTTCCGGGGCGACCCGCTTCGAGGCGTAGGCTGGCAGCAGATAGGGCGCGATGGTGAAAAAGCCGAGCAGCGTCGATCCCGCTGTGAACAGGACGAAATCCTGCGCCAGGGTCATCACGAGCAGCCCGGCGCATTGGCCGATGGTGAAGATGATGGTCAGCGACCGGTTCGAATAGCGGTCGCCAAGCGGCAGCAGCAGCAGAATGCCGACCGCGAGCGCAAGCTGGTTCAGGGCAGGGACCAGGCCGATCTTCGCTGCGCTGACGCCGAAATCCCGCGCCACATCGCCGATGATCGGGTGGATGTAATAGGCATTCGCCGTCACGACGGCGGCCGCGACGGCGAGCAGATATTCCTGCGTTTTCGAAAGGCGGGCGGGCGAATGCATTCGCGGATGCTTTCAAGGGCCGCGCACCCCTCGTCAAGCAAACTGCAAAATAGTCAAGGTGGCGCGCAAGCAGCGATAGTGTCAGACGAGCAGTGCAAGGCTGACCCGGCCCGTGCCGGAACCGATCAGACCGATGGTGCGTGCGGCACCCGCTGACAGGTCGATCACGCGATTACCGTGATAGGGTCCGCGGTCGTTGACTCGCACGACCACGCTTTCCCCGTTCCGCGAATTGGTGACTCGAACCTTGCTGCCCAGCGGCAAGGTGCGGTGGGCTGCCGTGAGCTTTTCCGGGTCGAACCTCTCGCCGCTTGCCGTGGGGTTGCCGGCAAGTTCGTTGCCGTAATAGCTCGCTTCGCCGGTGCCGATCGCGCTTTCGGAAGGCGAGGGGCGGGGATCCGGAGAAGTGGGCTGGAGTGCGGCGAGCGAGCGCTGAGAAGCGAAATCGGCAACGGGCCTGGCTTCTACGCTGGCGATGCCATTCCCGAGGCCGACCGCTTCGGGCGAGTTGCCTGACTGCCACAATGCCGTCCCCAGCCCGGTCGCCATCACCGTCAGTACGGCAACGCCGCCAAGCAGCGCCTGGCGCTGGTTTTTCAGCTTCATGAAGGCACGCAGCCGCTCGCGGCGGCTTGGCATATGATGTATTTCTGTATTCGCGGAGTTAATGTTCCTCATACGTAATCAATGGGCTGGCAGGGACCAGCGTTCCATATTTGTCGATTACGAACTGATAGATCAAGTGGATGCCTATCCGGCTATTTTTATTACAACTGATGCGGCAATCATTCGGATGGAAAGCAGCAAAATGTACAACTGATCTATTCTGATACTAGCTAACTCGTCGCACCTATGATCAGCAGAAGCAACAGAAACAAGATCAGCGCAGCCAATGCGAATATCAGCAGGAAGAAGGTGCGCCACAAGGCGCTGCTGCGCGACAGGCCGTAAGCACCGCGCAACTGCCGGTACAGATGGAGCGGCGGGACGATCAGGAAAGCGATGCTCACGAGATCGGGGCGCAGACTGGTCGCGCCGAGCACGACAAAGGCGATCGACAGCAGGCTCATGAAGGAAATCGAGTAGGTCACGAATACGAAGTGATCGTAACCGTTGAAGTCCTGCCGGTAGCGGCGCCGATGCAGGAACAGCAACCAGACGAAGGCCGCAGATATGGGAATGAGCGCCCAGGAAAATTTATAGCCGTTCGCCTGCAGCTTGTACAAAAGGAGCGCGAAATCGTTCTCGGCCGCTTTTGCGATGTAATCGTCGAAGATGCTCAAGCCGGTCCTGACGGTGAGCGAGTCCTGCTCCATGCCCTCGACAGTCTGCAGAAGCCGTTCTTCGGCAGCGATTTCCTGACGCAATTCGGCGATGCGGCTGTCCAGTTGCGCCGTGTCCTGATCACGGGAGACCAGATCGTGCCGCTGCTCTTCCGCTATGACGAGTGCCTGTTCGCGGGCTTCGATGTCCGCTGGCAGTTCGGCCGACACTTCGGCGGCCGACTGGACACCCCCGCCGACTACGCTGAAAACAGCAAACATCAGGAAGACGGTGAAAAGGAACAGGGCGAGCGGCGAGACGAACTTCGCGCGTTCTCCCATGACATAGCGTCTGGTGAGCTCGCCCGGGTGCAAGGCCAGTTTCGGCAAGGTCCGCAGGAAGCTTCCTTCCAGATGCAGGACGCCGTGCAGGAAATCGTGCCACCATGCAGCGATCGTGCGATGTACATGGGCTTCCTGCCCGCAGGCATGGCAATGCGGACCCAGCAGACGGGTTCCGCAATTCAGGCAGGCGCTCCCGTCGCTTCCGCCTTCCTCCGCCCCGACGCTCTCCGCTCGTTGGCGCGTCGCTTCACCCATGGCTGCGCTGCGATCCATATCCCCTCCGCAAGCTAGCGACTTTACACCTGGACCCGGGGTTTTGCCAGAGGGCGACGCGGTACCGCAGGACGGCTCGTCAGAAGTTCACCTGCCGGAAGGAGGCATGATGCGATCGAAAAACGAACCGAGGCGGCCCCGCGACCAGGTTATCGCCTGATAAAGCCTCAGCGACGCCTTCGCCCACCGCGTGTAAAGAACAGGCGCATCCAGCGTCCGCGCGACCCGCAACAAGCGATGGCTCCACCGGCTAATTCCCGCACGCAGCCGGTATACCAGCCTGCGCCGCAGCGGCAGCCCGGCACCGCCCGGCCGCACACGTTTGCGCGGCTGCACGGGGCGCGGCTTCATCCATGATAGACGATAGGCGAGCCCTTCGCGTCGGTGCCGGAAGCCTGCCGCCTGCGTGTCGACGATATATTGCGCGTCGACCGGCGTGAGGGCGAGGCGGCCTTCCGCGATCGCGTCCTCGATCATCGAATGCAGATCGCGGCTGCGTACGACCGCGACATTGGTGCCGCGACCGTCGGAGGAATGCGGTTCTACCCAGGCATCGCCGAACGCGATGTCGGAGGTTTCCGCCACCACATCGTCGCAGAAATTGCAGGCCGAATTCTGGAAGAAGCCCGCGCCCCAGTCACCATCGGCAAGGTGCCACCAATCCTGCGCGACAGACCCTCCGTCCCGCAGTTCCAGCTGCGTGCGATACCAGTTGGCGGGGCGGCTGGTGTCCTTGACTCGGTAATCGAGGGCACGGACCTGTGAGCCTTGCGAACCCATCTGCCAGGCGAAACTGTCGACCAGCCCCGCGCTTTTCATATGGCCGCAGAACAGGCCGAGAGTATGCGTGACGCGCTTCGCGATCAGGGGATCCTGACGGCGAAGCAGGTGAATGGCCTTGATGAAGCAGGGTATGCCAACCACTGCGTAACGCCCCGGCTTCTCGCGGATCTGGCGAACCACTTCCGACATCTCGATGGGGTAATAGCGCGACTTGGCGCCTGCGCCGACAGCCTCGACCGATCTGGATATTTCGTATCTGAAAAGACGATCGTCCCGGTGGGGATCGGCGGATTTTACATGAGCGACCGCGTCGACCCGGCCGGTCCGCAGCAGCTCAGCCGCCACCCAGCTGACCATGCCGCCCGAACTGCCGTTCAGCCGCCATTCGCCTTCTGCGACGGCTCCGACATAGGCTGCTTCGAAGCTGCCGACCTTATCGTCCCGGTGGCTGGCAGACGGGAAGCGTTCCGCGGCTATCGTGTCTTCGTTCGCGGCTGCGGGTGAGAAGGGGCACTGCCGGGCAAAAGCGGCATCGCGGCGCGCGTACCAGTCCTTCGGCCCCTCCGGTTTCAATTGACCATAGCCATCCCACTGCATGCTGGCCTGCGGTTCGCCCGAGGCGCAGCTGCCGCACCCGATGCAGAGACCTGACCGCACGATATCGCGGGGGCTGACCGGCTCGGCTGGTGACGCTGCCATGTCAGGCAAGCGCCGCACGCAGATAATCGTTCGATTGCTGACGCAGTTCGGCGATCCGTTCGTTGACGCGGGGCAGGGGCGGCGTGGTCAGCAGGCGGTGGATTTCCGCTGTGTCGGTGTTTGCGTCCACGATCCTGTGCGAAGCGCCGATCGCAAGCGCAAGATCGCGAACCTTGTTCATACGGTATTCGCTCGGCGCGGTGACGAAGGGCTTGCCGTTGAGCAATGCGAAGACACAGCCGTGAAAGAAGTTCGTCATCATGGCCGAAGACCCGGCGACGAGTTTCGCAAATTCGATCGGGCCGGCGGAGAGTAGCTGCTCATCGGCGAAATTGTTCCGATAGCCGACACTGAGCAGGCGAAGCCCCTGCGCCGTCGCCCAGCGCCTGACCGCATCGCTGAGCCATTCCGGAAAGCCATGACCATAGACCAGCGCATAAGGCTCTCTGCCGCTTTCAGGCTGTTCCTGCGCGGCCGCGGGAAACTGCAGACAAGGGTCGAGCACCAGATCCGGTTCGCGCCCGGTCGATCCGCGCACGAGCCAGTAGCTGTTGTCGTCCCGCACGGAAATCGAATCGAATTCCTTGAGCTTGTCGGCCCAATATTCGTCGATTCCCCAGTGGCAGGAATAGCTGCCGAAGCTGCCCGCATAGGAAATCAGCCGCGGCGTTTTCATCCCCACCCCGTAGAAGATCGGCTTGCCGCCGTACCATGGATGAGAGAGGTTCCAGACCTCATCGCTGCCGACGATGATCGCATCGTAGGTGCCTGCAAGAGCGGGTTCGTGCAGCGAGAATTGCGGCGACAGCGGCATGGACGAGATCGCCTCGACAAAGCTGCGGACCTTCTTGCCGTAATTTCGCATCTCGCCGCGCGAAGACCGTTCGGGAAGCGTCGGCTGGAACGCACAGCGCATTTCGGCCCATGTCGCATCGTCGCAATGATAATCGAGTAGCTCGGGCTGGTAGCCGAGCGAGCGCAAGCCTTCGACCATGCAGCGGGACTGCCAGTAGGACCCGTAATTGATGCATTTGTGAAAGGTGAGGATTCCGACCTTGCCGTGCGTGGCTTCGGGTGATTTCTCGAGCAAATTAATCAAACTTCTCGCTTTCCGTGTCTCTGAACCTGATTCGCCAACGACCAATGGCCACGGTTCTGGTCATCGAGCATCAGCATGGACATCGGCTTTGGCCCCTCAGCCGCGACTATGCTGGATATACAGCCCTCATCAAGCCTTCGATTGCTTGAACACCCCATATCGGCGCGCTTGCCGGAAAAGCCAGAGCAGCGGCATTCCCGGCAGGAGGGCGCAACATTCGTTCTCGATGACATCAATCTGTAACATGATCCGCTTGCGAGCATGCGCTTTGCTGATACTGTGCGCGGCCAAAGCCTCGAAGAAGGTTCGGTTCAGAACATACTGGGAGTCAAAGATCATGGCACTATCGAGACTTAAGCTCATCCTGTCCGCAGCAAGCGCGACATTGGCCCTTTCCGTTTCGTCGGTTTTGCACGCCCAGGAGGTTCAGCAATCAGCGGCGCCGCGCGTTATCGTTTTTGGCGATAGCCTTTCCGATGGCGGGTTCTTCAACACGGTCCTGCCGCTTCCGCCAGGCGAAGGCAGCTTCACCACCAATCCCGATCCGGTTGCTCCGGAGGTGTTCTCGGACTTACTCGGCTACGATCTGAATCCGGTCTATGGCGAAGGCGGCACCAATTACGCCGTCGGCGGCGCGCGCATCACGCAGGCGAACGGGCTGGCAATCCCCATCGCGCAGCAATTCGACAATTTCCTCGCGGCGGGCGGCAGTTTCGCGCCGGGCGATATCGTCTATGTGCAAGGGGGCGGGAACGACTATTTCGCTTTCCTCGCAGGCGGAGCGGCCGATCCCACGATCCTGACGACAGCCGCCACCGAACTGGCGGCGCTGGTGCAGCGAATGGAGGAGGCAGGTGCTGACCGCATCGTGACCCTCGCCATCCAGTCGGACTCCGCTGGTCTGGACCTGTTCAACACCATCTACAAACAGGCGCTGGCGGCCAACAATGCGAATGTGCTGTTCTTCGATACGGCGCAGCTCTTCAACGAGATCGTGAGCAACGCCGGCGCCTTCGGCATCACGAACGTCACCGGCACCGCCTGCACCGGGTCATCGCTCACCTGCGGGCCGGAGGATTACGTCACGCCTGACGCCGATCGTACCTTTCTGCTGGCCGATGCGGTTCACCCCGCGGGCATCACGCAGGAAATTCAAGGGCAGGCGATCGCCAGCCTGTTCACGGGATTTACCCTGCCGGGTTCGATCGCCCGGTCGGGGCAGCGCGTCATCCGCGACCAGCGGGCGATGTTTGAAACCGTTCAGCGCAATGGCCTTGGCAATGGCGGCGGAGCGGGAATTTTCGGCAACATCGGCTACGGCTATTCATCCGAAGATGGGGGAAGCAATTCCGACCAGCGCGCGGTGATCGGCACGCTGGGCCTCGATTACAGCCTGTCCGAAGCTGTGGGGGTCGGTATCGTCGGGGGCTATTCGGACGGTGACGGCAGCTATTCGCTGAACAATGGGCAGCTGGATCAGGAAAGCTGGACGGTTTCGGCTTATGGCCGCGCCGGGTTCGGCCCGCTCGGCATCATCGCCGATGCCACTTACGGCCAGGGCGATGTCGCGATGTCGCGCAGCATCCTGCTCGGCCCTGCAATCCGGGTACAGGACGCCGACACGGATACCGAACTGTTCGGTGCGCGTGCCTCCGTGCATTATACCGTCCCCGTGGGCCTTCTGTCCGTCGGCCCCGAGATCGGTGTGGCCTACGAACGCGTGGAGGTGGACGGCTTTACCGAGAGCGGCGGTTTCTCCACCTCGCTTGCTCTTGCCGATGCAGAACTAGAGAGCCTGACCGGCAGGGCCGGGCTGATCGCGACGGCCCCGCTCGCCGGCGGCTTCGGCTTCATGGCGCGGGGAAGCTATGTTCACGAGTTCGAGGACGCGGTGAACCGCTTCACCATCACACCCTCGGGTGCGCCGGTATCCTACACCTCCAGCTATCTGTTCGGCGATGACGATTACGGAGAGATCTCCATGGGCGTGGACGGCGCGCTGGGTGCCGTCATCGTGCGCGCCGGTGCTTCGGCCGAAATCTTCCGCAGCGACGGTCAGGCGGTGACTGCCTATGCCGGACTGGGCCTTCGCTTCTGAGGGTGGCTGACATATGAGTGGAGGCGGCTCGGTAGCGGTAATCAGGGAGACAGGGCGGGTGCGATCGGATCGCACCCGCCCTGCGTCGCTCGCTCGATTGCTTCGCGTCACGGCGAACGAAGGCGGCCGTTTACCCGTTAGGCTCGATATAGCGGTCAAGATCCTCGAAAGACGACTGGTCCGTTAGCAACAAGGCCGTCGGCCTCGTGCTGCGGAAATGCGCCATGATCATCGTGAGCAGCACCGTAAGCGGCACGGCCAGAATTGCCCCGACAACACCCCATAGGACCGACCAGAAAAGCAGTGAAAGCAGCACGACGAGCGGTGATATCGAAAGCCTCTTCCCCATCAGCTTGGGGTCGACAAAGTTCCCCATGATCTGTTCGATGACCAGCAGCCCGGCAGCGATCAACGCGGCCGTAGCGGGATCACGGGTGACGAGTACGTAAAGAACCGGCAGCGTACCAGCGACGATGGAGCCGACCGTCGGGATGAAATTGAGCAGGACGGCAAGCAGTCCCCACAGGATCAGGTAATCCACCCCGAACACCGCCAGCCAGGCCACGTACAGGCAGGCCGTCAGGGCTCCCAGTATCAGCCTCATGATGAAATAGGCGCGGAATTTCTCGCCGACTGATCGTCCGATGTCGAGCCAGCGACGGTCGCCGCCTCTCGCTGCCACGGCAGTGATCTTGGCGTGCCAATCGTCCGCTTCGGTGAGCATGAGCAGGATGAGGAACAAAATCAGAACCATCCCGGCCAGAGTATTGGTCGTGATGCCCAGGGCGGTCATCGCACCGGATGCGAGCATTCCGTTTGAAACCAGCTTATCGGCACCTTGGTCCGGCCCGTCGGTCAGAATATCCGGCAGGGGGAAGTTGCCGACCTGCTCCTGCAGGCGGGGGCCGAAACTGCTCAGAAGATCATAAACGTGCGTGCCTGCGAAGCCAATTCCGATCAGGAAGGCCACGAGGATGGCCAGCACCACGAGCAGGCCCGCGACTGCTCCCACCCATCGCAGCTTCGCAGGCATGGAGTCACGAATGGCGTCGGAAAAGGGCCAGACCGCCAATGCCAGCAGCAACGCACAAGCCGCCGGCATGATGACCGCATAAGCTTCCCGCATCAGCCAGAATGCGGCTGCAAAGGCGATGACGATCATGGGTATCCGGAAACGGTTCGCCGATTGCTGCCTGTGCGCGGGGGAAACGGTTTCGGGAACGCTCACTTCTGCCATGCCCGATGAAATGCCTTGGTAGCGGCCTTGTTCCGATCAAGGCCTCCAGTGATCCGATGCAGCAAATAACGTTTCCGCTCAGAAGCAGGACGCGGATGCCGATCGCCGAATCTTCAGCGATGGCCTCAGGATCGCTTCGACACAAAAAGGGACCCGGTTGCACCGGATCCCTTTCTTCAACTATATCGCGCGATATCAGTAATACCCGAATTCGGTCGTCTCAAGCATCCCGTCGGAATTGGTGTCCCACTCGGACCATTCCTCATCGTCGAAATATTCGTCGCTGGTGAGATAGCCGTCGCTGTTATCGTCCCAATCCGCGAACAGGCCTTCGGAATTGTTGAATCCGGCGCCGGTCCAGCCGGTGGCGAATTCATTCGCGCTCAGGCGGCTGTCTGCATCGGTATCCCAGGTGTTGATCCCGTTCTGACCCCATGCATCGTATTCTGCCTGCTGGAAAACACCGTCATTGTTGGTGTCCCAAGTGGTGAGCGCGACCGGTTCGGCAACGCTGGTCGTATCGGGATTCATCTGACCGGCTTCGTCATAACCGAGTTCGTCGGTTTCGACGACTTCCGGCTCCTCGGCGCAGGCACCGAGCATCAGGGCCGAAGCGGCTGCGGCAGTAAAAAATATGTTTTTCATCATGTCTCTCCTGTTGCTTTTGGACGAAGTGCCTGCAGGTCACTAAATTCTATCGGGGAATTACCCGCTTGACACTGGCGGCAGGCACTGCCGTCGACGTTGCCCTGATCGTATCTCGGATCTGACCTCTGCTAATCATGCGGTTCTTCTCTGCGCTCGCCGTCAGGGCTGATAATCGACGTGAGCAGAGAGCTGCCGCAGAATGCACGGCAGTCAAACAGCCGAACAGAAAAATCAGCGTTTTCAGCAGCAGATGGTTCCCAGAGAGAGCCAACCAGAAGCTGCAATGGACTGCATCGGATACAGAGAGGCCAACAGTGCTATCGATTTAAGGTTGCGAATGATTTGCAATAGCCTTAAGCGCGCCTCGACTGATTTCGGGAGCTTACATGAAACGCGCAATCCTGCTGCTGGGTGCAACCAGCGCATTGGCCATATCCTCGCCTGCACAGGCCCAGACCATCGATACCGGCGAGTTGCCTCGGAATACCGAGGAAGTGATCGTCATTACCGCCGCGCGGACGCAATTGCCGGCCAGCGCCCTGCCGCTGACCATCGACGTCATCGACCGCGAGCAACTGGCGCGCCAGGTGCAGATATCCGGTTCGACGGTCGATGCAGTCTCGGCGCTGCTGCCTTCCTTCTCGCCCACGCGTGAAAAGCTGTCAGGGGCGGGCGAGAGCCTGCGGGGCCGTTCGCCTCTGTATGCCATCAACGGCATCCCGCAATCGACGCCGGTGCGCGACGGATCGCGCGACGGCTACACGATCGATCCGTTCTTCATCGACCGGGTGGAGGTGATCTACGGGTCCAATGCGCTCCAGGGCATCGGCGCGACCGGCGGGGTCGTGAACCAGGTCACGGTCGGCGCTCCTTTGCGCGACGGCATCGCGATACGCGCGCTGGCGCAGGTCACGACTTCGGACACTTTCGAGGGCGAGGGGATCGGTGCCAAGATCGGTTCGCTGGTCGGCTACCGTGCCGGTGCTTTCGATACCAGCGTCGGCGCGACGGTGGAGCGGCGCGGTGCATTCTTCGATGCAAACGGTAACCGCATCGGCGTCGATGGAACGCAGGGCGAATTGCAGGACAGCGACAGCTGGTCGGTTTTCGCCCGCTTCGGATACGATCTTGCGCCGACCACGCGACTCGAAGTCGTCGCCAATCGCTTCGAACTCGAAGGCAATGCCAATTACGTCCTCGTTCCCGGTAACAGGGCCGCGGGTATTCCGGCGACCAGTATACGGGGAGAAACGCCGGGCGATCCGCCTTCCAACACGGCGGAACTGCTGTCTGGATCGCTGATCGATTCGGACCTGAACGGGGGCACCTTCACCCTGCAGGGCTTCTACAGCCGGACGGACGATGTGTTCGGCGGCGGGATCTTCGGCACCTTTCAGGATCCGCGCATCGATCCGGCCGGCCAACTGTTCGACCAGTCGGCCAACCAGTCGCGCAAGCTGGGCGGCAAGGTCAGTTACGAGCGCGGCGTGCCGGGCATGGACGATCTTGTGCTGACCGTCGGTTTCGACGCGCTGTTCGACCGCACGCAGCAGAGGCTGGCGCAGACCGACCGCGTGTGGGTTCCTGAAACGGACTTCCGCAGCCTTGCGCCCTTTGTGCAGGGCAACCTTGCTCTTGCAGGCGACGTCGTGCGCCTTGCTGGCGGCTTGCGTTACGAGAACGTTCAACTCTCAGTCGGCGATTACGAGACGCTCTTCAGCTACGGCCCTGTGCAGGTTTCGGGCGGCAACCCGTCTTTCGAGGACCTGCTGTGGAACGCGGGGGTCATCGTTGAGCCGGCGGAGGGCCTGCGCGCCTATGGCAGCTATGCCGAAGGCTTCACGATCGCCGATGTGGGCCGCATCCTGCGCGGCATATCGACGCCCAATGTCGACATCGATGACTTCCTTTCGCTGGAGCCGGTCGTATCGAACAATCGCGAACTCGGCCTGGAGTATGACCGCGGCCCACTGACGGCTTCGGCCAGCTATTTCTGGTCCTCCAGCGATTTCGGATCGCTGCTGGTGCTGCGAAACGATGTCTTCGAAGTCGAGCGGCAGCCCATCGAGATCGAAGGCTTCGAAGCGAGCCTCGCCTGGCGCACACCGCTGCCGGGTCTGTTGTTGAGCGGTGGCTACGCCGCGCTGGAAGGACAGACGGATGGCGATGCCGACGGGTTGGTGGATGAGGATCTGGACGGCGCGAACATTTCGCCCGACCGCATCAACCTTGCCGCCGATTACACGACCGGTCCACTGAGCGCCCGACTGCAGGCGCGAATGTACCTGTCGCGCGAATTCAACGATGTCGCCACCGCGACAGACTTCGAGGGCTATACGCTGCTCGATGCCTTCATCGCCTACCAGACCAGCATCGGCGAGTTTTCGCTGGCCGCACAGAACATCGCGGACGAATTCTACATCACCTATGACAGCGACACGGTGCGGGTGACGGACAACAACCGCTTCTACGCCGGCCGGGGCCGTACCTTCACGCTCGGCTGGCGCGGCACCTTCTGATGCGTATCCTCTCGCTTCTGCACCGCTGGGCGGGTGGCATCACCGGGCTGCTGCTCGCGCTGATCGGCCTGTCCGGCGTGTTGCTGGTGTGGGAGGAAAGCTGGATTGGCCTGCCCGGTGCGGGCGATTTGCTGGACAGGGATCCGGCGGCGCTCGGGCACGCGGTTGCAGCGGCGCTGGAATCGGGCCCGGATCTCAGCCGCATCACCTTTGCTGGCGAAGACATGGCGCTCCATCAGGCGATCTATTCCGACGACAGCGGTGCCTATCTGAACCAGGCAGGCGAGGTGGTGGAGCGCTGGGAAAGCTTGTGGGGCCGCCCGGAACTCTGGCTGTTCGACCTGCATCATTATCTGTTCGCAGGCGAGATTGGCAAGATCGTCACCGGCATACTCGGCGTGCTGCTGGCGGCCTTCACCATAAGCGGGATGATCCTGTGGTGGCGAACACGCAGGAAATTCGAATTCCGGCTCTGGCCGAAGCGTCTGACGAAAAGTGCGATCATCCGCCAGCATCGCGACATCGGCGCAGTGGCATCGCCATTGCTGCTGATCCTGGCTTTTACCAGCACGATGATGATCTTTCCCGAAGTGTCGAAATGGATTCTAGCTCCAGTGGCGGCTGAGAAAGAACCTTTCGCTGTTCCGGCCGGCGTACCGGCACCTGGCAGCGAAACAAACTGGCCCCAGCTCCTAGCAGCGGCGCAGAGCGCGTTTCCTGAAGCCGCGCCGCGCCGTCTAATGATGCCGGGCGAAGCCGGCGCGCCCGTAGTGCTGCGCTTGAAGCAGGATTTCGAATGGACGCCGAACGGGCGGACCTACGTCTATCTCGACCCGCAGAGCGCGGCCGTCCTGTCCACCGACGATCCGGCGACAGGGGATACTGCCTCAGCCATCACCGAAAAATATTATCCCGTCCACGCCGGCAAGGTCGGGGGATGGTTCTGGAAGCTGATCTTGACCTTCGCGGGTCTTGCGATGGCGATCCTCGGCCTGCTCGCGACATGGAGCTTCTGGTTCAAAACGAAGAAAGGCGCTGCTGCACGGGCTAAAACGCGCGCTCCGCTCGAGGGTTCGGCCGCAGCGGCATAGGTCGGACTGATCTGAATTGGCGGAAAAGGGCGTCTTCCGCGGCAGACCAGACAATTTGGTGACCATTGCAAACCTGCGCGCGGAGTGACAGGGACGAGAGATGGCCGCGTTCCGAACTGTCCTGATCGCCTTGTGGGTCGTTCTTGCGGGCTACACTGCCGTCGTCGTCGCGCGGCATGGCATGGGGCTGTTGTCCATCTTCTTCGGCGATATTGCGGCTATTGGCTGGCCGGGGCAGTTCAACCTCGATTTCCTCTGCTTTCTTGTGCTCTCGGCGCTCTGGACCGCATGGCGGAACGGATTTTCGGCAACGGGACTGATACTCGCCCTTTTCGCGTTTATCGGCGGAGCAGGGTTCCTCCTGCCCTATCTGCTCTATCTGACCTTCCGCGAAGGTGGTGAATTGTCTCGGATTCTGGTCGGACCGCAGCGGACCCGGTACGGCGGCCGCTAGCAAGGCGCTTCAGGCCCGAAACGGGGCGTGGGGGCAGTGCAGCCAAACTCATGCAGCGTTCATGACGGGGGTCCGAAACGAAAGCGGGCGCGTGTCCTTCGGGTCGACAATCGGGGGCGCGCGCCTATTCCAACCCATGTTGTAGCGAGCTTTGGCGAAGGGGCGCATCCTGCCATCCGGAAGGAGAATTCCGTATGGAGCAAAGTAATTACGAAACACCCGTGGGTGAAATAGAACTGGTCGTTGAACGCTACTGGCTCGAAGGGATGAGCCTTGATGATGCCCGGCTTCGCGCTCTGGAGGAGCAGCACTCGGGCGAAGAGAAGCGAAAGCACTAGCCGCCGACCTAGGCCGATTCACCAAACCTGCGGGGACGAGCACGCCCAGCAAGGCAGATTGATCATGTGATTTGGTGCGCGACGCAGTCTGAAGCGAACCGGTCTCACAGCCGAATTCCCGTACAAACGGGAATTCACGCGTATTTAGCACAAGAATTCGGTTCGACGCTCTGGGCTAAGGCGCACAAAACCAAGGCTTAGAGCACCAATTAGCCTTCTCTTCGCTTTGCGCCGAACGGGAATTCGCTTCTGCCTTTTCGGGATCTTGCTGCGCCACTTGCCAGAGCCAGAAACACCTGCATATCCGCCGAAAAGCCAATGCGGGCAGGCGTTGGCACAACGGGAGATGGTCCTGTTCCCGGAAGCTCGTTGGCTATTGATGCCGAGTGTTGTCTTCGAAAGGCGAAGAACTGGTCTCCCAGCGCAAAGCTAAGCGTCTTCTTCAGTAGCACTTCTAATTGCGGGTTCCCATTGGGGTTCACCGTGATGACACCCGTGCGAAAGCCGGTTTCTGTTCAACCATCAGTTCAGCGTTCTGAGAGTGGTCACTCCGGACCCGAGGTTCCCGGCTGTGTTCGTTCGAAAATGTCCTGATGCTCTGGGCTGCAGGCATCGCCAGATTTTTTCCAACTCTGACACTACGCGGGAAGCAACTCCGGAGCATAGGCTGGGAGTCCGAGTCGGCTAGGCCATGCGCCTTCTGGTGAGGACATGAACAATGTCTTCGACGGAGAGCCCAAATGACCAAACCTTCTGATCCTCAGATTAACGGAATCACTGTCACCTACCGCAACCGAACGACCCTCAAGCCGTATTCACAAAACCCAAACACTCACAGCCCGAAGCAGGTGGAACGGATCGCACGCAGCATCCGCGATTTCGGCTGGACCAATCCCATCATCGTAGATGAGGATCATCAGGTGCTTGCAGGACACGGCAGGCTGCTTGCTGCGGAAAAGATGGGAATGGAGGATGTTCCAACCATCTGTCTCAGCCATATGAGCCCGGCTCAGAAGCGCGCCTACATCATCGCCGATAATCGCCTGTCAGAGATCGGAGGCACCTGGGACCGGAAAATGCTTGCCCAGGAGCACGATGCAATCCGGTTACTCGATCCGGGCTTCGATCTGACATCAACGGGCTTCGAGCTGGAGGAGATCGAAATCATGTTCGACACCTTGAGCACAGCGCCTGGCGATACTCCGCTTGAACCAGATCGATCACAGCCGGCCACTTCGCGCGAAGGCGATCTCTGGTTGTTAGGCGAGCACCGTCTCTACTGCGGCAACTCGCTCGAGGAGGAGAGCTACCGCAGAGTGCTGGGGAATGAAAAAGCGCAACTCGTGATTGTAGACGCGCCCTACAACGTCAAGATCGGCGGCCACTGTGTGGGCAAGGGCAAGCACCGCGAGTTTGTCATGGCATCAGGAGAAATGTCTCGCACCGAGTTCGCAAGCTTTCTCAGCGCAGCTTTTGAGCATCTCATTGCGTTCAGCCACGAAGGTTCGATCCACTTCCTCTTCATGGACTGGCGCCACACGGCCGAGATGGTTCTCGCAACCAGCTCCTATGCCGAGCAGAAGAACTTGATAGTGTGGGACAAGGGAACGGCGGGAATGGGCTCGTTCTACCGCTCCCAGCACGAACTCGTCTGGGTCATGAAGAACGGCTCTGCCAAGCACATCAACAACTTCGGCCTTGGTGAGAAGGGGCGGCATAGAACGAATGTATGGTCCTACCAGGGTCTGAGTGGAGGTGGTTCCGAGCGTAAGGAGCTCCTGGCGCTTCACCCCACTGTGAAGCCGCTCACGCTGATTGCCGATGCCATCAGGGATTGCTCCAAGAAGAAGGGTCTTGTCCTGGATAATTTCGCAGGCTCCGGCACGATTCTACTAGCTGCCGAACATACCGGCAGGCGAGCTGCGGCCATCGAGCTCGACCCTCATTACGTCGATGTCGCTGTGAAGAGGTGGCAGGCTGACACCGGCAAGAAAGCATTGCTCAGTCACCTTCAGCGCACCTTTGATGAGATCAGCGAGAAGGGCCGCGAAGATGAAAAATGATGCAGCAGGAGAGGCCAAGCCAAAGCGCCGTTCCACAGTACGGCGGAAGGGCGGCAAGGCGACTGAATGCAAGAAGCCGCGTCGGCCGCACAATGCTCATCGAGTGAAGATTGAAGTTCTTGAGGAGCTCGTGCTGAAAGTAGGCGCGGAGCCCCGCAAGGTCATGAAAGACGGCGAGGTGATCACGATGAGCCGCGCTGAGTGCGTGATGCGCGCAGAAGTAGAGGCTGCTTTGGGAGGCCAGGTGCGAGCGCTCGCATATCTTCTCAAACTGATCGCCAAATACCCGAAACTCGCTCGCTCAAGCAGGGAAGAGATAATCATCTTTATCAACGGCGATCTTGCTCAAGTTTAAGAAAGGAGACCTCACAGATGGAACAAGAACCACTGCAGCCTGGAAAGCGAACAGACGTCGGATACAAGCGGCCTCCTCGCGAACACCAGTTCAAGAAGGGGCAAAAACCTCCTCCAAGAAGACGCAAAGAAAAGAGTGCGGATTCGCTCAGACCGTCTGAGTTACTGTGGGGCATTTTACAGGAAGAAAGGCGTGTTACTCAGGGTGGCAAGGTAAGATGGATGTCGAATAGCGAGCTGCTCATGCATAGAGCGCATGAGCTCGCACAAAAAGGAAACCCTACAATCAGGCGTTTGCTGCTTGACCTGATGATGGCGGCGGACCCGTCGGCAAACAAGGAGCACATTCCGACGCGCATGGTGGTGGATGGTGTCGATGTGACGAATTACCGGACCTGATATTGGCACAGCAGGGCGTGGTTCACTTAGCATAACGCCGGACATCAGCCCTGCTGCTAGAACGAATGCCCGACAGTGGCGGGAGGGAGTGGATACTTGCGGGCTCAACGGTAACGTGGCGGACAGAAGGAGAGCGCTTATGCTTGTTTGCTGGCCCCAAAACCCGTCCAGTCAGAAAAAGTGGGAAGAGCTGCTCGCTGCGCTGGATCCTACCGATCCGATGTACGAAGTGAATCGCGAATGGATCGAGAGCGAGCGCTCGCTCTTTCTTGCCATGTCAACTGCTAGCGGTTGACCTGATAGGAAGGGCAAGCAGGCAGACCTGCTGGCCGGTGTTTGTGGTCTCTCCGCAGCTAAGATCGAATCCAAGTTCTAGATATCGCATGTTGGTCCTAGACAGCCGCTTGCGCGGCTCTCCCGGGGTCAGGACTTGCGGCTCTTTCGAGCCGCATATTTCGCGTCGCGTGCAGCTTTCTTCTCTGCTTCGGTTCGCACGGGCGGCTCAGCCTTTGCTTTCTCTTGTTCGGCTTTGAGTAAGCGTTCCTCATCGACCCTACGCTTTTCCGCCTTTACTGCCTTTGTGGTCTCCCGTTTGGCCGCAGCCTTCGCCTCTCGCTCCTTCTGCCGGGTGGCTGCTTCTGCCAGCGTCGCTTTATCAGGCTTTGGCCGGGCTTTCAGTTCCTCCAGAGCGGCGTTCTTTGTACGCGCTGAAGCAGCGACTCTGTCCTGAAATCCTGGTGCCTTGTACCCCTTCACGTAAATCCTTCCTTCTCGAATATTTCTTCGCGCTGCCCTATCCGCCAGAGTTCGCCGCTTCAAGTGTTGGGCCGGCACGGTGGCCGTCATCACCAGCATCGATTATGCAACTGGCCAATGCTTGGATGTCAAACGGCCAGCCACATGATCAGAATTTGGCTTTTCGCCGGCCGCACTTTCGATTGGGATTACGCCCGAGCCCGATCTTCTTGGCAAGATCCCGGCGCTTATCGGCATAATCAGGAGCAACCATCAGATAGCCGGCTGGCAAACTCCAGCGCTCGCGGTAGGTTCCGGGCCGCATCTTACGCATAGATCACCGTTACGGGATGTAAATCGCATCTCCGTTCCCTTCATGATGGTCCATGGTTACACTGACATCGAGGTCAGTGTCGCGCCTTCCAAGCTCATGCTTGAAGCCTTTTTGGATGCTGGCAAGAAGAGCGAGCTGATCGTCTACAAAGGTCTCGCGCATGCACTGCACGGTTCCGCAGCGCGAACTGAAATGCTGGGCAAGGCAGCCGATTTGGTTGTTGCTGCATTGAAGTAGGCGAAGAGGGCGGCGCTTTCCGTCGCCGTCCATCAGCCTCCGAGCATAGAATTGTCCAGGCAGGTTCTTGCGCAAACTGCGAGGTATCGCAGTCAGTCTCGGGCCACGTCTACCCACTGTGCGTCGACAAGCTCAGCCAGGCGGTCCGGCTCGATCCGAATCGCAGCGTTCACTGCACCTGCGGCGGGAAGAACAGTTTCGAACCGCTGCAAGGTGCGATCGACGAAGATCCGCATGTCATGTGGCAATCCAAAAGGGCACACGCCACCCACGGGATGGCCAGTCCATTGCGCGACCTCATCGGCGGCAAGCATTCTCGGCTTCTGTTTGAACCTGTCTTTATACTTACGGTTGTCGATCTTCGTGTCACCACCCATCACGAGGAGGATGATTTCATCCTGCACTTTAAGGGTGAGGGTCTTGGCGATCTGCCCCGGCACTACCTCATGTGCATCGGCCGCCTCCTGAACGGTTGCGGTCCGTGCCTCTGTCTCCATGACTTCGATATCGGGAGCGTGTGCGGACAGGAACGCACGGACGGACTGCAGACTCATTGGATTGCCTTTATGCGAGTAGCATTGACGTTCTACGATCAGGACAATAGCATCCTAATTAGAACCTTCCAGAAGTTTAGCAGATCACACTGACGTCCTCCGCCCCCGGGGGCGGTCCTGCCTACCGAGGATTAATCATGAGAGCCTACATTCTTCCGAGCAGTTTCGCCCTCCTTTTCATCGGCACCAGCGGCCTTCACGCGCAAGAAGCGATGAAGCTGCAGGTCGGAACCTCTGTGCCCACGATGCTGGCCCCAGACGAGACGCTAACCTACGAGTTGAATTTGCCGGAGAGCCATTTCGTCTCTGGCCGGGTGGATCAGGACGAGGTGGACGCAACGGTGACGATCACCGATCCGGCAGGCACGCGTGTGTTGCAGGCTGCGCGGGTTGGAGAAGGCGGCCCGGAGACATTTGCATTCGCAACGGATATGGAAGGGCGGTATCTGGTCGAGGTCACTCCCGCGACGGCGGGCGAGGGTGGCGCCCTGCGTGTGCAGCTCACGCGTTCGGAGCCGGTTGCGACGACACCAGCAGGCAAGGTGGACCAGGCTGCTGCCCAGTTATACGAGGACACCCCGGGCGCCGTTGTCGGAGTGATCGAGGGCGGCAAGCTGACGTTCGTGAAGGGGTATGGTGCCGCAAATCTGACCTACGCGGTGCCGTTCACGGCAGAGACGCCGACCAACATCGGCTCCTCGTCAAAGCAGTTCACCGGCTTCGCAATCGCCCTGCTGGCCTCCCGGGGCGAGCTGTCGATGGATGACGACGTGCGGAAGTACATTCCTGAACTCAAGGACTTTGGGAAGACGATTACCGTTCGCAACCTCCTGACGCATACCACCGGCTACCGCGAGTTCATCAACACTCTGCTCATCGGAGGGCGCCAGGTGCTGGAGGGTGATTACATCGCCCCTGACGAAGTCATCAGGGTGATCAACCGGCAGCCGAAGCTTCAGAACGAGCCCGGTGCGGAGTTCAACTATAATAACTCCGCATTTTCCCTTGCGACCATCCTGGTTGAACGTGTCACCGGCCGCCCCTTCGCGGAGTGGATGCGCGAGGAGGTTTTTCTGCCTTTGAGCATGACTAAGACATGGGTGCGAGCAAATCCTGGCCAGATCATCCCGGACCGATCGGCCGGGTACATCGCCGGAGCTGGCGGTTTCCGTGAAGTGCGGGATCTCCATGGTTCGGCGGGCGCGGGTGGCATCTACACGACGCCGGGGGACGTCGCAAAGTGGATGCGCAACCTGAACACCGGCGAGTTGGGCGGTCCGGCAGTGCTCAAGGAGTTGACGACGTCTTTCGTGCTCAACGATGGAGAGCCGACGAACTACGGTTATGGGGTGTTTCTTGACTCGAAGCGCGGTCTGCGGCGGTGGCAGCATGGCGGTAACGACTTGGCGCACAGCTCGACCTTCGTGTACTATCCCGATCTCGACGCCGGATACGTCGTGTTCAGCAACTACCAAGGCGTTCCCGGAGGCATTGCAGGCGTCGTAGCCAATACCTTCTTCGGTCAGCACATGACGGGAGTCGATGTGCCTGCTGCGAGGCTACAGAGCTATGCCGGCAAATACGAGATGACGACGCTGGGCCAACTCATGACGGTGGAACTGCAGGGAGGTGAGCTGCAGCTAACGCTACCGGGGCAGCCGGCGCTCCCGCTGCGGCCGACCTCCATGACCACCTTCGAAGTGGTTGGTGCGCCCGGGCGGATCACCTTCCACGCGGCAGCCGGCGGCACTGTGGAGTCGATCACCTTTGAGCGGGACGGGCAGCATTCCGGAAAACGCGTGGTGGAAAAAGGGGTCGAAGTAGACCTCACCAACTACGAGGGACGCTACTTCAGTGAGGAGCTCGAAACGTTCTATGAACTCAGTGTCGAAGGCGGACAACTCGTCATCCGGCATCGCCGGTTCGGACCGGCTGCGCTGACGTACACCGGCGAGGATACCTTCTCCGGAACGCTGCCGGTCACCGACGTTGTGTTCCGCCGCGATGCGCAAGGCAACATCACCGGGTTTGACGCTGGCAACGGTCGCGCACGCGACATAGCGTTCGAGAAGGTCAGCGGCTAGCGACGTAGTCGCGACCGTTTCGAGCGCCGAGGGCGCGGTGGGTCCTCGAAGCCATTAGCACTAAGGCCTCGTGCTTGTTACCAGCCTTCCGCGCTTTCTTCCTTTGGCTCTGCAACACCCGGTCGGCCAAATTCGATACTAAAGCGTGTTCTCAGCCATAGCAGCCCCGCTCATCCGCCCCTTGAAAAAAGAACGAAGCTCGTCTGCACTCCCTCCTACCTGAAGGCAGCCGCACCTGATAACGCCGCATGAACCTGACCATCAGAAACCAGCGCCAAAGAGAAGGCCGATAGTTCGTGGGCGAATGGTCGAAACGTTGATCAACGGCGTGGCATTCCCGCCGAGATCGGCTGGTACGGAGAATGGGAAACCTCCCGCGCTTACCACACCATAAGTGTCGAACACATTTCGAGCGAACGCCTGCATGGTAAAGCGGCCGAAATTAACTCCAGCGCGCAGGTCAACGGTTTCGTAGCCGTCTATGCGGATACGTTCGCCGAACGCCGCGCGATAGCCAGCGTTGAAGCCGCCCGTTTGATCGCCCACGAGCCGCACGTTGCCCCCGATAAATGCTTCGACGTCGCTACCGAGGGACCATTCGTAATCGGCCGAAATGTTAGCGCTGATCTCTGGCGTATAGGGGAGTTGGTCACCTGCGAGGCCGCCCGTAAGATTGAGGCCGCCACCTGGGGGAACAGTGTCGTCGAGCAGTTCGGCATCAACATAGGCCAAGGTGCCAACAATGTTGAAGCCGCGGGTCGGACGCATTGTTGCGGTCAGCTCTGCACCTTTCACTCGCGCGCGGCCACCGTTGGTATTAACACCTACCGGGCCAGCCGCACTGTCTGCAGTACTGATAATGAGTATATTTTCCCAATCAACGTAGTAGACTGCTCCATCGAGTGCGAAGCGGCCATCGACCGTCTGAGTACGCAGGCCAACCTCATATGAAACAAGGGTATCTGAATCGAACTCCGTCGGGAAATCTGAACTTGCGCCTGGAGGAATGAAGGTGGGCCCGCCAGACCGATATCCTTTGGCGACGCGGGCGTAGATCGCAGTCCAGTCACTTAACTCAAAGCGTGGCGAGACTGAATAAGTGAACACGCCCTCAGAGGAGTCGCCGAACTGCGGCTCGCCCATACCGAGTTGGGTAACCTGCTGTGTCGAGCTCTGCTCATTATGACTATAGCGGCCTCCAAGGCTCACGTCGAAGCGATCGCTAAACTTGAAGGTCGCATTCGCAAAACCAGCCATTTCCTCATAGTTCGCGTCGATGCCCGAGACGACAAAACGGTCGAACGTGAAAGGACCGAACGATCCTTGAGTTGGGAGGAAGGCTTGGCTCGTCAATTCGAAAGGTAAGAATTCTTGGATAAGAGCCGTCTTCTCATCCGTGTAGTAGGCGCCGATTAGCCATTCGAACCGGTCGCTGTTGACGGACTGTAATCGAACCTCTTGCGTGAATTTCTCGACTTCAACATCGTTCTCAAACGCAAGACCGACCGAGCTCGGGGAGGCTGGCGCGTAAATTGCATTAGCCAATCCGCGAGCAGCGTTGGTGCTGATGTCGCCAAGCTCATCGCGAGTTTGCTCGCTGTAGCTGGTGATGGAAGTCAGGGTGGCGAAACCGAAATCATAATCCGCTGTGCCGGAGTAAACTCGATAATCGAGATCGTTAAATTCTGCGATCCGCTCAAAGCGCGTCCGATCAGCTTCACTGGTGAATGCCCCGGTTAGTGCATCTAATGGCCTCATAGTGAGCGGATCGGCCTGGAAGCTCGAAGGCGAGTCCGTTTCTATCTTCTGGAGGAGCGCCATGAGCCGGATTGAAAGAGCTTCGGTCGGGGTGAACAGCAGCGAGGCGCGGCCGCCATAGCTCTTACTACCATTGACATCGCTTCCGCCACGCGCGGGTGCGCCCACATATCCACCAGTATCCCGATAGAAGCCGCTGACGCGAAAAGCCAAACTTTGACCTAGTGGAACATTGACCATCGCGTTGCCGAGGTAGCTTAATTCTCCGTATCGGGTATCTTCAACGCCGGCCTGAGCTCGCATTTCGAACTGATCAGTGTCGGGTTTATTTGTTACAAATTTTAGGACACCTCCTAGCGAATTCGATCCGTAGAGCGTACCCTGCGGCCCGCGCAGCACCTCCACGCGAGCAACGTCAAAGGTGTCGAAGTCTCCGGCCAAGATTGCGCCATTGGAAAGGCTGCCGCTGGCGCCGAACGGAATGTCGTCGACGTAAGTTGCGACTGTCGAGCCTGCTGAGCCAGTGTTTATGCCTCGCAAGATGAGGCGCGTTTCGCCAGGATTTTCCTGTGTGACGGTGAGACCGGGTACAAGTTGCGCATAATCTATAAAGCTGCGAGCGACTTGACGCTCGAGTGTCTCCTCGCCGACAACGGAAATCGACAGTGGGACGTCTATCAGCAATTGCTCTCGGCGCTGGGCAGTCACAATGATGACTTCCCCCTTTTCTGCCGACAGCACGCCCTCGTCTGGCGTCGGTGCACTTTCGTCCTGCGCTTGAGCCGGCGTTGCCATGGCCAGCAGCGCAGTCGATGCCAGCATTGCCGCACGATGAGTGTAGTTCGAATAGCCGTACATTAAGCCTCTCCCCTAAGATGCGGCGCGCCGCTATAGCGATCTCGCCCCTGCCGTTTTCTAACCCGAGCAGGTCTAATTGGGACATCATGGGCTCAATCGGAAAAGTGTCAACCTTCCCGAACGAGACTCGTGTTCTCGAGCAGGTGGAACGGACTTCATCGTCCGCAAAAATGGCGTATTCGCGTGAGCGAGCTTCCACATCGACGGGCGTTAAGAGCACCATTCAATCGTTTGTTAATGTTACATGATTTTTAGGCCGGCCGTGCTGGCCTAGTGACGCATCTTCATAGCTGTCGCAGGCTGAGAAATTCACCGATCTTCGGGTTCGCCAGTTTCGGTGTTATTTCGTGTGATCTCCATCTGCGGCTGAGAGCGAAACAGGCGCGCATTTCGCAATCTGCAACCCTTACGCGCCCGGGGTGTGGGGACGGCTAAGCTGTTGAAATATTACACGAGGCGCGACAGGCGGCATTATTTGCTACACCAATGACAGTGAGCTTGATCGTCATGGCCATCAACTAGGCTGCTGCGACGGTTGCCCGCGATCCGAGCGCCAATTTACCGCGTGCTAGGGCGTCGGCGGCGCGGTGCGGTGCCAAGCCGGTTTCTTCTGCATGGCGGAAGACTTGCGCTAATCTTTCGCCGCTCGCCACGACCCGGCCGTTTACTTCGGAAACGCTCCACCCGAAATATTCGGCACATACATTGATGATACCACCGGCATTCACGACGTAGTCGGGTGCATATAGAACGTCGCGTTCAGCAAGAATGTCGCCCGCTTCCCCCGTAGCCAGGATATTGTTTGCCGCACCGCAAACGACGCGCGCTTTCAGCGCGGCTATGTTCTCGGAGGTGAGGACTGCGCCCATGGCACATGGTGCGAACACGTCGCATTGGGCGGAAAGGATCGCACTCGGGCTGACCACCTCAGCTCCGAATTTGCTGGCGACGTTTGCAGCCAGCGTGGCTTGGGTCTCGGCTACTATGAGACGAGCCCCCGCCTGATGAAGAAGCTCGCAAAGTGCCGAGCCGACGTGCCCGAGCCCCTGAACCGCGACGGAAAGCCCGGCAAGATCACTTCCGAATTTATATCGAGCCGCAGTCTGCATCGACTTGAAGACGCCGAGCGCGGTCCATGGCGAAGGGTCGCCACCGGGCAGATCGCCTTTGGGAGTGAGCCCCGCAACAAAAGGCGTCTCGGTGTGAATGGTTTCCATGTCTCGGACGCTGGTGCCCACGTCTTCGGCAGTAACGTACTGACCTTTGAGTTCTTGAATTTTCCGACCAAAGGCTCTGAATAGCTTTGATCTGTCAAAATCACCGATGGGGAGGTTAATGACGGATTTGCCGCCACCAAGCGGGAGTTCGGCCATCACGTTCTTGTATGCCATGCCTTCCGCAAGCCGGAGAGCGTCGTGGTTCATCGCTTGGCGATTTTCGTACCGCCAGACTCTGCAGCCACCGGCGGCAGGTCCGAAGCGGGTGGAGTGGAGGACGATAACCGCCTCCAAGCCGCTATCAGAGTCACTAAGCTGGTAAACCGCTTCTGGTGGAAACGTTAGATGTGCGACGGGTGCTTGCATGTCTGGTCTCCGGGTTGGTTGTGACCTTTTCACGGAGTTCAGCAGAATTTTCTTACCTGATTTGGTGATTTCCTGCGTTTATATAGAGGAGATCGACCGGCAGACGCTTTGTATGAGGTGAAAGTTACTTCTGGTCAGGTGATTGGTAAGCAGGTGGTGGATTTGATCTCGGACAGCGCAATCGTCGAGTTAACCTCCTGGACCCCTGACAGTTGAGAGAGGCGGTCGAAGAAGAATCGTTCGTACGCCTCGATGTCTGGTGCAACAACTCGTAGCAAGAAATCAACCGGCCCCATAAGCACGTAGCATTCCAGGACCTCAGGGAAGGCCCTGATCGCTTCGGAAAATTCGTCGAGATTCGCCCGACCATGCGCGTTCAGTTTGACCTGTGCGAACACCTGAGTGTTCAGGCCGACTAGCTTGCGATCGATCAGTGCCACTCTCCGCTTTATGAAGCCTTCCTTCTGTAGCCGGTCTATGCGCCGCCAACATGGGGAGGGGGAAAGCCCGACCTTTTCTGCAATGGCAGCGTTCGATAGCGAACCGTCCTGCTGCAATAAGCGCAGGATCTTCTTCTCGAACCTGTCCAGGTTGTGGGCTGCTTTCAACGCTAGCTCCCATTTCTCAGCAGAGAATTTTCGAAAGCTCCGCAGCCGGCAGAGGCGAACGCGATATTCGTCATGCTTCTTTCCTTCGCAACCGACGCATTCCCACATTATCTCCCCGTTGTCTCTTTGGCAGCTCAGACTGTCAGACGAACCGCACCTCGGATTGACATTCTCTATATAGGGTGCATACCTCCCATCTGGGACAAAAATGTCGCCATAAGGGAAAAGTCGCTTCGGTAAAGCGCCAAGTATTCTGCGCGGGATGTGATGAAGGTCAAGCTCAAAGCGGCACTCTTCACCCAAGGCGAATGTAGCGGGAGGAATTCATGTACTTGAGGCAGTTCAAAATTCGGACAGTGCTGGCCAGCTCAATTGCCAGCTGCGCGCTGGTCGCTAGCACTCCCGCGCTAGCACAAGCGGCAGATGCGGAGCCGTTGCCGGTTCAAATGGAGGAAGACGCTCCAGCTGAGCCCGTGGATGTGATCGTGGTCACCGGGTCGCGTATTCAGCGCGCCGGCTTCGATCAACCGACTCCCACGACGATGTTGGCGGATGCGGAGATCCAGCAGGCGGGCCGCGTGAACCTGCAGCAGGTGCTGAACGAGCTTCCGCAGGTCCGCAACTCAGTTGCGCCATCGACCGCGACGGGCAACACATCCAGCGGCACCGCACCTGTAGATCTGCGCGGCCTGGGTGCTGTCCGAACGCTTACATTGGTGAATGGCCGGCGCTTTGTCGGTGACAACAACCTGAACTTCGTCCCGACGAACCTAGTCGAGCGAGTTGAGCTGGTCACTGGCGGCGCTTCGGCAGCTTGGGGCTCCGGAGCCATTGCAGGCGTTGTCAACATCATTCTCGATGACAACCTTGAGGGGCTGACACTTGGTGCGCAATCGGGCATTTCCTCTCGCGGCGATGGCTTCCGCTACGGCTTCGACGGCTCTTTCGGAACCGAGTTCGCCGGCGGCAGAGGTCATTTCATGGTGGGCGGTGAATACGTCAAGGACAAGGGCATAGGCCCGGGCGGCCGTCTCGAGCGCCCTTGGCTTGGTGCGGGACTTGTCAGTGTAGGTGGTGGCCAGCTAGAATTGCAGCCCGACGTGAACGATCTGGCACCGATCACCCGCCAGGGAACCGTGCTTGCCGGCACCTTTGCCGGGCAGTTATTCAATCCTGATGGAAGCCTGCGGCCAGCAACTGACGCTGATTTCTTCAGCCTCTACGACCTTCTGTATGTTGCCAATCCGCTGGAACGCATTGGGACTTATGGGCGGCTGACGTTTGACATTGGAAGCGGAGCGACCGTTTGGGCCGACGCCATGTATGGACGGTCAAAGACCTTCCAGCCGTTCTTTCCCGATTTCTCTGCTCCGGTCTTCTCCGTTTCGTCCGATAACCCTTTTCTTTCTCCCGACATCAGATCGACCCTCGCTGCAAATGGCGAAGAGAGCCTGCTGATCGGACGACTTCTGACCGACACCTTTTTCATGACCTTTGATGCGGTGCGCGAGACCAAGGAGGGAGCAATTGGGATTGAAGGCACTTTGGGGGGCAGCTGGGAGTACGACGCGCACTACAGTCACGGCGAAATCGACAGCGAGCAGAGATTTCTTAACTCCTCCATTCCGGCAAACTTCAATCGTGCCCTGGACTCTACTACATTCAACGGCCAGATCGTCTGCTCGGTTAATGCGGATACCGATCCGACCAACGACGATCCGTCATGCGTGCCGTTTAACCCTTTTGGCGTAGGAGCGTCGTCGCAGGCGGCACGTGACTATGTCAGAGGAACACAGTTCGCGGGTAGTGTCACCAAGCTGGATTCCGCTGCTGCACGGCTGCAGGGTGATCTGCTCTCGTTGTGGGCGGGTCCCGTGACATTGGCCGTTGGCGCGGAAGCGCGCTGGGAAGAGCAGGTGGGGAGAAACGGCGAACTCGATGCGGCGGGAGTGTTCGGCCTGCCCGTCTTCACCACTCCTCTTGCAGGTGGCTTCAACGTTAAGGAAGGCTTCGCCGAATTGCTCATCCCGGTCTGGAATTCAGACGGCTTCGAGGTGGATGTGAACGGGGCCGCCCGCTACTCAGATTACAGCCTTAGCGGTGGCATTTGGTCCTGGAAGTTGGGCGGGACAGCGCGCCTGTTTAACGACCTCCTCCTGCGGGCCACGCGCTCTCGCGATATTAGAGCGCCCAGCATCAGTAACCTATTTTCCGTCGGTGTTCTGAACGTGCGCCCAATCGTGGACAACGATCAGGCCGGGCGGGATGATCCCGGCTATAACCCCAACCCTCAAGCGACAATTTTGAGCGGCGGCAACCCGGATTTGGTTCCGGAGGTGAGTCAGAACTGGACGGTAGGCGCATCTTTCTCACCTGGCTTTATGAGTGGATTGAGGCTCTCGGTTGATTACTATGACATACAGATCGACAACGCCATTGCTACGCCCAGCCCCTCGGACGTGACAGCCGCCTGTTCGCTCGGTGACGCAACTGCCTGCAGCAACGTCATCCGCGATGAGACGGGGACTATTGAAACCATTTTCGCCACGGCCCAGAACATTGCGCAGTTCGAAACGAGCGGCTTCGACATCGAGGCAGCATACAGGACCTCATTGCCGGATCGGCTCGGTCTGTCAGGATCGTTCCATGTGCGCGCGTTGGCGACTTATGTGAAAGAACTGGTGTTTCA
>NZ_JAAFZT010000030.1:0-22647 GCF_013336795.1 Alteripontixanthobacter muriae | reverse complement strand
GACTGGGTTTAACCGCCGTGACGTTGCTGGCAACGTCGGAGATTCCGTCGTCGATGGCCTGCCGAAATGGCGCGGTCTCCTGTCAGTCGGGTACGACGAAGATGCGTTCGGGATCGGGGCACGCGCCCGCTATGTCGGCGGCGGTCAGTTCAACGACGAACAAGACATCGTGAACGGCGAGATCGATGCGCGCACCTATGTGGATCTAAACGCGCGATTCGAAGTCGCGGATCGATTCACCTTCTTTGGGAACGTCAACAATCTTTTCGACGTAAAGCCGCCCCTCATTACAACCACCGGCAGTGCGCACTACGACAACATTGGTCGCTTCTTCACAGTTGGAGCGAAGGTTGAGTTCTAATCCGCATCAATCCGAGAGGCGGACGTTCTCCACGTCCGCCAGCAAATTATCGGGAACAGCAAAAGCATGATAAAGACATTCAGTCGTTGCGGGATCAAAATCATTCTTTCCACGATGCTGGCATCGGCATCGGTAAGCGCGGCTGCCCAGGCGCAACTGCCGCGCGCCGAGGTTTCGACCACCGTCGACCAGCGAGTCGCCGATATCGAGGATTTCGTGGACGGTGCGATGGCGATGGCGATTGCCAATCGCGAGCTGGCAGGCGCCGTATTCGTGCTCGTGAAGGATGGCGAGATCGTCTTTCAGAACGGCTACGGTTTTGCAGATGTCGAGACTCGGCGCCCGGTCGATCCGGCGAGAACCCTGTTCCGGCCCGGATCTGTGTCGAAGCTGTTCACTTGGACTGCAATCATGCAGCTGGTCGAACAGGGCAGGCTGAACCTCGACGATCCTGTCGACAGGTACCTCGACTTCTCGATCCCGGACACTTTCCCGCAGGACATAACCGTTCGGCATCTGCTCGATCACAGTGCAGGGTTCGAGGACGGCTACAAGGACATGTTCGTCAGTTCGCCCGACGAATATCAGGCGCTCGGCCCCTGGCTCGCCGGGCATATTCCGGCGCGGGTGCGGGAGCCTGGAACGGAAGTCTCCTATTCGAACTACTCCACGGCGCTGGCCGGCTACATCGTTCAGAGGATCTCCGGCGAGGATTTCTCGGATTATGTGGACCGGCACATCTTCCAGCCCGCTGGCATGACCCGCAGCACGTTTCGTGAGCCCCTGCCAGAAGCGTGGGAGCAGGACGTGGCGGTCGGGTATGAATGGCAGGACGGCCGTTTCGAAGCGCAGCCCGCCGAAATGATCTACAATATTGCGCCGGCCGGCTCGCTGTCCTCCACTGGAACGGACATGGCCCGGTTCATGATCGCCCATCTCCAGGATGGGCGGATCGGCGACCAGCGTATCCTGAGGCCTGAAACGGCGCGCCAAATGCGCGAGCGCCTGGCGGCCAATTCGCCCGGATTGCCGGGTATCGCCCACGGCTTCCTCGAAAGCCGCGCCTCCAATCCCCGCATCGTCGGCCATGGCGGGAACACCGGAGAGTTCCACTCGAACCTGCTGCTGGTCCCGGAAGAAAACCTGGGGTTCTACATATCGGTGACGGGCGGCAATGCCGCCTCCACCGCACGGTCCGAGATCAGCGCGCTGGTGCTCGATCGACTCTTCCCGACGGAACGCCTGCCGAAGTGGCAGGGTGCGCCCGCCGAACTTGCGGAGGGCACCTATCGGACCAACAGGCGCTCCTATACAAACCACCGGGTCGATCCATCCAGCCTGATCCAGGTCAGCCGCGATGGCGAGCACGGCATCCAGGTCACAATCGCCGACCAGACCATCCGGTGGGAGCAGGTCGGCCCGCGCCTCTTCCAACAGGTTACGGGCGAGACCACGCCTTACGGTCCCCTCGGTTTGATCCAGTTTTATGGTGAGGGCGACGACACTCGCTTCTCCTTTGAGGCGCAACCATATACCCTTTACCGACTGGTATCCTGATTGGGTCACGGGCGGCGGTTCCAGGCCATGCTCTTAAGGTCAAAGGCCAAGAGTATGCCGCGGCGCCTTAACCGCTCTTTTCTTGGGAGAATTGCACGTGAAACTTCTATTCGCACTGGCCTTGTCGAGCCTTCCGGTGGCACTGGCGGCGCAGGAACCCGTCCGATCCGAAGCAGCGAGCGACGCGTCTGCCGAGGCGATCTACACCGCGCCCGAAGACTGGACCCGCGCCACGCGGGATACAGCCGTGATCTACACCGCACCCGAAGGTAATCTCAGACTTTCAGTCGTCGATGTCGGGGCTGCCGCCAATGCTGCGGCTGCCGCTGCATCAGCGTGGGAGATCTACAACCCCGAGGCGATGCGGAAGACGGAGCTGGTTACGGCCGGAGCACCTGGAGACGGTTGGGAAGAACGGGTCAACATAGCCTATGAAACCTCTCCTAACGAACGTGCCGTCGCGTCGGCGACTGCGCTTCGCGAGGGCGGCGAGTGGGTCGTGCTCATCGTCGAAGGGTCAGAGCTGGTCGCCAACAAGCGGTCCGCTGCCATATCGCTCGTCGGCCAGAGCATCCGTCCGGCGGGTTTTACGCCCGAGAGCTTTGCCGGCAAGGCTCCCAATGCGCTTACTCCCGAACGCGTGAACATGCTGCGCGATTTCGTAGCACGCTCGGCCGACATTCTGGACGTGCCGGGTGTCGGCATCGCTTTGATCGACGACGGCGAAGTGGTCTGGGAGGGCGGCGTCGGCGTACGGGAACTCGGCACTGACAAGCCAGTCGATGAGAACACGAAGTTCATGATCGCCTCCAACACCAAGGGAATGGCCACCCTGTTGCTGTCAGTTATGGCTGACGAGGGACGGTTGCGCTGGGATCAGCCGGTAACCGAACTCTATCCCGAATTCCGCCTGGGCAGCGATGCTACCACGAAGTCGACGCTGGTGCGCCATCTGGTCTGCGCCTGCACGGGACTGCCACGGCAGGATTATGCATTCATCCTGGCTGACAGCGGCGCCCCGGCGTCCGATACATTCCGGCAATTGAGCCTGAGCGAGCCGACGAGCGATTTCGGTGAACTTTACCAGTATAACAACCTCATGGCCTCTGCCGCCGGCTACTTGGGCGGCGCGCTGGCCTTTCCCGGGATGGAACTGGGCGCAGCCTTCGACAAGGCGATGCAGACCCGCATCTTCGACCCGCTGGGCATGGACAACACGACCTTCGACCTCGAGGTCGGCGAGAGCGGCAATTGGGCGCGTCCGCACGGAAACGACATCGAAGGCGATGTCACGCTGCTTTCCAACCGGTTCAACCATCTCATCACGCCGCACCGCCCCGCTGGCGGGGCGTGGTCGACTGCTGCGGACATGGCAAAATATGTGCAGCTCGAACTGTCCGAAGGCCTGTCGTCAGAAGGTGAGCGTGTGGTGAGCGAGGCCAATATCCTCAAGCGCCGCGAGCGCGGTGTGCCGATTGGTGAGGACGCTTGGTACGGTATGGGACTGATGGAGCGCGAGGAAGCGGGCGTGACGGTCGTGACGCATGGCGGCACTCTTCAGGGCTATCACAGCAACTTCTACCTGTTGCCCGACGCTGGGATCGGCGCGGTCATCCTCACCAATTCGGACAATGGCGCAGCCATGCTGGCGCCGTTCCTGCGCCGAATGCTCGAAGTGGTCTATGACGGCAAACCCGAAGCGGTGCAGGACATTCAGGCCGCTGCAGCGCGGATAGACAAGGCCGCCGCGGCGAAGCGCGAGCGTCTGACCTTCCCGGGCGATCCTGTGGTACTGGCTGGGCTGACGGGTCTCTACGAGCATCCCGAAATCGGCTCGATCCTCATCAACGAAACAGATAATGGCTACTGGATGAAGGCGGGGTTTGTAGAAGGACCAGTCGCCACGCGGGTCAATGCCGATGGCAGCACGTCGCTGATCACGGCTGGTGCCGGCCTGGTCCCTGTCGAGGCCGTTGTCGGTGAGCAGAGCGGGCAGCCTACGCTAACCGTGCGCGATGCCCAGCATGAATACGTCTACGGCCGGGTTCGCTGATTTCGCGCCGATCCGGTAATGCCGCTTGCAAGAAAGTGGCGGTGCGACCGGATCGACCCATGTAGGCAGGGGGGCAGCTTCCAGAAGCAGGTGAGGGCAGCGCAGTCGCCTCGATCAGGAAATCGCGATGGCGGCCTCGTCTCACTCGCGCAGATTGAGCAGCGAGTCCATCAGGCCATCATCTTCACTGGAGCAGACGCCCAGGACGACGGCTTCTTCGCAGCCTTCGGCGGTGACATAGGCGTGCCCCATCGATGAATCGAGATAGATGCCTTCTCCGGCATTGATCCTGACGGGATCGTAAAATTCGGAGTGAACCTCGATCCCTCCTTCGACGACATAGATGAATTCCTCGCCATGATGGTGCACCAATTCGCCGAATTCTTTCGCGCTCTGCGCGCGAATGCGCGTGACGATGGGGATCATCCGCTTCTGTCGAAGATCGGTGCAGAGGTAGTAATAATCATAGTTTTCAGTGGTAACCCGCACGGCTTCTTCCAGCCGGCCGATGCTCCTGCGCCCCGTTACCCGCGGCGGCGCATTATCCGGTTCTGCTTCGGCGAAGAGGTCGGACATGCGGATGTTTAGCCGCTGGCTGAGCTGCTGCAGCTTATCATAGGAGAGGGTAAGCCGATTATGCTCAACCTTCGACAGGGTGGAGACCGGGATGCCGGATTTCTCGCTCATCTCCTTGAGTGTCCAGCTATTTCTGGAACGGATCTCGCGAATGACTTCGCCAAGCGTCCGGGTCTTAGACTGCACACCCATGTAATAATGGCTCCTGATTTGACAATTCTCTAAATAGGACCATTATGTCCTGATAACGCTACGCCTTTGCACGTGCGGTCGGTCCGACTCGTAATAGGTCGGGCACGGTGCCGCAAGGCTCATAAGAGCGCTGCTGGGGGAGATTGCTATGCGATTTATACAGAAGATCATTTTGGTACTCGCGGCACTCGCGACCCTTCCACTGGCAGCGCAGGTTCCTGCTCCCGGCGGCGCTCCGGCTGCGCAGCAGCGGGCCGGTTCCGCAGCACCTGCGACAGATGCTGCAGCGAGAGAGCTTACGCGACAGGATGTAGAGGCCTGGCTGGACGGCTTTCTCCCTTATGCCCTGAACAAGGGCCGTATCGCCGGGGCCGTGGTGGTGGTGGTCGAGGATGATGAGGTCGTTCTCCAAAAAGGCTACGGCTATGCCGATGTGGACTCTCGTCAGCCCGTCACCGCCGAGGGGACGCTGTTCCGACCCGGCTCTGTTTCGAAGCTGTTCACCTGGACGGCCGTCATGCAGCAGGTGGAAGAAGGCAATCTCGACCTTGACGCCGATGTGAACCAGTATCTCGACTTCGAGATTCCGCCCTTCGAAGGCGAGCCGATCACGCTTCGCGATATCATGACGCACACGGCGGGGTTCGAGGAATCGATACGCTATCTGATCACCGACGATCCCGATGCGATCATGTCACTTGGCGAACAGATGCCGCTGGCCCTGCCGGAGCGTGTGTTCGCACCCGGCACCACTCCCGCCTATTCCAATTACGCCACGGCGCTGGCCGGCTATATCGTCGAGCGCGCGAGCGGCATGAACTTCGACGATTATATCGACCAGCGCATATTCACCCCATTGAACATGACCCGCTCAACCTTTCGGCAGCCCCTGCCCGCTCGGCTGGAGCCGCTGATGTCCAGCGGCTATTCGGTTTCCACTGAAGATGCCAAGGCGTTCGAGATCGTGGTCCCGGCACCCGCCGGTAGCCTGTCCGCTACCGGTGCGGACATGGCCAAGTTCATGATGGCGCATCTGAACGAGGGCGGCCCCCTCCTTCAGCCGAGCACCGCCAGGACCATGCACAATTACCGTGCGCCCGGCGTCGGTCCGCTGAACACGATGGCCTTGGGCTTCTACGAACAGCAGGTGAACGGCCGCCGCGCGATCGCCCACGGCGGCGATACGCAGTGGTTCCACAGCTATCTGTGGCTCTTCCCCCAAGACGACGTCGGCATCTTCATCGCGATGAACAGTGCCGGGATCGAGGGTGCCTCGGGTGCGATCCGCAGCAGCCTGTTCCATGCATTCGCCGACCGCTATCTTCCAGGCGAAGTTCCGCAGACGAGGGTGGAAGAGCAGACGGCGCGCGAACATGCCGCCATGATCGCTGGAAATTACATCAGCAGCCGTGGCTCCTTCACGAATTTCATGCGGCTGATCGGCCTCCTGGGGCCCCTCGAGATCGTCGTCGATGCGGATGGGCAGATCGCCCTGCCTGCGCTCGACGGCTTGAGTGCCGCTGCACGCGACTGGGTCGAAGTCGAGCCGTTTGTTTGGCGCGACACAGCAACCGGCGAAAGGCTTGCAGCCGAAGTCGAGGACGGGCGGGTAGTGCGGGTAAGCACCGATGCGATCTCCCCATTCATGGTGCTGGAGCCAGCCCCAGCTGCTTACAATGCTGCCTGGCTCCTGCCGGCGCTGCTGGCTGCACTGGTGCTGGTGTTCCTGGCAGCTATAGCCTGGCCGGTACGAGCACGAGTGAGGCGCAACTACGGCGCGAAATTCGCGCTGGAGGACCGCAGCCTCCTGGCTTGGCGCCTGTCGAGGGCCTTTGCATGGCTGACCGTTGCCGCGGTCGTGGGCTGGGTGGTGCTGATCATCGCCTTCTCCAGCGATCTCGGCAGTGTCGGCGGTCCGCTTGATTGGCTGATCAACCTGCTCCGCTTCTTGACTCCGATCGCGACACTGGGGCTTCTGATTACGGCTGCCTGGCATCTGTGGCTCAGTTTCAGGGTCAAGCGCCCTTGGACCATGAAGATTGGTGCGATCCTGCTGCTCCTGTCGGCACTGGTGCTCGTCTGGGTGACCTTCGGCTATAATCTCTACGGCTTCAGGATGGTCTACTAATGGTTGCTCATCACCAGAACGGGCTAACGCTGACGCTTGACGTCCAGAAGTTTCCCTATCGCAAGCCTTTTCGCATATCCGGACACGTCTTCACCGAGACATCGGTGCTTGTCGCGCAACTCTCCGACGGCGAACACACCGGCCGGGGTGAAGGGGCCGGGGTCTACTACCTTGGAGATGATATCGACCACATGGTGGCGGAGGCGCAACAGGCGAAGACAGCGGTCGAGGCCTGCAGAAACCGTGAGGAATTGCAGCAGGTGCTGCCGCCGGGCGGCGCGCGCAACGCCATCGATTGTGCCTTCTGGGATTTAGAGGCGAAGCAGCAGGGGCAGCCGGCTTGGAAGCTTGCGGGGCTCGGATCGCTTAAGCCGCTTCCTTCTGCGCTGACCCTCGGTGCCGACGATCCTGCCGTGATGGCCGAGGCGGCGCTTGCGCTGAACCCCGATGCGCCGATCAAGGTAAAGCTCACAGGCGAAGTTGAACTTGACAAGGCACGCCTGAAGGCGATCCGGGCGGCACGCGAAACCGCGTGGATCGGGGTCGATGCCAACCAGGGCTACTCGGCGGACAGCTTGCGCGAACTCGTCCCTGCCTTGCTCGAAAATCGCATCGCGCTGCTGGAGCAACCGCTGCGGCGAGGCGCCGAGGGCGACCTAGACGGGTTCAAGCGGCCGCTCCCCTTTGTTGCGGACGAGAGTGCCTTAAGCCTCGTTGATACGGCGTCGCTCGTCGGCAGGTACGATATTGTCAACATCAAGCTTGATAAATGCGGAGGGCTGACCGAGGGGCTTGCGATTGCGCGGCAGGCCCGGCAGCTCGGCCTGGGCGTGATGGTCGGCAACATGATGGGTACCAGTCTGTCCATGGCTCCATCCTACGTACTGGGCCAGTTTTGCGACGTGGTCGATCTCGACGGCCCGACTTTCCTCGCCCGCGACCGCGATCCGGGCGTAACCTATGCCGATGGCCTTATTCACTGCCCGCGAGGCATTTGGGGCTGGTAGAAGGCGGTCCCATTCTGGTTGACAATTTTCCGATCAGGACATTATATCAATATCGGGACGGCTGTCGCCGGAGGGTTGGAGTTTCTTGCCGAGAATCACTTCGGTCGAGCTGACGCTACTATGGCACCGCCAGCGGGGTAAGCCCGCGTTCCCTACAGATAATGGAGTTTGGCAGAGATGAATGCTCCCCTACCGCGCCTTTCACAGGAGCTTATCCTGCCGCAGCCATACTTGCTGTTCCTGGGCGATACAACCGAACCCAGCTTCGCCAAAACCGCTTTCGGCCTCGCGCATTGGGCCGCGGACCAGTGCATCGGCGAGTTCACCATTCCCGGCGCGACGGTCACCACTGGCCTTGCCACGCTCACGCCTGCCGAGGCGAAGGAGGCCGGTGCACGTTCTATGGTGATCGGCGTTGCCAATCAGGGCGGAATAATTGGCCGGAGCTGGATCTCGGCCCTGGTGGAAGCTTTGGATGCCGGCCTAGATATTGTCAGCGGACTGCATGTGCGGCTCGCAAGCATACCGGAACTTGAACAGGCTGCCGCGCGCAATGGCCGACGCTTGATCGACATTCGTAATCCGCCCGGCGATTTACCGGTCGGAACGGGTCGGAAGCGCAGCGGGAAGAGGCTCCTGACAGTCGGCACAGATTGCGCTCTGGGGAAGAAATACACGGCACTTGCCCTGCACCGTGCCTTCACGAAGCGCGGCGTCGACGCGGATTTCCGGGCGACCGGCCAGACCGGGATCATGATCGCGGGCCGCGGCATACCGATGGATGCGGTGATTTCCGACTTCGAAGCTGGTGCGGCGGAGGTTCTCAGTCCGGATGCGGAAGATCGGCATTGGGATCTGATCGAAGGGCAGGGATCGATCTTCAATCCATCCTACGCTGCCGTTTCGCTCGGCCTACTGCATGGCAGCCAGCCGGACGTATTCGTCGTCTGCCATGACCCCACCCGCAAGACAATCCTGGGCCTGAATGGCTTCGACGTGCCCTCAGTCGAAGAGGTGATCGACATGACCATCCGACTGGGCAGCCGAACTAATCCGGCGATCCGTTGTGCCGGTGTAAGCCTCAACACTTCCAGCTTCGACGAAGGTGAAGCGGAGGCGCTGATGAAAGCCGAAAGCAAGCGTTTGCAGCTTCCGGTCGCAGATCCGGTGCGCGGCGGCGCGGCGTTCGAAGCTCTCGTAGATGCCTGCCTCGCATGACTGAAGCCGCTCCCAACGGGAAGAGCAGCTGGTTCCAGCGCTTCCTTCTGCCGGGCTTCGCTCTCAAAGCGGTAATCATCGGCGGCGGCTATGCGACAGGCCGGGAGCTTGCCGAATATTTTATCCCGTCAGGGCCATGGGGCGGTCTTGCAGGTATGCTCTTCGCCACCGCGATCTGGAGCTTGGTGGCGGCCGTCACCTTCATGATGGCGCGCGAGATGCGGGCTTATGATTACAAGACTTTCTTTCGCAGGCTTATGGGTCCGGGATGGATCCTGTTCGAACTGGCGTATCTGATCTTCGTGATCCTGATCGTCGCGGTGTTCGGCGCGGCGGCGGGAGAGATCGGGGCGGCGACATTCGGCTGGCCTCCCGTGCTGGGATCGATCATCCTTGCCGTCGCGATCCTCGTAACGACGTCCTTCGGCACTGCAGCGGTGGAGCAATTGTTCCGCTACGCCTCGTTCCTGATCTACACGGTCTATGCGCTCTTCCTGATCTTCGCGCTGGCGACTTTCGGTGATCGCATCGGTGAGGGGTTCGCCAACTCGCCCCCGCCGTTGGACGGCTGGCTTGCGGGTGGTCTCACCTATGCAAGTTACAACATCGTCGGCGCGGTCATTATCCTGCCCGTCTTAAGACACCTGACCAGCCGCCGCGACGCGTTGATCGCCGGTGCGATTGCGGGGCCACTGACGATGCTGCCCGCCATCCTGTTCTTCGTCGCCATGGTCGCGTTCTATCCCTCTATCGGGGACGAGACCTTGCCCTCCGACTTTCTGCTTCGCCAGATGAGCATCCCGGGGTTCCAGATCGTCTTTCAGCTCATGATCTTCACGGCATTGCTGGAGAGCGGGGTTGGCGCAATTCATGCGGTGAACGAGAGGATCGCGGGTGCGGTCGAGGCTCGGAACCGGCCTGCTCCCGGAACTCTCGCCCGGGCGGCCATTGCTTCGGCGATCCTTGCCGGGTGCATGTTCGTCGCTGCGCGGATCGGCCTCGTCGACTTGATCGCCAGCGGCTATACCTTTCTCGCCTGGCTGTTCCTGGCCGTCTATGTCGTGCCCTTGCTCTGCATCGTCACTTACCGACTTCTCAATCGCAGCTCCTCACAAACAACGGAAGCCCAACCATGAAGCATATCCACCTGATCGCTTCGGCGTTCGTTCTGACCGTTCCTGCGGCGGCATGGGCTGAGCCGCCTGTCGATATCGCGCAGGAGGTGGAAGCGCTGCGCCAGAAGATCGGCGCGCCGGGCATTGCCATCGCCATCGTCGAGGATGGGGAGACGACGCTGGCACGCGGCTGGGGCGTGCGCAAGCTGGGCGAAAGCGCGCCCGTCGATGGCGAAACCTTGTTCCAGACCGGATCCACCGGTAAGGCCAAGACCGCCGCTGCCCTGGCTATCCTGGTGGATGAAGGCAAGATTGAGTGGGACGACCCGGTCATCAAGCATATGCCGTGGTTCCGCATGTATGATCCGTGGGTGACGCGTGAAATCACGATACGCGACCTGCTTGTTCACAATAGCGGGCTGGGTCTCGGGCAGGGCGATCTGCTGTTCGTGCCGCGGACCAACCTAACGCGCCGCGAAACGGTGGAGCGTGTAGCTCATCTCAAGCCGAAGACGAGTTTCCGCTCCGGCTACGCCTATGACAACATCCTCTATGCCGTCGCCGGCCAGTTGATTGAGGAAGTAACCGGGCAGACCTGGGAAGACTTCGTGCGCGAGCGCGTTCTGCGCGCAGGCGGTATGGACAATGCCACTAGCGACAGCCCCCAACGCTTCGCCACGGCGAACCGCTCCCATCCCCATGCTCGCCTGTCCGGGCCGTTGCGCGGTCTTGGCGAACAGCAGGTTCTCGACGAACGTGACGAGCTTGGCCGCACCGCCGCGCCTGCCGGGGGTTTGGCACTCAGCGCGGAGGACATGGCCGACTGGCTGAAGATCCAGCTGGCGCATGGCGCGTTGCCGGACGGCGGCAGGCTGTTCAGCGAAGAGCAGGCTAGCGAAATGTGGACGCCCGTAACGATCATGCCGATCTCGCAATTGCCCGATCCGCTCAAGCCTGCGCAGCCTACGAGCCAGGCCTACGCGCTAGGCTGGCAAGTGTCCGACTATCGCGGGCATCGCATCATCTCGCACGGCGGCGGTGTCTTCGGTTCGATCACCCGCGTGGTGATGATCCCGGATCTGGATGTAGGCTTCGCCATCATGACGAATTCGGAAGAAAGCGGCATGTTGCTGGGCCTGACCTACGACCTGCTCGATCATTATCTGGACGCGCCCGATTACGACTGGACCACCAAGTGGCAGACCTGGTTCGAACAGCGCCTGGAGGGGGGAAGACAATTCCTGCAGAGCGCGAAGGCCGCTCCTGCCGGGGTCGGCCCTTCGCTGGAACTGTCGCGCTATGCAGGCAGCTATCGCGACCCCTGGTATGGTGACGTGGTGATCGGCGAAGGCCCGAACGGGTTGACCATCGATTTCACATCGACGCCCCGCATGACGGGGCAGCTCGCGCACTGGCAATATGACAGCTTCGTCACCGAATTCGACGATCCTGCGCTTGAGCCTGCCTATGTCACCTTCGCCCTCGATGCCGATGGCAAGGTCACAGGCGTGACTATGAAGCCTGTCAGCAAGATCGCGGATTTCAGCTGGGATTATCAGGATCTGGATCTCAAACCGGTGGGGGAGCAGCAATGAAATATGCCATTCCCTTGGGCGCAGCGCTCCTGAGCCTTGCCGCCTGTTCTTCGACCCAATCGCAGGTTACGGCCAGCGCCAAGGCGTTGCATCGCGACATGCTGGTGCTCGATACCCATCTCGATACCCCGATCAATTTCGGCCGGGAGGGCTGGAACTTCGCGGAGCGTCACACGATCGAGAACGACATCGCGCAGGTTGATCTCGGGCGCATGGCAGAAGGCCACCTCGATGGCGGATTCTTCGTCATCTACACCGAACAGGGTGATCTGACGCCTGAAGGGTACCGCGATGCGCTGGCATTCGCCCGGGAACGTTCGGCCCTGATCGACAGGGAGATCGCTGCCCATCCCCGCCTGATCGGCTTTGCCCGCACGGCAGACGAAGTCCTTCGCCTCGCCGCCGCGGGCAAGCTCGTCGCGCTCAAGGCGATCGAGAACAGCTATCCGATCGGTAAAGACCTGACGCTGCTGCAGGAATTTTACGACGCTGGAGTCCGGCTCGCGGGGCCGGTGCATTCGGTTACTAACCAGTTCGCTGACGCAGCGGGCGGCGAGGCGAAGTGGAACGGGTTGAGCCCGCTTGGCCGTCAATGGGTCGCAGAGATGAACCGGCTGGGGATGGTGATCGACGGCAGCCATTCCTCGGATGCCACTTTCGACGAAATGCTGCGGCTTTCCAAGACGCCCCTGTTGCTGTCCCACAGCTCTCCCGAGGCGGCTTTCGACCACCCGCGGAACCTAGACAATGCGCGGATCCGCCAATTGGCGGCCAGCGGCGGCGCGATGTGCATGTCGACCGTGTTCCTTTCGGACATGAACCTTTCCGAAGAACGCGGCGTGCTGTTCGAACGATACGAAAACATCGCCGGAATGTCCCCTGCAGAACAGGCGGAGCTGGTGCGCCAGTGGCGTGCGCTCAACAAGACCGAGCCCATGTGGTCCACCACTTTCGAACAATATATGACGGCCTTGCTGAACCTGATCGAAGTGGCTGGGGTCGACCATGTCTGTTTCGGCGCGGATTGGGACGGCGGCGGCGGCATCCAGGGGCTTGAGGACATTACCGCTCTGCCGGTCGTGACCCAGCGTCTGCTGGAAGCGGGTTACAGCCCGGCAGATATCGAGAAGATGGCCAGCGGAAATGTGCTGCGGATAATGCGCGCAGCCGAGGCGGTGCGAGGCAGGTAGAAGCCGCTCGCAGATCTGTGTCCGCTGTTTGACATATCTCCGATTGGGACCATAGTGTCTCCGGTATAGATGTATTCTACGTGGCGAGCATGGCTGGCAAGCGAAGAACACGATCAAACGGGGAGGGCTCGACATTTCTGCTACGAACAAAAGGTCCAGCAGGACCGCTCGCTTTTCCGCAGCCGCGCTGCTTCTCGCATCCGTGACCGGCTGTGCCACTGCGCAGATCGCCGAGGCCCCCACGACCTATGATTTGGTAATACGAAACGGCGCGATCTACGACGGTAGCGGAAGTGCGCCTTACATGGGCGATATGGCTGTCAAGGGCGATCGGATCGTCGCCATGGGGGAAGTGCGCGGACAGGGGCGCGAAGAGATCGATGCTGCCGGGAAGGCCGTTGCGCCGGGCTTCATCAACATGCTGAGCTGGGCCAATCGCTCGCTGATCGAGGATGGCCGCGGCATGTCCGACATCCGCCAGGGGGTGACGCTGGAAGTGTTCGGCGAGGGCTGGACCATGGGCCCAATAAACAATGCGATGCGGAAGCAACTGCAAGGGCAACTGGGCGAAAACAGCGCCCCGATCGGCTGGACCACCCTCGGCGAGTATCTCGAGTTCTTGGAAACGAAGGGCGTCTCGCCCAATGTCGCCAGCTTTGTCGGCGCGACTACCGTGCGGATCCACGAACTTGGCGAGGGGGACGTTGACCCCGATGCCGAACAGCTTGGCCGGATGCGGGCGCTTGTCCGCAATGCCATGGAAGAAGGCGCGATGGGCGTCGGGTCGGCGCTGATCTACGCTCCCGGCAATTACGCCGAGACACCCGAACTCGTCGCACTGGCGCAGGAAGCGGGGCGCTGCGGCGGCATGTATATCAGCCACATGCGGTCCGAAGCCGACGACATCGGCACCGCCATCGACGAGGTGATCACGATCGCCCGGGAAGGGAGCCTCCCGGCGGAAATCTACCACCTCAAGCTTGCGGGCAAGAGCAACTGGGATCGGCTGCCGGAGGTTGTGGCACAGATCGAGAAAGCGCGCCGTTCCGGCATCAGGCTCACCACCAACATGTATCTCTACACGGCGGGTGGAACCGGTCTTGATGCGGTAATCCCCCCATGGGTGCAGGCGGGCGGCCGGGACGCCATGCTCGAACGGCTGCAGGATCCGCAGACGCGCACGAAAGTGCTCAGCGAGATGCGCGCCGCCGAAAGCGAATGGGAAAACCTACTGCGCGCTGCCGGTGCCGAAGGCATTCTGCTCGTCAGTTCGGAAAACCCCGCGTTGGAGCCGCTGATGGGCAAGACCCTAGCCGATATCGCTGTGGTACGCGGAAAGAGTGCGGAAGAAACTGCGATCGACCTCGTGCTGCAGGATGGCGAGATCGGCGCGATCTACTTCATGATGTCGGAGGATAACGTCGCCCGGCAGACGGCGCTTCCGTGGATGAGCTTTGGATCCGATGCGGCTGCACCTGCGGCCCAGGGTGAAACGCTGAAAAGTGCAGCGCATCCTCGCGCCTATGGCAACTTCGCTCGGCTGCTCGGCAAATATGTGCGCGAGGACAAAGCGTTGCCTTTGGCCCAAGCAATACGCGGGCTTACGTCCTTGCCGGCAGCCAACCTCGGACTGCGCCAGCGCGGCAGCCTGAGCGTCGGAAATTTCGCTGATATCGTGATCTTCGACCCGGAGACCGTCAGCGACCATGCGACTTACAATCAGCCGCACCAGTATGCGACCGGGGTGACCGATGTGTTCATCAACGGCGAACAGGTGCTGTCGCAGGGCGAACATACCGGCGCCATGCCCGGGCGTGTCGTTCGCGGGCCGGGCTGGACGGGGTGGCCGGATGGCGGTGCCTGCCGAAGCTAACCTAGGATGCGATTTCCATCGGCTAAGACGGAAGCCGATGTTTGCTAAATTCCGCAGACCGTATCCGGTCAGCGCAACATGAAGAAGGGGGCTGAGAATGCCTGCGACCAAGTATTTTCTTTCTGTAGCAGCCTTGCTCACCGCCATGCCGCTAGCGGCGCAAGAAACTGATGAATTTTTGGAATTCCCAATAGCTACCGAAGTAAGCGCATCGGATAGCTCGGCCTTCGCGTGGCTCGTGGCGCAAGGCGACGAGACTCACCTGATGTTTGCGCAGGCACCAGATTTCAAGCCGGTGAAGCTGTTCGGCCAGTCCGATGTCGGGGGGCAGCCGATCACGAGTGTTTATGCTTCGCCGAAGGGTGATTACGTCGCCTATCTGACCGGGGTGCCGTTCAGTGGCTCGGGGGAAGCGTTCAACCCGGCGGATCTCTTGCAGGCCCCCTCGGCGACGCTCTGGCTGATGAGCACACAGCCTGGCGCGGCGCCAATCGAGATCGGCGTCGGCTTCAGTCCGAAATTCACGCCCGACGGCAAGCGAATGGTCTATCGTAAAGGGCGCGACCTGATGTCGGTGAACCTCGCACAGCCGACTGCGGAGCCAGCGGTTCTCGTGCCGGGCGGCGGCGGGTTCAACCAGGGCGTATGGTCGAAAGACGGACAGACGCTCTACTTCGTGCAGGATCGCGGCGGGTGGTCGTTCCTGGGTCAGTACACGCTCGGGCAAGAGCAGGTGAAGTGGCTGGTTACCGGGCCGAACCGCCTGAGTTCCCCCCAAATCTCGCCCGACGGCCAGACCATCGCCTATCTGCGCTGGCCTGCTCGCCAGCATACGGTCTCCTACGACATAACCGAAAATCAGCCTATCGCGGTCGAGACGGTCGACATCGCTTCCGGGCAGGTGCGGACGCTGTACGAGCCAGCCGGCAAAGCGGGATCGATACTAACGGACGACCCGGAAGGAATTCTGCGCTGGGCCGACGACCGCAACATCGTCGTCAGGTCTGAGGAAGACGGCTGGGCGCGGCTCTATGCCATTCCCCGCAGCGGAGGATCGGCGCGGGCCCTCACGCCCACCGGCTGCGAAGTCGCAGAGAGCGAGCTTGCCGCTGCAGACCTTCTGTTCGTCATTCACAATTGCGGCAATATCGACACGAGGCAATTGTCCGAAGTTGAGGTTTCGACCGGACGGGAGCAGGCGATTGCGAGCCCTGACGTAGTCATGGGCCTTGCTCGTTCATCAGGCGATGGCCGTTATGTCGCCTTCACGGGCGGCGATGATGAAGATGCGCCGCTCCTGCGCGTGCTGGATCTGGGCACCGACCGGTTCGCCCTTTCCGAGGAGCCGGAGAATTACGGCTATTCCCACACCTTCACGGCACCTCCGCCGCAGCTTGTCCGGATCCCCGCCAGCGACGGCGGCACGGTTCCGGCGCAATTGTTCCTTCCGGCGACGAAAGGCCCGCATCCGGCCGTTGTATATGTTCATGGCGGGCCGCCGCGGCAGATGTTCCCCGGCTTTCACTTCGGCAGCTACTACGCCAAGGACTTCGCTGTTAATCGGCGCATGGCGGAACTCGGCTATGTCGTCGTCAGCATAAATTATCGCTCGGGCACCGGTTATGGGCGTGACTTCCGCGAGGCACCGGGGCGGGCATGGCGCGGCGCATCGGAATACGCCGATGTGCTAGGTGCAGGGCGCTGGCTGGCGCAGCGCGAGGACGTCGATCCAGAACGGATCGGGATCTGGGGCGGCTCCTATGGCGGATTGCTAACCGCCCATGCGCTGGCGCGGGATTCAGAGCTTTTCGCGGCCGGCGTTGCCATTCACGGCGTCTTTGACTGGAGCTGGCCGTCTCCGACGCCGGGACATCAGAACCCCAGCTACATATTCGGCGTAAGCGAAGCGGATCGGCCGCTGGCATTCGAATCTTCTCCGCTTGCGGCAATTGACGACTGGACCTCACCGGTCCTGCTTATCAGCGGCGACCGCGACATGAGCGTAGATGTGCTGGAAACAATCGATCTGCACCAGAAGCTGACCGACCGGGGAGTAGATGTCCGAACTGTACTCCTGCCGGGCGAAGCGCACGACATTATCCTCTATTCCAACTGGCAGAAGGTCTGGGATGAGAGCCGCCGCTTCTTCGAAGCAACGCTGGGAGAGTAGAGGGCGTCAGACTTACACTCATCGGCAGCGGACGCTGCCGATGAGTGTATTTACCAGCGCATGAAGTCGGTCGTTGGAACTTTAACGGTCAGCCGGGACGACCGGAAGCTTGATATAGGACAGCTTGCCGGGCGAGTGATGGACCGTGTTGTGCGCGATCACGAATTCGCTTTCAGTTTCGTTTGAGCCGCCCGTGTTGAGGTTGCGTGCGAACTTTGGGAAGTTCGATGATGTAACTTCGATGCGAATACGGTGTCCCGGCAGGAATGTATTGCTGATCGTAATCGGAGTGGGCGATACCTGGTACACCTCCCCCGCCTCCATCAGCTGCGGATTGTCGAATCCGGTGCGGTACCGCGCGCGCAGTATCGTATCGCCCAAGATGTGGGCCGTTCCGTCGGGCGCGACGTCGACGAGCTTCACCGCAAAATCCGTATCCCGCGCATCGGAGGAAACGCTGAGAACCGTCTCGACAAAACCAGATACCTCCATGGCGTCTGTCAGAGGCTCGCTCGTATAGACCAGCACATCGTCACGCGCTTCGATCAGCCGCTGATCGAAAGCACCTGCCTTGACCAGCCCGCCATTGCAGCAGTCGCCCCCGCCGACAGTCTGAACCGGATTGGCAGGATCATAGATGTAGCGATCTGCGATTTCTTCGCTTCTAGGTGGATCGACCGAAAGCCTTCCGTCTCCGTACAAGCTGTTTGCCCCACCAGATGAACGCAGGTGCAAAGTGACGTCTCGAGCACTCTTAGGCGGCCATTGGGTCGCGCTTTGCCATTCATTCGTGCCCATGGTGAAGTAGCGGACAGGTGCGGTGGATGCGGGAAACGCCCGCGTCTCGCCCTTTAGCCACCGATCAAAGAAGCTGTATACCTGATCGTCAACAGGAAAGCTCGCGTCGCCCAGCTCACGATCGCCGGACACGAAGTCGGGCCCTAGTTCGGAAAAACGACAGTGATTGTTCGGACCGATCACTGCATACTGGTTGCTGCTCGCTTTCTTGTCCGTGTTTACCGAGCGGGCGTGATTGAACAGGGCCATGTTCGGACCGATCGAAACGTCGTACCAACTGTTGAACCACAGGGCTGGAACGCCCCAGCCCATGTCATCGTGATACAGCCCCCCTTCCTTCCATTCGGGGTCGGCAGGGCTACGGGCAATCAGATTTTCATAGGTGCCAGCCGGCTCTCCAAGATCGGACAGCAGGGTCGAAAGTGGTAAGTGGCGGATCTGCCGCGTCCAGTCGACCGCCGGCTTCTTTGCCGCAAGATCGTTGTATCGCGCAATCTGTGCCTGCGTCGGCTGGTCCAGCCCCCCGGGTAGCTGCGCGCGCAGAGGATTGTCGACGCCATATAGCCAAACAAAAAACAGGCTGCGGGGGACTCCACCCGTGTACCAATTACCCTGTTCCTGAAATGGCCCCACCTTTCCGATGCCGGCTCCTGCGGCCATCGGTACCATCGCCGCATGTGCCGGATGATCCATCGCAGCAAGCGCGAGCTGCCATTCCGCCGAAGAGGAGCAGCCTAGAGTGCCCACCTTGCCGTTCGACCATGGCTGATCGGCAATCCAGCTGATCGTGTCGTAACCGTCCGTCTGCGGATATCCGAGTATCTCGTATTTGCCTTCCGAATAGTAGCGGCCGCGCTCGTTCTGCACCACAAAGGCGAAGCCGCGTGAAACAGCTTCAAGCGCGCGGCGGCTCGTCCGATCCTGATAGGAAAGTTCGTTGTAGGGCGTTTTCCAAAGGATGGTTGGCAAAGGCCAGTCCGCATCCTTGGGCATGTAGATATTAGTGGCGAGGCGTACGCCGTCGCGCATGGCAACCATCTCGATCATGCGCACATCGGCTCGATCGGCGAGCGCTTCTGCAATCGCCTCATCGCTGTATTTCGAGAAATCCTGGCTGCTTGCCTGTATGCTGGACGCCGCCAGCGCAGCCGCTGTCATGGAAGCGGTCAAAATCTTCCCGGTCTTCTTCATAGGCTATGCTCCATTCCGGCTGGACGCCACATACTCAGTAATTCAGATTCCAGCTCATCAAGCCGCCCATGTAGGCGATCCAGAGGACGCCGATCATCGCCGCCAGTAGCAGGAGGCTCCCGGCAATCGCCAGCCGCCCGCGTCCATCCTTGAAGGCGAGCCACGAATTCCACGCGCAGATGAGGACGCCGGCGATCGGCACGATAGCCGCAACCTGCATGAGACGCACCCAGCTATCCAGGCTGTCATCGTAGACGTGAAGATCGTTCGCCAGCACCGGCTGCAGGATTAGGAACCAGCCGACGAGATAAAGCACGACCGCGAGGGCGGACAGCTTGCTCAGGAAAGCTGCGGTGCGGCTTGGGCCGCTAAGCGACTCTGCCCTTCCGTAAACCCGGTTCAAAGTGGCTTTTACCGTCCATGCAACTAACGTCACCAGCAGGATGAGCAGCGACGCTGCAAGCACAGGCATGTTGAGGGCCGAACTGCGTGCGAACGGCACCGCCTGAAGGACCGAGATAGGATTATCACTGTCGATAACTGCCTTGCGCCCGTCTACCTCGGTCAACGCGAGGCGCCTCTCACCGCCAATCTCCTGCCAGACGTATGGTTCCACTTCATGAAAGCGTTCACCTTCTTCACCGGAGGCAAGGCTGATCGTACCGTCGTCGTGCCCGATGATCTCCTCTTGCTGCAAAAGGTAGAAGAGACCGATGAAGCCGGATTCCACCCGCCGCGAACTTTCGTAGGCGCCGACTATCTCATCGACATGTTCTTGCACGGGCAGTGGCTCGGCGCCGGCCCCTGCCGGAGCCGGAAAGTATCGGTCCATGAATGCTTCGAACAGATCTTCTCGAACGGCATAGACAGCATCGCTTGCGCCGCGGCCATTGAAGCTGACGAAGATGCCGACATTTTCTTCTAGCAGCAGGTTCATGTCGGTGTGGAAAGCGACCGTGTCCCCGCCGTGTCCGATCACCAGCCTGCCATTTTCCCGTCCACGGAAGAAACCATGCGCTATGGTCGAGAAGCCCTCTCGATGCGGAGCGGAAGCGCTATGCATAAGGCGCGCGGTATCCGGCTCAAGGATCTGCGCATCCTCATATTGCCCCTGCTGTAGATGCGCGATCATGAAGCGGGCCATGTCCGTCGCCGTGGCGGAGATGCTGCCGGCCGGAGCGGTAGTCACGATCTCGAAAGGGCGGGGCGGTGAGGACGCATCCATGTAGCCCCTGGCCATTCCGTCCGTCAGCCTGCTTGGCAAAGGCTGCCTTGTTGTCGAACGTTCCATGTCGAGCGGTTCGAGAATGTGGCGCTCGATGTACTCGTCGTACGGTTCGCCAGAGACCCGCTCCACGATGTAGCCTGCCAGCGCAGTGCCATAATTTGAATAGGCCGGCACTTCGCCGGGGGGGAACATCACCGGCCTGCGGTTCTGCTTCAAGTACGCCTCGGTCGTCGGAAAGTTCTCCGGGTCGACCATCAGCAGGTTCTTCAGACCTTCCTCGAAGCCTGCGCGGTGGTTGAGCAGATCGCGAAGAGTGATCGGCCGATAGGGCTCATGATCAATCTCAAAGTCGAGATATTCGTTTATGTCCCGATCCAGGTCGAGCTTGCCTTGTTCGACCAGTTGCATGACCGCAGTCCAGGTGAACGGCTTGCTCGTTGATCCGATACGGGTCAGAGTTCGATCGCCGTCCATTGGAATCTCTGCAGCAACATCGGCGTAGCCGTAGCCTTTGCTGACAAGGATCTCGCCGTCCTTCACAACCGAAACGACCGCACCAGGGATATCGGTTCGGGCAAGGGACGCCGGCAAATAGCCATCCAGCCAGGCCTCAACATCGGCCTCGGTCAGTTGGGCGGAGCCTGGTTGATACAGATTGCCCGTATCTTCCGAGCCTATAGCTGATGTGCTCTCCGGTACCAGCGGAGCAACTTCCGCGACCTGCTGGGAAGCCAGAGGCAAGCCAAGCCCGCATGCAACTGCCGTTGCAGCAACCAAGATCATCTTTCGCAGTTTCATCGCTTCATCCCCCAAACCTCCCTCTATATGTTTTCTCGTTCGGGTTAAAGTATCTTGTCGAGGATATGTTATCCTGAATGGAGAACTGCGTGGGCCGGTCCGCGGATTGGGCTGGACTGTTCGCCAATTCCGAGCATTGCTGCACCTGTTGATCGACGCGCTTGACGGAACCTCCGGCGGCCTGAGACTGCCGGAGCTTCAGGTGGTGGGAGGCGATTGTGCCTTCCGCCACCAGGAGAACGCCATGAGCAGCAAGTCACCGGCGCCCAGCGAGGCTGCGCCACTCCCATCTAAAGCCGACGTTGTTTGCACCCTTTTGCGCGAGCCGAGCGGCGCAACTCTCGAGCAGATCACTTCTGCGACCGGGTGGAAACCGCATTCAGCCCGGGCCTTCTTGTCCGGACTGAAGAAGAAGGGGGCATCGCTTGACAGAACGAAGCTCGATGGCCTCAGCCGCTACCGCATCGTTGCGGAGAGCGGCGAGTGAGCCGGCTCGAGAAAGAGCTCACCGAGCTGGAGAACCTGTCCCAGGCACAGCTTCGCGAGCGATGGAGCGCAGTAGCCGACGGTCTGCCGCCGAACGTCGCAGTTCCGCTACTTCGCTCGCTGCTGGCTTACCGGCTGCAGGAGAGGCGGGAAGGGCGCCTGCCGGCGCTGGTCAGGCGAGAGTTGATGCGTCTGGCGAAGTCAGGCGATGGTGCCGCGTCCGCCGCTCGACAGAAGCTTTCGCCCGGTGCGCGCCTGCTACGCGAATGGAACGGCCAGACCCTGCTCGTGGAGGTGCTTGAGACCGGCTTTCGCTTCCAGGAGCGGGACTGGAACTCGCTGAGCGAGATCGCCCGGCATGTAACGGGTACATCGTGGTCTGGCCCGCGGTTCTTCGGACTGACCTCACGTGGCTGAGAAGATCCTGCGCTGCGCGATCTATACGCGCAAGTCGACCGAGGACGGGCTCGAGCAGGAGTTCAACAGCCTGAATGCACAATACGAGGCCTGTGCCGCTTACGCGCTGAGTCAGCGACACGAGGGTTGGGTCGTAAACCCCGAACGCTATGATGATGGAGGCTTCTCAGGAGGCAATATGGAGCGCCCGGGTCTGAAGCAATTGCTGGCCGATATTGAAGCGGGACAGGTGGATATCGTGCTCCTCTACAAGATCGATCGCCTGACCCGCTCGCTCTCGGACTTCTCGCGCATCGTTGACGTACTCGACAACGCAGGTGCCAGCTTCGTCAGCATCACCCAGGCCTTCAACACCACAACCAGCATGGGGCGGCTCACGCTCAACATGCTGCTCTCCTTCGCTCAGTTCGAGCGCGAGGTCACAGGAGAGCGGATCCGCGACAAGATCGCTGCTTCCAAGCGCAAGGGGATCTGGATGGGTGGTCCGGTACCGCTCGGCTACAAGATCAGAAACCGCAAGCTGGTGATAGTGCCGGAGGAGGCCGAGCAGGTCCGACGTATCATGGCTCGTTATCTTGCGCTGGGTAGCGTGGACTTGTAACGTTTTTGCGCCGGTCACCTGAGCGATTAGAGCTCGCAACAGGAGACCGACGAGATGATCAAGCATACAGAAGAGTTCAAGCAGGAGGCGGTG
>NZ_JAAFZT010000029.1 GCF_013336795.1 Alteripontixanthobacter muriae | reverse complement strand
CGAGAACCAGAAGAAATTTGCCATCCACATGCCTCCTCACTGGAGGCTCATGAATCACATCCCAATGCCGCTGTGAATCCTGTTTATGGGTCCGGACCCTAGTCGAACCGCCACCGGTATAGAACGCCGCGCCATGTACTATGCCAAAAGGATTAGGCCAAAGGACATAGGAGCGCGTAAAAGCAGTATAGTGCCGCTTCACTTTGGCCTCGGAAAACCGAAGCGCTGGGCCGTGCTAGTCATGCAAGCGACATGTTCCCTGCACATTGTGCGAACAGCGACGCATCTGCCGGTATATAAAATGGGGATGAAAAGCGGGCGGCACGTTCTTTGACTCAGGGGTAAGCCAGTGAGGCGCGTGCCAGCCCGACATGCGCAACTCGCGAGCACAACTCGGTTCCCGCGAAAGAGAGGCATGGCAGGTTAGTTGTAGGTTGGTCTACTATGCAAAAGGACTAACCAAATCGCTGGCGCTATAGACCCAACCGCCATGTGCTATGCCAAAGGGATTAGACCAAAGGATATAGGGGCGCTTGAGGCAGTGCAGACCCTAGGCTGCACTAGCAGCACAATACCGCTTCACCGTTGCAGCGGATAATCCAAACTCCTGTGCAGTCTTAGCTATGCTAGCGCCATTATCCTTGCGCCATTGTGCAACTGCATCGCTATCAGCAGCAAAGGGACGCCCCAAGCTTGCCTTGCCCCTATGCGTCTTACCATTCGCAGCAAGCGAAGCCCTTGCGGCTTGCCTACCAGCATCACAACGCTCTTTGATGCGTTGGCGCTCCATATCGGCAATCTGTGCCAGCACAGCTATCACCAGTTCGCCAACACCCCTGGCAATAGGACCTAAGCCTAGAACGTCTAGGGTTACACCTTTGGTGATTAGCTTACGAACCACAGACTGCACATCCAAAGCATCGCGCCCTACGCGGTCCAATGCAGTGACACAGATGGTATCACCTTCCCGAACATAGCCTAACAGTACAGCGAATGCAGGACGGTCAGCAGCGAGCGTGGCACCCGACACACCTTCATCAGCAAACTCCTTATCGAAGTTGCCACCAAGAGCCTTGCGCTGGCTTTCGATTGACTGCCCATCGGTAGACACTCTGTAGTATGCAATGCGGCTCATAGTTTCTGCCTTTCGACTCGCTTATAAGTTAGGCCTAATTTATGAGCCTAGTTCACAACGGAGTCTAGCTATCTTATGAGCCATATTACTAGATAATTTGGAAGTGGCTTATTAGTTACAAGTTGTGCGCCACTGACGAACCTCAGCCAAATGGAGGCGAAACTTAAAGCGCTTTGAACGCTCGCGAAGGCTTTCTTGAATTGATAAAGCTGCGAACGTTCTGTGATAGGCAGGAAGTGCAAGCCCTTGTTGCACATAGCATCGGTGCCTCTGCCATTGCTAAGCAGTTGGGTGTGGGTAAAACTTCGGTTTAGTGTGCCCTGAATATAGTAGAAGGTTAAGGTCTACTACATTCATAGGTTTCCGACAAAAAGCGGACCGGCTCTTCATGCCGCTTTGCAGATGTATCATCCCGGGACGGTGCGCATAAAAAGATACAAGTCACTGCCTTCAAAGGTACGGATACATTAACCATAAAGCTTGGGTCGCACTGTCCGTCACGAAAACATGATTGAAGGGATTTTAGATGCGAAGCTTACTATACTGTGCCGCGGCTACCATAGGCCTTGTGGCTTCGCCTTTGAGCGCCGCTGAAGTCGTGGGTGATACGACAGGTGGACCGACTTGGAACCGACCTGTCGGTAGTGGGCCATTTTTATCTGGTACCGGAACCGATGTTCCGTACGAAGCGACCTCTTTCACAGTAGACACGGCAAGTTCTTATGCTTTTGCTGTAACTTCTGCATTTGATAACTATTTGTTTTTATATGCAAACAGCTTCGACCCCAATAATCCGCTATCGAATCTGCTGATTGGCAATGACGATGCCGGCCCGGGGTTAGATGCAGCCTTTGACTTCGGCCTGAGTACCGGAGTGTCATATTTTGCGGTTGTGAGCGGGTTCGCAAATGATGACTTCGGTAGTTACACTTTGTCGATAAACGGACCGGGCAATGTGACAATCGCTAATGGCGCGGTTCCCGAACCCACCACATGGGCGATGATGCTGCTCGGCTTCGGCTTCATTGGTGGCGCAATGCGTTCCGCTAAGCGCAGGCAGAAGGTAACCGTCTCCTACGCTTGATTGCGACCCCGAGCGTAGCAGGAGCGCCGCTGGTCGAGAGACTGGCGGCGTTTTACTGTTCAGGAGAATGGCTGCTATCCGCCCCAGATTGCGCCATAGGACCTACTTTCACGAATGCCCAAAAGCAGACAACGCGTAAGCGGCTTATGCTAAACAAATTATCTGCCCTCACCTTCATTCCGTGAAAACAAGAAGTTTCCTAATAGGCTAAACACAGTCCCCTTTTACCAAGGCTAACTACCACCGAGATGCACAAGCTCCGGTAAGGTAATTATGTAAAAAGCTGAACTCAGGTTAACTTATCTTCACCTACATTAACTTAGTTGAATGTATCTGTGAGTTTTGGTTTAATCCATCGCAAATTATTGCATGGGTTCGAGTGAATAGTTCAAGTGATTTCTAGGACTTCGCCTTAAATCGATGTCTATGCAAGCGGCTTTACTTAGTATATAGCCAACCTAAGCGCTTCTAAGCGCATACAAGCATTTTTGGCTACAATAGGTAGCCAAGCAGCCTCTCAACGCACTGTACGGGCATTATAGAGGCATTCAATCCGAACTTGAGGAAGTGGCTGTATCTGCATCATGGCTACGCCAGGGTAATTAGATGGGTTTCCGCTCTGGATTGAAGACGGACCATAATCCTTCCGATACCAGTTGCACCGTTGCCAGTGCTCGCCCGTCCTCAGCTAAAGCTACTGGTCGGTACTTCGGTATAGAGTCCTGCATGATGAGCAGTGCCGTTGCAGCATCCTGCGCTTCAAACTCAATTTCTCGGGGCACTAGGCCGTTCTTTCCCGAATGCGTTATTCTGTACGTGTGGGTACGTTGCTTGTTTGCAATCTGCATAGCGATAGCGCCTCCCGAGTCGCAGTCGGCATTGTCTCAGAAGGACGGGCGAACGTCGCTAGCCTAAGTTAATCGAAAGTTTACGATTTCACTTTGACCGACAGGTAGCCAGAGCATCTATAAAGACACTGTACGGGCATCCTAGAGCATTTTAGAGCGTATTGAAGATGCTAGACCCTTTGTCGGACTTCTGCATTGCCAGAAAGCTAGCTGTGGGGCCGAGCGCCATCCAAACACTCGACCCCGTCATAAACTTCTCTCGCTAAAGGGCTGTTGATGACCCTCCAAGATTGCAGGTAGGTGGAACGGAAAGCAAACCTATTATGTCTGGATTGTGACAATCCATTGGCAATCGGTTATTTTCCCGTTCTGCCCGCAACGCCCATTCTAATCCAAGACGATTTAAGCGCCTCTAAGTGCTCGTAAACATGCTTAGCCACATGGGTAGCCAAAGCACCTATAAAGACGCTGTATGGGGCATCCTAGGCCATTCTAGAGACTAATAATGAACCTAGGCGTTATCTAGAAGCTTTCGCTTTCAGTAAACAGCAGAGTTTCACTTGCCATTACGATTGCCATTGCCATTACGATTCTTACGAGGGCCCACTTTCTCGCCCTTCTTTCTTCCTAGGCCAATCTCTTTAGCCAGTGCGCGTCTACGGTCGGAATAGTTGGGGGCTATCATAGGATAGTCGCTCTTCAAATCGTAGCGCTGCCTATATTCCTCAGGGGTAAGATTATGAGCGGTCATCAGGTGGCGCTTCAAAATCTTCTGGTTTCTGCCACACTCAAGGCAGACAAGATGGTCCGGCTTTATCGAAGCCCTTACCGAAACTGCGGGTTCTACCGCTTCTGGCTGTTCTTGCGTTTCCCCTACCGAGGACAGCGCCCTGTAAACGTCCTGCACCAACTGGCCCACATCATCGGCAGCAATGCTGTTGTTGGCGACGTAGGACGACACAATGTCGCTGGTGAATGTAATTAGGTCTTCGTTTTCCATGTTATCTACCTGTTGGAACTTTGATTTGCAGCGGACGTACTTCAAATTTACGGCAGGTTCTACCCCCTGCACGCTTTTCGAAGTTCGCCTTCGACACTTCCGTTGCAAGCTGTTGTACGAGCATCCTAGGGCTTTTCTCTTAGATATGGGCGTTATACAGCCCAAGACTGAGCCAACGCAGAGAATTGCTTTAGTAACTGTAACAATGCTTATTATCTCATACTCATCAATTTAGACTAACTACAGAGAATTAAAAGTAGAAACAACAGTAGCACTATAGTAACGGTGTACTCCGTCTGCGTTCTGTTGTATATTACACATCAAGACGATGCGTTACTATGGCTGGAACGTCTAATAATCTAAGCCCTATGTCTCTTGATGAACTTATCATCAAAGCTATTTTGCGTTTAGCCTTGCTCTTGCTTGCGAAAACCTCCGGTTGATGTGCAGCAGACTGGCAAATGTTCAAGCTTCCGTTATTATACCCTTATAAGCACGGCTAAGGTTTGCACCGGGGGAACTTTTAAACCGCAAGGTGGACCTCCGACCCTCCCGACGAGTGAGACTTAAACTCTAGGGAATAACCTAACGTATGGGCTGATGTTCATGAGTCCTAGTTCTCTCTAACTAGGTATCACAGGTGTGGCTTACCTTCTGCTCTATCAAGGAGTATGACTACAAAGCAGTTAGGCTAAACGGTGTATCAAATAGTCTCACAAGGTAAATATCTGTTATGGGTAATTATAAAAACCAATACTTTGTATCACCCTAACGGAGGTAAGAGGTGTGTCTTTGACATTGAAGGAAATATAAACGTATTTATTACTTCATGATGAGACAGAATCTATACGGACAATGAATAGAACAATAAAAGAAAATTATCGAAGAGCGGGATTTAAGCCGTTCGACTATGAGGGAGATGAAAAGGTTGACAAACTGAGCGTCCTTTATCTAGATTTCAAGATGAAATGCTTGCATGGTTTTCTTAGGAATGACGAATATTACGGCTAAGTTTCATGCTAAACGACGCGATGATGTCTATTAATCCGAGTAAATATTGAAAGTAATACCTTAACTATGATTTTAGCGTATCGAGAATTACTTTACCAATTCCTGTAGATTTGATCATTTTACTTATGCGCGATATGGTTCCTTGTCGTACCCGTCCGTAGCCACCGGTCACACTCTTCTGATTGTGTCCGAGCGCAACTTCGATTTCGTCATCGAGATAGTCAGCACGCCTGAGCATATCTGCCATAGTGTGTCGGAAAGAGTGCGCACCAAACCCGTCACTGCCGGTCTTGATTCCGATGCGCTTGAGATAATCTCGCAAGAAGCGGGAAGGCATCGCTCCAATTTGACCACGCTCATTTGGCTTAAGTTCAGGAAAAAGCTGCTGGTTGCCCTCTTTGCGCGTGCGCTGCCGCTGACGTTCTACAAAGTCGAGAAAACCCAGCTGTTGTAGCTGAGAGTGGATTGGTGCTGGGCGACTGTGACCCGACTTTGTCTGCTGTCCTTTTTCCTCATCGTGCCGAATGAAGATAAAGGGAATGCCACCTTCCTCCTGTATGTCATCGGTGCGTAATTGAGCGATTTCACCGACGCGTGCACCAGTGAAGAGGCAGACAAGTGGTAACCAATAGCGCCAGTCATTTGTCTTTTGTTCACCCGGCAAATGCTCCTTTCCATCACGAAGGAAACCGGTGAACAGCGGGGATGTGAAGATGCGCCTTAGCTGTTCGTCACTGAATGGTGGTCGGGGGTTCTTACCCTTTTTAACATCGAAGAACAGACCGACGCAGGGGTTCCGGTCTGCGTAAGCATTGGTAACGCACCAATCGAGGAAGGGAGAAATCGTAGAGAGATATTTGTTTACGGTGATGGGGCTAATTGAGCGCGCAGCGCTTGCCTTGGCGTTGGCAGCAGCATCTCGCATCGACAATCCTGCGTATGCCTTGCTTGTGGCGTATTTAGGCGGAAGTGCAGCAAGGGTGTCCCGCCATTCCCTTATATGTTCCGGCAGGATAGAACGAACGCTTCTGTTTAGGCCGACGAAGCTGACAAAGCCTTCAACGACCTTCCTGTCCTGATTGACCCCATCGGAACGATTTCTCTTTTCGGCAATGCGTTGGGCTGCATACCGGTCGAAGAGTTCCAATACCGTTAGACCTGCTGCCGCTAATTCCGTTTTCGCTTTCAAACCTGCCCTGACAACCGGACTAGACGGCTCGAAACCAAAGCGGCCCTCGCGTTCCGCTATAGCGCTCGTAAGCACTTCGACTGCTGCTTCACCAATCATGTTGACGAAGGAGTGATACCCCTCACTGCCTTTGTGCAGGTTCCAACCGCGTCGCTCTATCTGCTTGTCAGCCAAGTCGATCCAGAAACTCAACGGCTTGACGCCCTTAGCCCTTAAATAACGGTCCCGACTGCTCCGCAGCGCCTCTAGGGTCCGGACCCATAAACAGGATTCACAGCGGCATTGGGATGTGATTCATGAGCCTCCAGTGAGGAGGCATGTGGATGGCAAATTTCTTCTGGTTCTCG
>NZ_JAAFZT010000002.1 GCF_013336795.1 Alteripontixanthobacter muriae | reverse complement strand
GGTTGTCCTGATATGTTGGCGACCAAAACCGCAAAAGCCGGTGAAAACCGTCTGCGCCGCTCCGGTGAGAGGGCATATATGGACCACCCAAGATTCGGTCAACCGCCTTTTTGCAATTTTGTTTCACTTCGCTTCGAAAGTGGCGGAAATACGCGCGTTTGATCGTGAAATGCGATGCCCTTGCGGTTCCAGCCAGCGTCTATCTGACCTGCGCACGCGCCGAATGGGTGCGGAACTCTGCCCCTCGGAGCTCGATTTGCGCTGTCCAATCTTCATCTTTGGCCTTTAATGGCGCCCGAATGACTGGTGACCAAGAGAATCAGGGCAGCGAGGCCGGTATACTCGCCGATGGATTCGGGGCACGGGTTCGCAGCGCCATGGCCTGGCGCTGGGGCAGTCAGGTTCTGGCACAGATCATCACCTGGGGTTCTACCCTTGCTGTAGTCCGCCTTCTAGAACCCAGCGATTATGGCCTGTTCGCGATGACACAAGTAGTGCTTGCGGCATTGAACTTCCTCAACGGGTACAGCTTCGCCACTTCTCTCATCCAGACGGACCGGATCGACAAGCGGCGCATTGGCCAGGTTTTCGGCCTGTTGATCCTCTTGAACGGAGCACTTGCAGCTGCGCAGTTCATGCTCGCGCCGATTGCGGCACGCTATTACGGGCAGCCACTGGTCGAGCCGATGTTGCAGGTGCAGGCGCTGATTTTCCTCACCACCCCTTTCATTGCCCTTCCCTCGGCCTTGCTCGCGCGGCGCCTCCTGTTTCGCAGCCAGGCCTGGGTGAGCATGGGATCGGCCGTGATCGCCGCCCTCACCGCCTTGGTCCTCGCCTGGCTCGGCTTCGGAGTATGGGCGCTGGTATTCGCACCTCTGGCGGGATTCGCCGCTCGCGCGGTGGGGTTGGCGATTGCTGCGCGCCTTCTGGTATGGCCGGTCTTCGATTTCAGGGGCGCCTGGGACATCATCTCTTTCGGCGGAGCGCTTACGATCTGTCAGCTGTTCTGGATCGTCCAGAGCCAATCCGACATCTTCATCGCAGGTCGCGCCTTCAGCCCGCATACGCTGGGCCTTTATTCCGAGGCGCTCTTCCTCACCCTGATCGTCACCGGGCGGTTCCTTCCGCCCGTCAACGAGGTCGCCTTTCCCGCTTATGCCGAACTGCACAAGGCGCAGCAGCCCCTGGCACCTTTTTTCCTGCGAACCTTGCGAACCGTGTTCCTGGTGACCGCCCCCTTGTACGTAGGGCTCGCGCTGACCGCGCCCTATGCCGTGCTTACGCTGTTCGGGCCGAAATGGATCGAGATGGCACCCGTCGCAGCCGGTCTCGCCATCGCCATGCCGGCCATGGCGCTGCAGATCGTTTGCAGCCCTGCGACCAATGCGATGGGTTTGCCGCGTATATACATGATGACCAGCGCTGCCGGGGCGATCATGTTTCCGGCGCTTTTCCTCATCGCGATCAGGAGCGGCCCGTTTGGCCTTGTCCATGCTTGGTGGATCGCGGCGCCCGCCCTGCTTGTCATCACGCTTGCATTGACGCTGCCGCGGGTGAAGCTGGGCCTGGGATCTCTATTGCAGGAGATGTTACCGATCCTGCTCGCCTGCGCCGTCATGAGTGTTGCCGTTCTGGGCCTGGAGCGGATCTTTGCAGGAATGGCAGCTCCGGCGATGCTGGCCCTCACGGTTCCGGCAGGCGCGGCGGTCTACGTCGGCTGCATGGCGCTGTTCTGGCCCCGGATGCTCAGCGAAACGTGGGCAATGCTGCGGCAGACGAACGCATCCGCGCCAGAGCCTGCCGATCGAACCACGCCCATAGCGGGTGCCGGCGCGGCCTGAAGGTCGGGAGGTACCGCGGGTAAAGCTCCGCCAGCCGCCGTGGCAAACCGGCGGGACCCGGGCCGCGCATGATGTCGCTGACGATACGGTTCTGAAAGTGCCTGACGCTGTAGTTGGACATACGCCGCGCCTGCCCTCGCATCCCGGAAGGCGAGAAAGGCGTTGGCTCGCAAAGAAACCTTGCATCTTCGCACACGGCAATTCGCCCATCGCTCCACTGGTCCTCGTGGCCGAGATCGGTCTTAGCGAGAGCGCCGATGAGGCTGTCGTCGCCGATCAGATCGTCGGGGAGGCGAATGCCGGATGCGCGCACCCTTTCTACAAAATTGCCGCGCAACGCATAGAAATCGCCGAACAGGCCGTGATCACGCCGCATCTCTGCCCTGTACGTCCCCGCACGCCGCCCGTTCCGGGGCATTCCGGCGGCGGCATTGGCGTGGGCTTCCCGTTCAAGACAACGCGCCAGCGCGGCAATGGAACCCGTCGTGATCTGCGCATCGCCATCCACAAGAACGAGGACCGGCGGCACGGGATCGATAGTGTCCAGAACAAAGCGGTTCCAGCTGCGCGCCTTGCCGCCTTCCTCGTAGACATGAACCTCGGCGAGGCGCGATGCCCGAGCAATCTCCGCGGTTCGATCGGTCGATCCGTTCACGACCACGTGGATTGCGGCGGCCTCTTGCCCCGCCAGGCTGGAAAGGCACGCCGCGATGCGCCTTTCCTCATCATGGGCAAGAACGACTACTACCGCTCTGGCGGAGTCGTTCGTGCGGGATTGCAGGTCGGCGTGGCCGATGTCGCCTGGCGGAACTTTCATGCGTTTCGCTATAGGGAGCAAAGCCTGCCCTGACGAAGCACAAAGTGCCCCGCCATTGCGATAGGCCGCGCTGCAACCCATCTTCACCTGCAATGCCTCCCGATAGCGCCACACCCACACCCGTCGATCACGACAGCTGGAAGACGCTGCGCCGGTTCCTTCCCTATCTCTGGCCGGCAGACCGGCCCGACCTGCGCATCCGCATAGTCATTGCCATGCTGATCGTGCTGGCGGCAAAGGCCATCGTACTGCTGACACCGCTCGCGCTGAAACGCGTAGTGGACACGATGGCGCTGGACGGCGGCCCGGCGATGACGGTCGCCTTCCTGTTCGTGATTGCCTATGCGGTGGGCCGTTTCTCCAGCACCATGTTCGACAATCTGCGCAATGTAGTGTTCGAGAAAGTCGGACAGGACGCCACCCGGCAATTGGCGGAGGATGTTTTTTCCCGCCTGCACCGGCTGTCGCTGCGATTTCACCTGTCGCGCCGCACGGGCGAGGTCACCAAGACGATCGAGCGCGGCACCAAGAGCATCGATTCGATGCTGTATTTCCTGCTGTTCAACATCGCGCCGACGATCATCGAACTGATCGCGGTGGCCGTCATCTTCTACACCATGTTCGGTGTCGAACTCGTTATCGCGACGGGGATCACCGTGGTCCTCTACATGGCAGTCACGCGCTGGATCACGGAATGGCGCACCAAGCTGCGCGCCCGCATGAACGAGCTGGACGGCACGGCCCTGTCGCGGGCGGTGGACTCCCTGCTCAATTACGAAACGGTCAAATATTTCGGTGCCGAGGAGCGGGAGCAGACGCGCTACGCCAGTTCCGCCCGCGAATATGCCGAGGCTGCGCGCAAGAGCGAGAATTCGCTCGGGCTGCTCAATGTCGTGCAGGCGCTGATCATGAATTTGCTGATGATTGCGGCGCTCGGCTTCACGGTTTGGGAATGGAGCAAGGGCCGGCTGACCGTCGGTGATCTGGTCGCAGTGCAGACCTACCTCGTCCAGCTGTTCCGCCCGCTCGACATGCTGGGCTGGGTCTATCGCACGATCCGCCAGGGGCTGATCGACATGGCGGCGATGTTCAAACTGATCGATACCGAGGTCGAGGTGCAGGACAAGCCCGGAGCACCCGCGCTGCTGGTCCGCCGCCCGACGATCACTTTCGACGATGTCACCTTTGGCTATGACAAGGGCCGCACGATCCTGCATGGATTGTCGTTCGAGGTTCCGGCGGGCGGTCACGTCGCCCTGGTCGGCCCGTCGGGCGCGGGCAAGAGCACCATCGCCCGCCTGCTGTTTCGTTTCTACGATCCCTGGAGCGGGCGCATCCTGATCGACGGACAGGATATCGCGGGCGTGACGCAGGCCAGCCTCAGGCAGAACATTGGCATCGTCCCGCAGGACAGCGTTCTGTTCAACGATACGATCGGCTACAACATCGGCTATGGCCGGCAGGACGCCGCGCATGACGAGATTATCGCAGCAGCGCGAGGAGCCTCGATCCTCCCTTTCATCAACCGCCTCCCTCATGGGCTGGATACGGAGGTCGGCGAACGCGGCCTGAAACTGTCCGGCGGCGAGAAGCAGCGCGTCGCCATCGCCCGCACGCTGGTCAAGAACCCGCCGATCCTGCTGCTGGACGAGGCGACGAGTGCGCTGGATTCGCGGACCGAGCAGGACATCCTGGCCACGTTACACAAGGTTTCCGCCAACCGGACCAGCCTGTCCATCGCGCACCGCCTTTCGACGATTGCGGACTCGGACAAGATCCTCGTGCTCGACAGCGGAACGCTGGCCGAGAGCGGCACGCATGCGCAATTGCTGCGTGCCGACGGCCTCTATGCCGACATGTGGCAGCGACAGAAGTCCGAAAGTGAAGAAACGGAAGTGGCTGAGGCCGAGACGGTCTAGCCGGTCCGCCTGAAAGCGGACCGGCCAGCATCAGAGGATATATTTGCTGAGGTCGCTGTCCTGCGCCAGTTCGGCCAACCGGTCGCGCACGTAGGCGGCGTCGATGGCAATCGTCTCGCCCGCGTGGTCTTCGGCTTCGAAGCTGAGTTCCTCCAGCAGCTTTTCCATGACGGTCTGCAAGCGGCGGGCGCCAATGTTCTCGACGCTTTCATTCACCTGCGCGGCGATACGGGCGACTTCGCGCACGGCATCGTCGCCGATCTCCAAAGTCACTTCCTCGGTGCCGATCAGCGCCTTGTACTGTTCCACCAGATTGGCGCGCGTTTCCGACAAAATTCGCACGAAATCCTCTTCGGTCAGGGCGCGCAACTCGACGCGTATGGGCAAACGGCCCTGAAGCTCGGGCAGCATGTCGGACGGCTTGGCGACGTGGAAAGCGCCGCTGGCAATGAACAGCACATGGTCCGTTTTCATCGGGCCGTATTTGGTGGCGACGGTCGTGCCCTCGATCAGCGGCAGCAGGTCACGCTGCACGCCTTCACGGCTGACGGAGCCGCCGCGCACGTCGGAAACGGCAATCTTGTCGATCTCGTCCAGAAAGACGATGCCGTTTGTTTCGGCATTTTCCAGCGCGACGCGGGCCACATCGTCCTGGTCCATGCGCTTTTCGGCTTCCTCGTCGACCAGCTTGTCCCAGGCATCGGGCACTTTCAGCTTGCGCCGCTTGGTGTTCGACTTACCGAAGGCCTTGCCCATCATGTCGCCAAGATTGATCATGCCGATATTCCCGCCCATGCCGGGAATATCCATGTTCATGTTGGGGGCTTCCTCGATCTCGATCTCGACTTCGGTGTCGTTCATCGAATTGTCGATCACGCGTTGGCGAAAGCTTTCGCGGGTGGCTTCGGAGGCTCCTTCACCGACCAGCGCATTCAGCAGGCGGTCCATGGCGGCCTTCGATGCCGCTTCCCGCACGGCTTCGCGGCGACGGTCCTTTTCGAGGCGAATCGCTTCTTCAACCAGATCGCGGGCGATCTGTTCGACGTCGCGGCCTACATAGCCGACTTCGGTGAACTTCGTGGCTTCGATCTTGACGAAAGGCGCCTCCGCCAGCTTGGCCAGCCGCCGGCTGATCTCGGTCTTGCCGCAGCCGGTTGGGCCAATCATCAGGATGTTCTTGGGCGTAACCTCGTCACGCAATTCGGGACGGAGGCGCTGACGGCGCCAGCGGTTTCGCAGGGCAACGGCGACAGCGCGCTTCGCCTCCTTCTGGCCGATGATGTGTTCATCCAGCGCGGCGACGATGGCCCGGGGGGTCAGGTTTTCTATCATGATGATCCGTTATTGCTCAGACGATTTCGAGCGTTACATTTTCGTTGGTGAAGACGCAGACATCGGCGGCGACCTGCATGGCGCGGCGCGCGATGGTTTCGGCGTCATCCTCGTAATCCGACAGCGCCCGCGCGGCGGCGAGCGCGTAATTACCGCCGGAACCGATCGCGGCGATGATGGTATCGTTCTTGATCTCGGGTTCCAGCACATCGCCATTGCCGGTCAGGACAAGCAGGTTCTCCTTGTCCGCGACGATCATCAGCGCTTCCAGATTGCGCAGGTATTTGTCGGTGCGCCAGTCCTTCGTCATCTCGACGGAGGCGCGCAGGAGCTGGCCGCGATACTGCTCCAGTTTTTTCTCGAGTCTTTCGAACAGGGTGAAGGCATCGGCAGTCGCACCGGCGAAACCAGCCACGACCTTGCCGTTTTCCAGCCCGCCTTCACCAATGCGGCGAACCTTGCGGGCGTTCGGCTTCATCACGGTGTTGCCCATCGACACCTGCCCATCGCCGGCAATGACGGTCTTGCCGCCCCGCTTCACGCCGATGATGGTAGTCCCGTGCCACTGAATGAGGCCGTGGCTTGCTCTGTTATCGTCCATTGCCGCGATATGGGAATGGCAGCAAGGCAATCAAGCGCTGTGTTCGGGAGGCAAACTATGGACCGGCGGGCGCGCCCATGCCGGGAGCGCCGACACGGCCGATGTTGCCGAACAGATCCTCGAAGAAGCTGCGCTCCCGACCCAAAGTCGGAGTCTGGTCGCTGTCGGGCGTGAGATAGACCACCTGTTCGAGCCCGCTACGATCTGCCGCTATGACATTGCCTTCGGCATCGAAGCGCACTGCAAGAACGCTGTGCTCCTCGATCTTCGGGCGCACGAAGGGGCGGCGTCCGGTGATGCTGGATACATAATACCAGACCGGTTCACCGAACTGGCTGGTGAAGGTCGGGCGGCCCAGAGTGGCCTGCACCGACTGGCGATTGTCGATACCCGGCTGTACCGACTGGGTCAGCGTCTGATCGACGATATAGCCCCGGTTCTCACGGATCGACGTACAGCCACTCGCCGCCAGACCTGCCGTCAGCAACAAAGCCAGTTTCATTGCCATCGCTGCGCGCATCGATCGTAACCTTTTCATCATCTGGTCCGGCCGCAGCCGTGTTGTCGTCTTTTTCCGAAGGTTGCCTTACGGCCAAGCATCCGGCCTTGCAACATGAGCGCTCGTGCCGCACCGCGGCCACGCTACCTTGCACCAGAGATGCTTTACGTGGCTTGAATTGGCGGTGAACGGACCGCATCTGGAAACCAGAGCCTTGTGCATCGCGCACCAACCAGAAAAGCGTCAACCATGTCATTTCTCGCCAATCTACTCGGCCTCGGCCGCGACCCGCGCCGCGATCTGGCACCTTTGTGGCACGCTACGGTCGAATTGGGCCGCGATCCGCAATTCTACGCCGAATGCGGTGTTGCCGATACTATCGAAGGACGCTTCGACATGGTGACCGCCGCACTGGCCCTCGTGCTGCTGCGGATGGAGCGCGAGCCCGAACTGGTCGAACCTTCGGTGCGCCTGACCGAACTTTTCGTTGACGACATGGACGGGCAGCTGCGCGAAAGCGGCGTCGGCGATGTGGTGGTCGGCAAGCATCTCGGCCGGTTGATGAGCGTGATGGGCGGCCGGCTCGGCGCCTATCGCGACAATCTTGGCGCAGACAAGGAACTTGAGGAAGCGGTCGCCCGCAATGTCAGCCTGTCGGATGGCGGCTCACCCGCCTGTGTGGCCATCCGCCTGCGCGAAGTCGCGGCGCGGCTCGACCGCACGAGGCGAGCAGACCTGCTGGAAGGGAATATCGCGGCATGACGAAGGGCACAGTGACAAACGAATTTTCCCGCCAGGTCCGAACACGCCAACTGCCCGCCGCCACGCAGGTGCTGGAGGCTTCGGCTGACGAATGCCTGGCGCTTGCCCGCCGTTTCGACATCGTCGCGGTGAAGTCCTTAAGCGCGGCGATTGATCTGGATCAGGATGGCGAGGCTATCACCGCCCAGGGAACCCTGAAGGCCGGAATAGTGCAAAGCTGCGCCGTTTCGGGCGAGGATCTGGCCGTGCGGGTCACCGAAAAGCTGTCATTCCGCTTTCTGCCGCTGCGCTCGTATGATGCCGAGGAAGAGGTAGAGCTGGAGGAAGGCGAGCTGGACGAAATCTTCTACGAAGGGGACAGTTTCGATCTTGGCGAGGCCGTCGCGCAGAGCCTTGCCCTTTCTATCGACCCCTTCGCCTGCGGACCCGATGCAGACCGGGTCCGGCAGGAAAACGGGCTGTCGGCGGATGATCAGCCAAGCGGCCCGTTCGCCGCGCTGGCTGCGTTAAGGAAGGATTGAGCCGGCGAGAAACTGCCGGCCCGAGAAAAACACGATCCGATCAGAACGGAATGTCATCGTCCAGATCGTCGTAATTCGACCCACCGCCCGACGGCGAACCGCCGGAGGATCCGCCGCCCTGATTCCAGCCGCCGCTCGACGAGCCGCCGTTCTGGCCGCCCCCTTGACCGCCGCCGGAGTTCCAGCCGCCGCTCTGGCCACCACCTTGGCCGCCACCACCTTGGCCGCCGCCCTGACCACCGGGACCGTCGAGCATAGTCAGCGTTCCATCAAAACCGCGTAACACGATCTCGGTGGAATAGCGGTCGTTGCCGGACTGGTCCTGCCATTTGCGGGTCTGCAGCTTGCCTTCCACGAAAACCTTGCTGCCCTTGCGCAGAAAGCGCTCGGCAACGCCGACAAGCCCTTCGGAGAAAATGGCGACCGTGTGCCATTCGGTCTTTTCCTGGCGTTCTCCGTTCTTGTCCTTCCAGTTTTCGCTGGTGGCGATCCGCAGATTGCAGACCTTGCCGCCGTTCTGAAAACTCTTGACTTCGGGGTCGGCGCCCAGATTGCCGATCAGCATGACCTTGTTCAGGCTGCCTGCCATGGTTGATTCCTCTCGCTAAAGGCCGAGCGCCACTGCGCTCCAGTAAGTGATTCCCGCGAAGACATAAGCGAGCGCGAACAGATAGGCCAACATGAAGAGAGGCCATTTCCACCCATTCGTTTCGCGGCGGGCGACCGCAATGGTCGAAAGGCACTGCGGGGCGAACACGAACCAGGCGAGAAAGGCGAGCGCGGTCGGCAGGCTCCAGCGGCCGGACAATGTCTTGGTCAGGCCCTCGGCCTCCTCCTCTTCATTGTCGGCATCGATGGCATAGGTCGTGGCGAGGCTGGCGACAGCGACTTCGCGCGCCGCCATTGCGGGGATCAGCGCAAGGCTGATCTCGCGGTTGAAGCCGATCGGTTCCAGCACGACGTTGAGCCCGTCCGCGATGGTGCCTGCAATGCTGGCATCCACCTGGCTTTCGCCCGGCTCCGCCTGCGGAAAGCTGAGCAGCAGCCACAGGACGACGGTGGCGGTGAAGATGATCGTGCCGGCGCGGCGCAGGAAGACCCAGGCGCGCTGCCACAGGCCGATCCCGATATCGCGCAGGCGCGGCATCTGGTAACGCGGCATCTCCATGATGAAGCCGCTGGAAGCGCCCGCCGTGGCGGAGCGCCGCAGCACCAGCGCGACGACCATCGCCCCGACGATGCCGGCGACATACAGCCCGAACAGCACCAGCCCCTGAAGTCCGATGCCCGGCCCGACGGTAATTGCCGGAATGAAGGCGGCGATGATGACGGCATAGACGGGCAGGCGCGCGGAACATGTCATCAGCGGCGCGATCAGGATTGTCGTCAGCCGGTCCTTCGGATCGGAGATACTGCGCGTCGCCATGATGCCGGGAATGGCGCAGGCAAAGCTGGAAAGCAGCGGAATGAAGCTTCGTCCCGACAGGCCCACGCCCGCCATCATCCGGTCCATCAGGAAGGCCGCACGCGCCATGTAACCCGTCGCCTCCATCATCAGGATGAAAGCGAACAGGATCACGATCTGCGGCAGGAAGACGATAACGGAACCCACTCCGGCAAGCACGCCCTGCGTGATGAAGTCGCGCGGCAGTCCTGCCGGCACCACGGCTGTCACCCCGGCCGACAAAGCAGTAATGGCTGCATCGATAGCGTCCGCAAAAGGGGTGGCCCAGGCAAACACCGCCTGGAACATCACGAAGAGAAATCCGAACAGGATGATAGGCCCGAGCCAGGGGTTCAGCAGGATCCGGTCCAGCCCGGCATGCAGGCGGCGTTCGGAAGATTCCGACAGGATCGCCCCGCGAGCGATGTTGCGCGCGGCAAGGCGGCGTTCCGGCAAGGACAAGTGGAATCGGCTTTGCGTATCTTCGCTCTCAGCCTCGTTGCGGTTCTTGGCGTCGCCAATGGCGGTGAGCAGTTCGTCGAGCCCGCGGCGGCGCACGGCTACAGTGGGTACCACAGGCACGCCCAGCGATTCCTCCAACGCCAGGGCATCGAGGATCAGCCCGTCGCGCTCCGCCAAGTCCACCATGTTCAATGCGACGACGACCGGCTGGCCGAGTGCGATGACTTCCTGCGCGAAGACGAGGTGCTGTTCGAGATTCGCGGCATCCAGGACCAGAATCAGGACCTCTGGCCGCGCCTCCCCCGCGAATTCGCCATGCACGACCTGCCGGGTCACTTCTTCATCCGGGCTGGTCGTGTCGAAGGAATAGCTGCCGGGCAGATCGATCAGTTCTGCCGGCTCCCCTGAAGGCAGGGTGATTCGCCCTGCCTTGCGTTCGACCGTTACGCCCGGATAATTGGCAATCTTCTGCCGCGCGCCGGTAAGGGCATTGAAGAGGGCACTCTTGCCGGCATTGGGGTTTCCGACGAGCGCAGCGGTACGGACGCGGCTCATGCCGGTTCCACCTGCATGGCGGCGGCGTGGGCGCGGCGCAGGGCGATGGTCATCCGCCCGATGGTGACGGCCAAAGGATCGCGCCCGCCGAATACGCCGCGATGCGCGACCGAGACTTCGGCCCCTTCGTCGATGCCCAGCGCGCGCAGGCGCTTGCCTTCTTCAGGGGCGAGAACGCTCCAGTCGACGGAGGAAATCACCGCAGCAGTACCTGCTTCCAGATTCTCGAGGGTCATGCATGTGCCGCTAGGGGATCATGCCGCTAATTGCAAACAATTCGCATTAGACTCAACGAGCGGGATAGCGCAACCGGCCCAGAAACCGCATGACGCTAAAGCTCTCCCGGTCCTTGCCGAGCAGGCGCGACTTGGTTTTCTCGAACTTCATGACACCGGCAATCCTGCGGTCGAGGAAGGCGCGGGTATCCGCCTTGTCGGCACTGTCATCCTCCATGAAGACGGCCAGCGTCGCGGCATAGATGCCGGCCAGGATCGTCCGCTTGGTATAATGATTGTAATCCGTGGCCGTGTCGCCCGCCTGCCGCCACATGATATCGGCGCTGCGCCAGCCGGTCTTTAGCGGCCGGGACACATTCTGCGGCAGCGCCATAATCGCCATGGCCCGGCGCAGGGCTTCCTCTCGGCCGAGGATCGCATCCAAGCGAAACTGGATCTGCGCACGTATCCTTTCGCGAATCGGCATCTTCGCCAGAGCAGCCGCAGGCAGCGCCAGCACCATGGCAATGTCGATGGAGCGAATCCAGGCATCCACCATGTCCATGGCGCCTCCGGGAAAAGCGAGCCGCGCCACATCCACATCAACGCCGATGTCCAGCGCCGCCATTTCGAGCGCCGCATCGCCCCAGCCGTCGAACACGGCGGCATCGGCAATGGCGGGAGCCAGGACGGGGCGCAGTTCTTCCAGTGTCAGCTCGGAAGGGTCGAGGTTCGGCTCGCTCCTGCGCTCCATCATCGTGTCGGTCCGTATGTCTGTACCGGTTCTCCGATGGAAGCACGCTCCGCATCGGCTTTCTCGATTTCGGCAAGCGCGATCGACCCGCTCGACAGCCGCGCATAATCGCGTGCGGTCCGGCCTGAATTGTCGGCCCGGTCGGGATCGGCACCCTTGTCGAGCAGCAGGCGCAGCATGGCCATGTCGCGGCGGTGCACCGCCGCGATCAGCGGCGTTTCCCCGGCGCTATTGGTGACATCCACCCTTGCACCTGCGTCCAGCAAGGCCTCCGCCCCTTCCACGAAACCGATATTCGAGGCGATGACCAGCGGCGTTATGCCGTCCTTATCGGCCAGATTGGGGTTGGCGCCCCTTTCGGCCAGAAAGCGGATCCATTGCGTGTCGCGCCGGGCAGTCACGATATGCAGCACGCCTTGCCCCGTGGCGATGTCGCGCGTGTTGACCAGCGTGTTGCCGGGCTCTGCCAGGGCATTCATCACGACGGTGCCGTCACGATCCTTGACGGCTTTCAGGAATTCATAGCCTTCGGACATCTGCGCCTGGACAGGCTGCACGGCCAGCATCGCCGCGATCCCCATGGCCGCGCCGGCAGTTCCCATCCGCTTCAGTCGGTTTGCGCTCCGCATATGAGCCCCCATACGAATTGCCATCAGATCCGTCTCTTTCGTGCTATCGGTGGCAGGGCCCTGCCGCAAATCGCAAACCCGGAAAATAGCGCGCGGCGACAGTACGGCCCTTGCCCTGACCTATGTCCTGTACCAGTTAGCAGACCATGAACCAGCACGCCATGCTCCCTTCGTCCGCTCGTCGCTCCCCTGCCCGCCTGCTTGGCACGATTGCCGCAGTGTTCCTCGCCGCCTGCACGCCGCAGGACGCCGAGGACACAGCAGGCGATCCGCCGTTGCAGGGTGCGACGATCGGCGGGCCGTTCACCCTGATCAACGCCGAGGGCCAGACGGTGAACTGGTCAGACTTCGACGGCGACTACCGGATGGTCTATTTCGGCTATGCCTATTGCCCCGATATCTGCCCCACGTCGGTGCAGCGCATGATGCAGGGCTACAGTCTGTTCGCAGAGGAAAACCCAGCGCTGGCCGAGCAGATCCAGCCGATCTTCATCACCATCGACCCCGAGCGTGACACGCCTGAAGTCGTCGGCGAATTTACTTCCGCCTTCTCCGACCGGCTGATCGGCCTTACCGGCACGCAGGATCAGATTACTCAGGCCGCAGAGACCTTCCGCGTCTATAATGCACGTGGCGAAGACCAGCCGGGCGGCGGCTATCTTATGGACCATTCCGACATCGTCTTTCTGTTCGGTCCGGAAGGCCAGCCGATCGCCACGCTGCCCACCGATCAGGGACCGCAGGCGGTGCAAGCGGAACTGGCGAAATGGGTGCGCTGAGAGACCGCTTCTGGGAACGCCCCCTTGCCGATCTGAACAGGGAGGAATGGGAACGCCTGTGCGATGGCTGCGGGCGCTGCTGCCTGCACAAGATCGAGGATCCGGACACCGGCGACATCGAGGATACGAATGTCGCCTGCAAGCTGCTGGATTGCAGCACCGCCCGATGCAGCGACTATCGCAATCGCAGGGCGTTCGTGCCCGATTGCATGCGGCTGACGCTGAAACTGGTGGAGGAGGTGAACTGGCTGCCGGAAAGCTGCGCCTATCGCCGCCGCGCAGAAGATCGCCCGCTGCCCGGCTGGCACCCACTGCTGACCGGCAACCCGCAATCGGCCATAGCAGCGGGCGCTAGCGTTGCAGGCCGGGTCATAAGCGAAACACGCGCGGGGCCACTCGAACAGCACATCGTTGATTGGGACGATTACGGCCCGGACGATGATTGACTGGCTGCGCAAGGAGGCACAGCACCCCGAGATACGCGTGGGGGGCCGCGTTTTGCCGATAGCGATTATCCGCCATGCGACTGCGCGGCGAATGATCCTGCGCCTTGCCCCGGATGGCAGCGAAGTCCGTGTCACCCTGCCGCGCTGGGGCCGAACTGCCGAAGCCGTGGAATTCGCGAAGAGCCGTGTAGGCTGGCTGGCCCGGCAGGCAAAGACGATCCCGCAAAGCACGCCCCCTTCTTGCGGCGGCACGATCGACTTTCGGGGTCGCGCGCTGCTTGTCAGACATGACTTATCGTGCCCGCGCCGGCCGGCATTTGCAGCCGATGCGGTGACACTGGGCGGCCCTGCGGAGACGATTCCGGTTCGTCTGCAGCGCTGGCTGGAAAAGGAAGCACTTCTGCTGTTCGGCGCAGACGCCGAAGATTACGCGCAGGCTGCCGGTGTGCCGATGCCGCAAGTGCGCCTTTCACGGGCGAGGCGGCGCTGGGGCAGCTGTTCGTCGGGCGGAGTCCTGCGCCTGAACTGGCGGCTGGTTCAGGCACCCGATCCGGTACGTCGCAGCGTTGTCGCGCATGAAGTAGCGCATCTGGTGCATTTCGATCACTCGCCGCAATTCCACGCTCTGCTCGGTTCCATCTACGGTGATGATCTTGTGCAGGCGGATGAGTGGCTCAGAGCTTCGGGACCGGGGCTCTACACCAGCTTCGGCTGAGATCGCCGGGCGTAAAGCTATGTTAACCGTAATCGGCCACAAGGCGTAATGCGCTCCGCATTCCTCCTTGCATTGGCCGCCGCCATTCTGGCCACCGGCTCTGGCGGACCGATCGCAGCCCAGGGGCAGTGCAGCTTCTGCGATACCAACCCACCGCCGAGTGGAGGCGGCGGAGGCGGCAGGCCGAACAACCGCGCACTCGACCTCGAGATTCAGAGTGACATCGATTTCGGCCGTCTCCTTGTTATCGGCAGCGGCGATGGGAGAGTAATTCTCGATCTGGTCACGGGCAGCAAGACGGTGTTCGGGGATTTGGACGATTTCGGCGGCCTGACGGTGCAAGGCCGCGCAACGATAAGGGGGCGGCCGATGCGCACCATCCGCATCGACTTCCCCAGCAGCGTCACCCTGAGCGATGCGCGGGGTGGACACGCAGAACTGCGCGATTTCAGGACCAGTCTGCGCGCCATGCCCACGCTGGATGCAAATGGGCAGCTCGAATTCACGTATACGGGTACGCTTTACACGACTGCGGCGATCGCATCCGGCGGCACCTTGCGCGGGCGGATCCCGATCCAGGTCGATTACGACTGATGTCGCGATACTGGCGCGGTTAAGCTCGTGCCACTATATGCGAAGCCATGCGCTTCATTTCCCGCCTGAACCCCGGCCCCGGCATCGCCGACTTCTGGACCGAGTTCCGCAAGCCCAACCCCTATCGCTGGCCGGCGCTCGGCATTTCGATGCTGATTACGTTCACCCTGCTGTACCTGTTCACGCAAGAACGGGTAGTCCTTCCGCCGGAACGGCCGGTGGTCACCTATATCACCAGCTTTGCGCCCGACCGAACCGAAGCGGAAATCGTCGCCGCCAATATCGCGAACCAGCAACAGCAGGATGAAATTGCGCGCCTCGCGGCAGAGCGGCAGGAGCGCATCCGCGACATGTACCGGACTTTGGGAGAGATGTCGGGCATGGATGTGGAGCGGATCGAGCGGGAAGCCGCGGAAGAACGCGCCGCCGAGCAGGCCGCAGAAGCAACGGCGAATACGTCGCCCCCTGCGCGCCCTGCTGCCGATGCGCCCTTGGGCCCGGCACCGCCCGCCGCCGATCCGGCGCAGTGATGCATGCCCGCAGCGATGCGGACTGGCTGGACGCAGCCGCGAAACTTGCCGCTCGCGCTCGCCCGCTCAGCCGCCCCAACCCTTCGGTCGGCGCGATCGTCGTCAAGGATGGCAGGGTTCTCGGGCGCGGCTGGACAATGCCGGGCGGTCGGCCTCATGCCGAAGCCATCGCGCTGACGCAGGCTGGGCCGGATGCCAAGGGCGCTACACTCTACAGCACTCTGGAACCCTGCGCCCATGCCTCGCCCCGGGGGCCCGCCTGTGCCGATCTGTGCAGCGCCGCAGGGCTGGCCCGGGTCGTGACCGGGCTGGAAGATCCGGATACGCGCACCGCGGGAGCCGGCATCACCCGCATGATCGCCGCCGGGGTTGAAGTTACACTGATCGACAGGAACGCTGTTCGCAGCAGCCTTGCCGGCTATGTCACCCGTGCAAGCTGCGGCAGGCCTCACGTCACGCTGAAACTGGCCACGAGCCTTGACGGCTGCATCGCGCTTGAAAATGGCGAAAGCCGCTGGATAACGGGCGAGGATGCGCGCCTGCACGTCCATTCGCGCCGTTCCATGGCCGACGCCATTCTGGTGGGCGGGGAAACGTGGCGGTCGGACAGGCCGTCGCTCGACGTGCGCTTGCCCGGACTGGAGGCCCGTAGCCCCCGCCGCTTCGTGCTGACTCGAAAGGCGGCGCCCGAAGGGGTCAAGGCCATCGACTCGCCATCCGGCATTCACCAGCTTGCCGATGTGCAATATCTTTATGTGGAAGGCGGCGCGCAGACTGCCGCTGCCTTTCTGCAGGACGATCTGGTCGACACCTTGCATCTCTACCAGGCGCCTCTCCTCATCGGCGCAGGGCGGCATGCCTTGGGCGATATCGGGCTTTCCCATCTCGATGCGGCGCATGGGCGCTGGGCCTGCAGCGACAGCCGCCAGCTTGGCAGTGACCGCTTCACCGCCTATGAACGGACCCGCAGCACATAGCTTCGCCGGCCCGCCAGCCGGATCGCATTCACAGACAGTCAGGATTTCCCATGTTCACCGGTATCGTCACCGCCATCGGCGAAGTTCGCGAAACGCAGCAGCGCGGCGATCTGCGGTGCCGCATTGCCTGCCCCTTCGATCCGGCCGAAATGGCAATCGGTGCATCGATCGCCTGTTCGGGCGTATGCCTGACCGTCGTGGAGCGCGGCGGAACGAAGGGCGACGCCTGGTTCGCCGTGGATATTTCCGCCGAAAGCGTGCGGCGCACCGTACCGGGCATGTGGGACGAAGGCGGGCCTCTGAACCTTGAGCCTGCCTTGCGACTGGGCGACGAACTGGGCGGACATATCGTCACCGGCCATGTCGATGCAGTGGGCACCGTGCTGGGCGCAGACAAGGAAGGGGATTCGACCCGCCTCACCATCTCGGCGCCTGCGGAACTTGCCCCCTTCATCGCGCCGAAGGGGTCTATCACCGTCGATGGCGCGTCGCTTACGGTGAACGAGGTGACCGATGAAGCGAACGGATCGGTGCGCTTCACCCTCAACATCATACCGCATACCGCCGAAGTGACGACACTCGGCCGGCTGAGGGCAGATGACCGTGTCAATCTCGAGATAGACACCATGGCCCGCTATCTGCAACGCATGCAGAGCCTGCGGGCCACCGCCTGAACAGGCGGTCGCTTCAGTTGGCGACTTCCGACAGGGCGGCGATGAAGGTGTCGATGTTGCCGCTATGGAGGCCAGCGACATTGATGCGGCCTGACCCCGCCATGTAGACGCCATGATCGCGGCGCAAGGCGGCAATCTGCTGCTTGTCCAGCGGCAGCACCGCGAAGAGTCCGTTGCCTTTGCCAAGCGACGTCAGATCGAGTGAACCCGCGTTGCCCGCTCCGGCGAGCTTCGCGCGGACATCGCGCATCCTGTCGCGCATGGAAGCAAGCTCTGCCCGCCATTCATCTGTCATTCCCGCGTCCCGCAGGACCGTGCGGACAGCCGCGCCGCCGTGATCGGGCGGCATCGACCAATTGGCGCGGGCGAGAGCATTGGCGTTGGACATGATCGTATCCAGCTGATCACCCTTCTGCGCCATGACGTAGAAAGCGCCGACCCGGTCCCGGTACAATCCGAAATTCTTGTCGCAGCTATAAGCGATCAGGGCTTCGGGAACGGCCTTGAGGACGGCGCGCAGGCCATACACATCCTCTTCCATTCCCTGGCCGAGACCCTGGTAAGCGACGTCGATCAACGGCAGAACGCCGGTGGAGACGAGCATCGATGCAATCTCATCCCACTGATCGTGGGTATAGTCGATGCCAGTGGGATTGTGGCAGCAGCCATGCAGCAAAACCGCGTCTCCCGCTCCTGCCCCGTCCAGCGCCGAGCGTAGGGCGTCGAGATCGGCAGAGCCATCCGCGCTCGCATGCTGAAAGGTCGCGACCTCAAGGCCGACATCGGCAAGGATCTGGGCGTGGTTCGGCCAACTGGGCACACCCATCAGCACGCGCTTCACACCCGCCTGCTTCGCCAGCGCGAGGGCCAGGCGAACCGCGCCCGTCCCCCCCGGCGTCTGCATGCCCTGAATCCGGCCATGCATCGTTGCATTCTCGCCAAATATATAGGGCATCAGCGCATGCACGAAGCCCATGTCGCCCTCAGGCCCGAGATAAGCCTTGCTTTTCTGTTCGGTGAGCAGCTGACCCTCCGCCGATTTGATGGCCGAGAACACCGGGGTGGAGCCGTCGTCGGTGCGGTAGACGCCGACACCCAGGTCTATTTTCGCGGGCCGCGGGTCATCGGCGTACATCTTGATGAGCGCGAGGAGCGCATCGGCGTGCTGAGGGTCTAGTCTGTCGAGCATGACAGCCTCATGCCGAGCCTTGTGCAGCCCCGCAACCGCAATTTCAGATGTGGACGGCCAATCGCATCTTCGTCAGAACGGCGACCAGCGCTGCTCGCGCGAGAAGCGCATGTATCCGGCATTCACGCCCAGGCGCAGACCCGCGCCGACACGAATGGGAATGAGCACGACATCGCCCTTGCGAAGGTAACTCGCGGTCATGCCGCCGACCAGATAAGCCTGGCCCTCGCCCGCAGGAAAGCGTTCGTACAGTTCGTCCGTATCGTACAGATTATAAACCAGCACGAAGGTGTTGCCCGCATTGGCGCCCGCATCGAAACCGATGCTCGGCCCGGTCCAGTAGACCGGCATCTTGCCCTCGATCTTGTGATACAGCGTTCCCGAACCATACCGTGCGCCGACGATGAAAGCGCCGCCGGCTTCACGCCCAACGATGTAGCCGTTCGGTTCACCCTGCTCGGCAAGCAAATTTTCGATCATGCGGGCGACGCCCTCGGCCCCTTCACCGAACAGGCCCTGCGCCGCCCCGATCAGATCGTCCTGCCGATAGGTGTCGCCCTGAGCGGCAGCGACCGCAGGCTGCGAAGCGGCCTCGGATGCAGCCTGAGACGCACTGCCTGATGTCACTACGGGTTCGGAGAAGGATGGAGCCACTTCAGTGGCATTCCACGCCTCCACAGCGGTGCCCGCCTCAGGGCCGACAGGTGTGGCCGTCTGGTAGGGCGCGTCGGCATTGTAGACGGGATTATCGCCGGGTTGTTCGGCCGGCGTCCGTGCTTCGCCCTGCATCAGGTCGCCGTCGATTGCCTGATTAGGGTCGATCCGCTCGATCCCCTGAGCGGCAAGTGGCGAAATCGCGAAGCCGATCGTTCCTGCGACCACGGCTGCCATCCGGCCCATTTTTGAAAATGCGAAGCTCATGCTACCTGTCCCGTATCGATCCATTTCACCCTGATACAGAGGGGTAGCGGTGTGAAGCAACACTGAACCGCACCCTTGCGCCAGGCACGAGAATGCGCCTGCGGCGTAAATCCTCGGACCGAGAGCAAACAGGCACCTTGCCGCCCCGCAAACCAGTCGCTATAGCGCGCCCTCGCTGCTGCGATCCGGAGACGTGGGTGAGTGGCTGAAACCAGTTCCCTGCTAAGGAACCATACTGGGTAACCGGTATCGAGGGTTCGAATCCCTCCGTCTCCGCCACCTCCTATTGAAAACACTGGTGTTTTCTTTGAGAGCGCGAACCGCTCCCCGAAGGGTGGCGCACTTGATCGGTTGATCTCTTATGGCAGGGGTTCGACTGATCTCGGTTTAGTCCAGCGCAGTGGCTTTCGCTTGACCGCACCCCCCGAGCTTGTAGCTCTGCCTAGAAGACGGGGGAGAAAAGTTGTGTTCAGGGCCATCACATCGATATTTCTGCTATTCTTGCTTTCAGCTTGTGCCTCTACCGCAATGAAGCGCTATGTCGGAGGTTCAATTTCGGAAGCATATCTGTCCTACGGCCAGCCGGAAACCATTTTTGACTTGCCTGACGGTCGCCGTGCTTTCCAGTTCTACTGGGGAGCCGGTTCAGGAGTGATCCCGACCTCCCAGCAGACGAAAATTCGCCCTGCCGGACTAAATGGCTATGATGTCACCACAACGGGCACTCCAGCCATGGCATACCAAAGCAAAGGCTGTCTCATCTCTTTAATCGCACGCCCCACCGGCGGCGATTACATCGTCGAGGAATATAGGATTCCGAAGGATTTGGTCTGCTGAACTTTCGTTTAACATTGGCCACGACAATATACGGGGTGAAACATAATGAGAGTGCTAGTTCCTGTGCTGGCCTTCGCCACGATTCCGATGCACGTCCAAGCACAAGAAGTTGACGTGGCGCCCAGATTCGATCTCGTTTGTCTCGGCGCAGGTTCGGCAAATAAGGTTACGAATGGATCCGTCAGCGCGTGGGATAGCGCTGGAAACTACGGGACTGCGAACATTGTTGGGAACCGTGCAGTCCCTTTCGATGACCAGGTGAACCTCTGGATCGAAGGTGAGAGCGGACAGATACGAATGCCCAGAGCCATGCTTCCGCTCATTCGAGGCGGCGAGGACGGCTGGTTTAAGGTGAAGTCCATCGAAATAGGTGAAGATGAGATTACCGGCTCAATAGCCGTGAACCCTTTCAATAATCCGAAGCTTCGAATCGATCGGATAACAGGGGCGATCAGCATTTCCGGTAAAGCTGGAAATTACTCCGGCCAGTGCACGAAGTATGATCCCGAGACGGTCGAAAGAGCCTTCTAGGGGTCGGGGTTTAATTGAGAGATTGCTTGCAAAGCAATTCTGATAGCTTTGCCTCTGCTGATCACCCGCCGTGCTTCCAAGCTTTGCGATTGCCTTTAGGTGCGCCCGAGTTAGTTCCGCCGTGCATTCGGCATCGCCGCCCCTTCATCGCTGGAGATTGGTACTCCGTTTCTTCCCCATAGCCGAACCTCTTGTTGCTCTGGTTAGCTCAGGAACTGCGGAGCCAGCTAGAAGAAGGATCAGCTGGAACATTCGGTGCGTCAGATGGTGGAAAACACGGGAGCAATTGAACCGCCAGCTTGAAGTTTGTTCTATGTTTGTTTCACTTAGCGGATGAGCAGCAAGCGTCTTGATTCGATCAGCGATTATCCCCGCCACGGCTACGATCTGCGCGTGACCTGCCGAGCCTGCGGGCGAGTGGGCGTCGTTGACGCTCTGGCGCTTACCATGCGTCTATCCCGGAGCAACAAGAGTAAGTGGATGCCGTACGTGGAATCGCGACTGAAGTGTTCCGACCGCGGGCAGCGCAATCTGAAATGCGGACCGGTGGAGAAGCGCTAAGCCAAGATGGCGCGGCTTTGCCGAGCAGTGCTGTAATGACAGCAGCAATCCTCTTTTCGTGGCACCAAGCGGCCAGCCCGTCTCTTGCGATCGCCGCCGAAATGCAGAATTTCGGTCTCAATTGTCTACGAGAACCAGTTGAATAGAAAGCTCTACGCTCGGAGTCGCTGTCAAGCGTAGGAGAATGTCATCTTCTGCCGGCGCTTAACAGACCGCATGACTCCACCAACAAAGCCAAAGCCGAGAAGCATCATTGCCCATGTAGTGGGTTCCGGAACTGCAGGGGTCGAGCCTGTGTTGAAGAAGGTGATGTGTGAGAATGAGTCACTGCCCGCGCTGAACCCAACGCC
>NZ_JAAFZT010000028.1 GCF_013336795.1 Alteripontixanthobacter muriae | reverse complement strand
GTGACGTGACCCCCTGATTTTCCTCCAAGTTGGATTAGAGTCCGGCCCTGACAGAAGGACGGACGAGATGAAGAGAACGAGGTTTTCAGAAGAGCAGATCATTGGTGTGCTGAAGGAGGCAGAGGCTGGCGCGAAGACCGCTGACCTGGCCCGGCGGCACGGGGTGTCGGAAGCGACGATCTACAACTGGAAGTCGAAGTATGGCGGGCTGGAGGTGTCCGATGCCCGGCGGCTCAAGGAGCTGGAGAGCGAAAACGCGAAGCTGAAGCGGTTGCTGGCCGATGCGATGCTGGACAAGGCTGCGCTGAAAGATCTTCTGGCAAAAAAGTTTTGACGCCCGCCGCGCAGCGGGAAGCTGTTGCTCATCTCCAGGCCTGCCACGGAATGAGCGAACGGCGGGCGTGCCGTGTCATGGATGCCGATCGCAAGAGCGTGCGATACCGTTCCACGCGGGACGATAACGCTGGTCTGCGTGAGAAGCTGCGCGAGCTGGCCAACCAGCGTCGCCGGTTCGGCTATCGCCGTTTGCATATCCTGCTGCGCCGGGAAGGGATCATGATCAACCGGAAGAAGACCCAGAGGCTCTACAAGGAGGAAGGGCTGGCAGTGAGGCGACGACGCAGCCGCAGGCGTGCTGTCGGCACGAGGGCTCCTGCTCCGGTTCTGGCTCTGCCGAACCAGCGGTGGAGCCTCGACTTCGTTCATGACCAGATGGCGTCGGGCAGACGGTTCCGGGTGCTCAA
>NZ_JAAFZT010000027.1 GCF_013336795.1 Alteripontixanthobacter muriae | reverse complement strand
GGTTGACCGAATCTTGGGTGGTCCATATATGCCCTCTCACCGGAGCGGCGCAGACGGTTTTCACCGGCTTTTGCGGTTTTGGTCGCCAACATATCAGGACAACCGGCCCTTCGGTTATACGGGGGGCCTCAAGTTGTCCTCTTCGGTATGTTGGTATGCTCTTTGACATTGTTGGTTTTTGATGAAGGGACATGTGGGCGACGGCGCCCGGTCCGGTGGCTTCAAGGCTCCGTGTACCGGTTTAATTAAGTCGATGCCTTAACGTTACTGCGATGCTCACGCATTGTGGTTTCGGACATGTCCTTCGTATCCATTACGTTTGACAAGTGCAGGTATCGGCTCCTTGAATTCGGGTGTTTCTGGTGGGCGGTCATTTATGGCCGTGCCGGAGATATTCGTGACACAAACTTGAGAGTTTGATCCTGGCTCAGAACGAACGCTGGCGGCATGCCTAACACATGCAAGTCGAACGAACCCTTCGGGGTTAGTGGCGCACGGGTGCGTAACGCGTGGGAACCTGCCTTTAGGTTCGGAATAACAGTTGGAAACGACTGCTAATACCGGATAATGTCTTCGGACCAAAGATTTATCGCCTTTAGATGGGCCCGCGTTGGATTAGCTAGTTGGTAGGGTAAAAGCCTACCAAGGCGACGATCCATAGCTGGTCTGAGAGGATGATCAGCCACACTGGGACTGAGACACGGCCCAGACTCCTACGGGAGGCAGCAGTGGGGAATATTGGACAATGGGCGAAAGCCTGATCCAGCAATGCCGCGTGAGTGATGAAGGCCTTAGGGTTGTAAAGCTCTTTTACCAGGGATGATAATGACAGTACCTGGAGAATAAGCTCCGGCTAACTCCGTGCCAGCAGCCGCGGTAATACGGAGGGAGCTAGCGTTGTTCGGAATTACTGGGCGTAAAGCGCGCGTAGGCGGCTATTCAAGTCAGGGGTGAAATCCCGGGGCTCAACCCCGGAACTGCCTTTGAAACTGGATGGCTAGAATCTTGGAGAGGTCAGTGGAATTCCGAGTGTAGAGGTGAAATTCGTAGATATTCGGAAGAACACCAGTGGCGAAGGCGACTGACTGGACAAGTATTGACGCTGAGGTGCGAAAGCGTGGGGAGCAAACAGGATTAGATACCCTGGTAGTCCACGCCGTAAACGATGATAACTAGCTGTCCGGGCACTTGGTGCCTGGGTGGCGCAGCTAACGCATTAAGTTATCCGCCTGGGGAGTACGGTCGCAAGATTAAAACTCAAAGGAATTGACGGGGGCCTGCACAAGCGGTGGAGCATGTGGTTTAATTCGAAGCAACGCGCAGAACCTTACCAGCTTTTGACATCCCGATCGCGGTTACCAGAGATGGTTTCCTTCAGCTCGGCTGGATCGGTGACAGGTGCTGCATGGCTGTCGTCAGCTCGTGTCGTGAGATGTTGGGTTAAGTCCCGCAACGAGCGCAACCCTCGTCCTTAGTTGCCATCATTTAGTTGGGCACTTTAAGGAAACTGCCGGTGATAAGCCGGAGGAAGGTGGGGATGACGTCAAGTCCTCATGGCCCTTACAAGCTGGGCTACACACGTGCTACAATGGCGATGACAGTGGGCAGCTATCCCGCAAGGGTGAGCTAATCTCAAAAAGTCGTCTCAGTTCGGATTGTTCTCTGCAACTCGAGAGCATGAAGGCGGAATCGCTAGTAATCGCGGATCAGCATGCCGCGGTGAATACGTTCCCAGGCCTTGTACACACCGCCCGTCACACCATGGGAGTTGGATTCACCCGAAGGTGGTGCGCTAACCTGCTTGCAGGAGGCAGCCAACCACGGTGGGTTCAGCGACTGGGGTGAAGTCGTAACAAGGTAGCCGTAGGGGAACCTGCGGCTGGATCACCTCCTTTCTAAGGATTGCTGCGAAAGCGCCGGAGCTTGCCTCTGGAAGTGCTTCACAGCTTTTCAAAGAACATTGCCGTCGTCCTCATGTCCTTTCATCAACTGGAGATTGACGCGATCATTATAGATCGTGTCATACGCCTGAGCTGGCTCACGCCGCCCGCGGCTTGCCCTGTCTTTGATGGGGTGTGCCTGCCAGGTGCGGTGGGGCCGGTAGCTCAGGTGGTTAGAGCGCACGCCTGATAAGCGTGAGGTCGGAGGTTCAACTCCTCCCCGGCCCACCATGTTCACAAGGTTTGATGCGGATATGGTTTAAGGGGCCTTAGCTCAGCTGGGAGAGCACCTGCTTTGCAAGCAGGGGGTCATCGGTTCGATCCCGATAGGCTCCACCAGATCCGTCTTTCGAGCCTTGCTCGTGACCTGCGACACTCCAGTAGATGAATAACCGTTATCCGGTGCCGATTTATCGGCACGTGGTAGCAGGGAGATATGCTCCTTGCGTCTTTGACATTGTGAATGGGTTTTTAAATCGATGCCGTGGCGCATCGTGTATCGCTTAGCAGGCGCAAGTCTGTCTGGGTGGATATGCGGATGCGGCACTTAAGATGTAATATCTGGCTGAGATATTCCTCCACGCCAATTGGATATGACGGGCTTTATGCAGGCCTGTCGTTGATGGTGTGGATTCTCAAGCGTGAGGTAAGAGCATTTGGTGGATGCCTTGGCACATACAGGCGATGAAGGACGTGGCACGCTGCGATAAGCGTCGGGGAGTTGTGAGCAAACTTTGATCCGGCGATTTCCGAATGGGGGAACCCACCTTCACCATTTCTTCTCGTGTTCCTTCGGGGGCATGAGGACGAGGTGGATAAGGTATTACCGAAGTGAATATATAGCTTTGGTGAAGCGAACCCGGGGAACTGAAACATCTCAGTACCCGGAGGAAAAGACATCAACCGAGATTCCCGTAGTAGTGGCGAGCGAACCGGGACCAGGCCAGTGCCTTTCATTCAACTAGCAGAACACTCTGGAAAGTGTGGCCATAGCGGGTGACAGCCCCGTATGCGAAAGTGATATGGAAGGACTCGAGTAGGGCGGGACACGTGTAATCCTGTCTGAACATGGGGGGACCACCCTCCAAGCCTAAATACTCGTATGTGACCGATAGCGAACAAGTACCGTGAGGGAAAGGTGAAAAGCACCCCGATTAGGGGAGTGAAACAGTACCTGAAACCGAATGCTTACAAGCAGTGGGAGCTCCTTTGGGGAGTGACCGCGTACCTCTTGCATAATGGGTCAGTGACTTAATCTAGCATGCAAGCTTAAGCCGTTAGGTGTAGGCGTAGCGAAAGCGAGTCTGAATAGGGCGACTGAGTATGTTGGATTAGACCCGAAACCCGGCGATCTAGGCATGACCAGGTTGAAGGTGCAGTAACATGCACTGGAGGACCGAACCGTTTAATGTTGAAAAATTATCGGATGAGTTGTGTTTAGGGGTGAAAGGCCAATCAAGCCGGGAAATAGCTGGTTCTCCGCGAAATCTATTGAGGTAGAGCGTCGGATGTATGCCGATGGGGGTAGAGCACTGGATGGGCTAGGGCTGCGCGAGCGGTACCAAACCTAACCAAACTCCGAATACCATCGAGTCTTATCCGGCAGACAGACGGCGGGTGCTAAGGTCCGTCGTCAAAAGGGAAACAGCCCTAACCTACAGCTAAGGTCCCCAAGTCATCACTAAGTGGGAAAGCATGTGGGAATCCCAAAACAACCAGGAGGTTGGCTTAGAAGCAGCCATCCTTTAAAGAAAGCGTAACAGCTCACTGGTCTAAATAAGGGTTCCTGCGGCGAAGATGTAACGGGGCTAAAGTGATGCACCGAAGCTTAGGGTTCATAGTTTACTATGAGCGGTAGCGGAGCGTTCCGTAAGTGGATGAAGCCGAAGGGTAACCGACGGTGGACATATCGGAAGTGCGAATGCTGACATGAGTAGCGATAAAAAGGGTGAGATACCCTTTCGCCGAAAGACCAAGGGTTCCTGCGCAATGCTAATCAGCGCAGGGTGAGCCGGCCCCTAAGACGAGCCCGAAGGGGGTAGTCGATGGGAACCACGTTAATATTCGTGGGCCTGAAGATGTGTGACGGATGGCGGAAGTAGTTCGATCTTATTGGATTGATCGGGCTGCCAAGCTGTTCCAGGAAATAGCCTCTTCATATAGACCGTACCCGAAACCGACACAGGTGGTCAGGTAGAGTATACCAAGGCGCTTGAGAGAAGTATCCTGAAGGAACTCGGCAAATTGCCTCCGTACCTTCGGAAGAAGGAGGCCCTGAATCGAGGCAACTCTTTTCAGGGGGCACAGGCCAGGGGGTAGCGACTGTTTATCAAAAACACAGGACTCTGCTAAGTCGGCTTCAAGACGACGTATAGGGTCTGACGCCTGCCCGGTGCTGGAAGGTTAAGAGGAGGAGTGCAAGCTCCGAATTGAAGCCCCAGTAAACGGCGGCCGTAACTATAACGGTCCTAAGGTAGCGAAATTCCTTGTCGGGTAAGTTCCGACCTGCACGAATGGCGTAACGACTTCCCCACTGTCTCCAGGATATGCTCAGCGAAATTGAATTCTCCGTGAAGATGCGGAGTACCCGCGGTTAGACGGAAAGACCCCGTGCACCTTTACTGCAGCTTCAGAGTGGCATTAGGAAAGAGTTGTGTAGCATAGGTGGGAGGCTTTGAAACTTGGGCGCCAGTCCGAGTGGAGCCATAGGTGAAATACCACCCTGCTGTTTTCTGATGTCTAACTAACTACCGTTATCCGGTAGTAGGACCCTCTGTGGCGGGTAGTTTGACTGGGGCGGTCGCCTCCTAAAGAGTAACGGAGGCGCGCGATGGTAGGCTCAGGACGGTTGGAAACCGTCTGCGAGAGTGCAATGGCATAAGCCTGCCTGACTGCGAGACTGACGAGTCGAGCAGAGACGAAAGTCGGTCATAGTGATCCGGTGGTCCCTCGTGGAAGGGCCATCGCTCAACGGATAAAAGGTACGCCGGGGATAACAGGCTGATGATTCCCAAGAGCTCATATCGACGGAATCGTTTGGCACCTCGATGTCGGCTCATCACATCCTGGGGCTGGAGCAGGTCCCAAGGGTTTGGCTGTTCGCCAATTAAAGTGGTACGTGAGCTGGGTTCAGAACGTCGCGAGACAGTTTGGTCCCTATCTGCCGTGGGCGTCGATATTTGAGAGGAGTTGCCCCTAGTACGAGAGGACCGGGGTGAACGTACCTCTGGTGTACCTGTCATTGCGCCAGCAGTGCCGCAGGGTAGCTATGTACGGACGGGATAACCGCTGAAAGCATCTAAGCGGGAAGCCTCCCTCAAGATTAGATATCTTCGAGTCGTGATAGACCATCACGTTGATAGGCCGGGTGTGGAAGCGCAGTAATGTGTGAAGCTAACCGGTCCTAATAACTCTGATCATGCTTGATGAATCCGCACCATCAACGACAGCCCTGTAACAGGGCCTGTCGGGTGTGAGGAACATCCAGCCAGATACGCCCTTTGAATACATCGATTTAAAAACCCGCACATACGCCGGCTTCATTGCTTGGTGGTCATAGCGCCTGTGACCCACCCGATCCCATCTCGAACTCGGCCGTGAAACCAGGTAGCGCCGATGGTACTAGTGCTCAAGCACTGGAAGAGTAGGTCGCCGCCAGGCATTGAAGCCGGCGTATGTGCGGGATATAACCCATTCACTTGTCATAAGGGCCGACCCACCATGGGCGGCCCTTTTTGGCGCTTCTCGCGATCAGGCACTTCGCAAGACGCCTGGCAGCAACGCTGCCAACTCGGTGCCGCGGGGTGGAGCAGTCCGGTAGCTCGTCAGGCTCATAACCTGAAGGTCGTTGGTTCAAATCCAACCCCCGCAACCACCAACTAGTTGAAAACATTGAAGATCATAGCCTCGCTGCTTCCAGCGGGGCTTTTTGCGTTCGCAACTGTAAGCATATGGGAAGCA
>NZ_JAAFZT010000026.1 GCF_013336795.1 Alteripontixanthobacter muriae | reverse complement strand
ACCCCAAACCCTATCGCTGGACCAAATCCGCCGACGAGATACTCGCCTCGGTCAAACGCTTCTGTCAAAAAGCTATGAGCCGAACTTCGGATTCAGGTGACTAGCGCTTCTTGGCCATGGCGATCTTGTTCTTCTTTGCGAAATCCTTGGTCGATTCCTCGCTTCGACCCAGCGCCTTGGCGATCTGTTTCAGCCCCTGACCCTTGCCGGCGAGCAGGCGCAATTTGCCAGCCTCCTCGCCGTTCCAGGGCTGCTTGTGCCGTTCGAACTTCTCAGCAGCCATCATTCCGCCTCCGCTTCGGCGGACTTCTTCGCTGTCGCCTTCTTCGCTGCAGGCTTCTTGGGCGCCGCCTTCTTCGCTGTCGCCTTCTTCGCCGCAGGCTTCTTGGCCGCCGCCTTTTTCGCGGGCGCCTTCTTCTTCGCCGGTGCCTTGCGCTTCTTCTTCACCGGCCCCTTTGCCACCCGGGCGTCGATCAGGCCAATCGCCTGTTCTTCGGTCAGATCCTCGGGCTTTATGTCCTTCGGGATCGTCGCATTGGTCGTGCCGTCGGTGACATAGGGACCGTAGCGGCCCGGCATCACCTTCATCTCGCCTTCGCTGGTGGGGTGTTTGCCAAGCTCCTTGATCGGCTCGGCCTTCTGACGCGCACCGCCCTTGCGATTGGCCGCCTCAGCCAGCAGCGACACTGCCGCGTTCATCCCCGTTTCGAACACGTCGCGCGTGCCCGCCAGCTTGGCAAATTTGCCGTCATGCCGGAGATAGGGCCCATAGCGCCCGATGGCCGCTTCGATCGGCTTGCCGGTTTCGGGATGGTCCCCGACGACGCGCGGCAGGCTGAGCAATTTCAGCGCCCATTCCAGGTCGAAATCGTCGAGATCCCTGGGGATCGAGGCGCGCTTCGCTTCCTTGCCCTCACCCAACTGCACATAGGCGCCGAAGCGGCCTGTCTTGCGCTCCACGGGCAGGTCCGTTTCCGGATCGACGCCCATCGTCTGGTCTTCCGCCGCATCCTCGCCATCGGCACCGGGCTGCGCGAAGCGGCGCGTGAACTTGCAATCGGGATAGTTCGAGCAGGCGACGAAAGCGCCATATTTGCCGCCGCGGAGCGCCAGCTGCCCCGCCTCGCATTTGGGACACCGGCGCGGGTCGGTTCCGTCGGCTTTCGGCGGAAACAGGTAATCGGAAAGATATTCGTCCAGCACCTTCGTCACTTCCGAAGGCTGCTGCTCCATTACCTCGTCCGTCTTCGGCTTGAAGTCGCGCCAGAACTGGGTGAGCAGATGCTTGTAGGCCTCGCGCCCACCGGACACCTCGTCGAGTTCGTCTTCCATGCCTGCGGTGAAATCGTAGGCGACATAGCGTTCGAAGAACCGTTCGAGGAACGAGGTCAGCAAACGTCCGCTTTCCTCGGCGAAGAAGCGGTTTTTTTCCATTCGCACGTAATCGCGGTCACGCAGCGTCTGGATGGTGGAGGCATAGGTCGAAGGGCGCCCGATGCCGAGTTCCTCCAGCCGCTTGACCAGGCTCGCTTCCGAAAAACGGGGCGGCGGCTGGGTGAAATGCTGGTTGGCGTCGACCTGCTTCTTGGCCGGGCTGTCACCCTTCGCCATCTGCGGCAGCAAGCCACTGTCGTCGTCATCGTCCTTGGTGTCACGGCCCTCCTCATAGACCGCAAGGAAGCCCGGGAATTTGACCACCTGCCCCGTCGCCCGCAATTCGTGCAGGCCCGCCTTGTCGCGCATGGTCACGGTCGTGCGTTCCAGGCTGGCGGCGGCCATCTGGCTTGCCATCGCGCGTTTGAAGATCAGCGAATAGAGCTTCGCCTCGTCGCCCGATCCGGCACGGTCCTTGGTGAAATCGGTCGGCCTGATCGCCTCATGCGCTTCCTGCGCGTTCTTCGCCTTGGTCGAATAATGGCGGGGCTTCTCGGGCAGATAGTGGCCGTCGTAACGGTCAGCCACGGCCTTGCGGCAGGCGGAAATCGCGCTGCCATCCATCTGCACACCGTCCGTCCGCATATAGGTGATCGCACCCGCTTCGTACAAATTCTGCGCCAGTCGCATGGTGTGGCTGGCGGAATAGCCCAGCTTGCGCGCCGCTTCCTGTTGCAGGGTCGATGTCGTGAAGGGCGGCGAAGGGTGCCGCTTCAGGGGCTTGATCTCGATCTCCTCGATCGTGAACAGCGCCTGTTCGACGGCGGCCTTGGCGGCAAGAGCGGTCCCTTCCTCGCCGATGGTCAGCCGGTCCAGCTTCTTGCCGTCGTAGCGCACAAGCCGGGCGTCGAAGGCGGTGCCGTCCTGCTCCATCTGCGCAGTGATCGACCAATATTCCTGCGCCTTGAACGCCTCTATCTCGCGCTCGCGGTCGACGATGATGCGCAATGCCACCGACTGCACCCTGCCCGCGCTCTTCGCGCCCGGCAGCTTGCGCCACAGGATCGGCGAGAGGGTGAAACCGAACAGATAATCCAGCGCCCGGCGCGCGAGGTAAGCGTCGATCAGGTCGCCATCCAGATCGCGCGGGTTCTTCATCGCGTCGGTTACCGCCTGCTTGGTGATCGCGTTGAAAGTGACGCGCTCGACATCGGCGGGCAGCGCTTTCTTCTTCTGCAGCAATTCGCGCACGTGCCAGGAAATCGCCTCACCCTCGCGGTCGGGGTCGGTCGCTAGGATCAGGCGGGTCGCCTTTTTCGCGGCATCGGTGATTTCCTTCACCCGGGCCGTCTTGTCGCGATAGGTTTCCCAATCCATCGCGAAGTCCTCATCAGGCCGCACCGAACCATCCTTCGGCGGAAGATCGCGGACATGGCCGTAGCTGGCCAGAACCTTGAAATCCTTGCCGAGATATTTCTCGATGGTTTTCGCCTTGGCGGGCGATTCGACGATGACGAGTTGCATAGACTTGAAGCAATCCTTGAAGGTCGGCCCGGAATGGCGAGCCCTTACATGTGTACGCGCGAGGGTGGTGCCAGGAGGCGCGGCGCGTCAACCGTGTTTCTCACGCTCGGCGATAAGTGCCCTAGCTCATCCCGCGAGCCGCACCTTGCCGCCCGCCCCGCGTTCGAGCCTGCCGGCAAGTTCCAGCTCCAGGAGAGCCAATTGCACCGACGCCGCCCCGCTACCTGATTGCCGGATAAGCTCGTCCCAAGCGACCGGCGCGTTGGTCAGCAATTGTTCGACATCGGCAGGTTCGGCATCAGCCAATTCGTCTTCATAGGCAAACGGCGCAGGTGCTGCCTCGCGGACCAACGATCTCGGAATGCCGTCAAAGCCAGTCACCAGTTCGATCACGTCTGCCGCCGATTGCACCAGCATCGCGCCTTCGCGGATGAGCAAATTGCACCCTTGCGAACGCGCATCGAGCGGGCTGCCGGGAATGGCCATGACCTCGCGCCCTGCCTCGCCTGCAAGCCGCGCAGTGATGAGCGATCCGGATTTCGGCGCGGCTTCGACCACCAGCGTTCCTTGCGACAGCCCGGCGATGATGCGGTTGCGGCTAGGAAAGTGCCTGCCGCGCGGCTGTGTTCCGGGCGGCTGTTCGGCAAGCAGCAGGCCTTCTGTTGCAATGCGTTCCTGCAAACCCTGGTGCTGCGGCGGATAGGCGATGTCGATTCCGCTGGCGATCACGCCGATGGTAGCCGGGAGAGATCCTTCATGTGCCGCCCCGTCAATGCCGCGCGCGAGGCCCGAAACGACGCTCAGCCCGCCTGCTGCCAACTCGCCTGCAAAGGTCCGCGCCAGCCGCACCGCCGCTGCGGACGCGTTCCGCGCGCCCACTATGGCGATGCAGGGCCGCGCTGCCAGGCCGATGTCGCCGCGATACAGCAGGATCGGCGGCGCTCCTGAAATCTGTGCCAGCAGCGCGGGATAATCGGGAGAATCGTGGAACAGATAGCGCGCGCCAGCCCGTTTCGCTGCAGCAATCTCATCCTCGACCACGCTCGCCGGAGCTGCGCTGTAGCGCCTCTTCCCGCTGCGATCCATCTCCGGCAGGGCCTCAAGCGCCCGGCGTGCGTCGCCAAAACGTGCCAGCAATTGCCGATAGCTGACCGGGCCGACATTCGGCGAGCGTAGCAGCCGGATGCGGGCGAAGGCTTCCCCTTGGGTCAGCCGATGCTCGTCCTCAGTTGCCGTCTCAGCCGGCACCGACACGGGGCTCCTTGCCGGCAAGTAGGCGAGCGATGTTGGCGCGGTGCAGATAGCAGATAAGCAGGGCGATGATGATGAGGAAGGGGACGAAAACGATCCAGCCCGTCAAAAATGCGATGATCGGCGCGGTCACTGCGGCGACCATGCCAGCCAGCGAGGAAATCCGCCAGATCAGCAGCATCCCGATCCAGGCGAGCGCGTAGGCAAGCCCGATCGGCCAGGCCAGGCCGAAACACACGCCCGCACAGGTCGCCACGCCCTTGCCGCCGCGAAATTTGAGCCAGATGGGGAAGCAGTGGCCCAGCACCGCACCGACTGCGGCAAAGCCTGCCGCAAACGGGTCGTCCCAGATCGTCCAGGCGGCGAAAACAGGCGCAAAGCCCTTGGCGAGATCGAGCAGGAGGGTGGCCGCCGCCAGCCCCTTGTTGCCGGTGCGCAGGACATTAGTCGCACCGATATTGCCGGAACCGATCTTGCGCACATCGCCCTTGCCCGCAGCCTTGGTCAGCAGCAGGCCGAAGGGTACCGAACCCAGCGCATAACCCAGTAATGCGGCGAGCAGGATTTCCATGGCTCGACAAACCCCCGTCAACAAGGCGCGCCAACTGGACCACGCCTTTCCTTTTGCGGCTTCGTAGGTAAAAGGCGGCGCGTCGGCAAGTACGGCGAAAGGCCAGGCAGGGAATCCAGGTGGATCAGACGAACGCGAGGACTGTGAAGCCCGAAGCCCCGATCCTGCTGTTCGATTCCGGTGTAGGCGGGCTGTCCGTGCTGGCCGAACTGCGCAGCCTGATACCTGATGCGCCAGTCATCTACGCCGCCGATCTTGCCGGCCTGCCCTATGGCGAGAAGTCCGAGGCCCAGATCGCCGCGCGTGTTTCGGGCCTGTTGGGGCGCATGGCGGAACGCTATTCGCCGCGCCTCATCTGTATCGCCTGCAACACGGCTTCGACCATCGCGCTCGGCATGGTGCGCGAAGTTCTGAACACACCGATCGTCGGAACGGTGCCGGCGATCAAGCCCGCTGCCGCCCTCACGCGCAGCGGGGTGATCGGCCTGCTGGGGACGGCGGCGACGATACGGCAGTCCTATGTCGACGATCTGGAAGCGGCATTTGCCAGCGACAAGCTTTTAATGCGGCACGCGGCTCCGGAACTCGTCGGGGCGGCGGAAAACCGGCTGCGCGGCCTGCCGGTCGATCGAGATGTGTTTCGCCGCGCAGCCGAAGGTCTGCGCGCGATGCCAGGCGGCGACAGGATCGACACGGTCGTCCTTGCCTGCACGCATTTCCCGCTGCTCTCGAAGGATCTCGCCAGCGAGTTCGGCCCCGAGATCCGGTTCGTCGATGGGGCCGCAGGCATCGCGCGGCGGATCGGTTCGCTGACCTCAGGTCAGGACTTCCGGCGCGGCGGCCCCGACCTTGCGTTGACAACCGGACCGCTGATTGAAATCGAGCGCCTGTCCTGCGCCTTTGCCGTGCACGGTATCGATCGCCTGACCGAACTTTAACGCGAATCGTTCGCAAAGATCGCGGTGGCATTTGAGGCTCGTCGCGCCTAGATCGACACTATTCGCTGCCGGAGGCGTCCGGCGCAACGCACGGAATATCCGTTGAATTACGACCAGATTTTTGACCAGGCGATTGACCGGCTTCATGCCGAAGGGCGGTATCGGGTGTTCATCGACATCCTGCGCAACAAGGGTGCCTATCCCAATGCCCGCTGCTTCCACGGGCATAACGGGCCGAAGCCGATCACGGTCTGGTGCTCCAACGATTATCTCGCCATGGGCCAGCACCCCAAGGTTATCACGGCGATGGAAGAAGCGCTGCACGATGTGGGTGCAGGATCGGGCGGCACTCGCAACATCGGCGGCAACACGCATTTCCACATCCAGCTCGAACGCGAACTGGCGGATCTGCATGGCAAGCAGAGCGCCCTGCTGTTCACTAGCGGCTATGTTTCCAACGATGCTACGCTATCGACGCTGGCGAAGCTGCTGCCGGGCTGCGTGATCTTTTCCGACGAGTTGAACCATGCCAGCATGATCGCGGGCATTCGCAATTCTGGTTGTATCAAACGCGTCTGGCGGCACAACGATCTCGCCGATCTGGAGCGCCTGCTGGCGGCGGAAGACATCGACGCGCCCAAGGTGATCGCGTTCGAAAGCGTCTATTCCATGGATGGCGACGTGGCGCCGATCCACGCCATTTGCGACCTTGCGGAAAAATACAACGCGCTGACCTATATCGACGAAGTGCACGCCGTCGGCATGTACGGGAAGCGCGGCGGCGGCATCTCCGAACGGGATGAAGCGGCGCACCGCATCGACATAATCGAAGGGACGCTCGGCAAGGCATTCGGCGTCATGGGCGGCTATATCGCCGCCGACAGCCGCATCGTGGATGTCATCCGTTCCTACGCGCCGGGATTCATCTTCACGACCTCCCTCAGCCCCGTTCTGGTGGCAGGGGTATTGGCCTCCGTCCGGCACCTGAAATCCTCCAGCGTCGAACGCGATGCGCAGCAGGCGAATGCAGCGACGCTGAAGGCCAAGTTCCGCGAAGCCGGATTGCCAGTGATGGATTCGACGACTCACATCGTCCCGCTCATGGTGGGCGATCCTGTCCGGGCGAAGAAGATCAGCGACATCCTGCTCGCGGAATATGGCGTCTATGTGCAACCCATCAATTATCCCACGGTGCCGCGCGGGACGGAGCGCCTGCGCTTCACCCCCGGCCCTGCGCATGACGAGGCAATGATGACCGAGCTCACCGATGCTCTGGTCGAGATTTGGGACAGGCTCGACATGGAATTGCGCCAGGCCGCATGAGCCGGGCAACACCCAGCTTCGACGCCGTGGTCGAAGGACGCAGGTCCATCCGCGGGTTCATGGACAGGCAGGTCCCGCGCGAACTGATCGAGGAAGTGCTGGCGCTGGCCATGCGCGCGCCGTCCTCCTTCAACAATCAATGCTGGAACTTCACCGTGGTCAGTGGCGAGCCGCTGGACCGGATCAGGCGAGGCAACACCGAGGGTATTCTGGCCGGCACTCCGGACAGCCGCGAGTTCCGCACGCATGACAAGCAATCGGGCGACCACCGCACCCGCCAAGTCGAAGTCGCGAAGCAATTATTCGGTGCAATGGGGATTGCGCGCGAAGACAAGGAAGCACGGCAGGACTGGGTCTTGCGCGGGTTCCGCCAGTTCGACGCTCCGGTCTCCATCGTGGTTACCTACGACCGCGAATTGCTGGGCAGCGATGTCGCACCGTTCGATTGCGGGGCCGTGACCAACGCCTTGGTCAATGCGGCATGGTCGCGGGGGCTTGGCTGCGTCATCAACAGCCAGGGCATAATGCAATCACCTGTCGTACGCCGGGAAGCGAACATACCGGACAATCAGGTCATCATGATCTGCGTGGCGATGGGCTGGCCCGATGAGGACTTTCCGGCAAATTCGGTAGTCTCCAACCGCAAGCCGCTGACTGCCGCGGCAAGCTTCGTTGGCTTTCCCGAATAGAGCGCAAAACAACGGCAGGCGCATAAGCTACCCGCCGTTATTTCTTCGCTCGAAAATTATCGCAAGCTCACCACATTGTCGCTGCTGCGCGGGTCTGCCCGGTCACCGCGATAGAGGCTTTCCATCGGCTCGTCGGCTACCTGGTAAGCTTCAGCTGCTCCAAAACCGTTGAACGCGGTCTTCATCGCCGCGCCATAGGCGCCCAGCATGCCGATCTCGATATAATCGCCGGCCTGGATATCAGCCGGAAGCAGGAACGGGCCCTTCATGAAATCCGCATCGTCGCAGGTCGGGCCGTAGAAAGAAAATTCGGCCGTAGCTTCGATCAGATCGTCTTCCAGCGCATTCACGGGGAAGCGCCATTCGACATGCGCCGCATCGTACAAAGCGCCGTAGGCGCCATCGTTGATGTAGAGTTCGTCCCCGCGCCGCTTTTCCACCTTCACGATCAGCGAGCTGTATTCCGCGCAGAGCGCACGGCCAGGTTCGCACCACAATTCGCTGGAATAGGAGATCGGCAGTGATTCGCTGGCCCGGAAGATGACATCGAAATAATCTTCCAGCGGTGGCGGTTCCATGCCGGGATAGGACGACGGAAAGCCGCCGCCGACATCGATGATGTCGACCGTGACGGATGCGTCCACAATGGCCGCGCGCACGCGTTCCAGCGCCTGCACATAGGCGAAGGGCGTCATGGCCTGACTGCCGACATGGAAGCAGATGCCCAGCGCATCGCAATGCTGGCGAGTCGCCTGCAGCAGCGGCGCGGCATCGGCGAGATCCACGCCAAACTTAGACGCGAGCGACAATTCACTGAATTCGCTGGAGACGCGCAGACGCACGCAAAGCGACAGATCTTCCGCCGCCTTCCCGTCCGCATCGCTGCAGGCAGCGACGATCTTCTCCAGTTCCTCGATCGTATCGAGGCTGAAGGTGCGAACGCCATAGGTGTGATAGGCTTCGGCAATCGCACGGGCCGTCTTCACCGGGTGCATGAAGCACAGATGCGCATCGGGCAGAGTGCCGCGCACCAGCCGCACCTCGGCAATGGAGGCCACGTCGTAATGCGTGACGCCATTTTCCCACAAAATTTGCAGCAGGTCCGGCGACGGATTCGCCTTCACCGCGTAAAGCGACTTGCCCGGGAACCTGGACGTGAAGAAACGTGCCGCCCGGGCTGCTGCCTGCGGACGGTTGAGGATGACAGGTTCGTCGGGCTCAATGGCCCGGACTACAGCCTTGGCGTCAGGAAATTGGTGCAATTCAAGGGACCCCCAAACGGTTCGATATGGTGACGCTGCCTTGCGGTCGGGAAGTCCCCCCTGAAACGGGGCTTGGCAGCAGGGGCGCATATAGGCGGCGGCGGCTGAACTGCAAGTGAAAACCGCATGGTCGGGCCGGCGAAGTTGCCGCCTTCCTGCCGACCGAAAGCAAGCGCCCCTTCCGCTTCAACTCAACCTGTTTCGGAAATCTTCGTAACCAAAGCTTTTTACCTGTTCCAGAACGTCCGTTTCGCTGTCCCAAAGCCAGATCGACGGCAGCAGAACACCGTTGAAAGTGTTGGTTTTCACCATCGAATAATGCGCCTGATCGAGGAAGGCGATGCGCTCACCCGCTTCGCACGGAACCGGCAGGGCATAATCGCCGATAACATCGCCGGCGAGGCAGGACGGACCGCCAAGCCGCACCAACTCGCCTGCCGCCTGCTCGCCAGCAGATTCACCGAGCATGGCCGGCCGGTAAGGTGCTTCGATCACATCGGGCATGTGGCAGGTGGCGGAAATGTCGGTGATGGCGAAACGGGTTTCGTTTACGCCGCTATCGAGGATCGTGCCCACGAGGATGCCGGCATCCAGCGCCACGGCCTCGCCCGGTTCAAGGTAGATCTCGGCGCCGGTGTCTTCCTTGGCATCACGCAGGAAGTCGACCAGTTGCTCGCGCTGGTAATCGGCGCGGGTGATATGATGCCCACCGCCCATGTTGATCCATTTCAGCTGACCGAACCAGGGCTCGATCGCGTCGAAGACCCTGTCCCAGGTGCGCTGCAGGGGTTCGAGGTCCTGCTCGCAGAGATTGTGGAAGTGGATGCCGTCTACGCCTTCCATCATCTCTTCCGTTAATTGGTCGAGCGGGAAGCCGAGACGCGAACCGGGGCTGGACGGGTCGTAGCGCGGCACTTCCCCGGTCGGGACCTGCGGATTGATCCGCACGCCGACATCGAAATTGCCACCAGTGGCCCTGCCCTGTTCAAGGATGAGCGCGGCGCGCTGCAACTGGCCTGGCGAGTTGAAGATGACATGATCCGAGAGGCGGCAGATTTCCTCTAACTCGTCCGGTTTGTAGGCGGCGCTGTAGGTTGCGATCTCGCCATCGTAGAACTCGCTGGCAAGGCGCGCTTCCCACAGACCCGAGGCGCAGGCACCATCCAGATATTCACCGATGATGGGCGCGGTGCTCCACATCGAGAACGCCTTCAATGCCGAGAGCACCTTGATGTCTGCGGCATCTCGTATGTCGGCAAGGATGCGGCAATTCGCGCGCAATTTAGCCGCGTCCACGACGAAGGCTGGGCTATCGACCCGGTTGAGGTCGAAATGCGCAAAGGCTCCGGGATCGCCGGCTCTGGTTTCCATCAGTCCACACACAATCCGCGAAGGATCGCTCCCTTTTCGACAGTGCTGAAGCATCCGAACAGCGCATCGTCTTGCTGACAGATGCCGACAATTTTCTCACCGCTCTGCTGCTCTGCATTGCCTTGGACGATGCAATCGCCTTCGCATTGCGAACCGTCACTGCAGGCTTGCCCTGCGTCCGGGAACGGCGTGACGCAGAGCTCCGCATTCCTCCGTCCGCGACGTTCGACATACCCGCCCGCAGCCTCGCACGCGGCGCGCTGGCTGAAACTCATGGATAGATCCGGGTCTATCAACTCGCCGGGCGTCCCGCCCGAAAGCGGGCCGGCGGAAGAAACCGGAGCGCCAGTGTCCGGCACGGCCACCGGTTCAGCCGGAGCGCAGGAAACAAGCGCGAACAGCGTCGCGGCGAGAGGAAGGCAGGGCAAGCGCATCGCGTTCAGAACTTCACCGGACTGTCGAGTTCCCGCACGTTCCACGGAAGGCCATGTTCGTTCAGCATGTCCATGAAGGGATCGGGATCGAACTCCTCGATGTTGAACACGCCGCCCTCGCCATTAGGCGCCGACCATTTGCCCGAGGCAACCAGCGCGCTGCCGATCATCGCCGGAACGCCGGTCGTGTAGCTGACCGCCTGGTTGCCGGTTTCCTCGAATGCCGCTTCGTGACTGCAGATGTTGTTGATGTAGAAGGTCTTTTCGCCGCTGCCGTCCAGCGCTTCGCCGGTCGCGATCACGCCGATGTTGGTCTTGCCCTTGGTCGTTTCGCCCAGCGATTCGGGCTTGGGCAACACGGCGGCGAGGAATTGCAGCGGCACGATGTCCTTGCCCTGATAGCGGATCGGCTCGATGCCCGTCATCCCGACATTCTGCAGGACCGTCAGGTGCTTTATGTATTCATCGCCGAAGGTCATCCAGAACCGGGCACGCTCCAGTTCCGGCACGAATCTGGCGAGGCTTTCCAGTTCCTCGTGATACATCATGTACATGTTCTTGCGGCCGACTTCGTCGAAGTCGAATTCGACCTTGTGCGCCATGGCAGGGGTTTCGACGAATTCGCCGTCTTCCCAGTGACGCGCAGGCGCCGTCACTTCGCGAATGTTGATTTCAGGGTTGAAATTGGTGGCGAAAGCCTGCCCGTGGTCGCCGCCGTTGCAATCCAGGATGTCGAGCTGTCGGATCGTCTTCAGCTTGTGCTTCTTCAGCCACATGGTGAAGACACTGGTCACGCCGGGATCGAAGCCTGATCCCAGAAGCGCCGTGATGCCCGCTTCCCTGAAGCGGTCGTGATAGGCCCATTGCCACTTATATTCGAACTTCGCCTCGTCCTTGGGTTCGTAATTTGCCGTATCGAGGTAGTTTACGCCTGCCTCCAGACAGGCGTCCATGATCGGCAGATCCTGATAGGGCAGCGCCAGATTGACCACGAGCGATGGCTCCACTCGCCTCAGCAGATTGACCATGGCCGGGACTTCTTCGGCGTCGATCTCGTAAGTCGCGATATCCACGCCGGTCCGTTCCTTGACGCTGGCAGCGATGGAGTCGCATTTCGATTTGGTTCGGCTGGCGAGGTGAATCTCGCCGAAGATGCCGGACCCTGCGGCGCTGACCTGCGCCATCTTGTGAACCGCGACCGAGCTGACGCCGCCTGCGCCGATAACCAGAATAGTGGACATGGATACTCCGAGGAATTTGTCTGCGCCGCAATCCGCGGCATTGGCTAATGTCTGCGAAACGCATTAGGCGTCAGATATGTTTCGCGAAAGCCCCCGCACGCCCACGACGGACGGTACGATGCTCGCCGCCGAGCAGGTCGCGGCCATTCTGCCGCCAACACCGCTACTACCCCTTCAGATCGGCGAAGTCAGCCTCTGGGCCAAGGCCGAAAGCCTGCAGCCCATCGGAGCCTTCAAGATTCGCGGTGCGTGGTATCGCCTCAACAGCCTGAGCGCAGAGGAACGGCGGCGCGGCGTCGTCGCCGTTTCCAGCGGCAATCACGCGCAGGGTGTCGCCTGGGCGGCGCGGCGGCTGGGAATCGCAGCCACTATCGTGATGCCGGTAGATGCGCCGCAGGTGAAGCTCGACGCTACGCGCGCGTTAGGCGCGGAAGTCGTACTGTATAATCGGCCCGGAGGGGTCGACCGCGACGCTGTGGCCAACGCCCTGTGCGATGAACGCGGCGCGGTGTTCGTCCACGCCTATGCCGATCCGTGGATCATCGAAGGGCAAGGCAGCGCCGGTATCGAGATCACGCAGCAGATGGGCCGGCAACCTTCGCGCATCGTGGTCTGCTGCGGCGGCGGCGGATTGGCCGCCGGACTGGCGCTTGCCTGCCCTGACAGCGTCATTGTTCCGGTGGAGCCGGAAGGCTGGGACGACATGGCCCGCAGCCTCGCGTCGGGCGAGATCGAGGGAGTTGGTCCCAATCCCCCCGCAACCGCCTGCGACGCCCTGCAAACTCCGCAGACTTCGCCTGTAAACTTCGCCGTCCTTCACGGCCGGGCCGAGCCGGGCGAGGTGGCCAGCGAAGCGGAAATCCGCGCCGCCCAGCGCTTTGCCTTTCGCAATCTCGGCCTCGTGGTCGAACCAGGCGGAGCGGCTGCACTGGCCGCGGCACTGTCGGGCCGTATCCGACTGGATGAGCACATGGTCGTGATGATCACCGGCAGCAATGTCGATCCACTGCAATTTGCACGGACCATCAGCACGGACGATTAGACCGCGTTTGACAATCCGGGCAGCGCATCGCATCCCGCGCCTTTCTTGGGGCGAGAAGGGGAATGACGATGATGGCGCAGATGCTGGCACCTGGCGCGGTGCTGATTTTGTGGTCGCTTGTGATGCTGATCTGGATGGCCGTGACCCGCTTGCCCGCCATGAAGAAGATGGGCGGTCTGGGCGAGGCGAAAGCCGGCGGACGCGGGCAGGATCTTGAAGGGGTTCTCGATGACCGCATCAACTGGAAAGCGCATAATTACGCGCATCTTATGGAGCAGCCGACGCTGTTCTATGCGGCCCTGATCATCATCGCGCTGATGGGGGCGAACGAATGGGACGTGGCGCTTGCCTGGGCTTATGTCGTGCTCAGGATCGTTCACTCGATCTGGCAGTCAACAGTCAACCGCGTACCGGTGCGGTTCACCTTGTTCGCTCTGTCGAGCTTTGCGCTGATCTACCTCGCCGTTCGTGCCGTGGCGCTGACGCTGTTCTTCAACCCCGGCATAGCGCCGATCTGAGGCTACGGCGGGTATGCGGGCGCTTGCAGCCTGCATACTCCGCCGCAATCCCTTCTATTCAGCCGCCTGCCGCGCTTCCTTCTTCGCAAAGTCGAGCGTCGCCAGGAAGCGTTCCGCGTCGAGCGCAGCCATGCAGCCAGTACCCGCGGCGGTGACAGCCTGCCGATAGGTGTGGTCCATCACATCGCCGCAGGCGAATACTCCGGGTATTTCGGTCTTGGGCGTGCCGGGCTCGACAATCAGGTAGCCGCTGTCATCCATGTCCAGCTTGCCCTTGAACAGTTCGGTCGCAGGGGCATGGCCGATCGCAACGAAGGCACCTTCCACCGGAAATTTGCTCACTTCGCCCGTCACGGTGTCCTTCAGTTCCAGCGCGGTCAGCCCGCCCTGCAGCGGGTCGCCGATAAAGCGTTCGACGGTCTTGTTCCACAGAGTCGAAATCTTGTCGTTGCCGAACACCCGCTCCTGAAGGATGCGCTCCGACCGCAACTCGTCACGGCGGTGGATCAGGGTAACGTCGTCGGAATGGTTGGTGAGGTAAAGCGCTTCCTCGACAGCGGTATTGCCGCCACCGATCACGGCAACCTTCTTGCCACGGTAGAAGAACCCGTCGCAGGTCGCGCAGGCGGAAACGCCCTTGCCGCCGAGTTCCTGTTCGCCCGGCACGCCCAGCCATTTTGCCTGTGCACCGGTGGCGATCACCAGTGTCTCGCCGATATATTCGTCGCCGCTATCGCCAACCGCACGGAATGGCGAACCGCCGGCGATGTCGATGTCAGTGATCGTGTCCCACATCATCCGCGTGCCGACATGTTCCGCCTGCGCCTGCATTTCCTCCATCAGCCAAGGGCCCTGAACAACATCCCTGAAGCCGGGGTAATTCTCGACATCGGTGGTGATAGTCAGCTGGCCACCGGGCTGCAAACCCTGCACCACGATCGGTTCCATCGCCGCGCGTGCGCCATAGATCGCCGCGGAAAGCCCGGCAGGTCCGGAACCGATGATGAGCATGCGGGTGTGATGGGTGGCCATTGTGAATTCGTCCAATTAGACTGGATTGAGGGAATGGGCAGCGAAGCCCCTTGTGCGAATCTGGTTAGCGTTCGAGCAGATGCAAGCGCAAGGCTTCCATCCGTTCATCGTCGACCAGCAGAACCGTGCGAAGGAACGCATCGACCGAACCGTACTCGTCGCGCAGCGCCTTGTAGGCAGCTTCTAGAAACCGGGGGTCCACGCCCATCAGCACGCGGATGGTGGCGTCGTCCCTGGCGCCATATTTTCGCCGCGCAGTCTCCCGGTTATTGGCCACTCTCGCGTCCAGATCGGCGACTTCATTGGTCAGCAGGTAATCTTCCATCGCGTCGTCCGGGTGGACACCAAGCGCATGATGCAGCAGCGCCACCGCCATGCCGGTGCGGTCCTTGCCGGCGTGGCAATGCACCAGGCTTGCGCCCCTCCCCTCGGACAAGATTTCGAAATAGCGCCGCATGATCCAGATCAGATTGTCGCGGAATGGCAGGCGGGAATAGAGCCGCTCCATCGCTTCATAGGCACCCGCTTCGTCCAGCGCGCCTTCGGCAGCTTCAAGATGCGGAGCCAGACCAGCAGTCTCGCCGTCGAAGAACAGCACTTCCGCATTGCAGCCGTCCGGACGAAGGCTGGGCTGGCGTTCGCGCTCATCATTGCCGCGAAGATCGATGATCGACTGGAGGTCGAGCGATGCCACGGCCAGCAGATCGTCATCTGTGGCAACATGGTGGTGACCGGAGCGGAACAAGACATCTCGCCGCACTCTCGCTCCGCCTGCAGCAGCATAGCCGCCGTAGTCGCGCAAATTCGTCACGCCTTCCAGCGCGATGACCCGGTCGTTGGCTGCCACGTTCATGAGCCGCTCTCTGCCACTCCTGCCCTCACGCTGCAAGCGGACGACAGGAGCGCGGATTATGGAGAGCCAAACTCTCCGCCCTGCAGATCGGCCAGGAAATTGCTGGTCCAGCGGTGCACATTGTCCTCGCGCACGGTGCCGATCATCGCATCGTACCGCCGCTTGCGTTCCTCGCGCGGCATGTCCAGCGCCTTGTTGATCGCGTGGGACAGGTCATCGGGGCTGTGCGGGTTGACGAGAATCGCCTCGGTCAGTTGCTGCGCCGCCCCCGCGAAGCGCGACAGGATGAGAACACCGGGGTCGTCCGGATCCTGCGCGCCGAGATATTCCTTGGCGACAAGATTCATGCCGTCACGAAGCGGCGTCACAAGGCCGATCTTGGCCGCGCGGTAGAACCCAAACAGTTCCGCCAGCGAATGGCCGCGATTGACATAGCGGATCGGGACGATGTCCACTTCCGAGCGGGCGCCGTTGATCTGCCCCGTTTTCTGCTCGAGCGTTTCGCGGATTCGCTGATAGCTTTCCACATCCTCGCGGCTGGGCGGCGCAATCTGGATATATACGATGTCGCGAACGCGTTCGGGGTGCTTATCGAAGAAGCGCGCAATCCCGTCTATCCGTTCGGGCAAGCCTTTCGAATAATCCAGCCGGTCGACGCCGAGCATGGCTATGCGGTGCCGAGTGCTGGACAGCAGGCGCTGGCCCGCCTGACGCGCCTCGCCCGTGTTACCCTGTTCCTGCAGATGATCCCAATCTATGCCGATTGGATAGGCCCGCGCGATCGTGGTTCGCCCTTCGTAGGTGATGGTGCCGCTCGCCTCGTCGACTTCCGCTCCAAGCTCCTTGGTGCAGTAATGGAGAAAGCTGTCGAGCCATTCATCGGTCTGAAAGCCGATCACGTCATATGCCAGCATCGTGGTCACCAGACGTTCGTGGAAAGGCAAAGACACGAACAGTCGCGCGGGAGGCCATGGGATATGCAGGAAGAAACCGATGCGGTTCTTCATCCCCCGGGCGCGCAACCGTTCGCCCAGCGGGATCAGATGATAATCATGCACCCAGATCAGATCATTGTCTTCGATCAGCGGCTCGGCAGCCTCGGCGAAGCGTTCATTGACCCGCTCGTAGCCCTTGGCGAAATCCTGCTCATATTCGGTCAGATCGATGCGGTAGTGGAACAGCGGCCACAGGGTCGAATTCGCATAGCCGTTGTAATATTCGTCGATGTCCTGCTTCGACAGGGCCACCGTGGCGGTGGTGACACCTTCGCTTTCGACGGTCTCGATTTCACCGGTGTAACTCTCGCATTCCTCGCCCGACCAGCCGAACCAGATGCCCTGATTGCTTTGCAACGCCGAATTGAGCGCCCCGGCAAGACCGCCCTGCGCGCCTGCGGCTCCGCGCGCCTTGGGAACGGCGACCCGATTGGAGATTACGACGAGACGGCTCACGATATTGGCTTTACCTCACTTCGCTCCAGTTCCCGGTTTGCATTCTGCCGGGCTTGCTCGTTCATCCAGCGAACAGGTTTGCGGTAAGTTCCCTGATCCTCGGCGTAATGTGTGCCGGTCGAGCAGTGGCCTCAACTTCCTTCTCTGCATCCAAGGTCCAGCCAGGAATGTACCTCCTGAACCGACGAGAGCCGGTGCGTGGCGGCACTGCCCTCGCGGTCGCCCACAAGGATCGAGAGGCCGCCAAAGGCAGCGACGCGGGCAAAACCGTCCTCATCTGTCACATCGTCCCCGATGAAGATCGGCCGCGCCCCGGCGAAATCAGGATGCGCCATGTAGGCCGCAACGGCGCCGCCCTTGTCCGCTCCGGGACGAACAATCTCGACGACGCATTTGCCGCGCGTGACATTCAGATCGTGGCGTTTGGCGAGTTCGTTTGCGAATGCGGCAATCCGGCCTTCGAGTTCTTCGTGCCCGCGGTAATGGATGGCCGCTCCGTGGCTCTTGTCCTCCAGCGACAAGCCATTCTCCGCAGCGAATACTCGCAGCGACTCTCGCGCCGCGGGCGGAATGTCTTCCGGCTCGTCTCCCAAGCGCGAACCGTCTGCCAGCATCCGGAGCACGCCATGCGAACCTGCCCGCGCCACCTCCAGCGATCCCGTGTGGCGCTCCAGATCGGTCAGAGCGCGGCCAGTCACCAGGGCGAGCCTGCCCTTCAGCCTGTCAGCAAGCACCAGCAGGCGGTCGGCCAAGTCGGGCGGGACGCGAATAGCATCCGGCTGGTCGGCTATGGGCACAAGAGTGCCGTCGAAATCAAGGAACAGCGCAACCGGGCCAGACCGGATCAGGCTGGACAGCGTTGGCGGGGGCGAAAAGTGCGCAATGTCGGACATTTGCAAGGCCCTAAAGCAAATTATCGGGCGCAACAAAGGTCAAACGCCCGGGGTTTGGCTGCACCTGGAATGCCGCTGCTGTTCACATCAGAATGTGCGATTGACATTGCAATGTGCAACTCTGCGGCTTATGGAAGCTTCATGAGCAACACAACGATCATCGATCGCGTCCGTACCATCATTGATTCCGGCGCGATGTCCCGTACCGCCCTCGCCCGCGCGGCGGGTCTTCACGCCAATTCACTGCGTGACTGCCTCGAGGATAAATGGAACCCGACGACCGATACGCTCCGCAAGCTTGAAAGCTTCCTGTCCGACAATGACGATACTCCCGTGATCGTCGGCGCAGAGGAAATCATCGAGGAAGCGCGCAATGGGCGAATGTTCGTGCTGGTCGATGACGAGGACCGTGAGAACGAGGGCGACCTCGTGATTCCGGCTCAGATGGCCACTCCGCAGGCGATCAATTTCATGGCGACACATGGGCGCGGTCTCGTCTGCCTGGCGATGACCAAGCAGCGCATCAATCAGCTCGGCCTCGATTTGATGAGCAGCAGCAATCGTACACGGCACGAGACCGCCTTCACGACTTCGATCGAGGCCCGTGAAGGGGTTACCACCGGCATCAGTGCGGGCGACCGCGCGCGCACCGTGTCCGTCGCCATTGACAGCGGTCGGGGGATGGAGGATCTGGTCACGCCCGGACACGTCTTCCCGCTTGTCGCTCGCGATGGAGGGGTACTGGTCCGGGCCGGCCATACCGAAGCGTCGGTCGACATCTCGCGCCTTGCCGGACTGAACCCGAGCGGCGTCATTTGCGAGATTATGAACGACGACGGCACGATGTCGCGGATGGAAGATCTGGTGCGCTTCGCAAGACGGCACGATCTGAAGATCGGAACAATTCGCGACCTCATCGCCTATCGCCGCGAACACGACCATCTGGTCGAACGCCGCAGCGAACGCCGCTTCACAAGCCGCTGGGGCGGCGACTGGCGCGCGGTTGCCTTCTATAACAAGGCGACGAAGGAAGAGACTCTGGCCTTGGTCAAGGGCGCGATCGAGCAGGACAAGCCAACGCTGGTTCGCATGCACCTGCTGTCGATCTTCCCTGACGTCTTTGCCGAAGATTCCGAACGCGGCGGGCTGCTTGAAAAGTCCATGGAGATCATCGGTCGCGAAGGTGCCGGCGTCGTCGTCCTGATCAATCGCCCCAGCCCCAATTACGTCAGCCGCGCCATGAAGCTGAGCGACAGCGGCAAGGCGCTGGACGAGCAGACCGAACCTTCAGAGCAGCGCGATTATGGCGGCGGCGCGCAGATCCTTGCGGAACTGGGCGTGCGCGACATGGTCCTGCTGACGAACACGCATCATTCGATGGTCGCACTGGAAGGCTACGGCCTCTCCATCACCGGCGAACGCCCGATCGATTGAATAGCCGGGAGGCTCTAAGCATCTGTTGTATGCTGAAGAGAGCCCCGCCCCTAACACCCTGGGCGAGCACTTCTGATTGAACTCGCTTGTTTTCGGCTGTCGGGCCTGCACGCAGCGCGGGCAACCGCGGTACACACGTTCGAACCCCGCGAACGCGGTGAAAACCTGGCGAGGGCATTGGTGGTTGCGAAGGAGGCATTCAGGCGATCCCCCCGGTAGGCGCACCATGCTTCCGATTGGTCTTCTGTGCTGACGAAGATACAAGCGATAGAGGTAAGCGTCTTTGGCAGCATTCCCCGGCGCTTCGCAACTAGGGTCCGGACCCATAAACAGGATTCACAGCGGCATTGGGATGTGATTCATGAGCCTCCAGTGAGGAGGCATGTGGATGGCAAATTTCTTCTGGTTCTCGG
>NZ_JAAFZT010000025.1 GCF_013336795.1 Alteripontixanthobacter muriae | reverse complement strand
GCGGCGGGTCGCCACCCGCTTCGACCGCAACATCAAGACCTTTATGGCCACAATCGCTATCGCAGCCATCGTCACCTGGTGGCTCTAATGAGTCCGGACCCTAACCACTTCTGGGTCGATCTCTTGCAGCCAGAATCCGGCGTCAGGTCACGTCACCGGGAACAGCTGCGGTGCCTATATCCGAATTCGAAGCTGGAGTGGTCGGCTGCCTTTGCAAAGAAGGCGTCGGAGAGCGGCTCTCAGAGGTCGCGTCCGCATTGAATAAGCGCATACCCACGCTTCAGAATGCCGTCCCCGTCTATCGCCGAGCGGTTCGCATTAGCGCTGCTCGCACTCTTTTCTCTCAAGACCCCAACCGACATATGGGGGGATTGTAGGGGTGAGTAGCAGGCATATCCTTGACCTTTCGAGCAACACTACATGCGTTGGCGGAAGTTCTGCCACTTCTGGAGGGTGGTGGAGGTCACTCAACGGGTCCTTCGATCACCACAGCGTCGACATCTTCCAAGGGGCCAATCACACCCTCGCTGTCGCGGTTCAGAGCTTAAAACGCGGTCGCTATGATGATCAGGATGAGCATGACTGCAATCGACCAGATAATCGGGCACTTACTTCCGTTCAGTAACATAGCTCCTTACCTTGATTTCTGAGCCTGTCGGGCGCCTGTTCGCGCGGCATTCTCGACCTCTCGCAACGCTACTGTTCGTTCCGAGCTTGGAGGTCAGAACCCTAGCCGCCGTGGTGGCCTCCCCCGCCGCCCCATCGCTGCTGAAGCTGGCGGTATTCCTGCGGCGTGATATTATCCGACCTTCCCCTCGGAGGCGTAAGCAAAGCGTAGCAACAAGTCCGAGGCTTTGACGCGCGGCACTCCGGGGATTCATGCTCGCGGCTCGACAATGCAGTCCCACCCGTAGCAGAACTTACGCTATCTCCTCCGCTGGGTAGCGACGGAAAGTTCCACACGCTGATCCTCGTCTTAATGCCATGAAGCTGCAACCCCGATCCTGATAGTGGAAGATGAGCTTCTGATCAGAGCGGCAGCAGCCGTCATGCTGGAAGGGGCAGGCTAAGAGACGGTCGATGTCGCTGATGCAGAGGAGGCGGAGCAAGTCCTGCGAGACCGAAATGCCATCCAGCTTCTTTTCACCGATCTCGATCTGCCGGGTGGCGATGGTTTGTTGCTGGCGGCGCGCACCTTTGCCGCATGGCCGGACATAAGTCTCGTGATCACCTCGGGTAAGCACCATTCGGGCGATGAAGAACTACCCGATCACGGTAACTTTCTGCTTGAACCATACTCCCCAAGCCAGTTGTTGAGCCTTGGCGCAGAGAAGCTGAAATGAGGGTGATCGAAACGGCTTTTTACGTCCAAACGGCAAATCTTGTAACGTTTGTGCCATTGGCAAAAATCGTCACAACCCGCTATTTGCGCGAACAGCCGCTCTCGAGATCGCGCAACGGTTCATCGGAAGGACCGACTGGGGGCGCTTTGCAGACCGGCAGTTTTTGGGCCTCTTGCTCACAGTCCGCTAACAATATGCGAGGGGTGGGAAGCTGACGTTTGCTGACATCCAGTCCCGAGCATTTGCTGTTCGATCGCTCGGCCGCGGCTATCACCACTGATCAATTTTCGTCGCATGCAGGCCAGGCGGCGAGAAGATGGGAGGCGAGCGTTCCCTACCTGGCGTCCCTCTTCTGGAGGAGATCAGTTATAGCTCGCGAAGACGCTGCGACCCTCAGGACCGAAGGCGATTACCTCGTAAGGCTGGCGATGGTCGCCGTGCTCCATGCCCGGAGAGCCCATCGGCATGCCGGCAACAGCCAGGCCGGTGACGTTTGCAGGCCGCTCGCGCAGCAGGCGCGCGATGTCTGCTTCGGGCACATGGCCTTCAATGACGTAACCATCGGCAATCATGGTATGGCATGAGCGCAGGTCAGCCGGCACGCCGCGCTCCGCCTTCACTTCCGCCATGTTCGGGTGATCGATCGCGGTCACCTCGTGCGTGTCTCCTTGCTCCACGTGCTGGGCCCAGTCGAGACAGCAACCGCAATTCGGGTCACGGTACATGGTGTAATTAGCGGCCTGCGCAGCGCAGGCGGACAGCGCAGTGCCCAGCACTAGCGATCCGGCCAGGGTGCGACGAAAAACGGCGGATCGGATTGCTGTGATCATACGAAAATCCTTGGCGCTCAGTTTACGGCCCGCCCGTCCGAAATAAGCTGGCCTGCTAGTTGAATGCGATGCGCTGCTCAGCTGCATTCCCGCTCGCGATAGCTCAGGAACCGGCGACGGCACGAACAATTTATTGCGGACGGCAGCGTTAATTCAGGTTGGTCATCGGCGATCGAACTCCCTCACCATCTAGGATGAATCCTTTCGGCTTCAAGAAGTAGTCGGAAGCACCGCGTAGTTGATCAGTGCCCTCCGATCCGCAACTTCAAACCTCCATGCAGGAGGAAACCCTTGAAGTACCTATCGTCGGCCGACCAATAATCTGAACGCTAATGCAGCCGTCTTCCCAACTCCATCCGCAATACCCTTCTCGGACCCAAATGCGGACATATCCGTAGTGTGAACGAAGGAGGAGAACAGATGGCAGAGCAGCAGGGCAAGCAGGAAAAAAGCGGACCTTACGGCCGCTTCATGGCGATGATCGCCACCAGTACGGTGGCGATGTTCTTCCTGATGTATGTGAACACCTACAGCGTCGACCATATCTTCTGGAGCGAGACCCGCTTCTGGATGGCCTTTGTCATGGGCGCCATGATGATGGTGATCATGCTTTCCTTCATGCTCGGCATGTACAAGAACCGGAAGAAGAATCTGATCATCTACGGCGTCGCGGTCGTGGTCTTCGCGCCCGCCTTGTGGCTGGTGCGCAGCCAGACGACGGTGACCGGCGTCGAATATATGAAGGCGATGATCCCGCACCACTCCATCGCGATCATGACCAGTGAACGCGCGCATATCCGCGACCCCCGCGTGCGCAAGCTGGCGCATGACATCATTCTCGCTCAGCGCCGCGAGATTGCGCAGATGAAATATCTGATCCAGGATATCGAGGAGAACGGCATCCGCAGTACCGAGCGTCTGCCCGAGGAGGTGACGCCATGATCGCCCGCGCAACCCTGCTTCTCGCGGCCGCGCTGTCGCTGTCTGCCTGCAACGAGAATACCGCGCTCGGCAACGACCGGGCAGCGCAGCTTCAACCCGCACCGACGCCAGCACCTGTCGAGCCTGTCGAGGCGGCGCTGGCCAATGTGTCGCCCGCCATCATCAAGCCGGAGACGATGAGCCTCGCCGATCTCGAGGCCCTTGGCGGCCGTGCCGGTCGCTGTGCAATGACGCTGACCGAAGTGGCCTATCCGTCCTTTTTGTTCCAGACCGGCGCTGCGGGCGTGATCAAGCTCAACGGCAAGCTCATCCCGCTACCCGAAGTGCGCGAGGGGCTGTACCAGGCCGGAGGGTTGACCGTGTCCATCAGCCTGCTGGACGAAGAAGGCAATGCTGGCAGCCAGGGCATGCAGATGATCGTCGTGCCGCCCGGTGCGGAGGACGAACTCGGCTATCATGGATACGTCCAGTGCTATGAAGGAGTGGAGGTGTGAGCCCCAAGGCCAAGGGCGTGCTGTTCGGCGCGGCCGGCGTGGTCCTCGGCCTGCTGCTGATCGCGCTGATCGTGGTGCTGACCGGCAGCTACAATGTCGCCGCGACCGATCGGCACAACCCCATCGTGGGCTGGGCGCTCACCACCGCGATGGAGAATTCGGTCGAGAGCCGCGCCGGTGACGTGATTGCACCGCCTGCATTCACTCCCGCCATGGTCGAGGCCGGGGCGGGCGCTTACAAGGGGATGTGCGCGCATTGCCACGGCGGCGTCGGCGACAGCCGCGCGATCTGGGCCAGGACCATGCGGCCCATTCCACCTCCGCTGGCCAGAGTGGCGCCTGAATGGAGCGCAGAGGAAGTCTTCTGGATCGTGAAGCACGGCGTGAAGATGAGCGGAATGCCAGCCTTTGGCCCCACGCATGAAGACCAGAGCCTCTGGGAGATCGCCGCTTTCGTCAAGCAACTGCCCGAGATGAGTGCCGCCGAATATGCCGCTTACGAAGACAGCCACGGCGGCGAGGGCCATAGCCACGGCGGCCAGGAAAGCGCAGGCGGCGGGCACGGCCACGGCGGGGAGGACGCTGGCAGCGGGCATTCGCATTGAGACGGCACCGAGCGTATCGAATGCTCCGTTTCATAAAATCTCATCCGATTTAGAGGATCAGAATGGATTGACCGACCTTTGTTCCCGGCCTGCTTGGCGTGCTATCTGCAATTCTCGATCGGATCTGGACGACGTTAGGGGTGAGCGGCGGCGACGGAAAAGAAAGCATGGCCCGCGCTGAAGGCGCTGACGGGTACCTGCGTCTGATGATTGTAGGCTGGCCTTCGCGGTACAAAGGCATTCGCAACGGCGACCGTCAGATCGTCGGCTTCATGATACACGAAGACTTCCTGGACCTGCATGTGCAGATACTCGGAGCCATGGATCATTCGATCCTGACCACGCATGATAGCAGAGTTGCCTTCATTCCAGCTGACGAGTTCGAGAAGCTCACCTCAGAGGGAGCGCGGCTCACTTTGGCGCTGTGATAAACGACGCTGGCGCGAGGCGGCTGGCTTCGAAGCGGAATACATGCACGTTTAGCCGCGTCAGGTTGCGACCAGCTAGAAAACTGCTGCACGCCCTTGATAGCAAAGTCTCGGGCCAGCCTTACATCAGAGGAGATGAATTCGGGTCAGAATGCCTTCGCCGCTAACGCAGTTGCCGGCACGGTGCCTGCAACAAAGGATTGGCAAGCGATCCTTACCAAGCCACCGGAGCCAAGACTTCGGGGATCGGCATGGACTTCTGGTTCTTGAGACCTCATTGCTTTCGTTGCTTCAGGCACGGAATGCATGTGGCGGTCCGCAAGCCGCAATCGTGCGCTACAATCTGGAGGCAGCGGGATGAGCGGGAGATCAGGGGAGAGATGACCGATCAAAGGTCCCAGTCTTCGGGTGAGTTCCTCCGCGCTCTTGGCAGGGCGTTCGCAGGCGCGATCCTCTTCGCCTTTCCCCTGCTCATGACGATGGAGATGTGGTGGCTGGCTTCTACATGGATCGCGATCGCCTGCTCCTGTTCCTCGTGTTCACGCTCATTCTGCTGTTTCCGCTCTCATACTTCGTGGGCTTCGAAAGAACCGGCGGATGGTTCGAGGATCTGCTCGATGCCATTGTAGCCCTTGGAGTGGGTGCGATTACCTCCGCAGCGATGTTGGCAGTCTTCGGGATCACCACGACGGCAATGCCTGCCGGCGAGATTATCGGAAAGATTGCTGTGCAGACCGTGCCCGCAAGTATCGGAGCAATCGTTGCACGAGGGCAGCTCGGTTCCCAGGATACCGGCACGGGGGTGAGACAAAAGCAAGCGGGGTATCCTGGCCAGCTCTTCATCATGCTGGCAGGCGCGGTGTTCCTGGCCTTCAATGTCGCACCGACGGAAGAGATGGTGCTGATCGCTTTCAAGATGACGCCCACGCACGCCATCGCGCTCATCTTGCTGTCGATCTTCGCGCTCCACGCCTTCGTCTATGCGCTGGGCTTCAGGGGGCGGAGGAGGTGCCGGAAGGCATGGACCTGCATTGGCTGGTCGTTAGCCGCAGCATCGCCGGCTACGGCATCGCGATTATCGTCAGCCTCTATGTACTCTGGACTTTTGGCCGCACGGACGAGGCATTGCTTTTCCAGATAGCGATGATGACATCCGTGCTCGGCTTTCCGGCCGCGTTGGGCGCAGCAGCGGCCCGGATCATCATTTAGGGGGCGCAGATGGCGCAGGACAAGCAGAAAGATCAGCAGAGTGAAAGGCCTGTGATCGAATGGATCGCGGGCGGAATAGGTTTGGTTCTGACGCTAGTGCTTCTCGGGTTTGTGGGCTGGCAGGCTGTTCGTTCACCCGAACAGACGGTTCCTGAGATCGATGTTCGGGTGACGAGCATATCGCCCGCCGGCGAAGGATTTCTCGTGGAGATCATCGCCTCCAACCATTCGGCGCAAACGGCAGCGGGTTTCCAGGTCGAAGGCGTGATTTCAGGAGCGGCGGGCAGTATCGAGAGAAGCAGCACGACATTCGATTATGTGCCCGGCCACTCGGAAGCGCGAGGCGGATTGTTCTTCAGTTCCAATCCGGCAAATGAAGGAATCGCGCTGCGCGCATTAGGTTACCATCAACCATAAGGATATGCTGAGCTGCGCCAGCCCGCTACTCTTACCAGCGGGTACAATTGGGCATGCTTCGTCTGCCGGAGACAAGTTGCGATTGGACTGACAGCACCTGCACAACCCATGACACAGCCCAAGCGCCTGTCTGATCGCCGCTACCGCCCTGACAGAATCGCCAACGCCGAACTGCGCTTCCGCTGAACCTGTCCGCGCTCAACGGCATCGCCTCTACTTGCCGGCGACCCATGCGTAGAGATGCAGAACGTTCTGCCGAAGTGGTGCACCACAAAAGCAGCTTGCATGAAGGGCGCTACAGATGTAGCACGCTACAAACGTAGCACTTGAGGTGATTCGTATGTTGACCAGCCTTCCCCCACGCGAGCGGCAAATCGTGGACGTACTCTACGAACTCGGGGCTTCCAGCGTCAACGAGATCGGCGAAGCTCTTCATGATGAAGTTTCGGGCTCTGCGATAAGGGCAATGCTTCAGCGACTTGAGCGAAAGGGCTTCGTCGAGCGCAAACAGGGCGAACGCGGCTTCCTGTATTCGCCCGCAGTTCCTGAAAGGGTGGCGCGCAAATCGGCGCTCAGCCAGGTGGTGAAAGTTTTCTTCAACGGATCCCCCGGCAGTGCCGCAGCGGCTCTGCTGGGGATGCAGGACGAATTGAACGAGAACGAACTCGACGAGCTTGAAAGGCTGATCGCCGACGCACGGCAGGGGAGGAAGCCATGATGCTTTCGGCTTCGGTGCTTGGAACCCTCGCGATCAAGTCACTTGCAGTTGCCGGCTTCGCGCTGTGCCTGCTACGCCTGGCGAGAAGGCGCACTCCGGCGGAGCGGTCCGTGATTGCGCATCTGGGTCTGTTAACGCTCCTCATGCTGCCACTCGCCTCCCTTGCGTTGCCGCAATGGGCGCCGTTTCCTTCGGCAGCTTTCGCCACCGACGCAGGGGCCGCCGCTCAGCTGCCGACTGCGATACAACTCACCGGAACGCCCGCAGCGCTGCCGCCGCCGCCGCCGGAGCCTGCGACGATTTGGCCGGACATCGGCGAGCTTGCGCTTTGGATTTACGCCATTCCGCTCCTGCTCATGCTGCTGATGATGAGTGTCGCGGTCCTGCGGCTGTTCGCGATGGGGCGCCGGGCGGAGGTGCTCGTCGATGCCTCGTGGCTTTCCGCGCTGGCGCAGGCGCAGCGCCGCATGGGCTTCAAACACGGTACGGCGCTCCTCGTCAGCGACGAATTGCGCTCGCCCGTCAGCTGGGGCGTGCTGCGTCCGACGATCCTGCTCGACCCCCGGGCGGTTGCAACCGCCAGCGACGCCGAGGCGATCATCGCCCATGAACTGGCGCATGTGGCGCGGCTCGACTGGGCCAAGCTCCTGCTGGGGCGGCTCACCTGCGCGCTGTTCTGGTTCAACCCCTTCGTCTGGCTGCTTGCGCGTGAAAGCCATCAACTGCGCGAGGAGGCGGCGGACGACAGCGTGCTTATGACCGATATCGCCGGGGCCGATTATGCCGCGCTGCTCGTCAATGCGGCGCGCCATGACAATAGCGCGGTCCTGATCGCGGCACATGGCGTCGCTCCGGCCGGGAACTCGCTTCGTCGGCGGATCACACGGGCTCTCGACGGGCAGGCGCAACGTGGGCCGGCAGGCGCCGCCTGGGGTGCGCTTTGCCTGCTCGTCGGCCTCGCTATCGCCGGTCCTGTCGCGGCTTTCTCGACCATTTCTGCCGACGAACCCTACGAAGGGATTGTCTTTGCCGCCGCTCTCCCGATTACGGCAAACGCATTGGCTCCGCGCGCCATCGACGCTGGCAAGGGAAAGGCGCCTGAAGAGGAAGCACCTTTGCTTACCCCTGAGGATCTCGTCAGCATGCGGGCGGTCGGCGTCACGGCCGAAACGCTCGTGTCCATGCGAAACGAGAGGGCCCGGCCGGACGAGATCATCGCAGCGCATGCGACAGGCACGGACGCAAGCTACGTGGCCGAAATGCGCGGTATATTTGGCGACGTCGATGTGGACGAATTGATCGGTGCGGACGCGGTGGGCGTCGATGCATCCTATGCTCGTGCGATGCGGTCCGCATTGCCCGCTGCGGGACTGGACGAGATTATCGGAGCACGTGCGATCGGGATATCTCCGCAATATGTCCGGTCGATGCGCAGCATGTTCCCGCGCATCGAGATCGACGAAATTACCGGGCTGCGAGCCCTCGGGGTCACGGCGGCGGATGTGCGCGCACTGGGCCGCGGTGGCGGGGATGCGATTACGCCCGACGAGGTGATGGCGCTCCACGCGGTGGGTGCTGTCCGCTCGCCTGCTCCGCCTCGCTTCTTGCCGCAGCCACCTGCCGTCAGCGCCAGACTCGGGAACGCGATAGCCACGGTGGGGCCAAACGGAGTAGCCACGGCGCGACAAGGTGACGGCACGAGTGCGGCGATCAGTTCCAGCAAGCCACCCGGGCCGCCGCGCGACAACTGACGCTCGCCACCGCCGAATTCCCATACCGACGTTTTGATACCGCCTCCGGCGAACCCCTTCGCTCGTCCGGAGCATGCGGAAGCGGAAAGGACCTCATGATGAAAAACGCACTTTTCTCCGCCGCCTTTGCTGCCGTGCTCGTCGCCGGGCAGGCCATCGATGCCAGGCCTTCGCAAGAGCACGTCTCGTCACCTGCGCTCGGGTTGGAAGGCATCGCCTGGACCGCTTCTCGCGATGAGGAAGGGCCCGGAATGCCGCGCCTGCGACTGGCTTACGAGAATTCCAGCAACGAATTTACCCTGAACGCCACTGAAAGCGGTTTCGGCGAGGCACGCCGCAACCTGGCAGCATCGGGAGGCCAGGTGGATTTCGCAATCCAACGCGATGCAGGCACGCTTGACTGTTCCGGAAGGCTTCGCGCGGCGTTTCATGGACGCGGCGCCTGCGTCTTCAACGCCGATCCCGGCTTCGTGAACAAGCTCGATGCCCTGAACATCGGATGGCGAGGCGACGACCTTCTCGCCATGGCTCTTGTCGATGCGGATGAAGCACTGGTCGATGGACTGGCGCGTGCAGGCATCGCGCTGCGCAATGCGGACGAAGTGATTGCTGCCGCGGCGCTGGATCTTTCGCCCGAATATCTCGGAGAGTTGAAACGGGCAGGGCTGCCCTGGCTGACCATCGAGGATGCAGTGGCCTGCCGCGCCATCGGGGTCGATGGTACCTTCGTGCGGGGCCTCGTGGAGGCTGGGTATCGCCCGAGCGTACAGCAGGCGATCGCGATGAAAGCGGTAGGGGTGACGCCGGAATATGCGCGAAACATGAACAGAGCTGTACGGGGACAGGGACAATGAAGAAATTGCACGGCATCGCGTTGCTGGCACTGGCAGGCGCAAGCCCCGCCTCTGCGCAGGATGAACCCGAAACGGGCAATGCACCGCTGCCGGATCCGCAGGTAGTCGGCGTCCCCGCGTCGCCGCTGGTCGGGCAGGTCTACACGCCTGCGGATTTTGCCCGCTATGCACCCCGCAACGCGCTGGATATGCTCGCCCAGGTGCCGGGCTTCTCCATTCGCAACAGCGAACAGTTGCGCGGCCTGGGACAGGCATCGGGCAATGTGCTGTTTAACGGCCAGCGCCCCTCGACCAAGAGCGATGATCTCGCCACTCTGCTGACCCGGATTCCGGCAGGCAACGTCACTCGGATCGAGATCCTCGACGGCGCATCGCTCGATCTTCCGGGCCTGTCCGGCCAGGTCGCAAATATCGTGTACGAGGCTGACCAGCTTATCGGCCAGTTCTCATGGCGGCCGCAGGTCCGCGCGCATTACGCCGACCCCCTGCTGACCCGCGGCGATGTCTCGGTGAGCGGAAGCAGCGGGGACGTGGAGTATGAAATCGGCCTCAACAATGACGATGCCGGGCGGAGCGCAGCCGGCGGCGGAACGCTGCTCTACGATGGCCTCGGCACGATCATCGAAACACGCGACGATGTCTGGACCTCTGCTTACGATTCACCGAAGCTGTCGGGCAAATTGGCCTGGGACGGGCCGGGCACCAGCATCGGCAATCTTAGTGGCCATTATCAGCGGATATACAGCCGCTACAGCGAGGATGGCGACCGCCTCGTGCCCGGCTTGCCCGACCAGTTCCGCACGGTCCGCGAAAAGAACGATACGTGGAATTACGAGCTTGGAGCCGATTATGAATTCGCCCTCGGTCCCGGCAGGCTGAAGACGATCGGATTGCGCCGCTTCAGCCACGAACCCTATCTGCAGGAGGTTGTGGTCGCTTTTGCCGACGGATCGCCCGCGATCGGCGACCGCTTCACGCAGACCGGCGATCTTGCCGAGACGATCGGTCGCGGGGAATATAGCTGGAAGATGCTGGGCGGCGACTGGCAAATCTCGGGCGAGGCCGCCTATAATACGCTCGACAATGTCGCGGGGCTGTTCACCCTCGATCCTGCCGGCGAATTCGTGCCCTTGCCCTTTCCGGGTGGAACCGGCGGGGTGAGCGAGGATCGCTATGAAGGCCTGGTTAGCTATGGCCGCAAACTCGGCTCCACACTTTCGCTGCAAGTGGTAGCAGGCGCGGAGAAATCGACAATCACGCAGAGCGGGTCCGACGGACTGACACGCGCGTTCCTGCGGCCCAAAGGTTCGCTATCGCTGGCATGGCAGCCCAGCAGCGATCTCGACGTGGCTCTCAAGCTGCGCCGGCGGGTGCTGCAACTGTCCTTCTACGACTTCCTGGCACGCGCCTTCCTCAACGATGATAACGAAAATGCGGGGAACAGCGATCTGCGGCCGCAGCAGGACTGGAGCTTCGAGGGTGAGGCAAACAAGAAATTCGGCGCCTGGGGCTCCACGCAGCTGCGGTTGATCTATCGGGATGTCGAGGATTTCGTCGACATCATTCCGGTCGGAAGCGGCGAGGCGGTAGGCAATATCGACAAATCCTGGGCCGCGGCAGTCGTCTGGAACAACACGATCAATCTCGATCCTGCCGGGATCAGGGGCATGCGGCTGGAAACCGGCTTCGTCTTTCAGAAGTCGGAATTGCGCGATCCCTTCACCGGCGAACTGCGCCAGTGGAGCGGCTTCACCGACACGCAAATAGAAGCTAGCCTGCGGCACGACATCCCGGACACCGACTGGGCATGGGGTGCCGAAGCGAACTATTCGCACAACCAGCCGCGCTACCGCAGCAACTCCGTCGACCGGATATGGGAAGGCCCGACATTCGCATCCGTTTTCGTGGAGCACAAGGATGTCTTCGGCCTCACCGTTCGCGCGCAGGCGGGCAACATCTTCAATGCCCGCTCACGCCGCTTCCGCAGCGTCTATTCGGGTCTGCGTGGAGAGTCGCCGGTGCTGTACATCGAAGACCGGGACCGGTTGATCGGGCCGATCCTGTCATTTTCGGTGCGGGGCAATTTCTAGGGGTTTACGGATTTTCGTCTTCGGAACTGCCTGACGGATTGCAGGTTCTTGAATGAGGAGACAGTCCATGCGGTTCGCTCTGATCATTCCGTGCATGCTGGTCGCCAGCTTGGCCGCTGCGAAAGGGGCGGGTTCGGCAAATGCTCCTGAATGGATCGCGGGGTATCCAATGCCGCCCACCAGCAGCCCGGCAGCAGACCACCCTTCCGGCACATCGGTTGCCCCTGAAACGGAGGCGAACGCTTGTCGCGATCGAATCCATAATGTCCGCCAGGAGCGAGGGCTACGCAGGCTGGAGCGCGAAGATGGTGCTCCTAAATCATATTTGATCAAGGCGGTCGATCAGCGCATCGATGGCTGCTCCGTCATGGTGATGCACCACGACATGAATGATGTGCGCCCGCTGCCGGACGTACAATCGCTTCCTGTCCGCCTGATCCCGATCCGCTGATGCAAATCTGGTCCAAATCCCGATTGCTCATCCGGTAGTCCGACCTGTCGCAAGTTCTCCTCTATGCAAAGGGTTTTGATCAACTTGCGCCCTTCCGGTCCCTACGGTTTTCGAATTTGCAAGCCATCAGTCCGGCTCAGAAAGCCTGAAGGGCGACGCAAGCCGTTCGACGAGTGCCGCATTCCTGTCGACTAGCGGCCTGTTCAAGATCAGCCCATCTTTGCATAAGCAGAGATCGTAGGGGGGATGATCAAATGCTCGAACTGGTCGGCGTGAGCCACGTCTATCCGAATGGAACGCAAGCGCTCGATGATGTGAGCTTGTCGATACCCAAGGGCATGTTCGGCCTGCTCGGGCCAAATGGCGCAGGCAAGTCTACCATGATGCGCACTATCGCAACCCTGCAGGCGCCGACTTCGGGCAGCATCAGGTTCGGCGAACTCGATGTACTTGCCCGGTCCAGCCTGCTGCGTGAAAAGCTTGGTTATCTGCCGCAGGATTTCGGCGTTTACCCGCGCGTTTCCGCATATCAGATGCTGGATCACATGGCCGTGCTGAAGGGCATCACCTGCAAGGGCGAGCGAAAGGCTGTCGTCGAGACCCTGCTTGATGAAACCAATCTATGGGCGGTTCGCAGTAAGGCCGTTGCCGGATTCTCGGGCGGCATGCGTCAGCGGTTCGGCATCGCCCAGGCACTGATCGGCAATCCGGAACTGATTATCGTCGACGAGCCGACCGCCGGCCTCGATCCGGAGGAGCGCAATCGCTTTCTCAACCTCCTGGCCGGGATCGGCGAGAACGTGGTCGTGATCCTGTCGACGCATATCGTGGACGATGTCGCCGACCTTTGTCCGCGAATGGCCGTTCTCGCGAATGGCCGGGTCCAGCTGGAAGGCGTGCCGCGCGATCTGATCGGATCGACACATGGACGGGTATGGCAGAAAACGATCAATCATGACGAGCTTGAACGCTTCAAGGCGTCGCACGTGGTAATCTCGCATCGTTTCTACGCCGGTCGCATCATCGTGCACGTGCTGAGCGACGAGCATCCCGCCGGTTTCGAACCGGTCCAGGCTGGTCTGGAGGATGTCTATTTCGCCACCCTGGCGAATGCACGCCGCCCTGCAATGCCCGCCGCGGCCTGAGGAAGACGATGTTCGCTCGCATCGCCGCCTTCGAACTTCGCTACCAGCTGAAGAACCCTGTGTTCTGGGTTTCGGCCGCCATATTTTTCCTGCTCGGTTTCGGCCTGACAGCCAGCGAAAACGTGAGCATCGGAACACCCGGATCGGTTCATGAGAATTCGCCATATGCGATTGCCAACGCGGTGGCGCTGCTCTCGCTTTTCTACCTGTTCGTCATCACCTCCTTCGTCGCCAATGCCGTGGTGCGCGATGATAGCACGGGCTTCGCGCCGATACTTCGGGCGACCGCGACGACCAGAGGCCAGTTTCTTTGTGGACGCTTTTTGGGCAGCTTCCTGATTGCACTGCTGGGCTATGTCGCGGTCCCGCTCGGCATGGGCATCGGTGCGAGCATGCCGTGGGTCGATCCCGAAAACCTGGGGGCGGGCGGCATGGCGGCTTACCTCTGGCCGTTCCTCGTCATCGCGTTGCCGAATATTCTCTTGTCGTCAGCGTTCCTGTTCATGCTGGCGACGATGACCCGCTCCATGCTCGCAGCATATATCGGTGTGCTGGTCTTCGTGATGGGCTACCTGCTCGTCGTCGGGACCTTCGCCGATTTGCCGCAATATCAGGAGATGGTCGCCCGCTTCGAACCCATGGCGGTGGGCGCGATCGGGGAAGCCACACGCTACTGGACCGCTGCGGAAATGAACAATCGCCTGCTTCCACTTGGCGGGCTTCTGCTGTTCAATCGCCTGTTCGTCCTGGCGCTGAGCGGGCTCTTCTTCGCAGCAACCTGGCGCACCTTCAGCATGACCGAGCGCGCCCCCTCTCGGCGCCGGTTGCGCAAATTGGCGCGAGCTGATCGCGCGCCCGATCACGCGCCCGATCACGCGCAGGGCAAGGCAGATGCCGTTGTTCCGGCAATTGGCGGCAGGGCAATCGAGCCGACACGTGGTCCGCAGGTGATCAGGGCGCAACTGTTACTGCGCCTGAAGATCGAGATTCTTCAGGTGGTGAAGAGCCCGGGTCTGATCGTGCTGCTTCTGCTCGCTCTGCTGTTCACCACCACCACGCTGTGGTTTTCCGAAACGCTTTACGGAACACCTTCCTATCCGCTCACTGCCAATGTGGTTACCGCCGTGATCAATGGCATGGGCCTGTTCACCATCATCATCGCTGTTTTCTATGGCGGCGAGCTGGTCTGGCGCGAACGCGACACGCGGATAAACGAAATCGTTGACAGCACGGCCACGCCGGGTTGGGTCATCTTTCTGCCAAAGCTCGCCGCTATCTATGCCGTGCTTCTTGTGCTTGCCGGGGCAGGCATGCTCGCCGGCGTCGTTTACCAGCTGATGACAGGAGCCGAACAGCTCGCGATCGGCAGCTATCTCGCCTGGTATGTGTTTCCGCAAAGCATCGATCTTCTGCTGATCGCGATACTCGCCGTGTTCATGCAGGTGGTCAGCCCCAACAAATACATTGGTTGGGGTCTGATGCTGGTATGGTTCGTCAGCCGCATATTCCTAACGAATATGGGCTTCACGAACATGCTCTACCTCTATGCCGCAGGTCCGGCCGAGCCGCTCAGCGACATGAACGGGGCCGGGCATTTCTGGATCGGGGCGAGGTGGGCGCGGCTGTACTGGCTTTGCTTCGGTGTTCTGCTGCTGCTTATTGCTCACCTGATCTGGCCGCGTGGAACGGTTGTTGCCTTGCGTCCACGTCTGGCCGGAATGAGCAACCGGCTCACAGTGGTGAGTGCCAGCGTCGCCGTGCTGGCAATCGCGGGCATGATGGGGAGCGGGCTGGTGATCAACCGCAACATCAACAGCCTGAACATGTACCGCACCGCCGATGAGGTGGAGCGGCAGACGGCAGAATACGAGCGACGATTCCTTAAGTACGAATCCCTTCCGCGGCCCGTCGTTACGGATGTCGCGCTCGACATCGACCTTTTTCCGGAAGAGCGGCGGATGGAAGTCAAGGGGCGCTACGATTTACGGAACGAGACGAACAGCCCCATCCGGCAGGTTCACCTGCGGCAGGGGGATGTCACTGTCGACTTTGAGCGCATGGCTCTCTCTGGCGCTGATCTCACCTCTCATGACAAGACGCACCAATATCGCATTTACACTTTCGACAAGCCGCTGATGCCTGGCGAAACCGCTCAACTCGATTTTCAATCGACCACTTGGCGGCAAGGGTTTCAAAACGGCGCACCGGATACGGATCTGGTGCAGAACGGCAGCTTCGTTAACAATTTCACCTTCGCGCCCATCGTCGGCATGGATCGCAGATCGCTGTTAAGCGACCGGACGCAGCGCCGCCGCCAGGGTCTGCCGGACGAACTCAGGCCGGCCAGACTGGAAGACCGCACGGCACAGCAACGCAATTATATCGGCACCGACTGGGTGAACTCGCGCATCACCCTCAGCACCGCGGCTGATCAGGTGCCCATCGCGCCGGGCAACAGGGTGTCGGAAGTGACCCGCAACGGACGCCGCACGGCGACATTCGTCAGCCCGGCGCCAATTCACAATTTCTTCTCGGTTCAATCAGCAGATTACGCCTTGGCGGAACGGGAACACGAGGGAGTTCGCCTCACGGTCTATCACGATCCCGATCATGCCTGGAATGCGCCAAAGATGCTTGATGCCATGGAAGCATCGCTCGATTATTATCGCGACAACTTCGGACCCTACCAGTTCGATTATGCACGCATAATCGAATTTCCCGGCTACAGCAGCTTCGCCCAGGCCTTCGCGGGCACGATGCCTTATTCCGAAAGCATCGGCTTTGCCGCTGATGTTCGTGACCCTGAAACCATCGATTACGTCTCATACGTCACCGCGCATGAACTAGGCCATCAATACTGGGCGCATCAGGTGGTTGGCGGAAATATGCAGGGAGGTACCCTGACCTCGGAAACATTGGCCCAATATTCCGCGCTGATGGTGATGAAGAAGCTGTATGGTCCCGACCAGATCCGCCGGTTCCTCAAATATGAACTCGACAGCTACCTTGGGCAGCGCAAGGGCGAGGTGGTCGAAGAGCTACCGCTCGTGCGCGTGGAAGACCAAGGGTATATCCATTACCGCAAAGGCTCGCTCGTCATGTATCTGCTGCAGGAGCGGCTGGGCGAGGCTTCGGTCAACCGTGCCCTGGCTCGCTTCCTCGACCGCTACCGCTTCAAGGGAGCGCCCTATCACCGCTCGACCGATCTGATCGCCGAGTTCCGGAAGGAAGCGCGCACGCCTGCGCAGCAGGCGCTGATCACCGATCTGTTCGAGCGGATCACGATCTACGATCTGAAAGCTTCCGAGGCGACCACATCGCGCAACAGTAACGGCAACTGGACTACGATTGTGAATATAACAGCGCAGAAGTTTTACGCCGATGGCAAGGGCACGGAAGCAGCCGCGCCCCTGGCCGAGGCCATTGAAATCGGCCTGTTCAAACAGCGGCCTGGCGACGAAGCCTTCGCCAAATCAGATGTGATCGGTATCAGACGAAGAACGCTACGGACAGGTGAACAGCAGGTAATTCTTACATCCCGTGAGAAGCCTGCATTCGCGGGAGTCGATCCTTACAACTACTACATAGACAGGAATTCAGACGACAATCTCGTCGCCGTGGACTGAAGCTTAAGCCGCCCTCTACCGTTCTTCATCGATATCGCTCCCGAGTTTCCGCAGGTAGCCCTTCTTCGCATCATCTGATTCACTGGCTTCGGGTCAGATAATGCCCTTTCATGAGATCCGTGTTATTGATGCTTACAGTCTCGGCGCAATGGAATTGGATTCCAGCAAGGCAGGAGATCGAAGATGCTGTTGACTGCCCTTTACACATTGGCGATCCTGGCGGTGTCCCTGTCCAGTGCAAACGCCCAGGACCTTGAGCAGGAGAAGAAGCCTGCGGTCGGATCTGAAGGCCTGTCAATCATGTCTGATGAGCCGCTTGCGCCCGATGCGGAGGCCGCGAGCGAAGATCCTTCGCCTATGATCGTCGTGACCGGTGCTGCGGCGGAAAGTCGCGAAGTCGTCGTCGGTTCACGCATCCCGCGACGGGCCACCTTCAACGACGGCGTTGTTGCGACATCCACCGGAACACGCGGGCTTACTCCCGGCAGCGGGATGGATCAGGCATCGGGCAAGTTCCGCATCCGCCGTACAGAGACCTGCATCTCGGACAACCCCGCCATATCGAACCGCGACGCCTGCCTGCTCGTTGAAGCGCAGGACGCCTTGACTGGTGGAGACGAGGGAACGGCGAAAAACCTGCTGCTGGCGATTGCGAGTGATGAAGGCGGCATCCCCGCGACGCGCCTTGCCGCTGCCGAGCTGCTATATTCCATCGCAGACAGGATGGAGCCTGCCTCCACCACGTCGCGCGATGCTGACGGGCGTGAACAGGCGCTTCTGCTGATGCTGCAAAGCGGTGCCATGCCCCGCCAGGACGATCTGAGAGCAAGGAGGGCACTGGTCGCTCTGGCATTGTCGGATGGGCGCAATGATCTCGCGCAGGTCAGGCTGGTGGACATCGTCGAACGTGACCCAGACGATGCACGCAGCATGGCCAATCTGGCGATCCTGCAGAGGCATACCGCTCCTGCGCAGGCCCGGTCCCTGATGGCGATGGCCATTGCAGCTGCCGAGCGAAACGGCGCACCGGTGCCGGACGGTTGGCGTAGTTTCGTCGCCGGAGATTAAGGCCGAACAATTTTCGTGTCCGGATTACCGGCGTCAATTCATCCTGTTCAGGAATTCTCGGGCAACGCCGGCATGGTCGAAGCCCGATACGCTGACGGGCGAGACATCTACAATGCGCCCTACTTCCTGCAGTGCGCGCGCGATTTCGGGATCGTGACGCATTCGCTCTTTTGCACTTTCAGCTTCAACGCGGGCAGGCTGCACAAGCCGGTTCAGCGGAAGTTGCAGGTAGGAGATCGCGTCGATCGGATCGGCAGAGCGAAGTTCGGTCAGGAGCGCGTCCTTGGCTGCGGCCTCCTCGCCGATCGCCAGCATCGTATCGACGTAGATATTAAGCAGCGCCGACTTGTTCGCCTCGAGATTCTGGCGGGATGCGGCAGCCTGTTCGGACTGGCCGAGCTGATGATAGGCCCGAAGCCGCACCGCATGCATCGGAGGTAGTGCTGTCAGCGCACTGTCGGACGCCTCGAGGTCGGCGATCGCCGGTTCGATATATTCGAGAGCTTCCCTTGGGCGGTCATTTTCCAGCAGATGCACGGCGTAATTTGCGCTGACGTTCAGTCGGTTGACTCCTCTGCTGTCGCCGAAACTTCTCAGCGCCGCCTCGTAAAGGGAATGTGCACGTTCAGGCGATCCGCTTGCTCCCCATGCTCTGGCCAGGGGAGCGACCCAGAACATTGCATCATACATGCTGTAAGCAGACCGTTCTCCCTGCTCCATGATCCGATCAAGAACAGGTGTATAAGCGTTTGCAGCGGCCTCAGGCTCGGTGAAAGTAACTGCATGCGACAGGAAGGCTCCCGCTGCCGTACCGTTGCCGGCAGCGATGAAATCGTTCTTCATTGCATCGAGCAGAGCTTCGGTATCGCCCTCGATCGATGCCGGGCCGGTGTCGATCTCGCTCCAGTAAGCCTGAAATCTGCGCTGAGCGGCAATGTTGATGAGCTGTTCCGGATCCGTGATCTTCGCGAGAGCCTCACGCGCCTGGTCTTCTCGTCCGGTGTCGGCAGCAGCGTTGGTGAACAGCGCGACTTGCATCTGGTTCCTGAGACTGGCTGTTCCCGGATCATAGCCAATGTTGTCGAGAGTGAGGAACAGGGCATCGCGCAGGTCGATCTGCGACCTTGCTTCAAGATTTCCGGCCACGGCGCCTAGCGTATAGCCCCCGACCGCCCGTGCGTCTTCAGGATGGCGCGCTGACGTTTCGATCCACAGCCGGGCCGCAGTATCCGCCGCTGTCGTATAGCCCAAGCTGTGGATAGCACTCAGCTTGATGACAAGAAGTTCCGGATATTCGTCCATCAGAGCCTGAAAGGCAGCCTCTCCTTCTTCTACTCGCCCGCTTTCGACGACCCGCTGCGCTTTATACGTCTGCAGAAACAGCTGCATCGGAGAATTCACGTTCAGCGAAAGCATCAGAGCGTCAATTTCCTTGATCGCCTGATTGGCATCGCGTTCTTCGATGATGCGCCGGATTGCCGGCCGGAAACGCCGCTCATTGGCTCCGAGCAGGGATTCCAGCGGAGCGGGCAGCTCTGGCTCTGCAATTGCATCAGGCAGCGCGGTTTCCGCATCGGACGACTGCCCTTTGCCGGTTGCGGGGAGGGATGCGGACAGAATGCCCGCAAGAACGGCGATCAGACAACTTCTCTTCATGACTGGCCCCTGATCCCTGTCACCGGCACACACCGATGTGTCGCGAAATCATATGGAACAGACCGCAGGCGAAACCAAGCGTTCCGTGAAGGTGCCGGAACTTGGCTGTGTACGACGATAGGCGCATTTCCGACCTTGTCCGCCGGGCCGAATTTTCCGGAGCGGCGCAAGGCTCGTGAGCGGATGGCGCACGTGTTTCGCGAATTGGGATCGCGAATGGATGCAATCGGCCTCACTCAGGAGCACGGCTATGAATTGCCGATGACGCAGGAGGAACTGGCCGATGTCCTTGACCTAACTGCGGTTCACGTCGACCGGATGCTTAAAGCGCACGAGGTCGGGGGCCTGATCACGCGCACGCGCCGCAATATGAGCTTTCCCGGATGGGAAAAAATGCGCGAAGCCTGCTATTTTGATCAATGTTTTCGGTACCCTGGCCAGCAGGAGCCTTTTCTCTCCTGACTATGGGGAGCCCTTTCAGCTCGAAACTGGTTTCGCTGCCATGATTTTTTCTGATTACGCCAGAGGTGCATACGGCGGGATTTGCTGATATCTGGAACTCACGGCTCATTCATTTATTGATTTGCCAGGCTCCTCGACGGGAGTGTAATCGAAACAGGAGGATATCCATGAGGAAGATCATCATGCTGGCCGCGATCCCGGCCTTTGCGCTTGCGGCTTGCGGAGAAGACACGGCAGTCGAGGAAACCGGCGATGCGCTTGAAGAGCGCGCCGATGCAGTAGAAGATCTGGGCGACGACCGCGCTGCCGCTCTTGAAGAGCGCGCCGACGAAATGCCGACCGATGTGCAGGAAGATGCGCTCAACGCGCGAGCAGAGCAGATTGACGACATCGGCGACAACCGCGCCGACGCGATCAACGAAGTCGCGGACGAGATGGAGTAATCCATTCGTAGCATTCCGACGCCAGCACTCAGTGCGGCGTCATGAAGAGGCCCTTGCGAACCACGCGAGGGCCTTTTTGTATATTCGCCACTTTTCGGATAGCATGGAAATTCCGAACACCTGTTCAGCGGGCTACAGGAGGACAAAATCAGAAAGTTTGCCGCCGCACTATTCGTGATTGCAGCCCTGTTGCTGGCAGTAGTACTGATCTCGCTGATCCCGAGTGACGCCTGGTTCATCAGAACCATAGATCTTGTCCGCGAACCGCTGACCTATCTCGCCGCGCTCCTTCTGATCGTGGCCCTGTTCGTCGGCTCTCGCTGGCGCTGGGCGACCGTAGCGGTTCTCGCCCTGACGATCGGGCTGAACGTCTGGCGCCTGTGGCCCTATTCGGCCCTGGCCCCGACGCAGATCGCCCTTGCCGAAGCGCCGCAGGCGGTTGGCGAAGCAAGGTGCTTCTCGGCCATGTCGGTGAATGTGAAGGTCAAGAACAAGGATTATGGCGCGGTCATCGATCAGGTGCAGCGCTACGATCCCGATCTGCTCTTCCTGATGGAGACCGATCAGGCCTGGATCAATGCCCTGCAGCCGGTGCTTGCAAATTACGGCCATGTGCAGACTCATCCGCAGCCCGAGGCATTCGGATTGGCGTTCGCGACGCGCCTGCCGGTGCTGAAATCGAATGTCGTCGAGAATACCTATCGCGACACGCCGACGCTTTATGCCACGGTCCAGCCCGAAGGCTCTGCGCCCATAGAATTCATCGGCCTTCACCCCAAACCGCCCCTGCCGGAATGGAATACGGAAATGCGGGACGAGAACATCGTCAACGCCGGCACACAAACGCCTGACCGACTGCCGCACGCATTCGTCATGGGTGATTTCAACGATGTGCCCTGGTCGCGCACGACGACCGAGTTCCGCGAGGCGGGGGACTGGCGAGACCCCCGCATCGGGCGAGGCACTTTCGCGACTTTCCCCGCCGATCTGCTGCTGCTCGGCTGGCCTCTCGACCAAATCATGGTGAAGGGCGGGTTGCAGGTCACGTCGTTCGAGATCCTGCCCGACAACAGTTCCGACCATCGTGCGGTATTGGCGAGCTTCTGCGGTCCGGCCTGAGACCAGATCTTTTCCGAAGCCGGTTGTCCTGATTGAACTGACTGCGGGGAAATACGCTAGGACATGCGGCAGCCATCCGGCACTATGCTGCCGGAGCGATACGATCCGAAGCCGAAAGGAAGCAGCGCATGGCAGGTCCGACCAACGAATATTCCGCAAAAGGCTATGCCGCCACGTCGCCCGACAGCGGAATGGCGCCCTTCAGCTTCAATCGGCGCGGCTTGCGGCCGAACGACGTGCTGATCGACATCACGCATTGCGGGATCTGCCATTCGGATCTGCACACGGCGCGAAACGACTGGGGACGCACGATCTATCCGGCGGTTCCGGGGCATGAAATCGTCGGCACCGTCAGTGCTGTCGGGGACGAGGCAAACCTGCACAAAATCGGCGACCGCGTGGCGATCGGGTGCATGGTCGACGCCTGCATGGAATGCGACCATTGCGAAGCGGGGCTGGAGCAATATTGCAAGAACGGCATGACCGGCACCTATAATGGCAAGGACAGGCAGGACGAATCGATTACCTTCGGAGGCTATTCCGACCGCATCGTCTGCCGCGAGGATTTTGTCCTGAAAGTGCCCGAGGCATTATCGTCCGACATGGCTGCCCCCTTGTTGTGCGCCGGAATCACTACCTATTCGCCCCTGCGTCAGTGGAATATCGGCGAGGGCAGCAAGGTGGCCGTGGCTGGCCTTGGCGGTCTCGGGCATATGGGCGTAAAACTGGCAGCGGCCATGGGCGCGCACGTCACCGTTCTCAGCCGCAGCGAGGACAAGCGCGCCGATGCGAAGGCGCTCGGCGCACAGGATTTCCTGATCACCACCGACAAGGACGCGATGCGCAGCGCGGCCGGCCGGTTCGACATGGTGCTCAACACCATTCCCGTGCGGCATGATGTCGCACCGTATCTCCACCTGCTGAAGATCGACGGAGTGCAGGTGATCGTCGGCATGATCGACAAGATGCCCGAATTGCACTCAGGCATCCTGCTGGGCCGCAAGATCCTGACCGGCAGCGGGATCGGTGGGCTCGCCGAAACGCAGGAGATGCTCGATTTCTGTGCCAGGCACGGCATCGTGCCGGAAATCGAGACCATTCGCATGGACACGATCAACGAAGCGTATGACCGTATGGAAGCAAGCGATGTGAAATATCGCTTCGTCATCGACATGGCCACGCTTGGCTGACCGCGTCAGCGTGGAGCCGGCGGGTGTCGAGGTCGGGCGCCCTAGGCCAATCCGATTGTGGGAGAGCGTGAATGGACTTGCCGAAAGCCGGAAAAACTTGGGACGAAGTCCGGGATACGCTGATCGCCAGAGGTGAGGGCGATGCCAAATGGCGCGACGGCAAGACGGCGGTTTATATCTTCAATGCCGGCCCCGAACTGGCAGAGGTCCAGCGCGATGCATATGCTCTCTACATGTCGGAGAACGGCCTCGGGCCGCTGGCGTTTCCCTCCCTTGCGCAGATGGAGCAGGAGGTCATACAGATGGCCCTGTCGATCCTGCATGGGCCTGCCGGTGCTGCCGGGGCGATGACGTCAGGCGGCACGGACAGCATCACCATGGCGATGAAGGCGGCTCGTGACTTCGCACGCGCCGGAAAGGGTCTCTCCGCACCGGCCAATATCGTGATCCCGCAGTCAGCTCATCCCGCTTTCGACAAGGCCGCCCATCTGATGGACATAGAGGTGCGCCGCATTCCGCTGAGGCGGGATGGCAGCTATGAAGCCGATCCTGCCGCGATGGGGGATGCTTGCGATGCCCGAACGATGATGATGGTGGGTTCCGCTCCCAATTTCCCGCACGGCATCATCGATCCGATTGAGGCGCTGGGCGAAGTTGCAGCATCACGGGACATCTGGCTGCACACGGATGCCTGCGTCGGCGGATATTTCGCACCTTTTGCACGCATGAACGGCGTTCCCGTACCACCGTTCGATTTCGAAGTGCCGGCGGTACGTTCGATCAGCGCCGACCTTCACAAATATGGCTACGCGGCCAAGGGCGCCTCCACCGTCCTGTTCCGTTCCAAGGAATTGTACCAGCACATGCCATTCGCCAATCGTGAATGGAGCGGGGCTCCCATGAGCACGCCGACCCTTGCCGGAACCCGGCCGGGCGGGGCGATCTCGGCCGCATGGGCGGTGATGCAGGTTCTGGGAGTGGACGGTTACCGCGAGAAGCAGGATCTGGTTTGCGAGACACGCGAGCGGGCCGAGGTGGGATTGCGCAAGCTGGGCTATGAAGTGCTCGGCAACCCGCTGCTTGGACTTATCGCCTTCCGCCATCCGCAACACGACAATTTCGCCATTTATGGTGAGATGTTCCGCAAGGGGTGGTTCACATCGATCACCACGGAGCCGCCGAGCCTCCATCTGATGCTGTCGCCCAAACATGCCGAGGTTATCGACGATTACCTCGAGGATCTCCGCTGCAGCACCGACACTGTCGCTGCCGGCCAGCAAGGCGCGAAGGTAGAAGCGCGCTATAATTGATGCTGGCAGGGCCGAAGCGGCATGCTCGGCGTCCGCTGATGCAAGCTCTCGTGAAAAGGGTCATCACCTGCAGCCCGCATAAAGGGTACGCTTCACCGTTCGTGCGATAAATTCCTCTCCTTCACCTTCGGCCGCGAAACCAAACCTGGGCGTCCACGTTGAAGCGGCTTGTAGAAGGATCGCGCAAATGAATTTTTCCTGTCAACTCTTGGCTGGCTGCATGGTTTTCGCCCTCGCGGCGTGCGACATCAGCGTCAATTCCGAAGACCCGAACACCCCGCAGGACAATGCAGCGGCAGCGCCGCAGCAGCCCGCACAGGTGCAGATGGCAGAACCCGAACCCGGGGAAGGGTTCAACGCGGAATCCGCAGACCGCGCGCGCCAGCTTGCTCTGACGTCCGGCACCGAGCAGCAACGTGCGCAGGCCCGTGAGCAATCGAGCAGGGAAATGCAGGATCTGCGGGTCGAGGTGGACCTCAGCGACCGCAAGTTGCGGCTGTTCCAGGGTGACCGGCTGAGGGCCGAGCACGATGTGGCCGTCGGAACGGAAGAATGGCCGACGCCCACGGGATCGTGGGAATTCCACCGCGTCGACATCAACCCCGAATGGAACCCGCCGAAGGACGAGGAATGGGCCGAAGATGCGGAGCAACAGGCTCCGGGATCGGCGGACAATCCGATGGGCCGCGCCCGGCTGGTCTACCGCATGCCCAACACGGTGCATGGAACGGATGATCTGAATTCGCTTGGCAAGGCATCTTCTCACGGCTCACTCCGGCTCGCCAATGAAGCCGTGCTCGATCTTGCCGAAACACTTCTCAAGGCCGGCGGAGCATTCGAAGGTCAGCAGTGGTTTCAGCAGATGACGCAGAACCGGACGAACGAATATCAGGTTCCGCTGGAGCAGCGCATCCCGATCACGGTTCAGGAATGATCGCAGCGGCAGCCGGGTAAACGGCATCGTTCAGAACAGGGTCGCCGCCGAGCGACCGCCAAAGCAGGACACGTGCCCGCAGTGCCCGCCCGAGCGCTGCGGCAGCGCGCTCGCCGCTGCCGCTGATGGCGCGGCGCGCTTCGAGAACGGTCAGGAAGTCGGCCAGCCCGGCACGGTAGCGCGTGTCGGCCAGACGCGCTGCTCGCTTCAGGCTTTCGGCCTCGTTTGCGGCCGCGGCCAGTTCTCGGTCCGCGGCAGCGACAAGGCCGTAGCCGGTCTCGGCATCGCCAAGCGCGGTGAACACAGTGTCGCGGTATTGCGCGAAGGCCAGCCGCTTCTCCGCCTCTGCGCCGTCGATCTCAGCCTCTATCCGGCCGAAATCCAGCAGGGGTGCGAGCAGGCTGCCTCCGGCGGACCCGATTACAGCATCCTCGTCGAACAGGCCGCCCAGATCGAAAGTCAGCAAGCCCAGCGCCGCAGACAAGGTGAACTGCGGAAACCGCCGTGCCGCAGTGGCCGCGAGTTCGGCGTCTTCCGCGCGGAGGATGGCGGCAGCGACAAGCACATCGGGACGGTTGGAGAGCAGGTCGCTCGGCAGGGCCGCCGGAGGTGGCGGAAGAGCGGAAAAGGAGGCAGATTGATTCAGCATGTCGAGGATATGCTGGGCAGGCACGCCGGTCAGCGTCACGAGCCTCCCGGCGATGCGAGCGCGCTCGCTTGCGAGCGCGGCGATCCGGCTGCGGCTCGCTTCCGCGGCGCTTTCGGCTCGCACCCGGTCAAACCCCGGCGCGATGCCGGCGCGTTCGCGCACGCCAGCGAGGCGGGCCAGCTCTTCGCTTGCGGCAAGGTCTTCCTCCAGAGCTTCGTTACGGGCGGCGATGGTGCGCCAGTCGATGACGGAGGATGCGATCTCCGCAAGCAAGGCATTGCGTATCGCTGCCGCCTCGAAACTGGCAGCGTCGAGCCGGGCGCGGCTCGCTTCTTCAAGGTTTCGCAAACGGCCGAACAGGTCAGGGTCCCAGCTTGCACTCACATTGGCGCCATAGCGCAGGCGCTCGGTGTCGATGGAGATGCCGGGCGGGAAACCGGTGCCGAACTGGTCCGGGTTGGTCCGGGTGGCGGTCACGGTTGCATCTGCCCCGACGACCGGCAGCCTTTCGGCTCCTGTTCGCGCCGCTCTTGCCCTTGCGATCTCTATCCGCGCGGCCGCTTGCGCCAGCGTCGGCGCATTCGACAGTGCAAGTTCGCCGAGACGCACATAGGCAGGATCGCTGACCGGAAGCAGAGCAGCGAGAGCGGTTCCGGTGGCTTCGTCAGGAGCGAAGGCGAAGCTCGCCGGAAGGGCAGGCGGCGGAGTAGCTATGTCAGCTGGTGGTCCGGCGACGCAGGCACCCAGTGCAAGCGTTGCCGCAAGGGCAATGGCACGCTGCTTCATCGTGCCGCCTCGGCGCGGCTCGCCTGCGGAGTTTTGCCATCTTTCGCAGGAATGAAAGCGTCGACCTGCTGGCCCACACGGAAAGTTCCGTCACTGTCCGGCAGTTGATAGATCAGCTGCAGCACGCGAACGTCCACCCGCTCCGCCGCGCTGTTGGTCAGCGACCGCTTCGGCACGATCTGCGGCTCTGCGCGAACGAAGCTGGCCTTTACCTGCCGCTCCGCCGCGCCTCGCGGGGAAACGATCGCCGGCTCGCCCAAGGCGACGCGCGGGGCCTGTTCCTCGTCCACATCGATCCGGATGTGAAGGGGGCGTGTCTCGCCCATTTCGATGAAGCTTTGCGAATTGCCGCCTGCCGAGGTCGAAAGATATTCGCCGGGACGGATATTGACCGCCAGGATCTCGCCCGAGATCGGCGCGCGAACAGTGGCTCGGCCGAGTTCGGTCCGTGCGCTGCCGACCTGCGCTTCGGCGCTGCGCAGGCGCGCCTGGGCTGCCGACAGGCGTGCCTGGGCAAGTTCGCGCCTCTGCCGTGCGGCGCTGGCTTCTCCTTCTGCGCGGATGACTTCGGCGCGGCTGACCGCGGCAGGGTCGTCCACTTCGCGGTAGAGCGCGAGTTGTCGCCCGGCGGTGCTTTCGGCAGAGCGGGCTTCGGCAATGGCGGCCTGCGCTTCCTGTATCGCGGCACGCGCCTCGCCGACCGCAGCGCCACTTTCTTCCACCCGGCTGCGTATGGCGCGGGTATCGACGACGAACAGGGGCTGGCCCCTGGTGACGAAATCGCCGGGCTGGACGCGCAGATCGGTTACGAGCCCCGCGAGCGCGGTGCCTACCGAAATGGTTTCGCTCGATGGTTCCACCACCCCGGCACCCGCGACGCGTGCCGAATTGGCGAGCGCGCCGGTCGCTCGCGGGGGGTCGCGCTCCGGTTCTTCCAATTGCCGATCGGGCAGGCCGGACCATATGAACAGGGCCGCGATGACGAGGCCAGCGATGGCTACGAGCGGCAGACCCTTGCGGGCGAAACTGAAATTCTCTGGAAGCAAGGCCATCAGTGATCCTCCGGCATTTCGGTGCCGTCATGAGTAATTTCGCCGTCTTCCAGCACGAGAATACGGTCGGCGAGATCGAAGACGCGGTTGTCGTGCGTGACGATGATGCAGGCGCGGTCTTCGGCGACTGCCACCTGCCGCAGCAGATCCATGACCCTGCGACCGGAACCGGCATCGAGAGCCGCAGTCGGCTCGTCGCAAACTACCAAGCGCGGTTCGTGCACCAGCGCGCGGGCGATCGCCACACGCTGCTGTTGACCGCCGGAAAGCTGGCTAGGCAGCTTGTCGATCTGGTCGCCAATGTTGAGCTTTTCCATCATCGCGATCGCCCGCTCCCTTGCTTCCAGCCTCGGCATGCCTTGTGCGATCAGCGGTACGGCGGCGTTGCTGGCAGCGTCGATGGAGGGAATGAGATTGTACTGCTGGAAAATGAAGCCGATGTTCTGCAGCCGGAATTCCACCAGTTCGGTGTCGGACAGCGCGTAGATGTCGGTGCCGAAGACCTCGACCTTCCCCTCGGTCGGCCAGAGAATACCGCACATGATCGAGATGAGCGTCGTCTTGCCCGATCCGCTCTCCCCGACGAGATAGGTCAGTTCGCCCGCCCGGATGTCGAGATCGATGCCGTGCAGCACCGTGATATTCCGCTGCCCGGCCTTGAAGTCACGGGTAACGCCCCGCGTCGCGATCGCGGCATCGTTCTGCGAGGGTGCAGGGTGCGGGTCAGCGGTCATCGGAACACCGCCGCCGGTTCGGTCTTGAGCACGTTGCGCAAGGCCAGCCAGCCGGTAAAGAGCAGGATCAGAGCCACGGCGGCCAGGCTGATCAGCGGCACTTGCCAGGGAATGTAGAAACCCTTGAAGGTGGGATTGCTGGAAAAGCCCCAAATGAACAACACGGTTCCGATTACGCCCAGGCCATAGCCGATGAGACCGACCAGCCCCGCCTGGGAGGCGACCATGCCGCGGATTTTCCTGTTGGTGACGCCAATCGCTTTCAGCGCGCCGAACTGCTTCACATTGTCGCGGATGAACAGGCTGAAAGTCAGTCCGACGATCGCCACACCGACGATGAAGCCGAGCAGAACCGTGATGCCGAAATTGAGAGGTATCCCGGTGTTCTGGATGATGAAATCGACACCGTCCTGCGCGAACTGGTCACGGGTGCGGGCCCGCAGGCCGGTCTGCTCCTCTATCGCCTGTGTCAGTGCTTCGGGTGCGATGCCGTCGGAGGCTCCAGCCAGAACGAAGCTCATGCGATTGCGCGTGCCGGGCACGTAGTTCAACGCCCGGCTGTATTTGGTGTAGAGCGTCACCTGACTGGTGAAGCTCGGGACCGCGTCGGCAACACCGCGGATGACGGCACGCTGGTCGTTCAGTTCCAGGCGCTCTCCGATGGGGCTTTGCCCATTCTCGAACATGCGCGTTGTGCCGACATCGTCGATGATGACGCTGTCGGGCGTGGACAGGACGTCGGTACTGCCTTGCGCCATGCGCCTTGGCAGGCCGATCAGCGTGGCATCGTCCACCCCGATTACGCTGACGCCTTCCAGATCGCCATTCGATGTCCGGACGCTTGCCCCGGCGCGCAGGTGAGGCACCGCCCATTCCACTCCGGGTACGGCGCGCACCTTGTCAAGCGCGGTTGAAGGCATCGGGAAATTCACATCAGTGGTGCGGCTGACCTCGTCCATCACCCACACATCCGCGCTCGGCACATTATACACGCCGCTTGCGCCCCGTTCGATCAGATTGACGAAGATCGTCAGCTGCTGGGTGATGAGCAGGGTCGAAAATGCGATTCCGAACACAAGGCCGTAGAACTTCTGCTTGTCGCCGGTCAGCATGCGGATGGCAATCCAGAGCATAGAAGCCGAAGACCTTTCCCTTACCGGCAGGACTTGCCGTTTGCGCCGGCAGCCGCCATTACTGAACGGTAGCGTTTAACTGAACGGAGTCGTTCATTTTGTCAACCCCACGCCAGGGCCGCCCGGTCGACCTTGCAAAACAGGAGGCAATCCTGGACGCAGCGGTGCGCAGTTTCTTCGATCACGGCTTCGCGGCAACATCGATCGAGCAGGTTGCCGCCGAAGCGGGCGTATCCAAGGTCACGATTTACAATCAGTTCGGTGACAAACACGGCCTGTTCACGGCAGCGGTCGAGGCGGAATGCGGGCGGCTCCGGGATCATTTCACGCTCGAACTGGAGGGAGGCGCAAGCATTCGCGACCGTTTGCTTGCGATTGGGGCGGCGATGTCCGCCTTCCTCTCGCGCCCTGAAATGGTTCAGTTCGAGAGGCGGATCGCGGCCGAGACCGAGCGTGAACCGGCGATAGGTCGCGCCTTCCTCGCTGCTGGTCCGCACCGGATGAAGCAATCGTTCAAGGAGCTTCTGGATGTCATGAAAGCTGCCGGCGAGGTGTCGATCGACGATACCGATCTGGCGGCTGAACAATTTGCCGCCATGTGCAAGGGAATGGGCGACCTCGAACGGCGCTTCGGCATGCCCCGCGATGAAGTCCGCGATCGCGAGCGTATCGAAAGCGCGGTCGAAGTTTTCTGCCGGGCGTATGTCACAGCTTGAAAGTCGCTCCTCGCGGGCGCAGCAAATACCGAAGCTGTCCAAGCCCCGCAACTTGCCCGCCAGGTGCCCGGCGGATAACAGTTCCGACGAAAATCATTCGTAGGCTCCTTCAGGAGCGATCCGGCACGCTGAAGGATTTGTCGTGAGGTCCGAAACAAGATGAGCAAAACGCTGGTCAGCCGCTATTTTTCGTCGATCGTGAAGCAGGGTACGTTGCAGGTTACCTTTGCCGACGGAACGCAGCAGCTTTTCGGTGATCCGGCGCCGGGCTTTCCTGATGTGGCGCTCACCTTCGCCGACAGCAGGGTGGCTCGTGACATTGTTCTCGATCCGCGGCTGGGCGCTGCAGAAGCGTACATGGACGGCCGCCTCACCCTGCAGCGGGGCGGGATCATGGAACTTGTCGAATTGCTGCGGTCCAACGCGCCGTGGGACCGTGGCGGGACCATCGGCGGTCCGAGCCTGCTGCGGCGGATTCGCAATCGGATCGGCTTCGCCCGCGAGGCCATCAACGATGCGGTGGGATCGAGGCGGAATGTCTCGCACCATTACGATATCGGAAACGATCTGTACCGATTGATGCTCGATACCGAACACATGCAGTATAGTTGCGCCTACTGGACCGAGGGTGTTGAAACCCTGGCGCAAGCACAGGAGGCGAAACTCGCGCATATCGCAGCCAAGCTGTTTCTGCGCGAAGGCGATACGGTTCTGGATATCGGATGCGGCTGGGGCGGGATGGCCATTTTTCTCGCCAGCAATTTCGATGTGCGGGTAACCGGCATCACGCTCTCGCAGGAACAGCTCGCACTGGCGGAAGATCGGGCTAGAGAGGCCGGTGTATCCAACCGCGTTTCGTTCGAACTGATCGACTATCGCGAACTGCCGAAGCGGGAGAAGCGCTACGACCGGATTGTTTCGGTCGGTATGTTCGAACATGTGGGTCGCCCGCAGTTCGAAACCTTCTTCAAGAGCTGCGCCAATCTCCTGGTAGATGACGGGGTGATGTTGCTGCACACGATCGGGCGGATCGGGACGCCAGGCACGACCGACGCATTCACGCGGAAGTACATCTTCCCGGGCGGCTATATTCCGGCGCTTTCCGAAACGGTGGCCGCCAGTGAGAAATTCAGGCTGATCGCGAGCGACACCGAGATGCTGCGCCTGCATTATGCGAAGACGATCCGTGCCTGGTATGCGAATTGCCTGAAGCACCGCGATCAGATCGTCGCGCTACATGATGAACGATTCTTCCGCATGTGGACCTTCTATCTTGCGGGAGCCACGTCGAGCTTCGAAAATGGCGGGATGTGCAACTACCAGATCCAGTACTGCCGGGATCGCCGCGTCCTGCCGCTGACCCGAGGTTACATGACGGAAGCGGAGGCGGACCTGCTTAACCCGGCACGCCGTCTGGTAGAGAGCGGAGGACGGGGCTGCGCCGAGTTTGAGCCTCGGTGAGCACACCTGCGGCGGTTGCAACCGCCAGCGAGCATCTTTCCAGCCCGACGCAAATTTTTTTAAAATTGTTGGTTGACCGAATCTTGGGTGGTCCATATATGCCCTCTCACCGGAGCGGCGCAGACGGTTTTCACCGGCTTTTGCGGTTTTGGTCGCCAACATATCAGGACAACC
>NZ_JAAFZT010000024.1 GCF_013336795.1 Alteripontixanthobacter muriae | reverse complement strand
ATCCGAGAACCAGAAGAAATTTGCCATCCACATGCCTCCTCACTGGAGGCTCATGAATCACATCCCAATGCCGCTGTGAATCCTGTTTATGGGTCCGGACCCTAATCGATCTATCGTTCGATCCCAGTGGTGACTCGAATAGGGCCCGTCAAAGCGAACGCACCTGGTTGGAAACTGAGCAGTGGGGAGGTAAGTCCGGATTAGACTCAGCGCTTAATAGCCATTGCTCTTACCAAAGCCGATGGTTGAGCAAAATTCTGAAGGAAGATCATTTGCGGAACGGCAGCTAAGCGCGCCCATAGCGGCAGACCTGACCGTCCGCTCCCGATTCAACTCCCGCCTTCCGGGTGAAGAAGCAAAATGGCGCTTACGAGCACCGATTTCGAGACCGCCGCTCCTGATTGGCCCGACGGCCTCTAGGTGCACCACAAACGAGCCCAGCAGTTGCACAGCTATTCAGCGGGCCTGGCAAACAGCTCCATAACGTCAATCTCGAGTGCCTCTGCAATCCGCTGAACGACCTGGATGGTCGGATTACGTGCGCCGCGTTCGATGCCACTGATGTAGGTGCGGTCGAACCCATGCTCGAGCGCAAAGCGCTCCTGGCTCAGACCCGTCTCGCTGCGCAGCCGGCGCAGGTTGGTCCCTACTCTCTTGCGCACGTCCATCGGCCATACTGATCAGCCGATGAGGCGGAACGAACAACGGACGATGAGTCACAGTGGAGATCTGCAGCAGACTGCAGTTCAGATGCTTATGAGTCACATTTCACTGGACTTGGTCCGGCTTAGAAGGAAGTTGGGCGCCATGAAAAAGGCTACCGGACTCCCCATTCTCATCCCTGCCGCTGGACCTTGTCAGAGGCTGGAGCGCATCCGCCTCGGCGCAGGAGTGCATGATGAAGATTGGCTGCAGAGTCTCATCTTCGATCATCCTCAGCTGCTTCCAGTCGGGCAGATCGAGCCGGGGTTCGGCGACCCCCTGCCGGTTGCGCGTGAAGTCCCCTGTGCTCACGGCTCCATCGACAACTTATACGTCACCCCGACCGGAGAAATCGTGCTCGTCGAGACCAAGCTCTGGCGCAACACGCAGGCCAGGCGTGAAGTGGTGGCGCAGGCGCTCGACTACGTTTCCGCCCTGATGAAGCTTGGCTATGAGGGCTTCGAGGCGGCAGTGCTGAAGGGAATGGTCGTTTCCGGAACCACGCTGTATGCAATTGTAGCGCAACACATTGACGCGCTCGATGAGAGCGCCTTTGTTGATGCAGTCTCGCGCAATTTGTCGCGCGGCAGAATGCTGGTGCTGGTTCTTGGCGATGGTATTCGCCGGGAAGCAGAAGCGCTTGCCGAACTCCTTCAGAGCCATGCCGGAGCGCACTTCACCTTTGCGCTTGTCGAGCTTGCCACCTGGCGCAACCCGCTAAGCGGCGACATACTTGCCGTTCCGGGCACCCTCGCCCAGACTGTGATGATCGAGCGCGGGATCCTCAGATTTGAAGGTGCCGCGCCCCCTCTCATCGAAGCGGCATCTGCGAAGAGCGAGGCCAAGCCGACCTCGCTCACCGAAGAGATGTTCATGGAGGCGCTGGGGAAGTACGACACGAGCATGCCCAAAGCCGTGCAGGACTTCCTGCAGCGGATTGAGCCGCTTGGCATAGCGCCGGAATATCTTGCCAGCCTCAATCTCAAGGTCGACCTGCCCTTCAGTGAGCGGCCGACGAACTTCGGGTACATTACGAAAACGGGCAAGTTCTGGACAGACACCCTGAGCTGGACCGCGCCAAGAGAAATCGCAATGCGATACAATGAGGCTCTGCGAAGTCTTACCGGCGGGAGCATCGTCGAAACCGACACCGGAACCATTTATCTCTCCACCAACGGCTCATCGGCGCCGAGGATCGATGCTCTACTGCCGGAGCACGCGGCTGCCTGGGCCGAGGCTATGAGCGAGGTCATCAGCGCGGCGCGGCTTGCCGAAAAGGAGGGCGTGCTCTGATGCCGCTGAAGTCGCTTCCTGATGAGACAATGGGAGATGCAAAGCTACGCATCGTCACTGACGGCTCACTCTTCCGCGGCTTCGTCCTGCGCGGCGGTCGCCGCGGCGAAGTGATCGAGGACAGTGATTTTGAGCACCTGCGCCACCGGCTGCGTTCAGAAGCCGGTCGCCTCCATCCCGATTACTTCGGGTTCGACGGTGCGATCGCGCGATTTCGCTCGTTCAATCCGCGCGGATTTGCAGATCCTGAGTACATCGAGCGAGAACGCGCATACAAGGTTGCTGCAAGCGAGCTCCTGACCTCACTGCTTCCGCTGGAGGAAGCCAGCGAGCCTACATCTGAACAGGCGGCCTCGCTGAAGAAGGTGGTCAGCAGTACCAACCTGCTCGCGCATCAGCATGAGCAGCAGCACAAGCGCGAGATGCTGGGAAGCAGTGCTGGTCCTGAACTGGTGAGCGCCGCAGCCTTGATAGCGGCAGGTAGTACGAACAGGGGCTCGCCCGCATGCGCGCAGTGGAGCCGCGAACCGGCCGAGTTTCCTGGCCCATCGCTACTTATCTTTCCTTCCTGTGGGCTCCACAAACGAACATGTTTCTGAAGCCTGCAGTGACGCAGGATTTTGCAGTTCGCGTAGGACATTCCTTTGCAGAGGAGTACCGGGCAGAACTGGATACAGAGGTGTATTGCTCCCTGCTCGACCTTGCGGCGGAGACCGAGCGGCAGACATCCCCTCTCGCTCCAGTCGACCGGATCGACATCCAGAGCTTCATCTGGGTTGTAGGCAAGTATTCCGACGCTGAGGAGAGCATTGCCCACCCGTCTGAAACAAGGACGAGCAGTGCCCCCGCTTGAACGTCCTCAGGCTATCCCTGGCAATCAGCTGAGTCTGACATGAAGCTTCGCGCAGGAAGTCAGATGGCCGAGTTCATGGAGCTCAGGATGAAGCCCGGCACATGGCAGGCCCACGGGATACCGGAAAAAGGATGCTGGATACGCAGGAGCAGGCTTGAAGAGATGCTTGCAGGCGGCGGCGAGTACGATGCTGATGAGCTCATCTACAGTCTCATGGACTGGCTGGATGTAACCGACGATCCCCTGCCTGCCCTCGCCACCCTGAGCAGGCTACTCGATCGCCACTACCCACCCGACGGGCGAACACATGCCACCTGTCACTTTGCTGACGAGACCGGCGGTGATCGGCGGTTCCTGATCGGAGCGGTCGACAAGGCTTCCGCTCTCGTCACATGGCAGCGCGACAATTTGATCTTTGCTCTGGGTCAGGCGAGCAGCGCCGAGCGCGGCCGCATCGTAATTGCAGCGCCTCGCCCCCTGCCCCTGAACGCTGCACAGCGCATTCTCGGCTTGGGCATGCAGAACTTTATGATGGAGCCTTTTGACAGCTTCCAGGGGGCCATCACCCTGAGCGGGGCCACCGGAAACTTCTACGCAGCTGAAAACGGAGAGGTCACCACCTGCTATTGGCCGCATGGTCTCGGAATTCGCGAGCAGAACGGGCAGGCCGTAGATTGCCTGCATGAACTTCATCCGCTTCCATCGGCAGGATGGCTTGCACCAAATCAGATTGCCATGCTGGTGGGCATCGCCGCTGGTTACGCCAAATGGTGACCACGGCGTACGGCAGCGGCGCCGTTGTGGACGACCAGAACCGCTGATGCGTCGTTCCGATGAGAACGCCGGGTGAAGGCTGTTAGCTGCTGGTCTGGTTTGGTATTTACGGTCTCTGCTACCGCCAGCGGGTCTCTGACCTAATCAGACGAGCCGTTCCCCGGCAGCTTTGCTTTCAGATAACAGCTACAATCCCAAACCTACTGATATACGGCTTTCAGTACTTCAGCTGGCGCTCGTAGAGGTCGCGGTAATGCTGGATGCGAGTGGCGCGATCGGGCTTGCTGGCGTGCGAGGGCGAGGCATGCCGCCCTCGAACCGCGACTGCTACCGGTGCATTTCATGTAACAGCGTTCGTCACAGTCGCACGATCAGCGATCACGGAGCGAACACCGCGCGAAGGCAGCCATCCGTCTTGTGCTTGAACATGTCGTAGCCTTTGGGCCCGTCCTCAAGCGAGAAACGGTGAGTTGCTAAAGGTGCGGGCGTCAACTCGCCGCGCTGTGCATGCTCAAGGAGACGCGGCACATAGGCTTGCCCATGCTGCTGAGCCGAGCGCAGGGTCAGACCCTTGTTGATGATCATGCCCATCGGAAACTTGTCCATTAGCCCGTAGACACCGAGAACCGAAAGAGTACCCCCCTTGCGGCACGCCATCATCGCCTGGCGGAGCGCATAGCCGCGGTCCGTCTCGAGGTAGAGGGCCTGCTTCACGCGGTCATAGGCCTGCTCCATTCCCTGCCCGCTGGCTTCCATTCCGACCGCGTCGATACATGCGTCGGGGCCACGGCCACCTGTCAGCTCCTTGAGCAATTCGACGACATCGACCTTGGTGTAGTCTATCGCGACCGCGCCAAGCGCTTCGGCCATGGCAAGCCTTTCAGGGTAGCGGTCGATCGCGATGACGCCTTCGGCACCCATGATCATGGCGCTCTGCTGCGCCATCAGCCCGACGCCGCCGCAGCCCCAGACCGCGATGATATCGCCCCGCTGGATGTTGCAGAAATCGGCCCCCATGTAGCCGGTGGGTGCGGCGTCGGAAATGAACAAGGCCGTCTCGTCGGAGACATCCTCCGGCACGATGAAGCAGTCGACATCGGCGAAGGGCACGCGGACATATTCCGCATGCGCGCCGGAGTACCCGCCGAAAGCATGGGAATAGCCATAGATTCCTGCAGTGGGATAACCGAGGATCGGTTCGGCCAGCTCGGGTTTCGGATGGCTCGTGTCGCACAGGGAGTACTGCTCCTGTGCACAATGGAAGCACTCTCCGCAGGAAACAAAGGACGGCACCACGACACGATCGCCGCGCTTGACCTTGGTAACTTCGGCTCCGACCTCGACCACCTCTCCCATGAACTCATGCCCGAGAATATCGCCTTCGCGCATCGTCGGAATGAGGCCGTCGATCAGGTGCAGGTCAGACCCGCAAGTGGTGGATAGCCCCACCTTGAGGATCACGTCCTTGGGGTTGAGGATTTTCGGGTCGGCGACCGTCTCCACCCGCAAATCGTTGACACCGTTCCAGCATAGCGCTCGCATCGCCTGTCTCCTTTACTTGTCCATGCCGCCGTTGCGAGCAGCGGGCTGGGGCTCGGTGGTCGGGATTTCACCCGTCAGCGCGAGCGCGCGAAAATTGTAGAGCGCCTTCAGCACCATCTCACGCGGCACGACGTGAAACAGCTTGGCGACGCCTTCGCCGATGAGGCCGCCCGGCGGGTCGAAGCGAACGTCAAGCGTCACTTCGGTGCCACGGTCGCCAGGAGCGGGAGCGAACTGCAATGCGCCGGCGTTCGGCACATCCGCGCCATCCAAGCTGGTCCAGGCCAAATGGTCAGACGCCTTCTCCTCGATCTGTGTGCGCCAGCGCAATGTTCGCCCGAGAGGCGCTTCCATCGACCACTGCGCAACGCGCTCGTCGATCGGTTCTACATCTGCAAAGTGGGACATGATGCGCGGCAGTGTATCGGGCGCAAGCCAAAGAAGGCGCAGGGCATCTGCAGGTCGGCCGATCGTTACAGCGGCCCTGGCGGCAAGGTCGAGGTCTTCGGGATCTTGGGCCGCGTTCATTGCAATGCTCCGTATGCTGCTGAATCCTTTACTGAACCGGCTCCGTCCCAACAGGTTCCATCGCTAAGGGCTGCAAAAAGGTACCGAGCTGCAAATGTCGATCAGCCGACGGGTGCTCTCTGTCTAGTCGCAACTTGTCTCTGATCGGCGCAGCTCTGCCCTTCTCCTGCGTGGCACAGGCCGCGAGGTTCACCTCATGAGAGGAGTTGAAGTAGCTGAATGAGCTGACAGCTTTCTTCTTGCGGGCCAAAACACCGCCCTGCCCGCCCATCTTTTACCGGCAGGTGCATCGGCTCTGAGAGAGCCCTCGGAAGGTATAGTTGCTCTTTGTGCCAGCAGAACAGCGAACTGTTAAAAGAGGGGCAGCATCAACCGTGAACCACTGTAAAGTCCTCCACCTGGATACCGGTGCTCGCGAGTTCACGCTCCCCTTGAACAAAGCCATATGCGGGGACGATCTCGTTCTTTCGGTCAGCGACCTTTGCCCAATTAGCGGAGACTTCTAGTGCGGCGTCATCTGCCCTGCCCACGGTGTAGCCATTCGTGAGAGTCACGTTGGCTGTGGCGAAATGCCCTGCACCGGCACACAGAATGGTTCGGGTTGGCGCATCTTCGCTGCAGAGGTGGACGATGCCGGGACTGACGAGCGCCGGATCAAGAGACGCCAGCGCCTCCTCGGACAACACTCCCCCCGTCATCTGCGTTGCCGCAGTTGGTGCCAGGCAGTTGACCTTTATGCCGTACTTCTCGCCTTCAATAGCGAGTGTCTGCATGAGTCCTACAAGCGCCATCTTTGCCGCACCGTAATTGGCCTGCCCGAAGTTGCCATAGAGCCCCGAGGACGAGGTCGTCATGACAATTCTTCCGTATTTCTGCGCCCGCATCCTGTCCCACACAGCTTTCGTGCAAGTCGCGGCGCCCATTAGATGAACATCAAGGACGAGGCGGAAATCTTCGAGTTCCATTTTGGCGAAACTCTTGTCCCTCAGGATACCGGCATTGTTGATCAGGATATCAATCCGGCCCCAACGGTCCACAGCAGCGGCCGCCATGCGGTCGACCGTCTCCGCGTCGGTTACAGACCCTGCCCAGCCGATCGCTTCTCCGCCGACCGATCGAATTTCGTCGACCACCGGTTCAAGCGCGGCAGACTGCAGATCATTGACCACAACCCTGGCGCCATGACGTGCGAGTTCGAGCGCATGTGCACGGCCCAGACCACCTTCGCGCGCTTTGTCGGGTGTTGCACCAAAAACTTGGCAAGGACAGCATTCGTCAGTCCAAGAACAACGCGCATCGTAGTTGCGGCTCGCCTTTGACTGCGAAGGATCGCTGCTCCCCTCCTGTTTTTGCTCATGAGCTGAAGACGCTTATGCAAGCATGCCGGTCAGGGTGGGGCTGGCAGGGACGATGGCCGCTGCGAAAACCAGCGCCGACACTGCAAGAGAGGCGGCAGCAGCGGCGAAACGGCCGCTGATGGTGTTGATGTGCTGCATGTCGAAATTTCCTCAACTTAGCATCGGCGGTCCATTCCGCCGATGAACCATGCCTTACAAAAAGCGTGCCAAATAGAGAATCCGGCTCAGTTGCGCCGTTTGGACGAAAGACCTCGCAGCGACTCTCTACAGAGATCGTGAAGATTGGTAAAATGCGCCAAGTCTTGGTCCACCGTCTCGGTTTGCAGTTTCGAGAGGTCTGAAGCTTTGTAGATGGCTTCGGAAGTCTCAACGCCTCATCACGCTGCGTTCCATGGCTGCTTGCTCAGACGGGTCCGTCAGGTGCGATCCGGCCATCATCTAGCACGCTGAGATGAAATTCAGTCACGGACAGCAGATTATGCTATTTTTTTGAGCGAAGACGCTCATTCTACTCCTATCCTAACCCACTTCAACTATGGTTCGAACAAGTGCATCATACCTACGCCTTTGAAATCCAGCCCGATGATACCGACTGTTTGGGATATGTAAGCCATGCCGCATACCTGAAATGGGTGCAGGATGCGGTGGTTGCATATTGGAGGACCGTAGCGCCTAAGGAGGTGGTCCTGAGATATCTCTGGGTAGCGCTGAAGCACCAGATTTCGTACCTTCGCCCAGCGTTGCCCGACGAGATTATCGTCGCCGAAGTACGAGCCAATCACGCCAGAGGCGCTCGGGCCCAGTTCAGCACCTTGTTTATGCGAGGTGAGGAGGTGTTAACGAATGTTCTGAGCAGCTGGTGCTGCATGGATAGCACTTCAAGGCGTCCGACCCGACCTCCGCGTCAGGTCATTCGCCTTTTCCTCACATGAAAATCGTCCCTCTGTAGATGACCGAATTGCTCTCACATGACCTCCAGATGTATCCGGCAGATAGACGCGGACGCCCTCTCGACGTCTTGTACACTCTCGCACCGCTCCGAGTGCATCAGAAATGAGCAGCCCTCTCTGGATCAGGACAGCAGAGAAGGTGACGAGAACATTTTGCGCGACCACCAGGAGGCAGCGGCGCGCCGGCCATTCGGTTTATCTGATCTTACTGCACGACCCGTCCGGCACGGGTAGGTGGGGCTTGTATGTTGGGCAGACCTCTCGTGATCCCGATTTGCGCTTCGATCAACACAAGGCCGGGTACAAAGGCAGCAGAGCAGTCCGGCGCTTCGGAGTCAGGCTGCTGCCACATCTCGTGGAGCATCTAAATCCTATGCTGGGATGGGAGTCGCTGGAAATCGAAGCAGCGCTAGCAGGGAGGCTCCGAGAAGCGGGGGTTCTGTGGATTGAAGGTGGTCACTGAGTTTTATTGGGGTGGCAGCGTGTGGCGGCTAGGTCAAAGGTCTCGAAGGCGTTGAATGTGCCTGTAGCTCAACTCTGAAATGTCATTCACTCCGGCCAATATCAGCGTTCGTTCGAATTCTTCGAAAAGAATAGACAAAGCACGGCTCACACCTGCCTCGCCCCCCGCGGACAATCCGTAAAGATAAGGGCGACCGATCGCGCAAGCTGTTGCACCGAGGGCCAGCGCTTTTACTACGTCCGATCCTCGCCGTATTCCACCATCACAGATGACGTCAGGACCATCTCCAATCGCATCGCGAACGAGACCGACCTGATTTATTGGTGCAGGTGCCCCGTCGAGCTGACGTCCGCCGTGGTTGGAAACGATGATGCCCGTCGCTCCCGACCCAATCGCCCTTTTGGCGTCCTCGGGCTTGATTATGCCTTTAACGGCCAGCGGCCCGCCCCACTCCGAAGCGAGCCATTCTACGTCACGCCAAGTAACCGAGCGATCGAACTGCCCGCCTATGTAGTCGAACAGGCTCATCGGCCCGGCGGCTAGAGCGTCAACCCGATGGCTGACATTGGCGAGATCGAACTTTGCGCCAGTTAGGGCAGGCAGCGACCAGCCAGCGCGAAGTGCGAAGCTCAATAGCGATTTAAGCGTCAATCTGGGTGGGAGTGAAAGACCGTTTACCCGGTCCCTCTCGCGGTTGCCTGCGACTGGAGTGTCAACAGTAAGCGCGAGGCCATGAAACCCAGCCTCTTTGCAACGGGAAACAAATTCGGTCGTCAGTCCGCGGTCTTTAAAACAATAAATTTGGAAAACTTTCGGGCCTTCGAATGCCGCGGCTAAATCTTCCAGCCTCGTCGTTCCCATGGTGGAGAGAGTATATAGCAGACCCTGCATCGCTGCCGCCCGGGCCACCGCCAATTCAGCATCCGCATGAAACATGCGGGTCAAGCCGGTGGGCGACAGCATGAGCGGCCATCGAACCTGCTCGCCGAACAGCGTCGTCTGTGTTCTCACGGAGGATACATCCCTAAGCACATCAGGCATCAGCTCATAATCGGCAAAGGCTGACGTGTTCCGGGTGAGCGAAATTTCGTCGTCGGCGCCTCCGTCAATGTAGTCGAATACTGGCCTTGGCAGTCTGCGTTTCGCGAGAATGCGAAGATCCTCGATGTTGTTGGCGCGCTGCAGGGACTTCAAGGCGTTGGCTCCTTGTTGCTTCAGCGAATGTCAACAATCATCCGCAAGAAGATCGAGATTGCTGAATTTGAAAGACGGCGACGGAGCATTTCCTGTGCGCTAAACCGCATCCTGCTTGAACAGATTGCCGATGGAGCGGGCGAAATGCGCATCCATTGCTTCTCGCGCTGAAACGGGTTCCTTGTTCGCTATTGCGCGAGCGACGGCCTGATGAAGCTCCAATGTTTCACTCTGCTCCGCTTCCGTCTTGCGTCCCAACCATGCCTTGGGAATGGCAATCGCCATCATCTGTTCAAAGGACCGTACAATCTGATAGAAAAGCTGGTTGCCACTGGCGAGAGCGATCGTCTGGTGAAACTCGGTGTCGGATCGTGTACGCGAATGTTCGTCCCGGCTGATCGACAATGCGTGCGCAGCCTTGAGGATTGCATCCGCCTGCTCTTCGCTTCTTCGCGTGGCAGCTAGCTCTGCAGTCTGCAATTCAAGCGTGCGCCGAACTTCCCAGACATCGGCCAAGGATACCTGCGAAGTGCTGACAGCGTGGCTGATGGACGAAGCCATAACAGAGCCGTCAATGGCACCCACCCTCGCTCTTCGGCCATTTCCGACATCTATAACCTTGAGGGCAGACAAGGTATGAAAGGCCTCGCGCATCACGGGGCGGCTGACGCCGACCTCCGCAGCGAAACTGCCTTCGCTGGGCAAATTGTCGCCTACCTTGAGGCCGTTTTCCCCGATATAGGCCCGCACTGCGGCGGCAGCAGATGCCACCAGCCCGCCTTTACCCGCTCGTGGAGCCGGATCGCTCATGCCTCAACACCCTGTTGCCGCAACGCCGTCGGCGGAAGGCCGAAGCGCCGGGCGAATGCACGGGTAAAGCTGGCATTGCTTAGATACGAGCACCGATGGGCCACGCTGGCCACCGGTATGTCACTGGAGAGGAGCATCAGGCGCGCTTCCTCCAGCCTGCGGGTACTGAGCAGATCGGCAATGGTGGTGCCGTACAATTCTCTGAACCCGCGAACAAGCTTGTCGCGATTTATGCCGACTTCGCGGGCCAGGGCAGGAATCGTCAGCTTCTCCCGCCAACGCTGGTCTATTATCCGGCGGGCTTGCACGAGGCGTACGACGTCCAATTCGGGTAGAGGGGTCTCGCCCTCAAACGGGACAAGTTCTCCTGCGCCTAAATGGGCGCATAATTGGCACAGAAGCTCGATGCTCCGAGCCAGGCGAAGCGTCTTGAGCACCTCGCCATGGCCGCCGCACTCGATGATCGACAGAGCAATCCTGTGTGCGTCGGCGGGCAGGTGCCACATGGCCGATCCCCGCAAGGAAAGAGCGAAGATACGTTGGCAGGCCCTCGCCTCGACTACCAGCACCAAAAGGCAATCCTGCAGATCCTCGAGTATGGCTTGATCCCGATAGACTACCCGTGACGGGATATCGCGGCCGACACCAGGAAAGGCGAAAACAACGGCGTCCCGCAACGGCCGATCACCGTCCGATATGCGTGGAAACTCTCCGGCCCCGACAAAACTGACCATTTCTTCCGATACGCGAACAGCGGTTTTCATGAGACAGCCCTCCACGATTCCCGGTACCACCTGCCTGATAAGCGAGCAATACCTATCTTATAGGTTCCGGAGCAGTACGATAGGCAACGATGAAGCCGATGCAGCCGAGTACGCTCACAACACCACCAACAAGCGCCAATGCGGTCGCAAGATAGTCTTCGCCGCCCAGCCATTCGCTCACCATTGCCACGAGCGTGGGGGCGAGGCCGAACGCGACCAGACCGCCCACGGCGAGAAATGTGCCGATCGACAGGCCACGCAATTCGTTGGGAAGGAGCACGGCGAGCGCGGTAGCCGTGACCAGCCCTGTGATGGTTCCGCCTAGCAGCAGGACGAAGAGCGCGAAGCCGAACAGAGGGACGCTCTCAGCCAGAGGGAAGAGAACGGCCGGCAGAGCGATAATCGATCCGACGATCGCTGCGATGACGATCCCTCCGCGCTTGCCCGTTCGATGCCCCGCATCGGCGGCAATTCCGCCAATGATGGCGCCCAGAATGCCGGCTCCGAATATGACGCCTCCCAACCATCCGGCAAACTCCTGCGGAGTGACACCATAGGTTCGTGCGAGAACCGGGGCCGCCCAGATGGTCGCGGCGGCATCGGCCATTAAGACGCCGATCTGACCAATGAAGAGCGGGACCAAGAAGCGCCAGTAGCTAAAGAGCTCACGAAAGGTCTCGCCTATGGGCGCACTCGGCCCCACTCGCGTTTCCATCCGCGGCGGTTCCTTAAGGAAGGCAAGCGCAGCCACAACAAAGAGACTGGCGATCCCCAGCACAAGATGAATACTTCGCCAGGGCGCCAGTCCAATCAGCCCACCACGCTCGACGAATAAGCCAAGAAGCCAACCGCCGAGCGCGAAAGCAAGTCCGGCCCCGGCATATTTTCCGATCGTCAGCAGCAAGAGCGACCGTCCTCGGCGTTCCGGAAGGCATATGTCCGCAGCCAGCGAGATGGCGATGGTGGTGGAAATATTAGCGCCCAAGCTCCCGAGCATTCGCGCCACGAACAGCAGGGTCATGCTCTGCGCGAAAGCGGTCAGTAACGTGCCAGCCGTCCATGCGATGGCGGTCCAGAGCAACAGGCGCACGCGCACCGAACGGTCGACGAGCAGGCCGACGGGTATCGCCAGGGCTGCCAGCGGAATGGAGACGGCAAGACCGTTCAGCAGGCTCATCTGAACGTCGCTGAAGCCGAGTTCCGCTTTTGCCTGCTCCTGCACGGCAGCGAAGACGCCCAGCATGATGTTGCCGGTCGCCATGGCCAGCGCCAGCAGGAGAAGGATGGGCCAGGCACGCTGTTTCGCCGGAGCGTTGTCGGACGCGGCGATCGTTGCGGACGCAGAGCCGGTCATAGGGCGAAGATCTTTCCGGGGTTTAGTATGTTGCGGGGGTCGAATGCCCGCTTGATCATGCGCATCTGCTCCACTGCCTCACCGAGTTCGGCAACGAGCGATCCCTGCTTGCCCAATCCTATCCCGTGTTCGCCGGTGCAGGTTCCGTCCATTGCCAGCGCCCGCGCGATCAGCCGCTCGTTAATCCGGGCGACCTCTTCCAGTTCGTCGGGGATCGCAGGATCGATGGAGAAGACCACGTGAAAGTTGCCGTCCCCGACATGTCCCAGGATCGTCGCAGGGATGGTGCTCGCTTCCAGGTCCTCATGCGTTTCCGCAATACATTCTGCCAGGCGGCTGATTGGCACGCACACATCGGTGGCCCAGCCGATCGCACCTTCGCGCAGATTGACTGCGGCATAATACGCGTCGTGCCGGGCACGCCACAGCTTGCTGCGCTCCTCGGGCAGGTTGGACCACGCGAACTCTCCGCCGCCATTACCTTCGGCGACCATGCGGACGATCTCAACCTGCTCAGCGACCGAGCCTTCGCTGCCGTGGAATTCGAAGAACAAGGTCGGCGCTTCGGGATAGTCCAGCTTCGACCAGCGGTTAACCGCGCGCATCTGCAAGGCGTCGAGGATCTCCACGCGCGCTAGCGGAACGCCCGACTGGATCGCCTGAACGACAGTGTCGACCGCGCCGTCCAACGACTTGAAACTGCAGACCGCCGACGAAATAGCTTCTGGAATCGGATGCAGGCGAAGGGTGATCTCCACGATGATCCCCAGCGTACCTTCCGAACCGACATAAAGCCGGGTGAGGTCGTATCCAGCGGCCGATTTACGGGCGCGTCTTGCGGTGCGGATTACCTTGCCTTCGGGCGTGACGATACGAAGGCTCAGGACGGCGTCTCTCATGGTGCCATAGCGAACGGCATTCGTACCGCTTGCACGCGTCGATGCCATCCCGCCGATCGTCGCATTGGCACCTGGATCTATGGGAAAGAAAAGCCCGGAATCCCGCAGGTGCTGGTTCAGTTCCTCGCGCCTGACACCCGGCTGTACCACGCAATCAAAATCCTCTGCATTGACTGCGACGATTGCATCCATCCGCGTCATGTTTAGCGAAATGCCCCCACTGACCGCTGCAGCATTGCCCTCGATGGATGTCCCCGCGCCGAACGGGATGATCGGCACATTTGCATCGGAACACATGTTGACGAGAGTGATCACATCCTCCGTGCGTTCGGCGTAAATCACCGCATCCGGCAGCATGTTCTGGTAATGCGATTCGCTTGATCCGTGCTGTTCGAGAACCGCATCTCCGCTCTCGAACTGGTCGCCGAACCTCTCCCGCAATCGATCCGAAAAACCGTCCGGCATGTGGCGCTTCGCGGGAGTGTGTCCGGCGTCCGACATTATCTTAGAACCTCATGCTGGCGCGGACGCCGTAGCGACGGGCATCGCCCATAATCCCCAAGTCGGAGGCAGGAAGGCCGGCCAGGAGCAGCGTGGTTTGTTCGATGTAGCTTTCCCAATAATCTTCCTGGAGTGCGTTTCGCACGAAGGCCGCCACTTCGAACGGCCCCTGGCGGTAGGTTGCAGCCGCGCCGACCAACCAGTAGCTGTCGAGGAACGTTGGCGTGGTTTCGTTCAGCGTACCGGCGAGGCGCTCGCCCTTGCCTGTTACATTGGCGCTGAGGACGAACTCGCTGTCCCCGCCGAGATCAAAGGTGTATTCGGTCGCCAGATTGGCCATCCAGTCCGGCTGGAAAGTGAGCCGGTCCGAAGACAGGGTACGGCCGGTCAGCTCTGTGTAAGGCGTCGTGTCGGTCAGCCTTGCATGAAGCAGCGTCAGCCCCCCCGTAATCGTCCAGGCGGGCACAGGCCGAAGGAAGCCTTCCAGTTCCAGTCCGTAGCTTTCGACATCGCCAGAATTGAGGTCCACCGTTACCAGCCCGCCACCCGCTGCAGGGGCGATGGAATTCAAGCCGATATAATCGGAATAATCATTGTAGAAGACAGCAGCGGCAAAACTGGCGCGATCATCAAAGGAAGCGAATTTGCCGCCCACCTCGTAGGTCCATGCGCTGTCGCCATTATAGGTCCGAAAGGGCGCTGTGGGAGCATTGAAGCCGCCGCCGCGATATCCGCGCGCAATCGAGGCATAGGTCATCAGACCGGGCGTCCAGTTGCGTGTCACCGTCAGTTTTGGCTGAACCTGATCGGACTCGAGAGTTGCTTCCGGGAGCGGCCCACCGGAAGGCGGCAATGGTCCGACAGCTGTAATCACGCTGCCATTGGCGGTACGATCCTCGTGATCGTAGCGAAGACCCAGCGACACCTCCCATTCCGGCGAAGGCTCCCAGAAGAGGGTGCCGAACACGGCATACGTATCGGCGCGTGTTTCGTTGGTGGAGCTGCGCACAATGTCGAAGGGCAGACCGGTGAAGGCTCCCTTGATCGTCGAGACATCCCGAGCGGTTACTTCTTCCCTGCTGTAGAACAAACCGAACAGCGTCGAAAGTGTGTCGGAAAACTGCGTGTCCAGCCGCAGTTCCGCTGTCTTCGTGCGCAGATCGTCCCCACCTGTCGATCGGACGAAATCGCCCGATCCAAAATCTGCATCGGCATCATCGGTAGCGCTGTCGCGCGCATCGATCGCGCCGATCAGGGTCAGGTTGCTTCTCATGCCCTCCAGCGGCATCTCGAGCTTGGCGTTGACCCCGCGGTAGCGATATTCGACCCGGTTGAGCGAATTGACCACAATCTCGCGCGAATAATCGTCTGGCCCGGCTACACGCGAATAGGGCGTGTTCACCGTGTCTATGCCGTCGTAATACCCATTGATTGTCAGCGTAAACGGAGCAGGGGTGAACCGCACGGTTCCGTTGACCGAATTCGAATTCAACGGATTGCCATCGGCATTGAGCAAGGTGTTGCGGATGAAACCATCCTGCTCCTGGTGCGATGCCGCTATTCGCACTGCAAGCCGGTCATCAATGATGGGCGCCGAGATCGAACCGGCGACCACGAGCTGATCGTCGGGACCGGCATAGCTGGCGCTTGCCCGGCCTTCGAAGTAATTGCCGGGCTGGCGGGTGATGACGTTTATCGCGCCGCCCAGCGTGTTCTTGCCGTAAAGCGTGCCCTGCGGTCCGCGCAGCACTTCGATCCGCTCTACATCGAGTAGAGGATTGTTGAGATAGGCTGTGTTTGGCCGGTAAATACCATCCACGAACAGGCCGACCCCCGGCTGAACCGATTGCACCAGGGTCACACCCACTCCGCGGATCGCAACAAAAGCTCGCCCGCCGCCATCGCTATTTATGTTCAGCCCGGGTGCCAATGCCGCAGCCTCGCGCACGGAATTGAAGCCGCGGGCGGCGAGCACGTCGCCATCTATTGCGGTCACCGCAATCGGCACGTCCTGCAATGTTTCTTCCCGCTTGCGAGCGGTGACGACGATCAATCCTTCATTGAGGTCTTCAGCGGTGACGGGATCACCCGTGGTCTCGCCTGTCGCGCTGACAGGGTCATCCTCCAACGTTGTCTGCGCCTGCGCGGCATTTGGCAAAAAGGCGAACGCGGCCACGGTGGCAAGAAGCTCAAGGCGGAACGGCAATCTCATCAGGCTCTCCCAACGTCCTTATTTAGGACTTTTGTTATGCGAACCTGTATGACAGCTACAGCACCTGTCTTAAAGGCGCCAATCTTTGCCGTGCGTCAGAGAGAGTGTGCCGAAAGGCTTACCAGCAGGTATAGCCCCCGTCGGCAAGAACGATGCTGCCGGTCATCAGAGATGCCATGTCCGATGCTAGGAACAAGGCAATCGAGGCGACTTCCTCCGGTTCGCCCAACCGCGCTTGCGGGGTGCCGTCGATCCAGCGGCGGTACATTTCGCTTTCCCGATCCGCAAAGGCGTTCAGCGGCGTCGCTATGTAGGTGGGCGCCACTGCGTTCACCCGTACGCCGCGGTCCGCCCACTCGGCAGCGAGACTCCTGGTAAGCTGGTGAACTGCCGCCTTGGACGCGTTGTAATAGCTCTGCGCTTGCGGCCGATTAACGATGAAGCCGCTCATCGATCCGATATTAACGATGCTGCCCTTCCCCGCCGCCAGCATGTATCGGCCGAACGCCTGCGCGCACCAGAAGGTGCCGTTGAGATTGACGTCCAGCACATTCAGCCAGAGTTCGTCGGGCACGTCTTCTGCAGGGGTTTCGCTGCGCGCGATGCCGGCATTGTTGATGAGGATGTCAATCCTGCCTTCCATTGTCAGCATCGCTTCGGCGGCGTCGGCAGCCGCCGCGGGATCAGTCACGTCCAGAACCTGTCCGCGGCAATCACCGCCGCTTTGGGCAAGCTGTTCGACAGCCGATGCAAGTGCCTTCTCGTCACGGTCGCCAATGACTACGCGCGCTCCTGCTTCGCAAAGCGCCTCTGCGCAGGCGAAGCCGATGCCCTGCGCGCCGCCCGTTATGAAAGCTGCTCGACCGTCGAGCCGCAGTTTCTCAAGATACATGACGGGTCCTCAGTCAGGAAGGAAGAGGGCGGCAGGCATGGGCGGTTCCACCACGGTTTTGCCCGCTGCAAGTTGGTAGGCCAGCCGGTCGTCATTCCATCGGCCCCAGGGCAAAGTTCCGTCCTTGGCGAATTCGACCCACAAGCCATGTATGCGGCGGGCCAAATCGCTTGGCGGATTGCTGCCCGCAAGCCCCTTTGGACCGGTAACAGTATCGAGTGTGTCGAACACGAATGGCAATTCTACACCATGGCAGGCCCCCAGTTCGCCATCACACGCCGGTGAACGCCACTCCATCTCGTAAAGCCAGCTTCGCCCCCCATGAGCGGTAGCATATTGCCGTGCCGGCCAGCGGAAGACGAGATCGGTCGTCGCGCGTGTGAAGGCCTCGCCCGGCTTTAAACCCCGTTGGCCCAGACCATAGGCCTTGAGCGCCTTTCGCGCCTTCGGTTGGGAGCGTGAGAGCAGCCACCATGCAAGCAAACCAGGTAGCTTGTTCCTTACACCGGTCGGCACGAAGTAGAGGTTCATTTCCTCTGCGTTCGTGCCGATCAGCACATCGATCCGGGACCCGGCACCCGCACGCAGAGCATCGATAGGCTTTTTCGGCAGCACGTCGTCGCCATAAACCGGAATGAAGCGGCTGATCCCGTAAACCGGCTCAAAGCCTTCTTCGTCGCGCAAATCGATGGCATTGGGCTTCGAAACGGCTTCGATTGCGTCCATCAATGCGTTGTCTGAAACCGAGCGAAAGCCAGCGGTATCGGGATTGATGCCGAGCTTCTTTGCAAGCTTCTTGACCAACCTTTGTGCGACCTTGATGTCTCGTACCATCCCGCCATGTCCACTCTGGATTATGGCGCGGCCGAACAGCCCCTCAGCAAGCGGGGACGTAACCAGATCGGCGATAGCCATCGCTCCGGCACTCTCACCAAAAGCAGTAACATTCGCAGGATCACCGCCGAACGCAGCGATATTATCCTGCACCCATTGCAGCGCGAACAGGATGTCGCGGAGGCCCAGATTGGTCGGAGCACCCGGCACCGGAAGGAAGCCGTCAACGCCGAGCCGATAATTCATGGCAACGCAGATAACACCCGACTTAGCGAATGACGCACCGTCGCTGATGGTTGCATCCTTGCTGCCGACAACGAAACCACCGCCATGCACCCAGACCATGACCGGCGCGTCCTTCGCATCTTCGGGTGCCCAGACGTTCAACCGCAGATAGTCACCATCGCTGCCATCACTCCCTTTGCCGATCAGGGGTTCGACGTCGATCTGCGGGAACTCCCTGACACGATGGGGTGCTGCCGGACCTCTATCCGCAGCGTCCAGCACACCTGACCAGGGTTCGCGAGCGTTCGGCAACTCGAAGCGCTCAGGAGGGGCAGCGTATGGCACGCCAAGGTACTCGACTATGCCGCCTCGCAACCTGCCGCGAACTTTTCCGCCGGTAATCTGGATTTCGTCGACGCTCTTGATATCATCCATTCAGCCTGACTGACACGTGGCAGCAGGAAGTGCATCAACCATCATTATGCCATCTGGCAGTATGGTTTTGCCGCACACCGGGAAGCGGTCGCCAATCCGCCGGTTTGCTGCTTCACCAGAATGCCTCCACTCGCAGTCTGGAAGACCATGGTTTCGTCAGCTTCGCAGAATACAGGAAAACCTGCCTGCGCAAACCTCTCCGCCCCGCTCATTGGCGGTATCGAGGCGGGCGGTACCAAATTCGTTCTATCGGTCGGCACTTCTCCTACTGAAATACTGGCGAGCACGACGATCACGACGGCCGATCCTCAGATCACTCTGATGCAGGCTGCAGGATGGTTCGAACAGTTCGACCAGTTGCAGAGTCTGGGGATAGCCAGCTTCGGCCCAATTGATCTCGATCCATCATCCTCTCGGTGGGGCCATATTCTCGAGACGCCAAAACCTGGCTGGACCGGCTGCGACCTGCGCGGTTTCTTCGCAAGACGCTTCAGCATTCCGGTCGGCATCGACACGGATGTCAATGGCGCTGCACTAGCAGAATTTCGTTTCGGCGCCGGTCGCGGAGCGGTATCGCTCGCCTACATCACCGTTGGAACCGGAATCGGGGTCGGCCTGGTCATTGATGACAAGCCCGTTCTGGGACTGGGTCATCCTGAAATGGGCCACATTCTTCCAAGACGCGCAGAAGGTGATCAAGATTTTCCGGGCGTGTGCCCTTATCACGGGGATTGTCTGGAGGGCCTTGCATCTGGCTCAGCCATAGCTGCACGCTACGGTAAGTCGCTGTCCGACCTGTCGCCTGACCACACAGGTCGCCGCTGGATAGCAGAGTATCTCGGCCAACTTTGTCATACCCTCGCTGCCACAGTAGCTGTTGAGATTGTCGTACTCGGCGGAGGTGTTATGCAGACACCTGGTCTGATCGACGCGACTAGGAACGCCGCAGACATGCTCGATCAAGGCTATTTGCCCGGTCGTGCCCGTCAGCGTATCGTCATGCCTCAACTTGTACCCGGTTCAGGCGCCGTAGGGTCGATCCTGCTCGGTCAGCTAGCTTTGCAGGCAGGCCATCATCCGAGGTGAGATTCGGATGATTATTCCTCCGCTCTGAGGCAATTCGATGCCATTGCTGAGCCTCGCGCTGCAACCAATCCGAACTTCGCACAATGGGCGCGAATTGCATTGATGATCATGGTGCGCTGGCGAACCAGCAGTTCGCGCAAACGGTGCAGGACAAGCACCGCCTGTCGCTCTGCACTTTTTACGGGAACAAAGCGCATGGTCGGGCGGCGTACCCCTTCGCAGATCGCCTCGGCATCGGCAGCATCGTTCTTCTGTTGCCTGAGATATGCCTTCACATAGGCTGGCGGCATGAGCCGCACCTGGTGCCCCAGGGCCAAGATCTCACGCGCCCAATGATGCGAGGTGGCGCAAGCCTCTATCCCGATCAGGCAGGGAGGAACCTTCGCCAGCGTGTCGAAAAGTGCCGAACGCCGGACCTTCTTGCGCCAGACAACGGCGCCTTGTGCATCGACAGCGTGGAGCTGGAAAACAGACTTGGCCAGATCAAGGCCGATCGTGGTAATCTCCATGGTGAATGGTCCTCTTGCTCGAGCTGCTTCGACAACAGCCCACAATACGACTCACCGTCGTTCAACACAGGGGCCATCCACCTCATCAGTATAATCGCAACTTGTCTCCGATCGACGCAGCTCTCCCCTTTCCCGGCATGGCCCAGGCCATGAGGTTCACCTCAGGAGAGGAGTTGAAGTAGCTGTGCACGTGGCGTGGACTGAGGCGAACTTCTGTAGTGCCTTCATCTGGCGGAACCGCAGCATCGCCCGCTTCCGTTGCCGGAACGGCAGGTGTGAGTTCTCCACCCGGTTGTTGGCCCAGCGGCCGGCCTCCTGCTTCTCGGCACTTCCGAGGTCAGTCATGGCTGCCTTGTAGGAGCGCATGTCCTCTGTGGTGATCGTTTCAGGCGATCCGTGACACGTACCTTCTTCATTAACCGCAGAGCAGGTGCTTGTCTCTGGTCTCCGGGGAGCCTTTTTTGCGGCCGAGGCGGCAAGTTTATCACGCAGTAAGATGCGGCGGGCTCATCCATCTGTAATTTGGACACGCTCTATTTCCGACTTCGTAGAGGTTCCTTTTTCGCAGGTGAGATGATCCACAGCTCGCCATCGGCAGCCGGTCTTGCAACGATAATTTCGGCGGCCTGATCACCCTCCCCCGACAGCCGTAACCAAACCGGCGGAGTGCCTCTATCCGGCGGATCGAAGTCCGGAGAGGTCGCCAGTAAATCGACCATCTCGTCAGGCATCGGGTGAAATTGCGCCTCTCCTGCGGGGATGTGCTGCCCGAGGAACGGCAGGACATCATGTTCGGTTTGAAGCCGTGCCAACGTCGTTCGGCCCGTGGGCGGTAAACCCGAACCCGTTGCCCGCCTTCTCGTGCTTCTTCCGGTAGTCCTGCAAATACTTCCACAGCTTCGGGGTCAGCGTGTACTTCGCGTCCACCTCGTTGTGCGACTGGAGGGTACTCCCGAGCGTTGGCCATTCCTCCTCGGGGGGAACGAACCGGTCGAAATCGTCGAAGCTGAACCCTGCATCCTCGCGAAAGCCGACGATGAAGATCCGCTGGCGCTTCTGCGGCACGAATGGTGCAGAGCTGATGATGCGGGTCTGGATTTTATAACCCAGATCCTTCTCGAGCGTGGTGCGGATGACCTCGAATGTGCGTCCCTTGTCATGGCCTTTGAGGTTCTTCACGTTCTCCAGAAGGAAGGCTGCCGGGCGGTGATGATCGAGAATGCGGGCAATCTCGAAGAAGAGGTTGCCCTGTTCCTCACAGGCAAATCCGTGCGCACGGCCGAGCGAGTTCTTCTTCGATACGCCTGCCAGCGAGAATGGCTGGCAGGGGAACCCCGCCAGCAGAACATCATGCTGGGGGATCAGCGCGGGGTTCTCGCCATAGGGACGGATATCCCCTGCAAACACATGATCGTCGCCATCGGGGAAGTTCAGGAGGTAGGTCTTCCGCGACCAGCGGTCCCACTCGCTCGTGAAAATGCACTTGCCGCCGATTGCCTCGAACCCGAGCCGCATGCCTCCGATGCCGGCGAACAGGTCGATAAAGCGGAACGCGGGCTTTTCCGATGATTCAGGCGTCCTCACCCGCGCAATTTCGCGCATCTTCTCGCCAACCAGCTTAGGCACCCTGCTCTCGCCTGCAATGTAGCGCTTGATCTGCCGCACGGACTGGCCGAACTCCTCGGCCAGTGCTTCTGCATCAAGACCCGCCTTTGCAAAGTCGGTGGCAAAGCTGCTGGTTTGCGGTTTCATGTACTCTCCTGGACGGGACCCGAGCTGGGTCATCTGCTGCCGGAACGGCATGGAGAGTCCCGGAAGGCAAGGATTTGTTCCTGATTTGTTTCGGCGCCGTCCACAGGTCTGCAGTACCACTCCTCCCGGTATTTGCCTGACGCCCCTCGATGCGGCACATCCGGCGGCAACTTGATTTCAACAGTTCCTTGTCAGGAAGGTGCGATGGACAGCAAATCACTTGGACGCCTCACGCGTGTCGACCTTCGCGAGATCTGGCTCAGCGAGGCCACCGACTTCACGCCATGGCTTGCGCGCGAGGAAAACCTTTCGATCCTCGGCGAGACATTGGGGATGGATCTGGAACTGGAGGCGCAGGAGAAGGCGGTGGGGCCCTTCCGCGCCGACATCCTGTGCAAGGATCCAGGCTCACGTGACTGGGTGCTGATCGAGAACCAGCTCGAGCGCACCGATCACAGTCATCTGGGTCAACTTCTCACCTATGCCTCGGGCCTTGATGCAGTGACGATCGTCTGGATCGCCGCGCGGTTCACCGAAGAGCACCGCTCGACCCTCGACTGGCTCAACCGGATCACAGACGAGACCTTCCGCTTCTTCGGGCTCGAGGTTGAACTCTGGCGCATTGGGGACTCCCCTGCCGCACCCAAGTTCAACATGGTCTCGAAACCCAATGACTGGTCCCGCTCGGTCCATCAGGCCGCGCGCGCGATCGATGAGTCCGAGCTGACCGACCTGCGCCTCCTCCAGCGCGACTACTGGGACGGCCTGCACACCGAGCTCGACAGGCAGGCAGGCCCGGTCTCCGGCAATCGCAAGCCTCAGCCGCAATCATGGATGGCCTATCCGGTGGGCCGGAGCGAATTCAACATCGGCGCGGTCATGATCAGACCGAAGCGGCAGATCAGGGCCGAGCTCTATATCTCGACCGACAAGGCCAAGGCATACTTCCACCTGCTGCAGGAGCAGAAGGCTGCGATCGAGGAGGAGATCGGATACCCGCTCGACTGGGAAGAATTGCCGGAGAGGCGCGACAGCCGGATCTCGGTCTACTTCGACGACGTTGATCCGGAGGCGAAGGAGGACTGGCCGCGGCAGCACCAATGGCTCGCTGTACGCCTAAACGATCTGCACAATGTGTTCTGTAACAGGGTCCGCGTCCTCGATGCCGCCGAGTGGGCAGATCATGGCAACGAGGCTGCGCCCCCTGCACTCGCCCAGAGTGGCAGCATCGCCAGCTGATCATGGCAATTCCCGACGATCAGCCGAATATCTTCCAGATGTATGTTGCTCACGGGAAGGCTGGATTCTGGCTGCGACGCACAACATGGGACGCGACCTGCGCGAAAGTAGTGGCGGTAGGAGAATTGTCGGGTTGTCCACCCTACTACGGCAACCCGCCGGTCCTGGCGGACATCTATTCGCTGGACGGGAAGCTGAAGGAAGAGCTTGCCCGTATTCCCGCTTCAGGGACGTACAAGACCTGGCGGCAGATTGCTCCGCCCGACTGGGCAGCACATGCGATTGAGCGGAACCCGGACAGCTCAGAAATCAAGGCGGCTCTGGGCCGCCACGGTCATCGGCAGGAGCAGGCTGGAAATGCCGCCGAACGCGTGGCACTGTCTGTTCCCTTTGCCCGCAAGGATGAAGCGAAGGAGCTGGGCGCCCGCTGGGACGCTTCGCAGAAGGTCTGGTGGATCGCTGACAGTGAAGTTCGCGCGTTGCAGAAAGCGTCTGAACTCGGCTTCTTGCCGGATTCCGGATCCTGACGGCGAGCTTCCCAAGCTGCAGCACACTGATGAACGCCGGTCCGAAGCGTGACGGAATGTCGGGTATGCGCCCTAATTTCGGTTATTAGCCCTCTCCCGGCAATTCCCTGAAAGCAGACGCTTAGTGAACCTCCGACGCTGGCCACGACAGGAGTGAATAATAAAGCGGCTAGTCTCGTTCCATTGCTCAAGGCATTGCTTGATGGCTCATGTAGAAACAGGCTCAGTTTGCGATCGCACTTTTACGATACCTACGAAACGCATTGGCAAGCTGCATCTGCCGGGGTGTGCGGCACTCGGCCTCAAAGACTTGCGATGAGCCGACCAGAATTGTCACGCGTTTCGCGCGGGATGTCGCAACGCTGAAACGATTGAGATTGTAGAGAAACTTCATCCCTCGCGGAGCGTCCGCATCCGGCAGCAGGTAGCAGGTAGCGGGTTCTTTGCCAGCCAGCACCCGGTAAGCCTCCTTGATGTGTGGCGCACATCGTCGATCACGATCACCGGAATGACTGGCGCGGTCCGCATGATGGTTTCGATCGGCTTCATGAGCAGGCCTCCGGATGTTCTAAACAGTATGCGGCCGCCGCTCCCGACAATCCCGGTTGCGGGTGAGTGACGAGTTTCACGGGAATGCCCTTCATCAGATCGGCGAAGCGCCCCTTGGCAGTGAAACGCTCGGCAAAACCTGAGGATTGCAGCGTCTTGCACAGGCGCAGGCCCAGCCCGCCGGCGATCGCCACGCCGCCGAAGCCGCCTTGGGTCAGGGCCACGTCTCCGGCTACGCTTCCGAGCGCCATGCAGAACCGGTCGACAGCGGCTGCGGCAAGGTCATCGGAGCCTTCCATGCCGCGCTTCCAGATTTCGACATCGTCCAGGTCCGATGGAGTGCGGTTTTCCAGTTCGCCTAAAACCTGATGGATCTCGACGATAGCTGGGCCGGATACAACGCGCTCGACCGAGACGCGCTCATGGTGCTGGCGCAGATGGGCAAGTATCGCGTCCTCCACCGTGTCCACCGGGGCGAAACTCGCATGACCGCCCTCAGTCGCCCGCACACGATAGCCGCCCTTTCCATCCCGATAGAGATACGCCACGCCCAGCCCGGTGCCGGGGCCAATCACGCTGATCGTGCCTTCATCCGCGAATGGATGTTCAGGGCCAGTCAGGTGCAGCAGGTGGTCGTCATCCGCTCGCGCTATCGAATGCGCGATGGCAGCGAAGTCGTTGATGACGGTCAGGCGCTCGATACCGGTGTCCTCCCGCACATCATCCAGCGAAATTGTCCAGTCATTGTTGGTGAAGCTGATCGTATCCTCGCTGACAGAGCCAGCAATCGCCATGGCCAGACCGTCCGGAAGGGTTCCGCCGCAGCATTCGCGAAATCCCTCCCACGCACTTTCAAAGTCGGGATGATCCTGCGTGGCAAAAGTCGACACTTCGCCCAGAGCGATTTTGCCGTCGTCCCCGATGGTAGCGATGGCGAAGCGGGCATGCGTTCCGCCGATGTCGGCACAGGTGATCTGCATGGCCGTTCCCTACAAACCCGCGGTGGCAAGCATGGCGGAGCCGCCCTTTTCTGCTTCATCGGCGTAATGCCGGAACATGGCGAACAACTCGCGGCCCATCCCGCCTTGCGCTTCGTCCATCGGTGCAGGCTCCCGTTGCGACAGGTCCGCAGCGGCGGACAGCGTTCCGTCGGTGGCGCTCAGCCGCACGATATCGCCATCGCGGAGCAGGGAGAGCGGGCCACTCCCAGCGCTTCGGGCGGGCAGTGTATGGCCGCTGGCACCTTGCCACTGGCGCCCGACATGCGCCCGTCGGTCACCTGCGCGACGCGATAGCCCCGATCCTGCAAAACACCCAGGACCGGGGTCAGCTTGTGCAATTCGGGCATTCCGTTGGCGCGCTCAGCCGCCTCAACGTGCCGAACGACTGATTTGGGGCCTCGCAAGTACGGACCGTCGGCCAGACCATCTATGTTTTGCCGCCGAACTTCCAATAGATCCATGTCCCCCCCCAACCAACGCGCACAGCATCACCCAATGCCTAGCGATTCTCAATTGCAGCTATGACTGCTTCTGCCGTTGCCTTCGCTCCGCCTATCGTTGGATGAAACGGGGACTCAGCTATGGCTCCCCATCCCTTGGTCCAGGGCGCAGCCGAGCAGGCATTGTGCTCAACTCCGGCTGCGTTCATGTCGACAATAGTCGCGCCGCTGCTTAAAGCCGCCGCTTGAGTCACAGTTGAGAGCTGGCTTTCGACCTGTCGCATCACAGCCGCGTCACCTGCGCTCAATCCTAATGCTTCGCAGGTGCCGCTGCGCGGAAGGACCGTCGGATAAGTCGCTATTATTACCTTCGCGGATGGCGATCGCGTGCGAATTGTTCGGATAAGCGCAACCAGGTCGCGCTCTAACTTGCCGTAGTCGCGCTGATCCGCGCTGGGAGGACCGCTCCACAGATTTCTCACCATCCCCCCAAGCATCGTATCCGATCTGCGGGCTGCTAGGAGGTAGAGATCCCGTACAAAACCAATATCATTTCCGCCCACCGTGATGGTTACAAGCTGCGTCTGAGGACCCAGCGTACGAATTTGCGCGTCTTGGAAAAACTGCCCGCCGGTCAGCAGATGCTTCGTGACCGAACCGCTGCAGGTCATGTCGACGAGCCTAAGGCCGAGCGCCCGGGCGACGCGGGGTGGATAACCCTCATTGCTTCTGCTGCAGAGTATCGGACTGCCAGCCTGTCTTGGGCCGAGCCCGGCTCCAGCTGCATACGAGCTGCCCAGCGCTACATACTCAGGCTCAGCTGTCGGTGTCCGGCGCGCATCCAGCACCAGACCCAGCGCGATGACCAAGGCGAGCATGATCAAGGCGCTCAAAGCGCCGAGGCCGAAACGTGCCACTCGTCTTGCAGAGTGCCAAGATCTCACGCGGCCATTCCGGCTATGCCGCGGGTGAGCCACGTTCGGATTCGGTCCACAGACCTTAGGCCGTCTGGTGTACCAGGGCGATCGAGAGGTGCATGTTCGGCTTCAGGAAGTATTTCGTGCCACACTGCGATACCGGCATCCGATAACCTCCTCGCATAGGGCTCACTGCTCCGACGGAGTGCATCGCGCCCGCACGTAAGTACGAATGTAGGAGGGAGGCCTTTGGGATCTGCAAAGGCTGGAGCTACGTGCGGGTGGTCGTCATCAGCCGCACCGGACCAGTTGGCAAACATCTCGGCGACCCAAGCGTCCGACGGCAGCTTTGTGACCGCCAGCTCGGCCGCCATTTCCGGCGTCGGGGGCGGTAGACGGCCTTCGAGGACAGGATAGGCGAGGATCTGCGAAGCCGGAAGCTGTTCACTGGCGTCGAGCAATCGATGGACTGCGCTGGCCGCCAAGCACCCGCCTGCGCTGCCTCCGCCAATATGCAGGCTGTTTGCGTCGACGCCAAAGTAATCGCAATTGGCGACTGCCCAATACCAGGCACTCAACACATCTTCGAGCGGTGTCGGGTAGTGAACGCCTCCGATGCACATCCGATAGTCGACCGAGAGCACCGGGATGCCACCTACTGCAAGTTCCATCGCCAACCAATGCGCCTCCTTCGCATCGAGGCTACCAAGCACGAAGGCGCCGCCATGCACCCAGACCAGCGCCGCGGTAGGCTTGGGCGCGCCATTGGGAGGTAGGTAAAGGCGGGCGCGAACACGCCCGTGACCATCCTCGCTCACTTCGCGGAGACGAACCGCGCGCAATGCCGGGCAATCTGCAAGAAGCCGATCTTGCCACAACTTGCCATCTGGAATGCCCCCCGCAGCCTCGACCAGCCGGAGCACATCAGGAAAGGGAGGCAAAGCGGTGCTGACACCGCTCCCCAACGAGTCGAGCGCCCTTTCGCGCAATCGCGTTGGCAAGGCCTTGATGCCGCGCACCAGGAACCCGATTGCTGCGAAAAATCGCCGTCCCCGATCGGGTGGCAAGGGATGTTCGGCAGGTGATGCAACCACGTCAGGATCCGGTTCTGTTCAGCGTTGCGTCAAATGAGCATCAAAGAATTCGGCTGCTCGCTGCATTGATGTGGTGGTCTCAGGAATGCTAGGTGCCAGCGCCTGAAAAACATGCGGCATCCCTTCGTACAGGTCGAGCACTACGACATGCCCGCCGCTGCGGATGGCTTGATAATGCCGCACGAAGTGACTGAGGAATATTTCTCGCGTGCCGCCTTGTATTAGCGTGGGCGGGAAAGCTTGAGAGTAGTCGCCATATACGGGAGACACATACGGGTTCTTCTGGTCAGCGGGCGCGGCGTAGGCGTCGGCCCCCCACTGCAAGCTTTCAGCATCGAGCGATGGGTCGGCCCTCTCAAGAGTGGCATAGCTGTCGCCGGTCCCGGTGATGTCTGACCAGGGTGACAGGAGATAAAGCGCCCCGGGCAGCGGCACTTGCTGGTCTCGCATCTTCAACACAGCGCCGGCCACAAGTCCTCCGCCGGCGGAGTCCCCGAGGAATCCAATCTGACCCGGCTGGCGATCGGCCAAAACGCCGCGGTAAACCGCAATTACCTGGTCCGTTGCGGTCTGCCAGTTGCCGCGCGGGGCCAAGGTGTAGTCGATTGAAATGACCTCGTCTCCGCTGGCAACAGCCATCAAGGCGGGGACAGTCAACGAAGTCCTGGCGGAAAACAGGACGTATCCGCCGCCGTGCGCATAAAGAAGAGTGCGGCCTCGCCCGGTGTGGCCGGGAGGTCTAACCCGCAGGACCGGGACGCCGCCGATGGTGTCTTCAACTGCGGTGATGCCAAGAGCCTCCGCGTTTGCCGCCACCCTCGGGCCGATTAAAGCCTCTGCCATATCGTTGCGCCGATCCCAGTCCTCGTCGGCGCTGGGTGCGCTTCGCGGCGCCTGGGCCATCTGGCTAAGCAAAACATAGACCTGCTGGAGCGCTACCTTCGCCTCGGGCGAAACGGTTTCTGGTACTTCGTAGCGCACTGTTTTCTCCATTTCTGTCGATTGCCCCCGGGGGCTCGCGGCGACCGCACTGCCGATGAGTGCGGTCAGTGCGGTACTCGTTAGCGCAAAACCGACTGCGCTTCGGGCCATAGTGATCATTTCGCCTTTTTGACCGGCAGGATCGCTAGGGCCGCGAGTAGGACGGCGATTAGTCCCGTGAGCCAGATCAACCGGTAACTTCCGGTTGATGCGATGATCACGCCAGCGAGGGCTGGCCCGAGTGCCTGACCTAAGTTGCCCCCCAACGCTGCGATGCCAAGATCTCGTCCAGCACACTCACGATCAGGTAGAACATCAATAAACAATGCTTGATCCACGACGAGAAAAGCACCGAGCGCGACGCCGGCAACGATGGTCTGGGCGAACAGAGCGGGCAATGTCGGCCAAATCAAAGGCACCGCCATTGAAGCCGCAAACAGCAGAGAGCTTGCGATCACGAAAGGTTTACGTTTGGCCAGTCGATCAGACAGACGGCCTGACAAGAACATGGCGATCAGGATGCCGGGCAGTGCGGCTACCAGCAGTAATGGAGCAGTTTCAGCAGCCTCCTCTGCACTAAGGGCAGGACTGATGTAACTCTGAAGCATATAAACGGTGAGTGCTGTGCTCACCGCGAAGCCGAACATGAGCAGCACCTTAGCGATCCAAACCCAACGATAGTCACTATCGCGCAGAGCGATCGTAAATGACCGCAGGTATCCGACTGCCGTGATAGGCGCGACGGTCATATGCGTCGACGGACGGTCTCGCGACAGGAGCACGAACAGCAAGCAGAAGACGGCAAGAGTGAAACCGAAGGGTAAGTAGCTCGCCACGCCGAAGCGTTGGAATAGCGCACCGGCGACGACTGCTCCTAGTACCAAGCCGAGCATCGCGCCCAAGCCCGTCACACCGGATACGGTTCCAATCCTATTCTCAGGTACCCTATCTGCAACAGTTGCCTGTAGTGGCGCCATGGCGGCGTTCGTAGCCATTTGGACAACCGACCACATCAGGGCGAGTGCTGCGACAGTCGCGGACAGATAGATGCCGACGAGGCCAATAGCAGCGACAAATGCGCCTCCTAATATCCAAGGTCCCCGTCGACCCCGAACACTTCTTGTCCTATCGGACAATACGCCGACGATTGGCTGCGCCAACATTGTCATGAAGACACCAACCGAAATGACAAACGCGAGATTGGCGGCCCTCGCCGCATCGAAGCGGTCTAGAAGGCTCAGAAGACGGCGCTGCTCGGAACTCGGCAAGACCTCGCCTGCGCCCACCTGCGCCTTCAGTCCGATAAGCTGTTGTAAATCTATCGCGGCGTCTAATCCGCGGAAATGCTGCGCAAACTCGATCTGCTGTACGTGCAGCGGGATGATCAGGTTTCCCAATCCGCCCCAGACGGCTGCGATCGACATCGCGGCGAGCGACAGGAGAAGCATGTACCGGCGGAATGGAGCGCCGTCCGTATACTGAGGCTCAAGAAAGGCCCCTTCCTCGTCACTCGATCTGTTCGTTAAGCTCGCGGCGGTCATATTCCCAAGGCCGAGCCTGACAGAAGGTGGCGCGATCCATTCGCTGTTGAGCGATCTCCATTCGGCAGACCGTTCCGGCGCGCTATAGCCCCGTAAGCTATCGCTGAAGGCTTGATGTAACGGCGCTGTGATGTGCGATTTACATCGACCAGGCCAAAGCGAGGCCCGTAGCCGGCAAGCCACTCGAAGTTATCGAGGAGCGACCAATAGTAGAAACCCCGCACGTCCACACCATCGGTAATTGCGCCATGAAGTTCTTCGAGAACTTCTTCGATGAACGCTTGGCGTCGCCTGTCGTCATCTCCTGCCCATCCGCTTTCAGTTACGATGATGGGCGTTTGGGTCTGTTCCCAGACATAGCGGCACACCTGGGCAAGTGCCTGCGGACGGTCCTCATAGCCCATTACTGTAAGAGGGTGCCCCGGTTCGGGTCCCGCCGAACCATCGCTTTGCGATACTATGCGGGTGTAGTTTTGTACGCCGATGAAATCATCGCCGCGAGCGGCCTCCAGGAACGGGGTGATAGTTTCCGCGATGCGCCGATCTCGGTGAGCCTCCCCGCCCTCTGCCGCAACTTCGTCCTGGATGGCGAGTGTAACGCCTACCTGGACCTCCGGTCTGACCGATTTGATTGCATCGCGGCCCATGGCGTGAGCTGCGAGGCCGTGACTAAGGAGTGCTTCCTCTGGCGTGAACAGGAACATGCTTGTCAGGGGAGAGCCAAGCGCCGCCTCGGCAGCCTTAACAGCTGACTGGGACGAGGGATCTGAAATAAGGCTCTGGATCTTTTCGCGGACTACGAGCGGTACATTCAGCTCATTCAAGGTGCAGACAATGCTGAAGCCCTTCAGCGCTCGCACGCAGTGCTCGCAATATCGTGCAAAGCGCTCCGGAAACTCCGAACTCGTCATGCCACCCTTGCGCGCCAGCCATATGGGCGCAGTGAAATGGTGAAGTGTGATGATCGGTTCGATGCCACGCTGCAAGCAGGCGTCGATGCAACGCTGGTAGTGGTCGAGCGCCGCAGTAGAAAACTCCCCTTCGTTTGGCTCAACACGAGCCCACTCAATGGAGAAGCGGTACGATGTCAGCCCCAACGCCGCGAGAAGTGCGACGTCGTCTGCGAACCTGTTCCACTGGTCGACTGCGTCGCCAGATGGCTCCCGGAAAAGGGATGGTCGAGCGTGCTCCAGCGCCCAGCAGTCGGAGTTGAAGTTACTCCCTTCAACCTGATGTGCAGCGGTCGCCGAACCCCAGATAAAATTGGCAGGAAATGCGGCAGTCATTACAAATGGTCCTTCAGAGTTCGCGCTTCTTCGGATGCTGTGGTCCAGGTCCAAAGATGGGAGACAGCGATCTTGGGCGTCAGAACCGCGCGTCGAGCGACAGCCCGATGACGCGATTGCTCTCCGGCCCCACAAACTGCGAGAAGGAAAGTGGATCGAGTTGTTGCGCGGCAATCGGGGTGGCGAAACGAGTCGAAGCGCGGAATGTATCGAAGATATTGCGGGCAAAAACAGACACACCGAACTTCTTGTCGCTCGTGCGGACTCCAAAACGTCCACCGAAGATTGCTGCGCCCTCGGTCGCCAAGATCGGGTCGTTGGCGGCATTGGAGAATGACTTCGACCTATAGACCATGTCGGCTTGAATAAAGGCGTCCAGCGCGCCAGAGAGCGCAGTGGTGTACTCGGCGCTGGCGGTTACGTTCCACTTGGAGGAAGCAACAAGCTGTTGGCCTTCGGCGCTTACTACCACATTACGGAAATCAGCGATCGAGTAGCCGGGGCCGTATTCAGCATCGAGGTAAGTCACGCCTACATTTGTCGTCAGCCCGCGCGCCAGCCGGCCGAAGAGCTGGGCAGACACGCCCTTGGACGTCAACTCAGGAGCGTTACCGAAAATAAATGCTGGTATCGAAGGGTCGAAGAACTGGGCCTGAAAATCATCGACCTTCGTATAAAATGCAGTAGCGTTGAGCGCGGCCCGACCGTTGGCAAGAGTGGCCTTGAAGCCGACTTCGGCCGACTTCGGTATCTCCGGCTTGACTAGAAGAGGTGTCGCAGGGTTGGTTGCCGTATCGTTGATCGCCGGACCTTTGTAGCCGCGAGTATAGGTGGCAAATGCCATGACGTCCGGAGTCACATCGTACTGCGCACCCACGCGGTACGAGAAGTATGTGTCGGTTGCCCGACCACTTATAGCAGCCGAAGGTGCGAACGGCGCAAGCGCGCCGGGTACCGCCGTCGAGCCGGGCGAAGCAGCTCTCACGTCTTCACGACCGATGCGGCCGCCGAGAATGAAGCGGAGCCGGTCGCTGACGTTGATTGTTGCCTGTGCGAAGGCGGCATAGCTTTCAGTGCTAGTGCTTACCGGCCGCGACTGACCCAGAGTTAGGCCGCAGAGCGCCGGCGCAGGCAACGGGCAGGCACCAATCAGGGGCAGGTCAGCAAGGACTTGACCAGACTGAACCGTTAGGGCGTCGAGGTTGCTCTTGAAGTAGTAGAGGCCAGCGACGTACTCAGCCAAGCCGGTGTTCGATGAGGAGACACGCAGTTCTTGGCTAAAGTTGTTGATGCTGTCGTCCACTGTTTGGAAGAACCGATTGGCCGTCGTGCTGTCGGCATCTTGATCCGTGCCCGACCTGACCCGCCGGAGGGCGGTGATCGAAGTGAGCGTGGGGCCCCCGATGTCGAGGTCGATCTGGCCGGAGAAACCATAGCTTGTCGCCGACGAGACGATGCTGGGGTCGACGCAGCCCTCCTGATTGTCGGGACGGATTTCAACGCCGCAAGCTGCAAGGCGCGCAGTCAGTAGGCTAGTCGGACTGGATGCGTAGACTGCCCAGGGAGCGCCCCCCTCCACGTCACTGTCTGTGTAGTCCGCAGAGAGGTTGACCGAGGCGCTGTAGCTCGGCTCCCAAAGGAAGCGAGCACGGGCGGCCTTTGCTTCGCGGCGGGAAAAACTTCCGTCAAACAGATTGCGCTGAACTTGCGGGTCCTGACTATATGAACCCGTGACCCGGAGCGCCGCGTTGGCGGCGATCGGCAGATTTACGACACCGCGGCCGATATAATTATTGCGCGTGCCGATGTCGGCGTGTGCTATTACCTCGACGCCGGAGGGATCAGGCGCATTAGTGGTGATATTGATGACGCCAGCCGAAGAGTTGCGTCCGAACAACGTTCCCTGCGGCCCTTCGAGTACTTCGACGCGCGAGACATCGAACAGCAGCGGCGGGTTGGTCGAAGTGTTCGCAAGCGAGACACCATCGACTACCACGCCCACGCTACCTTCGGACGAACGTGAGAAGGAAAGGCCGCCAATCCCGCGGATGCTGAGCGCACCGAAACCAGGAGGGCCAGCGTTGCTGAGCGCGGGAGCAGCGCGCGCGAGATCTTCAACGGCATTGATATTCTGCCGGGTGAGCTGCTCACCGCCCACCAGAGTGACCGCGACCGGTACATCTTGCAGGCGTTCTTCACGCCGATTGGCGGTGACAATTATGGTGCCGACATCTGCTTCTTCAGCCGCAGTCTCGGGTGCTACTTCGTCCCCGGGAACCTGAACGGACTCACCAGCACGAAAAGTCTCCGTGGTTTGCGCTTGAGCCAGCGACGCAATCGTCAGCAGGCTGCTGCCCAGTAGGACATTGAAAGCTCTCATAGCGATTTCCTCTCCTGCTCAGGCTTAATCCTGAGTCGCGATATGCAGCAGTAATCACCTCAAATAACTTCCCGTCAAGAACGAAAGTAAGTTGACCAGAGCTAAGGTGCGGGTGAGAGAGAATTCTCTTTTGGAGCGGATCGGCTATAAACATGTGACGCCGACCCAACGAAGGATCAGATCAATCACGACCTCATCAAAGTCCCCGCGGCCTCGTCGCACTCAGGCGGAACGCACTGAAGAAACGAAGGCTGCTCTAATCGAAGCGGCAGTGACCGTGCTGCACCAGCAGGGATATAACGCGGCTACCACGGCTGTGATCGCAGATGAGGCCGGCGTAAGCCGGGGGTCCATCATCTACCATTTCAGCACGCGGGCGCAGTTGATGTCGGAGGTAATTACCTTCGTCTATGAGAAAGAACGACACCACTACCAGGAACTAGCGCGAGAGGGCGTCGATCTAACGCGGCTGGAAGCGTGGCCCTCAATCTTGTGGGAAGTCTTTAGTCAGCCCTCGGGGATGGCCGTGATCGAGGTTTTGCAGGCCTCGCGGAGCGATCCAGAGCTGGCTGCGCTGGTGATCCCTACTCAGAAAAGTGTGGAGCAGGCTTCAGTCGATGCGATCATGGGCTGGATTCCAGGTGACGCCGCCCACACCAAGGCAACTGTTCGGCTCTTTGTGTGGGCAATTCGTGGCTTGGCATTATCGAGCGTCTTATCGCCCGATAAGGCCGAAACAGAGGACGCAGTTAGCATATTTCAAAGGTTGATCGAACGATCTCGATCGGGTCGCTCAACGTCCGTGGCCTGAGAAAAAGTGTCGCCTGTCCGCTAGATCGTTTGCAAAGCTGTCAGTCTGCAAGCGGCTCAAAAACTTCTTTCATCGCAAGGGTTGCTACGGACGCGCCTCCAGGATCATGTTGAACGGGCCTTCGGCGGCCCTCCGCACGCTGCCGAACCCGGCTCCCGTCAGGAGCTGTGTAAGCTTCTCCTGACCTGCTTGTGCGCCAAGCGCTTCGCCGACCTCCTGTGCCAGTGAGGTTGGCACACAGATCATGGTCGAGGCGTTGTAGTAGAGGCGACTAACCGGGTTGCCGATATTCTCAGCCGGGCTGTTTCCTGCGATCGGCTCCACTATCATCCAGGAGCCGTCCTCCTTCAGCAGCTGCCGCATGTGCTCCGCGCAACCCTGGGGATCGCCCATGTCGTGCAGGCAATCGAACATGGTGATTAGGTCGAAGTCGGTTTCCGCGATTTGCTTCGCGGGTGCTGTCTTGAAGCTGACTCTATCACTCAGTCCGTGAGCTGCCGCATGGGCCGTCGCCTGCCCGATCGACTGTTCGTGGAAATCGTAGCCGATGAACCGGCTGTTCGGAAAAGCTTCGGCCATGATCAAAGTGGAGAAACCGATCCCGCACCCAACATCGGCAATTTTTGC
>NZ_JAAFZT010000023.1:49962-93818 GCF_013336795.1 Alteripontixanthobacter muriae | reverse complement strand
TCCGAGAACCAGAAGAAATTTGCCATCCACATGCCTCCTCACTGGAGGCTCATGAATCACATCCCAATGCCGCTGTGAATCCTGTTTATGGGTCCGGACCCTAGCAGGACGCCAAGCTAATGTTCGCTCATTGTTTCGTAGGCGCGAATGCCTCAGGTCACCGCGAATGCACGCTGCAGCTTGTTCCTTGAGTTGCACCTCGAATAACACCGTGCCGCAAACTTCTCTGATCCTGTCGGCCAGGTCGTCTGCACGAATGATGAGTGCAGGACCGGCTCCGCCTCTCGGCACCACCTTCTCGGCCCTTCCGGAGATCTGAACGTCGCCCACCAAGTTGACGAAAGCGCCGCAGACGAGCGCTCCGCGCAAGTGGCGGTTCCACCGTACGGTTGTTTGGGCTAACCCGCAGTTCCAGTTGAAAAGGATCAATCATCAATGCGTAAACTTATCACCGCTGCGGCCTTGGCAAGCTCGGCCCTCGTGCTGGCGGCCTGTTCTCCTGCTGCCGAAGATAATGCCGAGCTTGTCGAACAGGATGCAGCGACCGAGGCCGCTGCCGACACGGCAATCGCTGATCAGGCAGTGATCAACCCCAATGAAGCAACCGTCGAGCAGCTGATTTCGGTCGAAGGCGTATCGCCCGAGCTTGCCCAGGCCATTGTCGCGGGCCAGCCCTACGAAAGCGTCATCACGTTCAACGACCGCCTGGTGGAATCGAGTTCGCAGCAGGAAGCTCAGGCCATTCTGACCAATGTGTTCGTGCCGATCGACCTGAACACCGCGAGCGAGGAAGAGATCCGTCTGATCCCCGGCATGACCGACCAGATGGTGCACGAATTCGAAGAATATCGGCCGTATTCCGATCTCGGCGTATTCGATCGCGAAATCGGCAAATATGTCGATGAAGCAGAGGTCGCGCGTCTGCGCCGCTACGTCACTCTCTGACGCCACTGAATAAGAATCCTCGGCAACTCGATCGCGGTCATTATTCCTATGTGGATGAAGGCCGTGGTCGGTTCGAAGGATAGCAGAGCCCAGTGCAGGAACATTAGGATTGCAGCAGGATAGACTAGCCGGTGCAGCGTCTTCCAGGCTCGTTTGAGCGCTCGCATCGACCCGTCGTTGGATGTGACGGCAAGCGGTACGAAGAGCGCGAAGGATAGCCATCCCGCCAGGATGTAGGGTGACGACAATTCATCCAGCAGAATCGCGAAATCACTCTTGCGATACAGATAGATGATCGTGTGCCCGCAAGCGTAGGCGAAGCTGGCCACGCCGAGATCGCGGCGCCGCTTCGCCAGCCATGCCGCCCAGCACCGCTTCCGAAAAACTAGCCTGATGGGCGTGACCGAAAGTGTCGCCATCAACAACCATGCGGACCACTTGCCGCTTTCGCCGACAGCATGTCCATAGCCGTAGAGGTCCGGTGTGAAAGCCCAGCGGCCCAAGATCAATATGCCGGGCAGCGCAAGGATCAACCATAGCACGAGGCGCGAATTAGGGCTGGTCTTCATGTGATACCCCTATCGCGAAAAAGGCTGGCAGTCTGCCTGAGCTGAGCGCGCCTCAACCGCCATGCCGCCGCTGCCTGCGAACCCGCACTCCTCTTTCCGATCCTTGCGGGGCTCATGAGCGAAGCCCTGATCGAAGCAGGAGTGTTAGAAGATCGCGAACGGCACCGCGGGGCAGTTCAGTTGATTGCCTCGCAGGCCGTTCGCAAAGGGCGTTCACAGGATCAGAAGCGAATGTGCCGCGCCGCTCGGTGTGATCAAACCAGGGTTGATGCCTGTGTCAAAGTTCCATCCGTACTCCGAACCGGGCACTGAAGGGTTCCGCCGGTTGGATGTTGTTGTTGCCATGGGCGCTCGGGAAGTAGGTCTCGTCGAACAGATTCTCGATGTTGAGCTGAAGGCTGATCTGCTCTGAAATCGTGTAATATGCCGCGGCATCGACTCGCCAGTAGCTGGGTAGCTCAACGGTGTTCGAGAAGCTGGCGAACTGGTCGCTCTGGTGAATCACGCCCACGCCAAAGCCGAGCTGCTCCGTCAGATCGAAGCGGTTCCATGCGGTGACCTGATGACGCGGAAGCTGCTGCAACCTGGCTCCCGCATCCCCAAAATCTGAGGAAGTGCGCAGTTCGCCGTCAAGATACGTGTAGCCTAGATTAGCCTGCCAGAAATCGGTGATGGAGCCGACAGCGCCGACTTCAAATCCTTCAACGCGGCTTTCGCCGGTCTGGACGACAAGGCCGGTATTGTTCGGATCGGGTGCGGTAGTGTTGGTGCGGTCGAGCCGGAAGGCGGCCGCAGTGACAAGCACCTCCTCCAACGGAGCCCATTTGACGCCCAACTCGTAATTGGTGAACTTTTCAGGCTCGAAGCGTTCGTCGCCCGGCGAGATTAGCAGGAATTGATCGCCGGCCTGTGGGAGGAAGCTCTCCGTGTAGCTGGCATAGAGTGAGAGCTGCTCGACAGGCTTCACAATTACACCTGCACGGGGACTGACGCGCTCGTCTACCCGGTCGCCTTGCACGCCGGAAATCAAGTTGACTGTATCAAGATCGAACCGATCCCAGCGGAGGCCCGCCACCAGCTCAAGGTGATCGCCAATTTCGAACTGCTCCTGCAAGTAGAAGGACAAGGTTTCGAGGGTGCTCTCGCGCGATCGTGACACCGGAGCGAGCGTAAATGCAGGGACTGTGATCTGTTCGGCGAGAGGCGTATTGATCCGTTGCGCGTCATTGTCGCTAAAAAAGACCTCACGGCGTGAGTTCTGCGTGTCCTGCCTGCTGGCCTCAAGCCCCAGCAACAGCGTCGAGGCGAACCCGTCACCTGCAGTCTCCCAAACGAGATTAGCTTGGCCAATCAGATTCTCGCGTCCGGTGGAATCCTCGTAGCCATCGAGCGTCACTACGGACCCATCGGTTCCGGTCGGCAAAATATTGGCATAGATCTTGTCGTAATTGGCATACTGCACGGTGGCATTGGCATTGAGTCCCAAGGCAAACTCGTGATCTAGCCGGACTCGCCCGATGTGCACCTCAGCTTCCGACCTGTTGAAGTCCGGGTCACCAAAGAACGTGTCTTCATAGCCGCGCAAAGGGCTGCCTTGAAAGGAAGGAACGCCGCGATCGACTACACGCTGATCGTCGTCGTAAGAGTAAGTTGCCGTCAGTCGGGTGGCCGGGCCAAGGTTTGCAGTCAGAGTGGGCGAAATGCCGATAAACCGACCCTCATAATAATTGCGGTGGCTGTCGAACTCTTCATAGGTACCGTTCAACCGTACGGCGACTGCATCAGAGAGCGGTTTGTTGACGTCGGCCAGTAAAGCGAAGGCGCCAAACGTATCAACTGAGGCTTGCGCACCAGCAAAGATATCATCTGTCTGTGCCGTCTTCGAAACGCGGTTGATAGCCCCGCCACCCGCGCCGCGCCCGAAAATAAGTGCGTTGGCACCCTTCAGCACCTCGACGCGCTCGATGTTGTAAAGCGGACGGTAGTACTGTGCATCATCGCGCAGTCCATCCAGGTAGAAGTCAGCTGTGGTTTCCTGACCACGGATGAAGACTTCGTCCCGGTGACCTTCGCCAGTTTCCAGGCTGACCCCGGGTACGTATCGCAGAGCCTCATTCAGTTGCCGGATCGACTGATCTTCGAGCTGGTCTTCGGTGATGAAGCTGATGCCCTGAGGCACATCGATCAACGGTGTCGGCGTCTTCGTCGCGGTTGAACCGTCATCAATTACATAGCCGCCGCGCTCCCCAGTCACGATGATGTCGCTCGGGAGGTAATCGCGTTCTGGCTGCGCGTCAGCAGTTTCATCAGCGATCGCCGCGGCAGGAAGAGCAGCAGCAGTAAGGAGGAGAGTGAAGCGAAGCGTGCGGTGACCCATGATTTTTTTAGCTTTCTTGCGAACCATTCTTAAGGAGCGCGGCTGCTATTGCGAACTAGTCGCACTTGCAAGGGGAATCTTCCAGGCAGAGAGAAGGTCTTCCCGTCCACGACTCTTGAACTTGATGCAGCAAAATCGCGCGTTCCGGCGCTGGTTCGTGCTCAATCATCAATACGGAGCACATGCAGCAAATCAGCGATGAACGGGAATGGTCAAGTTCGTGCCTTGCGCCCCTTGCTGATTCCGGAGCTTACACTGATTCTGACACGCTAAAGCTCTACCGAAACCCGGATCCACGAGCACCGGGAAACTCGAGAAACAGCGATCGCCGCACCGCAGCCAGTCAAACAAGCAGAAACGCGCCGGACCGTTGTCTCAGACCAACGCACCGAGGTTTTCCCATCGTCGATCACGCGCTCAACGAATTGTCGCGCGTCCTCATTTGAGATTTCTGTATATTAACCGCCGACGCTTAGAAGACTGCGATGTCGCTCATGTGCTCGGCCACATCAGACACCTGCCCGATGGCGACCCGCGCCAGAGCCTCTCTCGTCTTCCCACCAGAAAGACCAACTAACTCCTCCAGCGCCGTTTGAGCGCTGTCGTAACGAGCAACCTCGGCCGAAGCGCCTGCATCCTCTTGCAATAGCTTACCGGCGGCCGCACGCCTCGCGACTTCGCCAATGCGCTGCTCGATGCAATCGACCCTGACAAGCAGACCGAGGAAATCGTGGCCATTCATGGCCCCACGGCGTCCAAGGAACAGGCAGACGCGGTGATCGAGCAGCTCGCCAACGCGGCATGCGAGCCGTTCGACAAACCTGCGGTGCGCAACCTGCTGAAAGACACCAAGGCAAAGACCAACATCGTCATCGACGAGATCACCACCGACGAGGTGATCAGCGCAGATTTCGACCTCAAGCGGTCTGAAGAGACCATCACCAGCTTCAAGCAGTTCATCGAAGACAATCGCGACGAGCTGATCGCTCTGCAAATCCTCTACAATCAGCAGATGGGCAAGCAGCGTCTGACATATGCGGGGATCCGCGAGCTGGTGACTGACCGGCCCCCACCGAGTGGTCCGTGTTGATTGTTAGTGCATTGTTGCCTCCTGCGCCATTGCCGGCTGGAGGTGGAGCGAAGCGGAACCGGAAGGCGGCAATGGCGATCTTACGGTTTCCGGGGCAGGCGGCCGATAGCCGAGGCTGCTGTGCGGGCGCACGGTGTTGTAGTGGCGGCGCCAAGCCTCGATCAGTACCTTGGCCTCAGTGAGGCTGTAGAAGATCTCGCCATTGAGCAGCTCGTCACGCAGTGAGCCGTTGAAGCTTTCGTTGTAGCCATTCTCCCATGGCGAGCCCGGCGCGATGTAGAGCGTCTTCACCCCGATGCGGGCAAGCCACTCCTGAACGGCACTAGCAATAAACTCCGGGCCATTGTCGGACCGGATGTGAGCTGGTGGACCGCGAGAGACGAACAGGTCAGCCAGTGCCGTCAGCACGTCCTGATGCTTGAGCTTGCGGGCAACGACCAGCGCCAGGCACTCCCGGCTGGCCTCGTCGATGATGGTAAGGATGCGGAACTTGCGACCATCATGGGTGCGTCCCTCGACAAAGTCATACGCCCACACATGCCCCGGATACTCTGGCCGCAAGCGGATGCACGAGCCGTCGTTCAGCCATAGCCGCCCGCGCTTCGGCTGTTTCTGCGGCACCTTCAGCCCCTCTTTGCGCCAGATACGCTCAACCCGCTTGCGGTTCACGTGCCACCCCGCATCGCGGAGCAGCGCCGTCACTCGGCGATAGCCGTAGCGGCCGTACTGCTTTGCCAAGGCAATGATGTCTTCGGTGAGCGCTTGCTCATCATCGGCCCCGCACGGCACCTTGCGCTGCGTCGATCGGTGTTGCCCCAGCACGCGACAGACCCGGCGCTCGGACACGGGCATCATGCCTCTGATGTGATCGATGCAGCGCCGCCGCCGCGCGGGGCTCAGAAGTTTCCCCGGGCAGCCTCCTGGAGGATCAGCTTGTCCAGGGTCAGATCCGACACTGCACGGCGAAGCCGGGTGTTCTCCTTCTCCAGCTCCTTCATCCGCCGAGCCTGATCGACCTTCAAACCGCCATACTCCCTGCGCCAGCGGTAATAGGTCTGCTCCGTAACCCCGATCCGGCGGCACGCATCGGCCGTGGTTCCGCCCTGCGCGAGCACGATCTCCGCCTCACGCAGCTTGCCGATAATCTCTTCCGGCTTGTGCTTCTTCGATGGCATTCTTCATCTCCTTCATGGTCCAGACTAAAATAGTCGATGGACCACTCAGAAGGGGGCAGCTCGGTGGCAACTTCGATAAGGAGTTTGCTGACGAAGGTGTGTCGGGTGCTACGTTAGCTGCTGACCGTCCTGGCTTCGCTGCACTGCTAGGCTATGTTCGTGAAGGCGATACGGTCTGCGTCACTGCATTGGACCGTGTAGGGCGCGATGCATTGGATGTGCAGTCTGTGGTTCGTAAGCTAATCACCAGAGGCGTAACCATAGACGTTTTAGGCTTGGGTCCTATCGCCAAAGGTGTTGGTGAACTGGTGGTAGCTGTGCTGGCACAGATTGCCGATATGGAGCGCCAGCGCATTAAGGAGCGCTGTGATGCTGGTAGGCAAGCCGCAAGGGCTTCGCTCGCTGCCAACGGTATGACCCACAGGGGCAAAGCTAGCCTAGGGCGTCCTTTCGCTGCTGATAGCGATGCAGTTGCACAGTGGCGCAAGGACAATGGCGCTAGCATTGCCAAGACTGCACAGGAGTTCGGATTATCGCCTGCAACGGTGAAGCGGTATTGTGCTGCTAGTGCAGTCTAGGGTCTGCACTGCCTCAAGCGCTCCTATACACTTCGGTCTAATCCTTTTGGCATAGCACATGGCGGCTGGGTCTATAGCGACAGAGAGGCCCTTAGTCCGTTTGCATAGTAGACCGATATACAACCAATCTGCCATGCCTTGTCTCTCGCGGGAACCAAGTTGTGCTCGCGAAGTAGTGAATGTCGGGTCGGCACGCAACTCACTGGCTTTCTCTCAAGTCAAAGAACGTGCCGCCCGCTTCCACCGTCCTGATATCATGTGTGTGGCGGCGTGTTTGCCCGCTACTTATCCGATTGCCCGTTGGCAGCATCGCGCATTCCGGATTCGGACTGCGTCCTGCCTACGACTGTATAGAAAAGTGTATAGAATGAGCGCTGGCTCTACGCTTAACCTGCTGAGATTTAACGGAAAAGGTAGGTTGGTCGGGGAGACAGGATCCGAAGCTTCTCTCCTCGTGGAAGACTTCAGACCAGCCGCTGCCGATCAGATTACACGCTCTGAAAGAGCGGGTCTTCATGTTGCACCCTTGTTGCAAGGAGCAGCCGAGACCGGCGGAGAATCCCTGCAATTCAGCGGAAATCAGCGAGAACCTGCCGTATAAGGAAACCCCTCATCAGACATGCGAATGAGCATCTTAACTGTTTGATATAAAAGAGGAAAAATTGGATGCCCCGCGAGGATTCGAACCTCGATTGACGGAGTCAGAGTCCGTAGTCTTGCCATTAGACGACGGGGCAATCGTGGGGGCCTCTAAAGCGCGCCTAATTGCGGGTCAAGGGGCTTTCGGCGGCGGTGCCGCTGCGGGATTCAGGGCGGGACCGTACGCCTCGCGCCAGGCGCTGCTCTTGCCCTAACCCTGCTGCCGCGCTAGCATCCTCGGCAGGTCCCCGCGCGAACTGCGCGGGAGGAAAAGAAAGCATGAGATATGGCGGATTTCACTCCGCCGGACGTCACCGAGAAGGCTGGTGGCAAAAAAGGCGCAGGATCGGGTGGGGTCGCCGATTTCCGCTACAAGCGCCCGTCCCAGCCCAGGCAGCGCCGCCCCGAAAAACCGGGTCAGCAGGCGCACGGAACCGGCCCGACGAAGGGGCCCCGTCCGGACCGAAAAAGACCGCGTAAAGCGGATCAGGCGAAACAGCGCAGCCGCGCCGATGGGCAGGGCGGCAACCGCGACACGCCTGCAAAGGCACAGACCGCTGGTGCCGGACGCAAAGCGAAGCCAGCGGGTGAACCCGGTGATTTCCGCAAAGCCGCCGGGCGTCAGGCTTATGCCGCACTGGATCTGGGCACCAATAATTGCCGCCTGCTGATAGCTCGGCCCTCCGGGCCTGATTTCACCGTAATCGATGCCTTCAGCCGGGTCGTCCGATTGGGTGAAGGCCTCGCCATGTCCGGGCGACTCAGCGATGTCGCCATGGACCGCGCTTTAGGGGCCTTGCACATCTGCGCCGAAAAACTGCGCCGCCGAAATGTCCATCTGGCGCGATCGGTCGCAACGGAGGCCTGCCGGCGCGCAGCGAACGGGGCGCGGTTCATCGAACGTGTGCGTGAGGAAACCGGCATCGTTCTCGACATCATTTCAGCGCAGGAAGAAGCCCGCCTCGCCGTGCTGGGCTGCCATGTCCTGCTTGAGAGCGGGGCGGGACAGGCGGTAATCTTCGACATTGGCGGCGGTTCGACCGAGCTCGTGCTGATCGAACCCGGCGGCCCTGTTCCGCGCATCCTCGACTGGCAGAGCGTACCGTGGGGCGTCGTTTCACTGACCGATACTGTCGGGAGGGCCGAAGGCGACAGCAAGGATGCGCGCCTCGCCCGTTATGCCGAGATGCGCAGGCTCGTTTCAAGAAGTTTCGCCCCCTTCGCGGGGCGTGTTGCCCGGGCTGCCTTGGGTGAGGATATACGCCTTCTCGGAACCAGCGGAACGGTTACGACGCTTGCCAGTCTCCATCTCGAACTGCCCCAATACGACCGCCGTGCGGTCGACGGGCTGATCGTGCCTTCGGCATCCATGCGCGACATCAGCGACCGACTGTCGGGCATGTCTCCGACCGAACGGCGCACCCTGCCCTGTATCGGGAATGACCGTGCCGACCTCGTGGTTGCCGGGTGCGCGATATTGGAAAGCATCCTCGATCTCTGGCCAGCCGACCGGCTCGGTGTGGCGGATCGCGGCATACGCGAAGGCATCTTGCGGAGCCTGATGGCTGCGGATCATGCCGATCTGGCGAGGGCAGAAGTATGAGAGGTTCACGCAGCGATCCGGACAAGCGCGTCCGCACGGCGAAGGGGCGCACCGCTTCAAGCACCCGCTGGCTGGAGCGCCAGTTGAACGATCCTTACGTCAAACAGGCGAAAGCGGAGGGTTATCGTAGCCGCGCTGCTTACAAGCTGCTGGAACTGGACGAACGGTTCGGACTGGTAAAGGGCGCCAGGCGCGTGGTCGATCTGGGCATAGCGCCGGGCGGCTGGGCGCAGGTGGTCCGCAAGCTTTCACCGAAAGCGGCCATCGTCGGCATCGATCTGCTGGAAGTGGAGCCGCTGGACGGCGTCACGATCCTGCAGATGGACTTCATGGACGATGCCGCGCCGGACCTTCTGACAAAAGCGCTGGATGGTCCGCCCGATCTGGTCCTTTCCGACATGGCGGCGAACACTGTCGGTCACAAGCAGACCGATCATCTGCGGACAATGGGACTGGTCGAAGCGGCCGCCGATTTCGCCATTCGTACGCTGGAAGAAAACGGTGCCTTCGTGGCGAAGGTCCTGGCCGGCGGAACCGACAAGGAATTGCTGGATCTGCTGAAGCGGCACTTTCGGACCGTGAAACACGCCAAACCGCCTGCGAGCCGCAAGGGCAGTTCCGAATGGTATGTCATCGCGCAAGGCCGCAAACCGCAGGCCTGAGCCGCGGCCAATTGCGTGGAGAAGCCGCTGAATGACGCAGATGTCAGCTCGGGCTGGTGCGCTCACACCGGCGGTTCGGCAGAACCGCCTCACTTACCGGGTCGTCAGTCGCCCGGCTTTGCACCGTCATTCGCGACCGCTGCACCTGCTCCGGGTACCGGCTGTTCGTCCGACATAGCGCCCGCGGCCTGAGCGGCACTTTCGGCACCGCCACCTTCGATCGGACCGGGTCCTTCCGCAGCACCGTCAATGCCGACTTCTTCGCCAAGGATCGGTTCGGCTTCGGGTTCCGGTAGCGGCGGCCCGCCGCCATTTTCACGCATGTACAGGATCACGGCAGCGCGATCTTCGGCGCTGGAAAGCCCGGCGAAGCTCATCTTCGTGCCAGAGGCGAATGCACGCGGGCTTTTCAGCCAGGCGTCCATCGCCTCGTAATCCCACTCACCGCCATGTTCAGCCAGAGCCGAACTATAGGCGAAACCCGCCACATGCTTGCCGATGGGCTTGCCAAGGACACCCCACAGATTGGGTCCGATACCATTGGGTCCGCCCTGCGCGATCGAATGGCAGGCGGTGCATTTCGCGAATACCTTCTCACCAGCAAGCGCATCGGCGCTGGCCAGCAAGGTGGCGAGCGACGGACCGGCTTCTTCGCCGCCTTCTTCCACGACGCCTTCGATGGGATAGCCCATTTCCTCGGGCCGTTCAGTTTCGAACCAGCGGGAGGATATGCTTGAAAGGCCCAGCGCCACGATTGCTGCACCCAGAACCCAGCCGGCGGCGGTATTGAAACGGTCGTCCATGATTTATCGCGTCTCTACAATTGCCTGCCCCTCGAATCCTGCCGATAAGACGGCACGGGCAGATATGCCGCTTGGCTCTAGTCAGACCCGCCGCGACTTGCAAGGGGTGCCCGGGTGCGAGCAGCGCTTCGCCTGCGCCAAGGCCATATTGCTTGCAGCCATGCCGGAGGGCCTTTAGCGCAAACGCCATGCGCAGCTTCCCCGCCCCCGCCCTCGCTATGGTTGAAAAGATGCAGACCGCCGCTGCTGCGGGGCCATCCCGCGCCATCGCGCTGCAGGGCGCACCCGGTGCAAATTCGCACCGCGCGGCGCAGGAATTCGCGCCTGATGCACTGCCACTACCCTGTTTCAGTTTCGAGGATGCCATCGAGGCGGTGAAGGATGGCCGCGCCGGTTGCGCGATCATCCCCATTGAAAACAGCCAGCATGGCCGCGTGGCCGATATCCACTTCCTCCTTCCTCAAAGCGGCCTTTCCATCGTTGCCGAACATTTCATGCCGATCCACCACGCCCTGATGGGGCTGCGCAGGCCAGACGGCTCGATCGGCCCTTTCGAAGCGGCCTACAGCCATCCGCAGGCATTGGGTCAGTCGCGTCACTATCTGCATGAGCGCGGGATCGTCCCGCTCAGCTATGCAGATACCGCAGGGGCTGCCGCTCACGTCGCGGAGCTGCGCGACCCCTCGCTCTGCGCCATCGCTCCTGCCATTGCCGCCGACCTTTACGGGCTGGAGATCGTCGACCGACGTGTGGAGGATGCCGCCGACAACATGACGCGCTTCGTCATCCTGGCACCCGAGCCGCTAGACCCGTCGAGCCTGGAGGGCGACACCGCCATCACGACCTTCATATTCGAAGTGAAGAACATACCCGCCGCCCTGTTCAAGGCGATGGGCGGCTTCGCCACCAACGGCGTCAACATGACCAAGCTGGAAAGCTATCAAAAAGGGGCGAGTTTCGCCGCCAGCATGTTCTATGCCGACATCATCGGCGCACCGGGTGACGCTGCGGTTGATCGTTCGCTTGCAGAACTGGCGTTCCACTGCAAGGAATTGCGCATACTGGGTACCTATCGCCAAGCCCGCGGCCGCGATCTGCCTTGAATTAGCCAGGCTGAAGGGGCTGAAATCAGCCTTTTCCAAGTCATTCGGGAACCTCCCCTTATAATAGTTGTTGCTTTGTGTTAGGCACGCATTTCGCAAGTTCAGGGGAGAACACAATGCGCATGGGCAATTACCGATTCAACCAGGATGCAGCAGTGCAACTGGCAGAAAACATAGTGTTGGCGATCATCATACTGATCGTCACCTGGGCGTTGGCCAGGGCAGCGAAATGGGCATTCGCCAAGCTGGTCGACAACGTCCGGTTTTTCCAGCGCCATACCGGTAACGGACACAGCCTCGGCGAGAGCCTGGGCAAGATCGTCGCCCTGATCATCTGGCTGTTCGGCCTGATCGCTGTATTGAACGTTTTCGACCTTGGACCCGTAATGGCGCCCGTGCAGCGTTTGCTGACCGACATCGCCGGCTTCATCCCGAATTTGATCGGCGCTGCGCTGATCTTCTTCATCGGCCTGATGATCGCGCGCATCCTGCGTGACCTAACGGTAACCGCCCTCCAGACCTTTGATTTCGACAAGTGGGTCAATCGCGGTGGTGCTGCCGAAGTCACGGGCAATCACAAGATCAGCCAGACAATCGGCACCATCGTTTTTGTCCTGATCATCATTCCGGTCGCCATAATGGCGCTGGAAGCCCTGGACCTGCGGACGATATCCGGCCCTGCCAGCAACATGCTCGCCCTCATCTTCGATGCCATTCCGCGCATCATCGGTGCGGCCATCCTGCTCGGCATCGGTTATCTGATCAGCAAGTTCGTGGCGGAAATCCTGCTGGAAATCCTGCCCGGTCTGGGCGTCGATCGCGCCATCGGTTCGACCGACATCCTGCCTGCCGGCACTACTCTGAGCAGCATCATCGCCCGCATCGCGCAGATCGCGATCATCCTGTTCTTCGCTATCGCGGCGACGCGTCTGCTCGGTTTCCCCGAATTGACGCAGATCCTCGACGCAGTGCTTGAACTTGGTGCTCAGATCATCTTCGGCGCGGTGGTGATCGTGATCGGCTTCATGATCGCCCGCATGCTGGAACGCATGATCGGCGGCGGCGATGGCGAAACCAGCCTTGCCGGACAGATCGTGAAATGGGCCACCATCATCCTGTTCACCTTCATGGGCCTGCGTTTCATGAGCGTGGGTGAGAACATCATCGAGATGGCCTTTGCAGCGCTGGTGATTGCCGGTGCGGTAGCCTTCGGTGTCGGCGGCGCGCTCGCCTTCGGCCTCGGCGGTCGTCAGTGGGCCGGTCGCAAGCTGGAAGAGATGGACAGCAAGGTGCGTGAAGAGCGTAGCAAGCTGAAATCTTCCGCCAGCGGCACGACCACGGGCACCACGGCCACTACGGCCACCACGACGCGGACCACCGATCCCATCGTTCGCGATGACGATCTGCCACCCGGGGCATGACCGCTGACAAATCGGTGGCTTGAAACCATCGCTTGATTGCAAGTAGGGGCGCGGGATCATGATCCTGCGCCCCGCTTCCTTGGACGACACCGAAAGCCTCGCCGCATTGGGGCGGGACAGCTTTGTCGCCGCTTTCGGCCATATCTACCATCCCCCCGATCTCGAGTGCTTTCTGCAGGAAACCTACGCTCCGGAAGTCGTCGCCCGTGAAATCGCGCATCCTGATCGTCTGCACCACCTGGCGATAACTGACGATCGCCTGGCCGGGTTCTGCAAGCTGGCACTCTCCAGCCCCTATGCGAAACATTCCGATGCGCAGCGCCCGATTGCTCTGGGGCAGCTCTACACGCAGCCGCGCTTGACGGGGCAGGGCATAGGCGCGGCTTTGATGGACTGGACGCTGGGCGAGGCACGGGGGCGAAACGCCGATGCCATCCAGCTATCGGTCTATAGCGATAATCCCGGCGCTCAGCGGTTCTATGCCCGCTACGGCTTCACCAAGATCGCCGATGTAGACTTCTGGGTCGGCACTCACCGCGATGACGAGTTCCTGTTCGAATTGCGGCTCTAGGCTCCGCTTTCGCGCGCAAACTCCGCAATTTCACAGTCGCGCCGAACCTGCTAAGGTCGGTTCATGTGCGAAGCTGCCGCCCTGCTGCAACAAATCTGCTATAGGGCAGCCGAGCTTATCCCGCAGATATCCTGCCATACAATTTCAGCGAACGGCCCCCAGACATGAATACCATCCGCCCCTGGCGCACGATCGAACGCCGCAAGAGCCGCCAGATCATGGTCGGCAACACACCGGTCGGCGGCGACGCGCCCATTACCGTCCAGACGATGACGAACACGCCGACCTCCGATGCCGGCGCGACCATCGACCAGATCCGCCGGTGCGAGGAAGCGGGTGCCGACATCATCCGGGTCTCCTGCCCCGATCAGGAAAGCACGGCCGTGTTCGGCAAGATCGTCAAGGCGGCGCGCGTGCCGTTGGTCGCCGACATCCATTTCCACTACAAACGCGCGCTGGAGGCTGCCGATGCCGGTGCCGCCTGCCTCCGTATCAATCCGGGCAATATCGGCAGCAGCGAAAGGGTCGCCGAAGTCGTGCGGGCAGCAAAGGCGAACGGCTGCGCGATCCGCATCGGGGTCAATGCCGGCAGCCTCGAACGCGATCTGCTGGAAAAATACGGCGAACCCTGCCCCGAAGCGCTGGTCGAAAGCGCGATGGATCACATCAAGCTGCTGCAGGACCACGACTTTCACGAATACAAGGTAGCGGTAAAAGCCAGCGACGTGTTCCTGGCTGTCGCGGCCTATCAGGGCCTGGCCGATGCAGTCGATTGCCCGCTGCACCTCGGCATTACCGAAGCAGGCGGCCTCATTGGCGGCACGGTGAAGAGCAGCATCGGCCTCGGCAATCTGTTGTGGTCGGGCATTGGCGACACCATCCGCGTCTCGCTGTCGGCGGAGCCTGAACAGGAAGTGCGCGTCGGCTTCGAAATGCTGAAGGCGCTCGGCCTGCGCACCCGCGGCGTGCGCGTCGTATCCTGCCCCTCCTGCGCGCGGCAGGGCTTCGATGTCATCCGCACCGTGCAGGCGCTGGAAGAACGCCTGCAGCACATCAAGACGCCGCTGTCGCTGTCTGTCCTCGGCTGCGTGGTCAATGGCCCCGGCGAGGCCCGCGAAACCGACATCGGCATCACCGGCGGCGGTGCGGGAAAGCACATGGTCTATCTGTCGGGCGTGACGGACCATCATGTGCAGAGCGCGGATATGCTCGACCACATCGTCGATCTGGTGGAAGCGAAAGCAGCCGAGATCGAGGATTCGATGAATGACGCCGGCCAGGCGGCGGCAGCGGAGTAGACACCGGTGCGCGCGCTGCTCGACCATCCTGGCGCCGGGCTGCGCTGCTGACAATCACAGCGTAACGCCACCTTGCTTCACGTCATCCATCATGTCGATTACATGGCTCCGCCGCCCGAACGTGGCACCTTCAAATTCGACAAATATGGCCTGGTAATGGTGGCCCTTCGCGAGAGCGGCTACCCGCTGACAGAACATGCGCCCCCGCCCTGCCCGCGCGAATGGCTGGAGGCGGTGCATGATCCCGAATATGTCGAACAGGTCTTCACCGCGGCCGTTCCGCGAGAGAAAGAGCGCCGGATCGGCTTTCCAGTTACCCCGCGCATCGCCTCGCGCGTGAGGCACACCAATGGCGGCACCTGGATGGCAGCGCAATTGGCGATGCAGCATGGCTACGCCGCCAACAGCGCCGCCGGCAGTCATCATGCGTTGCACGATACCGGCGCGGGTTATTGCGTGTTCAACGATCTGGCGGTGAATGCCAATCGCCTGATTGCTGAGGGTGCTGCGGACCGTGTCCTGATCGTCGATCTGGATGTGCACCAGGGTGATGGAACGGCCAGCCTGATGGCAGGCCGAACCGACGTCTTCACGTTTTCGATGCACGCGGCAAAGAACTTTCCGGTCAGAAAGGCGCGCAGCGGACTGGACGTGGAACTGGCGGACGGGACAGGGGACAAGGACTATCTTGCCGAATTGGCGCGACATCTGCCGGTGCTGCTCGATGCGTTCCGGCCTGATGTTGTGCTCTACCAAGCCGGTGTCGATCCGCATCATGACGATCGCCTTGGCCGCCTTGCCTTGAGCGACGAGGGGCTGGCGCGGCGCGACGCTTATGTGGTCAACCAGGTTCGCCGACGCGGCCTGCCGGTCGCCAGCGCGCTGGGCGGCGGTTACGGCGCGGACCAGAAAATCGTCGCCGCCCGGCACGCGGCATCCATGCTGGCGATGGCGCGAGAGAATGCTCGCCACCCCGCTCGCCAAGTCGTGGTGCGACAGGATGACCGATAGCTGCGGCAGCGCATCGCACAATATTCACGACAGGTTATTCGCCGTCCTGCTACACACGAGTTGATGAAAAGACGCGAACTATTGAAGGCAGGCTTCGTTGCCGGGGCGGCTCTCGCCATTCCGGCACGTATTGCCGCCAGCCCACTCGCCCTGAACCTGCGCGATCGCCAGCTGATGAACATCGCGCAGCGCGAGCTTGCTCGCGCCCCGGCGGAGGTTCTGTGGCACCGCGATATCGTTGCCATCGCGGATTTTGCGCTTCATTCGTCCATCCCGCGCTTCCATTTCGTCAATCTGGAAAACGGGACGGTGGAATCGCATCTGGTCAGCCACGGAACCGGCTCCGATCCGGAGCATGACGGCTTTCTCAACCTGTTTTCCAATGTGGAGGGCAGCAACGCGACCAGCAGCGGCGCTTTCGCCACGCGCAACTGGTACTCGGGACGATACGGAACATCGGTCCGCCTGCTGGGGCTGGACCGGAGCAATTACAACGCGCTCGACCGCGCTATCGTCATGCACCGCGCCAATTATGCCGAGCCCGAGCATGTCCAGCGTTGGGGCCGGCTAGGCCGGTCGAACGGTTGCCTGGCCATGGGCGAGGCGGATTTCAAGAAAGCGCTGGTGCAGGTCGCGGGTGGCCGTCTGATTTTCGCGGATCGGCTGAACCTGCCGCCGGCGGACTGACCGCAAACATTCTTGCAGCGCAATGAAAAAGGCGCGGAAACCTGCCGGTCTCCGCGCCTTTTTTGCGTCTGCTACCGATCAGGCACCCGGCGCTTCCAGCGGCACCACTTCCTCGTCCGTAACGCGGGCGCGATTAGCGATGCGTGGTTTGTCCAATGCAGCGAGAACCGGCGCATCGCGATCGTAGATGTCGTCGAATGTAGCCAGCTTGCCGTTAATGTCCCGGGCCATGGTGAAATAGGTGATGTAGACGGGCATTGTCTTGTCGAACCCGACCCGCGTGTATTTGCCGGATGTGTTGTGCGCCACGCCTTCCTCAGGCGTAAGCCCGGCCTGCAACATGGCCATGGTAATTGCCAGTTCGCTGGCCCGCTCGGTACGGATGCAGCCGTGGCTGAGCGCGCGATTGGCTTGTTCGAACAAATTACGGTTGGGCGTGTCATGCAGGAAGATAGCATGCTCGTTCGGCATATCGAGCTTCATGCGCCCCAGCGAATTGGTTGGTCCGGGTTGCTGCACGACACTGACCCAGCCGTTCTCGCCCTTAGTGGCGACATAGCCTGCGCGCTTGGCCCAGGCGGGATTGCCCAGCACCTTTGCGCCCAGGCCCTCGCCCTTGACGATGCTCTGCGGCACGGTCCAGTTCGGGTTGAAGATGACGCCTTCGACACTCTCCGCCAACTGCGGGGTTGCGGTGCGGCCGGGTTTGCCGACGATAGTGCGATAGGTGCTGATGATCTTATCGTTCACCGTCAGGCGCAGCTGATATTCGGGCACATTGGTCATCAGATACTGTCCGCCGAGGTCGCGGCCCAACCACCGCCACCGGTCCATATTGGCACGGATCAGCTTGCGCCGCTTGGAGTCCGCCTTGGGCGTCTTCGCCAGTTCGGCCTTCAGGATGCCGTAGTCGGGGTGCAGCGGCGCGACCGATTTGAGCGCCGCAGCGATATCGCCGTCCTCCAGCGCCGTTTTCATGATGTCGGCAGTGCGATAGCGGTCGGGATCGGGATCGACGACGAACCATTGGCGGCGCGAAGCCATCGGTGTGCGGCCGTCGCGCATATCCTCGATCAGGAAGGTGAAGCTGCGGCTGGCCACCTCGTTCAGGGCCCCGCCCGGGCCGGCTGAAATTGCAGCCTGCAGATCGCCAGGGTGATAGTCGCGCGGGTCCAGACCTTCGGACGCGATCCCATCGATCACTTTCGCCAGGGTGCTCGCCTGCGCGACAGTCCAGGTCTGCACGGTGGGGGTGAGAGGCTGAACGACCTCGTTATTCTCCACGTACAGAGGCGCGGTTCCAGCTGGCGTTCCGACAGGCGGAGCGACTGCAGGCCGCACAGCTTGCCGATCCGCGACCTGCGGCTCCGCCGTGACGACCGGACGCTCGGGCGGCAAGATGGTAGCCGGAGCACCCCGTGCCGTCTGCGCCAACCCGGCCTGCGGCATTGCCGAGAAGATGGCGGCGGAAGCCAGCAGGCCCCATTGATACGATCTGTTCATTCCACGTGCCCCTTGCACAAATGGCGGCGCGCAGGCCGCTGCATATGCGGCCATATTAGCGCCAGATTTAGCACAGGACTATCCCTCAACCTGCCTTGCTGGAGGCTGAATTGCACCATTACTGCAGGAAGGGACCTCGGCTGAAAGTCTGAATTCAGTCTGCCATTTCGCTGGTCACAGAACTTCGCGCGGGCTGATCCGCTGAAGTGAATGCCGCTGCGAAACAGGCGACGACCGCCAGCGAAGTCAGCACGACCCCTGCGCGCAGCACCCATTCCCGCCGAGAAGCTATGAAGTCTGACTTGTCAATCCTGACACTGCTCTGGTCCGCCGAATTATTCATGCTGCCTCTGCCCCCCGGCTGATGATACAGGCGCAGCCATGCGCGCCCTCGCCATTCTTCGGCATCTACAGGAACAACTCAAGAAAATTCCGCGAAACAACCCCTGAGTATGGGCCGGCTTGCTGCTGAACCTCCGCCGCCTTGACGAAACGCGCTTTCTTGCGCAGTTGGACCGCAATTCGGTTTCATGCGTTCATCCGGGTGAAACCTTTCGCCACTTTCCCATCTGCGGCGGGTCGGCAGTTGAAAATCGCAAGCAAAGGACGCGCAAGCATGACTATGGTCGGCAAGAACTCGCTCGATACACGCAGCACCATGACGGTGGGGGGCAAGGAATACGCCTATTACTCTCTCGCCAAGGCCTCGGAGAAGATCGGGGACGTTTCACGCCTGCCGTTTTCCATGAAGGTCCTGCTGGAGAACCTGCTGCGCTTCGAGGATGCCGGTCATACCGTTTCCGTCGACGATATCCAGAAGCTGGCCGACTGGCAGAAGAACCCGAAAACCGGCAGCGAAATCCAGTATCGCCCGGCGCGCGTGCTGCTGCAGGATTTCACCGGCGTGCCTTGCGTGGTTGACCTTGCCGCGATGCGCGATGCGATCAGCAATCTTGGCGGCGACACCGCCAAGATCAATCCGCAGGTCCCGGTCCATCTGGTGATCGACCATTCCGTCATGGTCGACGAATTCGGCCATCCCAAGGCCATGGAACAGAACATGGACCTGGAATATCAGCGGAACGCCGAACGCTACGACTTCTTGAAGTGGGGCGCGCGCAGCCTGAACAATTTCAAGGCCGTTCCTCCCGGTACCGGCATCTGCCACCAGGTTAACCTCGAGAACATCGGGCAGTGCGTCTGGACGAGCGAGGATGCCGACGGCAATCTGGTCGCCTATCCCGACACCTGCGTCGGAACCGACAGCCACACCACCATGATCAACGGGCTGGGCGTATTGGGCTGGGGCGTCGGCGGGATCGAGGCCGAGGCCGCCATGCTGGGCCAGCCGATCTCGATGCTGGTTCCCGAAGTGGTCGGTTTCAAGTTCACCGGCCGTCTGCGCGAAGGCGTGACCGCTACCGACCTCGTCCTGACCGCGACGCAGATGCTTCGCCAGCACGGCGTCGTCGGCCGCTTCGTCGAATATTTCGGCCCCGGCCTCGCCAGCCTCAGCCTTGCCGACCGGGCCACGCTGGCCAACATGTCGCCCGAATATGGCGCAACCTGCGGTTTCTTCGGCATCGACGACAAGACGCTGGATTATCTGCGCCTGACCGGCCGCGAAGAAGGCCAGATCGAGCTGGTCGAAGCCTATGCCAAGGAACAGGGTTTCTGGCACGACGACGCCAATCCCGATCCGGTGTTTACCACCACTCTCGAACTCGACCTTGATGCCGTAGTGCCATCGCTTGCCGGTCCGAAGCGCCCGCAGGACAAGGTTATCCTTCCCGAAGTCGACAATCTGTTCAACGGTGACCTGCGCACGACCTACAAGAAGCTGGCTGCCGAGCGTGTCGACGTGGAAGGCCGGGATCATGACATCGGCGATGGCGACGTGGTCATCGCGGCCATTACCAGCTGCACCAACACCTCGAACCCCGATGTGCTGATCGCCGCCGGTCTGGTCGCCCAGAAGGCGCGGGCTCGCGGCCTGAAGCCGAAGCCCTGGGTGAAGACCAGCCTTGCACCGGGTTCGCAGGTGGTCACCGACTATCTGATCAAATCGGGCCTGCAGGACGATCTCAACGCCATGGGCTTCGATCTGGTCGGCTATGGCTGCACAACCTGCATCGGCAATTCGGGCCCGCTGGCTCCGCCGATCAGCGCCGCAATCAACAACAACAACATCGTTGCCGCCAGCGTGCTTTCGGGCAATCGCAATTTCGAAGGCCGCGTCAGCCCCGATGTCCGCGCGAATTTCCTCGCCAGCCCGCCGCTGGTGGTGGCCTATGCGCTGAAAGGCACCGTCACCGAAGACATGATCGAAAGCCCGATCGGGCAGGACCAGGACGGACAGGACGTGTTCCTGAAGGACATCTGGCCAAGCAATCAGGAAGTCGCCGACCTGCGCAACGCCAATATCGATCGTGGCATGTTCGAACGCCGCTATGCCGATGTCTACAAGGGCGACGAGCATTGGCAGGCCATCGACGTCGCCGGGTCCGATACGTATCAATGGCGCCCCGGCAGCACCTATGTCGCCAATCCGCCCTATTTTGACGGGATGGAGATGACGCCAGCTCCGATCACCGACATCGTCGATGCGAAGCCGCTGGCCGTGCTGGGCGATTCCGTCACGACCGACCACATCAGCCCGGCCGGGTCGATCAAGGCTGACAGCCCGGCAGGCGAATATCTGCTGGCCAACCAGGTCGCGCGAGCGGACTTCAATTCCTACGGCAGCCGCCGCGGCAATCATGAAGTGATGATGCGCGGCACCTTCGCCAATATCCGCATCAAGAACGAAATGGTTCCGGGTGTCGAAGGTGGCTACACCACCTACAAGGGCGAACAGATGGCCATCTATGATGCGGCCATGAAGCACCGCGACGACGGCACGCCGCTGGTTGTCGTTGCCGGCAAGGAATATGGTACCGGCTCGAGCCGCGACTGGGCGGCGAAGGGCACGATCCTCCTCGGCGTGCGGGCCGTGATCGTCGAAAGCTACGAACGGATTCACCGTTCGAACCTCGTCGGGATGGGCGTCTTGCCGCTGCAGTTCGCAGAGGGTGAAAGCCGGACGACATTGGGCCTTAAGGGCGACGACAGCTTCACCATTCGCGGCTTGGGCGATCTGGTTCCGGGGCAGGATGTCACCGTAGATGTCACCCGCGCCAATGGCGAGAGCTTCTCCTTCACGGCCAAGTGCCGGATCGATACGGCCAATGAAATGGATTATTACCGCAACGGCGGTATCCTCCAATATGTGCTGCGCAAACTGGCCGCCTGAGCCAAGCGAAAGATTGGATAGCGAGAGGGCGGCCTGCGGGTCGCCCTTTTTGCGTTGGCTGAGGGCAAGCGTCTGACGCAGTTCAACTCGGCTGACTCGCTCAAGCTACAAAAAAGGCGGCTCTTGCAAGCCGCCTTATGCGTAGTTGGGAGCGTGCGGGTCAGACCGCCTGCCTGGCCTTCAGCTTCCGCCGACCCAGCACCGCTGCGGCGGCGAGGCCGAACAGGATCGTCATCGGCGGCGCCGGAACCTGCGTGCCGCTGCTGGTCGATGTGGTCGAAATGCCGCCGCTCGTGCTCGTTGACGTGCTCGTGGAGGACGACGTGCTGGTCGATGACGTCACATTGCCCGACGAGCTGGTGCTGGTCGATGTGCTGACATTCCCCGACGTGGACGAGCTTGTGGAACTGCTGCTCGATACGTTGCCCGAACTGCTGCTGGAAACATTGCCTGACGTGGAGGAACTGGCATTGTTGCCGGAACTGCTCGTGACATTGCCTGACGATGTGGAAACATTGCCCGATGTCGTCGAGGTGGAGGTGGAGACTCCGCCGGTAGAGGTGCTCACCCCCCCTGTCGACGTGCTTATTCCGCCGGTAGATGTGCTCACCCCTCCCGTTGACGTGCTGACCCCGCCGGTCGATGTCGTGCTGCCGCCTGTCGAGGTGGAGGTCGATCCGCCGGTCGTGGTCACGCCGCCTGTCGAGCTCGAGCTCGAGGTGGAACCGCCGCTGTTGGAATTGTCGATATCGATCACGACGCCGCCGGAAGAACTCGACGATCCGGTCGTGGTCGAAGTAATTGCTACACTGCCCCCGCCCGATCCGCCGCCACCGAAGAAACCGCCGAAAAATCCGCCTCCGAAGCCGCCACCCAAACCGCCGCTACCGCCGATTACGGTAACGCCGCCGCCACCGCTGCCGCCCTGAACGGGAGCACCCAGGGGCAAAGGAGCAGGCACTGCCGCATAGGCCATCTGGTACTGTGGCGGGCAATCTTCCGCATACTGGCCGGCGGGCGCGGGAACGCCCACCATGCCCGGTGCGATCGGGCCAACCGGCTCGCATTCGACGACCCGGCGGGTAATGCGCCGTTTGCGGGGCACGTCCCTAGGAATAGTGCGCTGGGCGACGCGCCGCTCTTTTACATATCTGACCGGTTGCGCCTTCTGCGCCTTCACGGATTTGTAAGATGGCCTGTCGGTGATCGGCTTTTCGGCGACATGGACGGCGCCGCCCGCCAGCATCGCGCCGCCTGCCGCGGTCGCGGAGAGTTTTGCCAAGGCTGTCTTTACCGACATGTCATGCACTTTCCATTTCACTTCGGGGCGCCTTCCGGCCGGCGCGTCCGGCAAAAAGGCTTTCCCATTCACATCAGAAACGACAAGCGGCCTGTTTGAGCAATCGTATTAACTATTTGAAGCGGCCCCGAAGCCGGATTTCTGGTAAAAATGCTGGCGTCCATCAGGCCTTGTCCCAGTATGAGACCGAATTGCAGCATAGATTTAGCAAAAACTAATCGCTCTCATCGAACAAACCGGCCTGATTGCTACCCAAGCTACTTCGTGGCGGGGTCAATTCCAGATGCGCCCAACCCGAGTCATTCAGGCATCGTCCTCTGGCCGTTCGGGCGACCAGGCCCAACTGGATGAGGTAGGGTTCGATCACTTCCTCCACCGTGTCTCGCGGTTCGGAAAGGCCAGCGGCTAGTGTTTCAACGCCGACCGGCCCACCCTTGTAGATGGAGGCGATCATGGTGAGATAACGCCTGTCCATGGCGTCCAGACCCAGCCTGTCGACCTCCAGCCGCGACAGAGCCTCGTCCGCAACATTGCGGGTGACGATCGGCGCCTTCGCCACTTCAGCGAAATCGCGCACACGCCGCATGAGCCGGCCCGCAACCCTTGGTGTCCCACGGGCACGGCGCGCAATCTCCGTCGCACCGCCCGCATCGATGCCCATGCCGAGCAGCCCCGCGCCGCGCGTGACCACCTTCTCCAGTTCCTCGACCGTGTAGAAGTTGAGCCGCACGGGAATGCCGAAACGGTCGCGCAAGGGAGTCGTCAGCAGACCCTGCCGCGTCGTGGCGCCCACCAGCGTGAAAGGGGGAAGATCGATCCGTACGCTGCGGGCCGATGGCCCTTCACCGATCATTATGTCGAGCGCGCGGTCCTCCATGGCGGGATAGAGAACTTCCTCGACCACAGGATTCAGGCGGTGGATCTCGTCTATGAACAACACATCGTGCGGTTCGAGATTGGTGAGCAGCGCAGCAAGATCGCCTGCCTTCGCGATAACTGGCCCGCTGGTTGCGCGAAAGCCTGCACCCAGTTCCCGCGCCACGATCTGCGCCAGAGTGGTCTTGCCCAGCCCCGGCGGACCGAAGAACAGCACGTGATCCATGGCTTCGCCTCGTGACTTGGCGGCTTCGATAAACACGCGCAGATTTTCCCGTGCCGCCGCTTGCCCGACGAATTCGCCAAGCGATTTCGGGCGTAGCGCGGCATCGGGATCGTCGGGCTGGCGCATGGGGGTGAGAGCAGGGTTCTCCATCAACGCTGCCCTATCCCGCCGCCCGCTTCAGCGCCACGCGGATGAGCTCGCCTTCCGCCGCGCCTTCGCCCAGTTCTGCCTGCGCTGCGGCTACGGCATTGGCCGCGACGTTCGGCTTGAAGCCCAGGTTTTCGAGCGCGGAGACCGCATCCCTGCCCGCCCCGCCGATCGGAGACGCGGCACCGGCCTGGCCGGGCAGCGTCGGCAAGGCGCCGGCCTTGTCCTTCAGTTCATTGACGATGCGCGCAGCCAGCTTGGGTCCGACTCCCTGCGAACGGGCGATCATCGCCGCATCGCCGCTGGCGCAGGCCATCTGCACCTCGGCAACTGTAAGCGCCGACAGAATGGCGAGCGCGACTTTCGAACCCACACCCTGCACACCCGTCAGAAGGCGAAACCAGTCCCGCTCCGCAGCCTGGGCGAAACCCAGCAGGCGCATGTCGGTCTCGCTCACCTGCAAATCCGTGTACAGGGTGCAGGCCTCGCCCACTTCACCCAGCGCCGACAGGGTCCGCGAGGAACAATGCGCAAGATAGCCGACACCCCCGACATCCACGATGGCCCAGTCCGCGCCGGTTTCGTCCAGCCGCCCTTTCAGCTTTGCAATCATGGTTTGTTCTTGCGGACAAAGCGCCCGCCGGTCCAGCCCAAATCGCGCTGCGTATCCATCCGCTTGTGGACAGCGCCCACCGCTTTGCGCAAGGATAGCGGCCATGAGCGTGAACACATTCGGGCGGGTCTTCCGCTTCTCCACCTGGGGGGAAAGTCATGGACCGGCGCTGGGCGCGGTGGTCGACGGGTGCCCGCCGGGACTCAACCTAGACGAGGGCACGATCCAGCCTTTCCTGGATGCTCGCCGCCCGGGACAGTCGAAATTCACCACGCAGCGCAAGGAGCCTGACGCGGTCCGCATCCTGTCAGGCGTGTTCGAAGGGCGCACCACCGGCACGCCGATCAGCCTGATGATCGAGAATGTGGATCAGCGTTCCAGGGATTATTCCGAGGTCGCCCGCGCCTACAGGCCCGGCCATGCGGATTACGCCTATGATGCGAAATACGGCTTCCGCGACTATCGCGGCGGCGGGCGCAGTTCCGCACGGGAAACCGCCGCCCGCGTGGCAGCGGGCGCGGTCGCGCGGCTGGTGATCCCGGAGGTGTCGATCACCGCCTATGTCAGTGAAATCGGCGGCGACGCTATCGACCCCGCGAATTTCGACCTGCAGGAAATCGCACGCAATCCGTTCTGGTGCCCGGATGCCGATGCCGCCGCGCGCTGGGCGGAACGCGTGGATGAAGCGCGCCTGAGCGGATCGTCGCTGGGCGCGGTAGTCGCCTGCATGGCCGATGGAGTGCCAGCCGGATGGGGCGCGCCGGTCTATGCCAAGCTGGACGCCGACCTTGCCGCTGCCATGATGGGCATCAACGCGGTGAAAGGCATCGAGATCGGCGACGGGTTCGAGGCGGCCCGCCTGAGCGGCGAAGAGAATGCCGACCCGATGCGACCGGCGGCAGATGGTAGCACGCCGCAATTCACCGCCAATCACGCTGGCGGCATCGCCGGAGGCATTTCGACAGGCCAGCCGATAACTCTGCGGGTCGCTTTCAAGCCGACCAGTTCGATCCTGACGCCAGTAGACACAATCGACAGCGATGGAGCCGCGACCCAGATCCGCACCAAGGGCAGGCACGATCCCTGCGTCGGCATTCGCGGTGTTCCCGTGGTCGCTGCGATGATGGCGCTGGTTCTGGCCGATCACAAGCTGCTGCACCGGGCCCAGTGTGGTTGACTAGACGGATGTCTGGAGAGGTTGACGGCAATCGGAAGAAACGATTGAAACGCGCTTATTGATTAATCCGCTTGAACTTATCGGAACATTGTATTTTGCGCTTTCCGGCGTTGCTGGTACCTTTTGCACAATGATCCGGGTGCGCTTGCCTGTGCGCCCGCAATAAATCGCAAGAGGAGAGAATAGATGGCCGAAGCTGATCCCCAGGCAGGTGGCGGTTGCCCCTTTTCCACCACCCGTACGACATTGACCGGTCGCGGCAATCGCGACTGGTGGCCTAACCAGCTCTCTCTCGACATTCTGCATCAGAAAGGCATCAGCGGCGACCCGATGGGCGACGATTTCGATTATGCCGAAGCGTTCAAGTCCCTCGACCTTGCTGCCGTGAAGGAAGATCTGCATGCGCTGATGACCGACAGCCAGCCTTGGTGGCCGGCGGATTACGGCCATTACGGGCCGTTCTTCATCCGCATGGCCTGGCACAGCGCCGGCACCTATCGCACCGGCGACGGGCGCGGCGGCGCGAATGCCGGACAGCAGCGTTTCGCCCCGCTCAACAGCTGGCCCGACAATGCCAATCTCGACAAGGCGCGTCGCCTGCTCTGGCCGATCAAGCAGAAATACGGCGCAAAGCTTAGCTGGGCGGATCTGATGATCCTCACCGGCAATGTCGCGATCGAAAGCATGGGCGGACCGGTCTTTGGCTTCGGCGGCGGGCGGCGCGACGTGTTCGAGCCCGAGAAGGACATTTACTGGGGCACCGAGGAAGAGTGGCTCAGCGACACGCGTATTTCGGAAGAAAAGATCCTCGAAAATCCGCTGGCCGCGATTCAGATGGGCCTCATCTATGTAAATCCCGAAGGCCCCGGCGGCGAACCAGACCCCGCTGCGTCGGGCCGCGACATTCGCGAAACCTTCGCGCGCATGGGCATGAATGACGAGGAAACCGTGGCGCTGACTGCCGGCGGGCACACCTTCGGCAAGTGCCATGGCGCAGGCCCTGCCGAACTGGTGGGCGCGGAACCCGAAGGGTCCGACATCGCCACGCAGGGTTTCGGCTGGGTCAGCGAACATGGCGACGGGCATGGCGGCCATGCCATCACCAGCGGCCTGGAAGGTGCCTGGACCTCCACCCCCATCCAGTGGGACATGGATTATTTTCACCTGCTGCTGGATTACGAATATGAACTGGTGACCAGCCCGGCGGGCGCGAAGCAGTGGCAGCCGATCAACCAGAAGGAAGAGGACATGGCGCCCGACGCGCATGATTCATCCAGAAAGGTGCCAACCATGATGACCACCGCCGACATGGCGATGAAGGTCGACCCCAAATATCTGGAGATTTCCAAGCGCTTCCGCGACAATCCGGACGAATTCGCCGATGCTTTCGCCCGCGCCTGGTTCAAGCTGTGCCACCGCGATATGGGCCCGAAAGTACGCTATCTCGGCCCCGATGTACCGGCGGAAGATCTGATCTGGCAGGATCCCATTCCGGCGGCGGATTACGCGCCGATCGATGCTAGCGACGTAGCGGGTCTCAAGGCGAAGTTGCTGTCTTCCGGCCTTTCAGTGGCTGACCTGGTGAAGACGGCCTGGGCCTCCGCTTCTACCTGGCGCGGTTCGGACCATCGCGGCGGAGCCAACGGTGCGCGCATTCGTCTGGCCCCGCAGAAGGGCTGGGAAGTGAACGAGCCGCAGGAACTGTCCCGCGTGCTGGACGTGCTGGAAGGCATCAAGAGCGATTTCGACAGCGCGGCCAGCGGCGGCAAGAGGGTTTCGCTTGCCGATCTCGTCGTCCTGGGCGGCAATGCGGCGATCGAGAAGGCCGCGAGCGACGCCGGGCACGACGTCTCCGTTCCCTTCGCTCCAGGCCGGACTGACGCAAGTGCCGAACAGACCGATGCGGAAAGCTTCGATGTTCTGGAGCCGAAGGCAGACGGCTTCCGCAATTATCTGAGCACCAAGCACAGCGTCGCCACGGAGGAACTGCTGATCGATCGGGCGCAACTGCTCGGCCTCAGCGCTCCGCAGATGACGGCGCTGGTCGGCGGCCTGCGCGTGCTGGGTGCCAATTACGGCGGCAGCGAAGAAGGCGTGTTGACCAAGCGCAAGGGTCAGCTGACGAACGACTTCTTCGTCAATCTGCTCGACATGAATACCGCCTGGAAAGTGGTGGACGAGAGCGGGGACGAGAAGTTCGTCGGCTTCGATCGCCGCACGGAGGAGAACCGCTGGACGGCGACGCGGACCGATCTCGTCTTCGGATCCAATTCGCAACTGCGGGCAATCTCGGAAGTCTATGCCGAGAACGGCCACGAGGCGAAATTCGTGAAGGATTTCGTGAACGCCTGGACACAGGTGATGAATGCGGATCGTTACGATCTGAACTGATCGCCTGCCCTCACCGGCGAACCCGAAGAGCGCACCGTGGCCATATGGCGGCGGTGCGTTTTTTCGCGCGATAAACCAGTATAAACAATCGAGCCGCTAAATCGTTCAGCGTCGGATGACGCTTAAATCCGATTGCATCCATCGGAATTGTCTATTTCAAATCCGGCGTCGGCCATCTTATCTCGCACTCGCAACATGATGCCTGTCCGATCCCGGGCGGGTCGCAATTTTGGAGATGATATTTATGGCCACCATGATCGGTAAGGAACTGAAACCCTTCGTCGCACAAGCATTCAAGCCCGACAGCAGCGGCGCCGCCGGCAAGGGCGATTTCGTCGAAGTCACCGACGGCGACGTGCGCGGCAATTGGGCCGTCTTCTTCTTCTACCCCGCCGACTTCACCTTCGTATGCCCGACGGAACTGGAAGATCTGGCCGCACAGTACGAAACGCTGAAAGGCATGGGCGTGGAAGTCTATTCCGTATCCACCGACACGCATTTCAGCCACAAGGCATGGCACGAAAGCAGCGAGAAGATCGGCAAGATCCGCTTCCCGATGCTCGGCGACCAGAACCACACCATCGCGAACAATTTTGAAGTCCTGCGCGAAGGCCAGGGCCTTGCCGACCGCGCTACCTTCGTCGTCGACCCCGATGGCGTGATCCAGATTCTGGAAATCACCAGCGAAGGCGTCGGCCGCAATGCCAAGGAACTGGTCCGCAAGATCAAGGCTGCGCAATATGTGCGCGCCAACCCCGGCCAGGTCTGCCCGGCAGCATGGGAAGAAGGCAGCGACACGCTGGCTCCCTCGCTCGACCTCGTGGGCAAGCTCTGATCAGCAGCTGTTGCCCTGACGGGTACATGACAGGGCCCGGGACGGAGACCCCGCCCCGGGCCCAATTTGCCTCTGCAGCCCGCGCGATGCCAGCATATTGGCCGCGCACAGGCTGCGAACAAGAATTCCGACGGAGAATATTTCATGCTCGACGCTGATATGAAGCAACAGCTCAAGACCTATCTGGGCAATCTGCGCGAGCCGATCGAGCTTGTCGCCAGTCTCGGCGACGATGCCAATTCGGTGAAGACTCGCGACCTGCTGAACGAAATCGCGGAACTGCACGAACACGTTTCCGCCAGCTTCGACGGTGAAGACGCGCGCAAGCCCAGCTTCATCATCCGCCGCGCCTCGGATGCCGGGAAGTGGGTCCGCTTCGCAGGCCTGCCGATGGGCCACGAATTCACCTCACTGGTGCTCGCCCTGCTCTGGGCAGGCGGCCATCCGCCCAAGGTCGAGCAGGAAGTACTTGACCAGGTCGCGGAACTCGAAGGCGAATACGATTTCGAGATGTATTTCTCGCTGTCCTGCCACAATTGCCCCGATGTCGTTCAGGCACTGACGCTGATGGCGCTGACCAACAGCAAGATCAACGCGACCCTGATCGAAGGCGGCGCGCATAAGGACGAGGTGGAAGCCCGCAATGTCATGGCGGTTCCGGCCATTTTCCTGAACGGCGAACCTTTCGCGAATGGCAAGATGGGCGTGGAGGAGATTCTCGCCAAGCTGGACGGCAACGCCTCGGCCCGTTCTGCGGCTAAGATGTCCGAGAAGGACGATTTCGAAGTCCTCGTGGTCGGGGGCGGGCCTGCCGGTGCGGCAGCGGCAATCTATACCGCGCGCAAGGGCTTCTCGACCGGGATCGCTGCCGAACGCATGGGCGGGCAGGTGCTCGACACCATGGGGATCGAGAACTTCATCTCCACGCCATATACCGAGGGGCCGAAGCTGGCTGCTCAGCTGGAAGGCCACATCCGCGAATACGATATCGACGTGATGAATTTGCAGAAGGCGGAAAAGCTCATCCCCGCCAGGTCGGCCGGTGGAATGCACGAAGTGGTGCTGGAGAACGGCGCGTCGCTGAAGGCGCGCAGCCTCGTGCTGACGACAGGCGCACGCTGGCGCAATCTGGGCGTGCCCGGCGAATTCGAATACCGCAGCCGCGGTGTCGCGTATTGCCCGCATTGCGACGGCCCCTTGTTCAAAGGCAAGAGCGTAGCCGTGATCGGCGGCGGCAATTCGGGGGTGGAAGCCGCCATCGATCTTGCCAATATCGTCGAGCATGTGACGCTGGTCGAATTTGACAGCAAGCTGCGGGCCGATGAAGTTCTGCAGAAGAAGCTGCGCAGCCTTGGTAATGTCGACATCTTGACCTCCGCCCAGACGACGGAGATCAGGGGCGATGGCGAACGCGTCACCGGCCTCGTCTGGAAGCATCGCGAAACAGGTGAGGAACGCACCGTCGATCTCGCCGGCGTGTTCGTGCAGATCGGGCTTGTTCCCAATACCGAATGGCTGAAGGACAGCGGGATCGAACTGTCGAAGCATGGCGAAATCGTGATCGACGACCGCGCGGCGACCAATCTGCCGGGCATATTCGCGGCGGGCGATGTAACCACCGTCCCCTACAAGCAGATCATCGTCGCGATGGGCGAAGGGTCCAAGGCGGCCTTGTCAGCCTTCGATTACATCATCCGCACCGAACCTGCCGAACAGATCGCCGAAGCAGCTTGATTGGAACAGCAGGGTAAACCCTGATCCCCGTCATCCCCCCCGGCGCAGGATCAGGTAGAGCGCGCCGTCGCCCCCGTGGCGGCGGTGCGCTTTTCTTATGGCGGCGATGCTGCCTGCGTGCGGTCCTGCGGCCAGCCAGTCGAGGATCTTCGCGCGAATGGCACCGCGCTTCATACCCCGGTCGGCCGCGTCGACTGGGCGAGGTTTTCCGGTCACGACCAGAACCAGCCGCGCGCTCATTGACCGCGCCTGACCTATGCCAGTCTCAAGCCGCTCGTAAGCGGAATCGAGGCCATGCCCGTGCAGATCGAGAGTGAAGTCGGGCGAGATACTGCCCGCCTGAAGCTTGCGGTTCCAATGAGAGTCGAGCCCAGTGTCGGGCTTGGGCAGGCGTCGCGCAGTCGGTTCGGCTTGCTGCTGCGGTGGTGACGCGACAGGCCGGGGGACTGGTCGGCTTTGTTTGCGGAAGACCGGCGGCGCCTTGGCTCCCGCCTTCTTGGCCTCACGCGTGGCAGTTTCCGGCTGTGTCTCGATCCGTGCGGGGCGCTTCCGGCCCGGCAGCGGCGCGACGCTCGCGGCCAGATGCGCCCAGGCCGCCTGTTCTTCGGCGCTCAGCCCCCGCGGAGGCCTCATGGCCGGGTCAGGCGGGCAACCGTTTCCTTCGGCAGCAGCAGAAGCGCCTGACCGCGCGCACTCATTCCGCCGGCAATTTCGCGCGCATCGGCACCTGCACCCCAGAAAGTGTCGAAACGATTGGCGCCCTTGATCGCGCCGCCCGTGTCCTGCGCAATCCACAACCCGTTCGCCACAGGCCGATCCAGCATCAGCCAGACAGGCGCACCAAGCGGCACATAGGCGGGATCGGCAGCAACGCTCGATTCGCGCCTGACCGGCACCTCCAGCGCGCCGAGCGGTCCGTCTCCCTTCAACTCGCGGAAGAATATCCAGCTCTTGTTGAGGCGCATCATCGCGCGCCCTTCTTCAGGATTTTCGCGCAGATACTGTACGATGCCCTGCATGCTTCCGGCATATTGCCCGGGACCGTCTCCCAGCAGGCCGCGTTCACGCATGATCGAACCGAGTCCCGCATATTCCCGGCCATTCTGCGCGGCATAGCCAATGCGCATCACGTCGCCATCCGGCAAGCGAAGGCGACCGGAGCCCTGTATCTGCAGGAAAAAGAATTCGATCGGGTCAGCAACCCAGGCGATTTCGAGACCGCGCCCGGCCAGCGCGCCTTCCTCGATCGCTGCGCGTTCGAAATAGGGCACGAAGTTGCCGAATTCATCATAACGGCCAAGCGGCGGACGGCCTGTTTTCTCAGCTTCCGGATAATCGGCAGGCCATGCGCGAATCAGCTCGGGCGGCGTCCGATAGACCGGCACGTCATAGCCGGGTCGCCGTTCGCGGCTGCCGAGGATCTCGGGCTCGAAATAGCCGGTCGCGAAGGCTGTGCCGTCGCCAACGCGGGCCGTGTCGAAATAGGTCTCAAAGAACCGCGGCGCATCTGCTGCCGGCCAATTCAGGGCGGCGGCACAAGCAGCCTGCCAGTCCAACCGTTCGGTCAGCCCGCTGCCGTCGTTCCGTATCAGCAGTTTGGGACAGGATTCGCCAAAGGAACGAAGGCCTGTGGCGGCATCCTGCGCCGTCATGCCAAGCTGGGCTACGGCAGGGCCGCGAACCACGCTGGCTGCAGCGGGAAGCGGAACCTGCACATCGGGGGGCGCAACGGGAGCGGGGGGCGCAACCTCTGGTGCAGCTCCTGCTGGCACCATGCGAAAGCACCCCGCCAGCAACAGCAGCATGACACCCGAAAGGAAGGTCCGGAAAGCCGGCATGCGCATCATGCTAATCGTCTCAGGCTCAGCCTTCGTCGGTTTCGTCGAGTATCCAGTCAGGCGCGGCGGCATCGACATTGCGCATGAAGGTCCACACATCGCGTGTCTCGATGGCGTCATCCATCGACCCGGCAATGACAGTGCCTTCCTTGTCGCGCGTGACCGCGGCAATATCGGCCACGAAGCGCACGGCAATGCGCGCCATCCGGCCATCCAGTTCGGCCGAATCAATCTTCGCTTCCTCGATCCGGACGAGGCGGTTGTCCATCACTTCACCCGCCCGGTCACGCGCGTCGATGGCGCTTGCGAAGCTGTCGTAAACATCATCGTCGCACAGTTCGCGCAAAGTGGGCTTGTCGCCTTTCCAGAATGCCTCGAGGACCATGGCGTAAGCGCCTTTTGCCCCTTCGAGGAAGCCGGTGATGTCGAAATTGCGATCAGCAGCGGCGATGTTGCGGACGCCGGTTTCCACTGCCGGCATCACGCCTTCGAGTTCGGGCGCACGCACCGGCTGCGGGCGGGCCTGCACGATCGTACGGTCGGCAGGCGGCACGTCGGATCGAACTCGTTTCGCTTCTTCGAGGCGCGTGGGAACATGCTCTTCCTCTTCCGCGCGGCGGCCGAGCACCGAATAGAGCCGCAGGCCCAGAAAGGCCGCGATCATGGCGAGAATGACGATCTGTAAAATCACTTCGTACCTGCTTTCCACCGGTGTCCGCGCACCGGCACTTTCCTGCCGAACTTCCCATTTATCCGCGCTTGTCTGGCGAACCTGCCCTAAATAGGGACTGAATTCAATCGAACAACGCGCCGAGTGCAGTGGGGAAGCCAATTCGTGCTTCATTCGGGCCAACCCGGCATTTCAGCAAGCTGGCCGCATTGCAGCGCCGCCTGCACGGTGCTAGGCGCGCCGGCAATCGTGCCGCCCTGAAGGCGGCCTCTCCGCCGCCGGCAACGGTGCGCGATGGTTCGAGAAAACGGAAAGATCGTAACATGGCAGAAGAAAACGACGTGCTCGCCGACCTTGGCATGGACCAGGCAAACGGAGCGGACAACCAGCCGGTGGCCGGAATGGTGTCGCAATATGTGAAGGATCTTTCGGTCGAGAGCCCCAACGCTCCTGCATCCTACCAGTGGCGCGACCAGCCCGCCATAGACCTGCAGTTCAACATCGGCGCCAATCAGGTGAACGAGGAAATGCACGAGGTCGAGCTGAAGGTGAACGTCACTGCCAAGGGCGAAAACGGCAATTTCTACCTTGTCGAACTGTCCTATTGCGGCCTCGTCGGCATGCGCAATCTGCCCGAAGATCAGGCGCATGCCTTCCTTTATGCCGAAGCGCCGCGCATCCTGTTTCCCTTCGCCCGCCGGGTGATCGCCGATGCTACTCGCGATGCGGGCTTCCAGCCGCTGATGCTCGAGCCGATCGACTTCAACGGACTCTACATCCAGCAGCTTCAGCAGAAGCGCAGCCAGGAAGCAGCCGGCGGCCCCGAAGCGTTCAACTAAGCTTCTTCCGGCCTTCTTCGCCGGTTAGATCAATCTGGAATAGCGCCGATGAGCCTGGTCAAGAATGTCGGCACGATCGGGGGGCTGACCGCGCTCAGCCGCGTGTTCGGCTTTCTGCGCGATATGCTGCTTGCGCGGGCGCTCGGCGCTGGCGCTGCTGCCGATGCATGGCAAATTGCCTTCATCCTTCCCAATACATTCCGCCGTCTCTTTGCCGAGGGGGCGTTCTCCGTCGCCTTCGTCCCCATGTACAGTCGCGCGCTGCACGGGGACGAAGGTGGCGAGGAAGCGGCTCAGAAGTTCACCAACGATGTGCTGGCCGTGTTCATCTGGGTGCTGCTGGGCTTCACCGCAGTGGCGATGGTGGCCATGCCGGGGCTCGTCTGGTTGCTGGCGCGCGACTTTCAGGAAGTACCGGGCAAGTTCGAACTGTCCGTGACATTGTCGCGGATCACCTTTCCTTACCTGGCGCTGGTCAGCCTGGTGGCGATGATCTCGGGCGTGCTGAACGCCCGCTCACGATTCGCGCCGGGAGCTTTCGTACCCGTGTTGCTGAACATAGTCCTGATCGCCGCCATCGGGATCGGTTACTGGCTGCGTTCCGGAACCGAAGACCTTGCCATTACAGCCTATGCTCTGGCATTCGGCCTGTTCGTCGCGGGCGTGGCGCAGCTTGCCTACATGATCTGGGCAACGCGGCGCGCCGGGGTGAAGCTGGTGATGCGGCGCCCGAAACTCTCGCCGGAAGTGAAGCGCCTTTCCTACCTTATCCTGCCAGCCACCTTTGGTGCTGGCATCTACCAGATCAGCCAGTTCGTCGATACCTTCTTCGCCACCAGCCTGCCGCAAGGGTCGCTGACCCTGCTCAAATTCGCCGACCGGTTGAACCAGATGCCGCTCGGCATTATCGGCATCGCGCTCGGCACCGCCATCCTGCCGATGCTGGCGCGGCACATCCAGACCGGCGACAATCGCGAGGCGCAGCGCCTGCAATCGAACGCGGTAGAGATGGCTCTGCTACTGACGCTTCCCGGCGCGATGGCTCTGGCCGTCTGTGCCGAAGCCTTCACGACCGCCATCTTCCTGCAAGGCCAGATGGAGCCGGCGGACGTCGCCATCATGGCGAACATCACCGTCGCGCTCGTCATCGGTTTGCCGAGCTACGTTCTGGTCAAGGTGTTCCAGCCGGCCTTCTTCAGCCGTGAGGATACGAAGACCCCGGTGTGGATCGCGGCCGCGGCCCTCGCCGTGAACATCGCGATCAATTTCTATGTCGTTCCGCGCTACGGCATCGTCGGCCTTGCCGGAGCGACTGCATTCACCGCCACGCTGAACGTAGCGACGCTCTATCTCATCCTGCAGATGCGCGGCTGGTTCCACTGGAGCTGGAAGCTGAGCAGCCGCATCCTGCGCCAGCTGGTCGCCACCGCCGCGATGGGGGCTGTCCTGTGGCTGATGATGGGCGTGCTCGCCCCCTATTTCGGTGGCAGCGTGCTCGAACGCGTCCTGTCCTTGTCGGCGCTGATCCTGTCAGGCCTGATTGTCTTTTTCGGAACGGCTTTCGCTATTGGCGCTATCGACAAGGACCTTCTTGCCCAGCTACGTCGCCACAAGAAGAAGGCAGGCGACACCCCGATCAGCGAGTGATCGGGCTACGCTCTCACATATCAGACTGAGGAATCCAATGCGCGTCGTTTCCGGCATCCAGCCCACGGGCAATCTGCATCTCGGCAATTATCTGGGTGCAATCCGCAACTGGGTCCGAATGCAGGACGAAATTGCGGATGATGGGCAGTGCTTGTTCTTCCTGGCCGATCTGCACGCGATTTCGATGCCGCACGACCCCGCCACCTTGCGGATCGGTACGCGGGAGATGGCGGCCGCCCTCGTCGCTTGCGGGATCGATCCGGTGCGTTCCATCCTGTTCAACCAGGCACAGGTGCCGCAGCATGCGGAACTGCAATGGCTGCTGACCGGCACGGCCCGTATGGGCTGGCTGAACCGCATGACGCAGTTCAAGGACAAGTCGGGCAAGAACCGCGAAGGCGCCAGCGTCGCGCTGTTCACCTATCCTGTCCTGCAGGCGGCCGACGTGCTGCTGTACCAGGCAACGCATGTTCCGGTGGGCGACGACCAGAAACAGCATCTGGAATTGGCGCGCGACATAGCGCAGAAGTTCAACAATGATTTCGCGCCCGAGGGGGATGGAAGTGCCGTCTTTACTCTGCCCGAACCGATCGTCCCGCCCGAAGCCGCCCGCATCATGAGCCTGCGTGACGGTAACGCCAAGATGAGCAAGTCCGACCCTTCCGAAATGGCACGGATCGATCTGACCGATGACGGCGACACCATCACCCGCAAGATCAAGAAGGCCCGCACAGACGCCGAACCCCTGCCCTCCGAAATGGCCGGGCTGGAGGACCGCGCCGAGGCCCGCAACCTTGTGACGATCTACGCCGCCCTTGCCGGGTGCGAGCCATCAGAGGTGCTGCGTCAGTTCGGCGGACAGGGCTTTGGCACCTTCAAGCCCGCGCTTGCGGAAGTCATGGTGGAGCACCTTGTCCCGATCAACGCCCGTTTCCGCGAATTGATCGGCGATGGCGAGGCGCTCGATGCCATTCTGGCGCGCGGTGCTGCGCGTGCACGTGAGCTGGCGCAGCCTACGCTGGCCGCGACCTATTCAGCACTCGGGCTCGTGCGCGGCTGACCTCGCCAGGGGAACCCATAAGGTGTCGCAGCGTTTCTGGCATGGTACTTGCTCTTAACAAAGCGCAAGCTCTATATTCAAATTGGGTTCACGGTTCGTCTCATAGAAGAACCGCTACGGCGCTGTCCTGACCCGAAACAGGGATGGCTCCTGTTCATAGGGGATATTCCATGACGACCACATCCAACAACAATGCGCTCCGATGGGGTCGCCGCCTGAAACTGGCAGCAGCACCGTTGATGCTGGCCGGGCTTGCTGCTTGCGCCACTCCGTTCAACGCCGATGTCTCGCGTTTCCGCACGCAGCTTCCGGCACCCACCGGCACGACCTTTGCCGTTGTTCCCGACGATGCCGAGATGCAGGGCGGGCTCGAATTTGCGCTCTATGCCGATTATGTCGAGGCTGAAATGCAGCGGCTTGGCTATACGGAAGCCGATCCCGCAAATGCTGATCTGCTGGTCCGTTTCGATTACGGTGTCAGCAACGGGCGTGAACGCATCCGGTCGACCGGTTTCGCCGATCCGTTCTATTCGCCCTGGTACCGCTACGGCCGGGTGTCGCCCTTCTACAGGTCGCGCCTTGGCTATTACGGCCGCAGTTGGGGCTACGGCTTTTACGATCCGTTCTTCAGCCAGCCGGATATTCGCAGCTACACCGTCTACACCAGCGGCATCGATTTGAAGATTGACCGACGTGTCGATGGCCAACGCCTGTTCGAAGGCGAGGCCGAGGCCGTGTCGACATCGAACCGGCTGCAATATCTGGTGCCGAACCTGGTGGACGCGATGTTCACCGACTTTCCGGGGCAGTCGGGCGAGACGGTGCGCATCTCCATCGCGCCTGAAGAAAAGAAGGTTCGCCGCATCGACTGACAGCGGATCGCAACAGGATCACCAAGGAAGGCGGGCCCGGCAACGGGTCCGCCTTTTTGCTAAGCGTTAGGAGCTGGCCTGATCGCGCAACGCATCGCTGCCGCCGGTCGAGCCGAAGCCCCGCTCACCCCGGTCGGTTTCATCCAGTGCGTCGACCTCATGCCACGCGCCCTGCGTTACCGGGGCTACGACCAGCTGCGCGATACGATCACCGCGCATGATTTTGAAGTCCTCGTCACCGTGATTGATCAGAATGATCTTCAACTCGCCCCGGTAGTCGGAATCGATAGTTCCCGGACTGTTCGGCACCGTAATGCCGTGCTTCAACGCCAGGCCTGACCTTGGCCGCACCTGTATCTCGTAGCCATGCGGGATCGCCAAGCGCAACCCGGTTGCCACCGCATGGCGCTGCCTGACGCCCAGCACGATATCTTCGGCCGACACGACGTCCATGCCGGCAGCACCCGCCGTGGCATAGGCGGGCAGCGGCAATCCCCCGGCATGAGGCAGACGCACGAGCTTGATGGAAACCGGGTCAGGCATCGTAATCGCCATGCGATTCGCGGTTCTTGAGCCAGTCGGCCATCCGCTCGACCAGTTCGAAAGCGACGTCTTCCTTTGGCATTTCGTCAAGGCTTTCCACCCCGTGTTCGGTCACGATATGCACTGCGTTCATCGCCCCGCCCATCACGCTCTCGCCCACCGCACCGGACACGTCATTGGCAATGATCCAGTCCGCGCCCTTGCGCTTGCGCTTGGCGACGGCGTTTTCGAGCACGTCCTGCGTTTCGGCGGCAAAGCCGACCAGCAGCGGCGGCTTGTTCGCACTGCCAGCTACGCTGGAAAGAATGTCGGGATTTTCCGTCAGCATGATCGCCGGAGGCGCAGAACCGCGCTTCTTCATCTTCTGCTCGGCCACATCGCGGCTGCGCCAATCGGCCACCGCTGCCACCATCACGGCGATTTCGGCGGGAAGCGACGCCTTCACCGCATCGGCCATGTCGCGAGCCGACTCCACGTCGATCCTGTCCACTCCGTGCGGCGTGGGCAAGGCCACCGGGCCTGCGACAAGCGTTACCCGTGCGCCCGCATCGGCAGCCGCGGCGGCGATCGCGAAACCCTGCCGACCGCTAGACCGATTGGCGATATAGCGTACCGGATCGATAGCCTCCCAGGTCGGCCCGGCGGTGACCAGTACATGCCGGCCATAAAGCGGGCGGTGCTCGGGATCGGTTTCGAACGCCGGTTGGCCGTCCAGCGGATCAGCTTGCGTCGCGGGCGACAGAGCAGCCGTGACCGCCGCATCCATGGACATGTTCAGGGGCTGCGGCCGCGCCTGCCCCGCTCCTGTCGACACGCTGTGATTGATCGCATCGGGGTCGGTCGGCGGTGCCGATCGTGCCGCGCCCTTCCCCGCCAGCAGAGGCCCGGTAAGGTCCGGTTCCGGAAGTTCGACTTGATCATGCTCCTCAGGCCCGGGCCAATGGTCCTCGTCCGCCTGTTCATGATCGTCGGGATAATCGTCATCTTCGCGCTCGGCGAGGCGGCGCGGTGTCTTGCGGGCGATCAGCGATGACAGCAATCCGCCGAGCCCCCCGCTGCGGGTTTCTGTCTCGGCTTCCGGCTCCAGCGCCTCGCTCGCGAGGTCGTCCGTCGTCAAGAAAGCCTTCCTGTCGGCGGGAACCGGCACTTCGGCGACAGCAGGTGCCTGTTCTTCCGTTTCCAGCCCGAACATGGCAGCGATCTCTGCCCACACCGCCGCCGGTTCCGGCAGGCGTCCGGGGCCGAACTCGCCGCAGGCCATGGCGCCGATGTCCGGCTCCACGACGTGCACGCCCGCCTGCCGCAGCCACGCGACATTGCGCTGCGTTGCCTCGTGGTTCCACATCCGCACATTCATCGCGGGCACGGCCATGACCGGCTTGTCGGTGGCGAGGATCAGGGTAGTCGCGAGATCGTCGGCAATGCCTGCCGTCATCTTGGCCAGCATATTGGCCGTGGCAGGGCATACGACGACGAGATCGGCCTGGCGGCTGAGCTGGATGTGGCCCATCTCGACCTCGTCCTTCAGATCCCACAAGGTGGTATGAACCGGATTTTCGCTGAGCGCGGCCAGCGCCATCGGCGTGACGAACTGGCTGCCGCCCTCGGTCAGCACGCAGGTCACGTTGCCGCGCACCGTGCCGCCGGCGCTTTCCGCACCCTTGCGGATCAGGCGCACCAATTCGCAGGACTTATAGGCGGCGATGCCTCCACCTACGACCAGCAGGATACGCAGCTCGTCCATCATTGCGATCCTTTGGAGCAAAGGGCGGAAATCTGGCAGGCAGGCCGGTTCGTCAGGCAAGATACGATCAACCTCATGTCCCCCCTTCCCGAACCGCAGAATTCGCGCCCCCGCACGGCGCGCCCTGCTCATTACCCAATCTCGATGCCAGAATACCTAGCGTTTCCCCCTACCCCTTGCCAAGCGCTGGTTAATTTTTGCTTCCCATGCGCGCATCGGGCATGAAGGCGCTTCTGCTTCTGGAGACTTCGATGCGCCTTATACTCACTGCCCTGCTGTTCGTCGCCGGCCTGTTCTTCGTGTTCCTCGGCATCGGTTTCCTGCTCACGCCCGCCAGTTCGGCGGAGGATTTCGGGCTTGCGACCTCAGGTGTCGAAGGGCTGGCTACGATCCGCGCCGACATGACGGCCTTCTTCATCGTTGCGGGCGCGTGCATGATCTGGGGCGCATGGCGGCGCAAGGGCGATCCCCTGCTGATATCGGCGGCTTTGTTCGCCATCGCCTTCGTCGGCCGGGCGATCAATGCCATTGCGGTCGAGCCCTATGATGGCTTCTGGGCACCGATGCTAGTTGAAGCACTGGCCGTGGCGCTGTGTCTTGCAGCCTATCGCATGCTGCCGCATCAGGCTTTCGCCGGCGGGTTGAACCGCCAGCTTGGCCGCTAAAATGTGATGCCCAGCACGGCGGCCAGGGCTACAGCCCCGCCGCCGATTGCTGCGGCGACGGCATAACCGAACCAATTGCTACCGGAACCTGCGTCTCTACGCCGCCGCTCCCAAACCAGTTCGACGTCGGGCAATGGCGGCTGTTCGGGCGCGCCGCCGCGTGGTGGGAAGCGTTCCTCCACCCGCCGCACGAGATCCGGAAGGCCGAGCAGGGTGGTGACATCGGCGCGGATGCGCTGAGCCAGTGCGGCTTCCGGCCCCAGTTCGTCGCGGATCCATTCGCGAACGAAGGGCGCGGATACGTCCCACATGTTGATCTCGGGATCGAGCTGGGTTGCGATGCCTTCGACCATCACCATCGTCTTCTGCAGCAGCAGCAAATGCGGCTGGGTCTGCATGTCGAAATCGCGGGTGATGGCGAACAATCCGTCCAGCATCTGCCCGACGCTGAGTTCGCTGACCGGCTTGCCGCGCATGGGCTCGCCCACGGCGCGCAATGCCGTCGCGAATTCATCGACCGAGTGGTAGCTCGGCACATACTGCGCCTCGAAATGGATTTCCGCTACCCGGCGATAATCGCCTGTGGTCAGGCCATAGAGGATCTCCGCCAGCCACTGCCGCGCGCGCCGGTCGATCCGGCCCATGATGCCGAAATCGATGGCGACGATCGTACCGTCGCCGCGCACGAACAGATTGCCCTGGTGCATGTCGGCGTGAAAGTAACCGGCGCTGATGGCCTGGGCCAGAAAGGCCAGCACCAGCCGCCGGGCAAGGTCGGGCAGATCGTGTCCGGCTGCAATCAGCGCATCGCGATTGGCGATCTTGATGCCATCCACCCATTCCAGGGTCAGGACCCTGCCGTTGGTACGGTCCCAATCGATCTGCGGCACCTTGTATCCGGCCACCGCATGCATCGATTCCGCCAATTCGCTGGCCGATGCAGCCTCGCGCCGCAGGTCGAGTTCGCGATGGGTCCAGCGCTTGAAATTGGCGATGGTGAGCGCCGGACGCAGCCGCGCGGCTTCCCCGCCCAATCCTTCCAGATGCGCCGCCGCCCATTCATAGGTCACGATGTCGCGGGCGAATTGTTCGCGTATGCCGGGCCTCAGCACCTTGACCGCAACATCGCGCCCGTCTGTCGTCACCGCGCGATGCACCTGAGCGATGCTGGCCGCACCCACCGGCACGGGATCGATGGAACTGAAAAGAGCCTCCAGCGGCGCGTCGAAGCTCGCCTCGATCGCCATGCGGATCTGTTCGAAGGCGACCGGCGGCAAGCTGTCCTGCAGGCTGAGCAGATTATGCGCCGCTTCCTCGCCGACGATATCGGGCCTCGTCGCCAGCGTCTGGCCCAGTTTGATCGCGGCGGGACCGATGGCGCGGAAAGCCCCGGCATAGTCCGGCCGCCGCGGCTGGCGCGTGCCGAAGCGGGCGATGCGGGTCAGCCGGCGGACCTGCGGTGGCGTGTTCGGGTCGGCCTCGATACCGCGCAGGGCGCCGTGGCGTGCCAGGGTGCGGCCCCAACTCAGCAGGCGCCAGATATGTGTTGCGGTTCTTGCCACCTAATTCAGGTCTTCCAGCCGGAATGAATGGCGACCAACCCGCCCATGATCGGTTCGACCCGTGTCCGCACGAACCCTGCATCCCGGATCATCTGCTCGAACTGCGGCATGGTCGGAAAGCGGCGGATCGACTCGACGAGATAACGATAGCTTTCGGCATCGCCCGCTATGACCTTGCCGATGCGCGGCACAAGCTGGTGCGAATAGAGATCGTAGGCTTCCTTGAAGCCCGGCCATTCGGTGGTCGAGAACTCGAGGCAGAAGAACCGCCCGCCGAACTTCAGCACCCGATGCGCTTCGGCAAGGGCGCTATCGATCCGCGTCACGTTCCTGATGCCGAAGGCGATAGTATACGCATCGAAGCTGCGCGACGCGAAGGACAGTTCCTCGGCATTCTGACGCGACCACACCAGCGAATCCATGCCTCCGCCAGATGCCTTCCGCGCCGCTCGCTCCATGCCGACATCCAGCATTTCCTGGTTGATGTCGGATACGGTCACATCGGCGCCGCGCGCCGCCATGCGGAAGGCGATGTCGCCCGTGCCGCCCGCCATGTCGAGAATCGCCTCGCCCGGCTGCGGTTTCACCCGGCGCACGAAGCGGTCCTTCCACAGCCGGTGCATGCCGCCCGACATGGCATCGTTCATGATGTCGTATTTTGCCGCCACTCCGGAAAATACCGCACCGACGCGCCGCGTCTTCTCCGCCGGATCGACATCTTCGTATCCGAAGGAAACGCGGCTGTTCTCTTCACCGTTCATGGCCGTGCCATAGGGACAATTGTGCGAGGCGCAAAGGGTGTTAAAGGCGTGGCCGAAACCCGCAAAGGCCACCATGCCCGAACTTCCCGAAGTCGAAACCACCGTGCGCGGGCTCGCCCGCTATCTGGAAGGCGAACGCCTCACCCGCGTCGTCGTCAATCGGCCAGATCTGCGCCGGCCCTTTCCCGCCGACCTGATGCAGGCGATGACCGGCGCGGTGGTCACCGGCCTCGATCGGCGCGCGAAATACGGGCTGCTGCATACCGATCGCGGTCGCACGCTGATCTTCCATCTGGGCATGAGCGGGCGCTGGCGGATCGACCCCGAACGTCCCGATAGGCACGATCATCTGGTGCTGCATACAGATGACCACATTTTCGCGCTCAACGATGCGCGGCGATTCGGTTCGGTCGATCTGGTGGACCGCGCGATTCTGGATGCCTGGCCACCGTTCGCTGCGATGGGTCCCGAACCGCTGGGCGAGTTGCTTACGCCCGGCCACCTGCACGCAGCAACGCGAGGGCGCAAGACGGCGATCAAGGGCGTGCTCCTGGATCAGCGGATCGTGGCGGGGCTCGGCAATATCTATGTGTGCGAGGCGTTGTTTCGCAGCGGCATCAGTCCGCGCAGGCAGGCGGGGAAAGTCAGCCGCGCGGCCTTCGCAAGGCTGGTGCCGGCCATCCGGGACGTGCTGCATCAGTCGATAGCGGACGGCGGTTCAACTTTGCGCGACTATGCCCGTCCCGATGGACAGCTCGGCTATTTCGCTACCCGCTTCGACGTTTACGGCCGCGAGGGCGAACCCTGCCACCGTTGCGAGGGCACTATCAGACGAATCGTTCAGGGCGGCCGTAGCAGTTGGTTCTGCCCTCAATGTCAGAAGTAGCTGTGTCCGATCACGGCGGCACGCAAGCCATAGCGCGCCTTGAAAGCGGGCGCTCTGCCCCCATCTTGTGTTGACGATTCGCGATGCTGGCGTTAAGGGCCGCGCTTTCCGGCGGATAATCGCCGAATTTCTGACACTCACGG
>NZ_JAAFZT010000023.1:0-49917 GCF_013336795.1 Alteripontixanthobacter muriae | reverse complement strand
ACAGGGCCCGGGATGCGCAGGTTACAATCAGTTTACAGGAAGCTTCGCCCTGCGGGCGACCTTCACGAGATAAGGACGAACATGGCCAATACGCCGCAAGCCAAGAAGCGCATCCGCCGCAACAACGCCCGCGCCGAAGTGAACGGTGCGCGGGTCAGCCGCATCCGTTCCTATGTGAAGCGGGTCGAGAACGCCATCGAAGGTGGCGACAAGAATGCGGCGCAGGCTGCGCTGAAGGATGCCCAGCCCGAACTGGCTCGCGGTGTCGCGCGCGGCGTGATGCACAAGAACACGGCCTCGCGGAAAATGTCGCGTCTGTCGAAGCGGGTCGCCGCACTCTGAATGGAGCCCTGACGGGCGGCTGACGAATCGTTTCGGGCTGCAATCCAGGCCCGGGCGAAGGCAGCGATTAACCCAGACTGTTTACCGGAAGGCCGGCGCATTTCGCGCCGGCCTTTTTGTTGTCTGCATGACTGACGCCCCAGTCATCATACGATCGCCTTGATTCTTCATGATTCGTGTCGCGGCAGGGCTTGAAAATGGCGGAAATCCGGTGCTCTCACGGGCTTCTGCGGGGTCGGTCGAGTCAATCGAATTATTTCAGATTTTTTGCAGGTCCGGCCCTTTACTCGGCGCCCCGGCCGGTCATAAACCATGCCTCGGCAGGGCCCCGAACGGCTCCGCCAATTACCGACGAAAAGCCGGGGGGCCTTCCGAATCGACAATGCGATTCCGGAATCCGGCGAAGCTTTGTCTGCAACCAGCAGGCCGGGTTGTTTTTGGGGAGGGGATGTTGATGGGCAAGGCGGATGACAGCGCGATGGAAGATCTCGAAGCGGTAAACCTCGCGGCCGATTGGTCCGACATCAGCCTGGGTTTGCGCAAGGATCTCGGCCAGCAATTGCACAGCCAGTGGATCAAGCCGATCCAGCTTGGCGGCTTCTGCAAGGCCACCGGAACGCTCGACCTTTACCTGCCGACGGAATTTTCCGCCAATTGGGTGCAGGATCGCTTTGCCGACCGCCTGTCGCTCGCCTGGAAAATCGCCCGCAGCGAGGTGCGCCAGGTTCGCGTCGCCGTCCATCCCGGACGTCGCCAACTGCCCGAACTGCGGATCGACAACAGTGGCAAGCGGATTGCCGCCAATGATAGCGGGTCGCCGTCTGCGGCCTCGATGGGGAATGCTTTTTCTGCTGGCGGCTATGGACAGGCGGCGTTCGACGACCCCACCTTCGCCCCGGTCGGCCTCGACGCGTCGCTGACATTCGGCGCCTTCGTCACAGGCGAATCCAACATCCTCGCCTGCAATGCCGCCCAGCGCATGTCCGCGCCGGAAAAGCCGCAATTCTCGCCGCTCTATCTCAAGGCCGCGACAGGCCAGGGCAAAACCCATCTGCTGCACGCCATCGGCCATGCCTATCTCGCGGATCACCCGCGCACGCGCATCTTCTATTGCAGCGCCGAACGCTTCATGATCGAGTTCGTCCAGGCGCTGAAGCAGAATCGGATGATGGAATTCAAGAGCCGGCTGCGCAGTTTCGACCTGCTGCTGGTGGACGATATCCAGTTCATCATCGGCAAGGCCAGCGCACAGGAAGAACTGCTCTACACGATCGACGCGCTGCTGGCCGAAGGCAAACGCCTGGTCTTTGCCGCCGACCGCGCGCCTCAGGCGCTCGACGGGGTGGAACCGCGCCTGCTCAGCCGCCTTTCCATGGGCCTCGTGGCGGACATTGCCCCGGCCGATATCGAACTGCGCCGCGCCATTCTCGAATCGAAGCTGACCCGCTTCGCACCGCTTGATGTTCCAGCCGATGTGATCGACTTCCTCGCCCGCACCATCACGCGCAACATCCGCGAACTGGTCGGCGGGCTGAACAAGCTGATCGCCTATGCGCAGCTGACCGGTCAGGAAGTCAGCCTGAACCTGGCCGAGGAACAGCTGACCGACATCCTTTCGGCCAATCGCCGCCGGATCACCATCGACGAGATCCAGCGCACCGTCTGCCAGTTCTACCGGATCGACCGCAGCGAAATGTCGTCCAAGCGCCGCGCCCGTGCAGTTGTCCGTCCGCGTCAGGTGGCAATGTATCTGGCCAAGGTGCTGACGCCGCGCAGCTATCCCGAAATCGGTCGCAAGTTCGGCGGGCGCGATCATTCCACCGTCATCCATGCCGTGCGCCTGATCGAGGATTTGCGCGGACGGGATGCCGATATGGATGGCGATGTGCGCAGCCTGCTGCGCCAGCTGGAAAGCTGAGGCGGCTCAGCCAGTCTTCCACTGCTTGCCAGCCAGCTGTCCACCCATTCTCCACAGACCTGTCGACAGGGCGTGCGCCTGCGTCGTAAGGCGCGCCGATGCCGCTTGAACCCGAACGCCTCGACCGATTTGCCCGCAATATCATCCTGCCGGAAATCGGCGGGGCAGGTCAGGCCGCTCTGGCCGAAGCGCATGTCGCGCTGATCGGCCTCGGCGGCATCGGCTCGCCGGCCTTGCAGTATCTCGCTGCTGCCGGAATCGGGCGGCTGACTCTGGTCGATGACGGTGATGTGGAGTTGTCCAACCTGCAGCGGCAGACGCTCTATACCCAGCGCGATGTCGGCCATGCAAAGCCGGTGGCAGCACGGCGCTGGCTGGCCAATTTCGACAGCCAGATCAAAGCTGAAATTCGGGACACGCGAATCGATAAGGGCAATGCTGCCGGTCTCGTCGAAGGAGCCATGGTCGTTCTGGACGGCACCGACAATTTCGCCACCCGCTTGGCGATCTCGGATGCCTGCGTGCAGCAGGCCGTTCCGCTGCTCAGCGCTGCAGTCGGACGCTTTCAGGGGCAGGTTGCCGCCTTTGCCGGGCACCACGCTGATTCGCCTTGCTATCGCTGCTATGTCGGCGACGCCTTTGATGCCGATGATTGTGATACCTGTGCCGAGGATGGCATGCTCGGCGCGATGGCGGGCTGGGCAGGCACCTTCGCCGCGATGCAGGCCTTGCGCATCATCTTGCAAGGCAAGGCGGCTTTCGGGGACCCGCAATGGGGGCGGCTGCACATTCTGGACGGGCTGGCACCCGGCATGCGGACGCTCACCATTGCCAAGGACCCGCAGTGCCGCGCTTGCAGCATGTCCGCGCCCTCAACCGCCAAGTAGTTCCTCCACCCATTCCGGCACGATCCTGCTTGCCGCACCCAAGCGGCTTTCGTCGAACCAGTCCGACCCTTCGCTGCGTTCCAGGTTCAGTTCCAGCGTCGGAACGCCGGCCTGTGCCGCCTGGGCGACAAAGCCCGCCGCCGGATAGACAGCCCCTGACGTGCCGATGGAGACGAACAGATCGGCCTTCCGTAAAGCAGCCTCGATCCGGTCCATCCCATAGGGCATCTCGCCGAACCAGACGACATCTGGCCGCAGGCGCTGTTCACCGCAGGACGGGCAAGCCGGGCCGTGCTGCAGGTCGTCGCGCCAGGGGTGACGGCTCCCGCAGCTGGAGCAAAGCGCGCTCAGCGCCTCGCCATGCATGTGCAGTACGCGTTTTGCGCCCGCCCGCTCATGCAGATCGTCGACATTCTGCGTGACGATGAGCAGGTCACGCCTCTCGCCATGCCATTCCCGGTCGAGCTTCGCCAAGGCATGATGCGCTGCATTGGGCTGCTTGTCCGCGATTGCGCTGCGGCGCATGTCGTAGAAACGCTGCACCAGATCGGGATCGCGCCGAAATGCCTGCGGCGTCGCGACATCCTCCACCCGGTGCTTTTCCCATAATCCGCCACCATTACGAAAGGTGTCGATGCCGCTTTCAGCGGAGATGCCTGCCCCTGTCAGGATGACGATATTGCCTACTGGACGGTTGAGATCGGAAGCCATGCAGGCCATGAAACACGCCACTCGGGAGAAGCGCAATGGCCAGTATCGGAATCATCGGCAGCGAAGGACGCATGGGCCGCGCCATCGCGGAAGCCGTCGCGGCAAGCCGGCATGAACTGGCAGGCGGCGTGGACCGTGCAGGCGACGCAGGTGACCTTGCCGGACGTTGCGACGTGCTGGTTGATTTCTCGTCACCGGCAGCCCTTCCCGCCAATCTGGCGGCAGCTGCAGCGGCAGGCACGCCCATGCTCATCGGAACGACAGGGCTATCCGCCTCCGACCACGCCCTGATCGACGGCCGGGCGCAGGAAATTGCCGTTCTGCAGACAGGGAATACCTCGCTCGGGGTGACGCTTCTGGCATCTCTTGTGCGCGAAGCCTCGGCGCGGCTCGGCCCTGAATGGGATGTGGAGATCCTCGAGATGCATCACCGGATGAAAGTGGATGCGCCCTCCGGCACTGCCCTCCTGCTGGGCGAAGCCGCGGCGCAGGGGCGCGGCATCGACCTTTCCGTAAATTCGCGCAGCGGACGGGACGGGCACACCGGCCAGCGCGAGACGGGCACGATCGGCTTCGCTGCCTTGCGCGGCGGTACCGTCGCGGGCGATCACAGTGTCATCCTGGCGGGTGAGCAGGAACGCATCACCCTGTCGCATCATGCGGAAGACCGCAGCATCTTCGCACGCGGAGCGCTGCGCGGCGCGGAATGGCTGATCGGTCGTGCCCCGGGGCGCTATGGCATGGAAGATGTCCTCGGCCTCGGCTCGCGCCAGAATGCGGGTTTTGCGTGACCAAGGACCAGATCTTCGAACTCTTCCGGCGCCTGGCCGAGGACAACCCCTCCCCCGAAACCGAGCTGGAATATGACAATCCTTTCCAGCTGGTCGTCGCGGTTGCCTTGTCTGCCCAGGCGACCGATGTGGGCGTGAACAAGGCGACTCGCGATCTGTTCGCTCACGTGCGCACACCCGAAGACATGATTGCTCTGGGCGAAGAAGGGCTGAAGGAGCATATCCGCACCATCGGCCTGTTCAATTCCAAGGCGAAGAACGTGATCGCCTTGTCGCAGCGCCTGATCGACGAATATGACAGTGAAGTTCCTCAGGATCGCGACGCTCTCATCACGCTGCAGGGTGTCGGGCGCAAGACCGCCAACGTCGTCATGAACTGCGCCTTCGGGATGGAGACCTTCGCCGTGGACACGCATGTCTTCCGCGTCGGCAACAGGACCGGATTGGCCAAGGGCAAGACGCCCGAAGCGGTCGAGGCGAAGCTGGAAAAGCGGGTTCCGCAGCCTTTCCGGCGCGACGCGCATCACTGGCTGATCCTGCATGGCCGCTATGTCTGCAAGGCGCGAACTCCGGAATGCTGGCGCTGCCCAATTGTCGACCTGTGTTCCTTTCGGCAGAAAATCATGTCTCCGCCGAAGGCTCGCAGCACCGGCGGCAAGGCCGGTTAGGAACAGGGCGCAGGCTTCCTCGTTGAACTTGCACGGGGCGCCGCGGACACCGCCTTGGCATGCCCCGCAGCCAACGGAGGTAAAGCCATGCGCCGCCCTGCCCTTACTGCCTGCGCCGCCCTGCTCGCCGCAGCTTCTCTATCAGCATGTTCCAGCCAAATGCAGACATCTGACGCACCAGATAATTTGCCGCCGGTGCGCGTGACCGGGGCGGCAGAGAACTGCATCAGCACACGCAACATCAGGGATACTAGGGTGCAGAGCGACCGTGTGATCGACTTCGAGATGACGCGTGGCCGGGTCTATCGCAATACTCTGCCCAATCGCTGCCCCGGCCTGGGGTTCGAACGCGCCTTCTCCTACGACACGACCATCGGTCGGCTGTGCAATCCCGAAATAATCTACGTCCTGCGCGACACCGCAGGCACGATCGAGCGCGGTGCGGGTTGCGCGATCGGCAATTTCGTACCCGTCGAATACACCGGAGCTGATCGAATGAACTGATCTCCCGGGTGCGGTCTCAGATGTCGTCGGCGCTGATCATTTCCTCGCGGTCGATCTCGCCCGTCATGGATGCCACCGTCATCGTGATCGCGGCATCGCCCGAAACATTGGTGACCGTGCGCATCATGTCCATGATCCGGTCGACCCCTGCGACAAGGGCGATGGTTTCGAGCGGCACGCCGACAGCGCCGAACACCAGCGCCATCATGATGAGGCCGGCACCGGGAATACCCGCTGCGCCGATCGCACCGGCGGTCGCGAGGACGGAAATCGCGAAATAATCGCCCCAGTCGAGTGAAACGCCAAACACCTGAGCACCGAACAGAGTGGCGAGGCCGAGATACATAGCCGTGCCGTTCATGTTCACCGTGGCGCCGAGCGACACTATGAAGCTGGAAACGCTTGGCGAGACGCCGAGATTGCGCTGGGTGCAGCGCAGCGTCACCGGCAGCGTCGCGTTGCTGGAGGCCGTAGAATAGGCCACCGCCATCGCATCGATGATGCCGCGGAAGAAGTCGCGCACCGGCAATCGCGCGAGGAACTTCACCATCGCGGAATACATGACGAAGATGATGATGAGGCAGCCGAGATAGTTCAGCCCGACCAGCTTGGCGAGTGCGATCAGCGCATCCGACCCCTGCGTGCCCGCTACCCAGGCCATCAGCGCGAACACGCCGAAGGGCGTCAGTTCCATCACCACCGCCGTCACCTTCTGCATCACGATGGAGCCGGAATCGAAGATCTTCGCGACCGGTTCACCGTCCTTTTCCGCCATCAGAATGCCGATGCCGATCAGCATGGCAAAGACGATCAGCGGCAAGACGTTTACGTCGGCCATGACCTGCACCGGGCTTTGCGGGACGATGGACAGGAGCATGTCGCGCCAGCCGGTGTCCTGAGGCTCGGGTATGGCGCCGCGTTCGATACTGCCGACGTCCAGACCGGAACCCGGTGCCAGCAGCGTCCCCATGAGCAGGCCGAGCCAGACGGCAATCTGCCCGGTCACCAGGAACAGCAGCGCGGCACGGCCGCCGACCGAGCCAAGCTTTCGCAAGTCGCCAATGGCCGCGACGCCTGATACGAGGCTGAAGAAGATGAGCGGCACGACCAGCATCTTGATGAAGGCGATGAAGATGTCGCCGATGATCTTGATGCTTTCCGCGCCCGGTCCCCAGACAAGCCCGGTGACAATGCCGAGGATGAGGGCGGCAATGACGCGCTGCCACAAGGGGATGGCGAACCATGTACGTGTCATTCTGCGGATATACCCCCATCGCAGCGCCCGCAAAGCGGCCCGCATGCATCCTCTTTTGCCGACGCCTTCTGCCCTTGTGCGGGCCATAGTGCAAGGTGACTGGCGCGCTTATCGGGAGGCGAGCGCCGCCTGCACGATCCGCCGGTATATTCGCGTCAGCGCCACCAGATCGTCCACCGCCACCGCCTCGTCACGCTTGTGCATGGTCGCATTGACGAGGCCGAATTCGATTACCGGACACAGATCCTTGAGGAAGCGCGCGTCCGATGTGCCGCCGCTGGTGCTTGCCTCTGGGCGGATGCCGGTCTCGGCTTCGACAGCAGAGGCCACCAGTTCGGAAAACTCGCCCGGCATGGTGAGGAAACTCTCTCCGGATATGATCGCTTTCGCTGTACCGCCGTGGCGTTCGGCCACCTCCTCTATGCGGCGCACCAGATCTTCGCCCTTGTGCAGATCGTTGAAGCGGATGGAGATGCGCGCTTCGGCCTTGGCGGGGATGACATTATGCGCCGGATTGCCGACAGCCAGATCGGTAATCTCGAGATTGGAAGGCTGGAACCAGTCGGTGCCTTCGTCCAGCGCCAGTGACTGCAATTCGGCGAGAATGGCGACAAGCGAGGGAATGGGATTGTCGGCCAGATGCGGATAGGCGACATGGCCTTGCACGCCTTCGACTTTCAGCCAGATGTTGACCGAACCGCGCCGCCCGATCTTCATCATGTCGCCCAGCCGGTTGACCGAAGTGGGCTCCCCCACGAGGCACAGGTCGGGGATCGCATCTGCTGCCCGGATATGATCGATAAGAGCGCGGGTGCCGTAAAGGGCCGGGCCTTCCTCGTCGCCGGTGATGATGAAGCTGATGGTGCCGCTTTCGGCTGGGATGTCCGCGACAGCCGCCGCCATGGCAGCGACGGCGCCTTTCATGTCCACTGCGCCGCGGCCGAACAACAAGTCGCCACCAGGTGCCTGCCGCACTTCAGGCGCGAAAGGGCCGCTGGTCCATCCCTCACCCGGCGGTACGACATCAAGGTGGCCCGCAAAGGCAAAGTGGCGCGATCCGGCAGGGCCGTGGCGGATGGCGAACAGGTTCTCGACCGGACCGTCCGGCTCTTCCCCGGCGATGAAGCGATGGACGGCAAAGCCGTGCGGCTCCAGCAGCCGTGCCATCTTGTCGAATATGTCACCCACAGCGGGCGTGACGCTTGGCGCTGCCATCAGCGCCTTGGCAAGGTCGAGGACGCTCATGATACCAGGCCAGCCCGCAATTCGCTTCTCATCATCGGCATCAGGCCGGTGCGCCTTCATATTGCGCCAGAACCCAGTCCTCGTCCTCGGCAGCTGCGATCCAGCCCTGCATCCATTCATGTTCCCAAACCGCCTGCATGTACGCCTGCGCGAAGCCCGGAACGCCGATGCCGTAGGTCAGGAAGCGGCTGACGACGGGTGCATAGAATATGTCCGCCGCGCCGAAGGTGCCGAACAGGAATGGTCCGCTGGTGCCGAAACGCGCCCGCGCCTCGGCCCAAAGTTGCAGGATGCGGACGACGTCATCACGGCAATCGTCGGACAGGCGGACATTTTCGACGCGGCGACGGATGTTCATCGGGCATTCGGCCCGCAGCGACCGATAGGAGGAATGCATCTCCGCCACGATGGATCGCGCCATGCCGCGCGCCGCATCATCCTTGGGCCAGAACCGGTCACGCCCGACCTTGTCGCCCAGATATTCGAGTATGGCGAGGCTGTCCCAGATCACCGTGTCGCCGTCCCACAGGATCGGCACCTTCCCCGATGGCATGATGTCTTCGGAGGTCTGCTTGGCGATATCCCATTCCTCACCGCCGATATTCACCGTCAGTTCTTCAAAGGACAGGCCGGACTGCTTCATCGCCAGCCAGCCGCGCAGGCTCCAGCTGGAATAATTCTTGTTGCCGATAATCAGCTTCATCGAAGTTTTTCCCTGTTGCCCTGTCGTTTTGTCACTCCCTGCGCCGGGAGCGTCTCGGGTCTAACGAATTAGGGAAGGCGGAGTGCCCTGTCGAGCAAGCTGTACCCATCATGGGTCAAGACGGCTGCGCAAAACCGGTCATAAACCCGCATCCGCAAGGATCGCGGCGCGAAGCTCGGGGATGCCCATGCCCTTCTCGGCGCTGGTCAGATGCAGGACGGGGAAAGCGGCCGGATGCTTCCGCGCCTCGTCGGCAACCTTCGCAGCCACTTCGTCCAGCGCACTTGCCTTCACCTTGTCTGCCTTGGTCAAAACGATGCGATAACCGACCGCGGTCTCGTCGAGCATCCGCATCATCTCGCGGTCGACATCCTTCAGCCCGTGGCGGCTGTCGACCAGCACCAGCGTTCGGTTCAGCACCTGCCGGCCTTTCAGATAGGTGCGGACCAGCGCCTTCCACCTGTCGACCACCTTGGGCGGCGCCTTGGCGAAGCCGTAGCCCGGCATGTCGACCAGACGGAACTGCGTCGGTTCGCCGACCTCGAAGAAATTGAGCTCCTGCGTCCGCCCCGGCGTCACGGAAGCGCGTGCGATCGCTTTCCGGCCCACCAGAGCGTTGAGCAGCGAACTCTTGCCCACATTGGAGCGACCAGAGAAAGCGATCTCCGGCACCGTCGGTTCAGGCAGGAACTTCAGCTGCGGGGCCGACAGCAGAAAGTCGACCCGGCCCGAGAACAGCTTCGCCGCCTGCCGCGCCAGTTCGGCCCGCTCGCGCGCCTCGCGTTCTTCGCGGATCGCTTCTTCCTCGGGCGTCATGCCTTGCCCTTGCCCTTACCTGCATCGCTGGCCGCGCCGGTTGCGGGCGCTTCCTTGGCGCGCAACTTGTCCTCACGATCCTTTTCCGCCTGCGCGCGCAATTGCGGGTGCTTGGAATAGAGATATTTCTGCTGCGCCAGCGTCAGGATGTTCGACGTCGTCCAGTAAAGCAGCAGGCCTGCGGCGAACGGCGCCATGACGAACATCAGCACCCAGGGCATGATGTTGAACAATTGCTGCTGGACCGGATCGGTCATCGCCGGGTTGAGGCGGAAGGTCAGCCACATGGTGAAGCCGAGCAGCACCGCCAGCACGCCGATGGCGAGGAAGCTGGGCGGCGTGAACGGCAACAGGCCGAACAAATTGAGAATGGTCGCCGGATCAGGCGCGGACAGATCCTGGATCCAGAGCACGAAGGGCTTGTGCCGCATCTCGATCGCCAGGATCAGCACCTTGTACAGAGCGAAGAACACGGGGATCTGCAGCAGCATGGGAAGACACCCGGCCAGCGGGTTGACGCCTTCCGACTTGTAGAGCGCCATGATCTCCTGCTGCTGCTTCTGCTTGTCGTCCTTGTAGCGTTCCTGCAGCGCCTTCATCTTTGGCTGGATGGCCTTCATCGCGGCCATAGAGGCAAAGCCCTTCTGCGCGATGGGGAACATCAGCCCGCGAATGACGACGGTCAGCAGGATGATTGCGACGCCAAAATTGCCGACCAGATCGTAAAGCAGGCGCAGCAGCCAGAAAATCGGCTTTTCGAACCAGCGGAACCAGCCCCAGTCGATTGCAAGACCGAATTTCTCGACGCCGCCGTCTTCATAGACGTCGAGAACGGCGCTCTCCTTCGCTCCGGCGAACAGGCGCGTGGTGCGGGTCACCTGGCGGCCCGGCTGGACCAAGACAGGATCATAGATGACATCGGCTCGGAATATATTGTTGCCAAGCGAGCGGAAGTCGGCGGCAGTCGCGGCGCCGTCCTCAGGAATCAACGCGCCAAGCCAGTAGATGTCGGTAAAACCGATCCAATGGGCGGCACCTTCACCCGATGCACGCTGTGCGTCGGTCAGATCGTCATAGTCGGGGCCGAACTGCACACCGTCGCCAAAGGCACCGATAGGGCCGGAATGGATGGTCCAGGTATCCACGCTCGCCGTGCGATCGGTGCGGTTCAAGGTCGCGAAAGGCTGCAAGGCCACGGCCCCGCCGCCGGTATTGGCCACCGTCTGTTCCGCAGTGATCATGTAATAGCGGTCGATCGACAGCGTGATGGTGAAGAGCTGTCCCTGCCCATTGTTCCAGCGCAGGGTCACCGGCGAATCCACGGCCAAAGGCCCGCCGCTGGCCTCCCAGCGCGTGCGCGCGTCGGGCACGCGAATATTGCCGCCCGCCGCATCGGCGACCCAGCCGAACTGAGCGAATTGCTGGGCCGGCGTTCCTGCCGGGCTGAAGATGCGGATGGGGCCGCTATCCTCGTCCACCGTCTCGCGATGCGTCTTGAGGACGATATCGTCGATGCGCGCACCCACGGGATTCACCGAACCGGCTACCCTCGGCGCGTCGATCGGCACGCGCGCACCGTCGGCGAGCAGGGTGCCGATATCGGCACGTTCCCGCGCAATATCCGCCGGATCGGTCAGACCGCCTTCGCGCGTGTGGACGGCAGGCGTTGCCCCGTCATCGCCATCGGCCAGCAAGGCGCGATCTACCGGCGCATCTTCGCGCTGCGCCTGCCCCACCGTTGCGGGCTGCGGATAGAACTGGCTCATCGCCAGCTCCCAGCCGAGCAGCATCAGGCCGCAAAGAACGACGGCCAGAATGATATTGCGCTGATTGTCCAAGGTAACCGGTCCCGTCAGAATTCTTGTTTGGGCGATGCCCTATGGCACCGGATCATATCCATGGCCCCCCCATGGATGGCAGCGCAGTATACGCTTCGTCGCCAGCCAGCTACCCTTGATTGCGCCATATTTGCCCAGCGCCTCGATAGCATATTGCGAGCAGGACGGAGAGAAGCGGCAAGACGGCGGCAAAATGCGCGAGGGGCCAATCTGCCATAGCCGCGCGACAAGGATGAGAGCCTGTTTCATGCCTGGCGATCATAGCGGATTGTGTGGATTGTTCTACTCGGGCCGGAAATCGGCATCAGCGGCGGGGGCGGCGCAATCCGGGCCGGCCCTTGCGCGGCGGATCGCCCTTGCCTTCTCGCAGGCGCTCCAGCGCCGCACTCAATTCCATGCGCAGCTTGGCAAAGTCGCGTTCGACACCGCCTTCGCGGCCGATGAGGACATGATCATGATCGGCAAGACCGCCTTCCGGCAGAGCGAAGCGCAGCAATTCGCGAAAGCGCCGCTTCATCCGGTTGCGGACCACGGCATTGCCGATGCGCTTGGTCACGGTGATCCCGTAACGCTTGCCCTTCCCGCCATTGGCATGGACGAGCAGGACAAATCCGGGTCGTGCGACCCGTAGCCCGCGATTGGCGGCCAGGAAATCCGAGCGCTTGCGAATGACGGCCGGCATTGCGCCTGTTTCGGATGCATCAACCGCCGAATCGTAATTCGCAGGGTCGTTCACATCAGCCGCCACTTTCAAGCAAGCAGTTGCGAGCCGGAGTCGAGGCGTGCACCGCCCTCGACCCAGCCAGCATCAGATCGTAGCGATCAGGCGCAGAGATTCTTCCGGCCGCGGCGGCGGCGATTGCGCAGCACCTTGCGGCCGCCGGGAGTCGCCTTGCGGGCGAAAAAGCCGTGGCGCCGCTGGCGCACGAGATTGCTGGGCTGGAATGTCCGCTTCATAACGTCCTCGAAAATTGCGACGGTGCAGGTCGGCCCCGCGCCATGGATAGGCTAAATAAAAAATGGCCGCCCTTCAAGAAGGCGACCGCCTGTATGGTGCGCGCAACTACGGCAGCGGCGCGCCCAAGTCAAGATAGCCGAGGCGTTGGCCGGCATTTGCACCGGCCATCTCCGCTTTCGCCATCGCGGCGCCCCGCTCCGGCTGCAGCCAGCGGCGCATCTCAGCCCCGGTGAGCCACAGCGCATCCTCGAACCCGACCGAGTTTGTCATGGCATAGAAGGCGCGTGCCTGAGCGGGCGAGAAGCCCATCTCTTCGTAATAGTCGAGGTAAAAGCGATGTTCGCGCGCTCCGGCGGGAAAGTCCGACGCCTGCCTCCCGTCAGCATCCATCCAGGCGTGCACGGCAAATTCCGCGCCTTCGGCGATCTGCCTCTGCCCGCCTGCCAGGAACAATTCGACCGCCCCCGATCGAACCGAACCGCCGCGCGGCACATAGGTCGCAATGCCGCGCGCGCGAATCATCCGGCCGAGCTCCATATTCGCGATGTCGTGATCGGTGCCGGGGCATTCGACCATTTCGATGACTTCTATCTCGGGGTGTTCCAGCAGCAATGCCGCGAATTGAGCCGGACTGTCTTCATCCGTCACATCGATGAGAGCGACCCGTCTTGCGTCAAGCACCTGGAAAGGTCCGTACCGGCTGCTTTCCGAATCCGCCACTGCAAGCGTCGTGCGAGCGACAGTCGGGGCCAGATCCGTGGCGACGATGGAGCCATACGCCGCCGGTGGAACCGCAGCAGCGACAAGGGCGAATAGATGACAGGCAAGTCTCCGCATGGTGCAGAGCATGGCTGCGAAGCTCTTTCCGAAAGCCGAAGCAAGATGCTTTCCGATCCGTTCACCACGGAAGAATAGGTCCTTTTACTCCGTGGCAGCACCACGCCCCCTCGACCCGTCCGTCATTTGGCGGCAAAGGACGGGCCGAAACGAACAGGCGTTTAAAAGGGGAAACGGGCATGGTCGCCCTTATCGGCACGGTTGCCTATCTGGGTCTGGAAGCCCGAAAGGTCGAGGTGCAATGCCAGATCGCCTCCGGACTCCCGCGCTTCGCCGTGGTCGGGCTGGCGGACAAGGCAGTCGGCGAGAGCCGCGAACGCGTGCAGTCGGCCCTTTCCGCCATGGGCCTCGCCCTGCCCCCGAAGCGTATCACCATCAACCTCTCGCCGGCCGACCTGCCCAAGGAAGGCTCGCATTACGATCTGCCCATCGCTCTCGCGCTGCTCGCCGCCATGGGCGTGTGCGATGCCGAACAGATGACCGACTGGGTGGCGGTGGGCGAGCTGGCGCTGGACGGGCGCATTGTCGCTTCCCCTGGCGTTCTGCTGGCGGCGATGCATGCCGCCGAACAGGATGTCGGTCTGATCTGCCCCGCCGCGCAGGGGGCGGAGGCGCGCTGGGCCAGCGGCGTTCCGGTCTGCGCCGCGCCCGATCTCGTCAGCCTGCTCAATCATCTGAAAGGCACGCAGGCGCTGCCCGAACCCGCGCGCGGGGAAGTAGCGCCAGCCCCGCCCGTCGCCGATCTGAAGCAGGTTAAGGGGCAGGAAACCGCCAAGCGCGGGCTGGAGATAGCGGCCGCCGGAGGGCACAATCTGCTGATGAACGGCCCGCCTGGCGCGGGCAAGTCTCTGCTCGCATCGTGCCTGCCCGGCATTCTGCCGGACCTGACTCCTGCCGAAGCGCTGGAAGTATCGATGGTGCAATCGGTCGCCGGAACCCTTGAGAACGGGCAGATCAGCCGCACTCGCCCCTTCCGCGCTCCGCATCATTCAGCCAGCATGGCCGCGCTGACCGGCGGCGGACTGAAGGTGAAGCCGGGCAAAGTGAGTCTCGCGCATCTCGGCGTGTTGTTCCTGGACGAATTGCCGGAGTTCCAGCGCGCCGTTCTCGATTCGCTTCGGCAGCCGCTTGAAACCGGGCGCGTCGATGTCGCGCGGGCGAATGCCCATGTCAGCTTTCCGGCGAGAGTCCAGCTGATCGCCGCGATGAACCCGTGCCGCTGCGGGCATCTGGGCAATCCCGCCCTTGCCTGCAGCCGGGCGCCCAAATGCGCCGCCGATTACCAGAGCAAGGTGTCGGGCCCGATGCTGGATCGGATCGACCTGCATATCGAGGTGGACCCCGTCAGCGCCGCCGACCTCGCCCTCCCCCCGCCCGCCGAAGGCAGCGCCGAAGTCGCCGCGCGGGTCGCGGCGGCGAGGGCCATCCAGACGGCGCGCAGCGAAGAAAGCCGCGCCCGCACCAATGCCGAACTGGAGGGGGAGGCGCTGGAGCGTTTCGCGACGCCGGACGAGGATGCGCGCGCCCTGCTGATGCAGGCGGCAGAGAAGCTGCGCCTGTCGGCCCGCGGCTATACGCGCATCCTGCGCGTCGGGCGCACTATCGCCGATCTGGCGCAATCGGAGCAAGTTCGCCGCATTCATATCGCAGAAGCGCTGAGCTATCGCCGCCAACCGCCCCGTGCCTGAACGATCGGCTTGGCACGTGAAATCGGCCTGCTACCATCGCCTGCGTTTCCCCTGCCAAGCACTTTCCGAAAGCCTGATATGAACCCAACAAACCTCCTCGCACCGACCTATCGCCACATGTTGACCGCACTTTCCGCGTGGCTGAAAAAGGCGGAGGCACAGATGCCCGACAAGGCGGAAGGCCTGCTTCTGGCGCAACTCGCGCCCGACATGTTCCCTCTATCGACGCAGATCCGCTTCGCCTGTGCTCAGGCGCAGGAGGGCATGTATCGCTTGCAAGATGAAGAATTTCCGCGCTCGATCGAGGTTCTGCTCGATGAAGGGCGCAACGCGCGTGAGCATCCCGGAACGATGGCCGACGCCCGGAGCCGCATCGAAGAGACGCTGGCGCTGGTCCGCACCTTGTCCGACAGGCCCGCGCCTGCCGATCCCGACAGGTTCATTGCGCATGAACTGCCGAACGGGATGGTCTTCGATCTCACTGTCGATCAATATGCCCGCGACTGGGCGATCGGGCAGTTCTACTTTCACGTGATGACAGCCTATGCGATTCTGCGGAACAACGGCGTCCAGCTCGGCAAGGCCGATTACGTCGGGCATATGTTTCCTTACCTGAGGCCGGGTACGGCTCCGGGCGGCCACGGCTAGGGTTCCCCTCGCCTCCAGCGAAGGCTCAAACAGCGGTTTCCTCCCACCAATCGGCGTAGGGCGTGTTGCGCGCCATGCGGCGGTTGTAATCGGGTGCGCGATCGGTCCACCAGACCGGCCCTCTTTCGCCGAGCGCTTCCTTCGCCGCCTGCACTCCGGCGCGGGCAAGTTTCATGGCTTCAGGATCGCCCCCGGCGGCGCGCACGGCCCTGCGCGCATCCATGAGTTTATCGACCAGCCGTTGCCGCTCGGCTTCGGAGAGCGCGGGATTGCTGGCTCGCCACAATCTGCCGCGAACCACGATGTAGCGCCCGTCCGGCGTTCTCGGCGGTGCGGCGGACTGGCTCAGGCCGCGTCATCCTTCACGCCGACCTGACTGCGGTCGGCAAAGCGCAGGTCGCGATGCGTCAGGATGCGCCCGTCATGTGCAAGGATCGATACCTGCCCGACCGGCAGGCGATCGCGGTCATCCACCAGAACCGGGTTTTCCGGTACTCGCGTTCCATATTTCTGCCCCCATTGCCGCAGCGCCAGCATGGCCGGCAGGAGATCGTATCCCTTCTCGGTCAGCCGATATTCGACCCGGCGCCTGTCGTCGCGGCATGGCTTCCGGTCGAGAATGCCGTGTTCGACCAGCTTGCCCAGCCGGTTGCTGAGGATGTTGCGCGCAATGCCGAGTTCGTTGAGGAAGTCTTCAAAGTGATGGATACGGTTGAAGCTGGCACGCAGGATCATGAAGGACCAGCGTTCGCCCATGACCTCCAGCGCATCCGGCAGCCCGCAGGCCGTCAATTCCCGTAGTGGTTCGCGCAAGATGGCCATCGGCAGTTCCTCCAACGGTCACGTTAGACCTGTCGGGGCCAGCCGCGCAATATGTCAGGCCAAGAGGCCCAGGGCAGTCAGTTCCGCCTCAAGCGCCGAAGCATCCGTAAAGTGATGCGCGCGCCATCCCTCCAGCCGTGCCGCGGCGACATTGTCCCTGTTGTCGTCGATAAACAGCATGGCCCTCGGCGAGTAGCCGAACCGCTCGGCCGCAAGGCGGTAAATTGCCGGGTCCGGCTTCACCAGTTTCTCCTGACCCGAAACGACGATGTCGCGAAACCTGTCGAGCACCGGCGCTGTTGGCCGGAACAAGGCCCAGAAATCGGCACCGAAATTGGTGATCGCGAACAGGGAAATGCCGGTTTCATCCAGCCGCTGGACGAGTTCATGGGTGCCCGCCACCGGCCCGGGAATGGTTTCGAGGAAGCGCTGCGCATAGGCTTCGATCAGATGGGCGTGCTCGGGAAACTCGGCCTTGCGCTCGGCAACCATCTCGGCAATCGGCCGTCCGGCATCGTGCTGGAAGTGCCAGCTTTCGGGCAGTACGTTAATCAGGAAGAATTCGAGCGCTTCGGCATCGTCAATCAGCTTGACGAACAGCGCACGCATTTCCCACTGCACCAGCACGCGGCCGACATCGAATACGACTGCTTCGATTCGATCTGTCATTGCAATCCTTGCCTGTTGCTGAGTCCGAAACGGCAAAGGCCCGCGCTCCTGAAAGGAGGCGAGCCGATCTTGCCCAAGGCCCGGCCAATCAGGCCGGAGCCAGCTACGTCAGCCCTGGCGGGCCTTGAAGCGGCGATTGGTCTTGTTGATGACATAGGTGCGACCGCGGCGGCGAATCACGCGGCAGTCACGATGGCGGTTCTTCAGCGACTTGAGGCTGTTGCGGATTTTCATGTCAGTTCCCGAAAAGATTGGCTCCGGAGATAGATCTCCGTGCCGAAAATTCAAGGCGCGCACCTATGCGGCCCGGTTGATCGAGTCAACCATTGTCGCCCTTGGCAGAGCGCATTTCGGCAAGTCTGTGCTCCCAAGCCATTGCATGGGCGATGATGGTGCCGAGGTCGTCATATTGCGGCTGCCACGGCAGGGTAGCGCGAATACGCGACGGGTCCGACACCAGCGAGGCCGGGTCGCCGGGGCGGCGCGGTTCATGCGTCCGGGTGATGCGGGCGCCGGTCACGCTGTCCACGGCGTCCAGCACCTCTGTCACGGAGAAACCGCGGCCATAGCCGCAATTCATGGTGAGCGACCGTTCTGGATGCGCGATCAATGCTTCAAGCGCCAGCACATGGGCCGCAGCCAGATCACTGACGTGGATATAGTCGCGAACCCCCGTTCCGTCGGGCGTATCGTAATCGGTGCCGAAGATCGCGACGCGGTCACGCTTGCCCGTCGCCGCTTCCACCGCGACCTTGATCAGATGCGTCGCGCCTGCGGTCGATTGGCCGCTGCGCGCCTGCGGGTCAGCGCCCGCGACGTTGAAATAGCGTAGCGCGCCATAATTGATCGGGTGCGCCGCTGCGACATCGGCCAGCATCCGTTCGGTCATCAGCTTCGACCAGCCATAGGGATTGATCGGCTCCTTCGGCATATCCTCGCTTACGGGCGAAGCTTCGGGCACGCCGTAGGTCGCTGCCGTGCTGGAGAAGATGAAGTGCGGAACGCCCGCTTTCACCGCCGCTTCGATCAGGGCGCGGCTGGCAGCGGTGTTGTTGGCGTAAAACTTCAGCGGGTCCGCAACCGATTCCGGCACCACCACGCTGCCGGCGAAATGCATGACGGCCCGCGTTCCCTGTTCGGAAATGATTTGCGCGACAAGCTCGGCATCGGAGACGTCGCCTTCATAGAAGGACACATCATCGGGCACTGCGAAGCGGAACCCCGTCGCCAGATTATCCAGTACCGCGACCGGCCATGCTGCATCGCGCAAGGCCAGCACGGCATGGCTGCCGATATATCCTGCCCCCCCCGGTAACGAGGACGGGGCATTTCGCGGTGGGGATCCTGTTCATGGGCACGCGCCACCACGAAACCGAACAAGCCATAACGCTAATTTGCGAGGTGCTCCTGCCAGCCTGGTCACAGCATGACGGCAGTTCACTTATAGCGACCATCCGGACCCGCAGCGCTATTGATGCGTTAAGCTCCTGACGCTTCGACAGGAACCCAGCCATGAACCGACTTTTCAAGCTTGCTCTCGCCACTGCAGCCACAGCATCGCTGGCGGCTTGCGCCACCGCGCCCGGCCCTGTCGAGGTCACGCGCTTTCATGCACCGGCAGTGCTGGACCAGCTGGGAAGCGGCACCATCTTCATCGACAGCGCACCGGCCTATGGAAACGAGGTTCCCGGGGCTGGCTGGAACGATGATGGGCTCAGCGCTCAACCTGCTGGCGCGCTGGAGCTCTCGGTCTACAAGGCGGCAGTGGCCGAGGAATTGCGCCGCCTCGGTTATCGCGAAGTCGCCCGGGGCGAAGCTGGACAGGTGGCAGAAGTGCGGCTCGACCGTCAGATCCTCGCCCGGGGGCAGCGGCGCGGGCCGGTCAGCGTCGGTGTCGGGGGCGGCACCGGCGGTTATGGTTCGGGTGTCGGCGTCGGCCTTGGCCTGAACCTTGGCGGCGGCAGCGACGAGGAAGTGCTTACCCAATTGGGCGTAACCATCCGCGACCGGACCGGAGGCCAGCCGCTTTGGGAAGGCCGCGCCGAATTTGCGGTTGACCCGGACTCTCCACTCGCACAGGCGAACGCCAATGCCGCCACGGTCGCGAACGCACTGTTCCGCGAATTCCCCGGAGAGAGCGGCGAAACCGTGGAAGTAAAGGTTAACAGGTGACAGACATCCAGATCGACAGTCAGTTCGACAGCGGCAATATCGAAATTGTCTCCATCGACGGAGCGAGCGCGCGCCTTGCGCTGCGCAAGGACAACAATTCCGATTTCCGCCAGTGGTACCATTTCCGGGTCGCCGGTGCGGCGGGGCGGGAACTGGAGCTGAAGATCACGGGCCTCGAAGAAAGCGCTTATCCGGGCGGCTGGACCGACTATGATTCGGTCGTCAGCGAAGACCGCGAATATTGGGGCCGCGCGCCATCGTCCTATGACAAGGCGGAAGACGGCGGCACGCTGACCATTCGCTATACCCCCGCGAGCGATCTTGCCTGGTTTTCCTATTTCGCGCCTTATTCCATGGAACGGCATCACGATCTGATCGCCGAGAGCGCCGCGTCGGACGGTGTTTCATGGCGTAGTCTCGGCCGGACGCTCGATGGCCAGCCGCTCGATTGCCTGTCGACGGGTGATGGCGATATGCAGGTATGGCTCTATGCCCGCCAGCATCCGGGCGAAAGCATGGCCGAATGGTGGATGGAAGGCGCGCTGGAAGTGCTGACCGACCCTGCCGACCCCGTGGGCCGCAAGCTGCGCGATCTCTGCCGGTTTCATGTCGTGCCCAATTGCAATCCCGACGGATCGTCGCGCGGACATCTGCGAACCAATGCCTGCGGCGCCAATCTGAACCGCGAGTGGGACAATCCCGCCGCCGACAAGGCTCCCGAAGTGCTGGCGATCCGCAACGCGATGGACGAGACCGGTGTCGATTTCGCCATGGACGTTCATGGCGACGAGGCGATCGCAGCCGCATTCCTTGCCGGTTTTGAGGGCATTCCGTCGTGGAAACAGGAACAGGGCGACGGCTATGAGCGCTACCGCGCCATTCTGGACCGCCGCACGCCCGATTTCCAGACGGAGAAAGGCTACAGCATCGCCAAGCCCGGCACGGCCAATCTTTCCATGAGCACCAACCAGGTGGCGGAACGCTTCGGCGCAGTGGCCATGACGCTGGAGATGCCCTTCAAGGACAACGCCTCGCTGCCCGACACCGAACAGGCCTGGAGCCCGGAACGGTCGAAGATGCTGGCGCGCGACTGCCTCGCCAGCCTGCTGGAATGGATCGAGACGCGCGGGGAATAGTCCGCGAGATTCACAGCACCCCGCCGCCCGCTCAAGCGAGAGGCGCGGCAGGGTGCTTATCAATCAGTCCAGGCTCGCCGGACCGAAAGCGTTGGGCAGCAGGCGGCTGAGTGTGGTGGTGCGGATTTCCTGCGGCCCGACGCACAGGATCGCCGGGTCCGTGCGTCCGAGTTGCGCCAATTCGTTCAACACCTGTCGGCACCGCCCGCACGGCGTGATGGGATCGGTACCCGGTCCGGTCACGGCAACAGCCGTCAGGCCTCCGCGCCTGCCCTCGGCCATGGCCTTCGCCACCGCGACAGTCTCGGCGCAGAGCGCAAGGCCGTAGCTGGCATTTTCGATATTGGTTCCGGTCACGACCGAACCATCCGCAAAGCGCAGAGCAGCACCCACGGCGAAATTCGAATAAGGGGCATAGGAATGCGCTGCCGCCTCGCGGGCAGCGGCAATCAGGGCTTCGTTTTCGGTCTGCTTCTGCATTCTCTCGCTCAATTCTGCGCCACGACCCAGCGCAGGGGCGCATCGGCCGCAGGGCTGCGGAAATATTCATTCGCCGTCCAGAGCAGCCAGGGCCGTCCGGCATATTCGGGCTGCAAGCGTGTGCGCGTCAGCCAGAGGTTCCGTTCGAAGCGGGCGGCGAGGCCGTATTCATCCTCGAATGCCTCATCGACCTTCAGCAGGACGGGCTTGCCGGTGTGGGTTTCGATCTGGTTTATCAGCGTGGTCAGCTCGCTCTCGACTGCCGCCTCGCTCACCCTTTCAGGGCAATTTTCCGCCGTTTCGGCCAGGTGGATGACGGGCGGGAGCAAAGTGTCTTCCCTCGGCGTCATGGTGACGAAATTGGCCGTCTGCGCATCCGCCATGACACATGGATCGTAGCGATGCACCGCACCAGCCATCAGTCCGGCATCGCGCGCATCCGCCAGATTGCGAACGAAGCTGGGGTCCTGCCCCGCTGCGCCCGAACTCGCGTCCAGATAGGCGAAACCCGCTCCCAAGGCCCGAAGGGTGCGGAAGTTGATTGCTCCGTCTTCCGAACCGATTTCGACACCCTGATCCGGATAAGCGGCGGGGTCGGGTGTCCAGTGCCGAAGATCCCACCACAGCCACGCCGCCGAAGCCGCAGCCAGAACCACCAGCAGCAGCGCGATGCGCAGCTTCCAGCCGCGTCCCTGTGCCTTCCTGCGTGCCATAGCGCCCCTCAACCTTTGATGTGCAGGACGCAGATAAGGGTGAACAACCGGCGGGCCGTCGCGAAGTCCGTTTCCACCTTGCCTTCGAGCCGTTCCTGCAGATTTTCCGCCGCTTCATTGTGAATACCGCGCCGGGCCATGTCGATCGTCTCGATCTCGGCCGCCGTCGCCTTGCGAATGGCCTGATAATAGGAATCGCAGATCGCGAAATATTCGCGGATCGGCCGGCGGAACCGGGCAAGCCCGATCAACAGAGATTCGAGCGGCTCGCCCGCCTCGTCGGCGATGTCCATCGCCAGCCGCCCGTCGCGAACGGCCAGTTGCAGCCGATAGGGGCCATGGTTCCCGCGCTGCACCGAGCGCACGGGCTTGAAGGTATTTTCCTCGATCAGATCGAAAATCGCCACGCGCCGCTCCTGTTCGACATCGGCATTGCGCCACAGGATCGTATCCTCGTCGAGGGCGATATGGCTGATGCGATAATCGGTGGCGGTTTCGGGCATGGAAGGCCTGCTTTCGCAGATCGCATGCGTTGCGCGCAAGGGCTTTGGCATTCATCCACGCTATCCACAGGGCACCTCGCGATTCCTCCTCTTGCCATCCGGCAGGCAGCAGGCCCATTGCAGCGCGCATGGCCGATCTCGAACTTCTTCTCCGCCCCGACGCCTCCGCTGGAACGGACAATGCACAGGGCCGAACCCTGCCCGCGAACATCGAGGCCGAGGCCGCGTTTCTGGGCGCGGTTCTGATCGATAATCGGGTGGTCGAGGAATTGCAGACGCCGATTCGGCCCGAGCATTTCTTCGAACCGGTCCATGCGCGCGTATTCGAACGTATCGTGACTCTGCTCGACCGCAATGCGGTGGTCACGCCGGTAACGCTGAAACCCTATTTCGAAGCGGACGAGGCCCTGAAGGAACTGGGCGGAATTACCTATCTCGCCCGGCTCACCGCCGACGGACAGGGCCTGCTCGCACCGCGCGAACTGGCCGAGCAGATCTACGATCTGGCCCTCTTGCGCGAGCTGGTCAGCGTCGGCCGCAATCTGGTCGAAGGCGCGCTGGACACGTCCGACGCAGTGGCCCCGCTGAAGCAGATCGAGAAGGCCGAACAGGACCTGTTCAAGGTGGCGGAAGGCGCCTCCACCAACAATGAAGCCTCCAGCTTCGGCATGGCGACGCACAAGGCGCTCGGCATGATCGAGCGGGCGATCAATTCCGGCGGCAGCATCAGCGGCAAGACCACTGGCCTGTCCAGCATCAATGAAAAGATCGGGGGGCTGCATGACAGCGATCTCGTCATCCTCGCCGGGCGTCCGGGCATGGGCAAGACCTCTCTCGCCACCAATATCGCCTATAATTGCGCCAAGCGCTTCCTCGATGACCGGCAGGACGGGATCGAGGAAAGCGTCGGCGCGGGCGTCGCGTTCTTCAGCCTGGAAATGAGCGCCGACCAGCTGGCCACGCGTATCCTGTCGGAACAGTCCAGCATTTCCAGTTCCGCGCTGCGCATGGGCAAAATCAGCCGCGAAGAGTTTCAGAAGCTGGCGTTCACCAGCCAGACGTTGGCCGAACTGCCGCTGTACATCGATGACACGCCAGCGCTGACCATTGCCGCCCTGCGGACCCGTGCACGGCGGTTGAAGCGCAAGCACAACATCGGCCTGATCGTCGTCGACTATCTGCAATTGCTGCAAGGCTCGGGCCGCGCAACGGACAACCGGGTGAACGAGATTTCGGAAATCAGCCGGGGCCTGAAAACTCTGGCAAAGGAACTCGAACTTCCGGTGATCGCCCTGTCGCAATTGTCGCGCGCCGTGGAACAGCGGGACGACAAGCGGCCGATGCTGTCGGATCTGCGCGAATCAGGATCGATCGAGCAGGACGCCGACATGGTGTGGTTCGTGTTCCGCGAGGATTACTACGTCGGCTCACGCGAACCGAAACGTCCTGTGGAAGGCGATGACATGGCGACGCATGATGCCCACGCGGCATGGGCGGCGGACATGGAGCGGGTCTTCGGCCTGGCGGAGCTTATCGTGGCGAAGCAGCGCCACGGTTCGACCGGCAAGGTGCGCCTGAAATTTGAACCGCGTTACACCAAATTCTCCGATCTGGCGGAAGGCGAATACGACAGTTCCTACGAGTGAGCCTGTCTTATGCGTCAGAGGCCGAGGTTCAGCCGTCTTGATACCGTGTAATCCAGAACCGAGACCAGCAGCCAGCTGAGGCCCCAGCGAAAGCGGTTCCACACAGTCGCGCGCTCCGCATGCAGTTTCGGCGTGATTTTCCGTGCGCCCTTCATCTGCCATTCGACAAACTCACGCATCCTGGCGGCCAGGGAGGCATCCTCTATCCGTAGCATCAACTCCAGATTGAGATACAGGCTGCGCATGTCGAAATTCGCGCTGCCGATATAGACGGCATCGTCCAGCACGATCAGCTTGGTATGCAATTTACAGGCATCGAACTCCCAGATTTGGGCGTCTTTTTTCAGCAGATAGGAATTCAACAGCCGCGTCGCGCCTATGGTCGCGGCATTGTCCGACTTTCCGGCGAGCACGAGGCGCGCCTCACCGTCCCTGGCGATCCGTCCAACACGCCGCAGCAGCCGCTTGGGCGGCGAAAAATAGGCCATGGCCATGTCGAGTCTGCGGCTGCAGGCAAGGTCCCGCCCGACAATGGCGGCCCAACTCGAAAGACCCTTGGTCGGCCCGCCGACCAGCAGGCGAACAGGCCCGTCGCCCGGCTCCCAGCCCTTGATGATCCGCCGTATGGCCTGCCATTTGGCCTGCGGGTCTTCAGTCCACGCGGCCAGCTTGTCGAACCATGTCACCAGATCGGTGACAACAGGACCTTCGATGACGATGCCAAGGTCGCTCCAGCCATTTTCCTGCGGCAGGGCGAAATAATCATCCTGTATGTTGAAGCCGCCGATCATGCCGGTCTGATCGTCCACCACCACGATCTTCTGGTGATTGCGTATCAAATAGCGATGCGTCCATCGCGAGCTGAACTTGCATTGCGTGCCACCTGCCGCAGTGAAGGGCTTGAAGAAATCCTCTTCGGCTTCGGACCCGAAGCAATCCACTACCAGCGTGCAGCGCACGCCGCGTGCAGCCGCGCGGGTGAGTGCCTCGCGCACCAGGCGGCCCGTGTCGTCTTCGGCGAATATGTAGAAGCACATGCGGATCGACTGCCGGGCTTCGTCGATCAGGCGGATCAGGCAATCCAGGCGGCCCTGCCCGCCGGGGTAGAAGGTCAGTTCATGCCCCTGCGCTGTCAGGGCGAAAGGCTCCGGATCGCGATAGGCCGTGCCTGCCGCTTCCGCCTCCCGGTCGTCCGCCGCGTGAATGTTCTGCCCCGTCATGCGGATCACCTCTGGACCGGCTGGCGTGGTCCTGCAAGCCTCGGTAAATTTGTTGACTTTCGCGGGTCTTCCGAATAGGTCGCGGACTTTCTCGAAATATCCGTTATCTGGAGTGCCATATGGCGCGCGTTACCGTCGAAGATTGTGTCGACAAGATCCCCAACCGTTTCGATCTCGTGCTGCTGGCAGCCCAGCGCGCGCGGGAGATTTCCGGCGGTGCCGAACTGACCCTCGACCGTGATCGGGACAAGAACCCGGTCGTGGCGCTTCGCGAAATCGCCGAACAGACCGTGAAGCCGAAGGAACTGAACGAAAGCGTTATTACGGGCCTGCAGCGCATCTTGCCCGATGACGAGGATGAAGCCGACGAAATCGGTTCGCTGAGCCAGTCCGCCGAAGCGCTGCGGATCACCGCATCTGCGCCGGCACGCTCGACCTCTGTCGGATCCGATTACGAGGGCTAATATCTTTTGTCCTGACAGGAAAGGCCGCTCCTCCTTTGGAAGAGCGGCCTTTTTCGTATCTGCTACTCAAAACAGTTTACGACAGGCCTACTGGCCTCGCCCGGTCTCTTCCTGAAGCGCATCAATCATCTTCGAAGCGTCGGCTTTCGACAATTCATTATCATATTTCTCAGGCTGCCCGGCTTCCTCGCATAAGGTTTTCAGATAGCTGGCCTGTGCGCCGGTCATCTTCTCGTCACCGGTGGTCCAGTTGTCGGGGTTTTTCTCCGCATTGGACACCGGATCGGACTTCGGGTTCTCGCTCGGCGTGGTGGAACTCATCGCAATTCTCCTTTGTCCATACAACCCCTGTGTTCACGGACTGTTCCCGCTCCGCTGATGCGTGTTGGGCAAAGAAAAGACCCCGGAGATTTGCATCGCCGGGGCCGTTCTATCGCCGATTTGGAGGCCCACAATTAAGCGCCCTGCGGCGCTGCGCCTCCCGCACCGCCGAACCGCTTGCCCGATTTGGGAATGGCGGAACCGCGTACAGGCCGCACCTGACGCGGACCCTTGGGTTCATCCGGCCGATCGATTTCGCCGGTTTCAAGCAGCTGGTCGATTTCCTGCCCGGTCAGCGTCTCATATTCGAGCATCGCCTGTGCCAGCAGATGCAGCTTGTCTTCCTGATCCGTTAGCAGATCGGTGGCACGCTTGTGCGCCCCTTCAACCAGTTCGCGAATCTCGGAATCGATCAGCTTGTTGGTTTCGTCCGAGCCCATCGTGCGGCTGGTCTGGCCCATGCCGAGATAGCCTTCCTGGCTATGCTCATATTGCAGCGGCCCCAGCTTGTCCGACATGCCCCACTTCGTCACCATGTTGCGGGCGAGGTCGGTGGCGTATTGAATGTCGGAGGACGCACCGGAACTGACCTTGTTATATCCGAAGATCAGCTCCTCCGCCACGCGGCCGCCCATGGCGACAGCCAGATTGGCGTGCATCTTGTCGCGGTGGTAGGAGTAATTGTCGCGCTCCGGCAGGCGCATGACCATGCCCAAAGCGCCGCCACGCGGGATGATGGTGGCCTTGTGGATGGGGTCCGAAGCTTCCTCGTTGATGCTGACAAGGGCGTGACCCGCCTCGTGATAGGCGGTCATTTTCTTCTCGTCCTCGGTCATGACCATGGAACGGCGTTCGCTGCCCATCATGACCTTGTCCTTGGCGTCCTCGAATTCCTGCATCGCGACCAGCCGCTTGTTGCGGCGGGCGGCCAGCAGGGCAGCCTCGTTCACCAGATTGGCAAGATCCGCACCCGAGAAACCGGGCGTACCGCGCGCGATGGTGCGGCCATTGACGTCGGGTGCCAGCGGCACCTTCGCCATGTGAACGTCGAGAATCTTCTCGCGGCCTTCGATATCGGGCACCGGCACCACGACCTGGCGGTCGAAACGGCCGGGACGCAGCAGAGCGGGGTCGAGCACGTCGGGCCGGTTGGTCGCGGCGATGATGATGATGCCTTCATTGGCCTCGAAACCATCCATTTCCACCAGCAGCTGGTTCAGCGTCTGCTCGCGCTCGTCGTTGGAATTGCCCATGCCATGGCCACGGCTGCGGCCAACGGCGTCGATTTCGTCGATGAAGAGGATGCAGGGCGCGTTCTTCTTCGCCTGTTCGAACATGTCGCGCACACGCGATGCACCGACGCCGACGAACATTTCGACGAAGTCGGAGCCCGAAATGGTGAAGAACGGCACACCTGCCTCACCCGCAATGGCGCGGGCGAGCAAGGTCTTGCCGGTACCGGGGCTGCCGACCAGCAGCGCGCCCTTCGGAATCTGGCCGCCCAGCTTGGAAAAGCGCGAGGGATCCTTCAGGAATTCGACGATTTCTTCCAGTTCCTCGCGCGCTTCGTCGATACCGGCGACGTCGGCAAAGGTTACGCGGCCCTGCTTTTCGGTCAGCATCTTGGCCTTGGATTTGCCAAAGCCCATCGCTCCGCCGGCGCCGCCGCCCTTCTGCACCTGACGCAGGGCAAAGAAGGCGATGCCGATGATCAGAATGAAGGGAAGCGAATTCAGCAATATCGCGAGCAGCAAATTCATCTGCTCCTGAGCTTGCCCTGAATATTCGACGTCGTTTTCATCCAGCAATTGCGTCAGGTCGGAATCGCCTGCCACCGGCACGGTCGTGAACGCCTCGCCATTGCGGAGCTCACCGGTGATCTTGTCGGGGGCGATTTGCACTTCCTGCACCTGACCCGCCGCGACCTGATCGCGGAAATCGGAATAGCGGATCTGCGTGCCCGCATTCTGCCCGGCCCCGCCGAACATCGACACGACCAGCAACAGGGCGAGGAATATGCCGCCCCATACCATCAGGCTCTTCACCCAGGGATTCGGCCCGCCGGCATTCGGGTCCTGCGGTTCCTTGTTATCGCTCATCGAAGCATGATCCTTTCGTACCTGAGGATATGTAGGTCGTGCCGGGTGAATGGCAAGATAACACGCACCTCGCCGTGAGGTACTTCGGCCCTGTTGGCGCGCTGAAACCAAATGCTGCGGCAAACGCTGTTTCAGATGAGGCAGGATGCCGAAATATCATCGGGAGACAGACACATGGCCGCAAGGGCATATTGGCAGGGGCAGATCAGGCTGGCGCTGGTTTCGATTCCCGTGGAAATTTACAGCGCCACGAAATCCGGCGCCCGCTTACGCTTCAATCAGATTCACGAACCTTCGGGCAAGCGCATCTCCTATGAAAAGACCGTCGAAGGCATTGGCCCCGTCGACCGGGAAGAGATCATCAAGGGGTACGAGATTTCGAAGGGCAATTACGTCCTGCTTGACGATGAGGATTTCGACTCGGTCAAGATCGAGAGCCGCAAGACGCTGGAACTCGTGCAATTCGTCGATGCCTGCGAAATCGACCCGCTCTATTTCGAGAAACCTTACTACGTAGTCCCGTCCGACAATCTGGCGGAGGAAGCTTTCATCGTCCTGCGCGAAGCCTTGCGCAAGGCGAAGAAGGTAGCACTCGGTCAGCTATCCGTGCGCGGGAGCGAGAAGCTGGTCGCGCTGAAGCCCTGCGGCAAGGGATTGTTGCTGGAGGTCTTGCGCTATGCCGACGAGGTCCGCGCGGGTCAGACCTTCTTCGAAGAGATACCCGAAGCCAAACCGAAGAAGGACCTGCTGGATCTGGCGACAACCCTGATCGATCAGCGAAGCGCACCGTTCGAGGCGGATGCCTTCGAAGATCATTACACCGAAGCCCTGCGCAAGCTGATCGACCGCAAGGCCAAGGCGAAAGGCGGCAAGGCGCGCATCGTGGATGTCGAGGAGCCTGCCGGTGAAACTGGCGGCAACGTCATCGACCTGATGGCGGCGCTGAAGAAATCGGTAAGCGAGGAGAAGGCCGACAAGCCTGCCCGAAAACCGGCGACAAAGAAGAGGAGCGCTTGAGGTGGCGAAGAAATCCTCTGCCAGCAGAGGGTCGCTAGGCACTTACGACGCCAAGCGCGACTTCAAGCTGACCGCCGAACCAGCAGGCAAGGTGGAGAGCAGTAAAAGCGGCAACATCTTCATGGTACAGAAACATGATGCGACCCGCCTTCACTGGGATTTGCGGCTGGAAGTGGACGGTGTGCTGAAAAGCTGGGCCGTGACCAAGGGCCCCTCGCCCGATCCCGACATCAAGCGGCTGGCGGTGCGTACCGAAGACCATCCGCTTGCCTATGCGACATTCGAAGGCACCATTCCCAAGGCCGAATATGGCGGCGGCACGGTGATGCTGTGGGACCGTGGCCATTGGGCGCCGATCAAGGGCAAGAAGGCGAGCGACCTCGAAGACGGTCACCTGCATTTCACCCTTGATGGTGAAAGGATGAAGGGCGAATGGCTGCTGATCCGCCTCAAGCCACGGGGTAACGAGAAGCGTGAAAACTGGCTGCTGCGCAAGTTGCAAGACGAATTCGCCGAAGCGGGTGACGGACTGGTCCAGCATGGTCTGACCAGTATCTCGACCGGACGGACAATGGCCGAAATCGCCAGCGGCAAGGAGGTGGACAATGTCGCCGCAAAGATGAAGGCCAAAGCGCCTGCGAAATCCGCAAACAGGGGCGTGAGGAAGAAAACCGCGGCAAAGTCCGGCAAGCCGCCGGAGTTCCGCAAGCCGCAACTCGCGACGCTGGTCGACAATGTGCCCGCCAGCAATGGCTGGATGCACGAGATCAAATTCGACGGCTACCGCGCCATGGTGGCGATCGCCGGTGACAAGGTCACAATTTTCACCCGCAGCGGCAAGGACTGGACCGACAAATTCGCTCCGCTGGTGGATGAATTCGCCGCTCTCGGTCTCCCGCCCTGCCTGATCGACGGCGAGATCGTCGCCTATGGACCCTATGGCAATCCCGATTTCTCGGCCCTGCAATCGGTCCTGAAGCGTGGACACGGCTCGCAAACCGCAGAGGACGCGCTTTCCTTCCACGCCTTCGACCTGTTGGAGGTAGATGGCCAGGATCTGGCGGACGAGCCGAATATCGAACGCAAGGAAAGGCTGGAGGCGTTGCTGGCCGAGGCCGCCCCGCCCCTGCATGTGGCCGAACATGTCATCGGTGCGGGCGAGAAGCTACTCAAGACCATGTGCGACGCCGGGCAGGAAGGCATCATCTCCAAGAAGATCGACGCCAAATATCGGCACGCTCGCAGCAAGGCATGGGTGAAAGTGAAATGCACCCGGCGGCAGGAATTCGTTATCGTTGGATACACGAAGTCCAGCGCGAAGGGGCGCCCTTTCGCCTCGCTGGTGATGGCGCAGCACGAAGGCGACGAACTGGTCTACAGGGGGCGCGTCGGCACGGGGTACACGGCGGACGATCTGGAGATGCTCGCGGGCAAGATGCGCCGCCTGGAACGCAAGACGCCCACGGTCGAGGCTGACAAGGCGCAGAAGCGCGGCGTGACCTGGCTGACCCCGCGCCTCGTGGCCGAAGTAGGCTTCGCCGAATTCACTGCCGATGGGAACATTCGGCACGGCTCGTTCCTCGGCCTGCGAGAGGACAAGGAAGCGGCGGAGGTCAAGGCGGAGCGCGCCGTAGAAGCGCCTGCCGCCGAGGAAGAGATCGTCATCTCCAATCGCGACCGCGTCATCTTTCCCGAAAGCGGCCAGACCAAAGGCGAACTAGCGGATTACTATGCCGCCATCGCTCCCCTCATGCTGCCCTTCGCAGCCAGGCGCCCCGTCAGCCTGGTGCGGTGCCCGCAGGGCCGGGGAAAGAAGTGCTTCTTCCAGAAACATGACAGTGGATCGTTTGGCGAGCATGTGCATCATGTTCCCATTCGCGAGAAGAACGGCGGAACCGAGGATTATCTCTACCTCGAGGATGCGCCCGGTATCCTGCAATGCGTGCAGATGGGCAGCATCGAATTCCACGGCTGGGACGCCCCTTCGACGGCGGTAGAAGCGCCCGACCGGATGATCTTCGACCTCGACCCCGACGAAGGCCTCGATTTCGCTGACGTCAAATCGGCCGCGAAGGACATTCACGACCAGCTGGCCGATATCGGCCTGACCAGCTTCGCCATGCTCTCGGGCGGCAAGGGCGTGCATGTCATCGTGCCGCTCGACAACCCGGGCGCAGACGCTGGCGGGCACGATTGGGATACGCACAAGGATTTCTCGCGCCGTTTCGCCGAAGCGTTATCCGTGGCCGAGCCGGACCGCTTCACCGCCACCATGAGCAAGGCCAAGCGCAAGGGTAAGATCTTCATCGACTGGCTGCGCAACCAGCGCGGCGCGACCGCCGTGGTGCCCTATTCGGCCCGCGCCCGCGAAGGCGCGCCGGTGGCCGTGCCCGTGTCATGGGGCGAGCTGAAGAAGCTCGAGGCTGCGAATGTCTTCACGATCGGAGATGCCAAGCGGCTCACCGACCGCGCCGCGTCCAAGGGACTCGCCGGATGGGGCTTCGCCACCCAGCGCCTTCCCGATTTCTAGCGCGGCTCTAGCTGTCAGCGGGCGCCTTCTTCAGCAGGGCAGAACGGGTGCAACGGCACACCACTTCGTCCCGCTGGTTCAGCAGTTCATGGGTGAAGGTGACGATACCTGCACCTGGCCGCGATTTCGATTCCCGCAGAGCCGTCACTTCACTGGTCGCCCGCATCGTGTCGCCGATGAACACCGGCTTCGGCATCGTCAGCGCGTCATAGCCAAGATTGGCGACCAGCGTGCCCAGCGTCGTGTCGCCGACGCTGAGGCCCACCATCAGGGCGAAGGTGAAAGTGCCGTTCACCAGGATCTGCCCGAATTCGCTGGCGCCCGCAGCCTCTGCATCCAGATGCAGGGGCTGCGGGTTGTGAGTCATGGTGGTGAACAGCAGATTGTCAGTTTCGGTGACAGTCCGGCGGATCTCATGTTCGATCCGCTGCCCGATCTGCCATTGGTCGAAAAACCTGCCCGCCATAATCGCCTCTATTTCCGTTGCCACGCGCGCTCAGATGGAGCGCGCGATCAGCATCTTCATGATCTCGTTCGATCCGCCATAGATACGGCTGATGCGGCTGTCACGGAACATCCGGGCAATAGGGTAGTCGTTGATATAGCCCCAGCCGCCGTGCAGCTGCAGGCATTTGTCGACCGTTTCGCCCTGCAATTCGGTCAGCCAGTATTTTGCGATGCTGGCCGTGGTGACGTCCAGTTTGCCGTCCAGCAGCTTCGCGACGCAATCGTTGATGAAGACCTTGGCCGCCGTGCCCCGCGCCTTCAGGTCGGCAAGGGTGAACTGGGTGTTCTGGAAATCCCAGATCGTCTTGCCGAAGGCCTTGCGCTGTTTGACATATTCCGCCGTCACATCCAGCGCGCGCTCGATCGTCGCCATCGCGCCCATGGCGATCAGCAGGCGTTCCTGCGGCAATTCGCCCATCAGCTGATAGAATCCGCGCCCCTCCTCGCCGCCGAGGACATTGTCTGCCGGCACGAAAACATCGTCGAAGAACAGTTCGGACGTATCCTGCGCATCCAGCCCGATCTTGTCGAGCTTCTTGCCGCGCTCGAACCCTTCAAGCCCTTCGGTTTCCAGACACAGCAGCGATATGCCCTTCGCACCCTCGTCGGGATTGGTCTTGGCCACGACGACGAGGAAATCGGCGATCTGACCGTTGGAAATGAAGGTTTTCGAGCCGTTCAGGCGATAGCCGTTGCCATCCTTTAACGCGGTGGTCGTGATGTTCTGCAGATCCGATCCGACACCGGGTTCGGTCATCGCGATGGCGGAAACCAGCTCGCCCGAAACCAGCCGGGGCAGCCACCGCTGCTTCTGCTCTTCCGTGCCATGACGCACGACGTAGGGCAGGATAATGACATTGTGCAGGCTGGCGGCGAAGCCTTCGACGCCCTTGTGGCCGATCTGGTCCACCACCACCATGTCGTGCCGGAAATCGCCCCCGTGGCCACCATATTCCTCGGGCACGGAGACGCCCAGAATGCCCGCTTCCCCCGCTTCGCGCCAGAATTCCCGTTCGACCTGGCCGTCCTCGCGCCATTTCAGCACCCGCTTTTCCGGTGCCTTCTGTTCGAAGAACCTGCCGACAGCATCGCGGAAGATTGCGATTTCCTCATCCGCCATGAAATCGGGCTCGGGAATATCGATAACGGGCATGGCGGTTTCTCTCCTGTCGATTATTGTTACGTTGTACTGGTATCGAATTGAAACCTATGTGCAAGCGGAATGGCGCAGCAGAGGGGATTAAGGGTTTGGAACTGATCGGGCCGACATCGCAGAGCTTCATGTCGCAGCGCACGCGCCTGCATTATGCCGATTGGGGCAATGCGGGCGCACCGCCGCTGATCCTGCTGCATGGCGGGCGGGACCATTGCCGCAGCTGGGACTGGACGGCGGAACGCCTGCGTGGCGACTGGCACGTCATCTGCCCGGATTTGCGCGGCCATGGCGACAGCGGCTGGAACGAAAGCGGCTATTACCCTACGGTCGGCTACGTCTACGATCTGGCGCAGCTGATCCACCAGCTCGATATCGCGCCGGTCACCATCGTCGCCCATTCGCTGGGCGGCAATATCGCGCTGCGCTACGCCGGGCTTTACCCGAACAAGGTTCGCCGCCTGGTCGCCATTGAAGGGCTCGGCCCCAGCCCCAGGCGTTTGGAGGAAATGGCGCAGAAGCCGTTTCACGAACATTGGCGCGAATGGTTCGACAAGAAGCGTGAGGCAAGCGCCCGCTCCATCCGCAAATATGACAGCTTTGAGGAAGCGCTGGAGCGCATGCACGAGGCGAACAGCTATCTCAGCCGCGACCAGGCCTGTCACCTGACCCGCCACGCGGTGCTGCATAATGAGGACGGCACCTATAGCTGGAAGTTCGACCCGCATCTGCATGCCTGGCCGCCGGACGATTTCACACCCGACCAGAACCGCGAGTTATGGGGCCGCATCGCCTGCCCTACCCGCCTGATCTATGGCGACGACAGCTGGGCTTCGAACCCCGAAAAGGACGGGCGGATGAAGCATTTCGGCGAGAATGTCTCGCTCACCAGCTACGAAAGGGCCGGGCACTGGGTACATCACGACCGGTTCGAGGAGTTCGTGGCGGAGATATCCGCCTTTATCGCCCCGTGACCGGCCGCGCTGCGCAGGGCGTCACAGGCTGCGCGAGATCACTTCCTTCATGATCTCGCTGGTGCCGCCGAAGATGCGGGTGACGCGGGCGTCGCGCCATAGCCGGGCGATCAGATATTCGTTCATGTAGCCCGCACCGCCATGCAATTGCAGCGCCGCATCGCAGACGCGGCCCTGCAATTCGGTGTGCCACAGCTTGGCCGATGACGCCTCCGCCGTGGTCAGGTCGCCCGCGATGTGGCGTTTCAGCGCCCAGTCGATATGCGCCCAGCCGACCTGCAATTCGGCCGCCAGCCCCGCCAGCGTGAATTTCGTGTTCTGGAATTCGAACACCGTGCCGCCGAACGCCTTGCGATCCTTGGTGAAGGCGACCGCCTCGTCAAAGGCGCGCTGGGCCCCGGCCTGGCAGCCGATCGCGATGGAAAGCCGTTCCTGCGGCAGTTCCTCCATGAGATGCACGAAGCCGCGTCCTTCCTGCCCCAGCAGATTCGATTGCGGCACACGCACATCGTTGAAGAACAATTCGGACGTATCGGCGGAATGCTGGCCGATCTTGTCGAGATTGCGCCCGCGCTCAAACCCTTCCGTGCCTGCGTCGACCAGGATCAGCGAGGTGCCTTTCGCTCCTTGCGCCGGGTCGGTCTTGGCGACGACGATGACGACATCGGCATTCTGACCGTTGGTGATGTAGGTCTTGGAGCCGTTGACGATGTAGTGATCGCCATCCTTGCGGGCGGTGGTGGTGATGCCCTGCAGATCCGACCCGGTGCCGGGTTCGGTCATCGCGATGGCCGTGATGACATCGCCGGTGATCATCCCCGGCAGGTATCTTTCCTTCTGCTCGTCCGTGCCGAGCCGTTCGAAATAATTGCAGGTGATATCGTTCTGCAGCGTGAACCCTGCGCTGCTGCCGATGTAGGACAGTTCCTCGGCGATGACGGCATTGTAGCCGAAGTCGAGGCCCAACCCGCCGTTCTCCTCGGAAATGGTCGGGCACAACATGCCCGCATCGCCCAGCGCCTTCCATGCCTCGCGTCCGACGATCCCCTCTTCCTCATGCCGGGCGAGATACGGAATCATGTGCTGTTCGAAGACCTTGCGAACGGTGTCGCGGAACATTGCGTGGTCTTCGTTATAGGCGGTGCGGGTACTTGTATCGAGCATCATTGGTTTCGGTCCTGTTCAGGCGCTTGGCGGTTCAGGCGATGGCGCCAGCGCCGCGCAGTTCGGTGCAAGCGTCGGCGTCGAAGCCGAGTTCGTAAAGGATGGCGTCGGTGTCATGGCCGGATTCGACGGCGGGCTTTGGCACTACGCTCTGCGTCTGGTCAAAGCGCGGCGCAGGTGCGGGCTGCAAGCTGCCGCCGATCTCGACGAATGTACCGCGCGTCTTGTTGTGCGGGTGCTCCGGCGCTTCTGCCAGGCTGAGCACCGGCGCGAAGCAGACATCGCTATGTTCCATGATCGCGCACCATTCATCGCGCGTCTTGCCGCGGAACACATCAGCCAGCTTCCCCGCCAGACTGCTCCAAGCGGAACGATCCATCTGCCGGTCGAACTCGGCATCTTCTTCCAGCCCCGCCAGACGGCGCAGCTCGGCGTAGAATTGCGGCTCGATTGAACCGATAGAGATATATTTGCCGTCAGCCGTTTCATAGGTGTCGTAATAATGCGCGCCGGTGTCGAGCATGTTCGCGCCGCGTTCGTCGCTCCACACGCCCATGTTGCGCATGCCCTGGATCATGCCCATCAGCACGGCCGTGCCGTCGGTCATCGCGGCGTCGATCACCTGCCCTTCGCCGCCGTTCGCCACATGCAGCAACGCCGACACCATGCCGAAGGCCAGCATCATGCCGCCTCCGCCGAAATCGCCGACCATGTTGATCGGCGGGGTCGGCTTTTCGCCTGCCCGACCGAAATGATGCAGAGCGCCTGCCAGCGCGATGTAGTTGATGTCATGTCCGGCGGCTTGTGCGTAAGGGCCGGTCTGGCCCCAGCCCGTCATTCTGCCGTAAACCAGCTTGGGATTGTGGGCGAGCAGCACCTCTGGTCCGAGGCCCAACCGCTCCATCACGCCGGGCCGGAAACCTTCGATAATGCCGTCCGCCTTCCCGCACAGGTTGCGGGCCAAGTCGACGCCCTTCTCGCTCTTCAGATTGAGCGCGATGGAGCGCCGCCCCCGCGCCAGCACGTCCTTCGTGTTGGCCGGAGTCGTCCCACCACGTCGGCCATCTGCGCGGTCGATGCGGATGACTTCGGCCCCGTGATCCGCCAGCATCATGCCGCAGAACGGGCCCGGCCCGATCCCGGCGAATTCGACGATGGTGATGCCGGAAAGCGGACCGGCCATTACTTGCCCTTCCAGTTGGGAGCGCGTTTTTCGGCGAAGGCGCTGGCCCCTTCGCGCGCGTCTTCCGACATGAAGACCTGCGGCAGCAGCTTCGCCTGCTCCTTGTATCGTTCGGCGCGCGGCCAGCCGCGTGAATCCTCGATGATCTGCTTGGAAACGCGCACGGCAAGCGGACCGTTGGCGGCGATGCTGCGCGCCAGTTTCATCGCACCATCCATGACGCTGCCCGTGACCACGCGATTGATCAGGCCAAGGTCATGCGCCCGTGCCGCATCGATGAATTCGCCGGTCAGCGCCATCTCCATCGCGACCTTGTGCGGAATAAGATCGGGCAGCACCATCAGCCCGCCCGCTGCAGCCGCCAACCCCCGCTTCGCCTCGGGAATGCCGAATTTCGCACCTTCATGCGCCACCACCAGGTCGCAGGCGATCATCAGTTCCAGCCCGCCCGCCAGCGCATAGCCTTCCACTGCGGCGATCAGCGGCTTCACCGGCTTGCGCTCCGTCAATCCGCCGAAGCCCCGCCCTTCGACAAACGGCGTTTCGCCGCGAAGAAAGCCTTTCAGATCCATGCCCGAACAAAATGTGCCGCCCGCGCCGGTCAGGATGCCGACGCGCAGTTCGTCATCGGAGTCGAGCCGGTCGAGCGCCGCTGCGATCGCTTCGGACGTCGCCTTGTTCATGGCATTCTTCGCTTCGGGCCGGTTGATCGTCATGATCAGCACGCCGTCTTCCACGCGGGTCATCAGTTCTTCGCTCATGCATTCTCTCCATGTTCCGCGGGGCCGTCCGAGCGGCCACCTGCATTTTCATTTGCAACCGATGCTGGCCAAGCCATAGAGTGCCGTCAATAATTTTCGCGAAAAAGCAATTTTGCGCGCAATGAGGATATGAATATGGCCGAAGCCTATATCATCGACGCAGTTCGTACGCCCCGCGGCATCGGCAAGGTAGGCAAGGGTTCGCTTGCCGCCAGCCATCCGCAACATCTGGCCGCCACGGTGCTGAAGGCCATTCGCACCCGCAACGATCTCGACACCAGGACCGTCGATGACGTGATCTGGTCGACCTCCACCCAGAAGGGCAAACAGGGCGGGGATCTTGGCCGGATGGCGGCGCTGGACGCAGGATTCGACATCACCAGTTCGGGCACGACGCTAGACCGGTTCTGCGGCGGCGGCATCACCACGGTCGCTTTCGCCGCGGCGCAGGTGATGAGCGGGATGGAAGATTGCGTCATCGCCGGCGGAACCGAGATGATGAGCCTGACCACGCAGATGATGCAGGAAGAGATGCAGGCCGGCATCGCGCCGCTCGGCATGGGATCGGGCAACGACCGCCTGCGCGAAGTGCACCCGCAGTCGCATCAGGGCGTCTGCGGCGACGCCATCGCCAGCATGGAAGGTTTCACGCGCGAGGAACTGGACGAGGTCGGCTATCGCAGCCAGCAGCGTGCCGACCGCGCGATCCGCGAAGATCGCTTCGCGCGCAGCGTGGTGCCAGTGCTGGCGGATGATGGCAGCGTGATCCTGGGCAAGGAGGAATTTCCCCGCCCGGAAACAACGCGCGAAGGCTTGGCAGAACTGCAGCCGAGCTTCGCAAAAATCGCCGACATGCCGCTGGACGAGAAAGGCACGACTTTCCGCAAGCTCGTGAATCAGAAATATCCCGATCTGGAAATTGGACACTTCCACCACGCGGGCAATTCCTCCGGCGTGGTGGATGGCGCAGCTGCCGTGCTGGTCACCTCGAAAGCCTATGCCGACAAGCACGGGCTGAGGCCCCGCGCGCGTATCGTCGCGACCGCCAACATGGGTGACGATCCGACGCTCATGCTGAATGCACCCGTGCCCGCTGCGCGCAAGGTGCTGGAAAAAGCGAGCCTGACTATCGACGATATCGATCTTTTCGAGATCAACGAGGCCTTCGCCGTGGTCGCGGCGAAGTTCGTGCGCGACCTGGGGCTGGACTGGGACAAGGTGAATGTGAATGGCGGCTCCATCGCCATGGGCCACCCGATCGGCGCGACGGGTTCCATCCTGATCGGCACCATGCTGGACGAACTTGAGCGGCAGGAAAAGCGATACGGGCTGGTCACCATGTGCGCAGCGGGCGGGATGGCACCGGCGATCATCATCGAGCGGATTGCGGACTGACGCGCAAAGACCGGCAGGCAGGCGGTTCCAACGCCTTGCGATAGAAAGGTTCATGCCGATATGGAGGCATCTCGCCGCTGCCCGGCTTTTCCGTAGAAAGTGTTCGCCCCGCCATGCCTGTTTCTCTTGCCGAAAGCCGGCCTGATGCGAGCGCTGGCCTGAACGGCGGATTGGACGATCACGCTGCCCTTCGGGCCGCTTGCGAAGATGGCGCGGGCCTCTGCACCATCGTCGGCATCGAGGGCAGCTTCTCTCGGCGATTGGGCGCACAGTTGGCGATTACGGCACAAGGGGATGTCGTCGGCAGCCTGTCGGACGGATGCCTCGAACAGGAACTCGTCACCCGCATGGCGCGCGCGCGCGCTGACGGTCAGCCCGCAGTGCAACTTTACGGCAGCGGGTCCGATATCATCGATTTTCGCCTCCCCTGCGGCAGCGGCCTCGACATCCTGATCGATCCGACACCCGATCGTGCCGAATTGCGTCAGGCGGTCGCGCTGCTGGAGGCGCGACAAGGCGCGACGCTGCGCTTGCCGGTCCCGCGCGCAGGCCTGCTCGACCGGCGGCACTATATGCCCTCACCCCGGCTGCTCATCTTCGGACATGGACCGGAAGTCGACGCTCTCGTCACCCTTGCCGCCGCGTCAGACATTGATTGCATCAGCTTTCGCAAGGACGATCCTGCATCGGGACTGTCCCTTGGCCGCACGCCGACGAACCTCTCCGCCGATGCCCAGACGGCCATTATCCTGCTGTTTCACGACCACGAATGGGAACTGCCGATCCTCGAATGGGCTGTCGCAACGCCTGCTCATTACATCGGTGCGCAGGGCGGCGCGGATGCGCGTGAGGCCCGGCGCACGGGATTGGAGAGGGCGGGCCTTTCTTCGGACCAGATCGCGCGGGTTCGCAGCCCCATCGGCCTCATTCCGAAGGCGCGCGATCCGCAGGTACTCGCCCTGTCGGTGCTTGCCGATGTGATCGCCGACTACGAATGCCTGCACGACCGGGCTGCCGATGCGGGATAATTTCCTGGCCGTCGTTCTGGCTGCAGGTCGGGCGAGCCGTTTCGGAGGCGGAAAACTGGATGCGACATGCGCGGGAAAGCCGGTCGGAGCGCATGTCCTGTCTGCAATAGGAGATGCCGGGATCGCGCCCGGCATTATCATCATCCCGGAAGAGACACCGACGTTTGCGGCTGCAGCCTCCGAGTGGGAGAAGGTTGTCAACGAGAGGGCGCAAAGCGGGCTAGGCAGTTCGCTCGCTCTCGCTGCCCAGATCGCATCTGCACGAGGTTTTCCGGCGCTGCTGGTCGTGCTTGCAGACATGCCGCTGCTCTCGCCCGGTTTTCTCATGAAGCTGATCGTCAGCGTGCCGCCTGCTGCCACGCGCTATCCGCCGGACAGACCGGGGGTTCCCGCGCTGCTGCCGGCTTCGCTCTATCCTGACCTTCTCGAACTGGCTGGCGACCACGGAGCCACGGCGCTGCTTGCGGGCAGGAACGACCTGACCCTGGTGGAACCGCCGCCCGATATGCTGATCGACGTGGACACGCAGGACGATCTGGCCCGCGCGGCCCGCCTGCTCAGATCTCGGGAAGGTGGTCGATAAGCTTGTCCGGTGTCATCGGAAAGCTGCGCAGCCGCACACCGCAGGCATTGTAGATCGCGTTGCAGATGGCGCCCGCGCCGCCGCAGATACCGAGTTCGCCAACACCCTTCGCCTGAAGCGGGCTGGCGGCGGGGTCGCGTTCCTCGACCATGATGACGTCGAGATGCGGCACGTCGCGGTTCACCGGCACGTGATATTCCGCAAGGTCGCAATTGGCGAGATGGCCGTCCCGGTGGTCGAACATCATGTCCTCCATCAGAGCGCTGCCGATGCACCATACCATGCCGCCCATGCATTGCGACTTCGCGGTTTTTTCGTTCAGAACCCGGCCGATGCCGAATGCCCCGCTCATGCGGCGGATGCGGGTTTCGCCCGTATAGGCGTTGACGGCGACTTCGGTGAAGAATGCCCCGTAGGACGCCTGCGCGAAATCATCTTCTGTTTCACCTGGCTTAAGCTTGCCCAGCTTTTCGATGCTCCTGCCGTTCAGGAGTTCCGGCAGCGACTGGCGCTTGTTGTTGTGAATGGCGAAGCCGTCTTTCAGCGTCAGATCCTCGTCTTCGCAGCCGAGCATGTCGCAGAGTTCCTCGCGGATGGCCTCGCAGGCAATCTGCACAGCCGAACCGCTGGATGCAGCGCCCCAGCTACCGCCCGATCCCGGGCCCCTTGCAAGATCGGAATCGCCCAGCCGGACCAGTACGTCGCTGGGTTCCAGCCCAAGCATCTCGCCCGCGATCTGGCCGAGGATGGTGTAGGTGCCGGTGCCGATATCGGTCATGTCGGTGGCGACCACGGCCGTGCCGTCCTCCATCAGAGTGACGGACGCTTCTGCCTTGGACAGATTGTGGATGCGGGCTGCCGTCGCCATGCCGGTGCCGATCCACCATTCGCCTTCGCGGCGCTGTGCGGGTTTGCGGTCCTTATCGTCCCAGCCAAAGGCTTCCGCCCCCGCCTTCAGGCATTCGGCCAGCCTGCGCGAACTGTAAGGCACATCGTCGGAAGGGTGGCGTTCGGGAATGTTGCGCAGGCGCAGTTCGACAGGGCCGATGCCGCTTTCTTCGGCAAGTTCGTCCATCGCCGCTTCCAGTGCCTGCATGCCCACTGCTTCGCCTGGCGCGCGCACGGAGCCAGCGGTCATGCGGTGAATACGCCCCATCTCGACTTTCAAGACCCGATCCTGTCCTGGGTAGAGGAAAGCACTAGCCTGTGTGACGGGTTCGGCAAATTCCTCTTCCGGCAGATTCGTGACTTTCGCCTCGTGCCCGAAGCCTTGCAAGCGCCCGTCGGCATCGGCGGCAAGCCGCACTCGCTGTGTGGTCTCCGTCCGCCGGATGACACTCTGAAAAACCTGCTGGCGCGACAGGACGACCCGCACCGGACGGCCCAGTTGCATCGCTGCAACGGACGCCGCCGCGACATCGGGGCTGATGCCCAGCTTGGACCCGAAACCGCCGCCGACATAGGGTGACAGCAGGTGCACGTTCTCCGCATCGAGCCCCATGGAATCGGCCAGTTCGTCGATATTGTAGTTCAACATCTGCAGGCTGGCGTGAACGGTCAGCTTCGTGCCATCCCATTCGGCAAGCGCGGCATGCGGCTCCATGGGCGCGCTGTTGTGCCCTTCGGTCGTGTAGGTCGCATCGACGGAGTAAGCCGCTTCGGACATGGCCTGCGGCAAGGCACCCTGCTCCACGGTTTCGGTGCCGGGTCCTTCTTCCCAGCTATCGGCATCTTCGGGGTTGAGGACCACATCGCTCATATCGTCGGCATTATAGGTGATCTTCAGCCGCTTGGCCGCATCGCGTGCCTGCTCGAAAGTTTCGGCCACCACGACGGCCACCGGCTGTCCCCAATAATCGATCTGCTTTACTTGCTGCACCGGCGCTTCGCCGGCACCGCCCTGAGCAGGCCGGGCAATCATCCGCTGGTCGGATATGACGGCCAGAACGCCCGGCATGCCCATCACCGAGGCTTCGTCGATCAAAGCAACCTCGCCCTTGCTGATCGTGGACGTGACCAGCACGCCATTGGCTGCACCGGGCGCGGAGAATTCGGCGGCATAGGTGGCGACGCCGCTGACCTTGTCCGGCCCTTCCAGCCGGTTCACCGGCTTGCCGATGGTGCCCTGCGCCATGCGGTCGAGGAGGTTTCGCTGATCCGGCTGGTCGAGAGTGATGCTCTTGCTCATGTCGATGCTCCCGTCGCTTCGCGCAGCACGGCCTTCACCGTGCGCCGCGCCAGCGGTATCTTGAAATCGTTCTCGCCATAGCCTTCCGCATTTTCCAGCAGCAGGTCGGCGACCTTGTCGAACAGCGCGTCGCTGGGCTTGGCGCCGGTCAATGCCGCATCGATGCGCGGGTCGTGCCAGGGCTTATGCGCCATGCTGCCGAAGGCGAGGCTGGCATGGGAAATCGCGCCCTCCTCCATGCGGATGACCGCCGCGATGGAAACCAGCGCAAAGGCATAGGATGATCGCTCGCGCACCTTCCGGTACAATTGCGTGCCGCCAACCGGTGCAGGCAGGGTCACGCCGGTGATGACTTCGCCCGGCTCGAGAACATTGTCCCTCTGCGGCATGTCGCCCGGCAGGCGATGGAAATCGCGAATTTTGACGCTGCGCGAAGCCTTGTCCGGCCCAGCAATCTCGACCGTCGCGTCCAGCGCATACATCGCGACCGCCATGTCGCCGGGATAGGTCGCAATGCAATTCTCGTTTGCACCCAGCACGGCATGGATGCGATTGCGGCCGTTCAGCGCGCTGCACCCGGTGCCGGGTTCTCGCTTGTTGCAGGGCATGTCGATGTTCATGAAATAATAACAGCGGGTCCGCTGGCACAGATTGCCCCCCGTCGTGGCCTTGTTGCGCAGCTGCCCGCTGGCCCCCGACAGGATGGCGCGGGAAAGAACCGGCCAGTCGGCCCTGATCCTCGGGTCGGCGGCGCAGACGCTGTTCGACACCAGCGCACCGATGCGAATGCCGCCATCGTCCGTCGGCTCAAGTTCGTCCAGGCCGATGCGATTGATGTCGACAAGCGTGTCCGGCGTTTCCACCTGCAATTTCATCAGGTCGAGCAGGTTGGTGCCGCCGGCGATCAGCGCACCGCCATCGCGTTCCAGCAAGGCGGCATGGTCCAGCCCATCGGGCCGCTGGTAATCGAAAGGTCTCATCGCGCGGCCTCCTTCACATCGGTGATCGCGTCGATGATGTTGGAGTAGGCACCACAGCGGCACAGATTGCCGCTCATCCGTTCGCGTATCTCGTCACCCGACAGATCGATCTCGGCAGTCAGATCTTCCGTGACGACGCTGGGCCATCCGGCCTTTGCCTCGTCCAGCATCGCTTTCGCCGAACAGATCTGGCCCGGGGTGCAATAGCCGCATTGATAACCGTCGTGATCGACGAAGGCCGACTGCAGCGGGTGCATGTCCTGCGGCGTGCCGAGGCCCTCAATCGTCGTGATCTCGTCATCCTCGTGCATGACGGTCAGCGTCAGGCAGCTGTTGATGCGCTGTCCGTTCACCAGCACCGTGCAGGCACCGCATTGCCCATGATCGCAGCCCTTCTTGGTGCCGGTCAGGTCGCAATCGCGACGCAGGAAATCGAGCAATGTCGTACGGGGATCCCCGTCGAAGGTGCGAGTGGTCCCGTTGATAGCCAGTTTCATGATTACTCCTTGGTGCATTCCTCCAATGCACAAGGGGCCGAGCGGTTCATTGTTCATCGCCTGTTTTCTGCGGAAAGCGGACGAACTGGTCCTTTACGGCGGCTGAATGGAACGGAAAATCGCGCGCCCGGTTCAATCCACAGGAGCCAAGGAGAACGACATGAAGACTCACGCCACCCTGATCGCCGGTACCGCCAAGGCGAGCCTCGGCCTTTCGCTGCTGCTGGTGGGGTCCGCAGGTTTCGCCCAGCCGCGCAGCCAAGTCGAATCCGTGGCAACCGAAGAGGTGGTCGTGTCCGCGCAGGAAGTGGCCGATGAACTCGACACGCCTTGGGGCATGACCTTTCTTCCGGACGGGCGGATGCTCGTCACCGAACTACCGGGCAATCTCGTGATCGTGTCGCAGGACGGCACCGTTTCCAAACCGGTTCAGGGCACCCCCACCGTTTTTGCGCAAGGCCAAGGCGGATTGATGGACGTGGCGCTGCATCCCGATTTCGCGCGCAACCAGATGGTCTATCTCTCCTTCGCCGAACCCGGCAATGGCGGCGAGGCGGGAACGGCGCTCGGGCGTGGCAGGCTGGTGAGCGACCAGATCGAGAATTTCGAGGTGATCTGGCGGCAGGAACCGAAGCTGGTCGGCCCCAACCATTTCGGCAACCGCATCGCCTTCGCACCGGATGGAAAGGTGTTCCTTGCCCTGGGAGAACGTTTCCAATTCGGCCCGGCGCAGGATCTGTCGAATACGCTGGGCGCTGTCGTGCGGCTGAATGACGACGGCTCGATCCCTTCCGACAATCCATTCGTCGGGCAAGCCGGTACCGAAGGTGCGATCTGGTCCTACGGCCACCGCAACATCGAATCTGCGGCCATCCATCCCGAAACAGGGCAACTGTGGGTGGTCGAAATGGGGCCGCTCGGCGGTGACGAACTCAACGTGATCGAGCGCGGCGCGAATTACGGATGGCCCGTGGTCAGCTGGGGCATCAATTACGATGGTGTGGAGATACCCGACCCCACCGAATTCCCGCAATTCGAGGATGCCGTACATCATTGGAGTCCGGTACGCTCCCCATCGGGCATGATCGTCTATACCGGCGACATGTTTCCCGAATGGCGCGGCGACATCTTCTTCGGGGCCCTGTCCGCAGGCGGTCTGGAACGTGTCGACATGGAGAACGGACGGGTCGTCGGAACCGAGTTCATCCCCTTCAACACGCGTATCCGCGAAGTCGAACAGGGGCCGGACGGAGCGATCTACCTGCTCACGAACAAGACCGCAGGCATGGGCGAGGTCTGGCGCCTGGAGCCGCTGGAAATCCGCCCCGCCTCGGCAGATGGTGACCGCAGCGGACCGGGTGCAGCAGCTTTGCGCTGAGCTTCGCCGGCCGAGTTGAATGCGGGTTTCATCTTCGCTAGCCTGCGGGGATGGAACCCCCGATCACCCTCTACGGACTGCCGCATTCGCTCTATACCGGAAAGGTGCGTGCCTATCTGCGCAAGCAGGGGATCACCTATCGGGAGCGCCCTCCTACCGATGACCATTTCGCAAGCCATGTAATGCCCCGGATCGGGCGCGCGATTATCCCCGTCGCCGAGTTCGAGACGGGCGAAGTAGTCCAGGACACGGTGGACATCATCGACCGCTTTGAACGTGACGGGGTTCGCCTCAGCGCCTATCCCGACGGGCCTAGGCAGCGCGCCGTGGCGCTTCTGTTCGAACTCTATTCCGTCGTCGGGCTTTCCCGCCACGCGATGCATTACCGCTGGTCGTATTTCGCGGACCAGGAGAAATTTCTCACCGATGCGTTCGGCGCCGGCAGCGATCCGGAACGTCAGCGCAAGACGATGGCGCGGATGCAGTCCTATCTGCCGATGCTCGGCGTCGATGCCGCGACGATCCCGCTTATCGAAGCAAGCTATGCCGATCTGCTAGAAGGGCTGGAGGCGCATTTCGCCGAGTACCCTTATCTGCTCGGCTATCAGCCTTCGGTCGGCGATTTTTCGCTATTCGGCCCGCTCTTCGCGCATCTGGGCCGCGATCCGGTTCCGCTCGCCATCATGCAGCGCAGCGCGCCGAAGGTGTTCCGCTGGGTCGAACGGATGCATGCGCCCGATCTCGATATGGTCGAATATGCGGACGCGCAGGCGGGGTTTCTGCCGGATGATGCAGTGCCTGCCACGCTGTCGCCGCTGCTGCGGCAGATTGGCGAGGAGATCGTCCCTGACCTGACCGATCGCCTCGCCATGCTGCAGGACCATGTAGCCAGCGGCGCTGCGGAGGTGGGGCAGCCGGTCACGGCAAAACCGCACCAGCGCATCATCGGCGAGGTCGATACCTCGTTCCGCGGTGCCTCCTATCGCGGAGGCGTCCAGCCCTACACCTTCTTCCTGTGGCAGAGGCTCGTCGACGCAGCATCGGGGGACCCTTCGGCTGCTGCGCTTTTTGCCGAACATGGCCTTGCGGCACTGACAGACCCGCGCCTGCCGATCCGCGTCGAGCGGCGGGACAATATCGAATGTTGGGGCGATCGGGCCAGCTGATCGGCCAATTGGAGGGGAGCCGCATTGCGCAATGCGGCTCCCCCCCGGCTCAGAAGCGGAAAGCGAGGCCCGCGACCACCTGATCGGTCGTCGCGTCGCCGAAGGTGCCGTCGCCGACATCTTCGTAGCTGGAACGGCGATATTCCACCCTGCCCTCAAGCGGACCGGGCAGCTGGACCTGAACACCGCCGCCATAGCGGAGGCCATTCGCATTCCCTTCCAACTCGCCGAGCGAGCCGGAGGAGGTGAACGCCGTCGTATCCAGCGCCGTGTAACCGAACTTGCCGTAAGCGGCGATGCCGGGCGTCAGGGCAAAACCGGCGCGCGCGCCGATATAATACTGCCCGTCCGCTTCTAGCCCGTCGCGGGCACCGGCAAAGCTGTCAGGAAATTCGGTGGAGCCGCCGCTCTTGCTGTATTCACCCTCGACACCCACAAACGCGCCACCGAGGCTCAGATCGTATCCGGCGTTGATGCCATATACGGCAGAACTGGCGTCCGCGCTGACCGCTCCATCGGCTGATTCGACCTCGATGCCGTCATATCCGGCGAGAACGCCGACATAGAGGCCGCCGGGCGCCGTGCTCTGGGCCAGGGCGGGCGTGGCGGAGAAAGCGGCGCCCAGCGCTGCCAGCACGAAAATTGTCTTCATCGGTTTTCCTATCCTGATGCAAAACTGCGAAGCGGCAAATCCGCTGCCACTGCTTTCGCACGCCTGAACCGGAGCGCAGACGGCATTGGAAAACATCTCTGATCAAGTCCGCGTCGGCCTGGAGGAGACAGCGGCAATCCACCGCTTCAGATGCTCATGCCCCGCAGCGCACGTCGCCCGATCCGCTCTTCTTCACCGTGCATTGCGCCGTGCCGGTAATGTGAGCATCGCCAGATCCCATGATCGACACGCTGGCGGTGCGGCGAGCATTGGCCCTGACATCTCCCGAACCGACGATCGCAATGGAAGTGTCCTCCGTCTCCAGCCCGGACAGGTCGATATCCCCCGAACCCGCCACGGAAATGTCCGATGTTTCGGCAGCCCCCGCAGCGCTGATCCCGCCCGATCCTGCGATGGAGAAGCCCGCATTGGTGACACGCAGAGAAGCGATTTTCATGTCACCTGAGCCGCCGATCGATCCTGTAAACTCACCGCCCTCGACACGATCGATGCTGATTTCGCCCGACCCGCCGATTTCCGCCGAATTCAGCGTCGGAGTGGATACATAGATCGTTGTCGGCGGCAGATTGCGGCCAAGTGAGAAAGCCCAGTTGCCGTTCTTTTTCTGACCGATCTTGAGCCTACCGTCCTCGACGGTGATTTCAAGCCGGTCAAGGGCCTGTGTGCCTCCTTCGGCGCGGACGGACGTTGCCTCGCCGACAGTCACGACCACATTCTGCGATCCGGACAGCGACACGCCTTCGAACTGCCCGACGGAATAGCTGCGCTCGCTCGCCTCGCCGGATCCGGCCGCCATGGCTTCCGGTCCTTCACTCACGTTACAGGCGCCAAGCGCCAGGGACGAAGCCAATGACGAAGAAAGAATAAGGGCTACACGCATGTCATCTCTCCGGCTGTGTTATGACAATAATACACGCTGAAGGGCAGAGCGGCAAGCGGCATTGATAAGGCATATTCTGGTCCGCGCGCTGCCAAAGGTTCGGCTACTGTTCCCAGCCCCATGGCGCCGGAGGCGGCGGCACGGGGCGGGTAAGGTCGAATTCGATCCGAAACAGGCGATCGGCGCGGCTCAACTGATAGGCAAATTCCGCATCTTCGGTGCCGGTGGGATCGACTTCCACGCGCCAGACATTCGTGACCGAAGCGGTCAGGTCATTGGCCCGGAAAAGGGCGATGCTCTCCGCATCCACTGGGAAATCCTGCGCCGAAGCCGTGCCGTCTGCGGTCGTGTCGCCGCCATACATTGTCACCGTGTCATGCGTCCCATCCGCATGCCGGTGATCGTGCTTCAGCCGCAACCCCGCTTCATCCAAGTCCGCCGTGCGCGTGATCAACCACGTGCGCGAACGGTCCCACTCTCCATCGGCTTGCTGTATGTGAAACGGTACGGCGATACGCGTGTCGCTGCATTCGCGAATATGCATCACCATTCGCCGCCCCTGCATGGCCGCATCGGCTGCATCGCCGGACACCAGCCTGCCAGCATAGGCCTTGCCGCAATGGCTGGCGAGCGCCGCGAAGAAGCGGTCCTGCGCATCAAGCGGACGCTCGGCATCTCTCAGCGTTGCGCCGCATCCGGCCAGAGCGAGACAGGCTGCCACCAAGAACAAGGGGCGCGGCGCGGATAAGGGCGAATAGGTCATGCCCTGATCTGGCTCAAATTTTCCAGGAGCGATAGTGCTCATGTCCAACGCGGCGAATGGACGGTCCAGCCCTCGCGCTCAAACCTCCGCCTGGCCTAGGCTCGACAAGGTCAATTTTCGCTTCCCACCTACGTTCGGACGTCTCTGTTAACGGCCAGTTGCAGGCATTCGCTCAATGCACGACTTCCCTGCAATCTTTCAGGACTAGTAATCTCGGCCGCGAGCGCCGCGCTTGCTGATCTGGCGACTGTGATACTTCCGTCCGGTTCGCCGTCGATCGGCTGGCCGCTGGTCATCCAACGTTGTAATCGCCTAAGTGCAGTGTCTGTCCGTGCTGCAGGTTCTGGCGAGAGCTGCTCAACCACAACGCCACAAGCCTCCAAGCGGGCGAGTAATTTCCGCCAGCCAGCCGAATGGACCTCACGTGCATCAATGAGCCGAATACGCTGAATGGGCAAAGCAGGCGACTCGCCGAGATCCGCTACCACCGCAGCAACGCGATCCGTTAGGCCGGGCAGCAGTTCCGTAGCGGCCGCGTCGACCGCAGCAAGGTCTGCCAACCGATGCTCGACCCAGTTGCCGTCAGAACTCCAGCCGGCATCCACCAGTTCGTCTCGCCAACCCAAGAGAGTGCGAGCGGTGGCCCAGCCGTCCACATGGAGCGACTTATCCCAAAAGCGGGGACCACTACTTAGCTGCTCGAGGGCGGCTTGAAAGGCCGCAATGCGGACTACGCTGGGTGGCGAAGGAGAGCCTAAGCCACGGGCTGTCTCCAGAATTCCAATGAGTCCGTTAGGCCCCACCACCGGCGCTCCGGCGGCACTCGCCCCGGTCCCCCCATGATCCGGCCATGCGCCTGCGTCGGCATGAAGACCAAAAACTATATCCATCGAGCCGCCCCCGCCGCCCCCCACACGACGGACCAGTCCGCCGCTATTTTGCTTCCCATATGCTTACAGTTGCGAACGCAAAAAGCCCCGCTGGAAGCAGCGAGGCTATGATCTTCAATGTTTTCAACTAGTTGGTGGTTGCGGGGGTTGGAT
>NZ_JAAFZT010000022.1:129994-190768 GCF_013336795.1 Alteripontixanthobacter muriae | reverse complement strand
TCAACAGTGGTGCCCGTCTGGTTCGCGGTCTGGAACAAGACGTTCTCAGAGGGCTGGACAGCGCCCGGAGAATCGTAAATGATCACTGCCGCACTTGCGGGAACAGCGGCAGACACAGACAACGCGGTGGCAGTAAACAAGAAAGCAAACTTTGTCATTGATCTTCTCCTAAAAGCAAGATTGCTCGGTTCAAATCAAGCGACTGGGCGACAGAGCCGGATGTTCCGATACGAACTCGGTAAATCTTAATAAACCTTCCTCAAGCTCAACTTCAGGCGATGTCTCAGTCTGGGGCTGTTTTATCGTCGCGGATTTAGGAAGCTGCTCCTGTAATTCCTAGACGCGCAGTTCCGCGCTAAACACACGTCTGCGAGACAGGCTTTTCCGGCGTCATAATCCGGTAAATTTCTGGCAGCCTCATCACAAGTTATCTCTCATCTCGGTTTTTAAAGCATCCCTGCAGGTAACCATCAGCTGCAACGGTCAGAAGTGAGACGCTCTCTTTCTGCAGGCGCAAAGGACGTTAACGTGCATAAGCACCTAACGGTACCCATAGGAGCTGCTGGGTAAAATGACTTACGTAGGAACATCCGGGGTGATCGATGAGTGGTATTCGTCCATTCGAGAAGCAGATCTGGCCGACTGGGTGACAGTTGCAGCCTATCTATTTGCTGCCCTGCTGTCCGTTCGAGCCGCTGAAAGAGCGAGGCGCAGTCGACAAGCGCGGGACGCACTCTTTTGGCGGACGACAGCATTTCTACTGGTCATGCTCGGCATCAACGAGTTGCTAGACCTGCAAACCCTACTCACATCCCTTGGTCGAGCTCATGCTAAGGCGAATGGCTGGTACGGAGAGCACCGGAAAGTGCAGTATGCATTCGTCCTGGCGCTGGGAGTGGCGACACTGTTGGCGGCAACTGCGATGCTGTGGTTCTTTAGGCGTATGCCCCTCTCTGTTCGGATGGCCGTGTGTGGCCTCTGTTTCATCGCTTTATTCGTCCTGCTGCGGGCCGCATCATTTCACCACCTTGACGAATTTTTCGGTGGCGGGGCACCTGACTTTAGTTGGCGGTCGCTGCAAGAGGTAGCCGGCATCCTGATCGTGATAGCTGCGTCTGCGAGTTATACCGGCGTGCGCTCCTCGAGGCGGTAGCTAGGCGGCGAACAAATAGACGTGCGGTAATGTCTAGAGCGACGGGCATGGGGGATGATTAGGTGCCGAACCGCACTGCGACGGATTGTCTAGGTAGTGATCCGCAGGTCTCATGAGCACCTCTTTAGCAGCGGATGACACTACCCGGTCCTGCCCATCTTCAGCCGAAATCGCCCCCCGGCTCACCCGGAGAAAAGCGGATCAGCCTGCTGTCCTCTACCGCGGCCTGCCGGTTGACCACCGCGTTCTGATATTCGGGATCCGTCACCATCTCCAGAAAAGCCCCTGCATTGGGATACGCCGCCACAAACCCATCGTGCCATTCCCTGGCGGGACCGGTCAGCATGTTCTGAAAAGCGCCGCGCCAGACGACACTGCCGCCCACCCGGCGAAAGATCGGCCCACTGGTGCGGCCATATTCCGCATAGGCCTCCCTACCAGTCCAGCCCTTCCCAACGTTATGATGCCCTTCGGGGTAGTGCGCCTCGTCACGATAGAGCAGCAGGTTCAGCATGTGTATCGGCTGGTCGCGCGGCAGTGCCTTGAAGGCGTTGAATGCTTCGCGCGTGGGGTCAATATGGCTGGTCATCATGCATCCTCCAGAACATAGTCGCTGAAACGTTTGCGCAAATCCTTCTTGCTGATCTTGCCGGTTGCCGTGTGCGGGATTTCGTCAATAAATTCGATGGCATCGGGCAGCCACCACTTCGCCACGTGATCGGTAAGGTAGGCGCGCAGTTCTTCTGCCGTGACGCTCTTGCCCTGCTTTTGGACTACGAACAGGACCGGACGTTCGTCCCATTTCGGATGCGCCATGCCGATCGCGGCAGCTTCCGCCACGGCGGGGTGCCCAGCGGCGGCATTCTCAAGTTCGACCGAGCTGATCCATTCCCCGCCGGACTTGATCACGTCCTTGGTGCGGTCGGTCAGCTGCAGTGTGCCGTCGGGATGGATGATGCCGACATCCCCTGTGTCGAACCAGCCCTCCGCATTCGTAGCGTCCTCGTCCGCCTTAAAATAGCGCTTCACAACCCATGGGCCGCGAATCTGCAGAGCGCCCGAGGTCTTGCCGTCGCGCGGCAGTTCGGTCGTCATGTCATCCAGGTTTACCGTCCGCAGTTCTACGCCGAAGACGGGCCTTCCCTGCATGGCGACAATAGACACTTTCTCGTCGAAGCTCTTTTCAGCCCAGTCATGGGTGGGCGCGCCTACCGTGCCGATGGGGCTTGTCTCGGTCATGCCCCAAGCGTGAGCGACGCGGGTACCGTTCTTCATCAACCGCTCGATCATGAACCGCGGCGCAGCCGAACCGCCGATGGTAGCGGTCTGCAAATCGGGCAGCGGGAGATCGTTGGCATCGCAATATTGGAAAATGCCTAGCCAGACGGTCGGCACACCCGCGCTGTCGGTAACTTTCTCCTCGCGCATCAATTCGTAAAGCGCCTCAGGCTCGTTCACGGTGGAGAAAACGAACTTCACTCCCGCAGCGGCTCCCGTCCACGGCAGGCCCCAGCTGGCAGCATGGAACATCGGCACGACCGGCAACATGACGCTGCTGGCATCGAAGTCGAAGGCGTGGGGCTGCATGCCCGAAAGAGCATGGAGCATGGTCGAGCGGTGTTCGTAGAGCACGCCCTTCGGATTGCCCGTCGTGCCGCTGGTGTAGCACAACATGCACGGGTCACGCTCGTCCACTTCGGCCCAGGCGGTTTCCGCGTTTTCCGAGCCGATCCAGTCTTCGAACTCGCCATCGTCATAGCAGATGTAATGTTCGATCGTGGTCCAGCGCGTCTTCATCTTCTCGACCAGCGGCTTGAAGGCCGCATCGTAGAGCATCACGCGGTCCTCTGCATGATTGGCGATATATTCAAGCTGGTCTTCGAACAGGCGCGGGTTGATCGTGTGGAGAATGCCCCCTGCCCCAACCGCACCATACCAGCTGACGAGGTGGCGCGCATGGTTCATCGCCAGCGTCGCGATCCGGTCGCCGCGCCCGATGCCGAGGCGTTCAAGCGCCTGCTTCATCTTCAGCGCGTCGCGGCGAATGCCCGACCAGTCGGTTCTGGTCTGGCTACCATCGGCCCAGCGAGTGACGATTTCGCGATTTCCGTGTTCGCGTGCGGCGTGATCCACTAGATGGGTCACCACCAGCGACCAATCCTGCATGGCGCCAAGGCTGGGCATTTTCATCGTCCTCTCCCGTTTGTCATTTTGCCGCACTATGGCAACGCTTGTGCGGCAGGGCAATCGGCCTATGGCGCTTGCCATGTTTCAGGATATCAAGATCGTCCTCATCGATGGTACAGGGCTCGGCAAGGATGCCCTGCACATCTATGTTTCGCTGGCAGTATTCTTCGGCAGCAGCCTGTGGTTCGGCTGGCGGGCATAGAACATCGGGCCGCTGCTGATGGTCATCGCAGCGGCCATTCTGGGCGAATTGTGGGACATCAGCGACAGTTTTAAATATGACGCGGCCATCAATCCTGCCGGTCACGTGAAGGATCTAATCAACACCATGCTGGTGCCCACGATCATCACCTTGGTTGCCCGCTACACCCCGCTGTTCCGCCGGAGGAGTGAGGTCGCGAATATGGCGGAGCCTGTGTTCACCGACGATTAGGCGACGAGGCGCAGATGGGCGGGTCCACGCTTGGTTGACAGCGAGACATTCTCCAGCCCGTCAATCTCGACCAGCCGTTCGGCCAGTTCTCCATCCAGGGCATAATCGCTGCCGAGGCGGAGGCTCGGTCGTTCTCCGCCGCTGGCTTGCAAGGTGATCGTCACTTCGCCCATGCCGGGGGTTCCTGGTGCAAGCGCGTCGCGCAGAGCCAGCAAAGCCGCTTCGTTGCGAACCTCCATCGTCAGCGCCATGCGCGATCTGCTCTTCACATCCTCCAGCGGACGGGCACCACGAACGGTGATGCGCGGCGGTTCGTCGGGGCTTGGGCTGTCGAGTTCTACATTAAGCAATACGCACACGCCTTCCGCCGCCCATTTCTGGAACTGTTCTACCAACCCTTCCTCAAAACAGGCGGCGCTGAACTGTCCGGACTGGTCGGAGAACTCCGCCCGGATGAAGTCGGCACCGCGACGCGTCTGGCCACGCTTCACGCTTTCGACCATCGCCGCCATGACGGCGGGTGCCCTGCCCCCCGGCGCGCCGCCTTCCATCAGGCTGGCATAGCTGCGGGCACCGTTTGCCGATGCGACCACGCGATATTGCTGCACGGGATGGGCGGAAAAGAAGAAGCCGAAGGTCTCCCGCTCGCGGTCCATCCGTTCGGGCCGGGTCCATTCCGGCGTGTCTTTCAGCCGCAGGGCCGCGTCCTGCTTGTCGTCACCGCCGAACAGAGCCACCTGCCCGCTGTTGCGCTCCCGCTCGGCAGCGTCGGCGACGGCGAGTAGCATCTCGACATTCTCGAAGACCTTGGCGCGGTTCGGCTCAAGCCGGTCGAAAGCGCCTGCACAGGCCAGCGCCTCCATCTGGCGGCGGTTCATCGATCCTGCCGGCAATCTTTCGCATAATTGCTCGAGGTTTTCGAACCATCCTGCCGCCTCGCGCTCGCCGACGATACTCTCCATCGCCTTTTCGCCGACATTCCGCAGCCCTGCCAGCGCATAGCGCACGGCATAGCCTTCATCCGTCTGTTCGACGGTAAACTCCGCCTCACTGCGATTGATATCGGGAGGCGTGACTTCGATCCCGGCCCGCCGGGCATCGTCGACGAAAATCGCCAGTTTCTCCGACTGGTGCATGTCGAAACACATGGATGCGGCGTAGAATTCGTGCGGGTAATGCGTTTTCAGCCAAGCCGTCTGATAGGCGAGCAGGGCGTAGGCAGCGGCGTGCGACTTGTTGAAGCCGTAGCCTGCGAACTTGTCGATCAAATCGAAAAGTTCGTTCGCCTGCTTTGCCTCGATGTTCGAAACTTGGCGGCAGCCGTCGACGAAGCGCTGGCGCTGCGCATCCATCTCGGCCTGAACCTTCTTGCCCATGGCGCGGCGCAGAAGGTCGGCATCGCCCAGCGAATAACCCGCCAGGATCTGCGCCGCCTGCATCACCTGTTCCTGATAGACGAAGATGCCGTAGGTTTCCGCCAGAACGCCTTCCAGTCTGCCGTGCGGATAGGCGATCTCGACCTCGCCATTCTTGCGTTTGCCGAACAGCGGAATGTTGTCCATCGGCCCGGGCCGGTAGAGCGACACGAGCGCGATGATGTCCCCAAAATTGGTCGGCTTCACCGCTGCAAGCGTGCGGCGCATGCCTTCGGATTCAAGCTGGAAAACGCCGACCGTGTCGCCCCGCTGCAGCAATGCGAAGACGGTCTCGTCCTCCATCGGCAGGTTCGAAAGGTCGATCGGGATGCCGCGCTTTTCCAGCAGATCCACCGCCTTGCGCAGGACCGACAGGGTCTTGAGGCCCAGGAAATCGAATTTCACGAGGCCCGAGGTCTCGACATATTTCATGTCGAACTGAGTGACCGGCATGTCAGATCGCGGATCACGGTACAGCGGCACCAGCTTCGCCAGCGGCCTATCGCCGATGACGACGCCCGCCGCATGTGTGCTGGAATTACGGGGGAAGCCTTCAAGCTGCATGGCAAGGTCGACAAGCCGCTTCACGTCATTGTCATTGTCATATTCGCGCTTGAATTCCGCCGAACCGTTCAGCGTCCGCATCAGCGTCCACGGATCGGTCGGATGGTTCGGGATCATCTTGCAGATACGGTCGACATGGCCGTAGCCCATCTGCAGGATGCGCCCGCAGTCGCGCAGCACGGCGCGCGCCTTCATCTTGCCAAAGGTGATGATCTGCGCAACGTGATCGTCGCCATATTTCTTCTGCACGTAGCGAATGACCTCGCCCCGGCGGGTTTCGCAGAAATCGATGTCGAAGTCCGGCATGGAAACGCGTTCGGGGTTGAGGAAGCGTTCGAACAGCAGCCCCAGCCTGATCGGGTCGAGATCGGTGATGGTGAGCGCCCATGCCACCAAACTGCCTGCACCCGAACCACGGCCCGGGCCGACCGGAATGCCGTTGTCCTTGGCCCATTTGATGAAATCGGCAACGATCAGGAAGTACCCTGGAAAGCCCATGCCGGTAATCACGTCGACCTCGAACGCCAGGCGCTCGTCATAAACCTTCCGCTCCTTGGCGCTCAGTTCACCGTATGGGGCAAGCCGCGCCTCCAGCCCTGCCCGGGCATCCTCGGCCAGCATCCGCGCTTCGCCTTCCAGATCGCCAGCGAGGCTTGGCAGAATGGGTGCGCGGCTGGGCGGCGCGAAGGCGCAGCGCCGGGCGATGGTCAGCGTGTTTTCGATGGCCTCGGGCAGATCGTCGAACGCTTCGACCATGACATCGGCGGTCTTGACGTAGCTTTCGGGATTGGAGCGGACGCGGTCGTCGGCATCGATCTGGCTGGAATTCGCGATGCAGAGCATGGCATCGTGCGCGGCATGGAAATGCGCCTCCGCGAAATTGGCCGGATTGGTGGCGACCAGCGGAAGATCGCGGGCGTAGGCGAGGTCGACCAGCGCTTCCTCCGCCCTGTCCTGCACCGGATTGTCGCGGCGTGATAGTTCAACATAGAAATTGCCGGGGAACAGCTTCTGCAAGCGGTCGCACATGGCCTCCGCATCCTTGCGCTGACCTTCAGCGAAAAGGCGGGACATAGCCCCTTCGCTGCCTCCACTCAGCGCGATCAGCCCGTCGGTTCGGCCATCGAGATCGGCAAGTGCTACATGTGGTTCGAACTCAAGCGGGCGGTCGAGATGCGCCTTGCTCACCAGGTGGCAGAGGTTGTCATAGCCGGCCTCGTCCTGTGCATAGAGCGGCAGGTAATCGACCTGCTTGCCCGCAGCGTCACGCGCCACGCCCAGCAACGTGCCGATGATCGGCTGCACGCCTTCCTTGAAGCAGGCGGCGGCGAAAGCGACTACGCCGTACAGGCCGTTGCGGTCGCAGATGGCCACGGCGGGAAAACCGCGCTTTTTTGCCAGTTTTGCGATGTCCTTCGGGTCAATCGCGCCTTCCAGCATCGAATAGGACGACAAGATGCGAAGGGGGACGAAAGGAGCGTGTCTGGCCATTCGCACAAAGTAGGGAATTGCAGGCGAAGGGCAATCCGGCAGACGCCACCGGGCTTCCGGTTTGCACAGGTCTGTCGACAGTTACGGAAGCTTGTCGTCCTGCCGCATGGATCCTTCAGCATCGATCTTCGCTGCCGCCATCTTGGCGCGCGTGTCGCGAATGGTCGTGAACGCGCCCCAGGCGACAAGCAGGGCCAGGAACAGCCAGACCCAGAGCGGAATATTGCGCCCTGCTATGGCGAGATAAAGATAGGCTGAAACAAAGAAGAAACCGGCCAGCATCGCCGGGGCGACGGTGGACTGCCCTGCCCGTGCGCGGCGCACCAGCCAAGCAATTGACAGAAGGAAAAACGGTATCGCGCCGATGTAGATCGCGCCGAAGATCCAGGGATTGACGCCGTATTCGGTGCCAAGCGACAGGAACCAGGCTTGCGCACCCTCAATCATCTGATCGACCCGATGCCTTCAGTTCTCGCTCGATATCTCCAGTGATCGACTCCGGCTTGTCTGCAGGCCCGTAACGCCGCACGACTTTCCCGCCTCGCCCGATGAGGAACTTGGTGAAGTTCCACTTGATGCGCTTGCTCCCGAGCAGGCCCGGCGCCTCCGCCTTCATCCAGGCGAACAGCGGGTCGGCTCCGTCTCCATTGACGTCGATTTTCGCCATTAGCGGAAAGCTGGTGTCGTAATTCACCCGGCAGAACTCGGCGATCTCGTCGGCATCGCCAGGTTCCTGTCCGCCGAACTGGTTGCAGGGGAACGCGAGCACCGTGAAGTCGGCATCGCCGAAGCGCCGCTGCAACTGCTCCAGACCCTCGTACTGCTTGGTAAAGCCGCATTGGCTGGCCGTGTTTACGGCCAGGACTACCTTGCCCGCATAGTCGGAAAGACTGCGGCTGGTGCCGTCCGGCAGCCTGGCGGAAAAATCAGCGATGCTCGTCATGGCGCGGATCCGATCGTGGGCCGGGCAAAGCGCCCTTGCCTACTTTAGCGGAAAGTCGTCCCGCGACGCCAGCGCCATGATCTCGGCATTGCCCAGCTTGTGGTCGCCCGCTTTCTGGATCACATATTTCCGGCGCTCTTCTTCCGGCATGGACGCGACCTGCGCAACGAGTTCCGCCAAGGATCCCCGGCGAAGGCCCTTCATGGAATCAAAAATTCCTTGCCCGTCATGTGCAATATGCAGGGAAGCGCGGTCGTCCCACTGGACGCCCTCACGAAAAGTGTCGTCGGCACTGTAGGTACTGGGATGGTCGGTCATGTAGATGGTTCCCGAAATTTGGTTCTTTCCTCATCAACCGCGGCGACCGCCCTGCGGTTCCTTATTCGAGCAAACCTTCGTGCAGGCGCACTACCCGGTCCATTCGGGCAGCGAGCCCTTCGTTATGCGTGGCAACGAGCGCGGAACTACCCTCTTCCCGCACCAGTTCGAGGAACTGCGCCAGGACGCGATCCGAAGTCTTTTCGTCCAAATTGCCGGTAGGTTCGTCAGCCAGCACCAGCTTGGGCCGGTTGGCAACGGCGCGGGCCACAGCAACGCGTTGCTGCTCCCCACCTGATAACTGGCTTGGACGGTGATCCAGCCGGTGTTCAAGCCCCAGAGCACCGAGAACGGATGCGGCGCGCTCTTCTGCCGCCGCGCGCGGTTTGCCTGCGACAAGCTGCGGGAGAACGACGTTTTCCAGCGCATTGAAATCGGGCAGCAGATGATGGAACTGGTATACGAAGCCAAGATGATTGCGCCGCAATGCGGTTCGCCCGTCAGACGGCAATTTGCCCGCCTCAACGCCCGCAATTTCGAGCCCGCCGCCGAAGCCGCCTTCCAGCAGACCCACCGCCTGCAGCATCGTCGACTTGCCCGACCCCGACGGGCCGAGCAATGCGACGATTTCTCCCTGCGCCATGTCGAGATTAACGCCGCGCAAGACATCGATGCGGACGCCGCCCTGCTCGAAGGAGCGCGTCAGATTGCGCAGGCGCACCACGGGTTCTCCGCTCGTCCGGCTGGCCGTGCTTACATCATTCATAGCGAAGAACCTGGACGGGATCGGTGCTTGCCGCCTTCATCGCGGGGTAGAGCGTGGCGAGGAACGACAGGCCGAGCGCAAGTACGCTGATGCCGATAATTTCGGCAGGATCGGTCTTGGACGGCAGTTCGGAAAGGAACCGGACCTGCGGATCCCACAGATTCTGCCCGGTCACCGCCCCGATGGCGCCGACGATATTCTGCCGGAAGAACAACACGAGGAAGCCGAGAGCGAGGCCCGCAACAGTTCCAACAGCGCCGATCACGAAACCGGTGGTGACGAAAATCTTGAGCAGGCTACGCCTCGACGCACCCATTGTCCGCATGATGGCTATATCCCGTGTCTTGGCGCGAACCAGCATGACAAGGCTCGACAGGATGTTGAATGCAGCCACCAGAACGATGATCGACAGGGCAAAGAACATCGCGACACGTTCCACCTCGAGCGCTTCGAAGATCGTTGAATTGATGACCTTCCAGCTGGACACCTGCGCTCTTCCCGCAAGCTGCGCGGTTACCGGCGCCAGAATTTCGTCGACATTGTCGGCATCCTCGGTCGTCACTTCTATGGTGCCGATCTGGTCGCCGATCAGCAGCAGTGTCTGCGCATCGGGGATGGGCATGACCACGAAAGCCTGATCGTAATCGTAAACGCCGACCTCGAAAATGGCCGCGATGCGATAGCCGACCTGACGCGGCACCGTTCCGAATGGGGTCGATCGCCCTTGCGGGTTGATCACCGTCACGGTGCTGCCCACCGCCGCCCCGATGTTTTCCGCCAGCCGCGCCCCGATGGCCACCGTGCCGGATCCGGGCTCAACCTCGCTCAAATCACCCGCGACGACATTCTCTTCGAGTTGGTCGATGTCTTCAGCGGTATTGCCCCGCACGATCACCGCTTCTGCGCGTCCGTTGAAGGTGATCAGCAGCGGCTGTTCGATCAGCGGGCTGGCGCTGGTGACGCCGGGTGTGCTCCGGATGTCCTCCAGCACGCCTTCCCAATTGTCGATCCGCCCTGCGTAGCCCTGCACGATCGCATGACCGTTCAGGCCAACGATCTTGTCGAGCAATTCGGCACGAAAACCGTTCATCACGCTCATCACGATGACCAGCATCGCAACGCTGAGCATGACCACGCCCACGCTGATTCCCGCAACCAGGGCGATGAATGCCTCGCCCTTGCCGGGCAGCATGTATCGTTTGGCAATCGTCCATTCGAAAGGGGAAAGGATCAAGGCTGCGGGACTTTTCGGTTTGGAATACGTCAGATGCGCGGATGCGCGGCGTGCGAGAAGCATCTAGGCAAGCTTTGCTAACTCCGCAAACAAATGTTCTTCGTAAGCGCGCTGCCCCGAGGCGATTCATACATGCTCCAGTCACCACGACGGTTGTAATTGAACCGCAACATCGCCATTGCGCACGGCATGGTTTAAACCGCCGGCAGGCAGGCACCACAGGCACCCCGTATGAATCTTACCAATCCTTTCCTGGACCTGGATGGAGACAAGCTTCGCGAAGAGTGCGGAGTGTTCGGTGCCATCAACGCCGCCGACGCTTCGGCAGTCGCGGCGCTTGGCCTGCATGCGCTGCAGCACCGGGGGCAGGAAGCGGCGGGCATCATCAGCTATGACGGGACGGAGTTCTTCGCCCGTCGCGGGCTGGGCCATGTCGCCGATAATTTTTCTTCCAGCGAAGCCATAGCGGAAATGCCCGGCTTCATGGCGGCGGGGCATGTCCGCTATTCCACCACCGGCGGATCGGGTTTGCGGAACATCCAACCGCTATATGCCGATCTCGCTGCCGGCGGTTTCGCGGTTGCGCATAATGGCAACATATCGAATGCGAAGATGCTGCGCGACGATCTGGTGAAGCGGGGCGCGATCTTCCAGTCGACCTCCGACACCGAGGTCATCATCCATCTTGTCGCGACCAGCCGCTATCCCACGCTGATCGACAGGCTGACCGATGCCCTGCGCATGGTCGAAGGGGCCTATTCGCTCATCGTCATGACGCCGGAAGGCATGATTGCCTGCCGCGATCCGCTCGGCATCAGGCCACTGGTAATGGGCCGGTTGGGCGATGCCGTGCTGTTTGCCAGCGAGACGGTCGCCTTCGATGTCACCGGTGCGGAATTCGTCCGGCAGGTCGATCCGGGCGAAGTCGTGCGCGTGAACTTCGACGGAGAGATCGGATCACTACGCCCGTTCGGCAACAATCCGTCACGACCTTGCATCTTCGAACATGTCTATTTCAGCCGCCCCGACAGCGTTTTCGACGGGCGCAGCGTCTACTCCGCCCGCAAAGCCATCGGTGCACAGCTTGCCATCGAAAGCCCGGCGGATGTGGACCTCGTCATCCCTGTTCCCGACAGCGGCGTGCCTGCGGCGATCGGTTACGCCCAGCAATCGGGCATTCCGTTCGAACTCGGCATCATCCGCTCGCATTATGTCGGGCGCACCTTCATCCAGCCGTCGGACAGCATTCGCCATTCCAGCGTGAAGCGGAAGCACAACGCCAATCGCGGATTGGTCGAAGGCAAGCGCATCGTACTGATCGACGACTCAATCGTGCGCGGGACCACCAGCATGAAGATTGTCGAGATGATGCGCGATGCGGGCGCAAGCGAAGTGCATTTCCGCGTCGCCAGCCCGCCTACGGCGCACAGCTGCTTCTACGGCGTCGATACGCCTGAAAGGTCGAAACTGCTGGCTGCCCGCATGGAAGTGGAGCCCATGCGCGAATTCATCAAGGCCGACAGTCTTGCCTTCGTTTCCATCGACGGGCTCTACCGCGCCGTCGGATCGAAGCCGCGCAACAAGGCTTGCCCGCAATTTTGCGATGCCTGCTTTACCGGCGACTATCCGACCTCGCTGACCGATCTTCACGCCCGGCACGAAGCGGCCGCGCAACTGTCCTTCCCTGTTCACAAGGTTGCATAATTGTCTGGAATGGAAACGCTGAACGGCAAGCTTGCGCTTGTGACCGGGGCTAGCAGAGGAATCGGGGCCGCGACGGCGATGGCGCTGGCGAAGAGGGGCGCGCATGTCGTGCTGACCGGACGCGACGTGAAGGCGCTTGAAAAGGTGGAGGACGAAATTCACGGTTCTGGCGGCGCGTCGACGATCGCGCCTGTCGATCTGGGGGAGCCCGATGGGATTGCCCGCCTGGCCAGCGCGATCGCGGGGCGCTGGGACCGGCTGGATGCGCTTGTTATCTCCGCCGCATACCTGCCGACCCTGACGCCGGTTACCCAGGTCGAACCGAAGCAGTTCGGCCAAGCCATCACGACGAACATCCTTGCGACACAGGCGTTGCTCGCCGCGTTCGATCCCGTGTTGAAGCGCGCCGATGTTGGCCGAGTGATCGGCCTCACCAGCAGCGTGGCGACCGAGCCGCGCGCCTATTGGTCGGCATATGCCGCAACCAAAGCGGCGTTCGAGACCTTGCTGGACTGCTACGCGCAGGAGGTCGAGCGGATCAGCGAGGTGAAAGTCGCCATTGTCGATCCCGGCGCGACCCGCACTTCCATGCGTGCCAAGGCCTATCCCGGTGAAGACCCCAAGACGGTGAAGCCCGCTGAAATCGTGGGTGAACGCATTGCCAATCTGCTGACGGAGGATTTCTCCACCGGTCACCGCGAGCGGGTTGTTAATTCCTCTTAACCCTGGCGCGTAACTCGCCGGTAAGCAGCATGCGTCATCACTTGCAAAGCCTGTCGCGAAGGGTGAGCGAAAGGCTGTTTGCAAGCTGGAGGGATTACGCATGCAGGATGCATATGGGGATTACGGCAACCGTGAAGGTCTCGCCGTTCAGGACAGCTACCAAACCGCAGCCCAGGAAGACCGCTGCTCCCCGCGAACAAGGCTGACGATCCCCGGCCAGCTTCGCGCGTCGGGCGGACGCGCGTTCCAGACGGTCGTGCATGACCTTTCCATCTCGGGTTTTTCAGCTGCGGCGATCAACCGGATGCATGTCGGCCAGATGTGCTGGCTTACCATGCCAGGCCTGCAATCGCTGCAATGCGAAGTCGTCTGGTGGGAAAACTGCATCGTCGGCTGCGCCTTCGCCGAACTGCTCAGCCCGATCGTGCACGACAACGTGCTGGCCCGATATCAGGTCGGCACGGTCTATCGCAGCGTCAGCTGAACTGCCGATTTGAGCCGCAGGATAGCCTAAGGCGCGGTTGCTCCAATCCGCAAGGCGAGGTCCTGCAGGGCTTTGCGCGCCGTACTGTCGGTTGCCCCTTCCCAGTTGCTGACGACGGCGATGACGATATCCTGCTCCGGCAAGACCGTTATGAACTGCCCGAAGATACCCCGTGCGCCCCACGAGGACTCGGGATAAGTCCACCACTGATATCCATAGCCCGCACCATCGTCGGAAAATCTGACCTGCGGAGCGGTTGCTGCGGCAAACCAGCCCTCCGGCACCTGATCGCCTCCGCCCTCGAGGGCGAATTGCCCGAAGCGCGCATAATCCGCCAGCCTGAGCGACAGGCAGCATCCGCCGATATTCCGTCCTTCCTGCTCGACCATCCAGAACATGTCGCCGGCAAAACCCGCAGGGTCGACGATATTATCCTTGGCATATTCGGCCAGGCTGGTGCCGGTCGCTCGTTCGACCAGGACGCCCAGCAGATTGGTCTCGCCGGTCTTGTAGACCCACTTCTCACCCGCGGGGGCTTCGCGCGGCAAGGTGCGGAGCTGGTTGACGATCTGGTCTTCGCCGGGCGCGGCCGGATAGGTGCCCATGCGGGCGACGTCGCTGTTCGGGTCGGTGTAATCCTCGTTCCAGCGAATGCCTGACGTCATCGTGGCAAGCTGGCGCACCGTCACGTCCTCGTAAGGCGTGCCTCGCATCTCCGGGATATATATTGCGACACTGTCATCGAGGCTGGTGATAGAATCATCGCGAATCGCAGCACCCAGCAGCGTGGAGGTAAAGCTCTTCGCAACGGAAAAGCTGGTCCAGCGCTGTTCGGGGCCGAAGCCTGGGGTATAATCTTCGAAGCGGACCTTGCCGTCCTGCAGGATCATCACACCTGCCGCATTGGTCTCCGCCATGAAAGCACGCAGATCTGCTTGCAGTTCAGCTGGCAAGGCGTCGCCCGGCGGCAACGGGCGCGGTGACGGCGCAGCTTCGACCTCATGACCGGGGAACCAGCGCTCCATGCCAGGGAACCGGTCCTGCCTTTCCGCGTCGGACCAGAACAGCACGTTCTGATCGGCAGGCGTGACACTGGCGGGCGGCATGGACATGCGGACGGCATTGCTGGACGCAGCGCCCGGCGGCATATCCGTGACGGCCGCGCAACTTGCCAGCAGACTGCCGATGATCGCGGCGCCAATGCCCTTCACAATGCCTCTCATGATCCGTTCCCCCTTTTTTACCCCTGATCATTCCCTGACCAGCGTGACTTGATGCACATTAATGCCGCCGCCGCGGAATCCGCCTTCGCAATATTGCAGATAATAGCGCCACAGACGGACGAAAACATCGTCGAACTCCGTCGGCAGACGCTTTTCCGCGACGGCAGCATCAAAATTCTCACGCCAGATCGCCAGCGTTTCGGCATAGTCTAGCCCGAAATCATGCTGGCTTTCCCAGCGCAGCCCGCGTTCTTCGGCCAGTCGCCGGAACTCGCTGGTTCGCACCAGCAATCCGCCGGGGAAGACGTAAGCCTGGATGAAATCGGCGCTGGAGGCGTAAGCATCGAACAGGTTTTCATGCATCGAGATGTACTGGATCGCGGCTTTTCCGCCCGGCTTCAGATTGTCGGATATGCAATCCATGAAAGTCGGCCAGTACTCCCGGCCCAGCGCCTCCACCATCTCCACACTGATAATGGCATCGTACTGCCCCGAAACATCGCGGTAGTCACATTTCAAGAAATCGGGATTGCTTGCGCCCGCCTCGCGCTTTTCGCACGCGAAGCCGAGCTGCTCGTCAGAAAGGCTGATCGCATCAACCTCTACCCCGCTCATTGCGGCAGCATTGGCCAGCATGCCCCAGCCGCAGCCAATCTCCAGCAGACTGTCGCCGGGCTGCGCCTCCACCCGGTTCAACATGGCGGTAACCTTCGCAAGCTGCGCATAGTCGAGCTCGCTCAGCATTTGCTGCATCTGGCTCGGCGCGGCATCCGTGCCGAACATGGCGCTGGAATAGACCATGCTCTGACCCAGCCATTCACGGTAGAAATCGTTGCCGAGATCGTAATGGGCGTGGATGTTCCGAGCCGATCCCGAGCGGGTATTGCGGTTGAGCCAATGAGCAAACCTCAGGGCCAGCCGCCACGGCCCGCTGGCCCTGCCGGTATCACCCAGCGTCTCGCCATTGGCGATGAACAGGGCGAACAGGGCAACCATATCGTCAGCCTCCCATTCGCCGGCTGCCCAGGCCTGATACCAGCCGATCGAACCTGCCGTGGCGAGGCGCACCAGCGCACGCCAGTCGTGCAGAGTGACAGTAACGACGAACCCCGGGTTGCGCCCGCCCAGCACCCGCGTGGTTCCGTCGGGCAGATGCCCGTGGATCGCGCCTTCCTCGATCCCCTTGTCGAGCCGGTCAAGGATGCGGTGAAATCCTGGCGCAAGCCTGCGGGCGAGCCAGCCGGACCCTCCGGCAAAACGAGTCCCGCTGCCGACCAGCGCCTGCGGGCTTGCAGTCCGCACGCGTCCCTTCGTCTCCGCAATCTTGTCCGCCCCGATCATGCCGCGTCCTATGGCCTCAGACCGGCCCGCGAGCAAGATGCCAGACTTTTGAAAAGCAGCCTTGCAGTCAATCTTCCTTCATCTCTCGATAGGCCTGCAGCGCCCGTTCACGCGCTTCCCGGTGTCCGATGAGCTTTGCCGGATATTCGTCAGGTCGATGTTCATCATCCGGATCGTGGATCTGATCGTCCGGTAAACCGGCGAGTTCAGGCACCCATTCGCGGATGTAATTGCCCGCATCGAACTTCTCGCTCTGACTGAGCGGCGCCATGATGCGGGGGAACATGTTGGAATCCACACCCGTTCCGGCAACCCATTGCCAATTACAGCCATTCGAGGCGTAGTCGCCATCGACCAGCGTGTCCCAGAACCACCGCTCGCCATGCCGCCAGTCGATCAGCAGATGCTTGATCAGAAAGCTGGCGGTGATCATGCGAACGCGGTTGTGCATCCAGCCGAGCGCCCACAGTTGGCGCATGCCGGCATCGACGATGGGGTAGCCTGTCTGCCCGCGCTTCCAGGCTTCCAGCTCGGCTTCGATCATGTGCCCGCGATTGGGATTGCGCCACAGCGACCTGTCGAAACTGTCACGGTAGGACTCTTCGGAATAGCTCGGAAACTGGTAAATCAGATTTTGCGCGAAATCGCGCCAGAGCAGTTCCTTCTCGAACGTTGCCCACCCATTGCCGCGCCGCCCCTTCAATTCATGCCAGACCTGCACCGGCGAAATTTCCCCCCAGTGGAGATGAGGCGAAAGGCGCGACGATCCGTCCTCGGACGGCAGATTGCGCCTGTCGTCATAGCGGGCGACATCGTCCTCAAAGCATTTCAGCCTGTCGTGCGCCGCCGCTTCGCCGATCTGCCAGAATCCTGCCATGTCCTGCGCCCAGTCTGGCTTTGTTGGCAACAGCTTCCAGTCTGCCAGCGCGTCGCTTTCCGGCCATTTCTCCGGCGCCCCGATACTGCCGGGCTGCGGCAGGGCGTCCCGCGGAGGAAATTGGTCCAGCACGGCTTTGGAAAACGGCGTGTAGATCTTGTACGGATTGCCTGATCCGGTCTGCGCGGTGCCCGGCGGTAGCAGGTAATTGCCATCGTGCAGGCAGAACCGGCACACCGGCTCTTCGGCGCCTGCCCCAATATCATGCAATGCCTCGGCGAGTTCTTCCTCGGCATCCCGCCACCAGGGTTCATAATGCCGGATCGCATGAATTGCCGTCGCGCCCGTCTCCTGCGCGATGCCCACGAGGACCTGCACGGCGTCACCCCTGCGCAGCACGAGCTTCGAACCTGCAGCTGCGAATGCCGTGCCGAGGCTATCCAGCGAATGATGCAACCACCAGCGATGCGCGCCGCCGAAGGCACGATTTCCCGGCCTCTCATCGTCAAGGACATAGACCGGAATGACAGGACCAGCCTGTCCAGCGGCATAAAGCGCGGGTTGATCGGCAAGGCGCAAATCGCGCCTCAGCCAGACGATCTGGGGGGCGGGTTCATCGCTGCTCAAGGGAAATCTCCGGTTTCATCGCTTGCGTTCGGAACAGGTGGACGAGGCGAGCGGTTCCTTCAACGATGGATGTTCAGCACAAGCGTTACCCGGCCCAGCAACTGGTTTTCGGATCGTGAAGCGGGGCTGGCCCATGGCTGCCAGGGTAGCTCTCATCTGCTGGGCCGGTTTCGCGATGCTGGCTGTGCTCGCCTTCGGCGGGCAGACGCTGAGCATTCTGGATGGCGCCGGACTTGCCTATTGGCGCGGCGGGGATGGCTCCCCCTGGCAGTCGCACCCCCGCATGCTAGAGGCCGTGCGCGACAATACGGCACTGGGCGGAGTGACAGTGCGACTGCTTTTTGCTGCAGTCCTTGCCTCGACGTTCATCGCCCTTGGGCGCAAGAAGATCGCGGTTGTTTATGCAGCCACCGTTCTGGGCGGATGGGGCATCGGCTATGCGTTGAAGCTGCTGTTTTCGAGGGTGCGCCCCGACATCGTTCCACATTTGATTCATGCAGAAGGTTTCAGCTTCCCGAGCGGCCACGCGTTCAATTCGGCGACGGTCTTCATCGCGGCAGCCTTCGCGCTTTCGGCACATAATCGCCAGCTCCGGCCGACTCTGTTGTGCGCTGCGATCTTCGTCGCCGCGCTCGTCGGCTTCAGCCGTGTCTGGCTTGGCGTGCATTACCCGAGCGACGTTCTGGCCGGCTTTCTGGGCGGCGCGGCTTGCGCCTTCATGGCCGCGCCCTTCCTGGATCGCGCCGCCGATGCTAGCGAATCCCGGGGCAGGCTCCCGGCGGCAGGGAAACTGTGAACCGGTCGCGAGCAAGCGGATCGTAGAAACGTGCATCGCGCAGCCGCAACACGCCGTCCGCACCGGATTCGACGAACGGCGCCTGCGACCAGAAGAGGAATGCGCGCACATCGGGATCGCGAGCCGCGGCACCGTCTAGATTGCAGGCGGCAAGCGGCACGCCGGGCAAAGCTTGTCCTTCAACCGCATACAACCCAGCGCCGCCCGTCACCATTTCTCGCTGCCAGAAAGCGAGCGGCACTGGCTTGGCGATGATGGTTGCAGCGCCTGTGGGGGCATCCTGCACCGCCGTCTCGCTTCGCGCAGTAATCAGCGCATTCACGCCGATATAGGCCGCTGCGCCAGCAAGCGCCACGCGGGCGGGTTTACGCCAGTCGCTGCCGGTCTTGCGCTCGCGCCGCAGCGAGAACCAGACCGCCAGCCCCATCCCCAGCCAGAGCCAGACATCGATGATGAAGAGAATATCCCCGTGGAACCAGCGGCTGGAAAACGGCTCCAGCAGGCGGATGCCATAGACGTTCAGCCAGTCGAGAGCCGGATGGGTGAGGCAGGCAGCAAAAGACAGCGCCCACAGCCAGCCAAAATGGACCGGCAGCCGTCCTGCAGGCCGCTTGCCGCGTTTCGCCTGCCAGCGGTCGAAGCCATAGAGCAGCGCCGCCAGGAGAACAGGCAGAACGATCCAGGCGAGCGGCCCATGCGTAAGCCCGCGCCGCATGGCGAGGCTTTGCACTCCGTAGATGGTACAGGCAGCGTCGATGTCGGGCAGGTTCGCCCCGATGATCAACGCCGGCATGGCAAGGCCGGTGCGCCGCTTCAGCCCCGCCTGCCCCATCAGCGCGCCGACGAGGCCATGCGTCAGATTGTCCATAGCTCAGCGCGCTTGTGCAGCGATCAGATCGGGTCGGCTGCCGTGCCGTCCACCGTCCAGGTCTGCCCCTTCGCCAGCAGCTTGGCGAGGCTTGCTACCTTTCCTTCGCTGGCGCGGCGCCTTTCTTCGGCGACAGCGGCCTCGAAGGTAGGCCGCGGATCGTCATAGAGCACGCCCAAAGGCATTGGGAAGGGTCCGAAGGGCAGTTCGGCGAGCATATGGGCGATGATGCGATTGGTCACGTCGTGGACCACCACGCCAGCCGCCTGCCAGTCGTCATCCTCGACAGTGACAACCTTCAGGCCCGGACCCGCAGCGTCGAGAGCCAATCCCTTGACGCCGCCGGTCTTTTCCGACCCGAACAGCATGGGTTCGCCGTTCTCAAGCCATAGCTGCCGTTCCTCGGCACCCTTCGGCGCGGCAAAGTCGTCGAACACATCCTTGTTGTAGACGATGCAGTTCTGAAAGATCTCGATGAAGGCTGCGCCCTTGTGGGCGTGAGCTGCAACCAGCACGTCGGGTAGTTTCTTCGACACGTCAAACCCGCGGGCAACGAAGCGCGCACCCGATCCCAATGCAAAGGCGCAGGGGTTGGCAGGATGATCGACCGAACCGAGCGGGCTGGACGGACTGCGCGTCCCCTCGCGGCTGGTGGGCGACGCCTGCCCCTTGGTAAGGCCGTAAATCTCGTTGTTGAACAGCATGATCTGCATGTCCACATTCCGCCGCAGCACGTGCATCATGTGGTTGCCGCCGATGGACAGCCCGTCGCCGTCGCCCGTGACCAGCCACACGTCCAGATCCGGATTGGCGAGCTTGGCCCCGGTCGCCACCGCCGGTGCGCGGCCGTGGATCGTGTGGAAACCGTAGCTTTCGATGTAATAGGGGAACCGGCTCGAACAGCCGATGCCCGAAATGAACACGGTGTTGGCAGGATCGGCACCGATCTGCGGCAGGGTGCGCTGCACCGCCTTCAGAATGGCATAGTCGCCGCACCCGGGACACCAGCGTACTTCCTGGTCGGTTTCCCAATCCTTCAACGTGGTTTCGATCTTTACAGGAGCGTTCATGGGTTCATCGCCTCGGGGCTGGGAAGCTGCGTATCGTTGACGGGCACTTCGCCGCCTTCATTGCCGTCGATACCGTCGGAATACTTGCCGATCGCCGCTTCCAGTTCGGTGATGGAGAACGGCTGACCGCTCGTCTTGGTAAGCGGCCGGGCGTCCACCAGATATTGGTCGCGCAGAACGGTCTTGAATTGTCCGGTGTTCATTTCCGGCACCAGTACATTATCGTAGCTGCGCAGCAGATCGCCGAGGTTGGCAGGCAGCGGCCAGATATGACGAACGTGAATATGGCTCACGTCCATACCGGCCCGACGTGCCCTGCCGACAGCCTGGTGGATAGGCCCGAAGGTCGATCCCCAGCCGACTACCGCAAGCTTGCCCGACGTGGAGCCCAGCGCGACTTCCTGATCGGGTACGGTAACGCCGGAAATCTTTTCCGCACGTGCATCCGTCATCGCCTGATGATTGGCGGGGGAATAGTCGATGTGGCCGGTGCCCTGCGCCTTCTCGATACCGCCTATCCGGTGCATCAGGCCGGGTGTGCCGGGCTTGATCCACGGGCGTTTGCCGTTTTCATCGCGGGCGTAGGGCAGCAGTTCCTCACCTGCATTCTTCTCCTGCAGGAAGGTCGCGGGAAACGGCTCGAATTCAGCAGGATCCGGCACTTTCCACGGCTCCGCCGCATTGGCGATATAGCCATCCGTCAGCAGCATCACCGGAGTCATATATTGCACCGCGATGCGGCACGCTTCGATCGCGCATTCGAACGCGTCGGAGGGGCTGCGGGCTGCGATCACCGGCATCGGCGCATCGCCATTCCGGCCATAGACGGCCTGGTACAGATCGCTCTGCTCGGTCTTGGTCGGCAGGCCGGTGCTGGGGCCGCCGCGCTGTGAATTGACGATGACCAATGGCAGTTCGGTCATGATGGCGAGGCCCATCGCCTCGGTCTTCAAAGCAATACCGGGACCGGAGGACGAGGTGACGCCAAGTTGACCGGCATAGGACGCGCCGATCGCAGCACAGATCGCGGCGATCTCGTCCTCGGCCTGAAAGGTGGTGACGCCGAATTCCTTCAGGCGCGACAAATGGTGCAGGATCGCGCTCGCCGGGGTGATCGGATAGCCGCCGAAGAACATCGGCAGTTCGGCCAGCTGCGCACCGGCAACAAGGCCGAGCGAAATCGATTCCGCACCCGTTACGGTCTTGTAAAGGCCCGGCGCGCTTTCGACCGGCGGAACATGCACCTGCTTCAGAGGACCAGCGAGCTCCGCAGTCTCGCCATAGGCGTGACCGGCATCCAGCGCGGCGATATTCGCCTCCGCAATGTCGGGCTTGCTGCGAAACTTTTCCTTCAACCACTGGTGAATCGGTTCGCGCGGACGATCGAACATCCAAAGGGCAAGCCCCAGCGTCCACATGTTCTTCGACCGCAGCGCATCCTTGCGCCCGAGGCCGAAGGGCTTCACTGCCTCAACCGTCAGTTCGGAGATGTCGAAGGCCAGCAGATCCCATTTTGCAAGACTGCCATCTTCCAGCGGATTGCTGTCGTATTTTGCCTTGTCGAGGTTGCGCTTCGTGAACTCGCCCGTGTCCGCAATGATCAGCCCCCCCGGCTTCAGCGCGTCGAGGTTCACCTTCAGCGCCGCAGGGTTCATCGCGACAAGTACGTCGGGTGCGTCACCTGCCGTGTTGATGCGGCGGCTGCCGAAATTGATCTGGAAGGCCGAAACGCCGAACAAGGTGCCCTGCGGCGCCCGAATTTCCGCCGGAAAGTCAGGAAAGGTCGCAAGGTCGTTGCCAGCGAGCGCGGTGGACAGGGTGAACTGCCCGCCGGTCAACTGCATGCCGTCGCCGCTGTCGCCGGCGAAGCGAACGGTCACCGCATCGGGCGCTGAATCTTGCGATATATTCTGACCGGATGCATCCGGACGAGCTTCGGCAGCCTGGCTTGCCATGAAAATTCCTTGTCGTTCGCTGACCTTGTTCGGCAGCGCCATCAATAATGCGAATGCATACTTAGGCATCGCACCTATGCACGGCCACCCTGCGCCGCAATGAAGTTTTTCTCGGCCCCTTGCAAAATGTCGAGTGACAAAGATCACCCGCACCCTCTAGCTTGCCGCCCTTAACCATGGGAGTGCACGCGCGAATGTCCGATGAACAAGTCTTTGTCCGCGAGGATGTGCGCGCTTTTCTCCAGTTTCTCGAGGCTGCCGGGCGCCCGCCTTTGTCGGAGATGAGCCTCGAGGAAGCGCGCGCCTCCATGATGGCGACGCAGCATATTGCCGAGCGGGACGCGCGCGACCTTCCTGTCATTCGCGACCTGTCGTGCCCCGGACCTGCCGGTGACATTCCGCTTCGCCTTTACGATGCGGTGGCGGATCGGTCCGGCCCTTGCCCGGTCATCATGTTCTATCACGGCGGCGGTTTCGTCATTGGCGATATCGAGACTCATCACCGGCTCTGCACGCAGATCGCCGCTGAACTGGAACTGCCGGTCGTCTCGGTCGATTACCGGCTTGCGCCAGAAAACCCCTTTCCCGCAGCGCCTGACGATTGTGAGGCTGCGACGCGCTGGGTGGCGGATAGCCCGTCCGAGCTGCAATTGCAGGTCTCGGGGCTGATCCCCATGGGCGACAGTGCCGGCGGAAACCTCGCCATTGTGACGACGCAATCCCTGCTCGAGCAACCGGCGGCGGCGCCAGTGGTGATGCAGGTGCCGATCTATCCGCTGGCGGACGATATCAGCGTCACGCAATCCTTTGCCGATTTCGGCGAAGGCTATCTGCTCACCCGCGATGCCATGCAGTTTTTCACACGGTGCTACGCTCCGGCAGAGGGCGATCGCCGCAACACGCCGATACTGGCCGATCACGCCCCGACTCCCCCGACGATCGTGGCGACCGCCAGCCTCGACCCATTGCGCGATTCGGGGCGGAACTATGCCTGCGCATTGATCCAATCCGGCGTGGACGTTATCTATCTGGAAATGCGCGGGAACATTCATGGGTTCGTCAATCTTCGCAAGGCAATGCCGAGCGCGCATGACGACATGCAGGCGATCTTCGCGGCGATGAAACTGATGCTGGAGCGGCACGCAAGATGAGCGAACTCGGTTACCGCCCGTGCGTCGGCGTCATGCTGGTCAATGCCGATGGCCGCGCCTTCGTCGGCCGCCGCATCGACAATCGTGAAGGTGACTGGTGGCAGATGCCGCAGGGCGGCGTCGACGAAGGGGAAGATCTGAAAGAGGCCGCGTTGCGCGAATTGCACGAGGAAACCGGAGTTACTCCCGACAAGGTCACCATCCTGCGCAAGATGGATGAAGACATAGCCTATGATCTGCCCGAAGAATTGCAGGGCAAACTTTGGGGAGGTCGCTACCGTGGGCAGCGTCAGACCTGGTACCTGGCGCGATTCACCGGCGAGGACAGCGACATCGACCTCAACGCGCACGAACACCCCGAGTTCTGCGAATGGCAGTGGCTCGACCCCGAACAGCTGCCCGAGATGATCATCCCTTTCAAGAAGCGGGTGTATCGCAGCGTCCTCGAAGCATTCCGCGACATTGTTTGAGCATTCTGCCCGGACGATGAAGGCAGCGACTCAGTTCTGAATGATGATGGGATCGGGCAGCAGGCTCTCTGCCGTGACCATGCGCGGCTGCGCCCCTGTCTCGAGCCGCTCCGCCAGCGCCAGGGTTTCGGGACAGTTTGCCCCGCAATGCGATTCCAGCCGTGCCAGATTGCTGCGCGCCTTCTCTATCGCGCCCTTCTCGATCAATGCCTCGCCCTCGCCCGCAATTGCAGCGAAATTCCGGGGATCGCGAGCCTGAACCTCGCGGTAATATCGTATGGCCTTGCCCTGCAATTCCTGACGCCTCGCCGCATAGGCAAGATCCAGCAGGATCGGTGTATAGGCCGGGTCCACGGCGAAGGCCGCTTCGAACGCGTCCACGGCTTCCTGCGGCTCGCCGGCTTCCAGCGCGGCGCGCCCTTCGGCGATAAGCACGGCTGCGCGCGGATCGGCCTCGGGCTCGGCCCCTTGCCCGACGCTCGCATTCACCGCGATCAGCAGCGACAGGGCAGCGGCAATCGGGGCGTAACGCATGAGCTTGTCCTTCAGGTCTGATGGCGCGGGGGAGTTGGGTGAGGCCATTGGGACAAAGCTAACATGGCGAACATAGACATGCGATGAAAAATCCGTCCGTCCCGTCATGATATGGCGTCAGCCGTGTGCCGCCACCATGCATGCGGCCAAGAGGCAGTTCCGGCCGGGCAATCGTCCAGTCCTGATGCCTGCCGAGGAACGCTGCAACACGGTCGGATCCTTCAATGTCCAGCAGCGAACAGGTGATGTAGGTAATCCGCCCGCCCGGCCGGACCAGATCTGCAGCGATTTCCAGAAGCCTGTCCTGCGTATCGGCAAAGGCCAGCAATTGTTCGCGGTCGATGCGCCAGCGCGCTTCGGGGTTCCGCCGCCAGGTACCGGTGCCGGAGCAAGGCGCATCGACCAACACGCCGTCGGCCTTGCCGAGATGCGCGCCAAGTGCTTCGCGCTCCTTGCCGGGGTCGAGCAGCAGGGTCTCCACCATACCCGCACCTGCCCGCTCTGCACGGGGCAGAAGGCGGGAGAGGCGACCGAGGTCGGTGTCGCTCGCGATCAGCATGCCACGGTTCTGCATCGCGGCAGCCAGCGCCAGGGTCTTGCCGCCCGCGCCTGCACACAAATCGACTATGTGCTCGCCCGGCGCTGCCTGCATGGCGGAGCAGGCGATCTGGCTGCCGTGATCCTGAATTTCAATGAGGCCCTCGCGGTAGGCGTCCCATTGTTCGACCGACGTGCCTGCCGGCAGGCGCAGCGCGGCTGGCAGGTTCAACCGCTCGGCCGCGGCCGGCAGATCGAGCGCGTCCGGCTCCGCCTTGAGTGAATTCACGCGCAGATCCAGCGGTGCGCGGTCCAGCAGCGAGGTTGCTTCCTGCCCCGCAACGCCTGAGAGTTCCAGCCATTCGCGCAGCCATTCGGGCCCAATGCCGCCATCTGCCGGAACCTCGCGCTTGCCGATGGGGGGCGGGCCGTGCGGCGAACCGTCGAACAGCTCGGTCACGGCCTCGTCAATCGCAGCGAGGCGCAGCATGGCCGCACGCCCGGTACGCGGAACCGGTCCGCACGCCCGAATGGCGCGATAGACCAGTTCGCGCACAGCCCGGCGGTCCTTCGATCCGGCATAGCGACGGGCGCGGAAATAGTCCGCGATGATGCGATCCGCCGGCGCGCCGTTGTTCCGGGCCGCGTCCACGATCATGTCGAGCAACTCTATCGCGGCCTGCACCCGCGCGGCAGGCCTCACGACTGCACCCCTGCAAGGCTGTCAGCGCGTCGGATAATTCGGTGCCTCACGCGTGATCGCAACGTCGTGCACATGGCTTTCGGACAGGCCCGCCCCCGTGATCCGAACGAATTGCGCCCGCTCGCGAAGGTCCTTCAACGTCGCGGAACCGGTATAGCCCATCGCTGCTTTCACCCCGCCGACCAGCTGATGAACGACATCCTTCGCAGGCCCCTTGTAAGGCACCTGGCCTTCGATCCCTTCCGGCACCAGTTTCAGCTGCGAAACGTCCTGCTGGAAATAGCGGTCGGCGCTGCCCCGTGCCATCGCGCCGACACTGCCCATACCGCGATAGCTCTTGTAGCTGCGCCCTTGGTACAAAAAGGTCTCGCCCGGCGCTTCCTCGGTCCCGGCCAGAATTGACCCGATCATGACGCATGACGCACCGGCGGCAAGCGCCTTGGCGGCATCGCCGCTGGTCCGGAGACCACCGTCAGCAATGATCGGAACACCGAATTTCGCCGCTTCCTTCGCGCTGTCCATGATGGCCGTCAATTGCGGCACACCAACGCCGGCGACGACGCGCGTGGTGCAGATGGAACCCGGCCCGATCCCGACCTTCACTGCGTCGGCACCTGCGTCGATCAGCGAACGCGTCGCTTCAGCGGTTGCAACGTTACCGGCGACGATCTGTACAGAATTGGAGAGCTTCTTGGCCGCTTCCACCGCGCGGGCGACGTCCCGATTATGGCCATGCGCAGTGTCGATGATGACAACGTCCACCTCAGCCTCGATCAGCGCTCGCGTGCGTTCCAGGCCCTTCTCGCCAACCGTCGTCGCCGCAGCCACGCGCAGGCGGCCCGTCGCGTCCTTGGTCGCGCGCGGATAGGTGACCGCCTTCTCGATGTCCTTCACCGTGATGAGGCCGATGCAGCGGTAATCCTGATCCACCACGATCAGCTTCTCGATACGGCGCTGGTGCAACAGGCGGCGCGCTTCTTCCTGCCCGGTGCCGAGCGGGACCGTGGCGAGATTTTCGCTCGTCATCAATTCGCGTACCGGCTGGTGGGGATTGTCGGCAAAGCGGACATCGCGATTGGTCAGGATGCCCGCAAGCCGCCCGCCGCGATCGACAACCGGAATGCCGCTGATGCGGTGCTGCGCCATGATGGCTTGCGCCTCGCCCAGCGTGGCATCGGGGCCGATGGTGATGGGGTTGACGACCATGCCGCTTTCGAACCGCTTCACCGCGCGCACGGCCGCGCATTGCTCCTCGATTTCCAGATTGCGGTGCAAGACGCCGATGCCGCCCATCTGCGCCATCACGATCGCCATGTCGGCTTCCGTCACCGTGTCCATCGCTGCGGAGGCGATGGGAATGTTGAGGGCGATCTCGCGCGTCAGGAAGGTGCTGGTATCCGCCATGCTGGGCAGGATGTCGCTTTCGGCCGGACGCAGCAGAACGTCGTCAAAGGTAAGGCCGATCGGGATATCCATGGTGCCGCTTTCTGTCTGCGCGTATCTGGGGGATTCGTGCCCGTCCCTTAACCGTGCAGCCTGCATATCGCTAGGGGGCAATCGCCTGCGACGCGGACCGGTCAGTCTCCTGTCGCCACTGGCCATTGATCCGGATCTGCGAAATGGCGGACCAAGGCTTCGTGCAGCAGCAGATCCTGCGCCGCGCCGCCAAGTTCCAGGCCTTCCGCCTCATCGGACGGGCTGTGGTAATGCTGATCGATATAGTCGCGCAGGACGGCACTGTCCCCGAAAGCGCTGGTCACCATGACAGCCGGAACGCCGCCCTGCAGCAACGCCCAGCCATCCTGCCTCTTGAGGTATTCGCTGGCAAAATCATCATTGCCCGGCTGACGCCCAGCTTTGACGATCAGGCTCGCGATTACATCGTCGAGCGGAGTCATGCCCTTGCCAATCACTGCAACAGGCGCATCGCGCGGCGCACCTGCCACCGTATCCAGATTGAATGCCGCGACGATGGTGTCGAGCGGTACCGGCGGGTCGCGCAAAAAGGCGCGGGCGCCGAGCAAGCCCCATTCCTCGGCCGTGGTGGCAAGAAAATACACGTCTCGTTCCAGCGGTGGCCCGCTGGCAAGCTTGCGTGCGAGTTCCGTCAGCACAGCAAGGCCGCTGGCATTGTCTATGGCGCCGTTGCAGATCTGGTCGGTCGGCGACTGCGGCGCGCATATGCCGAAATGGTCCCAATGGGCGAGCACCAGAACCGCGCCTTTTTCAGGATCCTTGCCAGGCAGGCGAGCTATCAGATTATGTGTAAGTACATCAGCCGGGGCAGACACGGCCTCCAGCGTCACTGTCGCTCCGGTTTGCTGCGGCCTGAAACCGGGGGACTTGGCAGCCGATTGCCAGCGCCGCCACCTTTCAGGGCCCACAATCCGTGCCATGGCTCCTGCCGAGACGAAACCGTCCAGTCGGTCCTCGCCTTCTCCATCCAGCCGGTATGCGCCTTCGTTCCGCATCTCGGCAATCTGAGCGAGAGCAGGTTTGTCGGCCACTACCGACAGCACGGCGACGGCTCCGCCATCGAACAGCGCCTGGCGCTGTTCAAGGCTGCCAGCATGGTCGGCCAGCATCACGGCCACCCTGCCGGCCAGCGCGCCTGCCGGAAACTCCGCCGTCTGCCCTACAAACAGGACGCGCGCATCGCTGGTGAGACCGCGAAGGCCGCTGGTAAAAATGCGGACCTCGTCCTCGCAAACCTCGACATAGCGCCTGTTACGGCGGAAATTCGCCGTGCTGACCTCAGGTTTCGCAAGGTTGAGCCTGACGGGTGCGAACCACGGATTCGCCGGATCGTTCGTTCCGGATCTCAACCCGATGGACTGCCACTCTCGGGCAAGATAACTCAGGGTCTTCGCCTCGCCCGGTGTGCCGGGCCTGCGCCCTTCGAAAGCATCGCTGGCAAGTGTGCCGATATGCCGCGCAAGGGCTGCTTCATCCTTGCTTTCCGCTGACGCAGTCTGCGAAGCTGGCGTCATTCGCCCTGTACGATCCGGCGCGGCGGTGCAGGCGCCGAGAGCAGCCGCAAGCGCTCCCGCAGTCAGCAGGCGAACAGCTGATCGGCTGGCCGGAATTCTGGTGAAATGCCTATTCAGCGGTCCACCCGCCATCGATGCTGTAGTTCGATCCTGTAATGTTGCCCGCTTCTTCCCGGCACAGGAAGGCCGCCAGTGCGCCAACCTCTTCAGGCTGCACGAAACGCTTGGTCGGCTGCTTGGCGAGCAGCACATCGTTGATGACTTCATCTCTGCTGAGCCCGCGACTTTTCATCGTGTCGGGTATCTGCCCCTCCACCAGCGGCGTCCAGACGTAGCCGGGACTGATGCAATTCACCGTCACGCCGGACTGCGCCACTTCCAGAGCAACCGTCTTCGTCAGCCCGGCAAGCCCGTGCTTGGCGGCGACATAGGCGCTCTTGAATGGCGATGCCGCCAGGGAATGTGCGCTGGCCGTGTTGATGATCCTGCCCCAGTTTTCCCGCTTCATGTGCGGAATTGCGAGCCGTGTCGTGTGAAACGCCGCCGTGAGATTGAGCGCGATGATCGCGTCCCATTTCGCCGGGGCAAAATCCTCCACGGGTGCGACATGCTGCATGCCTGCATTGTTGACGAGGATGTCGATTTCGCCTGCCTGTTCCATCAGGCTTTCCGCTCCCTCGCAGGTCATCAGGTCGGCGTCGATGTGCCGTGCGTCCATCTCGTCGCACAGGGTAGCGATAGAGGCCTCATCCCCGAAGCCGTTCAGGACGACTATCGCACCCTCCTTGTGAAGGGCGCGCGCGATAGCGAGGCCGATGCCCGAGGTGGAACCGGTGACGAGGGCGGTGCGCCCGGAAAGGAACATATGGCACTCCAGAAGGTTCGGACTTGAACGGCTAAGGAACGCCGCATTGCCTTGCTATGTTCCTTCGGTGAAAAAAATGCAAATGGCGCTGCCCGGCCTAAGCGAAACAGGGCGGACAGGGGGAAATCATGAGGCTAAATCCGTTCAATCCCGGCAGTGTAAACGTCAGGCGCGGCGGCGGAGGCCGCTTTCCCGGTGGCGGAGGCGGCAAGATCGGCTGCGGAACGCTGGTGATCGCCTTGATCGGTGCAGTCGTGTTCGGCCTCGACCCGATGCAGACCATCGGCATGGTCGAAGGAACGCAAACTGCGCCGCCTGCGCGGCAGGTCAGCAACGAGAGCGCGGCGGAGATTTGCGACGACAACAGCTATTCGGTGGAAAGCTGCAATGCCCTGGGATCGCTGAACGAAACATGGCAACCTTTATTCCAGCAGGCGGGCATTTCCTTCTCGCAACCGACCCTCACCTTTCTCGGCGGAGGGACCGAGAACACGGGCTGCGGCAGGGCGTCGAGCGCAATGGGCCCGTTCTATTGCCCGGCTGACCAGGGCATCTATATCGACACGGCCTTTTACGACCAGTTGAGCCGGGAAATGGGAGCGAGAGGCGATTTCGCGCGGTACTACGTCATGGCACACGAATATGGTCATCATGTTCAGAACCTGACCGGCCTCGCCGACCAGATTCGCAGCGCTCAGTCGCAGCAGCCACAGGCTGCCAACCAGCTGCAGGTCCGAATGGAACTGCAGGCCGATTGCTACGCCGGCGTATGGGCCGGACGTAATCGCAATCTGATCGAACCGGGCGATCTGGAGGAAGGGCTTACCGCCGCCAGCGCGATCGGCGACGATACCTTGCAGCGGGGCGCGGGACGCCGGGTCGATCCGGAAAGCTTCACGCACGGATCCAGCGAGCAGCGAATGCGCTGGCTGCGGGTCGGATTGCAGACCGGTGACGAAGATCAATGCGACACCTTCGCCGATCTGCGTCAGTGAGCCGTCAGGATTGGTCATAAAAGAGGGGCGGAAAAGGCATCTGCCCTTCCCGCCCCATCTGTCTGTCGCCCGAAGGTCGGATCAGTAAACCCGCTTCTTGGGTTTGATATAGTCGATATCGTCCGTGAGCGTATATTCATGCACCGGGCGATAGTCGATCTTCACGTCACCGCCCTTGCCGCCCCAACCTTCGAACCACGCAACCGTGTGCTTCATCCAGTTCGCGTCATCGCGCTGAGGGAAGTCCTCATGAGCATGTGCGCCGCGGCTTTCCTTGCGATTTTCCGCCGAAGCCATGGTCACGACCGCCTGCGACATCAGATTGTCGAGTTCCAGCGTTTCGACAAGGTCGGAATTCCAGATCAGCGACTTGTCCGCAACGCTGACATCCTCAAGCTTCTTGTTCGTATCGCGCAGCAGCGACACGCCTTCGGCCATGAGCTTGCTGTCGCGGAAAACGGCGGCGTGGCGCTGCATCGTCTTCTGCATTTCGGCGCGGATCGCAGCCGTCGGCGTTCCGCCCTTGTTGAAACGGAAGTGGTCGAGCCTCTCGAGCGCCATGTCCGCGCTGTCCGATCGCAGCGAATCATGCGACGAATGCGGCTTGATCTGTTCCTTGAGGCGGTGACCGGTCGCACGGCCGAACACAACGAGATCGATCAGCGAATTGGAGCCTAGCCGGTTGGCGCCATGCACGGACACGCAGGCGGCCTCGCCCACGGCGAACAGGCCGGGGACCACCGTTTCAGGGTTACCATCCTTGCCGATGGTTACGACTTCGCCATGATAATTGGTCGGGATACCACCCATGTTGTAATGCACGGTCGGCGTCACCGGCAGCGGCTGGCGCGTCAGATCGACACCTGCGAAAATCTTGCCGCTTTCGGTGATGCCCGGAAGCCGGTCGGCAAGCACCTTGGGATCGATGTGATCGAGGTGCAGATAGATGTGGTCGTTTTCAGGCCCGACGCCGCGCCCTTCACGCATTTCCAGCGCCATGGAGCGCGACACGACATCGCGGCTGGCGAGGTCCTTGGCCGACGGGGCATAGCGTTCCATGAAACGCTCGCCTTCGGAGTTGGTCAGATAACCGCCCTCGCCGCGCGCGCCTTCGGTAATGAGGACGCCCGCGCCGTAGATGCCGGTCGGATGAAACTGGACGAACTCCATGTCCTGCAGCGGCAAACCGGCGCGCAGGACCATGCCGCCGCCGTCGCCGGTGCAGGTATGGGCGCTCGTCGCCGTATAATAGCAGCGGCCGTAGCCGCCGGTTGCCAGCACGACCGAATGCGCGCGGAAACGGTGAATGGACCCATCGTCCATGCAAAGCGCGATGACACCACGGCAACGCCCGTCCTCCATGATGAGGTCGATGGCAAAATATTCGATGAAGAAGTCGGCATCGTACTTCAGGCTCTGCTGATACAGGGCATGCAGCATGGCGTGGCCGGTGCGGTCGGCCGCGGCGCAGGTGCGCTGCACCGGCGGGCCTTCGCCCATATTCTGCATATGGCCGCCGAAGGGACGCTGGTAGATGGTCCCATTCTCATTGCGCGAAAACGGCACACCGGCATGTTCAAGCTCGTAAACGGCCTGCGGGGCTTCGCGCACAAGATATTCGATGGCGTCCTGATCGCCTAGCCAGTCGGAGCCCTTCACCGTGTCGAACATGTGCCACGACCAGTGATCCGGCGTGTTGTTGCCAAGGCTCGCCGCAATACCGCCCTGCGCCGCAACGGTATGGGAGCGGGTGGGAAAAACCTTCGAGATATTCGCTGTCTTCAATCCGGCTTCGGCACTGCCCATGGTCGCACGCAGACCGGAACCGCCAGCGCCGACCACGACAACGTCATAGGTGTGATCCACGATGGCATAGGCTGGTTGATTGGTGCCGCCGTTCTTGAAATCCTTGGGTGTGGTGTCGGGTGTCTGGGGGGACGGGTTAGCCATTAGAGAGTTCCTGCAAGCGCGATGCGGGCAATGCTGAACAGGCCGAAACCGGCACCCGCGATGATAGCGATGTTGAGCAGCGCCTTCGCTGCGAATTTGTTGCCGGCATCATCGACATAGTCTTCGATCAGGACGGAGAGACCGAGCCGAGCGTGCCAGAAGGTGGACACGATCAGCAAAGCGAGGGCGAATGCTGGCAGCAGATCGGATAGCCAGGCGTGGACGGTCAGATAGGAATAGTCCGGCAGCAGGATGAACGAGATCAGCAGGAACGACACGGCCATCAGATTGCCGATGGCGGTGAAGCGTTGTTGCAGCCAGTGGCCCGCCCCTTCATGCGCGGCGCCGAGACCGCGGACATTGCCGATCGCCGTGCCCTTGGCACCGGCATTCTGGAGCGGAGTATTCCTGTCCATCATCTTTTCCTTAAGTCAGATCGTTCGCAATGCGGCCGCGTTTCAGGTCAGCAGGATCGCTATCCAGAACAGGATCGTGAGGGCGACACCTATGATCGGCGTGGCGACGGACCACCTGCGGTTTGTATCGAGTTCATAACCCGCACCCAGATCGAGGACGAAGTGCCGGATGCCCGACGACATGTGATTGAAGAACGCCCATGACAGCAGGACCAGCACTATGATGCCGATGGGCGATCCCATAATTGCAAGAAAATCCGCATAGGCAAGCGGACCGGATGCGAGCGAACCAAGCCACCAAAGAAGAATGCCGAACCCGACTGTGGCCATGCCGTCGCCGGTCGCCCTGTGCAGGATGGAAACCAGCATGTGCGGGCCCCATTTCCAGATCGAAAGATGCGGGGAGAGCGGGCGTCCTGCCATCGTTGAAATCCTGCCTGTCGATTGCTTGCGCGAAGTCGTCGCTTGTGGGCCTCTTAGCGCAATGGACATATGAGGCAAGCTGCAGCTTTCAAGCGTTCTACCCCGAGAATGCTCGACATCAGACGTCAAAATCCCGATGGTGCGCGACATGAAAACAATCCTTCTTACCGGATCGAGCCGCGGGATCGGTGCTGCCAGCCGCAAGGCGCTGGAGGCACGCGGCGCCACAGTCATCGGCCATGCGACGACGCGGGTAGATCAGCAAACCGTAGCGGCAGATTTCACCAAGGCAGATGCGCCCGACCATCTCTGGACCACCGCCCTCGCCCGAGCCGAAGGACAAGTGGACGTACTGGTCAGCAACGCCGGACTGTTCCGCCCCAACCCCATCGATGCGCCGGACGCAGACTGGCTGGATGCTTGGGAAGAAACGCTGCGGATCAATCTTACCGCCAGCGCCCGCCTCTGCCGACTCGCGATCCGCCACTGGCAGGACCGCGGCATTGCTGGCCGCATCGTCCACGTGGCAAGCCGGGCCGGTCATCGCGGCGATTCGCCTTCGCATTGGCATTATGCGGCCTCCAAGGGCGGAATGCTCGCCCTGCACAAGACCATTGCCCGCGCCTATGCGAGCGAAAACATTACCAGCTTCGCCGTAGCGCCGGGGTTCACGGACACGGCGATGGCCGGCGATTACCTCGAAAGCAGGGGAGGACCGGCCCTCTTGGCGGACATTCCTCTTGGCCGCGTGGCCGAACCGGAGGAAGTTGCCAGCATCATCACCTATTGCGCGCTCGATGCGCCTGGCAGCATGACCGGCGCAACGCTGGATGTGAACGGCGCCAGCTATGTTCGTTGATGCGGCATGAGCTGGAAGATCGTCGCTCACGCTGAAAAGAGAGCGGTTCAGGCCGCCCTGCTGCGGCATGAAGACCTGGAAGATTGGGACGCGGAAATCGTACTCTCCGGGCACGAGCGCGCCGAGGATACACCGCAGGAATGGATCTTGGAAGCCTATCTGCCGCGCAAGCCGCGTCGGGGAGACCTGGCGTTGATCGCGAACCTGTTCGACGATGCGGCGCCTGAAATCACCAGCGAAGCCATTGCGGATCAGGATTGGGTGACTCTCAGCCAGCAGGCGACCCCGCCGATCCACGCTGGCCGTTTCGTGGTGCGGACCCCCGATTACCCTGCCAGCGAGCAGCCCGGTGCTGTCGAATTCATCATTCCCGCAAGTCAGGCGTTTGGCACCGGGCAGCACGAGACGACCGCAGGCTGTCTCACCATGCTCGACCAAATGAAGCGGAACGGCATTGTCGCCCGCAATTTGATCGACATCGGGACCGGCACCGGTCTGCTCGGTTTCGCGGCGATGTCCCTGTGGTCACGGGCCCTTTCCACCGCCAGCGATATCGATCCGATTTGCGAGGGCGTCGTGCGCGACAATGCGGCGCTGAACGGCGTCACGCTTGGCTCAGGGGCAAGCGCGATGTTGATGGTGACTGCTCCCGGCCTAGACCATTCCGCCCTTCAGGTCCGCGCGCCATATGATCTGGTCATCGCAAATATTCTTGCCGGTCCGCTGGTCGAACTTGCTCCCGACATTGCCGACGCAACAGCGCCTTCCGGCAATGTCCTGCTTGCGGGCCTTTTGCAGACGCAGGAGATGACGGTGCGCAGGGCCTATCGCCGTGCCGGGTTCCGGCTGGCAGCGCGTCTCGTCAAAGGTGATTGGTCGATCCTGTGGCTGCGAAAACGCAACCTGCCCTGATTGCGGTGCTGAAGGGGCTGCGATGGGCCGCCTTGGCGGTGGTCGGCGCGATCATGCTGTTCCTGCTGGCGGCATGGATCGGATCTTCCATTCCGCGCAATCCTGACTGGCGAGAATCGACAAGCGGCGTCGAGATCATGGTCGAAACCAACGGCGTGCATACGGCCATCGTCATGCCGCTGGTCAACCGTCACAAGGACTGGCGGGAGGATTTCCCTGCCTCCGACCTACAGACGCCCGGCCGCCCTTATACCCATCTGTCCATCAGCTGGGGCGAGCGTGAAGTTTTCCTCAATACTCCGCAATGGACCGATCTGCGCCTTGTGACCGCGTTCAACGCACTCACGGGCGGTGAAGGCCTGCTGCATGCGGCGCATTACGTCAGACCTGCTCAAGGACCTGACAACCGCTCCATGCGCATCAGCGAAGAAGAATACCGGCAACTGGTCCGACGCATCGAGATGCAGGTGAGACCCGATGCACTGCGCGTGGTTCATCCCGGATATGCGGATTACGACGTGTTCTACGACGCGCCCGGCACATACCACATCGCCAACAGCTGCAATCAATGGACCAGCGACACTTTGGCCGCTGCGGGGATCAGGACGGGATTGTGGACGCCGTTCGCAGGCGGTGTGATGAAGTGGGTGCCGCGCTAGGGGCTTGGCTTGCCGCTCGCTTCGGCCACCATGGCGACCCACTCTGCCTCCTCCATCGTGGCGATGCCGAGTTCCTGCGCTTTCTTCAGCTTGGACCCTGCGCCCGGTCCGGCCACCACCAGATCGGTTTTCGCGCTGACGGTCCCGGCCGCTTTCGCGCCCAGCTTCTCAGCCTGCGCCTTTGCCTCGTCGCGGCTGATCGTTTCCAGCTTGCCGGTGAAAACGACGGTCTTGCCCGAGACGGCGCTTTCCAGGGTGGTGATCTCGAAACGCGGCGGATCGAGTTCGTCCAGCAGGTCGTCCCAGACGGCGACATTGTGATCTTCGTGGAAAAAATCGCCCAGCGCCTTCACCACGACCGGGCCGACGCCGTCGATTGCAGTGAGGGCAGCGATCGCGTCCTCATCTCCTGCCTGCGCCTTCTGCGCCGCTTCGCGCAGTGCTGGCAAAGTGTGCAAATGCCGCAGCAGGTCGCGCGCGGTGACGATGCCGACATGACGGATACCGAGGCCGAAGAGGAGCCGTGCCGCGTCGGGCCGCCGGCGTTCTTCCACAGATGTTAACAGCCTGTCCACAGATTTGTCCTGCCAGCCCTCGAGCGCGAGAATATCGGCGCGCCGAGCCTTCAGGCGGAAGATGTCAGCCGGGCTCTCGAGCCATCCGAGGGCGAAGAACTGGTCTATTGTCTTTTCGCCCAGGCCATCGATGTCGAGTGCGCCTCTGCTGACGAAATGCTTCAGCCGTTCCGTGCGCTGGGCAGGACAGACGAGTCCTCCGGTGCAGCGAACATCGACCTCTCCTTCTTCAGCCACGGCTTCGCTGCCGCATTCGGGGCAGTGATCGGGGAAGTCGAACGCCCGGCGATCAGCATCGGGGCTGAGATTGGCGACGAGTTGCGGAATGACATCGCCTGCCCGCTGCACCTGCACCCTGTCACCCGGCCGTACGCCGAGGCGCTCGATCTCGTCCCTGTTGTGCAGAGTCACATTCGTGACCGTAACCCCGCCCACCAGCACTGGCGCTAGCCTGCCGACCGGAGTCAGCTTGCCCGTGCGACCGACCTGTATGTCGATGGCCTCGAGCGTCGTCTCCGCGCGCTCAGCCGGGAATTTGCGGGCGAGCGCCCAACGCGGGGCTTTTGCCACGAAGCCGAGCCGTTCCTGCCAGTCCAGCCGGTCGACCTTGAAGACGACGCCGTCGATCTCGTAACCGAGCGAGGCGCGGCGCTCACCGATGCCCGCGAATGCCTCCAGCATCTCCTGCGTCCCGGAGCACAGGGTAAGATCGGGCGAGACCGGGAAACCCCAATCCCTGATTGCCTGCATCGTCGCATATTGCGTTGCGGCAGGCACCTCGCTCGCTGCACCCCAGCCATGCGCCCAAAAACGCAAGGGGCGTTTCGCCGTGACCGCCGCATCCTTCTGCCGAAGCGACCCGGCGGCAGCGTTGCGCGGATTGGCGAAGATCTTCTCTCCCGCTGCCTGCTGCGCTTCATTCATCGCGGCAAAAGCGGCCGTTTCCATGTAAACTTCGCCGCGAACCTCGAAAACATCGGGAACATCACCTTCGATCTGCTGGGGAATGTCAGCGATAGACGCGACATTGGCCGTGACATTCTCACCCACCTGTCCATCACCGCGCGTGGCAGCCATGACCAGCCGTCCTTTTTCATAGCGCAACGAGCAGGAAAGACCGTCGATCTTGTCCTCGGCCGTGAAGGAAATCGGTTCATCTTCATCGAGGGCGAGGAACCGCCGCACTCTTGCGACGAATTCCAGTACTTCCTCGTCGGAAAAGGCGTTATCGAGGCTCATCATCCGCACTTCATGCGGCACCTTGGAGAGAGGCGAAGCGACGACATCATGGCCCACCGCGACCGACGGCGAATCGGTGCGGACCAGATGCGGGAAAGCCTTCTCCAGCGCCTCGTTTCGGCGGGTCAGCGCATCATATTCCTGGTCGCTGATCTCCGGCGCATCTTCGGCGTGGTAGAGCCGGTTGTGATGCGCGATCTGCCGCGCCAGCCGCATCAATTCGTTGGCGGCCTCCGCTTCGCTCAGATCGTCCATTTCACTCATGCCCGTTCGAGCAGCCGGTCCGCCTGGGCCCGGGCTTCCGTCGTGATTTCCGCACCGGAAAGCATCCGGGCGATCTCCTCCTTGCGTCCCGCAGCGTCCAGCGCAGCGACGGACGTTCGCGTCACCGTGCCGGAGGAGGATTTGGCGATGAAATAATGCTCTGTCCCGCGCGCGGCCACTTGCGGGCTGTGGGTGACGGCCAGCAATTGCCCGCCGGATGCCAACCGCGCCAGCCGTTCGCCAATCGCGCTTGCCACGGCACCGCCGACACCGCGGTCGATTTCGTCAAAAATCACCGTCGCAGCCCCGCCCTGCTCCGCCAGAGCAACCTTCAGGGCAAGAATGAAGCGCGACAATTCACCGCCGCTGGCAATCTTGCCGAGCGGCGCGAAATCGGCGCCGGGATTGGTGGCAATCAGAAATTCCACCGTGTCCATGCCATCCGGCCCCCAGCGTCCGGGCGGCAGTTCGGCAACATCGGTTCGGAAACGAGCCGCGTCGAGCTTCAGCGGGGCCAGTTCCGCCGCCACCGCCTTGTCCAGCCGCCTGGCTGCCGCGACGCGCTTCTCGTGAAGCCTTGCGGCCTTGCCTCGATAAGCCTCATGAGCGGAATGTGCCGCCTGCTCCAGCGTGCCCAGCCCCGCCTCGCCGCTTTCGATGGCGTCGAGCTTCGCCCGCATTTCGCGCATCTGTGCGGGCAGATCGTCTACCTGGCAATCGTGCTTCCGAGCCAGGGCGCGCAATTCGAAAAGTCTTGTCTCGATCCGGTCCAGTTCAGCCGGCTCGAACTCCAGCGCCTCTGCCGCCGCCGACAGCTTTTCCTCAGCCTCTCCCGCTTCGATCACTGCCCGGTCGAGCGCTGCGAGCGCTTCGGCGAGCAGAGCATGTTCCGGAGCAATCCGGTCCAGCCGCCGCGCGGCACCACGCATCGTGGCGAGCGCCGAGTCGGAGCCGTCCCAGAGATGCCGCAAGTCTTCCAGATCGCCGGAGAGTTTCTCACCCTTCTGCATGTCGGCGCGGCGCAGGGCGAGCGTCTCTTCTTCGCCCTCCACCGGCTCCAGCCTGGTCAATTCCTCCAGATGCGCGAGCAGAAGGTCCTGATCGGCGCGGGCCTGATCCATTTCCGCCCGCGCGGCGTCGAGCGCTGCCTGCGCGCCGCGCCATTGACGATAAGCGGCCTCCACATGCGTGACATCGGAACCTGCAAAACGGTCAAGCAGGATGCGATGGCCGCGCGGGTTGACCAGGCCGCGGTCGTCATGCTGGCCATGCAGCTCCACCAATGCGCCCGCCATGTCGCGGAGCAGGGCGACTCCGACCGGCTGATCGTTCACGAACGCCTTGCTGCCGCCATCCGCCTTCAATTGACGCCGCAGGATGATCGGCTCGCCCGGCTCGACCTCGATGTCCGCCTCCTCCAGCACGGAGGCGATTGCCGGTGGCAAGATGTCGAAATCGAAACTGGCGGTAACGCTCGCCTTCTCCGCGCCTGCTCTCACCAGGCCGGTTTCTGCCCGGTTGCCGAGGACCAGACCAAGCGCGTCCAGCAGGATGGATTTGCCCGCACCCGTTTCGCCGGTCAGCACGCCCAACCCACGCGTGAAGGCAAGGTCGAGCGCCTCGATCAGGACTATGTTGCGGATGGAAAGCCGGGTGAGCATCGCTGCCGCTGTCTAGCGCAGCTTCAGGCGCGCGTCACCGTTTGTTGTCGAGGCATCTGTCAGGATGCGCGAGAGCATGGACCGACGGTCAGCCGCCGATCAGGCTTGGCGCTTCGTCCTGAACAAGATCATAGGCCTTCTCGTACCACTCATTGCCAGGGTAATTAGTACCGAGCACAGCGGCATACTTCTTCGCTTCGGACGGAATGCCGAGCGCGAGGCTGGTCTCCGTCAGGCGATACAGCGCTTCCGGCGCATGGCTCGTGGTCTGAAAATTGTCGATCACGTTCTGGAAGCGAATCTGCGCCGCTGTCCAGCGACCGGCCCGCTCGTAATAGCGGCCGATTTCCATTTCCTTGCCCGCCAGATGATCCTCGACAAGGTCCAGCTTCAGACGCGCGTCGGCAGCGTATTCCGTCGTCGGAAAACGGCGATCGACTTCGCGAAGCGCCGTTCGCGCCTGATCCGTCACACGCTGGTCGCGGGTCACGTCGCTGATCTGCTCGTAGTAGGACAGAGCAATCAGGTAATAGGCGTAGGGCGCATCCTTGTTGCCGGGATGGATCGACAGGAAGCGCTGCGCACTCTGGATCGCCTTGTTGTAATCGCGGCCGGAATAATAAGCGAAGGCGCTCATCAACTGTGCGCGGCGAGCCCAAGGCGAATAGGGATGCTGGCGCTCGACCTCGTCGAACAGGGCGGCAGCGAGCGGAGCATTACCAGTATCGAGACGGCGCTTGGCCTCGCTGTAGAGCGTTTCCACGTCACGCGCGACGTAGGCCGTATCGCGCTCCGCCGAACCTGAACTGCACCCGCCGAGCAGCAGGGAAACAGCTGCCAGGCTCAGCGCGGTGCGCCCCGCCGTCGTACGGAATGCGGCGACACGGCTGAACAACGGGCGGGAGGAGAAACGCGATGTGATCTGCATGCGCCGCCTATAGCCCTGCCCACGCTGAACGCAAAGTGAAGTTGCGTCGGACTCTCGCCCGAAATTTGCCGCTCAGGGAAGCCCGCCCTCGTTCTTCATGAACCCCTCGGGCGCCTGCCATGTCAGATGCTTCTCTTCCAGCAATACAAGGTTTTCAGGACGCACCAGTTCGGCATGCGTCTTGTAGCCGAGCAACTGTTCGGCTCCGACATCCAGATTATTGATCAGTGTGCGGGCTTCTTCGGAAGTATATTCGGTCAGGCCGCGGGCAAGTTCCTTCCCCTCACGGTCGTAGATATGCAGCACGTCACCGCGCGTATAGTCGCCATCGAGCGAAAGAACGTCCTGGCGCCGAACGCCCGACCCGTCGCCCAGCGAGCTCGCCGCATCATCCGATATCACGATGCTTCCTGCCATTTGCAGGCGATCTGCAAGCCAGGTGGTCCAGACCGAACCGGGATTTTCGAAAGCCGTGCATCTGGTGCAGCGGCGAGTGCCGCGAATGATGGAAACCAGCGGGTTTTCCGCCTCGCCATTCGCGATATAGGTGGTGCAACCCGCATTCTGGGCCATGTTCGCAGCCTTCAGCTTCGTCAGCATACCGCCGGTGCCGAGAGTGCTTTTCCCCGTCGTGGCATCAAGATATTCGCTCACATCCGACACTTCCTCCACCAGCCTGGCGCCGGGTTCGTCAGGATGGCGATCGTAAAGTCCGTCGACTTCGGTGAGGATCACGAAATCGTCCGCTTCGACCATCTGCGCGATCTTGGCGGCCAGACGGTCGTTGTCGCCAACGCGGATCTCTTCCGTCGTGATGGTGTCGTTCTCGTTCACGATCGGCACGATTTCTGACCGCAACAGGCGGTGAATGGTGTTCTTGGTGTTCAGAAAACGGCGATGGTCCTCGAAATCGCCAAGCGTCAGAAGGATCTGCGCGATGTCATAGCCATATTCATGCGCGATCTGCTTGTAGGCGTTCAGCAGCAGGGGCATCCCGCAAGCGGCGGCGGCCTGCTTGTCGGCAAGCCCCGCATCTTCTGGGGTTGATCCCACGATGTTCAGACCCAGCGCGACCGAACCCGAGCTGCAGATGATGACCTCATAGCCATCGTTCCTGAGCGTCGCGATGTCGGATAGCAGGCGTTGCAGAAATCCGAAACGGGGGGTCAGCAGCTCGGTATTGGCAAGCAGGCTTGAGCCGATCTTGACGACGAGACGCTTCTTCTTGTTCGGCACGCGAAATCCTTTCTGGCGCGTAATCTGGCGCGGGCGGTTGCAATCGGGAAACGGTCATCTAGGTTTATATGGTGCAGCGCACAACCGCCAGACCGGGGTTTTGCCGAGGCTGCTGCGGTTGTCACAGCCTGTTCCGGACCTTTCGCCACGCCCCGTGCGTTTGGCTGGAAGGACCGGAAATCCAGGCTTTACGGCTTCGGTCGCGATCATGCTCGAGGAGCCTTTCGCGAACAGGTCGGCCGACAGGAAAAACAATTACAGGGGTAACGCCATCACAAACAAATTTCGAAAGATCCTGCTGATCGGCTGCGGAAAGATGGGGGGCGCTTTGCTCGGGCATTGGGCACGCGGCGACGACAGTTTCACAATCGCCGATCCCTTTCTCGAAACGGCGCCCGAAGGCGTTCGCCTGGTGTCGGGCCGCGAGCAACTGGATGGAGAGACTTTCGACACCGTCATCGTCGCGATCAAGCCGCAGCAGATCGACGAAGTGCTGCCCCTCTACGCCGAGAGCATCGCCGATGATGGCTACGTGATGTCGATAGCGGCGGGTGCGTCGATCCAGCGCCTGAAGAACGCCGCCGGGGATCGCCCCGTAATCCGCGTCATGCCAAACCTGCCTGCCGCCATCGGGCAATGCGTTGCGGGGCTTTGCGCCAGCGACGATGCAACACCTGAACAGGTCGCCCATGCCGATGCAATGATGCAGCGCGCGGGCACGTCCGTCACCGTGGATAGCGAGGATATGCTCGACCGGGTTACGGCAGTAGCCGGGTCCGGGCCGGGCTACGTGTTCGAGATCGCCCGCGCCTATGTCGCTGCGGCCATGGACCTGGGTTTCGAAGAGAAGGATGCCCGCGAGATGGTTCTCGGCACGATGGCCGGGACCGTGGCCATGGCGAAGGGCAGCGACCAGCCGCTGGAAGAGCTGCGAAATTCCGTCACCAGCAAGAACGGCACCACGCATGCCGGGCTACAGGCCCTGAACGGCGATGGCGATGGTGACGGCGAATTGTCGCGCCTGCTCGGTGACACGCTGCAAGCCGCATACGACCGGGCCGTGGAATTGCGCTAATCTCTGCGCACCGGCCAACACAAAGACGAAGGACAGACGATGAACGACATGACCGATCAGATCGACCCCGCCGCCCATGTTGCCGAGTTGGGACAGAAGGCGCGCGCCGCATCGAAGCAGTTGCTGACAGCCTCGACCGATGCCAAGAACAAGGCCTTGCGCGAAGCCGCCAACGCGCTGCGCAAGGCGATGCCCGCACTCCTCGAAGCCAATGCGCAGGATGTTGCCGGCGTCGCGGGCAAGAAGCCCGAAAGCTATATCGACCGGCTGAAGCTGGACGAAACCCGCGTGAACGGCATGGCCGACGCGCTGGACCAGATTGCCGACCTTCCCGACCCTGTCGGCAGGGTGCTGGCAGAGTTCGACAGGCCGAACGGGCTGAACATCGAACGGGTCGCCGTCCCCATCGGCGTGATCGGCATGATCTATGAATCGCGCCCGAATGTCGGCGCCGACGCCAGCGCGCTCTGCCTGAAATCCGGCAATGCGATCATCCTGAGGGGCGGTTCCGAGAGTCGGCATTCCACGCGAGAGATCGTCGCCTGCATGCAAGCCGGACTAAAGGCGGCAGGACTGCCGGAAGATGCTGTTCAGACCATCCGCACGACCTCGCGCGAGGCGGTGGCCGAATTGCTGCGGGCGGTCGACTATGTCGATCTGGTCATCCCGCGGGGCGGCCGCGGCCTGGTGGAACTCGTGCGCGATCAGGCCAAGGTGCCGACGCTGCTCCACCTCGACGGCAATGTGCACAGCTATGTGCATGAAGATGCCGATCTGGACAAAGCGATCACCGTCATTCGTAACGCAAAACTGCGCCGAACAGGCGTGTGCGGAGCGACCGAGAGCATCGTTATCGACCGGGCAGTGGCCAAGGACGTCGTGCCGCGCCTCGCCGAAGCAATGCCGGAATGTGAACTACGCGGCGATGCAGAGGCCGTGGCCATCGATTCGCGGCTGAAGCCCGCCGACGATGCCGATTGGGACACCGAATATCTCGACCCCATCGCTTCTATCAAGATCGTCGGCGGTCTGGATGAAGGTATCGCTTTCGTCGACCATCATTCCTCCGGCCACACCGACGCAATCCTGACCGAGAATAATGAAGCTGCGCGGCGCTTCCTGACCGCAATCGACAGCGCCGTGGTGATGCACAATGCATCTACCCAGTTTTCCGATGGCGGAGAATTCGGAATGGGCGCGGAAATCGGCATTGCGACCGGCAAGATGCATGCTCGCGGGCCGGTCGGTCTCGAGCAGCTGACAAGCTTCAAATATCTTGTGCATGGACAGGGTCAGACGCGGCCCTGATCCGTTGCAGGAAAAAGGGGCGGTGCCGTGTCGGCGCCGCCCCTTTTCGGATGGTTCAGCCAAGGTGCGAGAGTTCTACTCCTCGCCCATGCGCAACGCGGCAATAAAAGCTTCCTGCGGGATGCTGACATTGCCATATTCGCGCATCTTCGCCTTACCCTTCTTCTGCTTCTCCAGCAGCTTCTTCTTGCGGCTGATGTCGCCGCCATAACATTTCGCGGTCACGTCCTTGCGCATGGCGCTGATGGTTTCGCGCGCAATCACCTTGCCGCCGATCGCCGCCTGGATCGGTATCTTGAACAGGTGACGCGGGATCAGATCCTTCAGCCGCTCGCACATTCCCCGTCCGCGCGCCTCGGCGACATCGCGGTGAACGATCATGCTCAGCGCGTCGACCGGTTCGTTGTTGACGAGAATGCTCATCTTCACGAGGTCGCCTTCCCGCAGGCCGATCTGTTCGTAATCGAAGCTGGCATAGCCGCGACTGATGCTCTTCAGTCGGTCATAAAAGTCAAAGACGACCTCGTTGAGCGGCAATTCATAGGTAACCTGCGCCCTCCCGCCGACATAGGTCAAATCGATCTGAATGCCGCGGCGGTCCTGGCACAGCTTCAGAATGGCGCCGAGATACTCGTCCGGCGTGTAGATCGTCGCCTTGATCCACGGCTCCTCGATCATTTCGATCCGGTTCGGATCCGGGTAATCGGAAGGATTATGCAGTTCGATCTCGCGCGCGTCGTCCGTCTTCGATTTGCCGAGCTGGATGCGATAGACCACGGAAGGCGCGGTCGTGATGAGGTCGAGATCATACTCGCGGGTGAGGCGTTCCTGAATGATTTCCAGGTGCAGCAGCCCGAGGAAACCGGCGCGGAAACCGAACCCCAGAGCAGCGCTGCTTTCCATTTCGAAGCTGAAGCTGGCATCGTTGAGGCGCAATTTGCCTATGCTCTCGCGCAGCTTCTCGAAGTCCGCCGCATCTACGGGGAAAAGACCGCAGAACACGACCGGCTGCACTTCCTTGTAACCGGGCAGCGCCTTGTCCGCGCCGTTCTTCACCGTCGTGATCGTATCGCCGACACGGGCCTGTTCGACTTCCTTGATCTGCGCCGTGATGAACCCGATCTCGCCGGCTTGCAGCTGCGATAATTGTTCGATCTTGGGGTTCATGCAGCCGACGCGGTCGACCAGATGTTCGGTCCCGCCCTGCATGAACTTGACGTGCAATCCCTTGGTCAACGTGCCCGCTACGACCCGCACCAGGATCACTACACCCAGATAAGGGTCATACCAGCTGTCGACCAGCATCGCCTTCAGCGGCGCAGAGCGGTCGCCTTCCGGCGGCGGAATGCGAGCGACGACGGCTTCGAGCACTTCCTCGATGCCGATGCCGGATTTCGCGCTGGTCAGCACCGCTTCCGAAGCATCGATGCCGATGATGTCCTCGATCTCGGCCTTTACCTTCTCCGGTTCTGCTGCGGGAAGATCGATCTTGTTGATGATCGGCACGATCTCGTGGTCATGCTCGATCGACTGGTAGACATTGGCGAGGGTCTGCGCCTCGACTCCTTGTGCCGCGTCCACCACCAGGATCGCGCCCTCACAGGCGGCGAGGCTGCGGCTCACCTCATAGGCGAAATCGACGTGCCCCGGCGTGTCCATCAGGTTGAGCTGATAGGTTTCGCCGTTCTTGGCCGTATAGTTCAGGCGGACGGTCTGCGCCTTGATGGTGATCCCGCGCTCGCGCTCGATATCCATGTTATCGAGCACCTGCTCGCTCATCTCCCGGTCGGTCAGGCCACCGGTGAACTGGATCAGGCGGTCGGCCAAGGTGGATTTGCCGTGGTCGATATGCGCTATGATGCTGAAATTTCGGATTAAACTTAGGTCGGTCATGTCCACCGGTCGATCAGGGCCAAAGGGGGGCGCACGGCTGCTGCGAACGCTGTCGCCCCGCCCTTAGCCGCAAGCGTCGCGACTGTCAGCAATTAGAGTGCTGTCGCATCTGTCCGGAAGCGCAAACCGCTAGCGGGGCGAATGGCTCAACGACGATAGCTCGATCTGCAAAAACTTCGGCCGTCCCGACTGCGCCGAGCCAGCGCCTGAAGAATTAAGCGGATAGTGCCCACTCGGTAGGGCCGCCAGCGGCATGCCTGCGGCTGCAAGGGCGTAGGGGGAGATGCGATGGCGCGTACAGAGCCCTCCCGCACCGTCATTGACCAGAGGCGTCTCGAATTCCAGCCCCTGCGCGGCACCGTTTGACCTGCGTACCGTGCTGACGGCCAATTGTCCTTCGCCCATGTCGAGGACCAGTTGCGTTCCGGTGGGGACGTCGAGAATACCTTCGATCATGGCGCCCGTGCGGGACAGATTGCGGATCATCCCCTCGTAGCGATGATCCTCGTGGATGATGCCGACCTTGCGGTAAAGGGTTCGCCGGTCCGCCCGGTGTTTGGCCGGACCCCGGGGTTCGTAAGTAAGCCGCCCTTCTTCCAGCCGAGAAAGAACCTCCGCCTGGCACAAAGCGCTGGCGAACACGAATCCCTGGACGTGGCTGGCGCCGAGATTCGTCACCAATGACAATTCGTCGAGCGCTTCCACGCCTTCGGCCACTGTTTCCATGTCCAGCGCTTCGGCCAGGCTGACGATCGCGGTGATAATTGCGGCGTTGTTGTTATCCTCTTCCGTTGCGCCGCGAACGAAGCTCTGGTCGATCTTGATCTTGTCGAACGGAGCGTTCTTCAAATAGCCGAGCGAAGAATAGCCGGTGCCGAAATCATCCAGGGCCAGACGCACGCCGATCGCCTTCAAATCCCGGAACATGATCCGCGTCGCATGGGGATCGCCCAGGAAAATGCTCTCGGTAATCTCCAGTTCCAGACGATCCGGTGCAAGGCCGCTGGTCTTCAATGCACGTTCGACGATGCGGGGCAGATCGTCCGCCGCGAATTGCACTGCCGAGACATTAATGGCGACGCGCAGATCCCCGGGCCATGCGGCGGCATCGCGGCACCCCCGCATCAGCGCCCATTCGCCCAACTCGCGTATGATGCCGGTGTCTTCGGCGACAGGGATGAACTGCGCCGGGCTTATCCAGCCGCGTTCGGGATGGTTCCAGCGCATGAGCGCTTCGAACCCGCTGGCTGTGTGGTTGGCGGTCCTCACCAGCGGCTGGTAATGCAAATCGATCGTGTCGCTCGCCAATGCGTCTCGCAAATCTTCCTCGATCTGGCGACGCAGATTGGCTCCATCCTTCAATTCACTGGAATAGAAACGGAATTGGCCGCGCCCCCCGCCCTTGGCAGCATACAGCGCAAGGTCTGCGGCGCTGACCAGCTCCTCCGTCTCCAGCCCGTCATAAGGTGCGATGGCGATGCCCACCGATGTGCCGATGATGGCCCGGCTACCGTCGATGGAATAAGGCTGCGAAATCATCTGGATCACGCGCGAGCCGAGATCGCCCAAGGTTCCTCGGTCATCGATGTCGGGCAGCATGATCTGGAACTCGTCACCGCCCGGCCGGCCGATCTCGCCCTTGTTGCCGATGATGGTCTCGAGCCGCTGGGCGACCTGCTTCAGCAATTCGTCGCCCGCGGGATGGCCAAGGGTATCGTTGACCTGCTTGAAACGGTCGAGGTCGAGCATCATCAAGGCACAGCTTCGCTTCGCCGTGCGATAGGCGTTCAGCGTGGCGGTGAGGCGCCTGGTCATGCGGTGTCGGTTGGACAGGCCGGTCAGCGCGTCATACTGTGCCAGGCGAGATGCATCGATCTGCGTCTTACGCAGCGCAGTGATGTCGTTCGCGCTGCCCCGATAACCCTGGAAAACGCCCGCTGCGTTCAGAACCGGCTTACCTGATACCCGCCACCAGACCTCGTGCGACTGGGTTGCGACCCTCACCGGAAGATTGGCGATGGACTGGCGGGCGCTTAGCAGGAATGCGAGAGGGCGCTGCACCTCGTCAAGATCGCCATCGGGATCGAGGGTAAACAGCGAAGTCAGCTTCTGCCCCATGAGGTCGGCGTCGCCAGCGCCCAGTTGTTCCGCCGCGTTGCGCGACAGATAGGTCAAGTGCCCCTGTTCGTCTGTCGCCCAGAACCACCCGAGGCCGGTATTCTCGAAATCCTCCATCAAGGCGAGCCGTCGACGCAGGTCTGATCCGCCGGGTAGGGCAGATTGGTCGCCGCCGCTGTGGAACAGTTCCGGTGCGGAACGGCTGAACCTGGAGAAAAGGGTGTGCTTTGTCATGCTTCCAGCCTCCTTGCAGCCGATCTTCCGAGGCCGTTCATGCCGGTTTCCTCAACACAGACCGCGTTTCCTCGATCTGATCGGTCGTCATGGCGATTATTGCGCCAGACCGATCAAGCTCCAGAGGACGGAGGAATTCCACTCCCATCCTCTTGTCCTCTCCCCAGCGGCAGGTCGCGGTGACGACGTGCTTCTCAGTGAGCGCCATGCGAAAAATCGTGCCGACCGGTACGTTCCAGAGGCCTTCGACCAAAGCGCCGGTCGCCGAAATGTTGCGGATGGTGCCGTTGTAGAATTGCCCGCCATGTTCCAGCACGATCTTGCGGAGCATGGTGTTACGCTTGACCCGGGCCGATTGCGGGCCGCAGGCTTCAACCTTCAGCCCGCCCGCTAACTTCGCCAAAACCTCGTTGGCCGGCATGGGCTTGTTGAAGATGAAGCCCTGGATGTGGCTGCAGCCATAGCGGCGGATCAGGTCGAGTTCGTCCAGCGTCTCGACCCCTTCTGCGGTAGTGTCCATGCCCAGCGCCTGTGCAAGGCTGGTGATGGAGGCGATGATCGCGCCATTGCGGCTGCCCTTCTCCGTCGCTCCGCGGACGAAGCTCTGGTCGATCTTGATCTTGTCGAACGGAGCTTTCTTCAGATATCCGAGCGAGGAGTAGCCGGTGCCGAAATCGTCCAGCGCCAGGCGAACGCCCACCTTCTTGAGCGCTGCGAAGGTCACGTCGGTATTCCTGTCATCCGAAAGGAAGACGCTTTCGGTAATTTCCAGCTCAAGCCGGGATGGGTCCACTCCTGCATCCGCCAGCGCCGATGCAACCACGGAGGGAAGGTGAGGATTTGCAAATTGAAGCGCCGACACATTGACGGCGCAGCGCACCTCTTCCGGCCATTGCCCGAGATCGCGGCAGGCCGTCTGCAATGCCCATTCACCAATATTGATGATGAGGCCGCTATCCTCTGCGACCGGTACGAATTTGGCCGGCGACAGCCAGCCCTTTACCGGGTGATTCCAGCGCAGGAGAGCCTCGAACCCGGCTATGCGCTCCGTCTGGCTGTGAACGACAGGCTGGTAGAACAACTCCAGCCCGCCGTTCTGCAGGGCATCGCGCAGATCCTGCTCCATCTGGTTGCGTTCCTCGACCGCCGAATGCAGCGTGTCGGCGTAGAAATACAGGCGCCCGCGCCCGCCATCCTTGGCGGCGTAGAGTGCAAGGTCCGAATTGCGGATGAGTTCTTCAGCCGTGGTGCCATGTTCCGGGGCGATGGCGATGCCGACCGAAGCGCCAATCACCACCCGCTGCCCTTCGATCGAATAGGGCTGCGACAGGGAATGGATGATGTCCTGACCAAGCTGCTCGAGGCGTTCGCGTGACAGCCTTCCCGGTGTGATGATCTGGAACTCGTCGCCGCCAAGCCGTCCGACTTGCCCCGACTTCCCGATCGCACGCTCGAGGCGCTGCGACACCTGCTTCAGCAGTGCGTCCCCCGCGGGATGGCCCAATGTGTCGTTCACATTCTTGAAACGGTCGAGATCGAGCAGGAAAACCGCGCATTCCCTCTGCATGTCCTGCCGAGCTGCCAGAATGCGCTCCAGCGATTGCGCCATGTTCAGCCGGTTCGCGAGCCCGGTCAGCGAATCATATTGTGCGAGGCGTGTCGCTTTCTGCTGGCTGAGACGCTTTTCCGTAAGGTCGCTGCCGGACCCGCGAAACCCGCAGTAATTGGCAAAATCGTCGAAAACCGGACGCCCGCTTATCGCCCACCAGCGCTCTTCCTCGGCTGCGGCACGAACCGCCAGTTCATGAAATTGCGAACGAGCCGATAGATGGAATGAAACGGTGCGCTCACCCTCGCGGCTGTCGTCTCCCGTACTGAACAGGGACGTCAGATGCCGACCGAGAACATCATCAGGGCTCTTCCCGATCGTGGCTGCGGCCTTGGCGGAAAGATAAGTCAGATTGCCGCGGCGGTCCGTTTGCCAGAACCAGCCGTGACCCATATCCTCATAGTCGCGCAGAATATCGTCCGCGCGGTTCCTGATCCGTTCCTTCGCCTCCTCGACGATCGCCCGCTCGCGCGCCTGGATGAACTGGCCACGTGCAAGCACGGTAAAGACGGCGATCATGGCGATTGCGCTGCCCAGACTGGTCAAGGACGGCAGCAGCAGCACGAAAGGGAGCCAGAAGACCACCTTGGCGGCGAACATCAGCAATATGCGCCCGTTCAGGAGATAGGTCGCAATGCCGGTCAAAGACAGCAAGGTCGCCACGCCCCAGATCGGGTGCAGCCCCCCATCCACCATCCACATCGCGATGCAGGCTCCGCTCGCGAAGACAGGAGCGACCATGGCGAAGCTCACCATGACGAGGCGTTTGGACCTGGAAAACTGACGCTCGCGATCCATTCTCAGGAATTCGCCCGCGAGAAATGCCAGAAGGATCGACAGCAGTCCGACGATGATGGCCCTGATCGGCGGCAGGTCCAGATTGATCACGCCGAGAACCGCGTAGGTCGCCGCGAGGATCGGCCCCATACGTGTCCATCTTTTCGGGACGAGCAATTCGGGATCGTCATAGACACGGCTGTCGTCGACGCGGTCGCCCAATGGACTCGTTCCGCGGAGGGCGGATGCAGACCGACGTTCATGCTCGCGATCATCGGGTTCAACTGCGGCTGGTGCTTCCGCCGTGGGACCGCCTTGCGAGAGGTCCGTGCCGGCCTTTGCCGATGGCCTCGCGGTGCCGAAGGTTCTTGGATCTGCGATCCCTCGATTTACAACAGGCTCGGCGGGCTTTGGCTGCACACCGCGAGGATCGCCGTTATCCTTGAATCGGGAATGAAGAACCTCGCCCATCGCGGTGCCTTAGGCGCGCTGTCTTTGAAATTTGGTTAAATTCGCAGCAACCTCCTGCCTTTGTTCGATGCGCGAGAAGGTGCTTGAGATGCACCTTTTTTACAGCCATTCTCCTGCACCTATCAGGAGACAGGGAATGCCAGTGACCATTGCGATCGTCGGCTCCGGCCCGGCAGGCTACTATACTGCTGAAGCCGCGCAGAAGCAGTGGGGCGATGATGTGCAGGTCGACATCTTCGACAGAATGCCGGTTCCCTATGGCCTGATCCGCACCGGAGTGGCGCCCGATCATCAGTCGATCAAGGGTGTATCGCGGCGCTACGAAAAGACGGCGCTGTCGGAAAACATACGCTTTGTCGGCAATGTCGCGATCGGCACGGACATAGATATTTCCAAGCTGCGCGAACTCTACGACGCGGTCATACTCGCCACCGGAGCGCCTGATGACCGGAGACTTGGCTTAGCGGGCGAAGAACTCCACAATGTGTTCGGAAGCGCGGCTTTCGTCGGCTGGTACAATGGCCACCCGGCATTCGCAGGACTCGATCCCGATCTCTCGGTGCGAAATGCCGTCATCATCGGCATGGGTAATGTTGCGCTGGATGTCGCGCGCATCCTGGCCAAGAGCGAAGCGGAATTCGCCGGCAGCGACATAGTCGGGCACGCGCTCGACAGGCTGAAAGCGTCTCGTGTCGAGCGCATCACGATCCTTGGCAGGCGCGGCCCTCATGCGATTGCCATGACACCGAAGGAACTCGGCGAGCTAGGCCAGCTGGAGCGAGCGAGGCCGGTGGTCGATCCCGCCGACCTTCCTCCTGAAGGTAGCGATGACGCCCTTGAACCGGGACAGAAAAAGTCCGTAACTTTGATCCGCCAATTCGCGGAAGCCGAAGCGGATCGGAAGAAATCGGATATCGAGATCGTTTTCGATTTCTTCGCCAGCCCTGCCGAAATCGTCGGAAACGGAAAAGTGTCCGGCGTCCGGATCGAGCGAACTGCCTTTGCAGGAGGGCGCCTCGTCGGAACCGGCAATTTCTATTCCATTCCCGCTGATCTCGTAATCAGCTGCATCGGTTATCGAACAGCCCCGATCGAAGGTGTGCCTTTCGACGATCGGATGGGCCGCTTCGACAATGACGAGGGCCGCATTTCACCGGGTCTATACTGCGTCGGGTGGGCGCGGCGCGGGCCCACCGGAACGATCGGGACGAATCGCCCTGACGGCTATGCAATCATTGGCAAGATTGCAGCCGATCTGGGTTCAGGCGAGTTGCCGAAAGCAGGAAAGCCCGGGCGACCCGGCTTCGACCTCTTCGCTGCGGATACCGGTCTGGATATCGTCACTTTCCGCGACTGGCAACGCATTGAACAGGCGGAGGAAGCCGCCGCACGCGACGGCTCCCCTCGGGAGAAATTCGTCGACATTGCCGACATGATCGCGGCTCGTGACTGAGCTTATCGAAACGGGTCCGGTCTAAACCGCGCCGGTCAGACGCGCATTGGCATCAGGACGTAGAGTGCGGCGCTCTTGTCGTCCTGCCGGATCAGCGTCGGCGCACCGGCATCGGCCAGATGCAGTTCGACCGTATCGCTATCGATTTGCCCCAGGATGTCCTTCAGATAATTGGCGTTGAAGCCGATCTCGAAAGCTTCCGAGGCATATTGCGCAGGCACTTCTTCGGCTGCGGTGCCATTGTCGGGGCTCGTCACCGAAAGAACGACCTTGTCGGCTTCCAGGCCCATCTTGACGGCGCGGGTCTTCTCGGTCGCGATCGTGGCGACCCGGTCGACACCTTCGTAGAAACTTTTCGGATCCAGCTTGAGCAGCTTGTCATTGCCAGTGGGGATCACGCGGCTGTAATCAGGGAAGGTCCCGTCGATCAGCTTGGACGTGAGCACGACGCCGCCCTCCCCGCCCATGGTGAAGCGAATCTTGCTGGCCGAAAGGTCGATCTGGACATTGCCGTCCAGCGCTTCCTCGAGCAATTTCCGAAGTTCGGCCACTGCCTTGCGAGGAACGATAACGTCCGGCATGCCTTCCGCCCCATCGGGGCGCGGCAGGGTAAAGCGGGCAAGTCTGTGCCCGTCCGTGGCCGCCGCCTTCAGCACGGGGCGGTCTTCCTCCGACACATGCAGGAAGATACCGTTGAGATAGTAGCGGGTTTCTTCGGTCGAAATGGCGAAGCGGGTGCGATCGATCAGTTCGGCCAGCACCTTGGCGGGCAGTTCGAAGCTGGTCGGAAGGTCGCCTTCCACGATAACCGGGAAATCGTCACGCGGCAATGTCGGCAGCGAGAACCGGCTCCGGCCCGCCTTGACCGTCATGCGATTTTCCGCCGCTTCAAGGCTGACCTGGCTGCCTTCCGGCAGTTTGCGCGCGATGTCGAACAGCAGATGCGCGGAAACGGTGATCGCTCCCGGAGCATCAACGGATGCGGCCGCCATGTTCTCAACCACCTGCAGATCGAGGTCGGTTGCCATGACCTTTAATGCCCCCTCGCCCGCGTCGATCAGGACGTTTGACAGGATGGGGATCGTGTTGCGGCGTTCGACCACGGATTGCACATGTGACAGGCACCGCAGCAGCGTGGCGCGTTCGATTGTGGCCTTCATTACTTCCCCCTTATGCGCCCCCGGGGCCGGATTCGCCCACGGACGCCGGAATTTGTCGCACCATCCTTAGCGGGGGTGGCCGCTGGGGCAAGAACCATCACATGCCGGTGCCGATAGGCTGGGGATAAAACCGTGCATATCCCGGGCTGAAGGCGCGTTCGACCCGGCACAGGTCCGGTTCAGCCCAGCATCGCCATACCGCCGTTCACATGCAAGGTCTGCCCGGTGACGTAGCCAGCCTCGTCACTCGCGAGATAAGCGACCGCCGCGCCGATATCGCGGCCCTCGCCCATGCGGCCCATCGGGATCTTCGCATTCAACGCTTCCTTTTGCGTATCGGGCAATTCGTCGGTCATGGCGGTGCGGATGAAGCCTGGCGCCACGCAATTCACGGTCACGCCGCGTGTGGCCAGTTCCTGCGCCAGGCTCTTGGACATGCCGGTCAGCCCGGCCTTTGCGGCGGCGTAATTCATCTGGCCCGGATTACCCGTCGCACCCACGATGCTGGTGATAGAAACGATCCGCCCGAACCGCGCCTTCATCATGGGGCGGGCAGCGGCGCGCATGAGGCGGAAAGCGGCCTGCAGATTGATCTGCATAACCTGGTCCCACTCCTCGTCCTTCATTCGCATCGCCAGATTGTCGCGGGTGATGCCGGCATTGTTCACCAGAATCGAGATGCTGCCCAGCGTGTCGACTGTGGCGGGCACCAGATGCTCGACGCTGTCGCGGTTTGACAGATCGCAGGTAATCTCGACATGATCGCCGCCGAACTGGTCCTGCAACTCCTCGCGAAACGAGCGCAGCTTCGACGCATTCGAGCCGGACAGTGCAAGTCGCGCGCCCTGCTTTGCCAGTGCGCGCGCGATTTCGGACCCGATTCCGCCGCTCGCCCCGGTGACGAGCGCGGTCTTTCCGGTAAGGTCGAACATGATTTTACTCTCCCGCTTGAGGTTCTAAAGGTCGCGAGCCAGCGCCTCGATATGATCCATGGTCTGCACGCTGATGGTCTCGGCATCCTTGTCGATCCGACTGATCATCGGGCCAAGCACCTTTCCGCCGAGTTCGACGAATTGCTCTACACCGGCCGACCGCATGGCGATCACACTTTCGCGCCAGCGGACGCGGCCCGTCACCTGCTTCACCAGCAGATCGATTTCTTCGGTAGGATCGGTCACCTGCGCCGCCGTGACATTGGCATAGACCGGCAGCCGGAATGCGGCAGGCGGAACTCGCTCGAGCGCTGCCTGCATGGCATCTGCAGCAGGCTGCATCAGGCTGCAATGGAACGGAGCGGACACCGGCAGCATGACACCGCGCTTGATGCCGTGATCCTTCGCCATGGCGACGGCGCGCTCAATTGCTGAGATGTGGCCGGACAGCACGACCTGCGAGGGATCATTGTCGTTGGCAATCTCGCAAACTTCGCCTTCCGCCGCTGCATCCGCCAGGCCTTGCGCCTTTTGAACATCGGCACCCAGCAGCGCACACATGCCGCCGACGCCTACCGGCACCGCCGCCTGCATCGCCTGCCCGCGCAGCTTCAGCAGCCGCGCCGTGTCGGCAAGAGTGAATGCGCCGGCAGCGCAAAGGGCGGTATATTCGCCCAGCGAGTGCCCGGCGACTGCATCCGCCTTGTCCGCCAGCGCAATACCGCCGTCGATCTCCAGCACGCGCAGGACGGCAATTGAATTCGCCATGATTGCCGGCTGCGCGTTTTCGGTCAGCATCAGCGTTTCGTCAGGCCCCTCGCGCATGATCCGCGCCAGGTCGGTCCCGAGTGCGTCGTTCACTTCCTCGAACACCTCGCGCGCGATGCGGCTGGCAGCGGCGAGTTCGCTGCCCATGCCGACCTTCTGGCTGCCCTGACCCGGGAAAATAAACGCACGCATAATTGGCTCCTGTTCGCTTTTCGGCGGGTGAGCGGCCTATGACCTCGCCGGGGCTGCCGCAAGAGTAAAGGGCACGATCCTGTTGGCGGCATCATGCCCGATGTCGGCACTGCCGAGAAAGGGGATGCCGCTCTTTACGCACCAGTGCCGGGCGATGTCGATCGGCTCCAATCCGAACGGGCGATCGTTTTCAGGCACCGCACCGAAGCGGCCCACGCGCAGGCCCGCAACGCCTTGAAGATGCGCTGTCACATGAAAGAACAGGCGGTCGATGGCATAGAGATGCTCGCCCACTTCCTCGACCATTACCTCGACTCCGGCAAGATCGGGCATGAGCGGCGTGCCGCACAACATCGCCAGGGTCGTCAGATTGAAAGCGACCACCGGGTTGCCACCTCCGGCGGAAGTTTCGACACCTTCGCTGTCACCGGCAAACCAGCCGAGTGCCCGGCGCACCGCTTCCGCGCCCCCGCCCCGCCTCACGTCGACCGGCATCGGTCCGTGCACCGCCCTGCCAATGCCATGCCGCGCGAATGCCGCGTGCAGATAGCCGCAATCCGAATAGCCGAAGAAGGGCATGCGCAGGTCCATGGCCTGTAAATGCGCAACCGCATCGGGCGCAATCCTGTTGGACCCGTAGCCTCCCTTGGCGAACCACACCGCATCTGTCGCGCCATCGGTGGCACAATCCAGCAGCGCTGCCAGCCTCTCGCCGTCGTGGCCTGCGAAGTGACCGTCTTCGGAAAAGCACTGCTCGTGAAACGCGAGCACGAGGCCGGGAAATTCCCGCGCTGCAAGCTCCGTCACGGCGGCGGCCACTTCGCGGTCGATCGGGGTGGCAGGGGCGCAGATGGCGATGCGTGTCATGTGCCCTGCCCTAGCGCGCGGCACGATGAGCGTCACCATTCATTGCCAATCCATCACCCCTTGAATAGGCAGAGCGGTATGAGCGATAGCGAGACGACCCTGACAAGCCCTCCCGATCCAACCCGCGACCTGACGGGCCAACCGTGGTTCTTCTGCGGCATCGGCGGGTCGGGCATGCTGCCGCTGGCCCAGATCCTGAAGGCGCGCGGGGCCGAAGTCGCAGGATCAGACCGCAGTTTCGACCAGGGCCGCTCGCCGCAAAAGTTTGCAGCGCTGGAACGCCAGGGCTTCGAACTGCACCCGCAAGACGGCAGCGGAATAGTTGACAGGAGCCAGGTCCTGATCGCCTCCGCTGCGGTCGAGGACAGCGTACCCGAGGTCGCCCGCGCTAATGAACTCGGATGCCGCCGGTTGAGCCGCGCCGAACTGCTCGCCGCCCTGTTCAACGACAGCGACACCGCGATTGCGATCGGCGGGACCAGCGGAAAATCGACCGTGACGGCGATGCTTGGGTGGATACTCGCCGACAACGGCAAGGATCCGACCGTGATGAACGGCGCGGTGATGAAAAACTTCCAGACCGCGGATCATCCTTACGCCAGCGCCCGCATTGCGGAAGACATGGCGAAAGCTATGTTCGTCAGCGAGGTCGATGAAAGCGACGGCTCCATCGCGCTGTACCGGCCCGCGATCGGCGTACTTCTCAATGTCAGCCTCGACCACAAGAGCATGGACGAGTTGCGCGGCCTGTTCGGTGATTATCTGGCCGCATCCGATCACGCCGTCGTCAATGCGGACGATGACGAGGCCTTCCGCCTCATCCACCGCGCGCAGGAGGCGACGAGCTTCGGAGTGGAAAATGGCTGCGCGACCGTGCTGGCCGAAAGGGGCACTATCGTTGAAAAGCGTTCCTCCATTGAAGCCGATGTGACGGACCGCCGGGCAGGCACGAGCGCTCACCTCGTTCTCAACATGCCGGGCCGCCATAATCTCGCCAACGCAATGGCTGCCATAGCGTCGGCCGGGGTTGCGGGCGTGCCGCTGGCGGATGCCGTTGATTCACTCGCCCGCTTTGCAGGCCTGTCACGCCGGTTCGACGTCATCGGCACTACCCATTCGGCTATTACGATCATCGATGATTTCGGGCATAATCCTGAAAAATGCGCGGCAACGCTTCGCACTCTGCGCGCCCAGCCGGGGCGTGTGCTCGCCTTCTTCCAGCCCCACGGATACGGGCCATTGCGCCAGATGGGCGACGAACTGGCCGAAACCTTCGCCCGGGAACTGGAGACCGGCGACGTGGCCATCTTCTCCGACCCGGTCTATCATGGCGGCACCGTCGATCGCAGCGAAGGAAGCGAGCGGATCGTGCGCCTGGTCGAAAAGCACGCCGGAAATGGTGTGGAGGCGATCTATCTACCCGAACGCAAATCCGTGGCCGACCGGCTGATACAGATCGCGGGACCGGGCGACCGCATTGTGGTCATGGGCGCACGCGACGACACCTTGACGGACTTCGCGAAAGACCTTCTGGCCCGCCTTTCGTGAACGTCTACCAGCAGGCAAGACGCCACGCGTGGGCGATGATCGGCAATGTCCTGTTCGGCTGCCTGTTCATCGTCATCGTCGATCAGTTCTTCGGCCATTCGACGCTGGCATTCGCAGGGGTCATCGTAGTTCTCGTCGTCCTGAATCGCCGGATCTTGACGTTCAACTGCCCCCGCTGCGGCAGCAATCTTTTCTTCCGCAAGTACATCATGCTGCCGTGGCCTAACCGCCATTGCAGCCGCTGCGGGCTGGATCTTCCTAAAGCCGAATGATCAGTCCTACGAAAGGCGTTCAATGCGCCTCGCCCGTGAATTTCTCCATTACCGGGTGGAGCGTTAATGCCAGGATGAAGCCGAGCACCAACCCGACCAGTGCCGAGGCAATCGCATAGGTCAGCCAACCAAGAACTCCGCCGAGCGCGCCTGCCATCTCGGCGACACCATGCTGCAATCCTTCCACGAAATGCTCTGGACCGGCGAGTCCAAGCTCCGCCAGTCCGTGCAGGATTATCCCGCCGCCGACCCACAACATGGCGATAGTGCCTACGAAGGAGAGCAGCGTCAGCAGGTGCGGCATCGCTGCCACGAGAAAGCGCCCGAATTTCTGTGAAGCGGCGGAGCGCTTCTGCGCCAGGTGGAGGCCAAAATCGTCCATTTTAACGATGAGCGCGACCGCTCCGTAAACGACAACCGTTATCAGAATGCCGACTACGGCCAGAACGCCCGCGCGCGTGACCAGGGTTTCGGCCGATACTTCGTTCAGGGTAATGGCCATGATCTCGGCCGACAGGATCAGATCGGTGCGTATGGCGCCCGAAACGCGCTGTTCCTCGAAGGCGACCGGGTCATCGATCTCGTCACCCAAGGTCTTGCCGTGCTTTGCGCCGCCCAGCTTCTCCATTACCTTTTCCGCGCCCTCGTAGGACAGGTAGGCACCGCCCAGCATCAGGATAGGAGTGATCGCCCAAGGCAGGAAATAGCTGAGCAGGAGGGCGATCGGCAGCAGCACCAGCAGCTTGTTCTTGAAGCTGCCCTTTGTGATGCGCCAGATAATCGGCAATTCGCGTGCTGGCGAAAGCCCGGTGACGTAGGACGGCGTGACTGCGGCATCGTCGATAACCACGCCTGCCGCTTTCGTGCCCGCGCGCCCGGCAGCCACGCTGATATCATCAACCGACGCTGCCGCCGTGCGGGCGATGATCGACACGTCGTCAAGCAAGGCTACCAAACCACCCGGCACTTCATTCTCCCCGTTTCGCCGGCGTTGCGGCGCTTGAATGCGCGCCCTTTTGCGCAGGCGTGCACATGCTGGCAAGCCTTAAGGCGCGCTTGCCATCTCGCAGCAATCCGCTAAGGGACACGGCACTGCCGCCGTTGGTGCGCAGCCAAGAAAGCCGGAGGGGCCCCGCAATCCCGCGGATCAGCCAGCGATCGGCATTACAGTGTGAAGGAATTGGAGCATGCCTCTTTACGAGCATGTCTTTCTCGCGCGTCAGGATCTGAGCCAGGCTCAGGTCGATGCGCTGGCCTCGACAGCCACCGAAATTATCGAAGCGAATGACGGCAAGGTTACCAAGACGGAAACCTGGGGCCTGAAGAATCTCGCTTACAAGATCGACCGCAACCGCAAGGCGCATTTCGTGATGCTCAATATCGAGGGCCCCGGCGCCGTCGTTGAGGAACTCGAACGCCAGACGCGCATCAACGAAGACGTGATCCGCTACATGACGATCCGCGTTGACGAGCATGAAGACGGCCCGTCCGTGATGATGCGCAAGAACGACCGCGAACGTAAGCGTCGCAGCGACCGTGAGGAGCGTAACTGATGGCCCGTCCGTTTTTCCGCCGCCGCAAGTCGTGCCCCTTTTCGGGCAAGAATGCGCCCGCCATCGATTACAAGGACGTGCGCCTGCTGCAGGGCTTCATGTCCGAACGCGGCAAGATCGTTCCGTCGCGCATCACCGCAGTTTCGGCCAAGAAGCAGCGCGAACTCGCCAAGGCGATCAAACGTTCGCGCCACATCGGCCTCTTGCCCTACATCGTGAAGTAAGGAGGAAAGTTCCATGGATATCATCCTCCTGCAAAGGATCGAAAAGCTCGGCAGCATCGGCGACGTCGTCACGGTTCGTGACGGTTACGCCCGCAACTTCCTGCTTCCGCAGAAGAAGGCCTTGCGCGCCAACGAAGCCAACAAGAAGGTGTTCGAAGCCAACCGAGGCCGCCTTGAAGCCGAGAACGCCGAACGCCGCAGCGAAGCCGAAAAGCAGGGCGAAAACGTCGACGGGACCGAAATCGTCCTGATCCGCGCTTCGTCCAATACCGGCCAGCTGTACGGTTCCGTAAACGTCCGCGACATCGTGTCGGGTCTGGCCGAAAAGGGTCACGAGATCGACAAGAAGCAGGTCATCATGGGTAACCCGATCAAGTCGCTCGGCATCCATGAAGTCCGCATCGATCTTCACCCCGAAGTGCATGTGACTGTGAAAGCAAACGTTGCACGTTCCGAAGACGAAGCCGAACTGCAGAGCCAGGGCGTCGACGTCATGGCACAGATGTTCGAAGAAACCCGCGACCAGGCGGAAGGCTTCACGGAAGAACAGGATCGCACGCTCGAACCGGGCGAGATTCCTGCCGACATGCTGGAAGGCAATGACGAAGCCGAAGCGGCCGAGGGCGGCGAGAACGCCTGAGAATCTGTGCTTCTGACCAGATAAAGGGGCGTGTTCTGAAAGGAACGCGCCCCTTTTCTCTGCGCGGCGCAAACCTAAACCTCTGCGCCCTGCACCTTTCGCCAAGGTGCCACGATAATCTTTGAAATGTAGGAAAACGGG
>NZ_JAAFZT010000022.1:99879-129948 GCF_013336795.1 Alteripontixanthobacter muriae | reverse complement strand
ACCATGGACAATCCCGACAGCATAATTGCCGAACTCGACCGCCTCTATGATGCAGCGGTCAGCCGCTTGCGCGAAGACATCTCGGCTTTTGCGCGCGATGGGACGCTGCCTTCCAAGGTCAGGCGGCAGGACGGCAGCTACGCTTATCCGGAACTGCTGGTCCATTATTCCGGTGGAACCCAGCCAACCGCGCGAACCCGATCCTTCGGCCGGCTGACCGAACCCGGCACATATGGCACGACCATCACCCGGCCCAAGCTGTTCTCCGCCTACCTTTCCGAGCAACTCTCGCTGATTGCGGCGGATTACGACGTTCGAGTCGAAGTGCGTCCATCACGCCAGGAGATACCGTTCCCCTACGTGCTCGACAGCAGCACCGGGACAGAGCTTGCAGGCATCAGTCCGCAAGAGATCGCCCGTCACTTCCCTTCGACGGAGCTGGCGCTGATCGGCGACGAGTTGGCGGACGGTATCTATGTTCCGGAAGCGGAAGAGGCCTATCCGCTATCCCTGTTCGACGCCCTGCGCACGGATTTCAGTCTGGCACGGCTCGCTCATTACACTGGTACTGATATCGAACATTTCCAGCGATTCGTGCTGTTCACCAACTATCACCGCTATGTCGACGAATTCGTCGATTGGGCCGGTGCTCAATTGGAAAGCGGCGGCAATGTGGCGCTGGCGGGGGCAGGCGGCATGTATCTGACCAGCGCGGTCGACAATGCACGGGAGCAACTTTCGGACACGGCATGGCGGCGGCACCAGATGCCCGCCTATCATCTGGTCGGCAAGGACCGTGGTGGCATAACCCTGGTCAACATTGGTGTAGGACCCTCGAACGCCAAGACCATAACCGATCACCTTGCCGTGCTTCGCCCGGAGGCGTGGCTGATGATCGGCCATTGCGGCGGCCTGCGTCCGAGTCAGAAGATTGGCGACTATGTCCTCGCCCATGCCTATCTGCGCGACGATCACGTGCTGGACCATGTCCTGCCGCCGGAGATTCCCCTGCCCGCCATCGCCGAGGTGCAGCAGGCGCTCGCCGGTGCGGCGGAGCGCGTCAGCGGTACGCATGGAGCCGATCTCAAGCAGCGGATGCGCACCGGCACGGTTGTCACGACCGATGATCGCAACTGGGAACTGCGCTACACGCATTCTGCCCGCCGCCTTTCGCTCAGCCGCGCGGTGGGGATCGATATGGAAAGTGCGACCATCGCGGCGCAGGGATATCGTTTCCGCGTGCCTTACGGCACTCTGTTATGCGTCAGCGACAAGCCACTGCATGGCGAGATCAAGCTGCCAGGTCAGGCCAACCGCTTCTACGAGCAGGCGATTGCGGCACATCTTCAGATCGGCGTGACCGCCTGCGATATCCTGCGAGATGAAGGCACGAATTTGCACAGCCGCAAGCTGCGCGCTTTCAACGAACCACCGTTCCGCTAAAGACGAGCTTCAGCCCGCTCCCTTGGTCTTCGTCTTGCCGGCCTTCGCATTGGCAACGATGAAATCGACGATCTGGCCGGCAATATCCTTGCTGGTCGCTTTCTCGATCCCCTCAAGGCCTGGGGAAGAGTTCACTTCCATGATGACCGGCCCGTGGTTCGATCGCAGCATGTCGACGCCGCAGACGTTCAGCCCCATGTGCTTTGCTGCGCGTACGGCGGTGGAACGTTCCTCGGGCGTGATCTTGATCAGCTGAGCGCTGCCGCCGCGATGCAGGTTCGAACGGAAATCGTCCGGTGCGCCGGTGCGCTTCATGGCGGCGACTACCTTGCCGCCAATGACCAGCGCGCGAATGTCCATGCCGCCTGCTTCCTTGATGAATTCCTGCACAAGGATGTTCACATTGGCACCGCGAAATGCCTCGATGACGGATTTCGCGCTCGACATCGTCTCGGCAAGCACGACACCGATGCCCTGCGTACCTTCCAGCAGCTTGATGACGACAGGCGGGCCATTCACCGCGCGGATGATTTCCTCGGCCTGCTTGGGATCGTTGGCATAAGCGGTCAGCGGCAGGCCTAACCCGTATTTGGCGAGGATCTGCATGCTTCGCAGCTTGTCACGGCTGCGGCCGATGGCGACGCTTTCGTTGAGCGGCCATACGCCGCTCATCTCGAACTGTCGCAGCACGGCCAGGCCGTAATTGGTGATCGACGCTCCGATCCGCGGGATAACCGCCTCGTATCCTTCCAGCTTCTGGCCATTGTAGGTCAGGGTCGGGCGGTGACTCGCGATATTAACAGTGCAACGCAAAGTGTTGAGAATATGCAGTTCATGGCCGCGTTCCTCCGCTGCCTCCACCAGCCGCCTGTGCGAGTAGAGATTGGCGTTGCGGGCCAGCATGGCGATTTTCATCCGAGCATCCTTTTGCGCTCTTCGGCGGTGGATTGAAGGTAAGATCGCCCGGAAGCGACCAGGAAACGTTTTCTCAAGGCAGTCCGCCCGACCAGGATCGGGAAGCGCATGTCGGACCTGTCGGCAAGGCTGAATTCGGCACGGAACGATTGCGTGCCGAGTTGCAGCATCGTCTTGATGATCGGCCGCTCCTGCGCCTCGCCATTGGAACTGGTGATGACCCGGCGGTCGGCGCGGGGCACCTCGCAGATGACGGGTTCGCTCTGCCCCTCCCCGATATCCAGTTGGAAGCGCAGCCAGCGTTGGCCCTCGCGCTCGAACCGCTCGATGTCGGTCGCGTGCAGCGAGGAGGTGCGGGCGCCGGTGTCGATCTTGGCGGGGATGCGGTGACTGGACAGTTCCGGCAGACAGAGCATCTCGCGCCAGCCGACGATGTCTGTCGGAAGTCGGGTGCTCATGCCGCCTTAACCGCAAGCCGCACCGGTTCCGACAGGCCAAACCAAACCGGCGCCGCGAGAGGACCCGCAGCGCCGGAATTGAAGATAGCAATCGAACAGGCTGGCATGCGATCTATCCCGCAAGAGAGAGCGCAGCCGATAGCCTGTACATGGGGGCTTTACCAGCCCGGCGTTTGCCCCGCATTCTGTTCGTCGAGCCAGGCCTGCAGCGGCGCGAAATATTCGAGCAGCGCCTCGCCGCTCATTTCGCGGGTGCCGGTGAAAGCCTCCAGCGCATCGGGCCAGGGCTTCGACGCGCCCATTTCAAGCATGGCGTTCAGCTTCTCGCCCACTTCTTCATTGCCGTAGAAGCTGCAGCGGTGCAGCGGCCCGGTCCAGCCTGCCTGATCGCAAGCGGCCTTGTAGAACTGGAACTGCAGAATACGGGCGAGGAAATACCGCGTGTATGGCGTGTTGCCGGGCACGTGGTATTTGGCGCCCGGATCGAAAGCATCGGCAGGTCGCTCCACGGGCGGAGTGATGCCTTGATACTCCTGCTTCAGATCGTGCCACGCGGTGTTATATTCCGCAGGCGAGATCGAGCCATCGAAGACGCCCCAGCGCCATTTGTCGACCAGCAGGCCGAAGGGAAGGAACGCCACCTTGTCCATTGCCTGACGCAGCAGCAGACCGATATCCTTGTCGGCACCGGGAACGTTGGCGCGGTCGAGCATGCCGATCTGCACCAGATATTCCGGCGTGATCGACAGGGCGATCGCATCGCCGATAGCTTCGTGAAACCCGTCGTTGGCGCCATTCAGATACAGATAGTCCTGCTCATTATAGGCGCGCTGGTAGTAATTGTGCCCGAGTTCATGGTGGATGGTCGTGAAATCATCCGCATTCGGTTTGATGCACATCTTGATGCGGATATCGTCCTTGTTGTCCACATCCCAGGCGCTGGCATGGCAGACCACCTCGCGGTCAGCAGGCTTCACGAACATGGACCGTTCGTAGAAGGTTTCCGGCAGCGCATCGAAGCCGAGCGAGGAGAAGAACCCTTCGCCGGTGCGGACCATGTCCACTTCGGACAGGCCCTTCTTCGCGATAAGATCGGTCAGATCGTAACCCAGATCGCCCGCACCTTCAGGCGCGACGAGGGGGTAAATATTGCCCCATTCCTGCGCCCACATGTTGCCGAGAAGGTCGGCACGGATCGGACCGGTGGCGGGCTGCACCGCATCGCCATGCTTTTCGTTGAGCTTGCGGCGGACATAGGTGTGGAGGCTGTCATACAGGGGCTTCACTTCCTGCCAGAGGCGTTCCGTTTCGGCTGCGAATGCATCCGCCGGCATGTCATAGCCCGAGCGCCACATCGCGCCCGTGTCGGCAAAGCCCAGCTCGCTCGCGCCTTCATTGGCGATGGCGACCATGCGGGCATAATCGTCCTTCATCGGCGCACCGACATTCGTGTGCCAGCTGGCCCACATCTCCGCCAGTTCGGCGGGAGTGCGTTCCAGATTGCCCATCTCCGCTTCGATGTCGGAACCGCTGATCGGCTGGCCGTTCAGCGTGCCCTTCCCCTTGCCGTACTGGCTGTTCAGGCTGGTCGCGATTTCATTGAGTTCGGTCGCGGCACCCGGCGTTGTGGGAGCTGGCAGCACGATGCCGTTGCGCAGGATGTTCAGCTTGCGCGCAACATCCGGGTCAAGGCCGGGGATACGCGCATATTTCGCGGCTTCAAGCGCATATTTCACGCTCTTTTCGGTACCTTCCGCACCAACCTGCGCGGCCAGGGCATCGGTGTCCTCGGTGATATAGGTGGAATTCACCCAATAGACGCGGCTTGCATCGACCGAATAGTCGAACAGGTCCTTTTCGGCCGCAGCGATGAAAGCGGCGGCGCCTTCAGCGGTCATCGGGAACTGCGTGTCGGCGGCGGCGGGCGCAGCAGCGGGTGCGGTCTGGGCGATGGCCGGACTGGCAAGCCCCAGCGCAAGAGCGGAAAGGGCAACGGAAGCGAATATCTTCAAGGGGTTTTCCTTCATACCTACGAACTTCATTGATGCATTAGCGGATGGAACCTGTGCGGTCGCTTAATCAGTCGCGATCCGTATTTTCCTGCAAGAATGACACGATCGCTTCGCCCAGCGCAGCTTCGGTCACGCTGCTCATGTGCGTACCGGGGACTTCCTGGAACCGGGCGGAAGGTAGCGTGTCGGCAAGCGCCTGGGGCGATCCATTGTCCCTGTCCTGTGCGCCGCAAAGGACCAGCGTCGGCATGGTGATCGCCGCAAGTCCCTCCCGCGTCGTATCGCTGACCGATTGCAGCAGCAGGCGCGCAGCAGGACGGTTGACCTTCATGCTTTTCATGAACTGGACCGCGAAGAAGGCAGGATCGCCCTGCTTCACGGTTTCGAAGCGGTCGATGGCATCGATGAAGAAAGCTGCGCGGTCGTTCCACCCGGCGAGCCCCTCCAGCCCCATTCCAGCGAGAACCAGTCTACGCGGTGCGAGTCCACCGACAACACCGCGGACGGCAGTTCGCGCGCCGAGAGAGAAACCGACAAGATCGTACTCCGCCAGACGCAGCGCCTCAACAATCGCCGCTGTGTCCAGCGCCAGCACATCAGCGGGATAGGCTGCGGCCTCGACCGGTGCGGCGCTGCGCCCGTGAGCGCGAAAATCAAGCATGATCGGATCGAAGCCTGCAGCCGCCAGCCTTTCCGCATGTCCGAACTTCACCCAGTTCATCGCGGCATCGGAAAACAGGCCGTGCAGAAGGAGGACTGGCTTGCCTCCTGCCGCCGATTTCAGGCGATGGAAGGCAAGCACCTGCCCGTCGAAGGACGAAATCTGCTGCATTTCCAGTTCTGTCATGGACTGCCATTTGCCAGCCCTCTGCGCCGCTGGCAATGGAGGGCCATGAAGAGGACGGGGCAGCAATGATCGAAAGGCAAGAACAGGCACCGACAGGCCGAGATAAATGGCGGCATCTCGGCCCCGGGATCGTCGTTGCCGCGACGGGTGTCGGCGCAGGCGACCTCGTCGCTACGCTGATTGCAGGGTCGCGCTTCGGCTATGCGTTGTTGTGGGCCGCGATCCTGGGTTGCGTCGTAAAGATCGCTCTGTCCGAGGGTTCGGCGCGCTACCATCTCGCCACCGGCTCCACCATTCTGGCCGGGTGGCGATCGCTGGGCCGGTGGACCGGATATTACTTCGGCATCTACGTCATCATCTGGGGCTTCATCTATGGCGCCACCGCGATGAGCGCGACCGCCCTCCCCCTTGCGGCCCTGTTCCCTATCCTGCCGCTATGGGCCTGGGCCGTGATCGCGGGCATCGGCGGATATCTGTTCGTGCGATTCAATCGCTACGCCATGTTCGAATTGGTGATGAAGATCATGGTGGGGACCATGTTCGTCATCATGGTGGGCCTGGCGGTGCTCGTCGCGCCATCGCTTTCCGGCATTGCCTACGGATTGCAGTTTCGTCTTCCGGAGGGATCCCTGTTCTACACGCTCGGTCTGATCGGCGGCGTCGGGGGCACTGTTACAACCGCAGCCTATGGCTACTGGACGCAGGTAAAGGGATGGCGCGGCACCGGGTGGCTGCCGCTGATGCGCCTCGACAATGCCACGGCCTATGTGGTCACCGGCATTTTCGTCGTCGCGATGCTGATCGTGGGCGCCGAAATCCTGTTTGCCGCCGACATCGCATTGGAGGACAGCGACCGAGGGCTTCTCGGCCTGTCGGATGTGCTGTCAGCGCGCTATGGGCGCTTCGTCGCCTTCGCCTTCCTGATCGGCTTCGCCGCGACGGCGCTGTCGTCACTGTTCGGCGTCTGGCACGGGATGAGCCTGTTCTTCGCCGACTGGTGGTACCAGATGCGGGGTGCGCCGTCCGACGCCTCGTCTGCACGCGCCGAAGAACAATCGCCAGCCTTCCGCTTCTATCTGGCGTGGCTCACTTTCCCGCCGATGGTGCTGCTGTTCGCCGACCGCCCGTTCCTGCTGGTGATCATCTACGGCGCATTCGGCGCATTGTTCATGCCGTTCCTCGCCATCACCCTGCTTTGCCTATTGAACTCTGGCCGAGTACCGGCAGAGGCGCGCAATGGCTGGCTGTCGAACATCGTCCTTGCAGGATCGGCCGGGCTGTTCGTGATCCTTGCGGTGCAACAGGTGGCCGGGCTGATCGATTAGGATCAGCGCCGGGCCAAGCCATCCTGCCGCATCCGCCACAAGGCGACATCGATCCGGTCCTGCCCGAAAAAGGGCTCACCCTTGTAAACCAGAGTCGGCACGCCCCAGTGCCCGGCCGCTTCCAGGCTGTATTGATTGGCGGCTACTTCCTCGTCGAGAGCAGCAGCATCACGCTCTGCTTCTGCGTCCATTGCAGCCAAATCTAGGTCTGCGCGCTTCGCTGCACCGGCAAGGTGTTCGCCCTCATGCCAGCCTTCCGCCCCGCCCCAGATGAGGCGGCCGGCCTCATGGGCGAAGGCGACGCCCTGCCCATGCCGCGCCGCCACCTGGCCGAGCCGCGTTATCCGCCGGATGTATGGCTGGTCCGGCGCGATCTGCCGGGTGGTCATGTCCTGCACGATCGGATCGGGTCGCGGCGGGCCGAACGGAATGGCCAGGAACTGCGCCAGCCGCGCCACGTCCAGCAGAGTATAGCGCAGCCAGTTCGGATGGTTCCGCTCGAAGAAATCCGGCTGCCGCAGGGCGAGCGGGTAGACGGGGCGAAGTTGCAGTTCCAGGTCGTAATCCCGTGCAATCTCGCGATATCGGCCTATCGCGAGATAGCTGTAGGGCGACCGGAACGAGAAGTAGAGATCGGCTTCATGCATTGCGATAGCGCCCCTGTCCCTCAACCCTTCTTCAGGTGGCGGCGGCCGAGCAGTTCCGCGATCTGCACCGCATTGAGCGCAGCGCCCTTCCGCAGATTGTCGGAAACGCACCATAAGACGATGCCGTTCTCCACGGTCGGATCGTCGCGCACGCGGCTCACATAAGTCGCGCTGTCACCGGCACATTCGACTGGGGTAACGTATCCGCCGTCCTCACGCTTGTCGACCAACATGATGCCGGGTGCCTCGCGCAGGATGTTCTGCGCGGTCATGGCGTCAATTTCGTTCGCGAATTCGAGGTTGATCGCCTCGGAATGGCCGACGAAGACCGGCACCCGAACGCAGGTGGCGCTGACCTTGATCTTCGGATCGAGGATCTTCTTGGTCTCGACCACCATCTTCCATTCCTCTTTCGTCGATCCGTCATCCAGGAAGGAATCGATGTGGGGAATGACGTTAAAGGCGATCTGCTTGGTGAACTTGGTCGGTTCGACGCTGTCGCCGACGAAGATGGCCCGGCTCTGTTCGAACAATTCGTCCATGCCCGATTTGCCCGCACCGGAAACCGACTGATAGGTCGACACCACGCAGCGCGTGATGGTGGCGGCATCGTGCAGGGGTTTCAGCGCCACGACCATCTGCGCGGTGGAGCAATTGGGGTTGGCGATGATGTTGCGCTTGGCATATCCGTCGATCGCATCCGGGTTCACCTCGGGCACGATCAGCGGCACGTCCGGGTCCATGCGGTAAAGCGAGGAATTGTCGATGACGACGCAGCCTGCCGCCGCGGCCTTGGGCGCATAGGTGCGCGCTGCGTCCGAGCCTGCGGCGAACAGGGCGATGTCCCAACCGGCGAAGTCGAAATGTTCGATATTGCGACATTTCAGCATCTTGCCGGTGTCGCCGAATTCTACCTCGGTGTTGTGGCTACGCGCGCTGGCTACTGCCGCCACTTCGTCACAGGGGAACTCCCGCTCGGCCAGAATGGCCATGATTTCCCGCCCGACATTGCCGGTGGCACCTACGACGACAACGCGATAACCCAACTCGTTTCTCCAGACCTTGTGCGCCCCGCTGGCGCTTTCGTTCAGGGACATAGGCGCTGGACCGCGCAGTTGTAACCCCGGCGGCCCAGTCCGATGCGCTCAGTCGGCGGTGCTGTCCGGCCCGACGCCGTTCCTCTCGAGGAATGCCATGATGCTGTTCCACAGATGCAGGCTGATCTTCGGCCCGCCGACCGAATGGGTCTGGCCCGGGTAGAGCATCATTTCGAAAGGCACAGCCTCCGCCTGCATCTTCGCTATCAAGGCGCTGCTGTTTTCGAACACGACATTGTCGTCCGCCAACCCGTGAATCAGTAACAGCGGATCGGTGATGCGACCGGCTTCCTCTATCACGCCGGACACGGCATATGGTGCAGGCTCCGTCACCGGATTGCCCATGTAGCGTTCGGTGTAATGCGTGTCGTACAGATCCCATTTCGTCACCGGCGCACCGGCTATGCCGGCGGCATAAAGGCCGGGGTCCGCCTCCAGCATCCGCAGGGTCATGTACCCGCCATAGGACCAACCATAGGTGGCGATCTTGTCCGCATCGACGAAGGGCAAGGTCTTGAGGAACTCGGCACCTGCGCGCTGGTCTTCGACCTCGACGCTGCCCATCGCGCGATAGATCGGCTGCTCGAAAGCAACGCCGCGATTGGCGCTGCCGCGATTGTCCAGTTCGAACCAGATGTAGCCGGCATCGACCACGGCCTGCTCGAGGGCTCCCCGCCAGCGCCGTGTCACGACCTGCGCGTGCGGGCCGCCGTAGTGGTAGAACAGGACCGGATGCTTCTTGCCCTCGTCGCTTGCTGGCCGGACCATGCGGTAATGCAGCGTAGTTCCATCAGGCCCCTGGATAGTGCCGAACTCTGCCGGTCGGTGGCTGGCGAGAAAAGGCGCATAGGGATGATCCGCATCGATGCTGTTCTCGGCGATCCAGGCGAGCCGGTTCCCGCTTGTATCGGCGAGATAGCTTTGGGGCGGCTGGGTGTTATTGGACCGCTGCACGATCAACGTTCGCCCGGCGCTGTCCATGTCCGCCGTGTTCACGAACTCCGGATCGCTGAGGCGCTGGATATTGGCGGGTGCAGCAAGATCGAGGGCATAGACCTGTGTTGCCAGCACGTCGTCCTTCGTCGCAGTGAAGAAGACGCGGCCCGCTGCCTCGTCCACCCCGACGAGGTCGGTCACCATCCAGTCGCCCGTGGTAAGCTGGCGCATGTCACCGTCGCTGAAATGGTAGAGATGGCCGAAACCGTCCCTCTCCGACCACCAGATGAGCGAGCCGTCCTTGAGGAACCGGTAATTGTCGGTCAGATTGATCCAGCTTCGCGGTGCGCTTTCTTCGGTGAACAGAATCCGCGACGCGCCGGTCGCCGGATCGACAGCCAGCATATCTAGGCGGGTCTGTTCGCGGTTCTGGCGCTGGACGTAGAGAGTGCGGCCATCCGGTGCCCAATCGGCCCGGGCCAGATAGATATCGCGTTCGTCGCCCAGATCGACCTGCACCCGATCACCCCCAACGGGGTTCATGACGAAGAGGGCGATGTCGACATTGTCCGTTCCCGCAAGGGGGTAGCGCTGCTCGAAGGTCTCGGTGCCTTCCGCTCCGATCGCGGCGCGGGTGACGGTCGCGACAGGCGCTTCGTCGAATCGGGCAACCGCGATGCGCGTATCGTCGGGGCTCCACCAATAGCCGGTGCGGCGGCCGATTTCCTCCTGCGCGACAAATTCAGCTTCGCCCCAATGCACGGTATCTGCTGTTTCTGGCGGAGTGATGGCGACAGGCTCAGCGGCACCAAGCTGGCCGACAAAAAGGCTGCCATCGCGCACGAAGGATACATATCGGCCACGGGGGCTGAGCGCCGGATTGAGTTCGCCAGCTTCGGTATCCGTCAGGCGGCGAACGCTGCCATCCAGTGCTGCGTAATGGAGGTCCCCCTCCACCGGCACCAGCAGCCCCTCGCCATCAGCCGCCCACTCATAGGTGACGATGCCCTTCAGGCTGCCGATCCGCAGCCTCTCGCGCTGCATCTTTTCCGCTTCGGACAATGCACGGCCGGATCCCAGCTTATCGCTGTCGACCAGCATCCGCCAATCTTCCGTCTCGCGGTCATAGGCCCAGAGATCGTAGCGCTCGCGATCGGTTTCGCGGTTCCGCAGCAGCGTCAGGTATCGTCCATCCGGCGACAGCTTCACCCCGCGCGGCGCAGTGCCGTCGAGGGAGGGGCTGGCAAAAACGCGCGCAAAGTCCAGTTCGCCCACAGCGGTGGCCGGGGCGGATGGGGCATCGGGTCGGTCGGACATGGGCGTTTCCTGCGCAGATAGGGGTTGCCCGAAAGCCATGAGCGCACACGGCAGGGCGCAGGCAGCGGCAAGCAGATGATGTTTGTGGATCGGCATGAATTAGAGTCCCGAAGAGAACGGCTGAAGCGGGCGCATGGGCCAGAGAGCGTCCTAACAAGAAAAAGGCGCCCCAGCCATAAAGCCGGGACGCCCCTTTTTCAAACCGCTGCAGACAAGCGGCGGCCGGTTGCTCAGCTACCCTTGGGCGCGTTGTCGCGGCGTTCCGCGATACGCGCACGCTTGCCGGTGCGGCCGCGCAGATAATACAGCTTGGCACGGCGGACGATACCGCGGCGCACGACCGTCAGGCTGTCGATGATGGGCGAGTAGAGCGGGAACACACGCTCCACGCCTTCGCCGAAGCTCATCTTGCGGACGGTGAAGTTGCTGCCCATGCCGCGATTGGAGCGGGCGATGACAACGCCTTCGAAATTCTGGACACGTTCGCGCGTGCCTTCGACAACGCGCACACCGACGCGAACGGTATCGCCAGCGCGGAATTCGGGGATTTCCTTGCCCGCAGAAAGGGCGCCGATTGCTTCGGCTTCGAGGGTCTGGATCAGATTCACTGGTCCGCTTCCTTATCTTCATGCCGCACGCCAGAGGCAGGTCGGGCCCGAACGCCACCATGACGTTCCCAAAGGTCCGGCCTGCGTAACCGAGTATGATCTTCGGACATGGCCTTGCGCCAGCCTGCGATCTTCGCATGATCCCCCGATCGCAGCACTTCGGGGATCGTGCGCCCTTCCCATTCCACCGGGCGGGTATATTGCGGATGTTCAAGCAACCCTTCCTCGAAGGATTCCTCAACACCGCTGGAAGCCGCGCCCATTACGCCTGGAAGCAGGCGAATGCAAGCATCCAGTATCGACAGGGCCGCCATCTCGCCACCCGACAGGACGATGTCGGCTAGCGAAACCTCCTCGACGGGCCGCGCTTCAAAGATCCTTTCGTCGAAACCTTCGAACCGACCGCAGAGTAACGTCACCCCCGGCCCCTGCACCAGCGAGCGAATTCTTTTCTGGGTAATCGGCTGCCCCCGGGGCGTCATGGCGAGGACCGGCGCATCCGGTTGCCGCTGCATGGCATGGTCAATTGCCGCGCCGAGCACGTCCGCTTTCAGCACCATGCCCGCGCCGCCACCTGCTGGCGTATCGTCGACAGTGCGGTGCCGGTCGCTTGCGAAATCGCGGATCTGCACTGTATCGATCGTCCAGCGCCCATCCTCCAGCGCCCGACCGGCAAGCGAATGGCCGAGAGGACCGGGGAACATTTCCGGGTAGAGCGTTAGAACGGTTGCGGCAAAGGACATGGGCACGCCATGGCCCGCAGGAAAGGGATTTGGCAAGTTCATGAGCGTGAAATTGAACGGTGAAGGCGAAACGCGTTACGGCGAAGTGGACGATTGCGTCATCATCGGCGCCGGTCCGGCGGGATTGACGGCGGCAATCTATCTGGCGCGGTTCCACCTTTCCATCCGCATGTTCGATTGCGGAACATCGCGCGCGGCGCTGATCCCACGGACGCACAACCATGCCGGCTTTCCCGGCGGCATCAAGGGCACTGCCCTGCTGGCGCTGATGCAGGAGCAGGCGGCCGAATTCGGCGCTGTTCACGAGGAAAAGCGCGTTGAAAACCTCAAAAAAGTTGGCGATCTCTTCGAAGTCACGACCGAGGAACGCACCGTGAAAACCCGAACCGTGCTGATCGCGACCGGCGTTTTCAATCATCATCCGCCCGGGATGCCAAACGATCTGCACGATGCGGCGCTGGAACGAGGACTGCTGCGTTATTGCCCGATCTGCGATGGATATGAGGTGACGGACCAGAAGGTTGCAATCATCGGCACGGGCGATCACGGCACGGCGGAGGCGCTGTTCCTGCGCGGTTACACCAGCGACCTTACCCTGATTTCACCTGATGGCGAGCACGATCTCGACAAGTCCTGCAACGCAAAGCTGGATGAAGCAGGTATCGTTCGGAAATCAGGCCCATGTGGCAGCTACGCGATCGAAGGGGGCAGGCTGGCTGTCGAAACCGCCGAGGGTATGCTGAGTTTCGACAGCGTCTATCCGGCGCTGGGCTCTCACATCCGGTCCGAACTGGCGGTCGAAGTCGGCGTGAAGGCATCGGAGGACGGATGCCTGGACGTCGATGAACATCAGCGCACCAGCGTGGAGGGCTTGTTCGCTGCGGGCGATGTCGTGAAAGGTCTGGACCAGATCAGCCATGCCATGGGCGCGGCGGGTGTCGCCGCAACCACGATCCGGAACTACCTTGCCGACAAATACACGCTCTATCGTTGAGCGGCGGTTAGTCCGCGTCAGCGTAAGCCGTATCGATCACCAGCCGCTCGCTATCCCAAGACGGTATAGCTTCGGCGGTCATCGGCACCATGAAGCGCTTACCGCCCGGGCGCTCCACCTCGACGATGTCCGTCGCGCCGAAGTTCTCCACCGCCACGACAGCGCCAATAGCAGCGCCATCCGGCGTCTGCACGGGAAGGCCGAGCAGATCGGCGTGGTAATATTCGCCCTCGTCCAGTGCGGGCATTTCTTCGCGCGGTACTGTCAGGACCGTTCCGCGCAAGGCCTCGGCGCCATTGCGATCAGTCACTTCGGCAAAGCGGGCGACCGCCCCGCCCTTGTTGTCGCTGCGGATCTTCTTCAGCGTCAATGCACCAGCGTTGAAGGCGCGGAAAGCCTTGAGACTCTCCACGCCTTCACCGAACAGCTTCAGGCGAACCTCGCCCGTGATGCCATGCGCGCCGGTTACGGCGGCCAGCATCACGGGCTCGTTTCGTGACAAGGCGTTCAGCCTTCCGTCTTGGCTTCGTCCGCCGTTTCGGCGGTCTCGACAGCGGCGTTCTCTTCGCCAGCGGTCGTATCGGCTGCGGTTTCGGCCGGAGCTTCCTCTTCCTTGGCGGGAGCGTTCTTGGCTTCTTCTTCGGCAGCCTTCAGCGCTTCAGCGGCTTCGGCAGCCTTGGTGGCGCGTTCTTCGGCACGTTCCGTCGCCTTTTCGCCCGGCTTGCCCTTGTTGGGGTTGCTCCGGGCGTCACGCTCACGAATGCCGGCAGCATCGAGGAAACGCAGCACGCGGTCGCTGGGCTGCGCCCCGACGCCGAGCCAGTAGCGGGCACGGTCTTCGTTCAGCTGAACGCGCTTCTCGTCATCCTTGGCCAGCAGCGGATTATAGGTGCCGATCTGCTCGAGATACTTGCCGTCGCGCGGCGCACGGTTGTCGGCAGCGACGATACGGTAATAGGGGCGCTTCTTCGCGCCACCGCGGGAAAGACGGATTGCAATTGCCATGGATTATACCTTTCTGAATGAGATAACTGAATTTACTTGTTCTTGTTGTTCAAAAGATTTTGAAGTTCAGGCGGAATATCGCCGCCGCCAGGGCCACCGAGGCCCGGCAAACCGCCGCCTCCCGGCCCGCCGAGACCGGGCATCGCTGCGCCCATCCCGCCCTTGCCGAACAGCGCGCCAAGGCCCTTCAACCCGCCCATCTTGCGGATCTGCTTCATCGCCTTGCTCATTTCCTGATGCATCTTGAGCAAACGGTTCAGATCCTGCACCTGAAGGCCAGAACCTGCGGCCACGCGGCGCTTGCGCTTGGCGTTCAATATCGCGGGATTGGCACGCTCTTTCGCGGTCATCGACCCGATGAGCGCATCCATATGCACGAGCACCTTGTCGTCCATACCGCTCTGCTGCAGGGCGGCCTTGGCCTTCTTCATGCCCGGCATCATTCCGGCAAGCATGCCCAGACCGCCCATGTTCTGCATCTGGCGAAGCTGGGTGCGCAGATCGTTGAGGTCGAACTGCCCCTTCGACATGCGGCGGGCGAGTTCCTCGGCCTCTTCCGCCTTGACCGCCGTGGCAGCGCGTTCGACCAGGCTGACGACATCGCCCATGCCAAGGATGCGATTGGCAACCCGGCTGGGGTGGAAGGCCTCGAGCGCATCAAGCTTCTCGCCCGTACCGGCAAACTTGATCGGCCTACCTGTTACGGCCCGCATGGACAGGGCGGCACCGCCGCGCGCATCGCCGTCCATCCGGGTCAGGATGACGCCGGTAAGGTCGACCTCGCCCGAGAAATTCTGCGCGACGTTCACAGCGTCCTGACCGGTGAGCGAATCGACCACCAGCAGCGTTTCCGTCGGCGTGGAGACAGCGGACACCGCCTTCATCTCCGCCATCAACGCTTCGTCGACATGCAGACGGCCTGCCGTGTCCAGCAGCAGCACGTCCGCCGCCTGCAATTTGGCCGATTCGAGGGCGCGTCGCGCAATATCTACCGGTTGCTGACCCACGACGATCGGCAGTGTCGCGACGCCGGTCTGTTCGCCCAGCACTGCCAGCTGTTCCTGCGCGGCGGGGCGATTGACGTCCAGCGACGCCATCAGCGCCTTCTTGCCATGCTTCTCGCGAATATACTTCGCCAGCTTGGCCGTGGTGGTCGTCTTGCCCGACCCCTGCAGGCCGACCATCATGATGACGACCGGCGGCTTCGCCTCGAGCATCAGATCGACGTGGCCTTCGCCGCCGAGCATCTCGACCAGTTCGTCATTGACGATCTTGACGACCTGCTGGCCGGGCGTGACCGATTTCAGCACGTCCTGGCCGATGGCCTTTTCCGTCACCGCATCGATGAAGCGGCGCACGACAGGCAAGGCGACATCAGCCTCCAGCAAGGCAATGCGCACTTCGCGCATGGCAGCGCGGACGTCCTCTTCACGAAGCGCACCGCGCCCGCGCAACTTGTCGAAAACGCCGCCAAGGCGATCGGAAAGGGAATCGAACATCGCTTACACTCCCGTCCGGCCTGATCGGCCCTTCCGGCCGACCCGGCCCATGCGGCGCAAAACGCCAAAAACGCCAGCGGACGAAACCTCGTCGGCTGGCGCGCGGCCATCTGGCCGGCTGCAATCTGTAACCATCACCTTCATAACACGAAAATGATGGTGGAGCCTAGCGGGATCGAACCGCTGACCTCCTGCATGCCATGCAGGCGCTCTCCCAGCTGAGCTAAGGCCCCATTCGTCCGTGCCCGACCTGCGTTGAAGCCGCCGGGCGCTGACTGGATGGGCCGTTTATGGCCGGCGGGCCGGAATGGCAAGGCTCTTTTTCGCCTCCGCATTCCGGACTGGCCATGCAACGGACCACCCGATTGGCGAAATCAGCTTTCGGGTTCCTCGTCGTCACCCTTGCCCTTGCTGACACCAAGATCGTCATCGCCGCCGAGATCGACATCATTGTCCGGCGAATCATCGTCCTCGTCGATATCGTCCAGATCGTCATCGGCGAGATCCGTATCGGATTCGGTATCCTCGTCCTTCTTCTTTTCCGTATCCTCGAACGGGATCGGCTGCTTGGACTTCAGAACCGGCTCGGGGTTCCAGTCCTCGCCGCATTCGATGCACTTTACAGGCTCGTCATTGCCGAGATCGTAGAAGCGGGTGCCGCATTTCGGGCACGTACGCTTCGTACCCCATTCAGGCTTGACCATTGCATTTCCTCGATAGGTAAGCCCGCAAAGACGGCGGGCAGTAATTTGTAAGATCCCGATGTGGCGCGAAGCCGTCCGCAGTCAAGGACAACCGTGCCAGTCAGCAGGAAACCCTTAGGCTGCGGACCGGAGAGGCATCGCCGCCGGTGCAGCCATCGGGCGCCGGCGCGCCTTGCCATAGGGGCCGCCCCCTGTCAAAAGCCGCGCGTTCCCGCCCTGCACCCGCGCGCTGCACCACCCTCTGCTTGTCCGAAAGCCGCTCACTTGTCTGCCTTTCCTCAATTGCCCACGCCGCACCGCTTTGCGCCCGCTGGGTCGTTGCGCGGAGAGATTTGTGTGCCGGGCGACAAGTCGATCAGCCACCGCGCGCTGATTTTCGCAGCTCTCGCGATAGGCGAAAGCCGCATCTCCGGTATGCTCGAAGGAGAAGACGTGCTCGCCACCGCCGGAGCCCTGCGGGCCATGGGGGCCACGATCGAGCGGCAGAGCGATGGCGAATGGCGCGTCCATGGTGTGGGCGTGGGCGGATTGCTCCAGCCTGCCGGCGCGCTCGACATGGGGAACAGCGGGACCTCCACGCGGCTGCTGATGGGGCTGGTCGCAAGCCACGGCATCAGTGCGACCTTCATCGGCGATTCCAGCCTGTCACGGCGCCCCATGGAGCGGGTGACCGCGCCGCTCTCGGCCATGGGCGCCGATTTCACCGTCAGCCCCGGCACGACCCTGCCGATCATGATGCGCGGCCTCTGCCCCGCAGTGCCGATCCGCTATCGACTGCCGGTCGCCAGCGCACAGGTCAAAAGCGCGATCCTGCTGGCCGGGCTGAACACGCCAGGCGTCACCACGATTGTCGAACCCGTCCCCACGCGCGACCATACCGAAAGAATGCTGCGGGGATTCGGTGCGCCTATCGAAATTACCGAAGAGAACGGCGAGCGCATCATTCGTCTGCAGGGTGAATGCGATCTGGCGCCGCAGTCGCTGGAAGTTCCCGGTGATCCATCCTCGGCAGCGTTCTTCATCGTCGCCGCCCTTATCGTCGCCGGCAGCGATTTGACGATCGGCAATGTCGGTATGAACGACACCCGCACCGGCCTCATAACCGTACTCCGGAGCATGGGCGGATCGATAGAGGAACTGAACCGGCGGGAGGTCGGAGGCGAACCGGTGGCCGATCTTCGCGTCCGCCATTCGGCGCTACGGGGCACCAGCGTCGACCCTGCCCTCGCTCCTTCGATGATCGATGAATTCCCGGCCCTGTTCGTCGCGGCATCGGTGGCGCAAGGGCGTACGATCACGAGCGGGCTGGAGGAACTGCGGGTCAAGGAATCGGACAGGCTCTCGGTCATGGCGGCAGCACTCAAGATTGCCGGGGCTGATGTGGCCGAAACACCCGATGGCCTGACGATCGACGGCACCGGCGGCGAACCCCTGCGCGGCACTCCGGCAGACGGTGAGCCTTGCGTCACCCATCTCGACCACCGGATCGCAATGAGCATGGCAGTGGCGGGACTCTTCAGCCGCAACGGAGTCGCAATCGACGATACGCGCCCGATCGCCACCAGCTTCCCCACTTTCATGCCGCTGCTCAACCAGGCAACGAGCCAGGGCAGCACGGCATGACACCAATTCCGATCATGCATTCCGACCTTGCAAACATCGTCGGCTTCGCGGGCATGGTGCTCATCGTGGCAGCTTACGCCTATGTCACCGCGGCGAAGCAGCCCAATCCTTTCATTCTGCATGCCACCAACCTCGTCGGTGCCGCCCTGCTCGCCTTGTCGCTGCTGGTGAATACCAACCTGCCTTCCCTCGTTCTGGAAGGTGTCTGGGCCAGCGTGGCAATTTGGGGGCTGGTGAAGGCATTCCGCACGAAGCGCCGGAACAGGACCGAAAGCCCATGATCATCGCAGTCGACGGCCCTACCGCTTCGGGCAAGGGTACCATAGCCAAGGCGATTGCCGCTCATTTCGGCCTGCCGCATCTCGACACCGGTCTGCTATACCGTGCGGTCGGCTGGCAGGTCGCGGCAAATGGCGGCGATGCCGATTGCGAGGCTGATGCACTGGTAGCCGTGAAATTTGCCGATGACCTTCTGCAGAACCCGGAGCTTCGCCGCGAGGCGACAGGTGCCCTTGCCAGCCGAGTCTCTATTCATCCAGCGGTGCGCAGCGCGCTTTTCGACCGGCAGCGCGAATTCGCCACGCAGGACGGCGGCGCAGTGCTGGACGGGCGCGACATCGGAACAATCATCGCGCCGGAGGCCGAGGTAAAGCTGTTCGTGACCGCCAGTGTCGAAGCGCGCGCGCATCGCCGCTATCTCGAAATGCGCGATAGCGGGGTGGAGGTAACCCTGGACGACATAGAAAGCGACCTGCGCCGCCGGGACGAACGCGACCGCAACCGCAAGGAAGCGCCCTTGGTCCCGGCCCCCGACGCTTTGGTTCTCGATACCACAGCGCTCGGCAAGGATGAGGCAATCGCGGAGGCCATATCGGCGGTCGAGCACTCCCGCACTCGCTGACGAAGACTATGCGTTCGAATGGCGCGTTTTACTTGCTATCATGAGCCATGCAGGCTATGCGCCCGCCCGTTCGACATACCGAATGGTTATGGTCGAAGGCAGCTTTCGAGCATGACAGGTTTTCGCAAAAGGCGCTTCACCGCCTGCCGAACCGGCCCGTTCCGCCCTCGCCAGCCCCGGTTTGTCAAACCCCTCTCGCGGCATTCGGCCCGGCAGGGAGATCGGCCAACAAGACCGGCGGATACAACCGCCTGGCCGGACAAAACGTGAAGTCAGGATCAACACCAACATGGCATCTACCGCCAACCCCACGCGCTCCGATTTCGAAGCGCTCCTTAACGAACAACTCGGCAATGCCGATGACGGCGGCTTCGAAGGCCGCGTCGTCAAGGGCACCGTCACCGCCATTGAAGGCGGCGCTGCCACCATCGACGTGGGCCTCAAGAGCGAAGGCCGCATCGACCTCAAGGAATTCATGCGCGGCGAAGACGATCACGGCCTGTCGGTCGGCGATGAAGTCGAAGTCTATGTCGACCGCGTCGAAAATGCCGATGGTGAAGCGATGCTCAGCCGCGACCGCGCCCGCCGCGAAGCCGCCTGGGACAAGCTGGAAAGCGAATTCGGCGAAGGCAAGCGCGTCGATGGCCGTATCTTCGGCCGCGTAAAGGGTGGCTTCACCGTCGATCTTGATGGCGCCGTGGCCTTCCTGCCCGGCAGCCAGGTCGACATCCGCCCCGTGCGCGACGTGACCCCGCTGATGGACATGCCGCAGCCTTTCCAGATCCTCAAGATGGATCGCCGCCGCGGCAACATCGTCGTTTCGCGCCGTGCCGTTCTGGAAGAAACCCGCGCCGAACAGCGCAGCGAACTGATCAATGATCTTGCCGAAGGTCAGGTGATCGACGGCGTGGTCAAGAACATCACCGATTACGGTGCTTTCGTGGATCTGGGCGGCATCGACGGCCTGCTGCATGTCACCGACATGAGCTACAAGCGCGTCAATCACCCCAGCGAGATCATCAACATCGGTGACACAGTCACGGTCCAGATCATCCGCATCAATGCTGAAACGCAGCGCATCAGCCTCGGCATGAAGCAGCTGGAAAGCGATCCGTGGGATGGTGTCTCGGCCAAGTATCCGGTCGGCATGAAGCTGTCGGGCAATGTGACCAACATCACCGAATATGGCGCATTCGTGGAACTGGAAGCCGGCATCGAAGGCCTGGTCCATGTCTCCGAAATGAGCTGGACCAAGAAGAACGTGCACCCCGGCAAGATCGTCTCGACCTCGCAGGAAGTCGATGTGGTTGTTCTCGAAGTCGATTCGGACAAGCGCCGCATCTCGCTCGGCCTCAAGCAGGCTCAGGGCAACCCCTGGGAAGAATTTGCCGACGCACATCCGGTTGGCTCCAAGGTTTCTGGTGAAGTCAAGAATGCCACCGAATTCGGTCTGTTCATCGGACTGGACGGCGACGTCGATGGCATGGTCCACATGTCCGACATCGCTTGGGGCATTTCGGGCGAAGACGCGCTGGCTCTTCACCGCAAGGGCGAGCAGGTCGAAGCCGTCGTTCTGGATGTCGACACCGACAAGGAACGCATCAGCCTCGGCATGAAGCAGCTTGAAAAGGGTGCACCGTCCGCCGAAGGCGCGACCGGCGATGCCCTGCGCCGTGGCAGCATCGTCACCGTCACCGTGCTCGAAGTGCGCGATGGCGGCCTGGAAGTCCAGGTCGGCGAAGACGGCGCGACCGGCTTCATCAAGCGTTCGGACCTCGGCCGCGACCGTGACGAGCAGCGCCCCGACCGGTTCCAGACCGGACAGAAGGTCGATGCCATGGTCACCGGTTTCGACCGTTCGAAGAAGCCCAACTTCTCGATCAAGGCCTACCAGATCTCGGAAGAGAAGCAGGCTGTCGAACAGTACGGCTCGTCCGCATCGGGCGCATCGCTCGGCGACATTCTCGGCGAAGCGCTGAAGAAGTCCGACGGCTAAGCGGCGATCGGCATCACTGCCGATGACATGAGGAAAGGCCCGCTTGCTCCCTGGAGCAGGCGGGCCTTTCGCGTTGAGAGGAACGGCGTTACTATGCAGCCATGCTAGAGATCCACCAGTTCCCGTGCCTGTCCGACAATTACGGCTTCCTCGTCCATGACCCCGACAGCGGCGAGACAGTGTGCATCGATACGCCCGAAGCGGAAGTGATCTTGCGCGAGGCCGATGCGAAGGGCTGGACCATCACGCAGATCTGGAACACGCATTGGCACCCGGACCACGCGGGCGGGAATGAGGCAATTAAGGCCGCTACCGGCTGCAGGGTTATCGCTCCGGAAGGTGAGAAGGACAGGATAGCGGGGATCGACCGCACCGTCAGCGAGGGGGACAGCGTCACCATCGGTCATTACGAAGCGACGGTCATGGATGTTGGCGGGCATACGTCAGGTCATGTCGCCTATCATCTGCCGAAAGCGGGCGTGGCGTTCGTGGGAGATTCGGTTTTTGCGTTAGGCTGCGGACGGATGTTCGAGGGAACTCCGGAACAGTTCTGGACCAGTCTGCAGCGGATCAAGGCTCTGCCGGCAGAAACAATGTTATACTGCGCGCATGAATATACTGCGGCCAATGCCAAATTCGCTCTCCATGCCGATCCAGGCAATCAGCATCTGCAGGACTATGCTGCCGAAATTCGAGACAAGCGGACGCTGGGCAAGGCAACTGTTCCGACCCTGCTGAGGCGTGAGCTTGAGACAAACCCGTTCCTGCGGGCCGACGAGCCGGAAATGAAGGCTCGTTGGGGCGGCACGGCCTCTCACGAGACTTTTGCCGCCCTCCGGCAGGCGAAGGACAAATTCGCCGGTTAGCCGCCTGCGCCGGGATAGGTTTCGGACTTGAGCAGCCCTGCCAGATGCGCGGCGTTGGAAGCCGCCATTTTGGCAGTTTCGACGACCTTCTCCGGCGTTTTGTCCAGATCCTTGAAGTCGGTGCTGCCCATCGCCTCGCCCACCCAATAGCTGACGGCGGCAGGCGGAATCGTCCAGCCCGTATCGCTCAGCGACTGGTACAGCTGCGCCGAAAGCCAATGAGCGCCGTCTTCATTGCCGACTACGGCTGCGACTGCCACTTTCCCAAAGCTCGGCATGCGGCCGCAATCGTCTGTTTCGCCCAAAAAGGCATCCATGCGTTCGAGTACACGCTTGCCAATGGACCCTAGCTGACCCATCCAAACGGGACCGCCGAAGATCAGGATGTCGTGAGCCAAAATCTTCTCGCGGATCGCCGGCCAATCGTCTCCCTCGCCCTCGTCAGAGGTGACGCCTGGCAACACGTTGAAGTCTGCGATGCGGATGGTTTCCGTGACCGGCACGTCGAAGGATGCGAACTGTTCCTGCAACACGCCAATCATGACGTCGGTCGAGCTTTTCTCATCGCTCGACTTCTTCAGCGAACAATTGATGGCAATGGCGGAAAGGGGGGGTGTACGAGCCAAAATGTATCTCCTTCTTTCAAAGGAGAGCGCCCAAACCCGCTGATCGGTTCCGCACATTTGGCGAGAACCGATTCCTAGATCAGATGTTGGCGATCATCTCGTCGGCCAGCATCCGGTCAGCATCCGCAGTGTGGCGTTCGGCGATAAGGCGGCGCGACGCACCGGCGGCAGCGCTTGCTGCACGGGCACGCACTTCGTCCACAGCCTCACGTTCGGCTGCGGCAATCTTGTCCTGAGCCATCCGTTCGCGGCGGGCCACCATCTCGCGACCATCCGCTTCGGCTCGCTCGATGATCATCGCGGCTTCGTTGCGCGCGCTTTCCAGCATCGCTCCGGCGTCCTGCTCGGCCCCGGCGATCTTTGCCGAATATTCATCGCGCAGTGCTTCGGCTTCCGCGCGGAGGCGCTTAGCTTCATCCAGCTGATCACGAATGGCAGCGATCTTGGCGTCGAGGCCGCCTACTATCAGGGCCGGAACCTTCTTCCAGATCATGATGAGAATGAGCGCAAGCATGGCGAATGCGACGATCTGGTATGGAGCCAAGCCCCACAGTTCCGGCTCGATATGCACGCCGGCCTGTCCCGGGTCCACGACGGCGCCCACGGGTTCGTTGTCGTAATCGGCAATGATCCCTGGGGTATCAGCCATGATTCATCGCTCCCTTGACCGCGGAGCGAGCCGCGACATCGTCGATGTCGAGCCCTGCGAGCCTGCGGACAATGTCCTGCGTGGCGTCGGCGGCCACGGCTTCGATCTCTTCCAGCGCACTGCGGCGTGAATGCGCGATACGCTGCTCAGCCTCATCCGTTTCCCGGTCAATGCGTGCTTGCGCTTCTGCAAGGCGTGCCTCGTTTCGGGAGGCGCCATCAGCCTTTGCATCGGCGATGATGGCCTGAGCGGCAGCACGATTTTCGTTCTCGCGCATGCGCCAGGCCGCCTCCTCCTCATCGGCCCGGTCGCGGGCGGACTGGGCCGCAGCCAGGTCGCTGGTGATCTGCGCGTCGCGCTGACCGACAGTTTCGACCACCTTCGGCACCATGCCTCGCCCGATAACGAAGAATACGAGCCCGAAGATCACCAGCAACCAGAAAATCTGGCTGGAGTAGGTTTCTGCAAGCTGGGCAATCTGAGGCATCGGATCCGGTCCCGGCGGTTGAGGAGGAAAATAGGTCCGGCCGGGCGCTGTGTCCCGGCCGGCAGTTTCAGTTCGTCAGATCAGGCGACGAAGATCAGGATCATCGCGACGACGAAGGCCAGAAGGCCGAGAAGTTCTGCGGCGGCGAAGCCGATGAACAGACGGCCCTGCTGACCGTCGGCCGCACCCGGATTGCGCAGCGCGCCTTCCAGGTACTTGGCAAAGACGTTACCCACGCCGAGCGAGGCCAGACCGGCACCCACAGCAGCGAGACCGGCACCGAGCATGCGTGCGCTTTCTGCGTCCATTTGAAAAACTCCTTTGTAAGATATCGTGTTGTCGAAAAAGATGGGCTTAGTGAAGATTTTCCGCGTCATTGATGTACAATGCGGTCAGCAAGGCGAAAACATAGGCCTGGACCCCGGCGACCAGCAGTTCGAGTGCACAGATACCGATCATCAGGATAAAGGTTGCGCCGCCCACGAAAATGCCGGTGCCGATGCCTGCATTGGCACCGGAAATGACGAAGCTGGACAGAACCTCGAGCAGGACGTGCCCGGCCATCATGGCAACGAACAGTCGCAGGCCAAGGCTGAAAGGCCGCACCATGAAGCTGACCAGCTCGATAATGAAAATCAGCGGGATCATCGGAAGCGGCGTGCCCGCAGGTACGAACAGCGAGAAGAAGTGGAAGCCGTGCTTCGCGAAACCGACGATCAGCACGATCGAGAACGAGATGATCGCAAAGATCCCCGTCACGGTAAAGTGGCTGGTGAAGGTAAATGGGTGCAAGCCGATCACCCCGAGCGGCAGAAGGCCCAGAATATTCGCGAACAGGATGAACATGAAGAGCGAGAAGACATAGGGCAGGTACTTGCGCCCTGCCTTGCCTATATTCGCTTCCAGCATGTCGTCGACGAAGCCGGTGAAGCTTTCCACCGCCATCTGCCAGCGCCCGGGCACCAGTTCACGGCGGAGACCGCCGAGGACGAACACCGTCAGCACGATGGCGGTGATCGCCATCCAGAGCGCCGAGTTGGTGAAGGCGATATTGTACCCTGCCAGTTCCCAATTACTCGCACCGGCTAGCGGTTCGATGGTGAACTGGTGCATCGGGTCGACACTGGCCTGCTGGGCTGCCACGCTTGAAGGTCCTTAACGCCCCATGGGACTTTGTTTGTTTATCAGGGCCCCGACTCTCGCGTCAGCGAGGGTCTTCGGGCGGTCGGTTCGCCGCCGTGATGATATTCCTGAAGGCAACCACTATTCCGAGGAACAGCATCACCAACAGACCCCAAGGCGTGGTTCCGGCGAAGTAATCAATGACCCAGCCAATAACCAAACCACCGAGAATCCCGCCTAGAAGATCCGCCAGCACCCTGTTCCCGCTGCGATAATTCGCATCGGCAACCGAGGCCTTTGGCCGGTTGCGCTCCTCTTCGCGCTCTCGTGCGACTTTCAGCCGCGCTTCGAGCGCGTCGATCCGCGCATCCTCGACTATGGGTTCCCGGGCAGGCTTGTCGTCGCTCATGCCTGTTCCTTACATTGCAAGCTGGGCAACGCCAACCTTAACGCAAGAGAACCGGCACAGGCGAAAACGGCCCGCCGAGGGCGCGGTCCCCTTAGGCGGCGCAGCATGGCGAGTCAACTGCAGCACGCTCCCGGATAGAGTGTTTGCAGAGCGGCCGCAGCTTGGGCTGGGCAGCAAAATACCGCCCCCGGCCTCAAGCAGGAGCGGCACCGAGATATCACTCCTTCATGTATCAGGCGGGACAGCGGCTATCCCGCATGGGCGGCTGCGACGTGCGCGTCTGCCAGCTGCCGTCCGGCGCCTGATATTTCTCGCCTGGCGCCGTGCGCAGAATGGCGAGGCACCCGGCAGTCAGCGCATATTCCTGCAGAGTGGCATTCGCCGCCTGCGCGCGCTGCGCGTATAACGCACGACGCTTGATGTTGATGTCGTTCACGACGCGGCGCAGTTCCGCGCTTTCCTGCCCGACGATGCCAAGGTAGCCGTCCATCTTTTCGCCGACCTTTCCGGCGCTGCGGGCAGCATCGTAAGCAGGGTCGCGGGCCTGGGCATGCGCCGTGCCTGCCACCGGACCGGCCAGCATCGCGCAAGCGACCATCCCGCCGAACAGATTACGGGCGAATGAGCGGCGAAGGTCAGATAGGGTCATGGCAATCACATCCAGTTCAATTTGCGGCTGCTGCGGCGCAGGATCAGAAGATATCCGCATTCTCGTCGATCGTCGTGCCGGCATCGGCAGCAAGCCTGTATATCACTTCCTGCCTGATATTTATATTCAACTCGATCACGATCGGCTCTTCAGGCGCGTTGACCGATATGCATCCAGCAAGGGTGAGCGCCATTGCAGTGGCAGCGACGATGGGAACGGCTTTTGGCCGCAGCCCTGCTGTCGGTTTGTTGAGCCTCATGGCAGTTTCTCGCTTTCTGTGGGCTGAATATCGTCGGGCGTAATCTCGGGGATCAGATCGGGACCGTCCTCGGCGGGCGGCGGGTTCACCGTTTCTGCCTTCAGCCGTTCGCCATCGTCCGACAGCAAACCGAGTTCGCGCGGATCACGAACAAATTCGGGGTCGTAGATGGATCGGATCGTGGTAATGAGCTGATAGAAAGGCGCACGAATGTTGATGTTGAAGCGCAGCGGCAGTTCGGCGATGCGCCGGGTGATAAAATTGCTTCGCGTCCCCTCGCCCTGGGTCACGCCGTCGAAGCGGACGCGGGTCACCAGTTCGCCGGTTAGTTCACCATCCATCGCGATCCGCATTTCCGAATAGTCGATCGCCCTCAAGGCATCGAAGGCGAAGTTCGCCATCGGCGAAAGGTCTTCATATGTCAGTTCGCCGACGTAGGAAATCGTGCCGCCCGGCGGACGGGATACGAGCAAGCCGCCCTCGATTCGCCCATTTCCTGCCGCATCGAAAATGACCGGAATTCGCCCGTCGAACGTGCCGCGCGCAGCGATGTTTTCCAGTCCGAAATTCTCGACGAAGCGCGCGGCACTGAGGCCGGTGATGTCGAAGATGTACCGCCGCTCCTCCGAAATACCGAGGTTCAGGTCCACTTCGGCAAGAGTAAGAGTGCCGCCGAGGAAGGGCCAGCTTGCGCCTTCGACTGTCAGAACCTGTCCGTCGCGCAAACCGAAGGACACGGTGCCGCCGGTCACTTCGATCCCGGGATTTACCGATTGCACCGATATGCGCTGGTTGGGAGCGGTGGTCAGGCCGAGCAGGTCGGAGAACACCACCGTGCCCGATGCACCCTGCACCGGGCCGAATGCAGCCGCGAAATCGAGCGCTTCCGAGGAAAACGCTCCGGTGCTGCGCACGCCTTCGCCATTCCAGTCGAGACGCCCCGTACCGGTCACCACGCCGCGTGTATTGGCTACGACGCCAAGCGCAAGGCGGCTTAGTTGGTACGGTTGCAAATCCTCGTCGAAGACAATGCCCGGAACCGTCAGATCGGCAAAGCCGGTGCCATCCGAAAGATCATGTTCGAGCGCCACTTCGGTGACGAGGCGATCGCTCGCAGGGCTGAAAAGGTCCGCTGCCGCGACAATGCGATTCGCGCGCAGCGTCAGTGTCGCATTCCGCGCATCCAGCGGCTCGAATCTGTCGGGTTCGGCCCGGTCCTGCAACACGAACCCTGCATTATCGAGCGAAAGAGCGCCGCCCGCATAGCGCCAGTCTCCGCTGGTGCCGAGAAGGTCGAGAGGCACGTTCGCGATCGTCACGTCGGCATCGTCGAATGTCCCGCCGATGCCGCCTTCCGTTTCCAGCCGCGCCTGCAGACCGCTGATGCGAAACAGGGTCGCGGTCGCTTCCGGACCGATGGTGGCATTCACGTTCACGATGTCCAGCACGCCGGGAAAAGCGAAGCTCAGCGCGCCGCTGCTGAGGGTGATCGGCGTCGACCCGAGGCTGCCCGAAACATTCAGCGAAGGTGCTCTTGCCGCAATTTGCAGATCACCGTCGCCGCCACTCAAGATGGGCGATCCATTTTTTGGGCAGAGGGTGATCGCCCTGCCCTGCACCGTCAGATTGGCATATTGCAGCTGATCGAAACGGACATCGGTGCAATTACGCCACAAAGCCAATCTGCCGGCGGCAGAATAGGTGCCGTCGACCGGCAAGGCCAGATCGCGCACGAACCCGCCCGGCAAGGGTCCGGAAGCCTCTGCCCTGCCGGAAAATCGCAAAGCTCCGTCCGCTGCCTGCCGGATTTCGAATTGCGGCAGGGCGAGGCGGGACGAGCCAGCGGCATATTCGCGCATCGCCAGCCGCAGCACGAGGCCGCCACTTTCGCCTCGCTCCGTGCGGCCGGCGATGGACGGTATGCCCGGGCCGCTCGTAGCGAAATTGCCCGAGAACAGCGCCCTGCCATTTGGGTTGGTCCGCAGCTGCGCGCTGGATACTTGCAGCAGAGTGGCACCGCTCCCCGCACGCAGGCGAGCCTCGGGCACGATGATGGTGGTGCGCTCGTCGTTCTGACGAAGGATGGCGGAGGCGGCGAGCCTGCTGCCTGGTGCTGCTTCGGCGAGAGCGCCGCGTAATTTGCGAAGAAGCGGGCTGATCAGCGTGTCACTGGTCTGCGCGCTCAGATCGGCAATGATCCTGTCCAGCGAATCGCCGGGCCGAATGCCGTTTGCCTCGATATCGGCATTCGCCTCGACCTGAGCGAAGCCATCGCTGGCGCGAACCGTTCCTTCTGCCGTCAGCAATGCGGCGCGGATCTGCCCTGTTTGCGTTCCGCGGGCCGCCAGCGCGTAACTCGAAGTTACACGACCACCGCTCAGATCCGCTCGAACGGTTCCGGTCAGGCCGTTGAGGGAAGTCGCATCATAGCGCCCTCGCCCGGCCGCGATTCGGGTCATGACGCTGAACTGGTCGAAGGCCTCGTCCGTCGAAAGTTCTGTCCGTAACGTCGCGTCTGTAAGGCTGAGCGCCTGCGACGGACAATCAATTGCGGCAAAGCGTACAGGGCCGTTGAAGGTCAGGCCGGCCCCGGTCGATCTGATCCGGCCGAAAGCCGTGGCATCTGCGATATCGCAATCAGCCGCTTCAATTATTGGCGCGGTCGCCGCCAGTATCCCTGCAAACCCATCGTCGAGGCGGCCGGAACCTTCCGCCTTCAGACCAATCCTGCCGTAATCGGTTTCCAGCAACGCCCTTCCGTCGCGGATCGCCAGATCGATCTCCGGCAATCCGGGGGGCGCGTCGCTGTCCGGAAACAGGACACGGTCCAGACTGCCGAAGCTAAGCTGGCCGTTCCGCCAAGTCCCGTACAGACGCGGTCGCAACAGTTCGATACGGCCCAGTTCGGGGTAACCGAAGCCGTCGTAGGTCAGCGCGATTGAGACGCGTTCAACGGTCAGATCCGGTCTCTCCGGATCGCCCACGACGATGTTGCGCAATATCTGTTCGCGCCCGGCAATTTTTTCGATCTCGTAAGTCGCAGGCAGGTCCAGCGCTGCCAGCTGATCCTCGATCAGGTCGCGGGCGATCTGTTCGCGGGAGAACCACGCGAGGGCCAGCGCTGCGGCTGCCAGTATGATGATGGCGAGGCATGACCACAGGATCCACACCAGCCGGGATCGCCGGGCAGGCGCAGCATCCTCTTCGTCAAGCCTATCGTCGTCAGCCAGCGCCATGCCCCACCCACTTGCGCCGATGCCATTGCAAAGGCAATGGACCGTGCCGCCCGCGTTATGGCAGGCGTTGATTTTGGCCGATTATTGGCGGGGGAAAAATTGCCTGAAGCTGAAGACGAATCGGCGGTGCATCCCGGCAAGGGCCATCGCGCCCGCCTGCGGCAACGTCTGCTGGGCGGCGGCGCCGAAGCGCTGGCCGACTACGAGGTCCTGGAATATCTGCTGTTCGCCGGCATGAGGCAGGGCGATACGAAACCTGTCGCCAAGGCGCTGATCAAGCGGTTCGGCAGCCTCGCTGCGGTTCTGAATGCCGAGCCGGGCGCCTTGCAATCGGTGAAGGGCGTGGGCGACACGACTGCCGCAGCACTTAAAAGCGTCGCCTTGGCGGCACGGCGCATGGCGCGCGGCGAGATCGCGCAGAAGCCGTTTCTGGGTAGCTGGCAGGCGCTGATCGACTACCTCACCATCGACATGGCGCATCTGACTGTCGAACGCGTCCGCGTCCTGTTCCTCAACACGCAGAACCGCCTGGTTCTGGACCATCATGTGGGGGATGGTTCAATCGACGAAGCCGCAATTCACCCCCGTGAGGTGATCCGCCAGGCGCTGGACATCGGCGCGAGCGCGCTCATCCTCGTCCACAATCACCCGAGCGGGAACCCCGAACCGAGCCGCGCCGATATTCAGATCATCAAC
>NZ_JAAFZT010000022.1:0-99790 GCF_013336795.1 Alteripontixanthobacter muriae | reverse complement strand
GGTACGTGTCGCTGCGCACAAAAGGCCTTATCTGACCCGCCGCACCCTAGCCTGCGATCAGATCTTGGGCTTGATCCCCCAACCGGCGAAATTGTCACGCAGAGCGGGCCATTGCCGCAATGCAGCCTCCACGTCGGCCTTGCCGCCCTTGTCTCCGCTGTTCAGCCGGACCACCCCGCGCAGGTATCGCGAAGAACCCTGAGCGGGAGCAAGCCTCAGAACCTCGTCGAGGTCGGCAAGAGCCTCCGGCAGATTGCCCAGGCGGTAATGCACCAGCGCCCGGCTATCCATGGGGGCGGCTGCGTTTCTCGCGCTTTCGACGGCTCGTGTGCAGACCTCCAGCGCCTTGTCCAGTGCCGCAGCGAAGCGTCCGCGATACCAGCAGTCGGTATTCAGTATCTGGGCGGAAGCGTCGCGCGCCGCAGCCCGTTCGGCAATGATCTTCAGCCCTTCGTCCTCGCGCCCAGCCTCTGCCAGAATGTCGGCACGCGAGCCGGCGACGGTGTCGAGCGTCTCCTGCGACACCGGCAGAGCATCCAGAAGCTCGAGCGCTTCCTCGGTTCGGCCCATTGCGCCAAGTTGCACCGCTACCTCGGCGCCGATGGCCAGATCGGGCTGAAGGTCGTAAGCTGCACGCAGGTCGGCGAGGCTGCTTTCCTGAAGACCCAGCGCACTGGCAGCTTGTGCCCGCTCTAGGTACAGATCAGCCGTCGGTTCATGCTCGATCACGCTTGCGTAATCCGCCATCGCGCTTTCGTAATCGAAATATGTCGCCGCGAAACGCGCCCGCGAAAGCAGCGGGTTGTAATCGTCATCCTGTGCTTCGGCCACGGCCTGATCGTGCAGCTTCGCTATGGGCGCAAGCCTGCGGCTCAGTTCGGCCTCGGGATAGTCCCAGCGCCATTTCACATCTTGCGGTGCAAGCACGCGGAAGTCGGCATTTGCGAGCGCCAGAACCGCCTGTTTCTGCCCAGGGATCTCCTCGGGTGCGATTTCTCCGAGCATCCAGGTGACATCGTCAGATACGGTCAGAAGAGCGCCATCCTGGCTGAACGTACGGCGGTAAAGGGTGTTGGCAGCCGTGGTATCGACATTGCCCTCACCCTCCACGCGGTAATTCGCGCCGCCGTCGGGCAGGGTCATCGCAATGGTCCATCGCTGGCGTCTCGGGCCGTATGTCGCCACGGGAATGTCGCGCCACGCAGATCGGGCACGGTCAGCCGTGAATTCTCCACCGCCGGTCAGGATTTTCAGGTCTGAAGATATTTCGCCGCCGTCATAGCCGAAGGCGGGGGGCGCCACTCCGACGAAGTTCAACGTGCCCACAGCCGCTTCGTCGTCATAGTCCAGATCGACCGAGACGATCTGTCCACCGTCCATCCTGTTCGCACCAATGGTACGGGCCAGTTCGCGGCGAGCATCCTCATCTGCCGCATCGACGAATCTCTCGATGTCCGCGCTGCTTACTCCGGCGAAGTGCATCGTCATTTTGACGACGGACGGCAGATCGAAACCTGCAGACTGGTCCAGTCGAATGTCGACGATGTTGTCGGGATATGGCTGCGCCCTCTGGGTCATGGGCACCAGATCGGCACCTTCGGCCAGGAGAGGCAAGGCGTAGTGGAATGCCGGCACTTCACCGATATTCGTTATTCGCGTCGCCGTGCTGGTTCCGTCGAGCCAGTAATCCTTGCCGCCGATATTCGCCCGCACGATCATGTGGTCGAAATTGCCCGGCATGGGCAGCAGTTCAGGCACAGCATCGCCCCCCTCGGTGGTCACCAGCACCGGGTCGGCAGCAATGCCCATCTGGCGCAGCATGGCCGTCAGCAGAACGGATTTTGCCTTGCAGTCGCCGTAACGCTTCGCCCAGGTATCGTCGGCGTCCTGCGGCAGGTAGTTGCCGCCGTCCAGCCCGTCGAGCAGATAGCTTATTTCGTCCTGAACCACCCGCGTCGCCATCGCCGCACGCTCCAGCGGATCGGAGGTCGCCGCCATGATCTGCGCCACCTCGGCCGCCGCTTCTCCATCCGCAGCGATCTTTGCCGCCGCGATGTAGTGGGGTGCCATGCTGCGCGACAGATCCTGCCAGCCATCATAGGTCGACATGCGGACCATGCTGGGACGGTTGAATCGCGAAGGCGCGTCTTCGGGCACCGGGTCGCGCTTCGCCAGCGGAAAGTCGGCGCGAAGCCAGCGATAGCCGTTTCGAAGTTCCGGCTCAGGCAGATCCGCATCCGGCCCCGACTGCCATCTCAAATCCAGATCGGCGGGCCAGCTGGCCACCATCTTGCCGGTTCCGATCCGGTAGGGCGCGGAAGGCAGATATTGATAGGCCTGCATGTCCTTGCCCATTGCCTGATCGCTGACCGTGACCGAGTGGATCAGTCGCAACACGTCGCCTTGCTTCAGACCGGGTACGGCAAGCGTGGCCGTGAGTTCGCCGTCGAGCAGACGGTTTTCGAGGTCGCGCTCACGCCTGATCACCTCGAAGGTCTCACCGGCGGCGAGCAGGTCGATCGTTTCTCCACCGCGCAGGATCTGAAGCGCATGGATGAAGAGGTCGCCCTTGTCGGGCATCCATTCGAGCTGCAGCGTTCCCTCGGCGGTCAGCGAATCGCCATTGTCGATTCGCACGGCGCGGTCACGATAGGACTGCACCTTCCCGTCCTCCAGCCGGTGCTGCCAGACCAGCAGCACTTCGGCAGGGCCTTTTTCATCGCCTTGCGACACGATCTGCTGCGGTTCGACCCATTCCGGTGCATCTTCGTAGCGGACGGTCTCGCCGGCCAGCGCTGGCGCGGCAATCGCAATTGCGGGCAGACTCGCCCAGTAACGCCAAACCCCAGCCATATGTGCCCCAATTCCATTTAACCCCTGTAGAGCACCGTTCAACCACGAAAATGGTGACCTTACAATTATCAAATTCTGGCTGTTCGGCGATATTGTGGCGCAGTGGCCGTCGTTCCTGCGCCTGTTGCTCTTGCGCTGGAAGCCAGACACCCTTAGCCGCGCACACGGTGCAGCACGGCCTGCCCCGCTGCGCCTGCCGATCTTCAACCCTCCGCGACGTTCAGAACGGAAACATCATGGTCCCCCGCTACGCCCGCCCGCAAATGTCCGCCATCTGGGAAGCGGAAGCCCGGTATCGCATCTGGTTCGAGATCGAGGCGCATGCCACCACGAAGCTCGGGCAATTGGGCGTGGTGCCGGAAAGCGCGGGCAAGGCGCTGTGGGACTGGTGGAACACGAACCCTGTGATCGATGTCGAGGCTATCGACGCGATCGAGGCCGTGACGAAACACGACGTCATCGCCTTCCTGACGTGGGTTTCGGAACAGGTGGGCGAGGAAGCCCGCTTCATGCACCAGGGCATGACCTCGTCCGACGTGCTCGACACGACTCTGGCGATCCAGCTGGCACGTGCTTCCGATATCCTGCTCGAGGATCTGGACCTTCTTCTCGCCGCGCTGAAGAACCGTGCGGAAGAGCACAAATACACGCCGACCATAGGCCGCAGTCACGGCATTCATGCCGAACCGGTCACCTTCGGGTTGAAGCTGGCGCAGGCCTATGCCGAATTCAAGCGCTGCCGCCAGCGGCTGGTGAATGCGCGGGCGGAAATCGCGACCTGCGCAATATCGGGTGCGGTCGGGACCTTCGCCAATATCGACCCTGCGGTCGAGGCGCATGTGGCGGAGCGGCTGGGCCTCGCGGTCGAACCCGTCTCCACGCAGGTGATCCCGCGCGACCGCCACGCCATGTACTTCGCCACGCTGGCGGTCATCGCCGGTTCCATCGAACGGCTGGCGGTCGAAATTCGCCATCTGCAAAGGACTGAGGTTCTGGAAGCCGAGGAGTATTTCTCGCCCGGTCAGAAGGGTTCGAGTGCGATGCCGCACAAGCGCAATCCGATCCTCACGGAGAATCTGACCGGCCAGGCGCGCATGATCCGCGCCTATGCCTTGCCGGCGCTGGAGAATGTCGCCCTTTGGCACGAGCGCGATATTTCGCATTCGAGCGTCGAGCGCTTCATCGGGCCGGACGCGACCATCACCCTCGACTTCGCGCTCGCCCGCCTGACCGGTGTCGTGGACAAGCTGCTGGTCTATCCCGAACGGATGCAGGCCAATCTCGACCGGATGGGCGGCCTCGTCCATTCGCAGCGCGTGCTGCTGGCCCTTACGCAAGCCGGCGTCTCGCGAGAGGATGCCTATGCCATCGTCCAGCGCAATGCGATGAAGGTGTGGGAATCCGACGGGCGGCTCAGCCTTCTGCAATTGCTCAAGGACGACAGCCAGGTCACCGCCGCGCTTTCCGATAAGGAACTGGAAGAGAAATTCGACCTCGATTACCATTTCCGCGAAGTGGACACGATCTTTGCCCGGGTCTTCGACTGAACGCCCTGCTTTCCAAAAAGAATGAAGCGGCCTAGCATCGCTGCCAATAGAAACGACCGGAGCGTTCAGAATGCAGGTTTTCCGTACCATCGCCTGGGGTCTTTTGCTGTTCGGCCTGCTGCTATTCTCCTTTGCGAACTGGGACCAGAAGGTCGCGGTTCAGATCTGGAGCGATCTGGTGGTGGAAACCAACATCCCCGCCATCGTCATCATCTCGTTCCTGCTCGGCTTCATCCCGCTGTGGCTGTTCCATCGCGGTGTCAAATGGCGACTGTCTCGCCGTATTGCGCATCTGGAGAACGAAATGCGCCCGGCAGCCACAGACGACACAGTTCCGGTTGCCGCCCACGATAATGCTGCGCCTGCTCTGGACGAGCCTGTCGTCACCGACCATGAAACCGCGCGCGACCGCTACACCCCCATCGCGCCCAATGCCGACACTGCTCCGCGCCCCGTCCGACATGACAGGGACGGCCTGACAGTCGATCAGGACGAAATTTCCGCGCGGCCTCGGGACAGCGAATGAGCCATCCCGTCTATCTTGCGCTGGACCTCCCCAGCCTCGGCGCTGCCACCGATCTCGCCCGCAAGGTGAAAGCGCATGTGGGCGGGCTGAAGCTCGGCCTCGAGTTCTTCTGCGCTCATGGCAGCCACGGCGTGCATGAGGTGGCCAAGATCGGCCTGCCTATTTTTCTCGACCTGAAACTGCATGACATTCCCAACACCGTCGCAGGCGCGATGCAGGCCGTGAACGTGCTGGAGCCCGCCATCGTGACCGTCCACGCCAGTGGAGGCCGGGCGATGATGGAAGATGCCAAGGCCGCGGCACGCGAGAATACGAAAGTCGTTGCCGTGACCATGCTGACCAGCCTCGACGAACGGGACATGGCCCGCACGGGAATGATGGGCAGCGCGCATGATCAAGTGCTGCGTCTGGCCGAACTGGCCCGGACGGCCGGCCTGGATGGCATCGTGTGCTCCGGGCATGAGATTGCCGCCGTTCACCGGGAGTGGAAAGACGGTTTTTTCGTCGTTCCGGGTCTGCGTCCGGAAGCGACCGGGTCGACTTCTGGCGGGGCTGACCAAAAGCGCGTGGTGACGCCGCGCGCGGCCCGCGATGCAGGTGCCAGCGTGCTCGTCGTCGGGCGGCCGATCAGCCGCGCTGCCGACCCGTTGCAGGCTGCTCGTGATATCGAGGCGACGCTTTGATGAAGCGGCTTGCGAAAAGTGCGTTCCTCGCCACCGCGGCATCGATGCTTTCGGCTTGTTATCAGATGCCGGGCGATGCCTACCGTCTCGCAGAAACCCGCCAGACCTATGCTTCCGAGACCTTCGGCGAAGTCGTTTTCAGCCGCATTTCCGACGATGTGGTCATGCATACCAGCACCCTCGATCTTCCCGGAATGGGGCCAGTGCGCTCCAATGGGCTGATCGTCATTGCTGATGGCCGCAGCATCCTGGTGGATACAGCCTGGAGCGATGCGCAGACCCGCAACATTCTGGATTACGCCGAACAGGTGCTGGAAGCGCCGGTCAGCGATGCCGTGGTCACCCACGCGCATCAGGACAAGATGGGCGGCATTGGCGCGCTGAAAGCTGCGGGCATCACCAGCTGGGCGCATCCGCTGACCAACAGCGAGGCAGTTTCCCAGGAACTTCTGCCAGCGGAAAGAACGCTCACCTTTGATCGGGGTTGGGCGGTGGGGCCGTCGCGCCATCAACTGGCACCGCTTGCCATCTATTATCCCGGCGGCGGTCACACGGTCGACAACATCACGGTCGGGATCGAAGGCACCAATATCGCTTTCGGTGGATGCCTGATCAAGGGGAGCGATGCGCAGACCCTCGGCAACCTCAGCGATGCGGATGTCCGAAACTATGCGTCGTCCGCGCGCAACTTCGGCGCCGCGTTTCCGGCGGCTGACACCATTCTGGTCAGTCACTCACCGCCGCAGGGCCGCCGCGCCATTGTTCACACGATTGCTCTCGCGGAACGGCTCTGATCCGCGATGGCAGCAGAGATCAAGATATGCGGCATTGCGGCACCCGACGCGCTCGAGGCGGCCATCAAGGCCCGCGCCGAATACGCTGGCTTCGTCTTCTATCCGCCTTCTCCCCGTAATCTGGCGCCCAAAGTCGCAGGCGATCTGGCCCGCCGAGCAGGCGACCGGATCCGCCGCATAGGTCTGTTCGTCGATGCTGACGACACACTTCTGAACGAGTCGGTGGAAGCAGCCGATCTCAACGGCATACAGCTTCATGGGTCAGAGCCGCCCGCCCGCGTTGCCGAGGTAAAGGCGCGCTTCGGCCTTCCCGTGTGGAAGGCCCTGCCGGTTGCCAGCAGCAACGATGTCGCGGCGGCGGAAAAGTATGAAGGCGCTGCCGACCTCATCTTGTTCGACGCCAGGACACCGAAAGGGGCTCTGCCGGGCGGGATGGGGCTGGCATTCGACTGGAGCCTGCTCACCGCATGGCGCGGGCGTATGTTCTGGGGTCTGGCGGGCGGATTGACACCTGACAATGTCGCGGACGCACTCCGCCGCACCAAGGCTCCGCTGGTCGATACTTCCTCGGGCGTCGAGAGCGCGCCTGGCGTCAAGGATGTGGACAGGATTGCCGCCTTCTGCAAAGCGGCACGGCGATGAGCAAGCCAATGACAGAGACGCCCAATTCCTTCCGCGCCCAGCCGGACGAGGCAGGCCATTTCGGCGAATATGGCGGACGCTATGTCGCCGAAACGCTGATGCCGCTGGTGCTGGATCTTGAGCGCGAATACCGCGCCGCGCAAGCCGATCCCGCCTTTCGCGAACAGTTCGACGATCTGCTGGAACATTATGTCGGCAGGCCCAGCCCACTTTATTTCGCGGAACGGCTGACCGAGGCGCTCGGCGGCGCGCAGGTCTGGTTCAAGCGCGACGAGCTCAACCACACCGGCGCGCACAAGATCAACAATTGCATCGGGCAGATCCTGCTGGCGATCCGCATGGGCAAGACGCGGATCATCGCCGAAACCGGCGCGGGCCAGCACGGCGTGGCCACGGCTACGGTCTGCGCGCGCTTCGGCCTTCCCTGCACCATTTACATGGGCGCGACCGACGTCGTCCGCCAGCAGCCCAATGTCTTCCGCATGAAGCTGCTCGGGGCAGAAGTCGTGCCCGTGACCAGTGGCGCTGCGACGCTGAAGGATGCGATGAACGAAGGCATGCGCGACTGGGTCGCGAATGTGCACGATACATTCTACATCATCGGCACCGCCGCCGGGCCACACCCATATCCGGAGATGGTGCGCGATTTCCAATCGATCATCGGACGCGAAGCGCGCGAACAGATGCAGGGACGGGTCGGTCGCCTGCCCGATCTGCTGGTCGCCTGCATCGGCGGCGGAAGTAATGCCCTGGGTCTGTTCCATCCGTTCCTCGACGACCGCGACGTGAAGATGCTGGGAGTCGAGGCTGCGGGCCATGGGCTGGACGGGACCGAACATGCAGCGTCCCTGCTCGGCGGGTCGCCCGGGGTGCTGCATGGCAACCGCACCTACCTGCTGCAGGACGAGGACGGGCAAATTACGGAAGGCCATTCGATCAGTGCCGGGCTGGACTATCCCGGCATTGGCCCGGAACATGCGTGGCTGAAGGACAGTGGCCGCGTCGAATACACCGCCGTGACCGACGACGAAGCGCTGCAAGCGTTCCAGCTGCTCTGCCGCACCGAGGGCATCATCCCCGCGCTGGAACCCAGCCATGCGATTGCCGCCGTGCAGAAGCGCGCCAAGGACATGCCGAAGGACAGCATCATCCTCGCCAATCTGTGCGGGCGCGGAGACAAGGACATCTTCACTGTCGCTGAAAAGCTGGGAGTGGAGATTTGAGCGAACGGCTCGCTTCGGCTTTTGCGAAGGGACACCCCGCCCTCGTCTGTTTCCTGACGGCTGGCGACGGTGATACCGCCGCCAATCTCGATGCGCTTGTCGCCGGCGGCGCGGATGTGATCGAGCTCGGGATGCCCTTCACCGATCCGATGGCGGATGGCAGCGCAATTCAGAACGCGAATATCCGGTCACTGGCTAAGGGTACGCGCACGGCGAACATTTTGGAAATGGCGGCTCAGTTCCGCATCCGGCATTCCGAAGTACCGCTGGTACTCATGGGCTATGCCAACCCGATGATCCGTCGCGGGCCGGAATGGTTTGCCTCCGCCGCTCATGAAGCCGGCGTCGATGGCGTGATCTGCGTCGATATACCGCCGGAAGAGGATGAGGCGCTCGGCCCCGCATTGCGCGCCAAGGGCATCGCCCCGATCCGTCTCGCCACTCCGACAACTGATGCGAAGCGTCTGCCACGGGTGCTGGAGGGATCTAGCGGCTTTCTGTATTACGTCTCCGTCGCCGGCATCACCGGCAAGCAGCAAGCCGCGCAGGCCAGCATCGAGGATGCGGTGGCCCGGTTGAAGTCCGCGACTGACCTTCCTGTGGCAGTCGGCTTCGGCGTGCGTACGCCCGAGCAGGCGGGCGCGATAGCCCGGGTTGCCGATGGTGTCGTGGTCGGTTCCGCTCTGGTCGAACTGGTTGCGGAACATGGCGAGGCGGCGCCGGAACATCTCCGCACCCTCACCGCATCACTGGCGCAGGCGGTCCACGCCGCGCGAAAGGTTTGACATGAGCTGGTTCAACAAAGTTCGCAATTCTCTGCCGTTTCTGCCGAAGCGGGAATCGCCCGATACATTGTGGATCAAATGTCCCGGATGTCAGGAAATGATCTTCGCAAGGGAATATCACGATAATCTCGAGGTATGCCCGAGGTGCGACCACCATGGCCGGATCGGTGCAGACCGCCGCCTGGAGCAGATGCTCGATGCTGGGTACGAAGTGCTTCCGCAGCCGGAGGTGCGTGAAGATCCCCTGAAGTTCCGCGACACCAAGCCATATGTCCAGCGGCTGAAGCAAGCTCGGGCGAAGAACCCGCACCGCGATGCCTATACGGTGGGTTCGGGGATGATCGAGGGCAACCCCGCCGTGATCGGCGTGCAGGATTTCGGCTTCATGGGCGGCAGCATGGGCATGGCCGTGGGCACTGCGTTCTGTGCCGGCGCGCAGCGGGCGCTGGAACGCGGCTGCGCCTATATCGTGGTCACGGCAGCGGGCGGCGCGCGGATGCAGGAAGGCATCCTCAGCCTGATGCAAATGCCCAAGGCGACGGTGATGACGCGCCGCCTTCGCGAGGCTGGCCTGCCTTATATCGTGGTGCTGACCGATCCGACGACCGGCGGTGTCACTGCAAGCTATGCCATGCTGGGCGATGTGCAGATCGCAGAACCCGGCGCGCTTATCGGCTTTGCCGGCCAGCGGGTCATTCAGGATACCATCCGCGAAAAGCTGCCCGAAGGTTTCCAGCGCGCGGAGTATCTGCATCGCCACGGCATGGTCGACATGGTGGTGGAGCGCGGCAATCTGCGCAGCACATTGGCGACGATGCTGGACTATCTTCAGCCTCGCGCGGCAGCCTGAATCTGAAATGCCCGGCGCGGGCGGCGATTTCGCACGGTCCGACAATCCCGCCGTGCAAGAGCAACTGGACAGGTTGGCAGCGCTCAGCGTCCCGCAAGGGCGGCTCGGGACTGACACTATCCGGACGCTGCTTGGACGGCTAGGCAATCCGCAGGACCGCTTGCCTCCTGTTTTCCACGTTGCCGGAACCAATGGCAAAGGATCGACCTGCGCCTTCCTGCGCGCGATGATGGAGGCCGAGGGCCTGCGCGTCCACGCCGCGATCAGCCCGCATCTGGTGCGCTACAACGAACGCATCCGATTGGCCGGCACGCTGATCGACGACGCCGCTCTTGCCTCGGTTCTGGCCGAGGTTCTGGATGCCGGTGCCGATCTGGCACCCAGCTTCTTCGAGGCGACTGTCGCGGCGACTCTGCTGGAATTCGCGCGTACTCCGGCCGATGCCTGTGTCGTAGAGGTCGGCCTCGGAGGGCGTTTCGACGCGACGAATGTCTTCGAAAGCCCGGCCGCTTGTGGCATCGCCACGCTCGGCATCGATCATGAACAGTTCCTTCTGCTGCCGGAAGCAGGAACGCCCGAAGTGCCGCTGGCGCGCATCGCTTTTGAAAAGGCTGGCATCGTTCGCCCGGGCTCGAGCCTCGTGACCCTGTCCTATCCGCCGGAAGCGGAACTTGAGGTCGAACGCGCGGCCATGGCAGCGGGCGCACCGCTCGCCATGCGGGGTCGGCATTGGACCTCAAGTGCAGACGATCTCTTCCTTGAATATCAGGACCGGCACGGGCGTTTGACCCTGCCGGTTCCGTCGCTGCCTGGCGCGCATCAGGCAGACAATGCCGCTCTCGCTGCCGCGATGTTGCGGCATCAGGATTTCATCACCGTATCGCCGGAAGCGATGGCCGCAGGCATTCGCAAGGCGAAATGGCCTGGGCGCTTGCAGGCCATCAGGACCGGTCCTTTGGCAGTAGCCGCGACTGGTCACGAATTATGGCTCGATGGTGGCCACAATCGTAACGCTGGCGAAGCTGTCGCCCGGCACTTCGCCGAGCAGCACCTGCATCTTGTTATCGGCATGCTCGCCAACAAGGACCCCGGGGCGTTGATCGATGCGCTGGACGATAGGCTGGTCAGCATTACGGCCGTTCCGGTTCCGGGGCATGACTATCATCAATCGGAAAACTACGGCAGCCGAGTGCGGATGGCCGATGATGTTTTCGTCGCCTTGCAAGCTATCCCTCCAGACGGCCTTCCGGTGCTGATCGGCGGGTCCCTTTATCTCGCCGGAGACGTCCTGCGACTGTCGGGAGAAATCCCCTATTAAGGCCGGTCAGGCTGCTGCAATCCCCCGATCGGGAACAACGACCCCCGACTTGGCTCCTAGCCGGGCGATGCGTACCCACTCCACGATGCACAGGAACACGGCGAACATGCCGATTGCAGTCGTCAGGATGAACACGTCGTAATAGCCCTGCACCTCGATCATCTTGCCCAAGGCGCCGCGCCCCAATGTGCCCACCAGCAATGTCAGTGAAGAGAGCAGCGCATATTGCACGGCGCTAAAGCCTTTGGACACGATGGAGGAGAGATAGGCCACGAAAGCGGCCCCTGCTATTCCGACGGCGATATTCTCTCCCGCGATCGCCATCATCAGCTTAGCAAGGCGGGCATCGCCGCCGGTCTGCGTAACCAGCCATGTAAAGCCTGTCGCGTTGCTGACCGCTTCCATGGTCTGGCCGCCAAGCGCGAGATCGGCGTAGAGCAGGTTGGTCGCAGCGGCCAGGAACGCGCCGAGCGTCAGCGTCAGCATTCGTCCGATTGCGGTCAGCAAATAGCCACCGAGCGCCAGCCCGAGGATCAGCGCACCCACGCCGAAGAACTTCGATGCGACAGCAACCTCGTCCTTCGTATATTGCAGCTCACCCAGGTAGAATGGATAGGCGAAGCTACCCCAGATCGCGTCGGTGATCCGGTAGGTGAGCACAAGGGCGAACACGATGATCAGCGCCCAGCCGAGACGGCCCACGAAATCGGTCAGCGGCAGGATCAGAGCCCGGTAAAGATGGTCCATTGCCCGCTCGCCGGTCGTCGCGGCAGGCCGGGTTTCCCGCACCAGATGCTGGCCGGACCGCTGCATCTTGACCAGCCAAGCCGCTATCAACGAGGGCAGAACGACGGTCGCCACGACGATCAGCGGCCCCATGGTCGAGATGAATTCGACCGAATCCGGCCTCGCTTCGGGATCGCTGCCGAGCGATCGGACCATGAACACCCCGACGGTTACCAATGCCCAGCCCCAGAGCAGCCCCACGGCGCCAAGGGCGATGCCGCGCACGCGTGGGGTCAACTCGCCCTCGTTGCGCATGGCGAGCATGGCATCGGCATCTTCCGCATCGGGTGCGGAGGCATCCGTATCGGGCGCCCATAGTCCTGCGAAGCCAACCAGCAGCATGACGCCGCCCATCACGAGGTAAACGGTCGGCCAGTCGGTGCGCTCGGCAAGGAAAAGGGCTAGCGCCCCGCCCACCAGCGCGGCCACGCGGTAGCCCATCTGGTAAACCGTGGAAAGAATGTCGATCGTGGCAACATCGTCCGCGACATCGACGCGCCATGCATCGATTACCACGTCCTGCGTCGCGCTGGCGAAAGCCCCGATCCCCGCCAGCAGCGAAAACACGCCCAACGCGCCGAGCGGGTCCAGCGTGGACAGGATCACCAGGATCGCGCCCAGCAGGATCTGGGCCGTCACAATCCATTGCTTGCGCTTGCCCAACCGGCGCAGTCCCGGAATATCCACGCGGTCGAGCGCTGGCGACCAGAGGAATTTGAAAGCATAGGCCAGGCCGATCAGCGAGAACACGCCCATCGTCTCCAGATCGACCTCGGCGTCGGACAGCCAGGCATATAGCGTGCCCAGCAGCAGGGCATAAGGCAGACCAGCGGCAAAGCCGAACAGTAGCATATAGGCGGTTTTCGGATGCTTCAGCGCCCGCAACACCCTGCGCCAACCAGGCTTGCCGTCCTGTTCCGCCGTTTCTGCCATATACGCCCGTCCCTTTTTTCGTGTCGCGATCTGATGTAGCCTTAACAACGCGCTCGATTAAGGGAACCCCGCAATGAACGACAGCCGAACACCCGTCATCGGCAACCAGCCGGCAATCGGCGGCAATCCGACCGCGGGCATGCTCGCCCTGGCCCAAAGGATCGCTGAAGGCGGGGGTAGCGGCGACGAATCTCGACAGATCCGCCATGTGCCAGCGAGCGTCTATACCGAACCTGCGCATTGGTTGCGCGAGAAAGCTGCGCTGTTCGACCGGATGCCGCAGGTCATCGCACCTTCGGCCCTGCTTCCCGAACCGGGCATGGCGGTGCCGCATGACGCCACCGGGCGTCCCCTGCTCATCACGCGCGACAAGCAGGGAGACATACACGTGTTCCTGAATGTCTGCCGGCATCGCGGCACGAAGCTGGTGGAAGGAACCGAGGTGCAATGCGCCGGTCGCCTCGTCTGCCCCTACCACGCCTGGACCTACAGGCTTGACGGTGCCCTGATCGCCCTGCCCCGGCCAGACACCTTTCCGGAATTGAACAAAAGCGACTTCGGACTTGTCGAACTGCCTTCGCGCGAAACCGGCGGTCTCATCTGGTTCTCTCCTGCCCAAGACGCCGATTTCACCCATGCGGAAGCCTTGGGTGAGGATTTCGACGCACTCGGCATGGCGGACCATGTGCTTTACAGGCGGCGAACGCACCATGTCGCGGGGAACTGGAAGCTCATCATGGATGCTTTCCTTGAAAGCTACCACGTGACGCGGCTTCATTCGCAAACGATCGGACCCTTCTTCAAGGACGGCATCACCGCAGGCGACATGATCGGTCCCCATCAGCGTTCCGCCGTCGGCCGGGCGGAGGATCTGACCGATCCGGCGGCGATGGATATGGCGGCAATGCGCCGGCACATAACCTTCGCCTACCAATTGCTGCCTGCAACAGTCATCGTGCCCAGCCCGGATTATTTTAACGTCATGGTGCTGATGCCGCACAGCGAGAAGGAGACGCTGGTAGAAGACTTCATGCTCATCCCCGAAGCGCCTCAGAACGACAAGGCACGGGCGCATTGGGAGAAGAGCTGGAACCTGCTCGACGGCGGCGTCTTCGCTTCGGAAGATTTCCGTGCTGCCGAACTCGGCCAGCAAGGGCTGACCAGCGGCGCGATATCACGGCTGTCGCTCGGCACATTGGAAAGCGGCATCCACCGCTTTCACGAGACCTTGGGCGAGATCCTGCGCGCGTCCAACTGATTGCTTGGCTCACCCCCGCTCTGTCCCTATTGCGCCTGAATGACCGACAAGACCAAAACTGACAGCTGGGATCCAGCCGCCGACCGGCCCGAGGGCCACCGCATCGCCAAGCTGCTTGCCCGCGCTGGTGTCGCCAGCCGCCGCGAAGTGGAACGAATGATCGCCGACGGGCGCGTGGCGATAGACGGTAAGGTGCTGGATACTGCGGCCACCATCATCCCCGATCTGAAGGGGGTGACCGTCGATGGCAATCCGGTCGGCAAGGCCGAAGCCACGCGCCTGTTCGTGTTTCACAAGCCCACCGGCATGTTGACGGCGGAGCGGGATTTTTCCGGCCGGCCCACCATCTACACTGCCCTGCGGAATGCCCTTCCCGCGGATGCGCCGCGGGTCATGCCCATCGGCAGGCTGGACATGAATACCGAAGGCCTGCTGCTGCTCACCAACGATGGCGAATTGAAGCGGGCAATGGAACTTCCCAGCACCGGCATGCCGCGCACCTATCGCGCCCGCACCTTCGGCGGCATTACGCAGGCGCAACTCGAAGAACTAATTCACGGCATCACCATCGAAGGCGTCCGATACGGCCGGATCGACGCCAATCTCGAACGGGGCAAAGGCGTGAACCAGTGGGTCGAACTCACCCTGACGGAAGGCAAGAACCGCGAAGTTCGGCGCGTCCTGGAGCATTTCGGGCTGGAGGTTTCGCGCCTGATGCGGCTCGCCTATGGTCCGTTCACCCTTGGCAATGTTCAGAAGGGGCGCGTGTCTGAAGTTCCGCAAAAGGATGTCGAGCGCCTGCGCAAGGAACTGTTGCGCGGAAAATCCGAGCAGGCGGCCAGATCGGGCGGCCAGCGGGCGAGCGACGCACAATGAGGATTATCGCCGGCAAGTGGCGGGGCCGCAATGTGGCGGCACCCAAGGGCGAGTTGACCCGGCCCACGGCGGACCGGATGCGCGAAACGCTCTTCAACATGCTGAACAGCCGCCTGGGTACATTCGAAGGCCTGACCGTGGCCGACATGTTCGCAGGCTCCGGTGCGCTGGGGCTGGAGGCCTTGTCGAGAGGCGCGTCCCACTGCCTTTTCGTCGAGCAGGATGAGAACGCACTCGCAACCATTCGCACCAATGTGTCCAGTTTGGGTGCAAGGCTGTCTTGCGATGTTCGCGCAGGATCCGTTCTGACGCTTGGTCCGGCGAAGGTGCCGCACGATCTCATACTGCTCGACCCGCCGTATGAAACTGGTGCCGGCCCTGTCGCGCTCGAACGGTTGCTGCGGCTGGGATGGATCGGCCCTGCCACCTGGATCGCCTTGGAAACCGGCGCAAGAGAAGACGTCCTGTTGAAGAGCTTTACCATCGAAGCCGAACGCAAGGTCGGCAAGGGCAAGCTCCGACTATTGCGCCTGCGCAGCGCTGCACATGTTGCTGGCGACGCCGACGCCTGACCATGGCATGCACACGAAAACGGGCGCCGCTTAGGGCGCCCGTTTTGCGTGACTAAGAGTTGTTTGCGTGTTCGCGATCAGCGATTGCGCGGACCGGCTTCACCGGGGAAATATTCCAGCGGACGGTCTACACCCGGTCCCCGGCGCCCTGCTTCCCACGGGTTCATGCAATTGTCGGTCCGGCCATCATTGCAAAGCGGATATTCGCCCTGATGCGGAGCAGGAATGTTCTGCACGGTTGCATTGCTGACGTAGTTGATCCGCACGTTGCCGTTCATGGCTGAATTGTTCATGCCCGCCATATTGTTCGGCATGGTGTTGTTCGCCATCGGCGGCGTGGCACCACTCATCTGCGCCTGGATCGACGCCCAGGCCTGCGTGCGCTGCTGCGGCGTCATCGCCAGGACGCGGCTTCGCTGTTCGGCGGTCAGGGCCCACCAGCCTTCGCGCTGCTGCGGCGTCAGCGACCAGAAATATTCCTGTGTGCTGCGATCCCACTGCTGGTAATCGATGCGGTTCTCATCGTCCCAGTTCATGTACATTTGCTGCTGCTGCTGGTTCATCGGATAGGCTTCGGCGCTCATCGTGGTCGACATTTGCGCGCTTGCGACGTTCGGCATCATGCCCATGGCAGCGGCGGCGGCTCCGGCGAGAATAATGTTCTTCATGTGTTTAACTCCATACTATTGCTTGTGGAGTCTACGCCATAGCGCGCGGGTTGTTCCGGCAAAGCTTGCCTAGAGCAGCGATGTTCCCTAGCTGTTCACCTCTGACATGACTGACAATGCGCCCCTCCCCATGCCCGCAGACGCATCCAACGGCGGCTCGGTCCCTGCCTACGCAGCCAATCTCAACCCGCCGCAGCGCGAGGCCGTGCTGACGGTCGAGGGGCCTGTGCTGATGCTGGCAGGAGCCGGCACCGGCAAGACTGCCGCATTGACGGCGCGGCTCGCTCACCTGGTGGCGACGCGACGGGCCTGGCCCAGCGAGATCCTCTGCGTCACATTCACCAACAAGGCCGCTCGCGAGATGCGCGAGCGGGTCGGGCATCACATCGGCCCTGCGGTGGAAGGCATGCCATGGCTCGGCACCTTTCATTCGATCGGTGCCAAGATGCTGCGCCGACATGCCGAAATGGTGGGGCTGCAGTCCAATTACACGATCATCGATACGGACGACCAGTTGCGGCTTCTGAAACAGCTCATTTCCGACCAGGATCTGGACGAGAAGCGCTGGCCTGCTCGCCAGTTGGCGGGGCTGCTGGACAGATGGAAGAACCGCGGGCTGAACCCTGAAGACCTCGACGCTGTGGAGAACGAAGCCTATGCGAACGGCCGCGGACAGGCGATGTATCAGCTTTACCAGGATCGTCTGAAGGCGCTGAATGCATGCGATTTCGGCGATCTGCTCCTGCACATGCTGAATATCTTCCGCCGCGAAACCAGCGTGCTGGAACAATATCAGCAGCGCTTCAAATACATCCTCGTCGACGAATATCAGGACACCAACCAGGTTCAGTACCTCTGGCTGCGGCTGCTCGCACAGGCGCGCAAGAACATTTGCGTCGTGGGCGACGACGACCAGTCGATCTACAGCTGGCGCGGCGCGGAAGTGGCCAACATCCTGCGGTTCGAGAAGGATTTCCCCGGCACCAAGGTTGTGAAGCTCGAACAGAACTACCGATCGACGCCGCACATACTTGCGGCGGCTTCCGGTCTGATCCATGCGAATAGCGAACGGCTCGACAAAACCTTGTGGACGCAGTTCGAAGGCGGCGACAAGATCCGGGTCATCGGCATCTGGGACGGGCCGGAAGAAGCGCGCCGGGTAGGCGAGGAAATCGAGCGGCTTGAACGCGAAGGCGCATCGCTGGACCAGATCGCCATTCTGGTGCGAGCGCAATATCAGACGCGTGAGTTCGAAGACCGCTTCATCCAGATCGGCCTGAATTACAAGATCATCGGCGGGTTCCGCTTCTACGAAAGGGCCGAGATCCGGGACGCTCTCGCTTACCTGCGGGTGATCGCCCAGCCGCAGGACGATCTTGCGTTCGAAAGGATATACAACCAGCCCAAACGCGGCCTCGGTGCAAAGACGCTGGAGAAGATGCACAGCCACGCCCGGGCCACGTCATTGCCGCTCGCGGCCGCCGCGCTTGAACTTGCAGATAGCGACGAATTGCCGAAGCGCGCGGCGAACACCATCGGCGCTTTGATGCGCAACTTCCTGAATTGGCGAACAGTGTCGGATACGGTCTCCCCGTCCGAACTGCTGCGACAGGTGATTGAGGAGTCGGGATACGAAGCGATGCTTCAGGCCGAACGGTCTGCCGAAAGTGCGGGCCGGCTGGAAAACCTTTCGGAACTGGCCCGCGCAATGGAGGAATATGACTCGCTTGGCGACTTCCTCGAACATGTCAGCCTGGTGATGGACAATGAACGGGCCGGCGATGGCGAGAAAGTCACCATCATGACGATGCATGCGGCCAAGGGCCTGGAGTTCGACAACGTCTTTCTGCCCGGCTGGGAAGAAGGCGTCTTTCCGAGCCAGAGAAGTCTGGACGAAGGCGGCCTCGCCAGCCTGGAGGAAGAACGGCGCCTCGCCTATGTCGCGATTACCCGCGCCAGGCGACATTGCACCATTCTGCACGCAGCAAACCGGCGCATCTACGGGCAATGGACGAGTTCGATACCGTCGCGCTTTGTCGAGGAACTGCCGGAAGCGAATGTCGAGAGAGAGACGACCATGACAGGTGGCGCGTCGCTATGGCGTGCGAACTGGTCGGAGACCGAAGATCCTTTCGCCCATCTGGTCTCCAGTCGGCCCGACCGCAGTCAGCAACGCGGCCCCGGATGGCAGCGAGCGCTCAGCACGGGTTACGAGACGAAGCCGGTCCGCGTGAAGGAGCCCGGCCGAAGTGCTGCAAGCTTCGCCGCCAAGCCGCGCGGCGACATCGGCATGGGAGACCGGGTCTTCCACGACAAGTTCGGCTATGGCGAGGTCATCGGACAGGAGGGCAACAAGCTCGAAATCGATTTCGAGCAGAGCGGGCCCAAGCGCGTCATCGACAGCTTCGTAAAACCGGCAGATTGAGCGCTCGCACGAAGGCTTGCGACCCCTCTCCGCTGATCCTGCTCAGTTCAGCGCCGAAACGCCCAGGAACCCCGGAATGGGCCCGTTCCAATCGGCGTTCGTCAAGTCATCATCGAGATGCGTGACGGCCTTTCGAGGCTTGGATGCTCTAGCCTGACGCGATCCCTCGGGACTGCTGTCGCTTGTGCCGCCAGCGGAAGGCCCGTGATTGGCCTGATCTTCAGATCGGCGATCACGTGAACCGCGACGGGCCTTTTCTTCAGACGCGCTGTTATCTGTTTCATTCGCGGCAGGCTTGCGCCGGCTGCGCTTCGGCTTCTCTTCCACCGAAGAATTGTCATCCTGCTTCGGCGCAGGCTTCACCGGAACCGGGTTGAGGATGTCTTCCTTGCCAAAGGTCGGAATAGGGATGCCGGTCAGTTTCTCGACATTGGCAATCGCCTCGGCATCATCGGCCGTCACGAATGTGAAGGCACGGCCCTTTGCACCCGCCCGACCCGTCCGGCCAATGCGGTGCACGTAATCGTCAGGATGCCAGGGCGTATCGTAATTGAAGACGTGACTGACGTCCTTCACATCCAACCCGCGTGCCGCCACGTCGCTGGCGACGAGGATGTTGATCTCACCATCCTTGAAGCGCTGCAACTCGCGATTGCGCGTATTCTGATCGATGTCGCCGTGGATTTCCCCTGCAGAATACCCTTCCTTCTGAAGCGTCTTGGCGAGATCGCGAACGGTCGTCTTCCGGTTCGAAAAAACGATGGCTGTCCGCACGTCATCCGTGCGCAGGAAGTGGCGCAATGCCTCCTTCTTCTTGCGTGGCGAGACCGGCACCTTGAACTGCTGGATATTCTCGTTTGCCGTCGCGGCACGCGCCACTTCGATTCGCTTGGGATTGACGAGGAACTTCTTCGCCAGTTTTTCGATCGGGGGCGGCATCGTAGCCGAGAACAACATGGTCTGACGCGGCACCGGCAGCTTGTCGCAGATGAACTCGATATCGGGAATGAAACCCATGTCGAGCATACGGTCTGCCTCGTCGATGACGAGCAACTCGCAGCCATTGAGCAAGATCTTCCCGCGCTCGAACAGATCCATCAACCTGCCCGGCGTAGCGATGAGAACGTCGACACCTTCATCCAGAGCACGGACCTGATCGCCCATCTGCACACCGCCGATCAGCAGAGCCATCTTCAGATCGTGATTTGTGCCGTATTTCTCGAAGTTCTCGGCCACCTGTGCCGCCAGTTCGCGGGTGGGTTCGAGAATCAGCGAACGCGGCATGCGGGCGCGGCGGCGGCCACTTGCCAGCACGTCGATCATCGGAAGGACGAAACTTGCCGTCTTGCCCGTTCCGGTCTGCGCGATGCCGACCAGATCCTTCATCATTAGCACGGCTGGAATGGCCTGCGCCTGGATGGGAGTCGGTTCGCTGTAGCCGGCGGTTTCCACCGCCTTCAGCAGTTCGTCGGATAGGCCGAGATCGGCAAAGGTCATTATGGCAAATATGTCCGGATATGAGGGCAACGTGCCCGATTGATCGACAGGCAGATGCCCGCCGTGACTGGCCCGCCCATACAGGCCCAAGGCAAACCGGGCGCCCTTTGCGGGTTCACGGTAAAAAAGTCAAGATTCGTGTGGAGGACAGCTCGATCAGAGCGCGTCAGTTGACCGGCAGCAACTGCCTCAGACCGGCTATTTCACATCGCGCGCCGCTACGCGCCTGCAGCACATCGCGCCTTTCGCAGAGCATGCCGTCGCCAGCGGGTTCGACGTAGAAGCCGGAATAGAAATCGGCCGCACTGCAAGTATTGCTCATCACCGCACTGACCATCTGCTTATTGGGCAGATAGAAGACCAACCGATTGCTCTCCAGCGCCTGCACGGCCCTGATCGAAGAGAGCGAAAGGCATTCCGGATGCGGATGTTCCGCCATGCGGCGGGTCCGAACCCTCGTACCCTGCGACACGAGTTCCTGGCGAGATATGGCCGAGAGTGGCGATATACGGATCGTCACCCGGCGCTCTATGCGCACCTGATGCTGTATGGCGGCCCGTTCCAAAGCCTCGAGCGCGACCCAGCCACTGCCCGGCAGAGTCGCCGTCGGATCGGCGGGTGAAGCGGCCAGAGACATGGAAGCGGGCACTGCGATCAGCAGAGCGGCAGGCAGGAAGGCACGCAGCATCGACATTGTTGATTAAGCGGTCCTTCCCGTATCCAAGCCAGCACGGTTTCTCTTTGTCGCCTGAAGCACCTTGAAGGCGCACGCTTGAATATCCGCTTAATCGCAGAAACCCGTTTCGGGAACCGGGTGGCTAGAGCCCCGTGTTCTATGGCAGACGCAAGTAATGACTCGCATGAAGAACTTCCTGGCAAGTGCTGCCGAACTGCTTGGTCCGCGCGGTCTGATCAGCGATAAGGAGGCCATGGCGCCATGGCTGACCGACTGGCGGGGTCGATATCAGGGGCGCGCCTGCGCGATGGCCCTGCCCGTCTCCACGGATCAAGTCGCGAAGCTCGTCGCTTTGTGTTCGCACCACGGCGTCGCAATTGTTCCGCAGGGCGGCAACAGCGGCATGTCCGGCGGCGCCACTCCGGATCAATCCGGTGAGGCATTGCTGCTATCGCTGCGCTGCATGACGGCAATTCGCAATTTCGACACAGATGCCCGGCAGATCACTTGCGAAGCAGGGGTTATCCTTCAATCGTTGCAGGAAGCGGCATCAGCCGAAAAGCTGCGCTTTCCTCTCACCTTCGGGGGCAGGGGTTCCGCCACTGTTGGCGGGCTTGTCTCCACCAACGCTGGCGGGACACAGGTGCTGCGCCATGGATCGATGCGGTCCCAGGTACTCGGACTCGAGGCTGTGCTGGCCAGCGGCGATATCTTTGATGCCCTTGTTCCGCTGAAAAAGGACAATCGCGGGTTCGACCTCAAGCAATTGCTGATCGGATCTGAAGGCACGCTGGGAATCGTGACCGCGGCGACGCTCCGGCTCCTGCCGGAAATCGGCGGCAGGGTGGCAGCCTGGGTAGGCATGGACGATGTGCGACACGCTCGTAAACTGCTGCTGCAACTCCAGGACAAATTGCCTGAGTCTCTGGAGAGTTTCGAGATAATGCCGGCGCAGGCGATGGCGGCGGTGCTCGAACACTTGCCCAATGCTCGTCTGCCGCTGCAGAAGAATCACCCTTGGCATGCCCTGATCGAATTAACTTTCTCCGGCGGTGAAGATGACGGCTTGAACCACAAGATCGCGGGCCTGCTTTCCGAATTTTTGGATGATGGTATCATAGGCGACGCGACGATTGCGGCGAATGAAACACAGGCGGAGGCGTTCTGGACCTTGCGCGATTCGATCTCCGCAGCAGAGCGCGCGCTCGGACCGGCGATGCAGCACGATATCTCGGTGCCGGTACCGGCGATGGCAGATTTCATTGCCAAGGCGATCCCGCTTGTGGAGGCGCACTTTCCAGGCGCCAAGGGCGCCGCCTTCGGCCATTTGGGTGACGGGAACGTGCACTTTCACGTACTCGCCCCGGAAGGTGCAGCACCGGGCAAGTGGGAGAGCGAGCAGGGTCCGGCCGTAAGCCGTTTCGTGCATGATCTGGTTACGTCGGAAGGCGGATCCATCAGTGCAGAGCACGGCATCGGCCAGATGAAACGCGATGAACTCGGCAGAACGGGTGACCCGGTGCAACTGACCATGATGCGAGCGGTAAAGGGGGCTCTCGACCCCCATGGCATTCTCAACCCCGGCAAGCTGGTGCCGGTTGCAACCGAACGCAGTAATCCGTAAAGCGCATCGCTTCATACAGCCGGCGAGATATTCGCCGACCTGAACCGTTTATCCTTTGCGTTTTGGAGAGATCCCGATGGCCAGCGCGCCTCAGCCCACCCTGCCCTTGTTCTACAAGGATCTTATGCCCCTCAACAGCCGCGATCATTCGGATTACCGCAGCAAGACGATGGACAAGGCAGATTGGCTGATCGGCCAGCATGCCATTCCCCTGACTGTAGACGAATTCGCTCAGGCGCAACGCGATTACCCTATCATCTTTTCATCGGGTCCCAACCCGCTTCCGCTGGCACTGATGGGCCTGAACGAGGGCGTGAACACCTTTGTCAACGATGAAGGCAAGATTACGGACCCTGTCTACGTTCCCGCCTATGTCCGCCGTTATCCCTATTTGCTGGCCAAGCTCAACAACGATAGTGAGGAGCTTTCGCTCTGCTTCGATCCGACCTGCGAAGCGATCGGTGAATTCGATGAAGGCGACCGCCTGTTCGACGATGAAAAGAAGCCTTCGGAAGCTACGCAGAACATCCTCGCCTTTTGCCAGCGGTTCGAAGAAGCCGGCGTGCGGACCAAAACGTTCGTCGAGGAACTGCAAAAGCACGAGTTGCTGATGGATGGCGAGATCGCCATTACCTCGCCCGAGAATCCAGACAAGCCTTTCATCTATCGCGGTTTCCAGATGATCAATCAGGATAAGCTGCGCGAACTTCGCGGCGACACTCTGCGCGGTTGGAACCAGAACGGTCTGATTGCCCTGATCTACGCACATATGATGTCGCTGGACCTGATGAGGAACATCTTCGGCCGCCAGGTCGGTCAGGGCAAGGGACCGAAGCCGCAGGAACAGTTCAGCGAGGGCGACGGCACGGCAGGGAGTTTCGACCCTGTGAACTGAGTGCAGCCACCTGAGAAGGCGGCGAAAAGACGAATATTCGCGATGGGCCGAGTCTTGTAAAAAGGCTCGGCCTTTACCATTTCAGACGCATCCGGCGGTGCACCCCCCTCATAGCCCGCCGGACTGGCGCATTCATTTGCGCTTCCTCCCTGAACCTCGGCCACCTCGTGCATCGTGCACGGGGTGGTTTTTTTGGTCGTTCCGCATCATTCTGCCGCCATTCGGCCTTTCGGGGGTGACGATGCCAAATCCGCAACCCGGGCAGCGAGATGGCGGCAAAGATCATCCAGCAGATTACAAAGGGCGGACATTCCGGAAGCCGGCTGCGTCATCGGGTCGTCCAGGTACAATGATCGGGACACTTCCAGCTGCAATGCGTGGATATTCCGAGCCGGCGCCCCATGCCGGTCAAGAACATAGCCACCTGCATACGGGCGGTTATGGGCGGCCGCTTGGCCATACCCGGCGAAGAAGCGAAGAGACTCAGCTACAAGAGCAGGCGCGCAGCTTCCGCCAAACCGGTCGCCGAGAACGAAATCCGCGCCGTTCTGGCCCCGTTCTGACCGGAGAGGCGGCATGGAATGCAGGTCAAGCAGCAGCACCGCCCCCCAGCGATCGCGCATCGCTTCGAGCGCCGCGCCGAGAACCGCGTGATAGGGGCGATGTACAAGCTGAATTCGGTTTTTGAGATCCTCGGCAGCCAATCTCCTGCTCCATACCTCTCCCGTGCCCGGCAAACGGCGGGGCACCAGGCCCAGACCGCTACGTGCCCGTCGATTGTTGCCGTGCCGAACGGCATTTTCCGGCGCCGGTCCGCTGACCATGCTCCAGTCCACATCGTCGGAAGATCGGTTGAGATCGATGATCGCACGAGGCACGTGCGCGATCAGGCTTGCCGCGCCGACACTTGTTGCGACCGCGCGCGCCACAAGATCGATGAACCGGTCTTCCAGTTTGACCGAGACACTGTCGAAATCTCGCATGTTCTGCACCACGTCGGCACCGTAATTGCGCCCGCCGTGCGGCGCAGCGATCAGTAGCGGGACAGCACACTTGTCGATGCCACTGATTGAAAACGGAGCGACATCTCGCCAGGAGTTCTTCAGGTCAGCTGTTCCATCGCTCATCCTGCTGGAATGGACGCTTGACGAATGTGTGTCAAAATCGTCCAGCTTCGGTTTTGCCAAAGAATTCTTAAGCGATACCGGCTAGGGAATGATCATGAGCAAATCACCGGACAGCCTGCGCATCCTTCTGGCCGAAGATAACGAACCCATGCGCACATATCTGACCCGTGCGCTGGAAAACGCCGGGTATGATGTTACAGGCGTGGCTTGCGGAACCGAAGCAGTCCCCCTTCTGAGCGAAGGCTTCGATTTGTTGCTGTCCGATATCGTTATGCCGGAGATGGACGGGATCGAACTTGCACAACGTTGTAGCGAGGTAAGTCCCGGCACGAAGGTCATTTTCATTACCGGATTTGCAGCGGTCACGCTGAAGGCCAGCAGGGAACAGCCTCAGGCAAAGGTGCTGTCCAAGCCCTTTCACCTGAAGGACCTCGTCATGGAAGTCGAACGTGTCTTCGAAGGCGATGCGGCTATGAGCCTGTGATGTGTGTTCGGGACAGTACAATTGGCCTTGCGCGCAAGGTGCAGCACGGCTAAAGGGCTGCTTCCCGAAGGGTCTTGGGCTCGGACGGACTGCAAATGGTGTGGGCGTATAGCTCAGTGGTAGAGCACTGTGTTGACATCGCAGGGGTCGGAAGTTCAACTCTTCCTACGCCCACCATTTGAAACCCCGCGGGTCATTTGACCAGCGGGGTTTTTCGTATCTTCAGCACGGGCATTAGCGAGGCGGCACAAAAAACCGCGCCGGAGTACGTGCTCCGGCGCGGCATGGTTTTTACACTATTTCAGGCGATGGCGGTGTGAAGCGCCAATTGGTCGAAGTGATCGAACCGGCTGCCTTCGGCGAAGAAGGCGTGACCTGCAGCAGAACCGCCATCATTGACGGGGGCAAAGGCAGCCATATCGACCAGTTCATGAGCGCCGCCATGATGATGAGCGTCCGTGTTACCGGCCAGCAAGTGGTCCATGCTGTCCCCGGCGAACAATTCGGCGGCATCGAGCGGGGATTCGGGCGCGGCGGCAATCGCAGCCCCTCCTATCCCGCCGCTGGCGGCAAGGACGTTGGCCAGTGAAGCCGAGATCGTTCCTTCAGCGCCGAACTCACCACCGAGATCGATGAAATCACCCATCGACACCGAAGAGGTTCCGATAAGAACAAACGCGAAATCCGCGCCTCCGCCATCTACATCACCGAAAACGACAGTGACCTTGCCAAGGTTGGTATTCGGACCGGAATAGCCGGGAATGTCGATGCCCAGCGACTTTTCGGCAGCATTGAGATTTCCGAACGTCTTGGTGTAAAGTTCACCGGCCTGGCCGCTTTCCTTCTTCACGAAGACGAAGCCCTGCTGGCCATCGACCCCGGTATTGGCGTCGATCAGGCCCAGATCGATCTTATCGGTGCCGGATACGAAATCGGTGACGATATCCAGTGAAACCGGCCCGGATTTGCTCGCTACGGTCGTCGAATTGATCTCCGCAAAGAAGGTGTCCCTTCCCGCGCCGCCAGTGAGGCTATCGATCCCGTCACCGCCGACCAGCGTGTCGTCGCCAGCATTGCCGGTCAGCACGTTGGCGACGCGGTTCCCGACCAGCAGATCATTGCCCGAACCGCCGACTGCATTCTCGATCACCGCGCCGTATGCAATACCGACATTGTCGGTCAATTGCCCCACTACCGGGTTCTGTTCGAGAACCGCCATGTTGGCGTCATAAGTTGCGCGCGCAATCGGAGGGAAGCCGGCTTCCGCCCGGTTCGCATTTACTTCTTCGAACGAAGGAGCGGTTTCAAAATTGACGCCGCCGATGCTGGAAAGAGATCCTTCGCGCAGATCGATGATCTGGTTTGTAGCATATCCCGATGCATCCAGCGTATCCATTCCGCCTGCGTCCCAGATCGCCATGACCGGTGCCGGTGTCGAATCGAAATCAAATGCGTCACGCCCTGCATTGCTGTTGAAGCCGTAGGTGGTGTCGCCCGTACGCGTCGTCATGTCGGCGCCGTACATCGCCTGGATGGCAGCGATATCATGGATCAACGGCACGCCGGCGTAAACAGTCGTCGACAGATTGAAATCGAAGTGGCGTGCACCCGTTGAACTCGCGTTAAAATAGGACATGACGGAGTACGCACGCGTGTCCTGATAATATTCGGCATTGTTGCCGTAGGTGATGCTCAGGCCCGGAGCCGCGTTGTAGCCGCCTGGGTGCGAAAGGCCGAGAGCATGGCCGACTTCATGTGTCAGCGTCTGCAAACCGTAACCCCCTTCATCCAGCTGGAAGTTGCTGGCCTGGCTTGCAGAAATCCACACGTCGCCGGCAATCGGCTGGATCTGCGCGTTCAGGTCGGGATTGGCCGTCAGAGTTCCGAATGGCAGGCGGGCATAGGCCTGTGTCGTCGGTGCGCTCGCCAGATTGCCGAAATTGATGTCGGCATCACCTGCCGCGGTTTCGACGAAGGTCACCGCAGCGACATCGTCCCAGCTCTGCATCGATTCCCGCGTCGCGCCGCGCTGCGCTTCTGTAAAGGCGGCGAAGTTGAAATATTCGCTGAAGCCGTAGCCATTCGCACCAATGAAATAAACATAGCCGTTTTCGAAAAGCTCGTTCTGATTTTCGAAAAAGCCGAAGGTAATCGTATTCGGATCCTCATCACCACGCTGCGGCGCCGGGTCCGGTCCTTCCGTCCAGCTTGCGCCTGAACGGTTCAGGTGGGCAGAGATCTGTTCGACAGACCAGATCGGCTTGCCGTTTGCAGCGGTCGTGCCGGCAAGGTAATCCACGGACGCGCCGACGCTGTCGGAAGCCGGGACATGCGCTGTCAAAATATCCGGATCGAATGCGGGTTCCGCGCCCGTAGAAATAATCGGCTTTGCCATCGCCCCACCCGTGGTCCCGGCATAAAGTTCAGTCTTCATTTTGCTCATCCTCTCCAAAAACTATTGAATTCAGTAATTTGTTTATTCGGTAATCCGTTTTGCGGCAGTCTCCCCTCGGCACCAAGGGAGCAATTCATCCAAAGCTTTACCGATGGCGGCCTTCCTTGCGGGATCATCGTCGAAGCGGATCACCTGCGGCGGGGCACCGAACAGGATGTCGGATTGCCCGCCGGTCACCCGATAGGGACGCATGGCAAGCACAAGAACTCTTTCGCCGCCATCTCCTGCAATCGAGCCATGTGTCAGAATTGTAAGGCTGCCGGGTGCCAGAACCTGAGGATCGCCGAGCGCTATCGCCGTAACCGGTACGGGAGACGCCCTGGACGCTTCGCTGACAACGGCATCGCAAAGCCTGTCCCTCTCCACCGGCGGTGCAACGCCATTCTCACCTTGCAGCAGGCAGAGAACCTGAAGTCGCTCCACGCCCTGAAAAGCCAGAGGAACGCTCATGCCGGATCTCGACGTGACTTCCTGCCCGTGACCCGTTCCGGAACACGCAAGAAGCGCAACTGACGCGCTGGCAAGCAGGATAACAGATGTACGAAAGATAACATCGACCCTCGACACCGGCAGAGTTCAAGCGACCGTTCGCCGCCGGTAAGGACGCCTTGAGTAAGGATTAAGGTGCTAGGAAACAACAATTATTAAATTACGTTTTGCTTTGCTCATGTAACGTGAGGGCGCTCTTCTATTCCCGGAAGGCTCGCTCGGTCACGCGCGTGATTGGCGTCAGGATGTAACTCAGCACCGATCTTTTATCGCCGAGCAGGCTGATCGTTGCGGTCATGCCAGGGCCTATGGGCAGTTCCCGCCCGTCCGGACCTTTGATCGACTGGCTGTCCGCACGCACGGTCAGCAAGTAAAACGACTCGCCGGTGCGTTCGTCCTCAGTCGCATCGGGACTGATGGTGACGACGCGCCCATCGAGCGATCCGTATATTGCAGAATCGTAAGCTGTAATGTCGATCCTGGCGGGTTGGTCGATCCGCACGAAACCGATGTCCTGTGGCCTGACCCGTGCCTCCAGCACAAGGCGATCTTCACTGGGCACAAGCTCAACCAGAGGTTCGCCCGCAGGTGCACTTCCGCCGATTGTGGAAACCAGCACCCGGTTCACCCGGCCAGCCACCGGAGCCGTCAGAACGGTGCGGCGCGCCCTGTCGGCAAGCGCCGGTAATGTGGCGCGCCTTGCGCTAGCCTCAGCCTGTGTGCTCGCCAATTCGCTGCCCGCCTGTGAGCGCCAGTCCTGTCTGGTCTGCGCCAGCGATGCGCGTGCTTCAGCGACAGCAGCGCGCGCACGGCTTACCGACTCGGCGGCGGCGGCGACTTCGCTGTTGTTCACGGCAATTCTGTTCTCAAGCTGCACCAGCGCTAGCCGCGGCTCGATCCCGCGTTCAACCAACGGCTGAATGGTTTCATATTCGGCTTGTGCTGCCCGCCTTTGCGACAGGCGCGACTGGTAATTCGCCTCGGCCTCGGCAACGCTGCGCTCCGCCTGATTGATGCGTGCCTGCGCAGCAGCAATCGTGCTGTTTAGATCAGCGGCTCGCGCTGCGTAGAGCTGTCGCTCGATACCTATCTGCTCCGCCTCGCGTGCATTACTCGTACCTGGAAACGCAGGCGTGCGGCCCGTCGCTTCCGCTTCGAGCCTGGCCAGCCGGGCGTTCTGCGCAGCAATGGTCGAGCGCGTGCTGTCCAGTTCCGCATCGGCAAGCGTTTGGTCGAGCCGGACAAGCGGCGCACCCGCTTCCACCTGTTCACCCGCCTCCACCAGAATTTCGCTGACAATCCCGCCTTCGAGGTTGGAAATCACCTGCAATTGCGAACTCGGCACCACGCGGCCCGGTGCGCGAATGCTGCGGTCGATGTCTGTCAGTGCCGCCCAGGCAATGGCGATGACGAGGAACGCGAGAATGATCCAAAGCAGCAGACTGGATGCGGCTTTTGGCCGAAGTCGCTTGGTGAAGTCCTGCGGTGCGCCCTCACGGTCATCTTCGCCAGCCATGTTCATGCCGCAGCCCTTTCCTGCCCCAATTCGCGCAAGATAGCGTCGCGCGGTCCGTCGCGTACTATCTTGCCGCGCTCCACGATGGCGATCCGATCGACGAGCCGCAGCAACGATGGGCGATGCGTCACTAGAATGACCGTGCGCCCCTTCAATTCGGTTTCGAGGCGAGTGAGCAAATCCGCTTCCGACCGGGCATCCATCGCACTCGTCGGTTCATCGAAGATCATGACCGGCGGCTTGCCAGCCAAAGCGCGCGCAATGCTGATGGACTGCCGCTGGCCACCCGACAATCCCTCGCCGCGGTCTGCAAGGACGAGGTCGTACCCGTTAACGATGCTGCCCATGAAATCATGCGTGCCGGAAAGGCGTGCGGCGCGCAGCATCTCCTCGTCGTCCAGTCCGGGCCGGTCGAGCAGGATGTTTTCGCGCACAGTGCCCGACAACAGGGATGTTTCCTGCACCACCGTGCCGATCCGGGCCCGCATGTCCGATGGAGAGAGCTGGCGAATGTCGTTATCGTCGATCAGGACCAGGCCTTCCTGCGGTTCGAACAATCCTAGCACTAGCCGGGCAATGGTCGATTTGCCGGAGCCGACCTTGCCGATCAGAGCTATACGTTCGCCCGCTGCAACGCGCAGATTGACGCTGTCCAGCGCCTTCTCCACCTTGCCGGGATAAGTGAACGACACGTTGCGCAACTCGACGGCTCCAGCCGTGGTGCTGGGGCGCAAGGGCGTCCTGACCGGCCCTTCGGATGGCTGGCGCATCATTCCCTCCACCTGATCGTAGGCGATGCGAGTCGTGGAGAGCCGCGACATAAGACCCGCGATGGTCGTCAGTGGCTGCACGGCACGGCCCGAAAGGATTGAACATGCAACGAGCCCGCCGACGGTCAGCTGCCCGTCCGCCACCAGGAACACACCTGCGATCACTACGCCCGCATAGGAGAGGGTGTTCACCGTGGTCGCTACTGTGACTGCGATGCTGGAGATCAGCCGCTGCCGCAGCGAATTGTCGGAATGTTCGTCGATCGCCTGAATCCAGCGCTTGCGAAGCATCGGCCCCGCCCCGCTCGCCTTCACCGTTTCGAGAGCGCCGATGGACTCCACCAGCACTCCCTGCTTGTAGAGGCCGCCGTTCATCGCCCGGGCCGAAACTCGGTCCAGCGCGGGCTTCGTCGCCAACCCCGCCACCAGCACCAGGGGGATCATGGCCAGCGGTACGAAGACGATAGGCCCACCAATCAGCGCAATGACCGCAAGGGTCAGGACGATGAAGGGGACATCCACGAGTGCGGTTATGCTGGCACTAGCGAAGAAATCGCGCAGGGTTTCCAATTCTCGCATCATGCCCGTGAGCGCACCTGTCGATCCGCGCTTGCTGTCGAGGCGTATCTGCATCAGCCGGTCGAATACCCGGCGGCCCACGTCGCGGTCGATATCGGCGCCTGCGAGGTCGACGAAATAGGCGCGGAGGATGCGCAGGACGAAATCGAAGATCAGGATGATGCCGAGACCGATCGACAGCGCTACCAGTGATTCTATGGCATCGTTGGGCACGACCCGGTCGTACACCGTCATGGTGAACAGCGAGGTGACGAGGCCGAATAGGTTAATGACGGCGGCAGCGACGCCGACCTTGATGTAAGTCGCCCGATTTTCCCGGATCGGCTCGGAAAGCCACTCCGCAAACCGAGGCGGCTTTTCGGCATAGATGCTTCTGTCGTCATGGCCGGAACTGCTGCCAAGCTGCTGGTAATCGCTCATTCGCTTGAACCTTCGGGAAATTGGGCGCGATTTACGCCAACATCGTCGCTTTGCTGGGCGGAGGGGGCCTGTTCCGACAGCACCGCCCCGATGTCTCCATCGGCGATCTCGATCGCCGGCAGCAGTTGTCCGGTCCGGGCCAGCAGAACATAGCGCGCCACGCCGAGTTCGGTCATCACCTGAACATAGCGCGCGGCAACCTGAAAGAAATTGTCTTCAGCCGCGAGCACGTCGAAAAGGCTCCCGCGCGCTACTCGAAACCTCTCGAGCAAAACGTCACGTGCCGTGCGACTGGCGATGTAATTAGCTTCGATCGCCGCCGCCGCAGTTTCGAGAGCTTCGACGTCACCCCAAGCGATGCGCGCGTCGCGAAGCGCCTGATTGCGTATTCGCCTGTAAGACGCTTCTGCCGACAGCTCGCGTGCTTCGGCAGCATCCACCCGCGCCGGACCGCTGCCGCCCAGTCGGTAGGTCAGGGCGAGGTTTGCCCGCACGTCGTAATCACGGCCGCTATCCACGACACCGTAGTCACCGGCGTCGATGCCGGCGGTCAGCCGCGGCAATTGGTCGGCCCTTGTCGCCGCGACGTCCAGACCCGCTGCATCGGCTCTCTTGCGAGCGGCTAGAACGACTGGAACGGACAAGGCGAAACGTTCGGCAGCAGAAAGGTCGGGCACCGGCGCAATCACGGGAACAGGGCCGATGGATTGCGGCGGCAGTGTCCCAGTCAACTCGCGGAAGGTGGCTTCAGCACTTGCGGCAGCGCGGCGATAATCGGCAAGCCGCGCATCCGCCGCTGCGAGGTAGCTTTCTACCTGGGCGTAATCGCCGCGAGCAGACACGCCGCTGGCGATCCGTTCCTCCACCAGAGCGCGCAGGTCTTCCTGCGTGCTCTGGAAGGCGCTGCCAAGGCGAACCAGGGCGCGAAAGCCGAACACGCTGTTCCAGGCGTTCACCGCGTTGAGCGCGACCGTGTTTGCAGCAACGCTTTCGCCATAAATCGCGGCGGCCACCCTGTCCCGTTCGGCGGCGACCCTGCTGGCGCTGGCTCCAAAATCGATCAGCGGCTGCTGAATGCGAAGCAATGCATCGGCGCGCGAGCGTGGCCGCGATCGTTCGAGCAAATTGCCGGGATCGTCCGAAAAGTTTCGTGCAATGGTTCCGAAATAGGAGAGCGTGAAATCCGCCACCGGATAGCGCGTGCTGATCGCCAAATCCTCGTTCGCCTCCGCTTCCGCCGTTTGTGCGAGCGCTTCATCCGTGACCGGGTTCGTTGCGATTGCAGAAGCCAGGGTTGCCCTGAACCTTTCGGCGTCATCGCTTTGTCGCACCATGATCAGGATCGGATCAGTAGCCGGATCAATTGCAAGAGGGTTTCGGTCGGGCAGCGGCAGACCGGGAAGCGGGGTCAAAGAGGGCACCACTTGCCCTTGCCGATCCAGCGGCCCCGGAACAGCATCGGTCTGCTGCTGCGCCTCTATTTCGCCTCGTTCTTCGACATCGCGCTCGAGGGGAACTGGTGTTGCACCCTGCTGCGGATTGGCCTGCAGCCCTTTGGGTTCCTGAAGGGATGATCTTTCGGCACTTTGGACAGCGGATAAAGTCGCGATCAATGCCCCAGCGCAAAGAAGGTCAAGCATGATGAAAATGCAGCATCATGTCACAATTTGCCTCTCTCGCTCTGATTGAACGCGTTCGCACCATCATCCCGAGATGTGCCGCACGATGCTGGTTAGGCAGGCCCGCCACCGTTGGCAATGGGGCCATAATGCATCATGGTGACGGAACCTATGGCATCATCTAGCGCTTTGACACCGACAATGCATCGAAAACGGCCCGCTCCGCGCATCAACGCGATCGCCACTGCGGTTCCAACCTGCGACGTACAGCCAACCTATCGCGAATGGGCAAACCGGCAGTTGACCGATCCGCGTAAGGCAAAGCTTTTCGCGCGCATGTGCGAACGTTCGGGTATCGAGCATCGCTGGTCCGTTCTGCCCGAAGCCGACGCGAGACTTGAACCCGGCAGCTTGTATGCGGGCGAGACACCCCCGGGTACTGCGGACCGGATGCGCATTTACGCCCGGGAGGCTCCTGAACTTGCTCTTGAAGCTATCGGAGCCTTGCCGGACCTTGGACAGGTAACGCACCTGGTGGTCGCGAGTTGCACAGGCTTCATAGCCCCGGGCATAGATCAGATCATCGCAAGGCGTCTCGGCCTTTCCGATCATGTCGAACGGGTGCTGATCGGGTTCATGGGATGTTACGCCGGTGCGGTCGCATTGCGCACCGCGGGGCATCTTGCCCGATCCGTCCCGACTGCACGGGTGCTGGTGGTGACCGTGGAACTCAGCAGCCTGCATCTGCAACCCGCAGACGAGATCGAACCGCTTCTGGCCATGCTGCAATTCGGCGATGGAGCAGCGGCGGCCATCGTCAGCAATGAAGGGCGAGGCCTGAAGATCGGCGAAGGACTGTCGGTGGCGCTGGAAGAAAGCGACGAACTCATCACCTGGACCATCGGCGACACAGGTTTCGCCATGCATCTTTCCGGCGCGGTTCCGGGCCGACTGGCCGAAGCTCTGGCTAACCCTGAACTGGTCCGGCGAATTGCGGGTACCGACGCGATCAGCGACCTGGACGCCTGGGCCGTCCACGCAGGGGGACGGTCGATCCTGGATGCAGTGGAGCGCGCGCTGGCTCTACCTGCGAACAGCCTCGACGCTTCGCGCGACGTGTTGCGCGCCTTCGGGAACATGTCGTCGGCGACATTGCTGTTCGCCCTTGCGACCATCATGGAAGAACAGCCTGAAAAAGGCGTCGCTCTGGCTTTTGGCCCGGGCCTCGCGCTGGAAGGTTTTCGCTTCGGGTGGACCGACGATGCTGGCTGAACGCCTCATTGCCGAAGAATTGATGGATGATCCCGATCTGGATCCCGTCACTTACCAGGATGTCGTTCATGACCTCGCCAGGGTCAATCGCATCACCTTGGCCTACCGGCCAACTCTCGCTTTTCTCGAGCGCGCAATCGGCAGCAAACGGCGGTTCAGCCTGCTGGATGTCGGCTTTGGCGATGGCGACATGCTTCGCCGCATTTCGCGCTGGGCGAGGAAGAACGGCATCGAGGCGAAACTCGTCGGTGTCGATCTCAACCCCCGCAGCGAACAGGCCGCACGTTCTGTCCGTCATTCTGGCAGGCCTATCGAATACCTCACCGGCGACTATGCAGACCTTGCGGGAGATGGTTTCGATTGCATCGTCTCCAGCCTGGTCGCCCACCATATGTCGCGTGACGAGTTGATTGCCTTCCTTCGTTTCATGGAAGCCGAGGCTGCGCTTGGCTGGTTCATCAACGATCTGCACCGGCACCGCGTCGCCTATTTCTTCTATCCGCTGCTCGCGGGTTTGATGCGATGGCACCCGATCGTGCGGCATGACGGCAAGACGTCTATCGCGCGAAGCTACAGGCCCGGCGAATGGGCCCCGCTCCTCGCCGAAGCAGATGTGAGGGACGCACAGGTAAACCGCTATTTTCCATACCGCCTCTGCGTCGAAAAGCTGCAATGAACGGCCCGGTGATCGTGGGCGCCGGGCCTGCCGGATGCGCCGCCGCGATCGTTCTTGCGCGTGAAAATGTCGCATCGCTGCTTGTCGACCGTGACGCGGAGGCAGGCGATCCCTTGTGCGGTGGCTTTCACAGTTGGCGAACGATCCGTACTCTTGAGAGCCTTGGCATCGACATCCAGGCTTTGCGTGCAGCGCCTGTACATCGCGCTGTTCTGTTCGCGAAGAACCAGACGGCGGAACTGGCGCTACCCCGCCCCGCTTTCGGCCTATCCCGACACAGGCTGGACAGCGCCTTGAGGCGCAGAGCTGAATATCTGGGTGTGCAGATCGATGTGGACACGATCAGATCGGTCGAACCCGGCGCGGCAATTGGCCGGAGCAGGCATCATGAGGGAAACGGCCTGTTTCTTGCAACAGGCAAGCACGATGTGCGTGGCGAGAGCCGTCCGCGCAACGCTAGCGATCCGGCACTCGGGATTCGGCTGCGGGTGCCAGCCGATGCTGCCCTCAGCCGGATCATCGGGGATGCCATCGAACTGCATCTGTTCGATGGCGGCTATGCGGGGATCGTGATGCAGGATGGTGGATATGCAAACATCTGCCTTGCCTTGAAGAAGTCGCTGTTCGAGCAGGCGAACAAGGACCCGCACGAGCTTCTTGTGATGTTGTCTGAGGAGCACCCCCGATTTCGCGAGCGATTGCCGGAAGGCTGGCGGGAACAGCGAATCGACAGCATCGGAGCGGTGCCCTATGGATGGATCGCTCAACATACCGAGGAAGGACTGTACCGATTGGGGGACCAGGCCGCCGTGATCCCCTCTCTTGCTGGCGAAGGCATTTCCATCGCGCTCGCCAGCGGAACCATGGCAGCCCGTTACTGGCTGGCAAACGGATCAGCGGGATCACGCGCCTATCAGGCAGCATTCGCGGCAAGGGCGCGCCGACCCGTCATGTTCGCGCGTATGGCGCGCTCGATAGCAGAACACCCTGTAAGAGCATCAACCGGGATTCGTGCAGGTCGGGCCTTTCCATCCGCGCTTCGCCTGCTGATGCATCTCACGCGCATCGGCTGACCCGTAACGTCCGATCTCGCCCCGCCTTGCGCTGTCGGGCGGCGCTGTCTAGGAGCGCAGCAATCTTTTTTCTGAATTGAACGAGCAGGATGACAATGGCCAAGATCAAGGTGCAGAACCCGATTGTCGAAATCGACGGCGATGAAATGACCAGGATTATCTGGGAATGGATCCGCGAGCGGCTCATTCTCCCCTATCTGGACGTCGATTTGAAATATTACGATCTTTCCATCGAGAGCCGTGATGAAACGAACGACCAGATCACGGTCGATGCCGCGAATGCCATCAAGGAGCATGGTGTCGGCGTCAAATGCGCGACCATCACGCCCGACGAGGCACGGGTCGAAGAGTTCGACCTGAAGAAGATGTGGGTTTCGCCCAACGGCACCATCCGCAACATCCTGGGCGGCGTCGTCTTCCGCGAACCCATCGTCATTGAGAACGTACCGCGTCTGGTGCCGGGCTGGACCGATCCCATCGTGGTCGGCCGCCATGCATTCGGCGACCAGTATCGCGCAACGGACACCCGCATCCCGGGTGCCGGCAAGCTGCGCCTCGTGTTCGAGGGCGAAGACGGCAAGAAGATCGACCTCGACGTATACGAATTCCAGGAACCCGGCGTCGCGATGGCGATGTACAATCTGGACGATTCGATCCGCGACTTCGCCCGTGCATCCTTCAATTACGGTCTCGATCGTGGCTGGCCGGTCTATCTCTCGACCAAAAACACCATTCTCAAGACCTATGATGGCCGTTTCAAGGATCTGTTCGAAGAAATATTCGAGAAGGAATTCAAGGACAAATTCGCCGAAAAGGACATTACATACGAACATCGCCTGATCGACGACATGGTCGCTTCGGCCCTGAAGTGGAACGGCAAGTTCGTCTGGGCCTGCAAGAATTACGATGGTGACGTTCAGTCCGATATCGTGGCGCAGGGCTTCGGCAGCCTCGGCCTGATGACTTCGGTGCTGATGACTCCTGATGGCAAGACGGTGGAAGCGGAAGCGGCACATGGCACCGTCACCCGCCACTATCGCCAGCATCAGCAGGGCAAGGCGACGAGCACGAACCCGATCGCGTCCATCTTCGCATGGACGCGCGGCCTGATCTATCGCGGCCGGTTCGACAATACGCCGGAAGTCGTGAAGTTCGCCGAAACGCTGGAACGCGTCTGCATCCAGACGGTCGAAAGCGGCAAGATGACGAAGGATCTCGCCCTTCTTATCGGCCCCGGACAGAACTGGCTCACGACAGAACAGTTCTTCGAGGCCATCGTCGACGGTCTCGAAGCCGAAATGTCGAAAGCAGGTTGAAGTTATCCTGCCCGATGAAAGCCTCTCGATCGAGCAAAGAGTAGCATGACCGAACAACGCCGGAAGGCCCGTCTGGAAATCCGTCGGGCCAAACCGAAGGACGTGCGCGCAATCGCCGATCTGGTGCGCCGGGCCTATAAGGACCTTCCGGCCTATACTCACGGTGAAATCCGCGGGCAGATCAACAATTATCCCGACGGATGCTTCGTCGCCAAGCTGGACGGTGTGCTGGTCGGCTATTGCGCCTCTATGCGCCTGGACGAGCGCATCGCCCTGTCGGATCAGAACTGGGATACGATTACCGGCAACGGCTTCGGCAGCCGCCATGACCCCACCGGCGACTGGCTCTACGGATACGAGATGTGCGTCGATCCCGCTACGCGCGGCACCCGCATCGGGCGACGCCTGTATGAAGAACGGCGCAGTCTTGCCGAGCAATTGGATCTGACCGGCATCGTTTTCGGCGGGCGAATGCCGAACCTGTCGCGGCATTGGCGCAAGGTAGAGGGGCCGCAGGATTATCTCGACCAAGTTCTGGACGGCAAACTGCACGACCCTGTCCTGCGCTTCCAGCTGGCCAACGGCTTCGAGCCGATGGGCATTCTCAAGAATTACCTACCCGAAGACAAGAAATCGAAAGCCTTCGCGGTCAAGATGGCCTGGCGCAATCCTTACATCGACAGCGATGCGCCCAAGAAGCATCGCCTGCCTCGGGGCGTCGAAAGTGTGCGGATTGCCACATGCCAACTGCAGGCACGGGCAGTTGCAGACTTCGACGAGTTCATGCGCCACGTAGAATACTTTGTCGATGTTGCAGCAGATTACGAGGCGGACTTCATAGTCTTTCCCGAACTCTTCACACTCATGCTCCTGTCCTTCGAAGAGAAGGAACTGAGCCCGATGGAGGCCATCGAGGCCTTGAGCAAATACACGCCTCGCATCCGCAAGGCGCTGTCGGACATGGCACTGAAGTTCAACATCAACATCATAGGCGGCTCGCATCCCACCCGCATGGATGACGGCGACATCCACAACGTTGCCTATGTTTGCCTCCGCGACGGGTCCGTCCATAGTCAGGAGAAGATACACCCCACGCCTAACGAAGCCTATTGGTGGAACATAAAGGGCGGCGACTCCATCGACGCCATTCCCACCGATTGCGGCCCCATCGGCGTATTGATCTGTTACGACAGCGAATTTCCCGAACTCGCCCGGCGACTGGTCGATGAGGGCGCCCGAATCATCTTCGTCCCCTTCTGCACCGACAGCAGGCAGGGCTACATGCGGGTACGCTATTGCGCGCAGGCGCGTGCGATCGAGAACCAGTGCTATGTGGTGATGAGCGGAAATGTAGGCAATCTGCCGAACGTCGGCAACATGGATATTCAGTACGCGCAAAGCTGCATTCTAACGCCCTGCGATTTCCCCTTCGCCCGCGACGGCATCGCTGCCGAGGCCACGGAGAACGTCGAGACGCTGACCATCAGCGATGTCAATCTGGCGGATCTTTCATGGGCGCGCGCAGAAGGCACGGTGCAGAATCTGGCGGATCGGCGTTTCGATCTTTATCGCATCGAATGGGACAAGAGCGTCGGATCGCTACCCCAGCATACCCGCATTGGCGAAGATCACGACTCCTCCGCTACAAGGCCTACCGGACCGCCGACCCCAGGCGGCGGGTAGACGGAAACCGCGTTCAAGCTCGTATGCTTTGTTAAACGCGGCCTAGTCGCCCTGCAGTAGTTACGCTAACACTCGCCTAGATGGCAGCCGAGTTTTCCTCCCCCGCATTATCGGACGCGCTGGTGATCCTGGGAGCGGCAGGGATCGTGATCCCGGTCTTTACGCGGTTCCGCATCACGCCCGTAATCGGCTTCATCCTGATCGGAATTGCCGTCGGGCCGTTCGGATTGGGCAGTCTGGTCTATCAGCAGCCTTGGCTGACCCACATCACCATCACAGATCCGGAGGCGCTCGAACCCTTTGCCGAGTTCGGCATCATTCTCCTCCTCTTCACCATCGGCCTTGAATTATCTTTCAACAGATTGTGGAAGATGAGGAGGCTGGTCTTCGGCCTCGGCGCGCTGGAGCTGCTGATCATCGGCTTGCTGATCTCGATCTTCCTGTCGATGATGGGCCAGTACTGGACGGGAGCGCTGGGCCTTGGACTGGCGCTGGCGCTGTCCTCGACCGCGATCGTCTTGCCCATCTCCGGCACGCAATCGCCCGTTGGACGTGCGGCGCTGTCCATGCTGTTGTTCGAAGACATCGCTATCGTGCCGATAATCTTCATGCTTGGCGCAATGGCACCATATGCGGCGAGCGATGGCTGGGAGGGCCTGCTCGAAACATTATGGCTCGGCGGCGCGGTGGTGATCGGACTGCTGGTTCTCGGACGTTTAGCCCTCCCCCGCCTCTTCGCTCAGGCTGCCCGCACTAAAAGTCCTGAGCTGTTCCTTGCAGCGACTTTGCTGGTCGTCATCGGCGCCAGTCTGGCCACGGCGCTTGCCGGACTTTCACCAATCGTCGGGGCATTGCTCGCTGGTCTGCTCATCGCCGAAACCGAATATCACGGCGAGGTCGAGACGATTATGGAACCGTTCAAGGGGCTGGCTCTTGGCGTGTTCCTCATCACCGTGGGGATGAGCATCGACCTGAACACGATCTGGGACAATCTCGGCATGATTGCCCTTGCGCTTGTGCTGGTGCTGACCTTCAAGGCTACGGTGACCGGCGTGCTGCTGCGGCTGATGGGAGCGCGCCGGAGCACTGCCGCCGAAACCGGCATTCTGATGTCGAGTCCTTCCGAGACGACCCTCATCGTGCTTGCCGCAGCAAGTTCGGCCCTGCTCATCCAGCCTGGAACCGCGCAGTTCTGGCAGATCGTGACGGCTATCGGTCTGACCGTGACGCCGATACTCGCGCGGCTCGGTCGCAGCATAGCGCGCCGCGTGGAGCCGCAAGTTGAACTGCCGCCGGAAGATCGCGGTGTTCCCCGCGTCATCATCATCGGCGCGGGCCGGGTCGGCCGCCTTGTCGCGCAGATGCTCACAACGCATGAGAAGAGCTACATCATGCTCGATTCGGATCCGGAGATCGTCGACCAGGCGAAAAGGCGTGAATACCGCGCCATGTTCGGGGATGCAGCGCGCGGCGATACGCTGGACCGACTTGGTGTCGAAAATGCGCCGGCGGTAATCCTCACGATGGACGAACCCATCCTGGCGCAGCGCCTGACGACCAAGCTGCGGAAGGCTTATCCCGAACTGCCGATCATCGCGCGCGCCCGCGATACGGCTCATGCAGCGGAACTATATCGCAGCGGAGCCAGTCACGCAGTTCCCGAAACCCTGGAAAGCTCCTTGCAATTGTCGGAAGCCGTGCTCGTCGATCTGGGCGTTCCCATGGGTCCGGTAATCGCCTCGATCCATGAAAAACGCGATCAGTTCCGTTCGCAAATTCAGGAACAGGGCGCCTTGTCGGCCAAGCCGCAGCTGCGGACGCGGACGCTGGGTAGCAGCTAGTTTCTGCAATCATGCCGGCAACTTTCTGCCTTTCCGACCATTGGTTAATGAAGGAGAGCAGATATGACCGACAAGAACGATCCCACAAAGCCAAAGAGCAATGACGAGAAATTCAAGCCGCAGAACGTGGCGGATGAAAGCGCCGGAAGTGTGACAAGCAAGGGCCGCGCAGACCGCAACATGAGTGACGATACTGCCCGCGGCAGCGAGCCCGAAAATCAGTCCCGATCAAGCAACAGGCAAAGCTGAGCAAGCAGCCGTGCGCTCAGCCCTGCAAGCTGCTGCGCACGGCTTCGATCGCGTCCTCAGCCCGTTCGCCCGAGGGCCCGCCGCCCTGAGCCATATCCTTTCGGCCACCGCCACCTTTGCCGCCAAGTGCTGACACCCCGGCCTGAACCAGGCTTACGGCGTCCAACCGATCGGTCAAGTCGTCGGTAACGGCGACCGCAAATGCGGCGCGGCCTTCGTTCACCGCAACGATCGCTGCTACCCCCGAGCCGATCCGACTCTTCGCTTCGTCCAGAAGCCCGCGCAAATCCTTCGGATCAAGTCCATGCAGGACCTGGCCGCTGAACGTAACGCCGCCAATATTTTCGTCTGCCGCGCCAGCTTTCTCCGCACCACCGCCGCCCAAGGCAAGTTGACGGCGGGCTTCCGCAAGTTCGCGTTCCAAATTCTTGCGCTCGTCCAGCAACGCCGCGATCCGGTCTTTTACATCGTCCGGCCCGGTCTTGAGCGTGGCGGCAATGGTCTTCAGCTCTTCCTCACGTTTGACCAACCACTGCCTCGCTCCTTCTCCCGTAAGCGCTTCTATGCGTCGAACGCCTGATGACACGGCGCTTTCGGCGATGATCCGGAACAAGGCGATGTCGCCGGTCGCATTGACATGGGTGCCGCCGCAGAGTTCAACGGAGTAATTGCGGCCCTGCATGGTGCGCCCCATTGAAAGCACGCGCACCTCATCGCCATATTTTTCACCGAAAAGGGCCAGCGCACCTGCTTCGACCGCTTCATCAGGGGTCATCAAGCGGGTGGCGACCGCTTCGTTCGCACGTATCTCTGCATTCACTTCCGCTTCGATCGCGGCGATGTCCTCGGCAGTCAGCGGCTTTGGGTGCGAAAAATCGAAGCGAAGGCGCTCCTGTGCTACCAGTGAACCTTTCTGCGTAACGTGTTCGCCAAGGCGGCCACGAAGCGCTGCATGGAGGAGGTGGGTCGCAGAATGATTGGCCCTGATCGCGTCGCGGCGCTCGACATTGACATGCATGTGGACAGTGTCGCCAACCGAGAGCTTCCCCTTCAGCACCTTGCCATTATGCGCATGCAATCTTCCCAGCGGCTTCGATGTCTCGGTCACCTCGATCATCAGGCCTTCCGGCATCGTGATCGTGCCGGCATCACCGGTTTGCCCGCCACTTTCACCGTAGAAAGGCGTTTGATTGGTGATGACGGTAACGCTTTCGCCTGCGCGCGCCAAGTTCACCTCGCCGCCGTCCTGCACGAGGGCGACGACCCGGCCCTCACCGTCTGTCGACGAATAACCGGTAAACTCCGTCGATCCCTCGCGTTCGGCAATGTCGAACCAGAATTCGCCAGATGCCGCTTCACCAGAGCCCTTCCAGGCAGCCCGTGCGGCAGCCTTTTGCTGGGCCATCGCGGCATCGAACCCGCTTCGGTCGACGCCGATGCTGCGGTCGCGCAAGGCGTCTTCCGTCAGATCGTAGGGGAAGCCATAGGTGTCATACAGCTTGAACGCTGTCTCTCCATCAAGAGACTCGCCGGCAACCATCGTGGCCGTCACATCGTCGAGCAGACGCAATCCCTTGTCCAGGGTCTGCCGAAAGCGTGTTTCCTCACGCTCCAGAACTTCCTCTACAAGAGCCTGCGCTCGCTGCAATTCCGGATAGGCCTGGCCCATTTCGGTAACGAGCGCCGGAACAAGGCGGTGCATCAACGGGCGTTCGGCACCGAGCAGATGTGCATGCCGCATGGCGCGGCGCATTATGCGCCTTAAGACATAACCGCGGCCTTCGTTGCTAGGCAGGACGCCATCGGCCATCAGGAAGCTGACCGACCGCAGATGATCGGCAATGACGCGGTGACTGGCGCGCGACGCTCCTTCTGCGGCGACGCCGGTCAGATTGACGGATTCCTCGATCAATGCACGAAACGTATCGATATCGTAATTATCGTGAACGCCCTGCATAACGGCGGCAATCCGCTCAAGGCCCATGCCAGTGTCGATGGACGGACGCGGCAAATCATGACGGCTGCCATCCGCTGCCTGTTCGAATTGCATGAAGACCAGGTTCCAGATCTCGATAAACCGGTCACCGTCCTCGTCCGGCGAACCAGGAGGTCCACCGGCAATGTGATCGCCGTGATCATAGAAGATCTCGCTACATGGCCCGCATGGACCCGTATCACCCATCGACCAGAAATTATCGCTGGTAGCGATACGGATGATCCGGTCTTCGGGCAGGCCTGCAATCTTGCGCCAGAGTTCGAACGCTTCATCATCGGAATGATAGACAGTCGCAAGCAAGCGGTTCGGGTCGAGGCCCCATTCACCGGTCAGCAGTGTCCAGGCATTCAGGATCGCTTCTTCCTTGAAGTAATCGCCGAAGCTGAAATTGCCGAGCATTTCGAAAAACGTGTGGTGGCGCGCGGTGTAGCCCACGTTGTCGAGGTCGTTGTGCTTGCCACCGGCGCGCACGCATTTCTGGCTACTGGTTGCCCGATCGGCCGGAGGTGCCTCAAGACCGGTGAAAGCGTTCTTGAAAGGAACCATGCCCGCATTCACGAACATCAGCGATGGATCGTTATAGGGCACCAGCGGCGCACTGGGCACCTTGAGGTGGTCCATGCCCGCAAAGAAATCCAAGAAGGAGCGGCGAATGTCGTTGGTCGAGAACATGAGACCGCAGGTAATCGTTCGTACAGGCGGCGACAAGCAGGATTAGCAGCAGTGTATTGGTCGTGCGGTGCAGGAGTGATCGTCAGATCGGGCGGGCAGTAACGATCCAGGCAGCCGCTTCGAATGCCACGATGTCGTGATCGCACCTTTTCCGCAGCAAGGCTTCCATGCCGCTTTCGAACCGGTCGCGAGCCGACCCCGCGAGCTTTGCCGCGGCAGCGGCAGCAGGCCCGATGGCAAGGAGATAGGCTTTCGCATCTTCGACGGCCTCTGAACCTGCTCCGGCTACATAGGCGTAGTCAATCGGTTCACAATGAATGTCGCCCCATCCTGCATCGGAAAGGACATTGTGAATGCGCTCCTCCCGTCCGAAAGCGAATGGACCGGGAGCTTCTTCGACCGGTTCGCCCTCTTGGGGAGCGAGTTCGGCAAACTCGGTCGCCCAATCGTTGTATCTGCGTTCACGAAAGCAGGAAAAGATCAGCCTTGCATGCGAGAATGCTTCGCCGCGAAGATTGCTGAAGGCAGCGACGGGATCATCGAAGAACATGGTTCCATGCCGGGAGATCAAGAGATCGGCCTTCTGTCCTTCAGCGCTCCACTCTTGTGCGTCGCCGGTCACGAACTCAAGATTGTGCAGATTACCGCCCCTTGCTCTCGCAACCTCGATCAAGTCGGCGCTCACATCTATGCCGGTCACCGACGCTTGCTGATTTGAACGCGCTAGTGCGAGCGAGATTTCTCCGGCTCCGCAACCGATGTCGAGCACATTGTGCACCGGAATGGAGAGAGCTTTCCTGAGCAACTCTTCCGTCAGGCCCGTGAAGCTGCGGTCGGTCCGGCGCCATTCGGCCGCCCACTTCGCGCCGACACCGGTGCGCCATTCGTCTCTTCCCGTCATTTATCGGCCCCTGCTGAGTGATGCTGAGTGATGCTGAATGTGCGACCGACGGGTTCTTGTGCCCCTTGCGGCAGGGTCTAGACTTAGGAAAAATCAAGTCAAACCTTTGTTTGGCAATCTTGTGGAATGCTCCCAAAGAAAAGCCGCCTCCAATCTGCTCAGATCGAAGGCGGCCTGGAAATCGCGCGAATGATTTACTAAATTTCTCGTTACTCTGCGTCGTCCTCCGACGACGGACCGGTCATCATTTCCTCGGCAACCTTGTCTTCCCGGCCGCGAATAGCGGCTTCGAGCTTGGCCTGCATTTCCGGATTTTCCTTGAGGAATGTCTTGGCGTTTTCACGGCCCTGACCAATTCTGACGCTGTCATAGCTGAACCAGGAACCAGACTTCTCGACGATGCCTGCCTTGACACCCAGATCGAGAATTTCGCCGATCTTCGATATGCCTTCGCCGTACATGATGTCGAATTCAACCTGCTTGAAAGGCGGCGCAACCTTGTTCTTGACAACTTTCACACGCGTTGAATTGCCGATGATATCGTCGCGATCCTTAATCTGCCCCGTCCGGCGAATGTCGAGCCTGACCGAAGCGTAGAACTTGAGCGCGTTACCGCCCGTGGTCGTCTCGGGGTTACCATACATCACGCCGATCTTCATCCGCAGCTGGTTAATGAAGATGACCATGCATTTCGACCGGTTAATCGAGCCGGTAAGCTTGCGAAGGGACTGCGACATCAGACGGGCCTGCAGGCCGACGTGACTGTCCCCCATCTCGCCTTCGATTTCCGCACGCGGGACAAGAGCGGCAACGGAGTCGACAACCAGCACATCGATCGCGTTGGAACGCACCAATGTGTCGGTAATCTCCAGCGCCTGTTCGCCAGTATCGGGCTGCGAAACGATCAATTCGTCAATGTCGACGCCCAGCTTTCTCGCATAGACGGGATCGAGCGCATGTTCCGCATCGACGAAAGCCGCAGTGCCGCCATTCTTCTGCGCTTCCGCAATGACATGGAGTGCCAGCGTCGTCTTGCCCGAACTTTCAGGTCCATAGATCTCGATGACACGGCCCTTGGGCAGGCCACCGATTCCGAGGGCGATGTCAAGGCCGAGCGAGCCTGTCGAGATCGCCTCGACGTTCATGGCCTCCCGACTGCCAAGCTTCATTGCCGAGCCCTTGCCGAACGCGCGATCGATCTGGGCCAATGCGGCATCGAGTGCTTTCTGACGGTCCACGTTGTTTTCCTTGCCTTCAACCAGTTTCAGATTCGCTGCCATGACACGGCCTCCATCTATTTCCTAGGCCAGCACCAAGCTTATGCCCGGCACCTATATAATCAGATGATGGGGGCGGAACAAGAGGGGAACATTTATTTCCTGCGTCAGCTTTGCTGTCGTTTGCCGCTGCTCGCCAGGATCGCACCTACCTGCTCGCCAATCTGTTGAACGCTGAACGGCTTGGCGAGGAAATGCATGTTCTCGACATCGATGTCCCGGCGGAGCTGTTCTTCAGCATAGCCGGACATGAACAATACCGGCAGGTCGGGTTTGACCCTGCGGATTGCGCGCACCATGGCCGGACCGTCCATGCCCGGCATGACCACGTCGGAGACCACCATGTCATATTCCCCGCCGTTGGCGATCGCAGCCAAACCCTCTTCGCCATCCGAGCAAGGCGTGACCTCGTAGCCTGCGCGCGACAACGCCCGTTCGGCAACGGCGCGGACCATGTCCTCATCCTCCACCAGCAGTACGCGCCCCCCGCCGGACCACGAACTGGCCTCGGCCTGCACCTCTGCCGGTGCGGCGCTTTTTCGCTCCGGCAGGTCGCCGTGATACACGGGGAGGTAGACGGTGAAGCGCGCGCCTTCGGGCTTCTCGCCTGCAGTGCCGATGTTATCGGCGAAGATGAAACCGCCGGATTGCTTGACTATCCCATAGACTGTGGAAAGGCCAAGTCCCGTTCCCTTGCCAAGCTCCTTCGTCGTGAAGAAGGGTTCGAAAATCTTGCTCAGCTTGTCTGCGGGTATGCCGCCGCCGGTATCCTGAACCAGCAGCACCGTGTAGTCTGCGACCGGCAGGATATCCGAACCCATCTTGCGAATGTCACTTGCAGAGACACGCCGGGTGGCGAGCGTCAGCCGGCCCGTGCCCTCGGGCGAAGCAAGCATCGCATCGCGCGCGTTGACGGCCAGGTTCACGATGACCTGCTCCAGTTGCTGCGGGTCGGCGCGCACGGGCCCAAGATCCCGATCGTGCCGGACCCTCAGAGTCACTTTCTCGCCCAGAAGCCTGTTCAGAAGCTGACTGACCTCGCTCACCACATCGGGCAATTGCAGAATTTCGGGCCGCAGCGTCTGCTGGCGCGAGAATGCAAGCAATTGCCGCGTCAGGCTGGCCGCACGATTGGAATTCGCCCTGATCTGCTGGATGTCATCATAGTCACTGTCGCCCGGCGTATGGCGCAGCAACATCAGGTCGCAATATCCGATTATCGCGGTCAGGACATTGTTGAAGTCATGAGCGACACCGCCAGCCAGCTGGCCAACCGCCTGCATTTTCGTCGCCTGAGCCACCTGACGCTTCAGCCTCGTTTCCTCGCTGCTGTCCGCAAGGCTGAGCAAGACCGATGCCTCGCCTAAACCCCTCACCCCAGCCAAGCCCAACGACACGGGATCGTCAGGTTCGCTGAGAAGGCGCACTGCCATGTCGCCATTGTTCGCTGGGCCTTTCCCGAACCGGCGAACGGCATCGGCCAAAGCGCCCTTGTCCTCACGCATGACAAGATCGGAAGGATATTGCGGCATCGCCCTGCCCTCGAAGCCGACTGCCCGGGTGAATGCAGGATTGGCGAAAAGCAGCCGCCCGTCCCTGTCTGTCAGGGCAAGGCCCAGCGGCAGGGCACCGAGCAGCGCCTCCAACTGAGGCGTTGCCGAAGCGGTCGACGATCCTGCATCGAAACCGCCTCCGGAAGAGCCGCCGATACCCACTCCGCTATCGACCAGCAGCATCAATGAAGGCGCTTCGTCGGCAGACGGCGCCGCGCCTTCGGAAAGCGGCACGTGTATCAACGTCTGCGGAGTGCCGCGCCGCGCCTCGCGAGCGTAGTAAATGCGGTCCCTTTCGTCAGACCGCAACAAGCCGACGAAATCCTGCCCCGCCAGTGTCGCGCTGGCGTCGCCAGCTGCCCGTTCCGCAAAGCCTGCGGCCACGGCCTGGATAATGCCGTCAGCACCCACCAGCGCACTTTCGATGCCGGCCTGACTCAGCAAGCGGCCCAATTGGCCGGTAACCTGATCTGACAAGGTCTGCACAGGGTCGGGCGCAACCTGCTGGCTCACACGCCAGACGAGATAGTCGTCGCCCCGGCCCGCGCGACTGGCAGTAGCGGACCAGATTGCCGATCCGTCGTTCGCTTCCAGCGGATCGGCAGAGCCCGAACCATCCCGCCACGCATCGCGCGCCGCGCGGGTGAGTTTTTCAAGAGAAGCACGGTCCACCGGCAGATTGGGAGGCGCATGTGCAGTGCCGAACCACTGCATATAACGCGCATTCGCACAAACCATCCTGTTCGCCCGGTCGGTGATGGCGATCGCGGTTTCCGGCGTCTCTATGGCCGCAACCGTGACCGACCAGTCGGGTGCGGCAAGCGCGTCCTTCTCCGTTCGGCCGCCGAGCTTCGCGATAGCTGCCCCGCAGGCGGCAAACACGGCCAGACCGCAGGCGTATGCAATTGCAGCCCCTGCATTGCCGCTTACAATCCATACCAGAGCAACACTGAACGCAAATGCCACAGCCACGAACAACAACAGACGGTGTAGACCCGCAGCCTCGATGCCCGACTTCAAATCCTTTTGATATTTCACTCGTCAACCCGCGCTGAAGCAGAAGCTGTTTTCTCATGGAGGCGAACGCGCTTGTTCCGTCTGCGAACGACGATAATCCGCCAAACCATGCTCGCGATCAGGTAACCGATGGCGGCCGACACGATCGACATGACAACGAAGCCAAAGGCTGTGACACCGGCAGTTTCCAGAAACCATCCGAATTTCTGCCAACGCCCGCTAGCGAACTGGTCCTGCGCAACAAGCACCGTTTCCGGATCGACCTTCAACATGAATTCGCCGAGCCGGTTTGCGACAACAAGCCAGAATGCAAGGGTAAAGGGATTAGTGATGAAGGTTACCAGGGCCGACAGGGGAACGTTGGCCCTCGCAGGCAAGGCGAGAAAAGCGGCAAGAAATATCTGCCCAACCGGTACGATGAAGGCCGCAAACAGGCCCAGTGCTACTCCGCGGGGGACGCTGCGCCGGGTGAAACGCCACAGTTCCGGGCTGAGGAAGCGATGGGCGATCGGTGCGAGATAACGATTGTCGGCCATCTGCTCGCGCGTCGGCATGTGCCGCACGATCCAGTCTGCCAGAAAGGTTTTCGAAGGCTTGCGGTTCATTGTTTCGCGCTTCCCTTGCGCGCCCGTTTGCAAGAGCGCAACCCTGCGATGCAGTGCATCCCAGTCGCGAGCGCCAAGGCGTTGTTTACGAGCGCCCGCCCTAGCTGAAACGGCATGGCCGGCTACTGAACGGCGCTTCCCTAATTATGCTCGCGCATGACCCGCGCCTTGTCGCGCTGCCAGTCCCGGTCCTTGATGTAAGCGCGCTTGTCCTGAGCTTGCCGACCCTTTGCCAGAGCCAGTTCAACCTTGGCGCGGCCGCTCTTGTTGAAATAGATGCTCATGGGCACCAGCGTCATGCCCTTCCGCTCGACCGCGCCCGTGAGGCGAGCAATCTCGCGCTCGTGCAACAACAGCTTCCGCGGTCGCTTCGGTTCATGGTTTAGGCGGTTGCCGTGGCTGTACTCAGGTATGTTGGCGTTGATCAGCCAGACCTGACCGTCGCGAACTTCGGCATAGCTTTCCGCAATGGTGGCCTGTCCTGCACGCAAGGCTTTTACCTCGGTCCCTTGCAGCGCCAGCCCTGCTTCGACCTTGTCGTCGATCGCGTAATCGAAACGCGCGCGGCGGTTCTCCGCAACGGTTTTCTGCTTGTCGAAAGTCTCGGGTTTGGGGCGTGCCATATGTGCGATGTAGGACCGGTTGGCGGAAAGGGAAAGGTAACTGGCAGGTGATTGCGCGGGCCAATTTGCTGCAGCCATGGTAGCATGACACCCGAACTTACCTGATGCCGGCATGTTCCAGCGCCGCATCCACCGCCGCACGAGCCTCGGCGCTGGCGGAGCAAAGAGGCAGGCGCACCTCGTCAGTCAGCCAGTCGTGAACGCGGGAAAGCGCGTATTTGACCGGCGCGGGACTGGCATCTTCAAACATGGCGTAGTGCAGGGGATACAGCCTGTCGTTCAATTCACGCGCGCGCACCAGATCATTGCCGGCGCAGGCCTTCTGGAATTCTGCACACAGCTTCGGCGCGACGTTGGCGGTGACAGAGATGCACCCCGCCCCTCCCGCGGCATTGAACGGCAGGGCCAGTTCGTCGTTGCCGGACAATTGGCAGAAGGAATGCCCGATGCCCATGCGGTGGTCGGCAACCCTGGAAAGATCCTCGCTCGCGTCCTTGATGGCCACGATGCGATCGGGGAATTTCTGCGCGAGTTCGCACACCGTTTCCGGCGCGATATCCGTTACCGTTCGCGCGGGCACATTGTAGAGAACGATGGGCAGGTCGCAATTGCTGGCCAGATGGCTGAAATGGGCGATCAGGCCCCGTTGACTTGGCCGATTGTAGTAAGGTGCGACGCATAGCGCCGCCGCAGCGCCGGCTTTCTTCGAGAACTGCATGTGGAGCAAGGCATTCTGCGTGTCGTTGCTGCCGCATCCCGCAATGACAGGCACACGCCCGGCTGCCTGTTCCACGCAGATTTCGACGACCCTGTGATGCTCTGCATTCGAAATGGTCGACGCCTCACCGGTCGTTCCGCAAGGCACGAGAGCAGACGATCCGCTTTCGATCTGCCAGTCGATCAGCCGCCGAAAGGCGCTTTCATCCACCTTCCCTCCGCGGAAAGGCGTAATCAGGGCGGGGATCGATCCGGAAAACATCTAGGCCTCATGCATTTGATCCGATACAGAAAACGTGCGGCCTCAGGCCATACGCGTAACGGGTTCTATTCATTGCCTGATAATGAGCGATACGGCATTATGTCCAGCATGGACCGTATCTCACTCACATTCGCAAGCATTCTGGCCAGTACTGCTCTGGCCTCCACCGCAACTTCCGCCATGGCACAGCAGGTTAGCTTGCCGAGCTCCGCAGGTGACCAGATCCGCGCCCAGATGGTCGCGCAAGCTCCCACGCGTGCGGATGCCGCTGTCGACCGCTGGCGCTATCTTTCGAAAAATGACGGCCTCAGCTTCGAGGATTACGCTGGCTTCGTTCTGGCAAATCCGGATTTTCCAATGGAGGCCCGTCTTCGCACTTATGCCGAAGACGCTCTCGATCGTGATCCGGTTAGCCCGGAGAAACTGGTCGCCTATTTCGACGCCAAGCCGCCGCTGACCAACAGCGGGCTTGCTCGTTACGCCCTCGCCCTCGCCACACTGAACCGGCCCGAAGCGCCAGATTACGCCCGGAAGGCGTGGCGCGGGGGCGAGATGAGCGGACCTGCGGAAGCCTATATCACCGGCCTGTTCGGGTCGCGTTTTTCGGCAGAAGACCACGATGCGCGCATGGACGCGCTGCTGTGGCAGGGCAAATCCGAAGCGGCCGCTCGCCAGATCGTCAATGTTTCCCCCGCCTATCGCGACATAGCGATGGCGCGCCTGGCTCTTCTGCAAGGGCAGGATCCCGCGCAGGCCGGTCTGACCATCCCCGCAAGCGCATCCAGCGATCCTGGCTATGTCTACAATGTGGCCCGGCAGTATCGGAACGGCGGACAGAGCAGTGCCGCAGTGTCGCTCCTCGCCAACCGCCCGGCCTTTTCGCGTCCGGCGGTCAATCCAGAGGCCTTCGTTACCGAAATGCTGGCGAATGCCCGCAATGCGTCGGCGCGTGACGCCGTCAGGATCGCAGCTTCCGCTGACGACCTCTTCGCTCCCGGAGCCGACGTTTCGACCATGAGCTATCGTCTTCGCGACGATTACACTTCGCTGATGTGGCTCGGCGGAACAAATGCGCTGTATCAGCTCGGCGACGGAAATGCAGCGGCACCCCTGTTCTATCGCTACGGGGCGGCTGCACAGACTCCGCAGACGCGCTCGAAGGGTTTCTACTGGGCCGGGAACGCGTCGGCACGGGCCGGTAACGCAGCCGAAGCAAACCGCTATTTCGAGATGGCTGCCGAATACCCCGAATATTACTACGGGCTGCTGGCCCTCGAAAGACTTGGCCGCTCTGTTCCATCCTATGCCGGACAGACACTGGCTGTCCCGACACAGGAAGAGCGCGCAGCTTTCATTAGCAGTCCGCTGGTGCAGGCGATCCGCTCCCTTTCGCGGGGCGGTTCGGACTGGCAGACAGCGCGGTACTTCTACACGGCGCTTGCCGATTCCGCCGATACGCCGGGTGAACTTGCCCTTGCCGGTGAACTCGCCAGCGGGCTGAACCTTCCCGAACTTGGTGTCGTGGTCGGCCGCGTCGCTCCGGAAAAGAATTTCTCCGGTTTCACTGAAATTGGTTTTCCGACCCTCTCCACGCCGCAGGGCGCGAACTGGACTTTCGTACATGCCATCGCGCGTCAGGAAAGCGAGTTTGACGAAACGCGGGTCAGCCATGCTGGCGCGCGGGGGCTGATGCAGCTGATGCCCGGCACTGCGCGGGAACAGGCAGGCAAGCTCGGTATGAACTACATGTCCAGCGATCTCATTGGCAATCCGACCTACAATCTGCAGCTAGGCACAGCCTATTTCGACAGGATGCTGAACTATTACGGCGGCAGCTATCCGCTCGCAGTTGCAGCATATAATGCCGGGCCTGGCAACGTTAACAAATGGTTGCGTCAGAACGGCGACCCGCGTGAAGGCAACATCGATTGGTTGCGCTGGATCGAGGAAATCCCGTTTTTCGAAACGAAGAACTATGTGCAGCGCGTACTGGAAAACGCGGTGGTTTATGAAGCGATGAACCCCGGACGGGCGGAATACGGCCGACCCCGGACCGTCAGCCAGTTCCTCGGCAAAGCTCCTGGCTGAGCTCAACACTCTGAACATTATAAGGCCGCGCCGATTGAAAGATCGCGCGGCCTTTTTCTTGGCGTGAGAGAGTCACTCTGGTAGCTCTCCGCTCATGACACCAGCCGCAGATGGCAGCAGGGCTATCCTGCCGGTAAGGCGCGTTTGCGCTACCCTGACAATTTCGCTGGCGATGATCGTCGCTACCGTCCCATTTGCGGCTAGCGCACGAGATAGCCTCGGCATATTTCAGAATTGGGGGGCTTTTCGCGACGGGACAGTCCCGCGCTGCTACGCCATTGCCAAGGCGGAACCCAGTACTCTGTCTCGGCAATACCGCCCGTTTGCGTCCGTCGGTACCTGGCCTAAACGGAACATCCGCGGACAATTGCACATCAGGCTATCCCGGGAGTTGGCGCCGCAAGCGACTGTTACCCTTTACATCGGCGGAGAGCGTTATCGGCTCGCCAGCGGCGGCGGAGATGCCTGGGCAAAGGATCGCGCCATGGATGCAGCGATTGTTGCTGCCATGCGGGTTGCAGGCCAGATGATCGTTGGCGGCCGTGACAGCAGCGGACGAAGGTTCTCGAATACTTACGACTTGTCTGGTGCAGCAACCGCGATGGATGCGGCGACGGTGGCTTGTGCGCGTTACCGATAGCCAGAACGGAAAAGGGCCGGAAGCTTGCGCTTCCGACCCGTTCCCCTCGGTGGTGGTGAATTAGATTAAATCAGAACCGGTAGCCGAAACCTACCATGACCTGATGACGATCGGTATCGAGATCGAATCGATCAGTGTCGGGCACATCGGCGTCAAAGTCGATTTCGCCTTCGCCATAGTTCGAATAGCGATATTCGATCTTGGTGTAGCTGTTTCCGCTGAGGGCATATTCAAGGCCCGCACCGATACGATAGCCGTCGGCATCGATGTCCTGATCGAATTGGCGGGTGCCATCGGTGCTGCGTAGATTGTACTTGGCGTTGGTATATCCGCCCTTCGCATAGACCAGCAGGTCGGGCTGCGCCAGCACACCGACGCGGGCGCCGACGTAAAGGTCACGGCCGGTCTCGACATTGCCGAAGCCGAAACCTTCGAAATCGCCGTCGACGAATTCAGTGTCTGCGGTCGATCCGGTATATTCGGCTTCAGCACCGACGAGCACGCCGCCGAAGGCAACGTCGTAACCGATTGCCGCGCCGTAGGTGATGCCGTCGATCGACTGATCGTTATCGACGTTGATGTCGTCATCGATCGTGGAGCCTGCTGTGGAGCTGTCATAGCCCGCCAGAACTTCGGCGCGGGGTCCGGTGAATGCAGCATTCGTATCCTGCGCCAGCGCCGGGGAGGCGAGCGCGGCAACCGAGCTGGCAGCGAGAATTGCAACTGTATACTTCATTGGGTAGTTTCTCCGTTCATGCCGACCCGGCGTGCATGTAAGTTCGCCGCGTCGTGGATCAGTGAAACGGTATCGTCGGGTGCTTTGTTTCATTAACATAGCACAACGATATATATGGTGCATAACCGCAACACATTCTTGCGCAGACATTAACGACTGGCAGCGATCATGTCTGCCGCGTGGCACGCAACTTTTCCTCTCCTGCTTTGCGCTTTCTCGCTTCACACTCTATATCAGGGCCATGTCGCACACTGCTTTGATGCCGATACCCGGCCAGATAGATCCCGTCCCGGTTGCCCGGGACGTCACACCGCGGCCCGATGGCCGGATAGACCTGACGGGACTTGCGCGCACTCGCATCCGGGATCTTTTCGAAGAAGCAGGAATGGAACCGAAGCAGGCGCGCCTTCGCTCTAAGCAGATCTACCACTGGATGTATCATCGCGGCGCACGCGAGTTCGACCAGATGACGGATATGGCGAAAACGTTGCGGCCCTGGCTAGAGGAACGTTTCGTGGTGGGCCGCCCTGATGTGGTCGAAGCGCAATTGTCCGAAGACGGCACCCGCAAATGGCTGTTGTCGACCCCTGATGGCCATGAGTTCGAGATGGTCTTCATCCCCGACGACGATCGCGGCACTCTGTGCGTGTCCAGCCAGGTCGGCTGCACTTTGAACTGCACCTTCTGCCACACGGGAACCATGCGCTTGGTCCGAAACCTGACGCCCGGTGAGATTGTGGGACAGGTGATGCTGGCTCGCGATGCCCTCAGCGAGTGGCCGGAAGGCACAGCGAAGCTGGCGCAAGAGCCTGAAGGGAGTGATGACGGATCCTATAATCCTGCTGGCAGACGCCTGACAAATATCGTCATGATGGGGATGGGAGAACCGCTCTACAATTTCGACAATGTTCGTGACGCCCTGCAGTTGGTCATGGATGGTGACGGCTTGGCATTGTCCAAACGCCGCATCACACTATCGACCAGCGGCGTCGTACCCATGATGGCGCGGTGCGGCGATGAAATTGGCGTCAATCTCGCCGTGTCCCTACACGCCGTGACCAAGGATGTGCGGGACGAGATCGTTCCGATCAATCGCAAATATGGCATCGAGGAACTGCTCGCGGCCTGTGCAGCCTATCCCAGCGCTTCCAACGCGCGCCGCATCACTTTCGAATATGTCATGCTGAAGGACAAGAACGACAGCGATGACGATGCTCGGGAACTGATAAGGCTGATCCGCGAATATGATCTGCCTGCCAAGGTGAACCTGATCCCATTCAACCCATGGCCGGGCGCTCCGTATGAATGCTCCACGCCGGAAAGGATCAAGCGCTTCTCTGCCATCGTGTTCGATGCTGGGATCAGCGCTCCGATCCGCACACCGCGCGGCAGGGATATCGATGCAGCCTGCGGACAGTTGAAGACCGCCGCCGAAAAGAAAAGCCGTGCTCAACGCGACCGGGAGGCGGCAGAGGTTGGGTGAATGTTCGTGCCATTAGCAGGACCCCACGCGTGACCCGGAGATCCGTTCTCGTGACCGGCGGAGCACGCCGAATAGGCGCCGCAATCGCGCAAGAATTCGCTGATGCAGGTTGGCACGTCATCATCCACTATGGCACCTCGCACAAGGAAGCACAGGAATTACGCGCAAGCTTACCATCGGCAGAAACAGTTCGCTGCGACCTAGCAGACACTTCGGCCGCGCGAGCGATGGTTGCCGAATTGCTGGAGCGGGCGCCCGACTGGCGAGTACTGGTCAATTGCGCTTCGATCTTTCGGCGGGACGGTGCCGATTGCCTCGACGAGGACGTATTCGACCGCTCCATGGCCGTCAACGCGCGTTCGCCTGCTGCGATGGCGCAGGTTTTCCTTTCAGATCGACGGACAAGAGCCGGACGCGTGGTGATCAACGTCACTGACCAGAAACTGGAAAACACGAACCCCGATTTTTTCTCCTACACGGCCAGCAAGCATGCTCTGGCTGCTGCGACGGGCATGCAGGCGCTGGACGAAAACGCGCATGCTGATGATCGCGTCTATGGACTAGCGCCTGGCGCAATTCTGCCCAGTCACGACCAAGCTCCCCGGGAAACGGAGGTATCGCACCGCCTGAACCTCTTGAGGCGGAAGACGGAAGCAGCAGAAATTGCGCAGGCGGCATTGTGGTTGTCAGAAGGCTGCATGCAGAGCGGCGAAACTCTCTTCGTCGACAGCGGACAGCATCTGCTGTCACAGCCGCGCGACGTTATCTATCTGGCACGAGAGGGGCTGCGGCAGTGACACCGGGCACGAACACAGCGTCTGCGGAAGCGCCGCTCGAAACTCATCGTAAAGACACCCCGCCCCGCGCTTCTGCTGAAGACGCACGCCCACGGCACCGCCTGTCGACGCGGCTGTGGCACTGGATGAATTTTGGCTGCCTCGTCATCTTGTTCATGTCGGGGCTGAACATCTCCAACGCTCATCCATGGCTTTACTGGGGTGATGCCGGCTTCTTGCCTGAAGAAGCATGGATTTCCGTCATGCGGTTTCCCGGTTGGGCAACGATCCCGGACTACTACAGTCTCGCTCCTGCAAGAGATTGGCATCTGAGCACAGCCTGGCTGTATGCAATCGGGCTGCTGTTCATCTGGATCAGCATGCTGATCAATCGACACTTCCGCCGCGACATCGCGATCCGCCGCAGGGAGTGGAACTGGACAGCCATCAAAGAGGATGTACGAAATCATCTGCGCTTCAAATTCGATCCCGAGGAAGGCAAATACAATTTCTTCCAGAAGCTTTCATACGGTCTGGTCTACGTCATCCTGCTCCCGCTGATGATCTTTACGGGAATGGCAATCAGCCCCGGTTGGGAACCTACGCTGGGCTGGATGATCGAACTGATGGGTGGACGACAATCTGCAAGATCGCTCCATTTCTTGGCAGCCTGGGCGCTCTTCGCATTCTTCGTCCTCCATGTTGCGCTGGTCTTCGTGTCCGGCCCACTCGGGCAACTAAGATCCATGATCCTCGGAGATCGGAAATGAGTCTTCACCGCAGAAACATGCTGCTTGCAATGGGAGCGGCTATGGTCGGGGCTTGCTCGAAAGTGGCTGACAGCGGCGGATCGAGTGTGTTCGATGCAGCCGAAGATCTTCACCGCAAGGCGCAACAGCTTTTCCGCAGCCGGACAGCACTGGTGAAAGAATATTCTCCCGCAGACATTTCTCCCTTCTTTCGGGGAAATGGCACAACCCAGCCCGATCAGGCTTCCTATGCGCTATCTGCCGCAAACGGTTTCGCTGATTGGCGTCTGACCGTCGGTGGGCTTGTTGATAATCCCCTCAGCTTCAGTGTCGATAACATACGCCGACTGCCTCAGCGGACACAAATTACGAGGCACGACTGCGTTGAAGGGTGGAGCGCCATAGGGCAATGGACTGGCCCTCGTTTGTCTCTCATCCTCGACGCAGCGGGATTGCAGAATAGCGCCCGTTTCATCGTGTTCCGCTGCGCTGACGAACTGAACGGCAGCGCCTACTACGAAAGCATCGACCTACTTGATGCCTACCATCCGCAAACCATCATCGCGCATCAGTTGAACGGCGAGCCCTTGCCTGTCAGAAATGGCGCGCCCCTAAGGATGCGTATCGAACGGCAACTCGGTTACAAACATGCCAAATATCTGACCGGCATCGAAGCAGTCGCCAGCCTCGACGGCATAGGCGGAGGCGAAGGCGGCTATTGGGAGGATCGCGGCTATCAATGGTACGCTGGCATCTGACATTCCACACGGGCAAGCCCTTCTTGTTTGCGATGCCCCTGCGCGGCTGATAGGCGCGCCCGGACACCATTAACTTACAACCGGGATCGCGCATGTCGGATATCAGGAAAGTCGTCCTTGCCTACTCCGGAGGCCTGGACACGAGCGTCATTCTAAAGTGGCTTCAGGTTACTTACGGTTGTGAAGTAGTTACCTTTACTGCCGATCTCGGGCAGGGTGAAGAACTCGAGCCTGCCCGGCGCAAGGCGAGCGCCATGGGTGTGCCGGACGATCACATCTACATCGACGATCTGCGGGAGGAGTTCGTCAGCGACTTCGTCTTTCCGATGATGCGGGCCAATGCGCGATACGAAGGTGACTACCTTCTGGGCACATCCATTGCGCGTCCGCTTATCTCCAAGCGGCTTATCGAGATCGCTCGCGAAACCGGTGCCGATGCCATCGCACATGGTGCGACCGGCAAAGGCAACGATCAGGTCCGTTTCGAACTCAGCGCATACGCCCTGAACCCAGACATCCGTATCATTGCCCCATGGCGGGAATGGGACCTGACATCGCGCACCGCGCTGATCGAATGGGCGGAACGCCACCAGATCGAAGTTCCCAAGGACAAGCGCGGCGAAAGCCCATTTTCCACCGATGCTAACCTGCTGCACACATCTTCCGAAGGGAAGGTGCTGGAAGATCCGTGGGAAGAGACCCCGGATTATGTCTATTCCCGCACCGTCGATCCCGAAGATGCGCCGGAGGAAGCGGAGTACATCACCATCGACTTCGAACGAGGCGACGGCGTCGGCCTGAACGGCGAGAGCATGAGTCCGGCCACCTTGCTTGCCACTCTCAATGATCTTGGCCGCAGGCACGGTATCGGGCGGCTGGATCTGGTCGAGGGCCGCTTTGTCGGCATGAAGAGCCGCGGGATGTACGAAACGCCCGGCGGGGAGATCTATGCCCGGGCGCATCGCGGGATCGAGCAGATCACCCTCGACCGCGGGGCGACGCATCTGAAGGACGAATTGATGCCCCGCTATGCCGAGATGATCTACAACGGCTTCTGGTTTTCGCCCGAGCGCGAGATGTTGCAGGCGGCCATCGATCACAGCCAGGCGAAGGTCAGCGGCACGGTCCGGCTCAAGCTGTACAAGGGCAGCGTCAGCGTCGTCGGGCGCAAGTCGCCCAACAGCCTTTATTCGGAGCGGCATGTCACTTTCGAGGACGATCAGGGTGCCTATGACCAGCGCGATGCGGAAGGGTTCATCAAGCTGAACGCCCTGCGCCTCAGGCTGCTGGCCCAGCGGGACCGTCGCTAGGCGATTCTCTCCTTCGGTTTCGCGCTATAACTTAGGTTGTGCACAAAGGTTCCCGCATTTTCGGGACGGGTTGAGTGATTCCAGGGGCGGAGCGGTTTGGCTGGACTGCCGCTGTTTAGGTTCGCCCTGTAAAAGCACCCTTCATGAACAGCCCCAAGCTTTTCGCCCGTCCCCGGCTCAGCCGGACAGCCAGCCGCCGCATCGCCACCGTTGCCGCCGTGCTGCTCCTCCCCAATCTCTCCGGCGCGCCGGTTGCGGCGCAGCAGGCCGTTTCCGCCGAGTTCACGGCGGAGTTCGTCCGTTTCCGCGCCCTGCCCCCCGCGCCGCAGCCTGCAGGCAACGTGGTGGACATCACCCAGATCGACCCGCCGGTCGAGGAAGAGCCCGCCGCACGCATCATCGGATCGGGTAACGCCAGCTATTACGGGGCGCGTTTCGCCGGGCGGCGTACGGCCAGCGGCGAGCGGTTCGACCCCGGCCAGTTGACCGCCGCGCATCGCACCCTGCCCTTCGGATCGATGGTGCAGGTGACCAACCCCGCCAATGGCCGCAGCGTCACGGTGCGGATCAACGATCGCGGGCCGTTCCATGGCAATCGCATCATCGACCTGTCCCGCTCCGCCGCCGAGAACATCGGCATCGTCCAGCGCGGCCACGGCCATGTGGAACTGGCGCTGCTGGACTGAACCGCCCCCTCAGGCCGCTTCTTCCGGCGGGTTGAAATCCTCTTCTCCGGTGACCAGCCACCAGCCTTCCTGACCGGCCTCGAAGGCCTCCAGCTGCCAATATTCGACCTCGTCCGCATCGCCCATCTGGTGCGGCAGCAGAGCGCCGGACGGGCGCGCGAATTCCATTGCGTTCAGGCGACGGCTTAACGGGGTGGAATTCTCGAACTCGCCGTCCCCGTATTTCGGCCAATCTTCTGGCCAGTCTTCCGGCCAATCTTCCGGCCAGCCCTCCCCTTCATCGTCCATGTCCGCATCTTCGCAGGAGCGGGATGGAACGGGTGGAACACGGTCCTGAACCTCTTTTTCCGGAGCCGCCTGCGGCAGATCCTCCCCGCGCCGCAGCGCGTCGATCTGATCGTCGAGCAGCGGGAGAGTGGCGGCCACATCGTCCCGCGCTTCCAGCCGATCGAGCCGCGCCAGATGGGCGAGCAGCAGGCGGGAGTCGAACCGCCGCCGCCGCGCGACCTCCTCCCCGTGATAGAACACCGCCTCCTCCACCCCGTTGATCGCGCGGTCCGCCAGCACCTCCTCGGCATGAGCGCGCACGCTGAGCAAAGCCGCATCCCAGCCCCTCGCAAACCCGGCAAGCCGCCGCCGCGCCCGATAGGCCGTCTGCGGCGAAACCGAAGCCGCGCGGCAGGCGAGCCGCACATTGCCGTAGAGTTGCAGACTCGTGAGGAAGTCAGCCTGCCGCTCGGGAGTGAGGATTGTGTGGTTTGCTGGCGTGGTGGTGGCGGTGAAGGTGTCGTGGGCGACAAGAGCGGTCATGGTTCACCTGCTAGGTATGTTCAGGGGAACCGAACCAGTTATACAAGTCGCAGCAAGTAGGACAGGAGGAATGCTATGGCCACTCTGGCAGAGCTGAAGAACGCAGTACGCGAATATTGCGCGCGGTATCACATCCAAGAATTCGAAATCAGCGAGCCGTATGATCTACATGCAAGTTGGCAGAGCACATCTTTTCCATTTGCGGAAAAGGCTGGTTGCTATGCGTTCTTCGATGAGGGAGGCACACTGCTTTACGTTGGTAAGGCATCTTGCGGCAGCACGATTGGCCGGCGAGCAGACACGTATTTTCAATGGGATGGAAAAATAAACAAGCTCGCGCGAACCGGCTCAGAGTCTTGGACTAAGGTACCGGCTATCCTGCACACCGTTCCTGTCCACGAAGCGCATCAAGCGCCGTCGCTAGAAGAGTACATAATCGAACAACTTGATCCACCTGCAAACCGGAATGGTCGTCGTTCTATCCAACCAGCCGTTTAGTCAACTTAACTCCTGAGGCATTGCTCCAGCCACTGAGTTGCGGATGTCTCTTAGTTTACGAACACTGACGTGACCCCCTGATTTTCCTCCAAGTTGGATTAGAGTCCGGCCCTGACAGAAGGACGGACGAGATGAAGAGAACGAGGTTTACCGAAGAGCAGATCATTGGCGTGTTGAAGGAAGCGGAGGCGGGTGCGAAGACCGCCGACCTGGCTCGGCGGCACGGAGTGTCGGAAGCGACGATCTACAACTGGAAGTCGAAGTATGGCGGGCTGGAGGTGTCCGATGCCCGGCGGCTCAAGGAGCTGGAGAGCGAAAACGCGAAGCTGAAGCGGTTGCTGGCCGATGCGATGCTGGACAAGGCTGCGCTGAAAGATCTTCTGGCAAAAAAGTTTTGACGCCCGCCGCGCAGCGGGAAGCTGTTGCTCATCTCCAGGCCTGCCACGGAATGAGCGAACGGCGGGCGTGCCGTGTCATGGATGCCGATCGCAAGAGCGTGCGATACCGTTCCACGCGGGACGATAACGCTGGTCTGCGTGAGAAGCTGCGCGAGCTGGCCAACCAGCGTCGCCGGTTCGGCTATCGCCGTTTGCATATCCTGCTGCGCCGGGAAGGGATCATGATCAATCGGAAGAAGACCCAGAGGCTCTACAAGGAGGAAGGGCTGGCAGTGAGGCGACGACGCAGCCGCAGGCGTGCTGTCGGCACGAGGGCTCCTGCTCCGGTTTTGGCTCTGCCGAACCAGCGGTGGAGCCTCGACTTCGTTCATGACCAGATGGCGTCGGGCAGACGGTTCCGGGTGCTCAACGTGGTCGATGATGTGACCAGAGAGTGCCTGGTAGCGGTGCCGGACACGTCGATCTCCGGTCGCCGCGTGGTGCGGGAACTGACCGAGCTGATCGCCCGGCGTGGCAAGCCCGGCATGATCGTCAGCGATAATGGGACCGAACTCACCAGCAATGCGGTGCTGGCATGGTGCGGCGAGATCGGCGTGGAGTGGCATTACATCGCGCCGGGAAGGCCGATGCAGAATGGCTATGTCGAGAGCTTCAATGGCCGGATGCGGGACGAACTGCTCAACGAGACGCTGTTCTTGAGCATGGCTCATGCACGTGTCGAGATCGCTGCCTGGGTAGATGACTACAATCGGGAGCGACCGCATTCATCCCTCGGCTACGCAACACCGGCGGCGTTCGCCGCCGAACTGGATAAGCAATGGCCTGCTTCGCTACGCCCTACGGGCTCCGCTACGCAGCCCATTGCTTCAACCGCGCTCATGCGCAACAAAGCTGTCCGGCTCTAATCCCAGCTGGAGGAAAGCTGGGGGTCATGTCAACCCTAGAGAACTTGATAGGAACGATATACATTGGGTTTGGCGGCCTTATTGGATCTACTTTCGCCGGTGTTAAAGAAGGACTCAAAACATCTGCAAAGATCATCACAGTGACGGTTCTTTTGTCTTCAATTGCAACTAGCGCCTACAATTTATCGCCCTCCGTTAGTAAGGTAATAAATTCGGACTGGCTCGAAAAGGCATCGAAAATCGTCGAAAAGTCGTTAGCATCCTAATGATCTTCCTGCGAGGTGTGGCATCAACTTGCTTCTCGTTCTCTCACTCTCTCCAACATCGGCGCAAGATAGTGCCCCGTGTAGCTGCGCGGCTCTTTCGCCACTTGCTCCGGGGTGCCTTCGGCCACGATCTCGCCGCCGCGGACGCCGCCTCCGGGGCCGAGGTCGAGGATCCAGTCGGCGACCTTGATCACGTCCAGATTATGTTCGATCACCACCACAGAATTGCCCTGGTCCACCAGTCGCTGGAGGACTTCGAGCAATTTCCGCACATCCTCGAAATGCAGGCCCGTCGTCGGCTCGTCCAGAATATACAGCGTCTGCCCCGTGCTGCGGCGGGCGAGTTCCTTCGCCAGTTTCACGCGCTGCGCCTCGCCCCCTGACAGGGTCGTCGCCTGCTGGCCCACCTTGACGTAGCCCAGCCCCACCTCGTTCAGCATCGCCATCCGGTCGCGGATGGGGGGGACGGCCTTGAAGAACTCCTCCGCATCCTCGATCGTCATGTCGAGCACGTCGGCGATGCTCATGCCCTTGAAGCGCACCTCCAGCGTCTCGCGGTTGTAGCGCTTGCCATCGCATTGTTCGCAGGTGACATAGACGTCGGGCAGGAAGTGCATCTCGATCTTGATCAGCCCGTCGCCCTGGCACGCCTCGCACCGGCCGCCCTTCACATTGAAGCTGAACCGCCCCGGCTTGTATCCGCGCGCCTGGGATTCCGGCAGGCCCGCGAACCAGTCGCGGATATTGGTGAAGGCGCCGGTATAGGTCGCCGGGTTCGAACGCGGAGTGCGGCCGATGGGCGACTGGTCGATTTCGATCACCTTGTCGCAATTTTCGAGGCCGGTGATCTTGTCATGCGCTCCGGCGATCACGCGCGCTCCGTTCAGCGCCCGCGCCGCGCCTGCGTGCAGCGTGTCGATGGTGAAGCTGGACTTGCCGCTGCCCGATACGCCGGTGATGCAGGTAAAGGTGCCGAGCGGGATGCTGGCGGTGACGTTCTGCAGATTGTTGGCGCGGGCGTTGTGGACGGTGACCTTCTTGCCGTTGCCCTTGCGGCGCTGTTTGGGGACGGCGATCTCGCGCGTGCCGTTCAGATATTGGGCGGTGAGCGACTTCTTGGATTTCAGCACCTGTTTCAGTGTGCCTTCGGCCACGATCTCTCCGCCATGCACGCCGGCGCCGGGGCCGAGGTCGACCACGTAATCGGCGGTGCGGATCGCGTCCTCGTCATGCTCCACCACGATGACGGTATTGCCGAGGTCGCGCAGGCGCTTCAGCGTTTCGAGCAGGCGGTCGTTGTCGCGCTGGTGCAGGCCGATGCTGGGTTCGTCGAGCACGTAGAGCACGCCCGACAAGCCGCTGCCGATCTGGCTGGCGAGGCGGATGCGCTGGCTCTCGCCGCCCGACAGCGTGCCGCTGGTGCGATTGAGGTTGAGGTAGTCCAGCCCGACATTGTCGAGGAAGCCGAGCCGTTCGTTGATCTCCTTCAGGATGGCACGGGCGATCTGCTGCTGCTGGTTGGTGAGTTTGAGTTCGAGGGTGAGGAACCAGTCCTTCGCATCGGCGACGGACATGCGGGTGGGGCCGGCGATATCCTCGCCCGCGACCTTCACCGCCAGCGCCTCGGGCTTGAGGCGGGCGCCGTGGCAGGTCTCGCAAGGCTGCGCGGTCTGATACTTGCCGAGCTCCTCGCGCATCCAGGCGCTTTCGGTCTGCAGCATGCGGCGGTTGAGATTGCCGATCACGCCCTCGAACGCCTTGTTGACCGTATATTGCTTGCGCCCGTCCTTGAAGGTGAGCGGCACGGGTTTGCCCTTCGTCCCGTGCAGGACGGTGTCGCGCTGCTCCTGCGTCAGGTCCTGCCAAGCGGTGGTCAGGTCGAAATCATAGGCGCTGGCGAGGCTGGAGAGCACCTGCATGTAATAAGGCGACGGCGGGTTGGACTTCGCCCATGGGACCACTGCGCCCTTCTTCAGGGTGAGCGCTTCGTTCGGTACGACAAGCTGCGGGTCGAACAGCATTTTTTCGCCCAGCCCATCGCAAGTGGGGCAGGCCCCCTGCGGCGCATTGAAGGAGAACAGGCGCGGTTCGATCTCCTCGATGGTGAAGCCGGACACCGGGCAGGCGAAGCGTTCGGAGAAGACGATGCGGTTCGCTGGAAGGCCTGCGCCTTTCATCTGCCCACCGTCGGCACCTGCGCCGTCTGCCACGCGTCCTGGCACGACGCCGTCGGCCAGGTCGGCATAGGCGAGGCCGTCGGCCAGCTTCAGCGCGGTTTCGAAACTGTCGGCCAGGCGGGTCTGGATGCCGTCTTTGACCGCCAGCCGGTCGACGACAACTTCAATGTCGTGCTTGAACTTCTTGTCGAGAGCGGGCGCTTCCTCGATGGCATAGAGTTCGCCATCGATGCGCACGCGGGTGAAGCCGGCTTTCTGCCATTCGGCCAGTTCGCGGCGGTATTCGCCCTTGCGGCCCCGCACTACCGGCGCGAGCAGATAGAGCCGCGTGCCTTCGGGCAGCTCCATCACCCGGTCGACCATGGTGGAGACGGTCTGCGCCTCGATCGGTTCACCGGTAACGGGCGAATAGGGAATTCCGACCCGCGCCCAGAGCAGGCGCATATAGTCGTAGATCTCGGTGACCGTCGCCACCGTGGAGCGCGGATTGCGCGAGGTGGTCTTCTGTTCGATGCTGATCGCAGGACTTAAACCGTCGATATGTTCGACATCCGGCTTCTGCATCATCTCGAGGAACTGCCGGGCGTAGGCCGACAGGCTTTCGACATAGCGGCGCTGCCCTTCGGCATAGATCGTGTCGAAAGCGAGGCTGGATTTGCCCGATCCCGAAAGCCCGGTGATGACGATCAGCGCATCCCGTGGCAGGTCGATATCCACGCCCTTGAGGTTATGTTCGCGCGCGCCGCGCACGGAAATCTTGGTTAAGGCCATGAAGGGCGTGTTCCGCAAATGTTCGGTTGGGTCAAGTGCGCCGAATGCGCTCCGCGCGATGTGGGCGCTGGGCATGACATTTCAACCGGAAGGGCCGCAGGCGACGCCCGGCGGCGGCGAGTGGCGAGCGGATCCGCACGGACGTACACCGTGATTTTCTGAACCGCAGGTTGCTGAAATGTAAGGTATATTTACATCCGGCGCCTGCCTGGATCGTTCGTCCTTGCTATGCAACGGCTGGTCCCGCGCGCTCTTACAAATGCGAAAAGACCTCCGATTTCCAGTAGAGCGAAACCGCCAGCCGGTCCTCCGACAGGACGAAATCCGGACCTATTGCCGTCATTGTCCGTTGATTGGGCAGAGGGGCAGAACATGCCGGGCCGCACAAAGACCAGTGAGGCCAGAACGCCGATTGGCAGACCAGCGATCGAAATCGCGGCTTTCAGGAAATCAGCAGATACGGGGTAGAACCATTAGTACTTTGAACATCAACATGCCGGAAATGCGAACTGCGCCGGGGCTTTCGACCCCGACCGGCCTCGACCGCGCCATGGCGCTGATCGTCAAATTGCGGCTGCGGGCGCGCGATGCTGGCCGCGAGCGGATCCAGCGCGATGCTACGATCCAGCGCGATGCTACGGTTGCCGGCAAAGGCAGTTCGGGTAGGAAAAGCCCTGCGGACAAGCTTCGCGGCGTTGGTCGCCGGAAATCCGCCGTCATGGCGCTGTCGGCAGGGGCAATGGGCCTTGCTGCCTTCACCACCCAGCCGACGGAGAGCCAGAAGCAGACGGCTCATGCGGCGCCGATGGTGCAGGATCTTCGCCAGAACGCGCACTTAATGAAAACCAGCGAGAGCTTCAAGGAAGCGCTGGTGCAGGAAGAAGGCGTACGCCTCACCGTCTACCGTGACGTCGCAGGGTACCCGACAGTAGGCGTCGGCCATCTGGTGACGCCGGCCGACAATCTGTCGGTCGGCCAGCGGATCAGCTATGACCAGGTCATCGCTTTCCTCGAAGCCGACCTCGCCAAGGCAGAAGCCGCCGTAGCACGGCTGGTCGGCGGGCTTGCCCTGCACCAGCATGAATTCGATGCGCTGGTCGATCTCGTCTACAATGTCGGTGAAGGCAATGTCAGCGAAAGTGAGAGCCCGCGCCTGAACGCAGCAATCCAGGCAGGCGATTATGACGGAATCGCAAGAGAACTCGACTATACCCATGCCGGCGGTCAGGTGGCAGGCGGCCTCGTGAACCGCAGCGAACGCCGCATGGCGATCTTCATGGAAGCCAATTACGAAGACCCCCGCCTGGCCTGATCGCAGGGGCGGCTTGGGTCGAGAGCCTGAGTCGAGGTATCGCAAGAGTGCACAGGATCTTCATCGGCATACGCCCTCCGCCGCCCACCCGCGATCTCCTGATAGATACGATGGACGGTGTTGACGCGGCGCGTTGGCAGGATGAGGATCAGCTTCACCTGACCCTCCGCTTCGCCGGTGAATGCGAAACGCCGCAGGCCAACGATCTTGCCGATGCGCTGACGAATGTCACGATGCCGGCTTTCGAATTGCAGATTGCCGGCACCGGCTTCTTTACGCGCAAGGGAGCGGTTCGCGCCCTGTGGGCGGGACTTGCCCCCTCCCCCGAATTGCACCGCCTGCAGCACAAGGTAGAGCGCGTTTGCCAGTCTGTCGGCCTGCCTCCGGAAACACGCAAATCCACGCCGCATATCACCCTCGCCCGGATGAACACCATGAGCGGCGATGCGGCAGAGTGGCTGGCGCGATGGGGAAATCTGCGCAGTTCACCCTTCACCGTCGATGCAATGACCCTGTTCGAGAGCCATCTACGCGACGCGGGCTCAGCCTATGAGACAGTGCTCAAGATTTCACTGCCCGGAGAGACTGGGTCGGAAGCGCCCTTCGACGAGGCAGATTTCGAACAATCCGGGGCAACTCAGGCGGGTTCCGTGCGTTGATTCAAGAGCGGCACGAGCAATTCGGCCGCAGCTTTCCGCGATCCGCCGCCCCGCTTCACAATTTGCCGACAAAGGATATCATGAGAAATCGCCTGCAGCCACCGCGCCCCCATCTGCCCAACTGGCGGAATGGTCTTCCGGCGCTTCTTCCAGCCTTGCTGCTCGCAGCCTGCGGACAGGCGCCGCCCGCCACTCCGCCCGAGCGGGCGACATCGGCGCGGGATGCGATACTCGCCTCTGCCACCCAGAGCCCTGCGGAGGATTGCCTGCTTCTCGTCTGGGAAAGACAGGCCGCCAACGGAGCCGCTCCCGATACGGATTTCGACCGGGCCAATGACCGGGCAGAAGGCGGCGCGATCTCCTGCGCAACGGGATCGTCCCCCAGCCAGTTCGAAGCTGCGCTGGAGACAATCCGAACCGCTGCAAGGCGCGGCGACAAGGCAGCCATATTGCACGAGGTCGGCATTCCCGTCCTCCACATCGATGCCGAGGGCAACCGCCGCGAACTGACCGCGCAGGCGGACGTCGATGCCGCTTTCGACGAGGTGTTCGACGCGGGCATTCTGGACATGATGAAGACCGTCGATCTGGACGACATGGCGGTGGTGGAAGGCAAAGGCGGCTATTTCGAACTGGGCTCGCTCTGGCTGGTGGTGCCGGAACCCGGCGAGCGGCCCAAGATCGTCACCGTGAACAGGCAGGCGCTCGGCGAAGCAGCGAGCGCGGCGAGCCAGCAGGCTGACGCGGGCGGAGGGCGTGACCTTCCGGCACAATGAGCCGCCCTGAGTGATCGGGCGCCGGCTGACGGTTACAAAAGAAACCGATTGGCCTTTTCGACGTTTATCGGGCAATCGGGATCTGCGCGACTTCAGCGTGCATACATGCGCGCCCAGCTAAGGTCTTGCACTGTAACGATAATGACGACTTGGACGGAGACGATATGAAAGCCCAGTATATGGCCGCAGCCGCAATTGGCGCGCTGCTCGGAGGATGCACCACGATGAACGACATGGACATGGCCTCCGCCCAGACGAATGAAGTTCTGCCCGGCACCGAGGCAGGGCCTTTCGAAAACGCCGATATCCCTGCGGGTACCGGCTATTTCGCCGCCGACAGCACGCTGCCTTTCCTGGCGCCCGACTTCAACCAGATCCAGCCTGCCGATTTCCGCCCCGCTTTCGAGCAGGCGATGCAGATTCACGCTGCCGAGGTTGCGGCCATCGCGAACAATCCCGCGCCCGCGACTTTCGCCAACACCATCGTACCGCTTGAAACATCGGGCCGTATGCTGAACCGCGTCGCGTCCGTGTTCTACGCGCTGACCGGCGCAAACACCAACGACACGCTCGATGCGATCGATGCCGAGATCAGCCCTGCGCTCTCCGCGCATTCCGACGCGATCCAGCTGAACCCGCAGCTTTTCCAGCGGGTCAAGGCGGTTTACGACAATCGCGCCGCGATGGCGATGGTGCCCGAAGATGCCAAGCTGCTGGAGGAAACCTACGAGCAGATGGTCCATGCCGGCGCGATGCTGAACGAGGCGCAGAAGGCCGAGGTCAAACAGATAAATTCGCGGCTGTCGACGCTGACGACCGAATTTTCGCAATTGCTGACCAAGGCGACGAATGAGAATGCGCTCGTGGCCGACGATGCCTCGCTGCTGCAGGGCCTGTCGCCCGCAACCATCGAGGCGGCCTCCAAGGCTGCTGCCGAACGCGGATTGCCGGGTAAGTACGTGATCGCCCTGCAGAACACGACGCAGCAGCCGCTGCTGCCTGAGATGGAGAACCGCGACGCGCGTGAGGCTCTGTTCATGGCCAGCATCAATCGCGCCAATCGCGGCGATGCCAACGACACCCGCGCGATGGTGGCGGAAATCTCCGCATTGCGGGCGCGCAAGGCCGCCCTGTTCGGCCAGCCCGACTGGGCAAGCTATGTCATGTACGACCGCATGGCGAAGAACCCCCGCACGGCCATCGACTTCATGGAAGCCATGGTCCCCGCTCTCGCCGCGACCCAGCGGCGCGAGGCAGAGGTGCTGAACGCGGCCATCCGTGCCGAAGGCGGCGACTTCGAAGTGCAGCCCTGGGACTGGGACCGGTACGCCGAAAAGGTTCGCAAGGCGCGCTACGACCTCGATGAAAACGCAGTGAAGCCCTATTTCGAAGTCGAGAACGTCCTAGAAAACGGCGTGTTCTACGCTGCCAACCAGCTTTACGGCCTGAATTTCGAACAGCGCACCGACCTGCCGGTCTATCATCCCGACGTCACTACCTACACCGTGTTCGACCGCGACGGATCGGAACTGGGCCTGTTCTATTTTGACCCCTATCAGCGCGACAGCAAGCGCGGCGGGGCGTGGATGTCGAACTTCGTCGACCAGTCCAAGCTGTATGACACCAAGCCGGTCATCTACAATGTGCTGAACATCCCCGAGGCACCCGAGGGCGAGCCGCAGCTGGTCAGCTTCGACAATGTGCAGACCATGTTCCACGAATTCGGCCACGCGCTGCACGGCTTCTTCGCGGACCAGACTTATGCCTCGCTTTCGGGCACGGCCACGGCGCGGGACTTCGTCGAATACCCCAGCCAGGTGAACGAGATGTGGGCGACCGATCCCAAGGTGCTGGCGAATTATGCCAAGCATTACCAGACGGGCGAAACCATCCCGGCCGAACTGATCACCAAGATCGAGGAAGCCGCGCAATTCAACCAGGGTTATGCCCTGGGCGAAACGATGGAGGCGGCGCTGCTCGACATGAAGTGGCATTCGCTCAGCGCGGCCGAGGCAGCTGCCATCGACACGCCGGAGGAAGTGAGCGCATTCGAAGCGCGTTCGCTGGGCGAGCTCGGCCTTGAAACGGAACTGGTGCCGCCGCGCTATCGCAGCCCCTATTTCCGCCACATCTTCAGCAGCCCCGCCGGTTATTCGGCAGGCTACTATTCCTATCTGTGGACGGAAATGCTGGACCGCGACAGCCGCCAGTGGTTCCGCAACAATGGCGGTCTGACCCGCGCGAATGGCGACCATTTCCGCGAAACCGTGCTCAGCCGCGGCGGGACGATGGATTATCTCCAGATGTTCGAGAACTTCGCCGGACGCCAGCCCGACGTGCAGCCGATGCTGGAAGCGCGCGGCCTGGTCGGTAACGATCCGAAGCCGAACCTCGCCGACGAAACCGGCTGAGGTAGAACACTCCCAATCGGGTCAGCGGGGCAATGATTTGCCCCGCCAGACCAGCGAGCGGCGGTTGAGAGCGGCGAGGTCTTCCTCCCCTTTCGCCGCCGCTTCGCCGAGGGCGACAGCTTTCGCGAGCTGTTCGTCGCTTGCGTTGCGATAGGCAGGCGGGCGAATGACATCGCGCCATGCCATGCCAACTGCATTGTCGAGCAGGATGCGCTGGAAACAATGATCGAGATGAACTGGCCAGCCCTGCTCGCGCGCCATGCCCGGCAATTCTTCCCGCGTGAGCGAAAACCAGCGCGCCTCCAGTTCCTCGCGGGTCATCGGGCAGGTCCGTTGGACAGCGCGAAGCGGCCTTCGCTTCCCAGCCATTCGCATTCTACGCCCCAGACGCGGCGAATGATTGAAGGGTCGAGAGCCACCCCGCCGGCTCCATCTGCCGCCACATGTCCCTGATCGAGCACCACGACGCGATCGGCATGGTTCATCGCCAGTGCCAAATCATGCAGAACCAGCACCACCCCCGCCCCGCCCCGCGCGGCGTGCCCGAGGTGGCGGATGAGGCTGTCCTGATGAGCAATGTCCAGCGCCGCCAGCGGTTCATCCGCCAATATCCACGCAGGCGTTCCCGCCAGCACACGCGCCAGCAAGGCACGGGCGCGTTCGCCACCTGAAAGCTGCGAGACTGGCCGGTCGGCGAAGGGCAGCAGATCCAGTGCCTTCATAGCCTGGTGAACGGCCCCTTGTCCGGCGGGGTGATCGGCATCACGGTGCGGCATGCGCCCCAGCTTGACCAGGTTGCGCACCGCAACGTCCCAGGCGATCTCGGCAGCTTGCGGCAGATACCCGACACGCCGGGCGCGTTCCAGAGCAGCGATATCGGCAAGCGCCCTGCCGCCAAGCAGGACGTTGCCGCTTGCTGGCCTGTTCAGCCCTGCCAGGGCTTCGAGAAGCGTCGATTTTCCCGCGCCATTCGGGCCGCAAATGGCTGTGATCGTGCCCTGTTCCAACCGCAGCGATACATCGTCGAGGACGCGCCGTCCGCCGCGCGTGACTGAAAGGCCCGCGGCTTCCAGTCCGAGCGACGCGCTCATGTCAGCCGCCTGCGCATCTGCAGCAGCAGCCACAGGAAGAAAGGCGCGCCGATCAGGCTGAGCGCGATGCCGAGCCGCAACTCCGTCACAAGCGGCAGGATGCGGCAGATGCTATCCGCCACCAGCACCAGCAGCGCACCGGCAAGCGCGCTCGGCACGATCAGGCTGGACGGCTTCTGATCGGTCAGCGGGCGAACCAGATGCGGCACGATCAGCCCGACGAAGCCGACGATGCCCGCCACCGCCACTCCGCTGCCGACGGTCAGGCCGACACCAACGATCAGCAGCGCCTGCAATCGCGCCGGATTCATGCCCATCGACCTGGCAGCCGCTTCCCCGAGGATGAGCGCGTCCAGCCCCTTTCCGGCGAGGATCAGACACGCGATCCCCACCACCGTCAGCGGCAGGGCGATCCAGAAATCACCCCAGCTGCGATCGGTCAGCGCGCCCATCAGCCAACTGACGATCTCCGACATGGCGAAGGCGTTGGGCGCAAGGCTGATGGCAAGGCTTGTCAGCGCTCCCGCAAGGCTGGCGATCATCATGCCCGCCAGCGTGAACAGGGCGATGCCTCCCGTGCGCCCGGCGATGAGCGAGAGCAGTGCCATCGCCCCGCCCGCTCCGACAAGGGCGAAGATCGGCACCAGCAAGCCGGTCGAGGCGAAAGGGAGGGCCGCGCCAAACCACAGGCAGATGACGGCACCCAAAGCTGCGCCCGGCGCGATGCCGAACAGGCCCGGGTCCGCCAGCGGGTTGCGAAGGTAGCCTTGCATGGCGGCCCCGGCAGCACCCAGCCCGGCACCGATCACAAGCGCCAGCAGGCCGCGCGGCAGGCGCAGTTCAGCGAGGATCACCGACGCGTTCGGCGTGCTGGCAGGATCGATCCAGACCCGGCCAGCGAGCAGCGACAGCGGAAGGGCCGCGCAAATCAGCAGGGCGAGCAGCAAATTGGGGCGGTGCAAAAGACCGGGTTTGGCCGGCAGCGTCATGTGCCCGGCATCTCCGCACGAATAGCTGCGAGCCGCCCAGCCGCCCGGACGATGGTTGGCCCGCCGCAGTACAGTAGCGCAGGATCGAAACGGGCGTGGTGCATGCTGTCCATCTCCGCTAGCGAAGGATGCCGCTGCATTCGCTCCTGCCCCGCCACAAGCACCAGATCCGGCGGATCGGCAAGCAGGCGCTCGAGCGGCAGGTAATCGGCCTGCCCCATGCCTTGCTCCGCGCTGTAGCTGGTAAAGCCGGTGCGCCGCATCAATTCGCTGACCAGCGCATTGTCGCCCGGTACGATGCCGCCCGGCTGCCACAGGATCGTTCGTACGGGCGGCTGATCCTTGGCCGGTTCGGCGGCGGTGAGAACGTTCTCGATGCGGGCGGCGAGCCTCTCTCCATCCTCTCCGTGCCCTGCAACATTCGCCACATCGCGCACCTGCGCCAAGCTCTCGGCCACGCTGCTAGCGATGCCGAAAGTCTCGACGCGGATACCGAGATTGTTGAACGCGGCGCGAGCCGCGGGAGGCAGGAAGGCACCGGCGACAACGATGTCGGGGTCCAGCGCCAGCACCTCCTCGACCGTACCGCCGGTTGCGGGGAAACGCATCGCCACAGGCAGATCCATCGACGTCGCCCGGGGATCGTGGCTGTAATGCGAAATGGCAAGCAGTTGCGCCGGATCCGCCACTTCCGCGAGGATCGCGTCCGTGCAGGGATTGAGGCTGACGATTGTCGGCAGGGGCGGTGCAGCTTCTGCCGCCTGCGCCGGGGTGCGTGAGAGGCCAGGTGCCGTAGCGGCCGCATCGGGCGGCGCACAGGCAGCGATCTGCACCGTCAGCGCGGCGAGGATGAGGGCGGCGGCGTGCCTCATAACCGCAACCGCGCACCGACATAGGCGGCCCGCCCCTGCGTCGCGTAGCCTGCTACCTCGACATAATCCGCATCGGTGACATTCTCTACCCTGCCGAACAGTTCGAAACTGTCGCCGAAGGGCAGGCTGGCGCGAATGTCGGCCAGTGCATAGCCGTCCAGCGGGACGAGATTGCCCGCATCGTCGAAGCTGTCACCGACCAGCCGGATGTCCCCGCCCAGCACCAGCCCGAGCGGCGTCTGCCAATCGGCACTGACGGTCAGCGCGTGCATGGGTCTCCGGGCCAGTTCGTTACCGAATGCGCTGCTGTCCGGGGTGCGGTTTTCCATGTCGATATAGGCGTAGACGAGGCCGAAGCGGGTATTTGCGTCCGGTGCGATGCTGCCTTCCACCTCCACGCCCTGCGCCCGTGCTTCACCGATATTGTCGTATGTGCCGAAGGGACGGTCGACGCAGATCGGCGCGGCGGAACCGAAACAGGAAACGAAGTCGATCAGATCCTTGCTGTCGCGGCGGAAGGCTGTGATCGCGGCGAAGAACGCCTCATCATGCGCTCCGTATTCCAGCCCAGCATCGTAGGATGTGCTGCGTTCGGGCTGCAAGGCGCGATTGCCTAAGTCGGACAGCAACTGGAACAGCGTGGGCACCTTGAATCCCTCGCCATAGGATGCACGAACGCGAAGATCAGGTGCGATGGAGTAGGCCGCATTGGCGCCAAGGCTCCATTCTCCGCCGAAGCGCGAATGATCGTCGTAGCGCGCGCCGCCGGCGATGGTCAGGCGCGCTCCGTAATGGCCGACCAGCGCATGCAGGCTGCGCAACTCGGCAGAGCCTTCGGTGGCAGCGAAACCGTCATCGGCACGAAAGTCGGTCCACTCGTAATCGCCGCCGAAATCGAGCGCGAATGGTCCGGGCAAACTGAGGCGGCCGAAGGTTTCCGCGCGAATGGACCGTCCATCGGTCCGGTAATACGGTTCCGGTCCGACCGCTTCGTCGACAAGGTCGCGGCTGATGTCGGAAAGAGCAATTCCGCTGCGCAGCGTCAGCGCTTTGCCAAGATAATCCGCGCCGATGCGGCCCGAAATCTCGCGCTGGTCCTGCCGCTCGAGCGTATCGGCAAAGGTGAAGGCTGGCGCAGGGAAGCCATCGATCTCAAGTTCCGAATGGGCATAACGGCCATTAGCGTTTAGCGAAACGCCGCCGCCGAGTCTTACGTCCAAGCGTCCCGTGGCGTTGTACTGGCGGAAGCCATCTGCCTCCGTTCCCGCAGCGGCGGAAGAAGAGCCTGCTTCATTGACATAGCCTCCGCCAAATGTTGCCGAGAGCGCGCCGTGGTCGATGCCATAGGCCAGATTGCCGCTGTACCGCTCGTCGCCGCCATATTCCGCATCGGCTTCGAGGCCCGCAGCGCGCCTCGTGGTCAGGTTCATCACCCCGCCAAGCGCATCGGAACCCCAGATCACGGAGCTTGATCCGCGCAGCAATTCGACGCTTTCGACCGCTCCGCCCATCAATCCGCCGAAATCATAGCCGCCGCCGGGGCTGGAGACGTCATTCACCCGTACGCCGTCGACCAGCACCAGCACCTGTTCCGCCCCGGCCCCGCGCACTCTGACGCCGGTGAAGCCACCCAGCCCACCGTTGCGGGTCAGCGTGACACCCGGCAGCCGCCGCAGGGCACGCGACAGGTCAGGGCCCTGGACAGAATCCAGCACCTCTCGGGTCAGAACGGTGATCGCCTGCCCGGTACGGTCGGCGGCATCGGGTAAGCCGGTGGCGACGACGATCAGCTCGTCCTCGGCTGCCTCTTCGAGTTCGGCACCTGACGGCGTATCCTGCGCCAAGGCAGGCGCGGCAATGGCGAGAGCGGATAGAGAAACAAATGAAATGAGAAATTTGCGCATGATACTTCCCGTAATGGACGAACACATGTCGCCCATGACGGGAGCCAGGCGCAGCGCCTGCCTCACATCTGCCTCCGATACACCCCGCCCGGCGGCTGGTACGACCGACAGGGGCAGGTCTCCTGGCTCCCGGATCGACACCTCGCGTTCCGCCTTCCCGGCCAGAACCTGCATGCAGCAGGCAGCGGCCAGTGGCTCGATGGAACGCAGGCTCCCCGGTCACAGTTGCGGGGGCAGCGCCGGTGTTGCACCGGCTTCCCTCTTAGGCCCGCACCGAAACCGATACGGGCAACCCATGACGTGATGCGCCCCTAACCTGCTCCCGCATAGTCGGCAAGCGTGCTGCTGACTTGTGCCGCTGTAGGCCGCGTTAACTTCATCGCTTTACCTGTCCTGCTATGGGGCAGCGCCGTCCTCAGGAGTCGCCTGCAGCGCTCCGGAGAGATACGCGCCGAGGCGCGACATTTGCAGGAGACTTTAGCTGCCCCCATACGCCAACCCTCTCAGCGAAACATTGCTACGCGACGATGAACGGCCTGCGGATTTCCGCGCGCGTTTTCGTCGCGGGGCCATGGCTCGGGCCGGGGTCCAGCGTGCAGCAGCACATCGCCGGCGGCGTTTGATAGCCCTGTCGGCGGCGATTGCGCTTCCGGCCCTGATGGCGCCGGGGAGCTGGGAAGTGGCAGGCGCATGGCCCATGTGGAAGGACGATAGCGCTTCTGCCGACTCGGCTGGCTCTCAGTTCTCCGGAAGGACAGGAGCAGGCTTCCCTGAGACAGACCTCTACTATCTTGCGGAAACGCGAAACGCTGCTGGTGATGCCGGATCGGGCGATAAATCCGGCATCAACACGCTTCCTGCAAGCAACCATGCGGTTGCGCCTGCTGAGCTTGCCGCCAGCCGGATCTCCGAGACGGCACGGGGCTTCCGGGCAGCAGGCAGCGGGATCGACAAGGCACGGGCGCTGCAATGCCTGTCCATGGCGGTTTACTACGAGGCGGCGAGCGAAAGTGCCGACGGTCAGCGCGCGGTGGCACAGGTGGTACTCAACCGTGTGGCGCATCCCAGCTATCCTGCAAGCGTTTGCGGCGTCGTTTTCCAAGGTTCGGAACGGCAGACCGGATGCCAGTTCAGCTTTACCTGCGACGGAGCACTGGCGCGGCGTCCCTCGCCTTCCGCCTTCGCCCGTGCCCGGCAAGTGGCGCATCAGGCGCTGAGCGGCGCAGTCTATGCTCCCGTCGGCCTTGCCACCCATTATCACACGATCTGGATATCGCCCTATTGGGCGCCGAGCCTGCACACGATCGGCTCGATAGGGGCGCACAAGTTCTATCGCTGGCGCGGTGCGGCCGGAATGAAAAGCGCTTTCTCCGTACGCTACCGCGGCGGCGAGCCGGTGGCCGCTCCTCACCCCCGCGACACCGCGCCCGAGCCGGCCAGCGCGACCGATCCCATTCTGCTTGCGCGTGAATACGAGCGCGTTTTCGCCGAGGCACGGCGAAAAGCGCAGCAAGCCGCTACCCTCGATGGGGCCGGCGCTGCCGCGACACCCCGAGACGTTTCGCCGCACGCACCGACACCCGCAGCGGCCCTGCGGCGGCTGCAGCCGACCTCCCGAGCGGAAGTCGAGGCAATGGAGACCGTGCCGCCTGCGCAAGGATCGCCTTTGCCGGAATCCGGCAGCGTAAGGCCCGAATTCCGCAACAGCGGGCGCTGGATAGCTCAGCCAAACTGAAGCTCGTCACATCGTTAAGAAGCCGGAAACCCTGCGTCGGAACAAAGCCTTAGCGCCTTGAGGTTAGTGCCTTGCCGAAGGGCGACACATGATCGCCGGTTTCATAAGGTCCACACCGCCATGACGGTCCACTTCGCCGCCGCGCGCTCCGCCGCTGCCTGCTCCCCGGTCGCACGGGCGCTTTCGCGGCGCGCGCCTGCACGGCATGCGAACGACAATGGCTCGGCATCCGACCGGGCACGAATGGCCGACGATCTTCAGTTGCAGCAATCCCTGCGCCACTTCGCACTTCACGGAATGAATGCGGCCGATGTTGCCATGCAGAATGGGTTGGAGGCGTTGAAAGTTGGTCATATGGCGGATTATCGCCACTGGCTCGGCATCTGCAGCAAACTCGACCGACGCGCCGCTGCGCAGCTGCAAGCATTGGCAGTCATGCACAAACAGCGGTAGAACTTCTGCACGGCGACCGTGCCTGACGGGAACCTTCGGCCTGCCGGCCGCCTCAAGGAATGGTGGCAAGCTACCGTATGCGCCTGAAATGGGGCGGGCCAAGGGAACGAAGCCGCCTGCGAAACGTCATTCCGGTGAACACAAAAAGCCTTGCTGCTAATGCGAACTGTTTGCAAAGATAGTCTGCAGGATCAGGGCTTTGGTGTTGCAATCATTAGTCGCCGGGCCTAGTCCGGCGCGCAAGTTCATCGGGCATCGGCCCCGCCGCGGGACGTGGGGGTCGTTTGCCAAATCGCCGCAAATCCGATCCCGCCCGGGAAGGACCACACGACACGCATGGCCAAAGATACTGCCAACAACGCCGGCAACCCCGTCCGCCGCAGGAAGATTGCGCTGATCGGCGCCGGGATGATCGGCGGCACACTCGCCCATCTCGCCGCGATGAAGGAAATGGGCGATGTCGTGCTGTTCGACATCTCCGAAGGCATGCCGTCTGGCAAGGCTCTCGATCTGGCGCAGGCCGCACCGGTCGAAGGGTATGATGCGAAGCTGAAAGGCACCAGCGATTACGCCGATATCGCCGATGCCGACGTTTGCATCGTCACCGCTGGCATTCCGCGCAAGCCGGGGATGAGCCGCGACGATCTGCTCGCTACCAATCTCAAGGTCATGAAGGCCGTCGGCGAAGGCATCAAGGCCAATGCACCCAATGCTTTCGTCATCTGCATTACCAACCCGCTCGACGCGATGGTCTGGGCGCTGCGCGAATTCTCCGGACTGCCGCATGGGAAGGTTGTCGGCATGGCCGGTGTGCTCGACAGCGCACGCTTCCGCCACTTCCTGGCCGATGAATTCGACGTTTCCGTCGAAGACGTGACCGCATTCGTTCTTGGTGGCCATGGCGACACCATGGTGCCGGTGCTGGAATATTCGACTGTCGCGGGCATTCCTGTGCCCGACCTTATCAAGATGGGCTGGTCGACGCAGAACAAGATGGACGCGATCGTCGACCGCACCCGCAAGGGCGGCGGCGAGATCGTCGGACTGCTCGGCAATGGCAGCGCCTTCTACGCGCCCGCCACCAGCGCGATCATGATGGCGGAAAGCTATCTCAAGGATAAGCGCCGGGTTCTGCCCGCCGCCGCGAATCTGACCGGCCAGTATGGCGTGAACGATCTGTATGTCGGCGTGCCGGTGGTGATCGGTGCGAACGGCGTGGAAAAGATCGTCGAGATCGAGTTGAACGCCGAAGCCAAGAAGAACTTCGACGTCAGCGTCGATGCAGTCAAGGAACTGCTGGAAGCCTGCAAGGGCATTGATAGCAGCCTTGCATAAGGCATTCGCCTTCCTTGCCCCGGCGGTAGTGTTCGCCGGGGCTTCGGCCGCCATGGCCGCTCTGCCGGTCGCCACTGGCGATAGTGCGGCAGAGGCTGTGCAGGATTGCGCTGCCGCGACTTCGGCGAAATCCGTGGACCCCGCAGTCCTTATAGCGCGGGGCTGGACCGAGGCACGCTTCAAGAAGGACGGTAGGGAAATCGAGGCCGAGATGTCGATTTTCGGTAAGGCGCAGGGTGCGCCGCTCGTCATGCTTTCCGAAGATGCGGCCGTTTGCATGGTAGTTGGCGGGTTGTCGTCTCCGGCGGCCTTCGACGAACTGCGCAGCGCCTTTGGCGAAACCTTTGCCGATGCCGGCAGCAAGGATGGCGATTTCAGATATATGGCAGGTCGCGATTTCGTCCTGCTGAAACCGACAGGATCGAAGCGGCAACCGGCGTTCCGAGCCACGGTAGTCGAAGTTGGAGATTAGAAGATGAGCATTCTCGTAGACAAGCACACCAAGGTTATCACGCAAGGGATGACCGGTGATACCGGCACGTTCCACACGCAGCAGGCGCTGGATTACGGCACCAAGATGGTCGCGGGCGTGACCCCCGGCAAGGGCGGAACCACGCATATCGGCCTGCCGAACTTCAACACCGTGCGGGAAGCGAAGGCCGAAACCGGTGCAACCGCATCGTGCATCTATGTGCCGCCACCATTCGCCGCTGACGCGATCTGCGAAGCCATCGATGCCGAGATCGAACTGATCATCGCCATCACCGAAGGCATTCCGGTGCTCGACATGGTGCGGGTGAAGGCAGCGCTCGAAGGCAGCAAGTCGCGCCTGATCGGTCCCAACTGCCCCGGTGTGCTGACGCCCGGCGAATGCAAGATCGGCATCATGCCCGGCTCCATCTTTAAGAAGGGCAGCGTCGGCGTCGTCTCGCGTTCGGGCACGCTGACCTACGAAGCGGTGCACCAGACCACTCAGGTCGGCCTGGGTCAGACCACGGCTGTCGGCATAGGCGGCGATCCGGTCAACGGCACGAACTTCATCGACGTGCTAGACTTGTTCCTGAGCGACGACGAAACCAAGTCGATCATCATGATCGGCGAGATCGGCGGCAGCGCAGAAGAAGAAGCGGCAGCCTTCATCAAGGAACAGGCTGCGAAGGGCCGCCGCAAGCCGATGGTCGGCTTCATCGCCGGACGCACCGCGCCTCCGGGTCGCCGCATGGGCCATGCCGGGGCGATCGTCTCGGGGGGACAGGGCGGCGCTGACGACAAGATCGCGGCGATGGAAGATGCGGGCATCCGCGTTTCGCCCAGCCCCAGCGAACTCGGCACCACGCTTGATGCAATGCTGAAGGAAAACGCCTGAGTTCAAGCCGGGCGGGCCAGCGCTGGTCCGCCCTGCCCTGCCAGACGATGTTTATGATTGCGGCGATGTGACCGTCCGCGCGAAAGGTGACCCGCATGGGTAATGAAAGCCACGATTTTCTGCCCGATCAGGAAGGACCGCAGCCCGGTCCATCCTGGGACCGGCCAAACTGGCCTTTGCTGGACAGCGCCGATGATCTGATCGCCGCACTCGACCCCACGGCGATGCAGATCGCCGTCAAGGCTGCAGCGGCGAAGGCCGGGAAGGTCATGGACGATGCGGCTGTGGAGCGCGCAGCGGGCGATTCCATCCGTGCCATGCTGCTGATCCGCACCTACCGCGTGCGCGGGCACCTGGCTGCCGATCTCGACCCGCTGAACCTGTCGCAGCGCGAATTGCCCGAAGATCTCAAGCTCGACTGGCATGGCTTCACCGGCGAGGCGCTGGACCGCGAGGTCTATCTCGGCGGCACGCTGAACATGGAATGGGCCACCCCGCGCGATCTAGTGGACGTCCTGCGTGCAAATTACTGCGGGCAAGTCGGCCTCGAATACATGCACATCTCCGATGTGGAGGAACGGCGTTTCCTTCAGGAGCGGATCGAGGGGCCTGACAAGGTCATCCAGTTCACCGACGAGGGAAAGCGCGCAATCCTGTCAGCCGTCGTGCGCGGCGAACAGTTCGAGAAATTCCTCGGCAAGAAATATGTCGGCACCAAGCGTTTCGGCCTGGACGGCGGCGAAAGCATGATACCGGCGCTGGAAGCGGTGATCAAATATGGTGCGCTTCTTGGCGTGCGCGAGATCATCTACGGCATGGCGCACCGCGGGCGGCTCAACATTCTCTCGAATGTCATGGGCAAGCCTTACAAGGTCATCTTCCACGAATTCCAGGGCGGCAGCGCCAATCCCGACGATGTCGGCGGCTCGGGCGATGTGAAGTACCATCTCGGCACCAGCACCGACCGCGAGTTCGACGGCATCAAGGTGCATATGAGTCTGGTTCCGAACCCCAGCCATCTGGAAGCGGTGGACCCCGTGGTTCTCGGCAAGGCGCGCGCGCAACAGGCGATCCGCGACGATCTGAAGAAGCATGAGCAGGTCCTGCCAGTGCTGATCCACGGCGATGCGGCCTTCGCGGGACAGGGCATCGTGTGGGAATGCCTCGGCTTTTCGGGTGTGCGCGGGTACAATACCGGCGGCTGCATTCACTTTGTGATCAACAATCAGATCGGCTTCACCACCAGCCCGCAATTTGCGCGCTCCAGCCCCTACCCCAGCGATGTGGCCAAGGGTGTTCAGGCGCCGATCCTGCATGTGAATGGCGACAATCCGGAAGCCGTGACCTTCGCCTGCAAGCTGGCCATCGAGTATCGCCAGCAATTCGGCCGCGACATCGTGATCGACATGTGGTGCTATCGCCGCTTCGGCCACAATGAAGGCGATGAACCCAGCTTCACCCAGCCGCTGATGTATGACCGCATCCGCGCGCATGACAAGGTGAGCGTGCTCTATTCCAAGCGCCTGGTCGATGAAGGCGTGATCGCCAAGGACGACCTCGATGCGCTGGAGACGGAATTCAGCGACCATCTGACCGAGGAATTCGACGCCGCAACCAGCTACAAGCCCAATGAGGCCGACTGGTTCACCGGCCGGTGGAGCGGCCTGCACAAGCCTGCCGATGCCGAAACTTCGCGTCGCAATGTAGATACCGCGATCGAAGGCAAGCTGTTCGACAGCCTCGGCCGCACGCTGACGACTGTTCCCGAAGACCTGAACATCCACAAGACCCTGGGCCGCGTGCTCGCTGCCAAGGCGAAGATGTTCGAGAGCGGCGAAGGCTTCGACTGGGCAACAGGTGAAGCGCTGGCCTTCGGCAGCCTCGTTACCGAAGGTCATGGTGTGCGCCTGTCTGGTCAGGATTCAGGCCGCGGCACCTTCAGTCAGCGCCATTCCATGTGGATCGACCAGACGGATGAACGCAAATATCTCCCCCTCGCTACCCTGCCCCACGGCAAGTTCGAGGTCTATGACAGCCCGCTGTCCGAATATGGCGTGCTCGGCTTCGAATATGGATTCGCGCTTGCGGACCCGAAGACCCTGGTCTTGTGGGAAGCGCAATTCGGCGATTTCGCGAACGGCGCGCAGATCATCATCGATCAGTTCATCGCTGCTGGTGAGGTCAAGTGGCTGCGGGCGAACGGCCTCGTCATGCTGCTGCCTCATGGCTACGAAGGACAGGGTCCGGAACATTCCAGTGCGCGGCTCGAACGGTTCCTGCAGCTTTGCGCCAATGACAACATCCAGGTCTGCAACATCACGCTGCCGGCCAATTACTTCCACGTCCTGCGGCGGCAGATGTTGCGGCCCTTCCGCAAGCCGCTGGTCATCATGACGCCCAAATCGCTGCTGCGGCATCCGATGGCGCGTTCGGCTCGTGCGGACTTCACCGGCGACAGCCACTTCCGCAGGATCGTTTCAGATACAAAGGACATCGCCGACGACAAGGTGCGGCGTCTGGTGCTCTGTTCGGGCAAGGTCGCTTTCGACCTGATCGAAAAGCGGGATGCCGAGGGGTTGGATGATGTCTCCATTGTGCGGATCGAGCAGCTCTACCCCTTCCCGGGCGAACCGCTGGCCAAGCGCATCGCGCGAATGAGCAATCTGGAAGATATTGTCTGGTGCCAGGAAGAACCGCGCAATAACGGTGCCTGGTTCTTTGTCGATCGCCAGATCGAGGATGCCGCCGTGGACGCCGGGAAGACAATGCGGCCGCTGTATGCCGGACGTGAGGTTGCGGCCAGTCCGGCGACGGGCTTTGCGAAGCGTCACGAGGTTCAGCAAGAGGCGCTGGTCAAGATCGCGCTCGGCCTTGCCGATGGCGGCCACGCCGAACGCGAAGGCGCGCGCGTCGGGTCGACCCTGATCACGCCGGGCGCGGCATCCCAGACACAGACCGAATCCAGGAAAGCGAAATAATGGCAAGCGAAGTCAAAGTCCCGACACTGGGCGAATCGGTTACCGAAGCCACTATCGGCGAATGGCTGAAACAGCCGGGCGATGCGGTCGCGCTGGATGAACCCATCGCCAGCCTCGAAACCGACAAGGTCGCGGTCGAAGTGCCCTCGCCCGTCGCCGGTGTGCTCAGCGAACACAGCGCCGCAGTCGGCGACACGGTCGAAGTCGGCGCAGTCATCGCGCTGGTCGAGGAAGGCGCGGCTCCCGCTGCTGGTGGATCGGAAGCCGGACGCAAGCAGGAGGAGAAATCTTCCGGCCCTGTCGGCGGCGACCGGAGCGAAACTGCCGCGCCTTCTTCTGGCGATGAAAGCGCAGGCAATCAGACCTTGTCGCCTGCGGTGCGCCGCGCCGTTCTGGAACACGGCATCGATCCTTCCAGCGTCAAGGGATCTGGCCGCGATGGCCGCCTGACCAAGGAAGACGTGTTGGAGGCGGCAAAGTCCAAGGGCTCGGGCAGTCAGGCAGCAGCGCAGGCTAGCGAAACCGCTCCCGCCGCCTCGGCGTCTGCCGCTCCTGCAGGCGAACGCCGCGAGGAACGCGTGAAGATGACGCGCATGCGCCAGACAATCGCCCGGCGCCTGAAAAGTGCGCAGGATGAAGCGGCGCTGCTCACCACCTTCAACGATTGCGACATGAGCGCGGTGATCGCGACGCGTGAGAAGTACAAGGATCTGTTCGCGAAGAAGCACGACATCAAGCTCGGCTTCATGGGCTTCTTCGCCAAGGCCGCCTGTCTTGCGCTTAAGGACGTCCCCGCCGCCAACGCCTATATCGAGGGCGACGAGATCGTCTATCATGATTACGTCGACATCTCCGTCGCCGTCAGCGCGCCGAACGGCCTGGTCGTCCCGGTCATCCGCAATGCCGACCAGAAGGGCTTTGCCCAGATCGAAAAGGACATCGCCGATTTCGGCAAGCGGGCCAAGGAAGGCACGCTGACGATGGACGACATGAAGGGCGGCACCTTCACCATCTCGAATGGAGGCGTGTTCGGATCGCTGATGTCCACGCCGATCATCAACCCGCCGCAGAGCGCCGTTCTCGGCCTGCACCGGATCGAGGATCGCGCCGTCGTGGTCGATGGCGAGATCGTCATCCGCCCGATGATGTATATCGCCCTTTCCTACGACCACCGCCTGATCGACGGGCGCGAGGCCGTCACCGCACTCAAAATCATGAAGGAGGCGATCGAGGATCCCACGCGGATGCTGATCGACCTTTGAGGACCGAACATGGCTGACCACATTTACGATTACGACGTTCTTGTCATCGGTGCCGGACCCGGCGGCTATGTCGCCGCGATCCGCGCCGCGCAGCTTGGCCTGAAAACCGCCTGCGCGGAAAGCCGCGAGACGCTCGGCGGCACTTGCCTCAATGTCGGCTGCATTCCGTCCAAGGCACTGCTGCACGGCAGTGAGTTGTTCGACGAAGCGAATGGCCACATGGCGAAATGGGGCATCAGGGCTCCGAATGTGGAGCTCGACCTCGGCACCATGATGGGCGAGAAGTCGAAGGCGGTGAAGGAACTGACCGGCGGCATCGAGTTCCTGTTCAAGAAGAACAAGGTCGAATGGCTGAAGGGCCGCGCGTCGTTCGAAGATGCCCATACGGTTTCGATTGGCGGCAAGAGCGTCACCGCCAAGGACATTATTATCGCCACCGGGTCCAGCGTCACGCCCCTACCCGGCATCGATGTCGATAATGACGCGGGCCGCATCGTGGATTCCACCGGCGCGCTCAAGCTGGAGCAGGTGCCGGAACATCTGGTCGTGATCGGCGGCGGGGTTATCGGGCTGGAACTGGGTTCCGTCTGGCGCCGCCTGGGAGCCAAGGTGACGGTTGTCGAATTCCTCGAGCAATTGCTGCCCGGCATGGATGGCGATGTGCGCAAGGAAGCGGCCAAGATCTTCAAGAAGCAGGGCATGGACCTGAAGCTGAAGACCAAGGTCACCGGCGCGAAGGACACGGGCAAAGGCGTCACCCTGACGGTCGAACCCGCAGATGGCGGCGAAACTTCGACCATCGAGGCAAGTCATGTGCTGGTTTCCATCGGGCGCCGCCCCAATGTCGAGGGGTTGAACCTCGACGCGATCGGGTTGAAGCAGAACAAGCGCGGCCAGATCGAAACGCATCACGACTTCCGGACCGCAGTAGACGGCGTCTGGGCGATCGGTGATGTCATCCCCGGGCCGATGCTCGCGCATAAGGCTGAAGACGAAGGCATCGCCGTGGCCGAAAATATTGCCGGGCAGACCGGCATCGTGAACCACGATCTTATTCCCAGTGTCGTCTATACCATGCCGGAAATGGCGGGTGTCGGCCTCACGGAAGAAGAAGCCAGGGAAAACGGCCGCAAGATCAAGACCGGCAAGTTCCCGATGATGGCTAACAGCCGCGCCAAGACCAATCGCGAGCCGGAGGGCTTCGTAAAGGTCATTGCCGATGCGGAGACAGACCGCGTACTCGGCGTGTGGTGCATCAACTCGCTGGCGGGCACCATGATCGCGCAGGCGACGCAGGCGATGGAATTCGGCACGACGGCCGAGGACATCGCCTACACCTGTCATGCCCACCCGACCCATTCGGAAGCGTTGAAGGAAGCCGCGATGCTGGTGAACGGCAGCGCGATCCATATCTGAGGCGAGTTCTTCCATGTCCCTGCGTCCCTTCCACCTGGCCTTCCCCGTTCACGATCTGACCGCCGCGCGGGCGTTCTGGGGCGGAGTGATGGGCTGCGCGGAGGGGCGCAGCAGTGCGGATTGGGTGGATTTCGACTTCTACGGCCACCAGATCGTGGCTCACCAGGCGCCCGGGCTTGTCGCGGATCGTGCCGCCGCGTCGAACCGTGTGGACGGAGATGACGTGCCGGTCCCCCATTTCGGCATCGTGCTGTCGATGGCGGACTGGCAGGAACTGGCCGACAGATTGCGCCAGGCCGATACCGAATTCGTGATCGAACCGCACATCCGCTTCGCCGGTCAGGCAGGCGAACAGGCGACGATGTTCTTCCACGATCCCAGCGGCAACGCGATCGAAATGAAGGCCTTCGCCGACGACAGCAGGATTTTCGCGCGCGACTGATGCGACCGCGCTGGCACTGCGCTCGCTAGTACTTTATCGGCCCGCCAAACGGCTGCAGGACGCCAAGGATGAGTTTATCGACAATGCATCGCCATCTGGCGCGGTGGCACATCTGGCTCGGGTGGTTGGCGGGTGTGCCCCTCGTGATGTGGACCGTAACAGGCCTCGTCATGGTTGCCCGCCCGATCGAAGAAGTGCGCGGCGAGCATCTGCGCAAGCATGTTCCCGAGTTACCGCTGCCTGCGGGATCAGAAATCGACATTTCTCTGCCTCAGGGATCCGATCGCGCGATCACGGCGGTAGAGACCACCATGGAAGGGCGAGCGCCGGTTACGCGCATAACCTACATGGACGGCGTCGTGCAACGCTATGCAGAAAACGGCGTGAAAATGCCGCCGCTTTCCGACGTTTCCGCACGCATGCTGGTTGCCGATGCTATCGTCGGCGGGGAGAAAGTGATCGACACCAAGCTGTTCACGGCTGAGGCTCCTCCGCTCGATTTCCGGCGCCCCGTCGATGTCTGGAGAGTGTCACTTGCCGACGGCACCTACGTCTATGTAGGCCACGAAACGGGCCGGATCGAAGCGGTTCGGACCCGGTGGTGGCGCATTTTCGACATGATGTGGGGCCTGCACATCATGGATCTGGACGAGCGGGAGGACACCTCACACCCCATCCTCATAGCGACGGCGACCCTCTCTTTCGTTGCAGTGCTGATCGGCGTTATTCTGCTGTTCCGCCGCCGCAGGGCGGTCGCCCGTTGACCGGTCCGATGATGTCCGTGGAAGTCCTGACGCCGGTTCTCGACTGGCTGGATCTGCTGGGCGTGGCGATCTTCGCCCTGTCGGGAGCGCTGATCGCGGCGCGCGAGGGGCAAACCTTCGTCACCATGTCGTTCTTCGCACTGGTCACGGGCGTCGGCGGCGGCACAGTGCGCGATCTGCTGATCGGTGCGCCCGTCTTCTGGATCGAGGATGCCTGGGTGGCAGCGGTGTGCCTCGGCGTTGCTTGTATATCGTGGCTGACGCCAACGCGCTGGTGGGAAGGCAAATTGCTCGAATTTGCCGATGGTCTGGGGCTGACGGGCTATGCCGTACTCGGCACGGCCAAGAGCCTTTCCTATGGCATTCCGCCGATCCCGGCGGTAGTCATGGGTGTGGTCACCGGCTGTGTCGGGGGGATCATCCGCGACATCGTTGCAGGGCGTCCGTCGATCCTGATGCGCCCCGAACTCTATGTCACCGCCGCTGGACTGTCTGCCTTGCTTGCGATGGCGGGTGAATTGGCGGGCCTGCCGCGCTACGTCGCATGGCCGGTCGCCACCTTGGCCGGATTCGCCCTGCGCGCCGCTGCGATCCAGTGGAAACTGGCCCTACCTGCCTATCGGGAAAGGTAGGGCCGCTCCCGTCTACCTTCATCGTTCGCGAAACGGATCGTCTTCGCGTTGGTATTCGTCACCAAAATCCTCACCTGGGAGCGGTCCGCCGGGGTATGCTGGAAAGCTTTCCTCTGCGGCGGAGTCAATCACCGGTGCCGCGCCATCGACGCGCAGCCGCGCCTGCCGATAGATGTCCGCATTATGCTGCCGGTCGTCCACCACTGCTGCCTCGGTATAGTCACCCCGACCATCGGAGCCGTAAACATCATCGGATGGCAAAACATAGGCGCCGCTTGCCGCCACGCCATAGCTGATTTCATCGACACGGCCCGAGCGATCGATGGAACAGGAGAATGCGCTTCCGTCATAAAGAGTGCCGGATATTCGCCACCCTTCCGACGTGCGATCCACCGTATCCACCGCAGCGACCCGTACCTCTTGTTCGACTTCGCGGATGCAGAGATCGACGGAGCGGTCGATGCCGCCGCCGTCCCGCCAGCTATTATCGCCGCGCACCCGATATCGATAAGGCTGCTGCGGGTAACGGGCATCGCGGTAACGGTACCGATCATTGCGGCTCGCGGAAGTAGCGGCGCTGGCGACCGCAGCTATGCCGCCGATGACCAGCACACCCGTCAGAATGTCGCCTAGATCGGTGCCGCTGCGGCGATGGCGGTAATTGCCATAACGTCCGCGCCGGTAATTGTGCATGTCAGTCGCTTCTCCGTCGAAGGAACCGATATGCGCGATGCCGCTCTGCGGCAGACCGGCGGGCAATGGTGCCGCAATCGCAGGCGAAGAAGCCATGGATGCTGCTGCCAGCACGGCAGGAACCCCGATCAGACGGCGAAGTAGCATGGATGTCCTCTCAATCATGAAACTGGCTCCTTCAGAAGCGACGGCCATTCAGCGCATGCCGCGCCGATCAGCGGAGACCGCGAATGCCGCTGTAATCGATATCGGTTATACGGCCATATTTGATGTCGCAGGTAAACCGCCCCGTATCATACCCGCGGCGATCGTTCCGATAGCGATATCCTCGGCGGGAAGCATATCCGTCATCCACAGCGATGGTGCCCTTCACGCGGTAGCCGTTTCGCTTCCGGTCGACATCACGGATCTGGGTGACGTTGGCCCGGCCATAGGTGTACCGTCCGGCGTCCTGCTCTGCGGCACGTACGCAGCGATCGATCGCCTGGCGTGCCGAGCCACGGCGATAATTGTCGCGATAGTCATATCGGTCACGATAGCGATCATCATACCGGTCGTAGCGATCGTAGCGATCATATCGGTCGCGCCCCGCTGAGGACGCAATCGCAGCGATGCCACCTAGGATAACGGCCCCGGCGATGATTTCACCCGCACTGATGCCATCATTGTCATCGTAGCGGTCATTATATCGCTGGGCAGACGCGGGGCTTGCCGAAGCCACCGCCATCGCCCCTGCGGCGACGGTTGCGACCGATGCTTTGGTCAGGGTTCTGGAAATGGTCTTCATCGTTCAAACCTCCGGTTACCCTCGCCGCAGGAGTGCCGCGAGTTCACCACGGGTTCTACCAGCTTCCAGCTTCGTCGAAGCTGAATTGCGATGTCAGGAGGCGTTCACATTAGAAGCCTTTATTATGAACACCGGTGCTTTGCGTTCGACGGGAGGTACATATGGACGGAATTCTGTTCGGTCAGCGTCCTGTGGCAGACGTTCGAGAACGTCGCGCGTGAATGCGGCGATGTCGAACCGGCTCCCTGCCGGGTCTTCGCCCCTGCGCACCATCACCACATCACGGCTCGGCACGATCACGATATATCGCGCACGCTTGCCCATGGCGGCGAACGTGACTGCCAGCACTCACTGCTATCTTTCAGAAGCCAGAAGCCGGCGCCGTAGCCAAAAGGGTCCGGGTTGCGGGCCTGCGAAAGCGGACATGTAGCTTAACCGTTTCTCAGGCAGAATACGCGTTTGATTCCAAACCCCGTCCTGCAGGTAAAGCTGGCCCAACTGGCCCAGATCGCATGTCGTGGACCAAGTCATGACTGGAGAGGATGTAATTGCCCTGCCAGTCGGTCTCACTAACGGTGGTTTGCATGCCTAGGCGGCCAGACAGTTCTGCCGGAGGATGAGCCGCGAATGGCGGTGCGATCGCCTCCACAGCCATCAGCGTGTCGTTTTTGGCATAGCGGAAAATGATGCCGGGCGGATGGAGCAGCGGCCATGTCGCCGCGCCCTTGTCCACGGTGGCCCCGCCCCAGTAGATCGGATCGATCCTGTTTCCCGGCGTGTCGGAATAGCGGCCCGACTGCATGCACGGCGGATTATCGACCGTGATCGCCCGCCTGGGACCGCCTTGAGCGGACTACGCCTCTATCGCGGCAGGAGCCAGAACATCTATATCGCCGCGATACACCGCCGCACCGATCAAGGTCGCAGCGACGCTTTTGGCTACGGACCAATTGCGTTGCGAAAGATCACCGTCGAAGCCGGCGGCATAGGCCTAACCAAGAATACGGCCCGACTGCATGATCAGAGCACCGGTCCCACGCTTTCCTTTTCAGTAGCTCTCACCGAGTGCCAGTTGCGCGGTCGCGGTCAGGTCGCTGCGGATCTGGGGGGCGTCAAGTCCAACTTCGGCATGTGCGGGTGGAAGGTGCTGCGATCTTGTCACCTTCACGTCGCCAGCAGGCACGGCCGCTCCGATCGGCAAGAACCTGCACCGGCCGGAACTGCTGAACACTGCCACTCGCGGCGGCATGTCCGACGCCCGGTCGACGGTGACGCGGTCGAACCGGCCGTCCGATCCTGTAATCAGCCGGTACAGAAGATCGCGTAAAAAACCGTCCAGCGCTGGTTAGATGCCCTGCAGTTCGTATTCGTTTACGGATTGCACGTTTCGCCGGAGACCGTCTGGTCCCGAATTGCCGATGGCGCCGCACAACATCAACACCTTGTACCCTGCCGTCAACGCCCGATCATAGCGGCCACTCTCCTCCCCTTCCTGCGCAAGTGAAGAGGCTGGAGCAAGGATTCCCGAAAGCAGCGACAGAGCGCCCATTAGGTGGAGCTTCATCGTCCCAATCTGCACCTAGCCGGATGCGCTCTCAAAGCAGATACGAAAAAGGCCGGCGAAATCGCTTCCGCCGGCCCACTCGGTGTCTTTGTAGAAAACCGCTTTAGGCAGCTTCGAATTCTTCTTCGTCCTGGTTCATGACCGGGCCGCTATCCTGCCCCTTGGCAGCAACGTCGCGGTCAACCAGTTCAATGATCGCCATTTGCGAAGCATCGCCTGCGCGATAGCCGGCTTTGATGATGCGGGTGTAGCCGCCTTCTCGATCGGCATAGCGCTCAGCGAGGACTTCAAACAGCTTCCGCGCCTGCGCATCGTCGAGCAGACGTCCAGCAGCCAGGCGGCGGTTAGAAAGCCCGCCGCGCTTCGCCAACGTGATCAGCTTCTCGATATAGGGGCGCAGTTCCTTAGCCTTTGGCAGGGTAGTCTTGATCTGCTCATGCTTGATCAACGCACCCGCCATGTTGCGGAACAGGGCCTTGCGATGCCCTGACTTGCGGCCGAGTTTACGTTGTGAAATACCGTGACGCATAATTCTTACTCCGTTCGTAAGGGGCCCGTATCAGGTAGCCCGGTACTGGCGGCGCTTGCGGGTGCGCCGCCCTGACCCGTTCAACCAAGAAGTTCCTGTTCGAGCTTCTTGGCCATTTCCTCGATGTTTTCCGGCGGCCAACCAGGAATGTCCATTCCAAGACGCAGGCCCATGCTGGAGAGCACTTCCTTGATCTCGTTCAGCGACTTGCGGCCGAAATTCGGCGTGCGGAGCATTTCCGCTTCGGTCTTCTGGACCAGATCGCCGATATAGATGATGTTATCGTTCTTCAGGCAATTGGCCGAACGGACGCTGAGTTCCAGTTCGTCCACCTTCTTGAGAAGGTAGCGGTTGAGCTGGTTGGCGTCGCTCTCTTCCGGCTGCGCGGCCACACCAATCATGGTGCTGCTCGGCTGCGGAACGCCTTCCTCGAAGTGGACGAAGAGAGCAAGCTGGTCCTGCAGAATGCGCGCGGCATAGGCCACGGCATCTTCCGGGGTAACCGTGCCGTCGGTCTCCACCGTCAGGCTCAGCTTATCGTAGTCGAGTTCCTGCCCGACACGGGCGTTCTCGACCTTGTAGCTGACCTGCCGGATCGGCGAATACAACGAGTCTATCGGAATGAGCCCGATCGGCGCGTCTGCAGGGCGGTTCTGAACGGCAGGCACGTAGCCTTTGCCGATGTCCGCAGTCAGCTCCATGTTCAGCGAAGCGCCTTCGTCGAGATGGCAGATGACGAGGTTCTTGTTCATGACCTCGATATCGCCCGACACCGAAATGTCGCCAGCCTTCACCTCACCAGGACCGGTAACGGAAAGCTGCAGCCGCTTCGGGCCTTCGCCTTCCATCTTCAAGGCGATCTGCTTTACGTTCAGCACGATGTCGGTCACGTCTTCACGAACGCCGGCGAGGCTGGAAAACTCGTGGAGGACGTTTTCGGCCTTGATCGACGTGATTGCGGCGCCCTGCAGGCTGGAAAGCAGCACGCGGCGCAGGGCGTTGCCCAGCGTCAGGCCGAAGCCCCGCTCCAGCGGTTCCGCAACGAAGGTCGCCTTACGGCTCTTGTCGCCGCTTTCCTTGACCTCGAGGCCATTGGGTTTCTTGAGTTCCTGCCAGTTCTTCATATTGACGGACATGGATTTCCCCTAGGTTCAAATACGGGCGGAGCTGGCCTTGAGCGTGACACACGTTCTGACCGGCCCCTTGAGAAGTTGGCGCACCCGGACAAGCCGGGCCGCCGGGCAGGCTCAGACGCGGCGGCGCTTCGAAGGGCGCACGCCATTGTGCGGGATCGGGGTAACGTCGCGGATCGAGGTGATGGTGAAACCCACCGCCTGCAGCGCACGGAGCGCACTTTCGCGACCCGAACCCGGGCCCTTGACTTCGACTTCAAGCGTGCGAACGCCGTGTTCGGCGGCCTTCTTGCCTGCATCGTCGGCTGCTACCTGCGCAGCATAGGGCGTCGACTTCCGGCTGCCCTTGAAACCCATCATACCTGCGCTGGACCAGCTGATCGCATTGCCCTGCGCATCGGTGATGGTAATCATCGTGTTGTTGAAACTGGCGTTTACATGCGCAACGCCGCTGGAAATGTTCTTCCGCTCGCGGCGCCTGATGCGCTGGGGTTCGCGTGCCATGGTTCGTATCCTGTCTTTAAAGAAGTATGGGTAAGCAAAAGCAGGCCTGTCGGCCGATGCTTGGCTTACTTCTTCTTGCCGGCGATCGGCTTGGCCTTGCCCTTGCGGGTGCGAGCGTTGGTATGGGTACGCTGACCGCGTACCGGCAGACCGGCGCGATGGCGAAGACCGCGATAGGACCGCAGATCCATCAGCCGCTTGATGTTCATCGCCGTGTTGCGGCGAAGATCACCCTCGACCTGATAGTCGCTGTCGATCGTTTCGCGGATCTGCAGGATTTCAGCATCTGAAAGATCCTGGATCCGGGCGGTGTGATCGATACCCAGCTTGTTGGCAATATCCACGGCAGTCGTGCGACCGATTCCGTGTATGTAGGTAAGCGCGATGATAACGCGCTTGTTCGTGGGGAGGTTTACCCCGGCAATACGAGCCACTTTTTTCTCCATGCTCCACAGGGAACGCGCGATTGACCGCTACGGTCGAAAGGCGCCCCTATCTCATCGCTGATATTTCATCGAAACTGCAAGCGCACCGCAATGGCAAACATCCGGTCAACAGATACCTTTTAGGAATCTGCCCTCCGGACTTTACTCGAAAGCTTCGAATGAAGCCCGCTCTTATGTCGATTCGCATCAGGCGTCAACCGCCTGCCGGCAGATTAGCCGGAGAGAAGCCCCATACTGCTCCTGCTAGGCCAGCAGCTTGTCCAACGCGGAGGTCACTTCCTTGATCGTCGCCATTCCATCGACCCTGCTCACGAGGCCACGGCTCTCATAACCCGGCAGGATGGGTGCGGTCTTCGCGCGATATTCCCGCATACGCGTCCGGACGGTTTCCTCATTGTCATCAGGACGCCGCTTGAACTCGGTCGCACCGCATTTATCGCAAACACCAGCCTGCTTTGGCTGATTGAACACGTCATGGTAATTCGCGCCGCAATTCGCGCAGGAATAGCGCCCGCTGATCCGTTCGACCAAGGCGTCTTCGTCAACTTCGAGTTCTATGACATGGTCAAGGTCGCGGCCGTGGCTGGCGAGGATCCCGTCCAGGGCTTCAGCCTGAGCCGCAGTACGCGGATAGCCGTCGAAGATCGCACCGACATCCGATCCCATTGCGGTCAGTTCGGCGTCGATAAGTTCGGAAACGATTTCGTCTGACACGAGTTCGCCCCGCTCCATGACCGCTTTTGCCTTCAGTCCAATGGGAGTGCCGGCCTTGACCGCAGCGCGCAGCATATCCCCCGTGGAAAGTTGGCGCATGCCATGATGCTCCACAAGGCGCTGCGACTGCGTTCCCTTGCCTGCGCCGGGAGGTCCCAGAAGGATAATGTTCATGCCCGCGTCCCCCGTTCCGCTACGCTTAACGCAGTCGGCCTTTCAGCTTCGCTTTCTTGATCAGGTCTCCATACTGGTGCGCCAGAAGATGGGACTGGATCTGGCTGATCGTGTCCACGGTAACGTTCACCACGATCAGCAGACTTGTTCCGCCAAGGAACAGAGGAATGCCGGTCTGGGCAATCATATATTCCGGAATAACGCAAACCAGCGTGAGATAGATGGCACCGACAACGGTCACGCGCGTCAGTACGTAATCCAGATAATCCGCCGTCCGCTTGCCCGGGCGGATGCCAGGTATGAAGCCGCCGTTCTTCTTCAGGTTCTCAGCGGTTTCCTCGGGGTTGAAGACGACCGCGGTGTAGAAAAAGCAGAAGAATATGATGCCCGCCGCATACAGCGTCATGTAGATGGGCTGACCATGTTGAAGGTAGAAGTTCAGCGAGTTGATGAACCCTCCCATCGTCGTGTTGGGATCGATGGAGTTGCCGGCAAACTGGCTGATCGTCAGCGGCAGCAGCAGCAGCGAACTGGCAAAGATCGGCGGGATCACGCCTGCCGTGTTGAGCTTGAGCGGCAGATGCGAACGGTCAGCCTGCATCATGCCCCGGGCGCTTGCCCGCTTCGGATACTGGATCAGTAGACGCCGCTGAGCCCGCTCCATGAAGCAGATGAAGAGGATCAGGACCACCACCATCACGATGAACCCGATGATGATAACGGGGCTGATGGAACCGCTGCGACCGCCTTCGAACAGGTTTGCGGTAAAAGTCGGGAACTGGGCGACGATCCCGGCCATGATGATGAGCGAGACACCATTGCCGATGCCCCGGCTAGTGATCTGCTCGCCAAGCCATAGAAGGAACATCGTACCACCGATGAGACTGATGACTGCGCCGATGCGGAACATGATGCCCGGATCGACCACTGCCTGCATGCCACTGGCGGCACCGAAGCTCTCCAGCCCCGAAGCAAGGAACCAGCCCTGGACGGCGGTCAGGAAGACCGTTCCGTAGCGGGTGTACTGATTGAGCTTCTGTCGCCCGGTCGCCCCTTCCTTCTTGAGCGCAGCGAGCGCCGGATGAAGGGATGCGGCGAGCTGAATGACGATGGACGCGGTGATGTACGGCATCACGCCAAGGGCAATCAGACTCATCCGCTCGAGACTGCCGCCCGAGAACGTGTTGAAAAGATCGAGAATCCCGCCGCGAGCGGTGTCGTACAGCGATCCGAGGATGAGTGGATTGACGCCAGGAAGCGGAACGAAGCTCAGAAAGCGGAACACGATAAGCGCCCCGATAGTGAACCAGATTCGCTTCTTGAGTTCCGTCGCCTTTGAAAAATTGGCGAGACTCATGTTGCTGGCGATGTTGTCGGCGCGTGATGCCATTTTAGCGTGATTGTCCCGGTTTTGCGCCGATCATTGCGGCGCGGTCAGGATACATAAGGGGCGGCGGCCCGTCTGTCGAACCCCCGCCCCACGATTGGCTGATTATTTGGCAGCTTTCTTTGCTGCAACCCGTTCCGCCTGAGCGGTGACGCGCGGTGCGATCACCTCTACCGAACCGCCCGCCTTTTCAACGGCTTCGATAGCGCTCTTGGAAGCCCCGGCAACCTTGAAGGTTACAGCTGCGGAAAGCTCGCCCTTGTTCAGAAGGCGCACACCGTCCTTGCCGCCACGGGCAAGACCGGCCGCCTTCAAGGCGTCGTGATCGAGCGGACTCTTCGCATCGAGCTTGCCTGCGTCGATGAACTTCTGAACCATTCCGACATTCACTTCCGCGAAGTCCTTGCCGAACGGATTGTTGAAGCCGCGCTTCGGCAGACGCATGTGGAGCGGCATCTGCCCGCCCTCGAAGCCCTTCACGGCTACGCCGGAACGGCTCTTCTGGCCCTTCTGCCCGCGACCGGAGGTCTTGCCCTTGCCCGAGCCGATGCCGCGACCGACGCGCATCCGCTTCTTGCGGGCACCGGGATTGTCGTGGAGTTCGTTGAGATTCATGTTTGCACTCGCTTTCGCTTTTGTTCGCGCTGATGTGAACCCGGGCCACTAGCGTCAACGCGCTGCGGAGTCACCCCCCAATTCGCTTTTCACGCTTCAGTTCGGATATCTTGCTCGCTTGCGGCCACAACATCGCGTGCGAACCCTTCTGCCTGCTGGTCAGACCTGTTCGTCTGGAACGACGACCGCACTTTTCCCGCGCTTAGAAGCAGGCGTGACCCTGCCCGTTACCGCCTTGGTCGGCGCAAAGACTTGCCGCAGGCCGAGCGCGGGCTTTTCGATCAGGCGCCATGAAGCGGCCGCGAACATTATGGAGAGCATCATGGTAGCCGGGAAGAGCAGCATCAACTGAACCGGTTTGGACAGTTCGCCGATACTGGTAGGCGCAAAAACCCAGATCAGGGTTTGCACCAGCGGGAAGTGGTAAAGATAGATGCCATAGGAGTAGTCGGATTTGACCAGCCTGTCCCACCACGGAAAGGCCGTCATGCCGATGTACACCATCATGTAACCAAGCGGAATGCCGGCCAGGGGAACGACAATGTTGAAAAACATCATTGCCCAGTACGTGGCGCCGGCCATTAGAAAGAGCCACAGGCGCAGCGGCACCCTGTCGGCGTAGAGATAGTAGATCACGCCGAACCAGAACAGCGCAACGATGTACCAGGGCAAGAACATGTTCTCGCCCTTCGCATCGAAGTGGACTGGATCAAGAAGGTACAATGCCGTCATGATTGTAAGCGCGGCAATACCGGCAATCAGAAGCCATCCGCGTTTATGCACGATCCCGGCGGCCATGCAGCCTGCCATCAGGGCGTAACACCAGAATTCCGGCTGCAACGTCCAAAGCTGACCATTCACCGTGCGGGGCAGCGGATTGTCGAGAAACACGCCGGGAAGGAAATAATACACCCAGCCAATCATATTACCGAAATAGCGGAAGAATTCGGGGTTGCTGAAATATGCGCCGAAGGTCAGCGAGGTTACGATCGGCCCCAGAATCAAAGCTGAAAGCAGCGTCTCCACGCCCAGAGCAGGAAATATCCTCAAAGCCCTATTGGTCAGGAAACGACCGGTCGAACCTGTTCGCAGAGCAGAACCGGCGACCAGAAAACCGCTGAGTGCAAAAAAGATGCCGACCAGCGAATGGATGGCTGGCCTTACGATGTCCTCGAGATTGAACTCCGACGGGCGGGACAGTCCAACATTGATGGTTCCCTGCGACTCCAGCAGCAATGCGCTGTCAGCCCACCATAGCGCCTGCCGGCAGTGAAAGAGCACGATGGCCAGAGCGAGCACATGACGCATCAGGTGAAAGCCCGGGCCAATGTTGCCGTTTCTATCCAGAGCTTCCCGCAACGTCATGCGACAGAGCCGTCAGTGACAAAGCATCTAGGCGCGCCGCGCCCGAAATTGACAGGCAAGCTCATCTAAGGCCCTGCCGGCTCGTTCACGGCAGAAGTTTCAGTGATGACGGGCATTCGAGACCTTACCCATTTCGCACGCCTTTCATTCAACGGGCGATCTATCCACATCCAGATCAACCAGGAAATAATCGGTACCAGCGCGAAACACGTGGCTGCGACCGCGAGGCGTTCGCCGAACGAACCTGCAACGTCGTAAAACCAGAGGGCGCCTGCCCAATGGGCAAGGTAGATGATGTAGGATAGATCCGCCGCCATCTTGTCGACCTTGTCAGTTGTCCGGTGGACAGTGTGAAATGCAAATGGGATGGCCAGTAGCGCCAGAAGCACGTTGAGTGCGGGATTGTAGATCGCCATCTCGCCCGGCTCTGCCCCCAGCCAGAGCGCTCCCTCGAATGGAGAGACCGTAACAATCAACAACGACAGGAGGACAGACCCTGCCGACAGCTTCGCCAGTGTGTTCGAGGGGGTATAATCCCGGTTCGCAGCGACGATCCCGATTGCGAAGAATATCAGATAGACTGGAAGCACTATGTGGGGGAGCAGCACGAAAGATGCACCCGAGACTACCCCTGCAGCGACCAGGAAAACCCGGAAATCCACCTTTGCGACGAGCAGGGCCAGAAGCGGCGCAAACAGGTAAATTGCATTTCGACGTCGAGAGACCAGGCCGGAGCGATCGGAAGATAATCCAGCCAGGCGTATGCGAGGAAGAAGATCGTCGAGAAAATGAAATGAGCAGTCTGCGTCCCGGCAATGCCTACTTCACGAACTTCGAGGAACATAAGTAACGGCACCGTCAACACCGATACCACGATCATAACTGGTGCCAATCGCCAAAGGCGACTGATCGCGTAAGTGAAATACGGCGAGCGCGCCTTGGCATATCGCGCGCACCACATACGCTGGATCCAGAAACCGCTCAGCATGAAGAACACGTATACCGCCGAACCGCCAACCGCGAAGCTGGAGAAATGGTGGACGAACACCAGCATGGCGAGAAACAAGCGAAAAGCACCCGGGTCTCGCGGTAAAGCGAGGCGGAGAGGCAAGCTTAGAAATGCCCTCAGGTCACCAATCACGTAAGCGCCCCGCCCTTGAAGCAATCTCTGCCTCGTGACATGACCCCCAGCTTTCCTCCAGCTGGGATTAGAGCCGGACAGCTTTGTTGCGCATAAGCGCGGTTGAAGCAATGGGCTGCGTAGCGGAGCCCGTAGGGCGTAGCGAAGCAGGCCATTGCTTATCCAGTTCGGCGGCGAACGCCGCCGGTGTTGCGTAGCCAAGCGATGAGTGCGGTCGCTCCCGGTTGTAATCATCCACCCAGGCAGCGATCTCGACCCGGGCATGGGCCATGCTCAAGAACAGCGTCTCGTTGAGCAGTTCGTCCCGCATGCGACCGTTGAAGCTCTCGACATAGCCATTCTGCATCGGCCTTCCTGGCGCGATGTAATGCCACTCAACGCCGATCTCGCCGCACCATGCCAGCACGGCATTGCTGGTGAGCTCCGTCCCATTATCGCTGACGATCATGCCGGGCTTGCCACGCCGGGCGATCAGCTCGGTCAGTTCCCGCACCACGCGGCGACCGGAGATCGACGTGTCCGGCACCGCTACCAGGCACTCTCTGGTCACATCATCGACCACGTTGAGCACCCGGAACCGTCTGCCCGACGCCATCTGGTCATGAACGAAGTCGAGGCTCCACCGCTGGTTCGGCAGAGCCAGAACCGGAGCAGGAGCCCTCGTGCC
>NZ_JAAFZT010000021.1:28553-39249 GCF_013336795.1 Alteripontixanthobacter muriae | reverse complement strand
CGGCGGGTCGCCACCCGCTTCGACCGCAACATCAAGACCTTTATGGCCACAATCGCTATCGCAGCCATCGTCACCTGGTGGCTCTAATGAGTCCGGACCCTAATTCTTAGCGCAAATAGCTTGAAATGTTCGTCTCCGCGCTCTGCAGGCCGGAAACATCGTTAGCTTAAACCGGCACATTTCGAAATAGCCGTGAACAGGACCGCACTCGCCCGGGCGCGGCCCTTTCGTTCAGGCGTTCACAGCGTTGCAGCGATCTGGCGGAGCGTATCGGCCAGCGCCGCATTGCGGCTCCCGGTGCTCGGCAATGTACTGGCGGCGCTGATCAAATCTGCAGCTAGCCCTCCGTCACTCGCCCCTGAGCCCAAGCGGTTCTCTGCACGGTCGAGCATGCCGCGCAGCGCGGCAAGACGAGCGCCGCCCAATGAGCCGTTGCGCTCCATCTGGTCGAGATAGGCGCGCGCCACGATCGGGTTTGCTGGCCAGGAGACAGGGAATTGCTGTTGCGGGTTGAAGACGCCGCCCTGGTTCGCGAGCGCGGCGGCTGCGATTTCGGCTTCTGACAGGAATTCGCTGGGCTCAAGCGCCAGCACGTCCAGCCCGCGCGTGATTTCGGTTCCGTAGATCCGGCCGCCGTACCAATAGGCCGACCAATATCCGCCCAGCACCGCTTGTTCCGCGCTGATGGGACCGCGATCGAAATAGGCGATCTCGACCGGATTGGCACTGTCCGTGAAGTCGATGACGGAAATTCCGCCCTGATACCACGCCTGCAGGAAGATATCGCGGCCCGGAACCGGGATGATCGAACCATTATGCGCGACGCAGTTCTCGGTCTCCCCCTGGGGTGCCGGCAGCTTGTAGAGGCTGCGGAATTCCAGTTTGCCATCCACGATGTCGTAAATGGCATCGGCGCCCCAGTTCATCGGATCGCGGGCACGGCAACGCGGCCGCGATCCGCCGCCCCATTCGTCGGTGAACAGCACTTTTGTGCCATCGTTGTTGAATGTGGCGGAATGCCAATAGGCGAAGCCTTCGTCGACCACCTCGTCGATGCGCTTCGGCTTGCGGGGATCGGAAATGTCGAAGATGATTCCGTTGCCTGAACATGCGCCGGCAGCGATGTTGCGGGCAGGGTACACCGTGATGTCATGGCAGTGATCGGTGCGATTGGTTTCCTGCGTGTCCTCCCCGTGATCGCCGCCGCCCCAGAGCCCTGCCAGGCGGCCCGTCGCCTCGTCCGCAAAGACGGCCGGGCTGTCGATGATGCGCGCGTTGCCGGGATTGGCCAGCGGTATCTCCACGACATCGATGCGGAACAACGCCGTTCGCTCATCGCCGGGCACATTCCCGATGCAACCCGCCAGCTCTTCCTCGTCGCGAATGCTGCTGGTGCCGGACACGTAGACCAGCAAGCTTTCGCTGTCCTGCTGTACAACGGAATGGGTGTGCGAACCGCGGCAGGTCTGCACCTGTCCGACCTGCCGGGGGCGGCTCCGGTCGGAGATGTCGAAGATCCTGAGCCCGCGAAAGCGTTCGGCGCTGACATCTTCGGCTACGCCCTGCAGGCCGCAGTCGACCCGCCCCCGGGTCTGTTCGACCGACATGATCAGCAGATCGCCAACGATCGAAACGTCGCCTTGCCCGCCTGGGCAAACGACCGAACTGACAAGCGTGGGCAGCTTGTCGGAGCCAAGGTTGTAAATGTTGAAGCCGTGGTAATTTCCGGCGACCAGAATATCGCCGGAGAAAGCAAGGTCGGTATTGGCGAAATTGAGAAGGGGGGAACGCTCCGAAAACTCGGTCTTGCTCTCCTCTTCGACCCGCTCACCTTCGCTCCCCTCTGCCTCAGCTGTGTTTTCCGCTCCTTCCGCGGCCTTCTTCGGCAGCGAGAGACCTGCCGGATTTGCCGGATCGAAGAAGCCTTCGGGTTTTGGCAGGGCTGCGATCAGGCGCATGTTGCTGGCCGCTTCGCCTGCATCGCGGAAGCCTGCAGCCAGATTGGCGCGAGGATCGGAGGAAAGGCTGGCGAGCGCGGCGGTCATCCGCTCGATCTCGGTCGTCTGGTCGTTCGTGACATCGCTGGTGAATTCGAACAGGCGGGGGTCGTAGGCACTGCCGGGCTGTTTCAGCAGATCCTCCACCATATCGACCGCGCCTTCATGATGAGAGATCATGAGGGTGAGGAACTGGCGGTCGAAAACCGTTCCCTGTGCCGCGCGCAGCTGCGCCATCTGTTCGGGCGTCGCCATGCCGCTCATGCCGATGCCGGCCATCTCGGTGTGGCCCATGGCGGCATGGCCCGCAGCATCATGCCGCATGGCCGCGCCTTCTGCGGGAACGGCCACCCCGCGCTCACCCAGCCATTCGCGCATGAAGGCAAGTTCGTCTGCCTGAGATGCGGTGATCCTGCCGCCGAGTGCCACGATGTCCGGATTGTTGGTGCGTTCGCCGATCAGCGCCGCCATCTCCACCGCCTGCCGGTGGTGCAGGATCATGTTGCGCATGAAGGCGATGTCGGCGGGAGAATATCTGGTGTCGGCGAGGGCGATGGCCTGTGCGGGGGTCAGCGCGCGAACCGCTTGGCCCGGCGCGCCGGGTTGCACGATGGGTGCGGCACTCTGCGCCTGGACGGGTGCGGCCGCCAGCAGCGCGGCCAGGGCGCCGATGCTGGCGGTAAGACAGGCCAAGGCACGGTTGCGGGTCGAAAATCGGCGGATCGTCATTGGCTTGGCCCCTCTGAAAGTCATCTTTGCAGCCCTTGATGCCCGTATCGATCCGAATTGCCAATCCACTTGCCGCAGGGGGCTGCCATGCCTATCGCTCGCCAGCTATGACTGAAAAGAACCACGATCACGATCTGACCGACCGCCGCTTCTATCCGGCGGAGAAGGAAGCCGCCTTTTCCAAGGCCAATCCGCTGCACACGCCGCAGACGCAGCACCCCGCATACAAGCTGGCCTTTCAGGACAGGGACTTCCTGCTGCGCGAGGAACTGCGCCCGGTGCGGTTCCAGCTGGAACTGCTGAAACCGGAAATGCTGCTGGACGAAGCGGGGGTAGGGTCCACGCTTGTGATGTACGGTTCCGCCCGCATTCCATCGCCCGAAATGGCTGAAACCGCGCTGGCCAACGCGCCGGAAGACAAGAAGAAGATCGTCGAGCGGCTGGTCGCCAAGAGCAAATATTATACCGAGGCACACAGACTGGCGAAACTCGTTAGCCAGAAGAGCATCATCGAGGATGGCAAGCGCCAGTTCGTCATCACGTCCGGCGGTGGCCCGTCGATCATGGAGGCTGCCAATCGCGGCGCCTCCGAGGCAGGTGCCGAAAGCATCGGCCTCAACATCGTGTTGCCGCACGAACAGGCTCCGAATGCCTATGTCACGCCCTATCTGTCGTTCCAGTTTCACTATTTCGCGCTTCGCAAGATGCACTTCCTGCTTCGCGCCAAGGCGGTGGCGGTGTTCCCCGGCGGCTTCGGCACGTTCGATGAATTCTTCGAGCTTCTGACACTCATCCAGACCGGCAAGATGAAGCCGATGCCTATCCTGCTGTTCGGCAAGGAGTTCTGGAACAGGGTCATAGATTTCGAAGCGCTGGCAGACGAGGGCACGATCAACCACGAGGATCTCGACCTGTTCCACTGGTGTGAAACGGCCGAAGATGCCTGGGATCACATCGCCGAATTCTACGAGTTGAAGCCCTGACCCGCTGACGGGCCGGTGCGCACCGCCTGGTGCCCCATCGGCCCGTTTCCGGCGCCGAAGCCGGGAGCGTTCTCCAGGGCCGCAAGCGTAAATTGCCGGGCCAGCCGCACGGCATGATCCAGCCGCTGACCATGCCCCAGCAGGACCGCGATGGCGCTGGAAAGCGTGCAGCCGGTTCCATGCGTATGCCGCGTGTCGATGCGGTGGTGATCGAAGGAGCGGACCGAACCGACCGGCGCAACCAGACGGTCGATAACCCGGTCGCCTGACGCTGCGTCGCCGCTGTGACCACCCTTTGCAAGGACATGGCAGTCGTGCCGCTTCGCCAGCAGTGCCGCGGCTTCATAGATGCTTTCCGCACTGTCCACCGGCTGCCCGATCAGAGCGGCGAGCTCTGGCAGATTGGGCGTGACCAGCGTGCAGAGCTCCATCAGCCGGGCAAACCCTTCGATGGTCTCCGCATCGGCAAGTGCGGCGCCGCTGGTGGCGACCATCACCGGGTCGAAGATGATGGCGCCGGACCAGCTTTCCAGTCGGTTCGCCACGGCAGCGGCCACCTCATGCGAGCCGAGCATCCCGATCTTGATCGCATCGGCCCCGATGTCGTCGAGGCAGCTATTGATTTGCTGCGTCACGAACTCGGCCGAAAGCATCTCGACGCCTTGCACCCCGATGCTGTTCTGCGCCGTGACGGCTGTAATCGCCGTCATGGCATAGCCGCCGAGCATCGTGACCGTCTTGATGTCAGCCTGAATGCCTGCTCCGCCAGAGGAATCCGAGCCGGCAATTACCAGGACGCGCGGCGGCCGCGAAGGTTTGACCGCCTCCCGCGCCATCAGCAGGCGCTCCGAACCGCATCGCAGATCGAATGCACGACCTTTTTCACGAGATCGGCGTCATCGCCTTCCGCCATCACCCTGATCAGCGGTTCGGTGCCGGATTTGCGGATCACGATGCGGCCGCTGTCGCCCAACTCGCGCTCGCCTGCCGTGATGGCATCCTTCACTGCCTGCGACGTCAGCGGGTCGCCGTCTTCGTAGCGGACATTCTCCAGCAATTGCGGGACGGGATCGAACAGATGCAGCATTTCGCTAGCCGGTCGGCCCGATTTCACCAAAGCTGCAAGAACCTGCAATGCGGCCACGGTGCCGTCGCCGGTAGTGGCATGATCGAGCAGGATCATGTGCCCGGATTGTTCGCCGCCGACATTGTAACCGCCGGCCTTCATCGCCTCCAGCACATAGCGGTCCCCGACCTTGGTGCGGATCAGAGACAGGCCCCTGGCGTCGAGAAAACGCTCGAGACCCAGATTGGACATGATCGTCGCCACCACGCCGCCGCCCCGCAAGCGGCCCTGCGCCGCCCACTGGCTGCCGATCAGCGCCATGATCTGGTCGCCATCGACCGCCTTGCCCTTTTCATCGACGACGATCAGCCGGTCGGCATCGCCGTCCAGCGCGATGCCGATGTCCGCACCTTCCGCAACGACGCGCGCCTTCAGTGCGTCGAGCGATGTCGAACCCACGCCATCGTTGATGTTGCGGCCATTCGGCTCGACACCCAGCGTGATGACCTTCGCGCCCAGTTCCCAGATCGCGGAGGGCGTCGCTTCATAGGCAGCGCCATGCGCGCAATCGATCACGATGGTCAGGTCGTCGAGCCGCACGTCGTCGGGCAGAGATTGTTTTACTGCATGAATATAGCGGCCGCGAGCATCGTCGATCCTGCGCGCGCGACCGATGTCGGCGGCATCTGCCAGTTCGAGGTCGGAGGCGAGCAGAGCCTCGATTTTGGCCTCGTCCTCGTCCGACAGCTTGAACCCGTCGGGGCCGAACAGCTTGATGCCATTGTCCTCGAAAGGATTGTGACTGGCCGAGATCATCACGCCCAGATCCGCGCGCATCTCCCGCGTCAGCATGGCGATGGCAGGTGTGGGGAGGGGGCCGGTCATGACCACATCCATGCCGACGCTGGTGAAGCCGGCGACCAGCGCGCTTTCCATCATATAGCCCGAAAGCCGCGTATCCTTGCCGATCACCACCCGGTGCCGGTGATCGCCGCGCAGGAAATGCCGCCCCGCCGCCTGTCCCACGCGCATTGCGGTGGCGGCGGTCATCACGCCCTTGTTGGTGCGGCCCCTGATACCGTCGGTGCCGAAGAATTGCCGTGTCATACCATGCCTTTTCTTGTCGGCCCGAACGCAGGCCGTGAATTGCAATGCGCTTCTGGCGCGTTACAGGCCGCATTGGAAGACCCGTGCTTCAGGCGGGCTGCAGGCTAAGCCGCATTGGGGCGAACCGGGGGCAGCATGGCGGAATTGATGAGCGACGATGTGACCGGCGCGCCGGAGAGCGGCGGCGGAGACATGGTGGCAATCAAGCTGCCGGTCTGGTGGACCTTCGGCGGGCTGATCATGGGCCTTCTTGTCGGAGCGATCCTGGCGGAGCGACCAGTGATGGATACGCTTCTGCAGATCGCCGACCCCATGGGCGCGCTCTGGCTACGCGCTTTGCAGATGACCATCATTCCGCTGGTCGCGGCCCTGTTGGTGATCGGGATCGCCCGCATGGCCGAGGCGGCGACCGCAGGACGCACAGCCCGCCGGATGCTCGGTTTCATCTTCGTGATTCTGCTGCTGAGCGGGACTGCCACCGCCCTGGCCATGCCTGCGCTGCTGGCCCTGTTCCCCATACCCGCATCGGCCAGTGCCCTGATGGCCGGAGGAGAACTGCAGGAGGTCCCCGGCGTCGCAGATTTCATCTCCTCGCTCATCGCGCCCAATCTGATCGCGGCCGCAGCGGAAACCAACATGCTGCCGCTCACGATCTTTTTCGCGCTATTCGCCATTGCGGTTTCGCGGCTGGCAGCGCAGGACAAGGCGACGCTGCTGGGCTTCTTCCATGCGCTTGCGAACGCGATGCTGACCATCATCGGCTGGGTGCTCTGGGTTGCCCCGGTGGGCGTGTTCGCGCTGGCGCTGGGGGTCGCGGCGCAGAGCGGGGGCGGGACTTTCACCGCATTGGCGCATTACATCCTGACCGTCTCGGCCATGGGTGTCATCGTGATGGTGGCAGGCTATGCGCTGGCGGTAATTGCCGGCGGGCGCAACCTGTTCTCCTTCGCCCGTGCGCTGCTGCCTGCGCAGGCGGTGGCAATCTCGACGCAAAGCTCGCTCGCCAGCCTGCCTGCCATGCTGGACAGTGCGCGCCGGTTGCGGGTTACGCCTGCAGTCGCGGATTTCGCTCTGCCGCTGTCGGTGGCTATTTTTCGCGCCACCAGTCCGGCGATGAACATGGCGGTGGCAATCTATGTGGCCACCCTCGCAGGCGTGGAACTGACGCCCGCGCTGCTGGTGGCAGGCGTGGCAGTCGCCTTCGTCATCAGCATCGGGTCGGTCAGCCTGCCGGGTTCGATCAGCTTCGTCATCTCCATCGGCCCAATTGCCATCGCCATGGGCGTTCCGGTCGAACCGCTTGCCTTGCTGGTCGCGGTCGAGATGCTGCCCGACATCATGCGGACGCTGGGCAATGTCACCATGGATGTCGCAGTGACCGTGGCGACCGATGGGCCGGAAAAGACGGAGACAGCTGACCCCGCCACCCTCGCGGCTCATGGATGAACGGTTCTTCAGAAAAAGGCTGAACCGGCTGCAACGATAGACAGGCTGGCGCGTTTGTCCCATGAACCCGAAAATCCATAGACCAAGGAAATCCAACCATGGCTTTTGCAGTTACCCCGCTTCCCTATGACAAAGACGCGCTGTCCCCGGCAATTTCGGCCGAGACGCTGTCGTACCATCACGGCAAGCACCACCAGGCCTATATCGACAAGACGAACAAGGCGATCGAGGGCACGGAACTCGCCGATCAACCGCTTGAAAAGGTAATCGCTTCCGCTCGCAAGACCGACCAGGGCCTGTTCAACAATGCGGCGCAAAGCTGGAACCATGGTTTCTACTGGAATTCCCTCGCGTCTGAAAGCGGCCACCCCACCGATGAATTGAAGAGCATGATCGACAGCGCCTTCGGTTCGCTCGACGATCTGAAAGCCAAGCTGAAGGAACGCGGTGCCGGCCATTTCGCCAGCGGCTGGGTCTGGCTTGCGGAAAAAGGCGGCAAGCTCACGATCGAGGAAACGCATGATGGCGATACTTTGGCCGATCTGGACGCCAACCCGCTGCTCGTAATCGACCTGTGGGAGCACGCCTATTATCTCGACCACCAGAACAAGCGTCCGGAATATCTGGACGAGGTCGTCGAGAACAAGCTGAACTGGGGTTTTGCTGCGGACAATCTGCAGCGCGGAACGACCTGGGTATATCCAGCCTGATCCGGCCTTCACCGGAATAATGGAAAGGCCTGCCCTGCATTTGAGCAGGTCGGGCCTTTTTTCTGCTGACCAGACCGACCGGCTTCAAAGCCGGTTCAGCTATTCTCCAATTCGATGGGCGAGGATGGAAACAAGGGTTCACCGAACATGAACCCGATGAGGTTCGGTCGGCCGACATGGTCGATCAGCGCCGTCAGCATCAGCAGGAGCGGAACCGACAGGAGCGCGCCTACAACCCCCCATATCCAGGAGAAATAGCTGAGGGCAATCAGGATCATGACCGGGTTCATGGTGAAACGCGCGCCCAATATGGAAGGCGTAACCAGATTGCCCTCCACCGCGTGCAATGCCAGATAGGCCCCTGCAGGCACGAGCCCCAGCAATATGGTATCCGCCGTGCCGATGCCGAACAGGCCGAGCAGGGCCACCATCACCAAGGGCCCGATATAGGGCAGGAAGTTCAGGATTGCGGCCAGACCTCCCCACATGATCGGGGCTTCCACACCGAGCGCCCATGCGCCCGCCGCGACAACGACCCCGACCCCGACGTTGATGATCGAGACGGTCAGAATATAGGCCGCGACCCTGTCCTGCACCTCGCGCACTACGCGCGCCGCCTTGATCGAACTGCCGAAATCGGACCGGCCCAGCAGCAGGTGCCGCCGCAGACGAACGCGCGCCTCGATCATGAAGAACGCCATCAGGAAAGTGAGCAGAACCTCGAGCACGACGGTCGGTGTCGCGAAGGCGACCTGCTCCATCATCGTCGGCGTCGCCAGCACCACCTCGCGACCGCTCTCGTCGCCGAGCGCGCGTGTCAGTTGCTCGTTGATCTGCGCCAGCCAGGCAAATTCCTGCCGCAGTTCCCCGTAACGCAGCACTATGCGGTCGATCATCGCGGGAAGGCTGTCGAACAGGTCGGCAGCAGGTTGCAGCACCGTGCCCAGAGCGACGATGACAAACGCCAGGAACAGCAACAGAGCGAGAAACGAGGCCAGCACATTCGGCAAGCCCAGGGCCGCGATGCGGTCGGCCAGCGGTGAGAGCAGGATGGTGAGGATGATGGCAGTGGCCAGCGGCAGGAATACGACCGAACCGATGGAAAGAACGAAAGGCAGCGCCAGAAACAGGCCGAGCCCCAGGATCACCACGAGCGCCGAGATGAGGCGAATTTCCTGCGCCGCCATTCTTCCGCGCGAATCGGTCTGCGGTTCCTCCGCAGGAGCTGAGGGATGCTGCAAGGGGGTGGTGCGCTCTACCGCGCCTTTGGCAGCGGCATCGCCCGGATCAGGAGCGAATATATCCTTCTCGGTCAGCCTGTCGGCCATGATCTGTCACCGATCAGTCGGCAGGGTCGCGGCAGGCGCCCACGGCTTGGCATCCCAGCACTCGCACCCCTGCACCGATCGTTCGAGAGAGGCGAGTGCGGCGCGCAACTCAGGCGTTTCCAGCCATGCCGTTACCAGCCGCCACATCGTCGAGTTCTTCCAGAATGGCACGATGCGCGGTGTCGTCATCGATGGAGCGCTTCGGAATATCACCATCGGCCAGCATTCCGGTCAACGCAGCGCGTGCGCGTCCGACCCGGCTCTTGATCGTACCGACGGCGCAGCCGCAGATATTTGCCGCTTCTTCGTAGGAAAAACCGCCCGCACCAACCAGCAGCAAGGCTTCGCGGCGCTCGGGCGGGAGTGTCAGCAACGCGCGATGCATGTCCGAAAGGTGGATCGGCTCTTCCTGTCCTGCAGGTGCCGTCAGAATGCGTTCGGCAACATTCTCGTCATATTCACCGCGAAAGCGGTTGCGCCGCATGTCGGTGAGATAGGCGTTGCGCAGGATGACGAACGTCCAGGCGCGCATCGATGTGCCGGGCTCGAACCGCTTCTGTGCCGCCCAGGCCTTGAGCATCGTCTCCTGCACCAAATCGTCGGCCATGTCGGGGCGGCCGCAAAGGCCCCGGGCGAAAGCGCGCAAATGCGGCACCACTTCGGTCAGCTCGCGCTTGAACTCTGCCTTTTCGGAAGGCGTCCGTTCCGTATCGCTCATTTGCTGTCGTCATTCAGCTGCGCAAGAAGATCCTTGAAACTGTCGGGTATCGGTTCATCGATAACGGAATCATAAAGCTGGCGCAGACCATTCGCCCACTCGGGCGCCGACTTCGCACCTGCGCCCGCGACGTCCTTCGTGGCACCCGATGCCGGCTTTGCCCCGGGCACGCCTACGCGGCGAACATTGCCTGTTTTCTCGTCTTCCCGCCCGGCCGGACCGGCCGCGGTGTTTTCAGAACTCATAAGAATTTTGAACCGCCCTATCTGTCAATGCAACCGCTTCCCGCCTTGCGGCACCTGCGAATGAGCAGACTTGTCGCATCGGGAGAAACATACCAAACAATCCCTGTCGGGATGGAACGTATGTCAGATTGTATGGTTCCCAACATTAACGGCACCGACGCCACATGCAATGACACCTTGAGCCGACAGGATTATTTTGACCAGTTTCGTCACGCCGAATGTCCCGAAATTGCAAGAGGAGAGAGCTCCGGCCGCCAGAATCAAGGGCAAGGCCGCAGCCACCGGGCGCGGGCGCAGAGGGCGCAGGTGGCTCATCGAATATCCGCGCGCCGTTCCAGTCGCCATTTTCCTGCTCATCGCGTCGATT
>NZ_JAAFZT010000021.1:0-28455 GCF_013336795.1 Alteripontixanthobacter muriae | reverse complement strand
AATACCAGTTCCGCCTATCTGCGCGCAGGCGCCGCCCTTTTCGCCACGGTCGAGGATGTGCCGGCGCCCCTTTTCCGCCGCTTTGTGAACGAATTGCGCCTCGATTCCGACTACCGCGGGGCGGAAGGGCTCGGCTGGGCCGAACGCATAAGGCCGGACCAGGTTCAGGAATTCGAAGAATCGCACGATGACGATGCACCGGGGGACATGGATGTCCGGCCCGCCATTCGCGACAGCGTGACGCAGGTGGTGCCGGTCACTTTCCTTCAGCCCGACACGGAACGCAATCGCCGCGCGCTGGGCTTCGACATGTATTCGGAACCCGTTCGCCGCGCTGCCATGGATGAAGCGGCGCGGACCCTTCGGCCCACGGCCAGTGGACGAGTGACCCTGCAGCAGGAAGGTTCGGGAACGGCTGCCGGTTTCATCATCTACATGCCGGTGGTGAGCGAATCGCAGATGGGCCGCGAACTGCGCGGGTTCATTTACAGTCCGTTCACCGCGCAGGATTTTCTGACCTCCGCACTCGAGCTGGAAACGCGCGGTCAGAAAGGTATTCGCCTCTACGATGGCGCCGTGGCCGAGGAAAATCTGCTGGCCGAGATCGAGCCTGAAATGCAGACCGGCGAAGTCGTGACGACCGAGGTATCCATCGCCAACAGGCCGATGATGCTGCAGGTCGAATCGGCCAGGGGCTCATCGCTGGCACCGCTTTCGATGATCACACTGATCTTCGGGCTGCTGGTCGCAAGCCTGCTGATGGTCGTTGCACGATTGCTGACCCAGCAAGCGCGCGAGGATCAGAAATCGCTCGACTGGTTCGCCGAACAGAACTCGATCCGCAATTCGCTGACTCGTGAATTGAACCACCGCGTGAAGAACACTCTGGCGAATGTGCTGTCCATCGTGTCGCTGACCCGGCGCAGGGCGAACAATCTTGAGGAATTCGCCGATGGTCTGAACGGGCGGATCCGGGCGCTTTCGGCAACGCACGATCTGTTGACGCAATCGGAATGGGGAACAACCCCCGTGCGCGACGTGATCGGGGCCGAGATCGCTCCCTATGCCCGAGACGGCGACAATGCTGTGACGATGGAAGGGCCGACGGTCGAACTTGCTCCGAACGATGCCCTTTCCCTCGGCCTTGCAATTCACGAACTGGCGACAAATGCAGCGAAATACGGTGCCTTGAGTGTCGCTGGCGGTAATGTCAGCGTGCAATGGTCGCTGACGCAGGACAATCTTGCCAGAGTGGAATGGACCGAAAGTGGTGGGCCACAAGTCGAAGGGGAACGCAAGCGAGGCTTCGGCATGGATCTGATCGAGAAGATCGTCGCGCATGAACTCCGCAATCCTGTGGAACTCGAATTCGCCCCGCAAGGTGTGCAATGCATTTTGCTGGTGCCGGTCAGAACTCCTAGCGAATTTGCAATCCGCGCCCGGCGGAACCAGAGCTGACGGTTAGCAGGCGGGCTATACGGAAGCAGCGCCATTGATGATGGGCAGACTAAAAAAGCCGCCATCCCGGTGAGGGAGTGGCGGCTTTCTTCTATGCTTGTCCTGTTGCCCGGCCCGTAGTGAACCAGATCAGGCTGGTTCAGGCCAGGGGCCGGCTCGACCCGAAGAACAACGCTTGGCTGATGGCCGTGCGAACGGTGGCTTCCTGGAACGGCTTGGTCACGAGATAGGTCGGTTCCGGTCGGTCGCCCGTCAGCAGCCGTTCCGGATAGGCCGTGATGAAGATGACCGGCACGCTGTCGATGGCCAGGATGTCGTCCACGGCATCCAGGCCGCTGGACCCGTCCGCCAGCTGGATATCAGCGAGAACCAGTCCGGGCGTCTGCTGGGCGACGACTTCCTGCGCCTGAGTGCGGGTAGCGGCCGTACCGCAGATGTCATGACCGAGCGATCGCACGAGATCCTCGAGCTGCATCGAGATCAGCGGCTCGTCTTCGATGATCAGAACACTGGTGGTTGATTCCCGGTCGATTTCCGAAACCGCTTCCTGAACCAGGGATTCCACCTCGTCCTCGGACAGGTCCATGATCTCGGCAGTCTGGTCGATGCTGAAATCTTCCAGCGTCGTCAGCAGCAAGGCCTGGCGGTTCAGCGGCGTGATCGTCTTCAGGCGATCGGATGCGGCAGCCTCATGCGAACCGGACCCGTCATTATCGTCCACCTCCATATAGGCGCTGGACCAGACCTTGTTAAAGGCACGATACAGCGGAACACGGCCCTGCTGCAGCGATTCCTTCAGTTCCTGATCCGCAAGCGCCGCTTCGAGTGTTGCACGCACGAAAGCATCGCCCGTGGCTTGCGAGCCAGTAAGCGCGCGCGCATAACGGCGCAGATAAGGCAGATTGGCGGCGACCTGGTCCCCAAGCGACATAAATTCCCTTCCCGATAATTCGCTGGCTTGTGAACGCCCTGCGTGGATGATGGTTCCAGTCAACGCCAGGGCGCATTCCGGCGGCGTTTGACAAACCCGGTGCCGCCGCCGAAACGGGGCACTCGGTATCGCGAGCCTGTTCGGGGGATATAGCTATGGAACGGCAATCGGCAACAGTTGCTTGCGCGCAGTGCCCGTTGTCCGGACGGAAGGGGCTGCGTCCGCTCACGCCCAACCTCCTCGATTTCGTGCAGAAGTTCAAGGAAGGCGAGGTTCAGGTCGAACGCGGCGGGCTCGTGCTTGAACAGGAGAAGCGCAGCGTTCACCTCCACACCCTGCTGGAAGGGGTGCTTGTCCGGTTCCTCACGCTTGACGACGGACGCAGGCAGATCGTGAACTTCATGTTCCCCGGCGACTTCGTCGGGCTGCAGGGAGCGTTCGACGACAAGCTGAACCATTCGGTCCAGGCCTTGCTTCCAGCCAGGCTCTGCAACTTCGGACGCCGCAGATTTTACGAGTTAATCTCCGAGCACCCGCAACTGGCTTACGACCTGATCTGGCTGGCAGCGTGCGAGGAGACAGAGCTGGAAGATCACATGGTGGCGCTCGGCCAGCGCAATGCGCGGGAGAAAGTCGCTTACATGGCTGTCTGGCTGCACGACCGCGCCTTGGCTTCGGGAATTCCCGTGCTGCATGACCAGCACCTGGACCTGCCCATCACGCAGGCGCAGATCGCCGACATGCTGGGGCTCTCCCTCGTGCATACCAACCGCACCCTGAAGGCCCTGGCGCGGGACAGTCTGCTGTTCTGGACTCCCGGCCGGATCAGCCTGCCGGACCGGCAGCGCGCCGTTGACTTTGCGCAATATGAGGAACGGAGCCAGCAATTGCGCCCATTCATCTGAAAACTGGCGCCAATCCGTCACTTTGAAAAATTTTCAAAATATTTGCAACCCTGCGGAACCCCCTCCGCAATGGTGCATTTCCTCTATGTCACCGCCGAGACCCCCCTCCCGTCCAAGCGGCTGGTGACACGATCCCGAAAGGCCTTCGCTCGACAATAGGAGCGAAGGCCTTTTTTTCGTCGGCCTTTTTTCGGCGGTGCAGAAGAGTGTTCAGCAAGACGCAGTCTGTAGAAAGGCACCAGCCTGCCTGCCGTTAAGGCCAGGAAGGCCGGTCGCAAATTGCCGCAAAAAAGCAGGGGTCAGCCGAGCGCCCCGCGCAGACGCGCCAGCAGCCCTGCCGGTCTGGTGCGAAGGGCCGCGAGCAATTGCTCGGGTTCGTATGGCTTTTCAAGCACCGTGCCGAGTTCGCCGATCTCTTCGGGAATATCATGCGGCGCGCCTGTCGAGAATACTATGCGAGGCGGGTTCGGGCCCATCTCGGTCACGAGTTCGGCAATGGCCCAGCCATCGTCGCGGTCGGCCAGATGCACGTCAAGCACAAGGGCTTCCGGCGAAATCTCGCGTAGCATCTCCAGCGCCTGTGCAGTGGAGTTGCAGATGTGGATTTCCACGATACCAGCCGCGCGCAAGGCATCTTCGGTCGCAAGTGCCAGGATCGTATCGTCTTCGACCACCAGCACGGAACGGGGAAGGCCACCTGCGGATGCGGTCCGACCGACACGGCCCGCCGCGGCAGGGGAGTCAGTCGGGTCCTTGCTTTGGGCCATGAGTCCGGCAATCCTCCTGTCCAGCGCGCGCCGGAATGGGCGCGGAGAACATGATGGAAACGATGCTGCAGTGGCTTGGGTTCCCGCAGGCGGTGTCCTTCCGGCGCAGCGCAGGACCCGACTGCCGCCGAACGAAAGGACGAAGCTCAGAGCGCCTTTTGGTAAATCCTGTATTCGCGGTTTACCTTGGTGTTCAAGGCGTCCGCAATGGCGACCATGCCTTGATTATCATCGAGTATCCAGCCGATCTCGCCGCGCGTGGCGCCGAATTTTGCGACGGCATCCCTGCGGATGTACTCGATCATCATGAAGGCCAGCTGGCTTGCCAGTCGCGAATTCTGATGTTCTTTCAAAACCCCCATCAGCGGCACGCGCATCGTTCGTGCCTTCGGGTTCCTGAGCCAGCGCATCACGTGCAACCATCCGAGCGGCAGCAAGCGTCCATCAATGCGCGACAGCACCTCGTTCATGTCGGGCAGGGTCAGCATGAAAGCGACCGGCTTTCCTTCCAGCTCCGCTATGCGGACAAGTTCAGGGTTGATTACCGGTTTCAACTTGCGCGCGGCATAATCGATCTCGCGGTCGGTGAACGGAATAAAGCCCCAATTGTCCGACCACGCATCGTTCAAAATGGCGAGAATGATCCGTACGTCACCGGCATAATCGTCGACGCCCGCCTCGCGAATGGTGATCCGCGAATTCCGTTCGCCCGAGGTGATGATCCGCTGAATCAGCGGCGGGAAAGGCACTGTAATGTCGAGTTCGTAAGTCAGCAGTGTCTTTGCAGCGTGGTAATCGGCAGCTTCGATCCAGCCGCGATAGTGCGCGGGATGATGACCCATCATCATGGTCGGCGCGTGATCGTGCCCGGCAGTGAGCAGGCCGGGTTCCTCCCATACGGACAGTGAAATAGGCCCGAGCGCACGCGTCATGCCAGCCCCGCGCAGCCACTCCTCGGCACGGGCGAGCAGCCTCTGAGCGACCTCGGCATCCGCTGCGTCGAAATAGCCGAAATTACCGGTGCCCGGCCCCATGCCCTGTTCGGCAGGCATGGCGAGGGCAAGGCGATCGATATGCGCGCTGATCCGTCCTACTGGCTTGTCATCGCGATAGGCTGCGAAAAGCTGGACTTCGGCATGATCGAAGAACGGGTTCCGCCGCGGATCAAGCAATTCCATCTGCTCCGACCGCAATTGCGGCACATAATGAGCGACTGCTCGTGAAAACTGGCGACCTATGTCGACGAAGCGCCCGCGTTCGCTCCTGTCCGCAGCCGACAGCGTCCTGATTACGATGTCGCTCAATGCAGTCGGCCCTTCGGTCCTTCGTTCATCCGACGCCGTCAGCCTTGGGCCGCGCCGTCCTTCTCGCGTATCGCGCGACGCCGTGGGTGACCGCTGGCGATGCCGCCCGACAGTTCCTTGACCCAGGGGTAGGTCTTGGCGATTTCCTCGTCATAGCCGAGATTGAATACAGTCGGCGAGCGCTTGGGCCGCTCCTTCTTTTCATAGAAAGTGCCGAGCACGCGATCCCAGGCGTAGTTGGTAATCCCGAAATTGCCGGTTTCATCGAAATAGTGATGTTCGTTATGCCGCTGCTTCATGGTTTGCACCCACTTGTATTTAGGCTTGAACGCCAGGTGCTGGATGCAGTGCATGAATTCGTAATAACAGGTGGTGAGCAGACCGGTGGCGAACGCCGCCAATGCCCCGCCCGGGCCGCCGATCAGCCAGCCAACCGGCAGCGTCGCGACAGCGATCGTGGGCAGGGTGGTGTGCAGCGCACCGAAAAGCACTTCGAGATGGTTGGGATCCTGATGATGATCGTAGTGGATGCGCTTCCATGTCGGCGAGAGCAGTTTTGACTTCCACATCCATTTGCCGTGAAGGACATATTGGTGCAGCAGGTGCCATGCCAGCGGATAGACGAAAAGCGCCGCGCCGATACAAAAGATCGTGGCCCAGAAGCCTGCCGGATAGAAGGCGAAGGCGACAATCGCCGCCGCCGTCAGGCCCAGATAGGCCATGATGGTGTAATGCTGGAAATAGGCGCGCACCAACTCGCCGAATGTCATCCGGTCGAGATAATGGCTCCTTTTCCAGAACGGCAGCTGGCTTTCACCAGCGGCATCGGCTTCCGGCAGACTGCTTTGCGAGTTCGCGAAATTGGCGTTGCTAGACACGATAATCCAATCCAGTGGCTTGGTCATGCGGTAACACGACAGGGGCGAACGCGCCACATGGGTCCGATCGTGCCGAACGCAAGAGACGCAACAGCGGCATTTTTGCACTCAGCGCTGTGAACAGGCGCTGAAAACCGGGAAAAAGCCGGCTATTCCACGACCAAGTCGGCATCTTCGGCTGGCAATTCGTCATCGTAGTCGACGACCACATCATCCTGCGGCGTCCCGACCGAATTGTCGGGCACGGGACCGGGGCCATCATCGACCACGACGGGGGCGGGCATCTGCTGTTCGAACGAGGTGTCTGCTTCCTCCTCCTGATCGCAGGCGGACAGAAGTGTCAGTCCGGGCAGGATGAAAGCGGCGGCAAAAAAGCGAGATTTCATGATTACTCCTTATCGCAAACTACGACGCTCGAACGGGCTTGCATGTTCCGAAACCTAGAGGAAGCGGATCATCGCAACGGGCGATGCAGACCCTTCTGCGCCTCGTTTTTCGGTCACGATCTCTGCAAGGCGCGGGTGGGCTTTCTCATCCCTGACCTGTACGAAACCCAATCTCGTGGCTAGCGACATTGCCTCTCTCCCAAGCCCTTCGGCAACGCCTTCGTGATCTCCCGATCCTGAAATGACAGCTGTGACGGCGTCGTAGCCACCGTTTTCCGCGTCGATAATAGCGGCCCGGATCAACCCACCGGCGATGCCGCGCCGGCGGAAGGGCTCGGCTACAACAAGAGTGCCGATATGCAGTTCGCGGCGTTCGCCCCGGGCCAGCAGAAACCCGGCAGGCTGATCGCCAACCGTGACGAACAGCGAGCGTCGCCGCGAGACCATCGCTGCGATCTGCGCTTCGTCCAGGGTTTCAAAGCCCTGCACCTCGGCAGCGATACGGGCCATTGCGGGGCAGTGCTCGGGGCGGGCAAGCCGCAAGGTCCAGTCTGCGGACAAATTCATTCCTCGGTACGCACCAGCACCGTTTCACCAATCAGAAGGAACAGCATGAACGGTGCCCATGCAGCAAGAAAGGGCGGATACCCGCCAAAATTGCCCATCGCCAATGCGGCATTGTCGACCACGAAATAGGCGAAGCCGAGCGCCATGCCGATGATGGCGCGCAGGAACAACTGCCCGCTCCGCGCCAGGCCGAAAGCCGCGACTGCGCCGAGCAGAGGCATCAACACCGCGGACAAGGGACCGGACAGGCGATGCCACCATTGCGCGCGAAGTTCGGCAGTACGGCGGCCGGATGCTTCATATTCCGCAATCGTTTCGGACAATTCCCAGAACGGTTCCGCCGCGGCATTCGCCCGGCCGAGCCCCACCTGTTCCGGGGTGAGTCCGGGGGCAACGACCGTCTGCGCGACCTGCGACGTTTCAGCGCCCTGAACATTGAAGCGCGTGGCGTCGGTAAGCCGCCATCCGTCTCCCACCCATTGCGCCGCATCTGCCCGGACCTGTTCGATCAGCACGCCATCTTCGGAGCGGCGATACCAGCTGACACCCTCCATCCGCATGCTCTCGCCGGTTCCGACCACGGTGCGTGCCGTGAGAATGTCCGTTCCATCTGCTACGTAGACATTCGACCGCAGTCCCGATTGCGTCGGCACAGGGCCGTAATCATTATCTTCCCATGCCGAGAGCGTCGCCGTGGCGCGGGTTACAACGCGTTCGTTGAACAGGAAACTGGCCCCGGCAGTGAGGGCAGCGACCATCAGCAAGGGGGCGAGGATCTGGTGGGCGGAGAGACCCGCCGCCTTCATGGCGATGACCTCGCTGTTCTGGTTCAATCCGACCAGCGTGATGATCGTTGCCAGCAACACCGAATATGGCAGGAAACGCGCGACCAGTTGCGGCACGCGGAGGCCCACATAAGTCAGCAGTTCGGCTTGGCCGTTGCCTGGCTGAGCGAGTATCTTGCCGCTCGTCGAAAGCAGATCCAGCATCTGCAGAACCAGCACCAGCATCACCAGCACCGCCAGTATGCGGGTGAGGAACATCTTGCCGAGATAAAGCGTCAGTCGGCGCGAAGGGAAGAAGTCGAACTGCACCTGCTCAACCCCCCGCCATCATCGGGCGCGGATCGGTTTCGGCAAAATCCTCTTCCGCGACAGGCGAAGCCCTGCGCCGCCGCTTGAACAGCTTGCCAAAAGCCTTGGACAGTTTGGCAAATGCGCTTTCAAGCGCACCGATCGGCTGCCCGCCCGGGACATGGGCGACCCGGTGATACATCCACAGGATCAGCGCGGCAAAGATGGCAAAAGGCAGCCAGAGGGCGACGATCGGGTCTGCCCGGCCGAGTGCGGCGACCGCCTGTCCATATTCATTTACCTTGTGATACGCGACCGCCATCACGATGGAGACGAACACGCCTAGCGCCGAACTGGATCGTTTCGGCGGGATCGCCAATGCCAGCGCCAGAAGCGGCATCAGCAGCATAATCACCACTTCGACGAGCCGGTAGTTGAAACTGGCCTGACTGGCGTCGCGCACGGCCTGCGGAGCGTTCTCGCTCCACCCCATGCGCAGCAATTCGGGAAGGATGTATTCACGCTCCGCATCCCCGCGCGAGCGGAATTCCTCCAGCGCCGGCAGGTCGATCGGCAGGTCCTGCATCGAGAAGCTGAGTACGCGCGGCGTTGTTCCGGGCGTGTCCTGTACGATTATCCCGTCGCTGAGGCGCAGGATGATCGTGTCGGGACTGTCGCTGGTCGCCAGGAAATTGCCCTCGCGCGCCGAGATGGCGAGGACGTGGCCGTCATCGTCGGTGACGCGGGCGAAAATGCCTTCGAGACGGCGCCCTTCCTCGCTGCTCTCCTCGATACGCAGGGCCATGCGGTCGGCGATGGTGTTGAATTCGCCCACTTTGATCGACGCGCCCAGAGCCCCTGAGCGCAATTCGAATTCGAGCTGCTCATAATAATACCGGCTGACCGGCTGGATGTAGAAAACCAGCGCGACGTTCAGAGCGGCGAGGATCAGCGCGATGATGAAAGGCACGCGCAGCAGTCGCAGATAGGACAGGCCCACGGCCCGCATCACGTCCAGTTCGCTGGAGGTCGCAAGCTTTCTGAAGGCCAGCAGGATGCCGAGCAGCAGCCCCAGCGGGATGGCGAGGCTGGCATATTCCGGAATGAGGCTTGCCAGCATCTTGAACACGACGCCGACAGGCCCGCCTTCGGTGGCGACGAAGTCGAACAGGCGGAGCATCTTGTCCAGCACCAGCAGGCTGGCGGCCAGCACGAAAACCCCCAGCATCGGCACGATCACGAGCCTGAAGATGTAACGATCGATAGGGGGAATGAAACTGAACAAGCGAAAATTCGCGCTTTCGATGGATCGGGCAGTTTGCACGCAATGGCGGCGGCGGGTAGTTCAGCCTATAGCGCGCGCCAGCCAATTGGTCATGCCCGCATTTTCAGCAAGGAAGCCGGCTCGCGTCAGGCCTTTTCCAGCGTGCATTGCAGCGGATGCTGGTTCTGCCGGGCGAAATCCATCACCTGGTTGACCTTGGTCTCGGCCACTTCATAGGAAAACACGCCGCAAACGCCCACCCCGCGCTGATGAACATGCAGCATGACGCGCGTCGCCTGCTCCATGTCCATGCGGAAGATCTGCTTCAGCACGATCACGACGAATTCCATCGGCGTGTAATCATCGTTCAGCAGCAGCACCTTGTACATGCTGGGCTTCTTGGGCCGGGTGCGTGTCTTGGTGGCGATGCCCGTCTGGCGGTCGTCACCTGCTCCGTCGTCGGGCGGTGTATTGTCATCCGCATCGTCCGGTCCGAGGCGAATTACGGACATCGACAGCCGATCTGGCGCGGAGATCGTGCCGGGTTCTAAGGGGCAAACGGGGGAGGTTGTGTTCGAAAAGCGCATGATGGCCGCAATATCGTGCCCTCATCGACGAATCGCAAGGCCGCCCAGACGCATTATGGCGCTGCATCGGGGCGCGTCGGCGCGATGGCAGGACGCAGACGGGGCGCCAATCGAAAAGGACCGGACGATATCCTCGCCCGGTCCTTTTCGATATTCTGCCGAGGCCGTCAGATGACCGCCCGGCGACACAGGCCTGATCAGGCGGCCCGCGAAATCTTCTCGGCCGTCACGCTCATCCGGTTGGAGATGGGCGCGAAGGCGTCGTTCACCAGCTTCACCATATTCTCGGTGTTGCGCGAGGACAGGCCGATCATGGCGTCGAAATTACGACGTGCGAGTTCACCCTGCAACTGGAACAGTTCGGTCGGGCTCTTCACGGCTGCCATCTTCTTCAGATCGGCGGTCATGCCTTCGAAAGCTTCACGCGAACCTTCGACAGCGTCGCGGCTCATGCTCTGCACGCCGGTCGCGAAGATGCGGGACGATTCGACTACCGCTTCGACATTGCCGCGAGCGGTTTCGGTCAGTTCGCCGGTCATCGTGGAGCTTTTCTCGTAGGCTGCCTTCATGCGGTCCTGCATCTCGGCAGAGAAGTTCTGCATTCCAGCGGCGTAATCAGTCGTATTTACCTTGGGTTCTGCCTTGGTAGCCATGATCGTTTCCTTCAATTCGTCGATAGTGCGGTTCTTTGCGTCAGTTTTTCGGCCCGAGACATTCTTGCGGGTATTTGCAGAAGCGGGCGTATTTTCGATGCGGCGAGGCTGCGCGGCCGCGATCTTCCTGGCTGCCTTGGCTTTCGGCGCGCGACGCTTGGGAGCTGTCGCCTCGGAGCCGGAAGGGCTGCTGTCCGGGGATGCCTTTGCCTTTTCCGTAACTATGGAAGCGGCTGTTTCTTCGCTTGCAGGCGCGGCAACAGCTTCGCGGATCGCATCGATCCGAACGGCGCTGCCGCCGTCGTTCTGTTCGGCGGAATTGTTCTGGGACTCGTCGGCCATCGCTATCCTCGCATTTTGCTGCACTGCACAAATAGCAACTGCCGTAACGGATTTCAAGAAGTTTATTGTGCGCTGCAACATGCCACTTTCGGCATGCATTACTGCGGCCTATGCGTGCATGCCCTAGCGGGTCTTCACATAGCGTCCCGGAGCATCCTCAATCGTCTTGTCGCCCCTGCCGCCCGGCTTGCGCTTGCCCGCGGCCTTGACCTTGCTGTCATTCTGAGCGGCAATCCAATTGATCCAGTCGGGCCACCAGCTGCCCTTGTTCTCGGTTGCGCCTTCGACAAATTCATCGAGGCTGCGGGCTTCGCCGGAATTGGTCCAATATTGGTACTTGCCGGCAGCGGGCGGGTTCACCACGCCGGCGATGTGGCCCGATCCCGCCAGGATGAAGCGGGCCGGGCCGCTGACATGATCCATCAATCGCCAGACGCTGTTCGCCGGGGCGATGTGGTCTTCGCGGCCAGCCTGGATGTAGCAAGGCGTATTGATCCGCGACAGGTCGATGGGCGTTCCGTCGGCGCTCAGCCTGTCCTTCTTCACCAGTAGATTGTCGCGGTAGAGATCCTTCAGATATTCACGATGCCAGCGCGCGGGCAGATTGGTGACATCGCCGTTCCAGTGCAGCAGGTCGAAGGCCGGGTAATCTTCACCCAGCAGATAGTTCTTGACGACATAGTTCCAGATAAGATCGGTACCGCGCAGCATGTTGAAGGTGGCGGCGAGCAGGCGGCCGTCGATGTATCCGTCCGTCTCCATCGCTTCGATCGCCGCGATCTGCTGGTCATCCACGAAATGCAGCAATTCGCCGGCGTTCTCGAAATCGACCTGCGCTGTGAAGAAGGTTGCGCTTTTCACCCATTCCGCGTCTCCGCGCTGCGACAGGATGGCCAGCGTTGCCGCCAGGGTTGTGCCCGCAACACAATAGCCGATCGCGTGCACGTCAGGCACATCCAGCCTCTCGCGCACGAGGTCGATCGCTTCGATCTGGGCGCGGATGTAATCGTCCCAGTCGATGTCGGCCATGCTGCTGTCGGCCGACTTCCAGCTGACCACGAACACGGTGAGGCCCTGTTCGACCGCCCAGCGGATGAAGCTCTTTTCAGGGTTCAGGTCGAGAATGTAGAAACGGTTGATCCACGGCGGGAAGATCAGCAGCGGGGTAGCGAAGACCTGCTCCGTCACCGGCGTGTACTGGATAAGCTGGTACAGCGGCGTTTCATGCACGACCTTGCCCGGCGTGGTCGCGAGGTTTTCGCCCAGTTTGAAGGCATCGGGATCGGTGTGGGTCAACTGGCCGCGCTTCATGTCGGCGATCAGGTTCTCCATGCCCCTGACCAGGTTCTCGCCGCGTGATTCCACGGTGCGTTCCAGCACGACGGGGTTCAGCGCAGGAATGTTGGCAGGACTCATCGCTTCAACCAGTGCGCGCGTGGCGAAGCGCAACTGCTCGCGGCGCTCCGCAGGCACCTGATCCATCTCGTCGATCATCGCTTCCATCCTTTCAGACAGCAGCAGATAGGTCTGGTGGATCAGCGCGAAGGCCGGCTGCGCGCGCCAGCGTTCGTCCTGAAAGCGGCGGTCTTTTCGCGGCAGCTCGGGAGAAGGCTTCGCATCACTTTCCGAAGCGGCCGATCCGATGCCGAACTGGCCCAAAACCGTTTGCCACAATTCCATGCTTTCTTCGAACAGCCGCTGCTGCGATGCCGGTTCCGCCATCGGCAACTGGCGGTACCAGCCATGCATGGTCTCGATCCAGTATTCGGGATCCGCCATGCGCGAAGCCGGCGCGCCTTTCATCGCCTGTTCCGTCTGATAGGTCAGCCACATCTGCTGCAGGCGGAGGGCGACATCGTTCCAGCGCTTTAAATCATCGATCTGCGGCATGGGCGGGAATAGAGGTTTCGCCTTGTCCTGCGCGTCGCTTCCGCCGTCAGCAGCTTTCGGCATCATCGCGTCCCAGAAGCTGCGGATGCTTTCCGCCTGCATGGCCATGGACTGCGTCAGCATCTGCCCGAACGGGTCGAGACCGGGGCCGCTATCCCCGGCGCTTCCGCCGGACTTGCCGTTCTTGTCTGCCATGCTGCCGTATCCTCTTCCGCTGCCACCTTTGCGATGGGCTTCGTTTTCATGCCCCTGCATATACTATCGGCAAGGCCGATTGCACCTGCCATTCTAATAAGTCAGAACGCTGAACGCCGCCGATCGAGCCGATAAAGCGGCAGGGGATGAAGATGGACACCGATTTCTACCGAATGAAGCGACTGCCGCCTTACGTCATCGCCGAGGTGAACGCGATGCGCCATGCCGCGCGGCAGGAAGGGCGCGACATCATCGATCTCGGCATGGGTAATCCCGACCAGCCGCCGCCGCCGCATGTTATCGAAAAGCTGTGCGAAGTCGCCATGCGGCCCACCGCCCACGGCTATTCGCAGTCGCGCGGCATCCCCGGCCTTCGCAAGGCCCAGGCCAATTATTACGGTCGCCGCTTTGACGTCGATATCGACCCTGAAAGCGAAGTGGTGGTGACCATGGGGTCGAAGGAAGGACTGGCGAGCCTGGCCACTGCCATCACCGCACCGGGCGACGTCGTGCTGGCACCGAACCCGTCCTACCCCATCCACACCTTCGGCTTCATCATCGCCGGGGCGACGATCCGCAGCGTACCGGCGACCCCCGACGAGACCTATTGGAAGGCGCTTGAAGCGGCGATGGCCTACACGGTGCCGCGCCCCTCCGTCCTGGTGGTGAATTACCCCTCGAATCCGACAGCGGAAGTGGTGGATCTTGCCTTCTACGAACGGCTGGTCGCCTGGGCGAAGGAAAACCGGGTCTGGATCCTTTCCGATCTTGCTTATTCCGAACTTTACTTCGACGGCAAGCCGACCCCCAGTATCCTGCAGGTGCCGGGAGCGAAGGATGTCGCTGTCGAATTCACCTCCATGTCCAAGACCTACTCGATGGCCGGCTGGCGGATGGGCTTCGCCGTCGGCAATCGCGACCTGATCGCGGCGATGACGCGGGTGAAGAGCTATCTCGATTATGGCGCCTTCACGCCGGTGCAGGCTGCGGCCTGCGCTGCCTTGAACGGCCCGCAGGACATCGTCGAAAGCAACCGCGCGCTGTACCATCGCCGACGCGACGTGATGGTCGAGGCCTTCGGAAGGGCTGGCTGGAACATTCCTCCGCCGGTAGCATCGATGTTCGCCTGGGCGAAATTGCCGCCGGGATTCGAGGGCATGGGCAGCCTCGAATTTTCAAAACGCTTGCTGACCGAAGCCGACGTGGCCGTCGCCGCGGGCGTCGGCTATGGCGAGGAGGGGGAGGGCCATGTTCGCATAGCGATGGTCGAGAACGAGCAGCGCCTTCGCCAGGCCGCACGAAATATCAAACGCTTCCTTGCAAAGGGAACAGAGGGCGCCTGAGGCACCAGGCCCCGCATCAATACCCTTTTCAACACCAGACAGGACACATCATGGCATTCCAATCCGACCGCGTTTCGATCTCTCTGGGTGATGATGGCGTGGCGCAGGTGCGGCTGACCCGCCCCGACAAGATGAACGCGCTCGATCCGGCCATGTTCGACGGAATCATCGCCGCGGGCGAGGAGTTGGAGCGGATGGCAGGCCTGCGGTGTGTCGTCCTGTCGGGCGAGGGTCGCAGCTTCTGCGCCGGGCTTGACCTGTCCAGCTTCGCCCGCCAGCCGGACGCGGACGAACCGCCGTTGTCCGCGCGCACCCACGGCGATTCCAACCGTTACCAGCAGGTCGCGACGCAATGGCGCAAATGCTCGGTGCCGGTCGTGGCTGCCATTCACGGCGTGTGTTTCGGCGGTGGCATGCAGATCGCCAGCGGCGCGGATATCCGCATTGCCGCTCCCGATGCGCGCATGTCGATCATGGAATTAAAATGGGGTCTTGTTCCCGACATGGGCGGGCTGGCACTGTGGCGCGGGCTCGTGCGCGACGATGTGCTGCGCGAATTGGTCTATACCAATCGGGAGTTTACCGGCGAACAGGCGAAGGAATATGGCCTCGCCACCCATATCGATGCTGATCCGCTGGCGCTTGCCACCCGCATTGCGGAGGAAATCGCCAACCGCAGCCCCCATGCCGTTCGCGCCGCGAAACGGCTGGTGAACGCCATGCCCGACCTGTCAGGAGACGATCTGCTGCTGGAAGAAAGCGCGGAGCAGGCGAAACTGATGCGCAGCCCCAATCAGATGGAAGCCGTCATGTCGGGAATGGAAAAACGTCCCGCCAGCTACAAGGACGTCTGACGCGTCAGCCGAAGATGGCGGCGGACTGCATGCCCGCCAATATTTGCCGTCCATCCGCATTCCACAGGCGCAGTCTTTCGCTCGAAAAGCCGTCATCGGCATATTCCGATGCGGTTTCGGCCAGCCACCAGCCATTCCGCGTAGAGGGCTCGGTATCCAGAAGATTGAAGGACCAGTTGATCGAGCTCAAAGGCCCGGGCCGCTTCATCGCCCGCATGGCGCCCGGCGGCAATGTGTCACCCAGCAGCACCATCTCCGCGATCGGGTCGAGGCCGGTGTCGCGCGTCAGGCGAACCCAGCGCCTCACGACCGGCTCGTTCGGTCCGCTGGCTTCGTAAAAGGATGCGTCCTGCGCCCGGCGAATCTCGAAATTATTGGCGATGAAGGCGGGCGCTTTGTCATGCTCGAGGGACTCAAATTTCTCGGGCGGTGGCGGAGCGGGGTCGAGAGCGGGAGCCGGGTGCTGCGCATTCGCTTCCCTGCCTGCGCCGAACAGCCAGAAAGCCGTCAAGGCCAATTGGCCGCCAACTGCGATCGCACTGCGCACCTGAGTCACATTGCGGCCTTGCCTTACGATTTCTGCACTGAGCGCAACCTCACCGCCGACGGGCGCGACGAATGCCACCTGGGCTGCTCGCAGAGGCGGAAGGTCGGTGAATTTCCGGATCGCCGCGACATAGGCGACGAGAGCGGATGCGCCTCCGTAGAGCGTACGGCCCTGCATCCAGTTTTCAGCACCGGGCAGCGTCAGTTCGGAATTATCGCGGATCGCATCGGGGGTGATCGGTTCGAGCAAGCTTTGGACAGTCATGGCCGCCCTGATAGCGAAGGGCGCGAAGTTGGAAAGGCCTATCAAAGCCATTGAACGAAGTCGCTGCGTCCGCTACGGGGCCGTCGTCCCAATGCGCTGCGCGGCCGTGTGCGGCGCGCAGCTTACGAGGGTGAGGCCCGATGGCGGAGTGGTTACGTAGGGGACTGCAAATCCTCGCACGCCGGTTCGATTCCGGCTCGGGCCTCCAATTATGGCGCACAGGTGGCAAAAGGGGATTGCGGGCAAACCGCCGCCTCTGTAGAGCCGCCACCTGGCACAGGGGCCGCTTTAGCTCAGTCGGTAGAGCACATCATTCGTAATGATGGGGTCAGGTGTTCGAATCACCTAAGCGGCACCACCACCTTCAGCAGGAAAAATTGAAGCTCTAAGCGGAAAGGCTGTTCGGCTGGTCGCGTGTTTGGGTCCTGGTTGGGACGCTTTGGGTAGGAAGGGACGCTAAAGGCCACACTAGACCTACTCGAGAGCGCGCTTCTCCTGTCGAACGACAAGCGTCTGGAACGAAGGCTCTTTGTCGTTGTGTTGGTCAGGTGCGATCGGCACCATACCCGCACCACCTATCACTACATGGTAGTACCGTCTGGTATTCAGAGCGTTCAGCGGCGAGCGGGCGCTTCCTAGCGTTTTGATGAGGACCGGGCAGCAGTACTCAGCCAGGTGCAGTTTGTCGCAGTGCAGGCGGCGTTAAGATGTTAGATAGGTTCTTCAGCAGTTGTAAATCCTTCGCTGACAAGTCATACTTCTATCGAGTAACCGTGCACCAAAGGGGATTGTTGCAGCGGTCTGAAGTATAGGGGGCAATAGTGAAGAAAATAAAATCTGCTCGTCATCTTTTGATGGCGGCCGGTTGTGCGACAGCGCTGGCGTTCAACCCACAAGCATACGCGCAAGAGTATGTAGAACCTGTTCAGGTCGAAAAGCCGCAGGAAATGTCGCTGAAGCGCAAAGTGGCGATCGGCCGCTTCACGAACGAGACCCGTTATGGTCAGACCTTGCTTCGTGACTCCAATCTCGATCCCCTTGGTAAACAAGCGGCGGATATCCTCGCAGCTTACCTCGTGCAGTCGGGCGACTTCATGGTTTTCGAACGCGGTGACCTGAACCAGATTGCGAGCGAACAGGATCGCCTTGGAGCCGGAGATCAGAGCATGGTTGGCGTCGATACGCTAATCGTCGGATCGATCGTCGAGTTCGGCCGCGGCGAAGATGGTAAACGAGGTCTCTTCAACCGTGAACGTACCCAGCGTGCCCACGCGAAGGTCGCTATCCGCTTAGTCGATGTGCGCACTGGCCTCGCCTTTCACTCGGCCACGGGTTCGGGTGAAGCTACGACCGAGACGCAGACCACCTTGGGTATGGGCAGCACGGCAAACTTCGATGGCTCATTGACCGACAAGGCCTTGTCCGTAGCGATCGAGGATGTTCTCGAAGAGCTGTCCAATACCATCCAGGGCCGCGAATGGCGTACCGACATCCTCGCCGTTGAGAACGGAGAAATCTTTGTCTCCGGTGGCCCCAGCCAAGGCCTCCAAAGTGGGGCTCAGCTTCGCGTCATGCAGGCCGGGCGCTCTGTCAAAAGTGCGCAGTCCGGAATGATGATGGAACTGCCCGCAACCGAGATTGCTCGATTGCAGGTCATTTCCAGCTTCGGCAGTGGAGAGCTAGGTGAAGGCTCTGTGACCAGGCTCGTCTCCGGCTCGATCGAGGGCGTTCCTACCAACAAACTCTACGTGGTGGCACAATGAAGAAATTTATAAGAATCAGCGCTGTCACGATCACGGCTGCTCTGCTGGCCAGCTGCGGCACGACTGCTAAGCACAGCCTAAACCGTGGCAATCCTGTGTCGGCAGTTCAAGTCGTCGATGCACCAGCAGGAGCAATCGTGCAGGCAGGCGAGAAAGCCGTTCGCGCGAACAGCAAGGGTGAGGCGCGGCTTGTGCTGACTGATGGTTGGCACAACCTCTACGTCTTTGATGGCACCACGAAGGTCTATGAGGAAAGAGTTTTCCTTCAGGACGGCAGCCAAAAGCTGATCGATCTGAAGCCTTAAGTCTAACATTAGGGGGGTTAACGATGAAGTGGGTACCGATAATCGGTGCGGCGCTTATGCTTTCTGCATGCGCCAGCACCAACTCGCTCTACGAGTGGGGCAGCTATCAACCGGCTCTGGTCAGCTACAAGAAGAATGCTGATCAAGCCGCATTCGAGAAAGAATTGCGCGAGAGCATCATTAAGGGCGAGGAAAGTAACCGTGTCCCGCCGGGCATGTATGCTGAACTGGGATATCTGCTTTACGAACAGGGTAAGTTGCCCGAGGCCGCTGAATTCTTCGGCAAGGAGCGCGATGCCTACCCGGAATCGGCAGCATTAATGAATAAGCTGATCGCTGGCACGAGCGGCGGCACGCAAGGGGGCGCACGATGAAACACCTGATTAGACTGGCCGTCCTGACCAGCGGCATTGCGCTGGCGGGCTGCTCATCGACTCCCTTGGAGCCGAAGGACTATTCCAGCTTCCATTCCGCCGCTCCCAAGTCAATCCTCGTCGTTCCTGTGGTCAACCACTCCAACGAAGTCGACGCGTCGGAGCTGTTCCTGACAACTATGGCGGTGCCTCTGGCAGAACGCGGCTATTACGTCTTCCCGACTAACGCCACCACCACCATGATGAATGCTGAGGGCCTAAGCGATCCGGGCTTTGTTCACCAGGCACCCACGCCCGATCTCGCGAGGTTGTTTGGCGCGGACGCGGTTCTTTATGTTGAAGTTCTGGACTGGGACTCGAACTACAAGGTCGTGAGTTCGGAAATCCAAACCGAATTTCTTTACACGTTGAAATCTGCAAAAACGGGGCAGGTCCTGTGGCAAGACCAGCAGCGTTATGTGCATTCAACCAGTTCCCAATCGGGCAACCCCTTGGCCGACCTTCTCGCGAATGCACTGACGTCGGTTCTGAACAATACGAAATCGGATTTTACTCCGATGGCGATGCAGGCGAACATCGCCGTCTTGTCACCTGCAGGGCAAGGCCTTCCGTTCGGTCACCGAAACAATCTGTCCGCCGAAAATGGAAAGTACTATCCCGCCACCGGTTCAGGCAAAATCTCCAACGCTCAGCGTGAAGCGATGTCGGCACCAGGCGTTCGAGCACCCGAGGCCGAAATTGAGTCAGATTAACCTCGAGATGTGAAGGGACCCCGCACTAGATCAAGTGCGGGGTCGTTCGCTGTTGGAACGCGCTAAGCCCCATCCTCAAAGAAATCTTCGTCCAGCCGTTTCACTTCGACCACTCGGCTTACACGAACGCCAACCCCGAACTCGATCATCAGTTCGGCAAGCCGGGACCCATCGATTAAATCACCCTTTGCTGCGGGGCTTCGGCATAGTCGATAGCGTGCTGACTGAAGCTTGAGGTGGTTACAAAAACGCCTTTGCTGGCGCCAAACCCGATCAGGCTTCCGACGAACCCCTGGATCGCAGGGCGGCCCACGACTGAGTCCAGAGCGTAGCGCTTTGCCTGGATTTATATACGATCCAAGCCGAGACGATCCTCATCGATGATATCTTGTTCCGAGGATTGCCAGCGCAACAGCTGGGATTTCCGACTTGCCGTTAGCCGCGATGTCGTGCGCCCTTCTGACGGCAAGCTGCATTTGCGGCTCTGCTCCGCGCCAGGCGAAGGTGCGGCACGCTTGGTACTCCCCCCATGCATGACCTATCTTCCGATCATCGCAAACGTAACGAACAGCGCCTCTGACCCGGGTTTCGAGGGTACGCTCGCCGGCGGCGGTCGCGAGGTTCAAATCAGCATAGCTAACCATCTTGATCCGTTCCGGAAGTTTTTTCGCGGTGACCTCGATTGGCGCTTTCGCAAATGCTGCGGGTGTCAGTATGAGACCCATCGCTGCGGAGGTGATAGTGACTGCAGCAACGGCGCAGACAAGTTTTTGCGAGTTCATAACACGTTCCTTTCCAGATCTTTGTCCCGTTTCGAGACGTAAGCTGGATGCCATGTTTCAGCTGTAGACGCCCTCGGTTCTCGATAGAGCCTCACGAAGGTTTCGTTGAGGAGTTACGGAGTCGGCAGAGCGCGTTCTGGCGTCGTCGATCTGCACTGCAATGCTTTCATCATGGCCGCCACATGAGCTCTGCTGACCTGCTCCGAAGTTCCATCATGAAGTTGCACGATCCAACGCCTACCTTCGTGAATCAAGAAATCAACGAAACCTAAACGCACGATGGCGGAGCGGTGCACACGAAAAAATCTGTTGGGGTCCAGACGCTGCTCCAACGAACACAGGGTCGTGTGAAGTAGCCAGCTACTGCCTTGCGAATGCAGCCGCATGTAATCGCCTTCGGCAGTTATCTTGTCTATGAGGAGGCAATCCAATCTCTGCCAGCCGTTTGCTGTAGGCACCCATACAGCCGTATCTTCATTGTGTTGCCGTACAAACCTCTGACAAATAAAGCTTTCTTCATGCCGAGCCGCCAGCTTGGCAAGCGGCTCCTCCAAAGGCTTCAAAAAAGATCGATAGGCGCTCATATCGGGAAGCACCGCTTCAATTATAAAGTCGTAGGCACCGCTCGCATCGATTGCATGCAAGATGTTCGTGCTTTCGAGTAACATGTTTTTGAAAGCGCGCACGTCCCCTGGATTGGCACGAGGATCAAACGACAAGCTCATTATCACGTGAATTCGTCGCGGTATCACCACGTGCAGCGCAGAATTCTCTTCTGGCTTTGCATTCCGATGAGAGGGTTGCGCCGTTTGCATCGCTGGAGCCAACTTTCATTCTCATGCTCGCGCCAACACTTGGCCATTTTCGGGCGAAGGTGCAGGCGAGACATAAGCCTAAAGAGGTAGCGACCGCATGTTTTGTGAGTCGGCGATGATGTACCACATTCGCGCAGCGGTGGGATATAGTTCATCTAGATAAGCGCTCCATCACGTGTGCAGGATGCTCCAACGGCTTGCCATGATCTTGGAGAAAGGAGGTAAGGTGCTTAAGGGCCTCGTCGTGTCCGTCGCCGCTATCCCATTCAAGCTGAGAGCTCTCCCTCGTCTTTCTTGTGCCTAAAGCCTGAAAGGGTGTGGGCGCATCAAGCAGAAAAGCGAAAAATCCTCACGCTGCCCTGCAACCTGTAGTCAGGACGCACCGGCACAATCAGCCGCTGCTCAAGCACCTCGAACAGTTCTGGATCGAGCTCCAGCCGCGCCAGCTTTATCCCGGCATCCCCACATTCCGCCACCACCAGCTGAACTAAATCGGCGGCCTCCTGAAGCGACTGTCCGCGGAAGCTGAGCGGGAAAGGGTTGGGCGAGTGCTCCGAAGCAAGCGCTGTGGCGATGCCGATCGCGGTCTCTTTTTGGCCGGCCATTCGGAAGCTTCTCCCCTTCATCATGATCATGCAGCATCCGAGCGCAAGATGACAACCGTCTCGGGCTGTTTCGCTTGGAAGCCCCCGGACACAAGCCTGCGGTCGAAGCGAAACGCGGAGATCAGGGTATCTTATTTGGAGTGGCCAAATCTGCCGCCCCCTCCCCCCACCAAGCCCTCGGATGACCTCCGCGGGCTTTTTCTTTGCCCGAAAGGAATTTCACATGCTTGTAATCCGCACGGCGGAGGAGATGGCGCGCGCGCTGGACTCCCCGATACATCCAGAACTGAAGCAGCCCCTCGCTGCCCATTGGGAGCGCCTTTCCGAGTACGAAGGCTATGACCTGAGCGAGCTTGCCGAGTTCGCGATCGTAGAGCCCGGCGACACTCTCCAGGACCTCTCAGAAGTCATCGAAGTCCAGCTGGGGGAGGGCGGGGTAGCACCCGCCTTTTCGCTGACCCCTGAGATCGTCGAGCAGCACGAGAGCTGGACCGAACTCGTCTTTATTTACTCGGACGACGGTTTTGGCCTCGTGCTGTTCATCCCAACTGCCTTTGTCACAGACCCGCTCATCTCAGAGTTGGCGAAGAGACACCTGAATAAACTTGCTGCTCACTAAGCAGCCCAGAGCACAGCCTTGGCGGCATTAGCCGCAAGAACTCAGACTTAAAGCGTAAAACCCTTGCCGTTCAACGGCAGCAACCAAGCGGCGTCCTCACGGGCGCCTTTTTTGTATCTGGAAAGGATAACCCATGCTTTCACTACCCGACGCTAACGCCATCCGAGCCGCCCTGCGGGAGCCGCTCGATCCCAAGCTTCACACCATCCTTGCAGCCAAGCTCGCCTCCGTTGAGGCAAACGGGCTCGAAAACCTGACACACGTCGTCGTCGTGCAAGCCGGCACTACCGAGGAAGAGCTGCAGCAGGAGCTCGGATGGTCGCCGCTTCAAAATCCGATCGACGGGGTACGCTACGGAGAGGCCGAGTTCGTTCCCTACTGGAGTTTTCTGCAGGACCTTGGCGGAGTCTATGAGCTGATTCAGCCGGTCGGCAACTCAGGTTTTGCTTACATAGTGGTGATAGAGGACCGCGAGGGAGTACCAGCCGAACTGCTGCGCATGTGTCGCCAGTATGCGGGGAGGGCAGGCTGATGCGGTTCGTCAGCTTCATCCTCGCTGCCAGTCTCGCCTTGGCTCTCATGCAGGCTGCGGCAAAGCTGTTGGCCCTGCTGCTGGTCCTGAGCAGCCTTGCAGCCTTTGCAGCCCATCCACGCGAGACGATTGCACTGATCGCAGCGCTTGCAGGGTTTGTGGTGGTCACCAGCTTCCCGCTCGCGTCCCTGGGCGTGCTCGGCGGGTTGGCTGCCGTTAAACAGTTGACCGCGGATCGTTGATGATCAACCGGAGGTCAACTCGAGCACCGCGGATCAAGTGGTACTTAAGTGGGCCTTCACGCGTACATTTTGACGGGGCTGCGTCGCTCCTGTGGTCCTGCGAGACGTTTTGTGGGTAAGAGTTAGCCTAAGTGGGCTGCTCCTACTCTACATGCCGCGACCCACAGAAGCTGAATAACTGAAATGTTGCCATCCGAGGGGCAGCTAGTGAAGCACTGGCGACCTTTTCGTCGAAATCATGGAACAGAAAAGTTCGCGACCGGACTGCTAATTTCAGTGCGGAGTTCATGCAGAGCTTCTTCCAAGGGAGCTAGCTGCTCCCTCGCGGCCTTCAATTTCAATTTATCCTTCTTCGTAGGCCGCTCCTTCCGCTCTACCCGTGCAATTACCAAAAGTAGTTCGCTCCTCCGCATGAGGAACAATTTCCTAAGCCTAAGCTTCGCGGGAGTTATAGGATCGTAGTTCGAAATGTCTGCGACGCAGCTGCAGAGAGTAGAAACCATGTTGCTAACCACATCGAATGCCTCACGTCCAAAATCAGTGAGCTCGATTTGAGAGTGACCTGATACGAGTGCGCAGCCGAAAGCGCGTTCCAGTTGCCGCAAGTTTCTCCGGATTTGCGCGTCAGATCGTTGCTGGTCGTAAGCGGAAGCTTTGTAATTTCCAAGCTTGGCTATCGACACAAAGGATTCCAACTCGGACAGTCGAACACGGGATACGGCGGACGGAAGTCTATCACCTCGGATTGTCTCGTGCCGCTGCAGTGATTGGGCGGATTTCAGAATGCCTGATGCCGCGTCGAGAAACTGCACGCCATCAACTGCATAGAGTTCAAGTGGCACGTCATCGATAATCAAGATCTTGTGAAGCCACTCTTCGAGCTTCTCGACGTTTCGCCTGACCCTGCTGGCATTCAAGCCCAACTCTTCGCCCGCCAATGCAAAGTCCAAGTGCTGGGCAGTCGCCACAAAGGCTTCAAGCCAGCCTAGTCTTGGATCACACTGCTTCGATTTCATCGCCAGCTCTTTCTAACGCAGCGACAGTCCGAAATTGCGATCGCATCTTGAGATGGAACGCTTCGGTTGGTCGTTAAAATCCATCGTCTGATCCCTTAGTCCTTTGCGATGCAGAATCTGCAAATTTCAGCCGCTTCCGCTTCCGCTTCCGGTGCGTGGGGCTAATTGGGTTTGCGAAAGGCAACCGCCGACCAGCCGGTCAAGGCGCAACAAGGTGATTATGAACAAGCATGCAGCAATAGACTCCATCAACCCCAGCAACATTTTACTATCTAAAGATAACTCGCGGATTGCTTTGGCTTTTCTCTAATCGAAGGACACGAAATGATTGAGGATCAACTAAGTGCGTGGACTCCCTCCAGCCACAACTTCACGGATTGCCGCCCGAATATCGGTCGCCATGCTCTAGAACGTTGGGATGGTTGAGCGAGGTACAGCAGAAATTAGGTACGTTGCCACCCACTCCCCCCCCCTAATAAACGGATTATCCTGATGTCTCTTGTTATAGATTATGATGAACTAGCACCTGTTTGTAATGCCATATCACTTATCTCGGGCGGGTTTACGACGCCGGAGGCAGTTCTCGCCGAGACGGGACGGCTTTTCGGCCGTGCTGGCCGGAATGCAACACAGTCAGCCTTTGATCGATACTGTGATGGCTTTGTCCCGCTCTGGTCGCAAGGCCTCAACGGGGTCCTGCGGGTGAACGTAAGGGAGCTCTGGCTGCCCGAGTTTAGCACAGCGCCCGTGGACGGCGCAGAGGACTCGCCGCCCCTGAAATGAACGAGTGGCGAGACGAAATTCATCACCGGCAACAAAGGACAATTCTTAGGCCCGGGTCCGCCAAACTGCGATCCTCATCCATAGCTTGTCGGCCCTGCGGCCAAACATAAATTCACCGGAAAGAAACAACATGATCAATCGACCCAACGGGTCCGGCGCACCGCCGAATCCGAAGCGACTAGCTGTGCCCGCTTCCGACAAGGTTCGGGGGCGGTGGTTTCTGGGGAAATCATCCCCTCCGCGCCGGAGAAGAAGATCGGCGAGCACACAAACGAACTCGACAGCGGTGCGTGCTCCCTCGAACCGGACTCAGCTTACCCCTTCGGCGGCTTCAAGTACCTGCACTCGCACGGCGATAACCTGCATTTCCCGCAGCTGCGTCACAGGAATCCCGCCGGATGAGCGGGGAGAAAGAACAAAACTATGAAGCTTAAGCCTCAGGAGTGCGGCTTCCCCCGAAAGCTTAGTGCAACCGATTTCCCTCACCGGCCTTCGGAAGGATCGCACAGACTCCCTGTCACGCTCGAGAACGTCGCTCACCTCCTCACGGAGAGCGGAGTTCAACTAGGATACGATGTGATCAAGAAGAAAGTGAGGCTCCGCTGTGGCGGTGCTGAGCTGGAGGAGTGCGATCTGCAGAGCCTCGCGAACCTGAACGGCATGGGCTCGTACCTCTTCCTTGATTTCGTGGGGACACTGGCAAGGCGCAATCCGCTCAATCCCGTGGCAGACTGGATCAACAGCACGCCATGGGATGGGCAGAACCGCCTTTCAGCCTTCTACGCCACGGTCACTGCCCAGGAAGACTTCCCGGCCCACATGCGGGACCGGCTTCTGTATAGATGGATGCTGAGCATGGTCGCTGCGGCACTAGCCACGGAGCGATTTAGCGGCCGAGGGGTTCTGACGTTTCAGGGTGGGCAGGGTATCGGCAAGACTCGCTGGCTGAAACGCCTGGTGCCTGAGCCGATGACGAACGAATGGATAAAGCTCGACCACCATCTTGACGGCAATAACAAGGATTCACTCTTCGGCGCGATTACGCACTGGGGAGTCGAAATCGGCGAACTCGATAGCTCATTTCGAAAGGACATCGGGCGGATCAAGGGAACCCTCACTCGCGACAGCGACAAGCTCCGACTTCCCTACGCTCGCTCTCCGATCGAGCTAGACCGACGGACGGTGTTCGCCGCTACGGTGAATGAGTGGAACTTTCTCGTGGATCCGACCGGCAACACTCGCTGGTGGACGATCCCCGTGAAGAAGCTCGATCACATGCACGAGATCGACATGCAGCAGGTCTTCGCCCAACTGGCTTTGGACTACCACCGGAATGAGCAGTGGTGGCTTACGGAGGCCGAGCAGCAGCTCCTAGAAAGCCTCAACAGCCATCATCATGCTGTTAGCGTTATCGAGGAGCGCATCCGGGAGCGCATCGATCCCCTGGGTAAGTCCCCCCGGTTCATGACAGCTTCTAAGGTGCTCGAGGCGGTTGGCTTCCGTTTCCCGTCGAATGCGCAAGCCAAAGAGGCCGGAGCCGTGCTCCGTTCGATCTATGGCCCGCCGAAGAAGATCCAGGGCATCATGAAGTGGAAGGTCGCCTTGCTCGCTCCGGACATGGCCGTCTGGCAGGCGCAGGAAGACGACGACGAGTACTAGGTCCGGGGGGTGAGGGGGTAGCAGAAATCGTCAACATCGCAGCTGCCCAGCCCTGAAACTTGGCAGCAGCGGCGGACTGCTACCCCAGCCCCCCACCACAACCCGACCTACCGCCAAGTGGCGACCCCTGAGCCTCACGGACAGGCCACCAAACCGCGCCCATCGCCAAACCGGAGAGCGCCGATTGGGCCAGCCGGAGGGCTCTCCCCTCATCCGCGTGTCTGTCGTGCCCTGCGGGGCTCTGAGGCGGCGCGCGTCCAACTCACACAATCGAGGAAATGAACCATGCCAAAGACTCAACTGGATGCGGCCAAGTGTCTCGCCGCAGCATGCCAGTATGGCAAAAAGAAAACCGACTACTGGGACACTGTGGTTCCCGGCTTCGTGCTTGAAGCCCGCTCGAGCGGCGGAAAGACGTACTATCTGCGCTACATCGACACGCATGGAAAGCAGCGGCAACTGAAAATAGGTAAGTTCGAAACCATCACCTACGCACAAGCAAAGGCAAAGGCACGCAAACTGCGCTCTGAAGTCGAACTCGGGGGCAATCCAGCCGTCCAGAAGGAGAAAAGGAAAGCGATTCCGACCTACGCGGAACTGGCGAGGCAACATCTGGATCACGCTCGAACCTACCAGAAGCGCCCGGAGAACACGGAAGCGGTGCTGCGGGTGCATCTAATCCCCAAATGGGGCAAGCTGCGGCTTGATGAGATCAGACAGCAGGACGTTGCAAAGTGGCTTTCCGATAAACGGCAGGAGCACGCCCCAGCCACCGTTGAGAAGATGCGGATGATGCTTGGCCGGTCATTCGAACTGGCCCGGCGGTGGGAGATCCCCGGTGCCGAAACCAACGTTGTCAGGGGAGTATCTCCCTTCAAGTTCGACAACGCCTGTGAGCGCTTTCTGTCGGCAGAGGAGGCGGGCAGATTGATTGCAGCCTGCGAAGCTTCCTGGAATCCGCAGCTGGCCGCAATTGTGAGGCTGCTGCTCTACACCGGGGCCCGAAAGTCCGAGCTGCTCAATGCCAGATGGGAGCATGTCGATCTGAAGCAGCGCTGGTGGCTGATCCCTGACAGCAAAACAGGAAAAGCCAGGCGGGTGCCGCTCTCGCAACCAGCCGTCGAGGTGATCGAAGACTTGGTAAAGCTCCCGAACTGCGCTTGGCTTCTGCCCAATCCCGACACACTGAAGCCTTATGTGACGATCAAGCGGGCTTGGGACACCGCACGAAAGGAGGCAAAGCTGCCGGGGCTGCGCATCCATGACCTGCGGCACAGCGCAGCCTCCTTCATGATCAACGCCAATATCGATCTGTTCACCGTCGGGCGTATTCTTGGGCACGCCGACCATCAGTCCACGATGCGCTACAGCCATCTTGCCAATGACACACTGATGGCGGCTGTCGAAGCTGGGGCGGCTGGGATGCGAACGGCAGTCGTCCCGCAGTTCGATCAATAGACAACGACTCTCCCTTCGCAGCGGCCATTTCGGGGCCTTGCGGAGGGGAGTTTCAAATTCTACTCTTTTGCAATTGCGACCGGAAGTATTCAGTCGAGAAAGTACTTGCTGCAATTTCGCGGAAAACCTAAATGATAGGGCAGGGGGCTCGGTCTTATGAAAGCAAAAATCTCAATTGTAGCGTTAACAATCTTTCTCGGCGCCTGTACCACGCCTGCCGACGTGTCGCGCCCGATGTCCGCCGCGTCCGATCCGAACGCCGAAATCAAGATCATCCCGAATGCACAAGGCTTCGATGTGGACGTTTCCTACTCTAGATATCAGTTCGTGCCCGAAACAACCGCCCTCCTTGAGGCTTGCAGATCGCTTGCTCTTAGCAGAGCACAGGAAGAGGCAACCGCACGCGGAAGACCGATCGAGCCAATCCAAGAGCAGGATATTAGGGTCCGGACTCATTAGAGCCACCAGGTGACGATGGCTGCGATAGCGATTGTGGCCATAAAGGTCTTGATGTTGCGGTCGAAGCGGGTGGCGACCCGCCG
>NZ_JAAFZT010000020.1:167010-194642 GCF_013336795.1 Alteripontixanthobacter muriae | reverse complement strand
GCCTCTATCACTACGTCTGCGGCGTTATCGACGATGTGTACGTCGTTTCCGGTTCCGCCCACCGTCGTGTCGGTTCCAGTTCCACCTTCAAGAACATCGTTACCGCCGTTTCCGGCAACTAGGTCATTGCCTGCTCCGCCTTGCAGCGTGTCGTTGCCGGCGCTGCCATTCAGGATGTCGTCGCCGGTCGTGCCGTTGAAGGTAGTCGCGACATCGGCCTGCCAGTTCACACCTGTCACGCCCGTCGGGGCGGACAGCAGGGTCTTGGCGAAACCGAGATCATCGACATAGTTGAACGCTGCCCGCAGCAACTGCCCCGCCTGTGCGCCCGCAGCGGTGCCTGGCAGGTCTTCCGGCGTGAACTGTTCGCCCACGGCACCGGGTATGTCGACCCAGTCAATTCCGTTCGCCGATTGCTGCCACTGGATCGAAAAGGACGCGATGCCGCTCGTGTCGCTGATGCTGCTCACGTCAACGGTGAGTGTCTGTCCTTCGGTCGGAGTAGTGTCGTCGATGACCGCTGCCCCGCTGGCATTGGTGAAGGAAGCGGCGGTGCTGACCCGCTGGTCTGCGAACTGCAGCCATTCGACATTGCGAACGGTGTCCGATCCATCGGAAACACGTCGTGCCCCGGTAAACGGATCGATGACATCAAGTGTCGGGTTCACATGCGTCACGATAAAGCCGCCGCCCGGGTTTGCGGTGATCTGGTAATTGGCCAATTCGTCGTAGAAGACAGCCGTATCCTGATCGCCGGAGAGCCCGTCATCCACGATCTCGCGAACGATATGCATCTGTGCGGGCTTCACTTCGCCGGACAAAAGCATGCTGGACAGGGGCTTTGTCACGCCGCCCAGTGTCACCAGCTGAGAAAGGCTTGTGACAGTCGCGATGTCATTCTGGCCAGAAGGATCCATTATGCTGATCCGCACATGCAGGCGGGCGTCGCCATCGATGATGTCATCGCCGCCGCGTCCTTCCAGCAGGTCGCTGCCGGCGCCGCCCATCAGTATGTTGCCGCCAGCGAATACGACCTCGTCATCGGGCGCATCGCCGCGGGGCGGCAGGCCGAGCGCTTCGCGCAGGCCCGAGATACGATCGACGCCGGCCTGCGTCAGTTCATGACCGATCATGTTGCCTTCCGGGCCAATTACATCGACCGATCCGCGATCGTCGCCGCGCAGGATGTCATCGTGGTTCGATCCCGACAGGGCCTCGGTCTGGTCGAAGCGGTTCCGCAGGATGTCCGCCATCTCGGTCGCGAAGATCTTGATGGTCAAATCGGAATTCGCGGCGATCTTGCTGCCCTGATGGCTTGCCCAGTCGAAACCGAGCATGCCTTCGTTGCGCATCACGCTTTCGCCCTGGACCATGATGTCGTCGCCGGATTCCGCGTCGAAATCATGCTCGTCATCGCCTGCGAACATCACGTCATGGCCGATGATGGTGGAATTGAAGAACAACTCTGAGTTGTCGCCGGCCGTGGTGTCGAAACCGCCGCCGCCTTCGATCCAGTCGTCGCCTTCATTGCCCATCAGGAAGTCGGCATCGGCACCGCCGAGGATGAAATCGTCGCCTTCGCCGGCGAAGACTTCGGTCATGTCGACGCCTACGATGAAGACATCCTTGCCTTTCCCGCCCATGAGGATGTCGAGACCGTTGGAATTGGCGATGACGTCGTCGCCGTCTTCTCCCTTGATGAAGTCACCGGTGTCGCCGCTGTCGGTGATGATGTCGTTACCGGCACCGCCGATGATCAGGTCGACGCCTGCGCCGCCCTCGATACGGTCGTCGCCAGCACCGCCCCAGATCGCATCGTCACCCCAGCCGCCGATGATGGTATCGTTACCTTGGGTACCGTTGATCGCGGTGTGTTCGCCGCCGACATATTTGATGTAGTTCTGGTCCACCCCCGGGGTTGCCAGATTGTCGCGTTGCACTCTCGTCTGACCGAGCCCGTTCAGGACGGCATCGTCATACGTCGGATCGGGGCCAATCTGCTTGGTCGGATCGACATGCAGCACGTGGTCATGCAGAGCGAAGCTGTCGACGCCGGTATGATAGTCGAGGATGTCGTCGGACGTACCGCGAATGCCGTCAGGCCCGGGCCGCGTCATGTCGGTATTGGCCATGACCAGCTTGGAGAACGCGTTGTTCTCCAACTCGTTCAGCAGGTTCAGGCCCTGCGTGCGGGTCAGATAATAGAACCGGTCGTTGTCCTGCAGGATTTCCATCTGCATCTCAAAGACGGCATTGAAGGTCGAACCGAGGAAGCCGCCGAACGGCATCTGCTTTTCGGCCAGGCCGCCGATCCAAAGGTCGATGTCGTTCACGCCGGTTTCCGCCGCAGGTCCGTTCAGCCAGGCGATTCGTGCTTCGCGCTGCTCGGGCGACTCTCCTTCCGCGCCGAGAACCAGCGCCGTTGCTGCATCGCGCCGGGCGGCGATGTTGTCGCCGGCATCAATGATGGACTGATGCGTGCCATAGGCGGCGATGAAGTTGATGACCGACATCGGCGTCTTCAAATTGGCACCGAATTCTGCCCAGCTTGCATAGGGCGTCAAGAAGCTGGAGCCGGAGGCATCGTAAAGCTGCTCGCGCGCTTCGTTCAGCGAAGGCATGCCGGTATCACGGCCGCGTGCGATGTTGATCGCCGCAAGGTCGAGGGGCAGGCCCAGCAAGTTGCTGCGTAGTGCATCCGTCACGAATTCGTCGATCTGGTTGCCATGAGTGATATTCATGCCGCGGAAGATTGCACCCGCCGCCTGCTCGTGTGAAATCGTTCTGTCCTGGTCAAATTCCACCGGGTTGAGAAAGGCCTCGATCAGGCCGATGTCGTTTCCCCAGGTCTCGAGATCGGTGACGGGGACCGGTACGCCATTCGCATCGTAGCTGACCGGGTTTCCCGCTTCGTCGAGAAACATGCGCCCGACATCCTCCGTCAGCATGGAATGACCGAAGCGATACACGACATGGGCGAATTCGGCGAAGATCGCAGGGTCGATGTCTGTCGTGGTGTTGAACACGAATGGATCGATGTTCGGCTGGATCTTGCGCCCGAATTCCTCGAACACCAGATGCTGGTACTGCATTTCGGTCGCGAAACGAGCGGCCTGGAACATGCGTTCGCCGTCCCAGGAGGCATTTTCCGCATAGACGGCAAGCTGGGCCGGGGTCATTGCTGCCAGTGTGTCGACTTCCGCCTGTGTCACGTCGATCGTCAGCCATTCATTGATGAATTCGGCATCGCCTGACTTCAGCACGGTGAGCTTCGTGGCTTCCACCTGCCGATTGTGTTCGGAATGAAAGACGTGGTGCACGGCGGTAAGGCCGATATTCTCGTTGCCGCGTCCGTCGCCGGTGATGAAGTGCCGGTCCAGCAGTTCGTTATCATATTCAGTGTTGCGGCCTTGGAACGAGGCCACGGCGTTGCCGGTGGCGCTATCGGCATCCTGCACCAGATTGCCGCCACTAACCACCGGTGCGGCATTGTGGGCGATATCGTCGAGGAAGGCATGATTTGTGCGCAGGGGCGTGGCCGTAGGACCTTCCGGCACTGTTTCGCCGGGAATTCCCAACAGCAGATGCACCGGGATCTCCGGCGTTCCGCTGACGACGATGTCGTCTTCGGTATTCGGCACGCCATCTGCGCCAAGACCGGTGATGACCTGTGCAAATCCGTTTTCATCGGGAATGAACTTCCCATAGGCATCCACGCGAACCAGCGGGATGTTGCCGACATCCTTGTCGGTCAGGACAATGCCCAGCATATCGCGCGCCTGCGCCTTCACATCCGCCCAGGTCGCGAGCCCGCCGTTCACACCTTCAAGAAGGTGTCCGGTCGCGACCGGTCGCCCATCGACCATCTCATATTCGCGCAGGAATACCTGATGCGATGGATGGGAGGTGTAGGTCTGGTTCTGATCGACGAAGGGAGTCGTGACGTTGGTCGTGTCCCTGGTGTCGTCAGCCGTGCCCATGATGCCGTCTTCGCCTGGCCCCGCTGTCTGCGTTGCGCGGGTCAGGACCATGAAATTGGTGAAGCCACCTTCGACATACAGCGGGTCGTCGGGCTGCAGCGGTACATAGACCGTGCCTGCGCCGCCCTTGCTGATCAGGTCGAGGCCATGATCGAAGAACTGGCCGAAAAAGGTCATCCAGGCGTTGAATGGGGCTGACAGCCCTTCATCAGGGGCGACGTTGGGAAGGAGCAGGCTGTCGCCCTCCATCGCAATCCCGTAAGTAGCGACACTGGTCTCAAATTCCGCGCGAGTAATGACGCCGGCTTGAAGATTCTGCCATTCCGTGCGGATGGCGGCGATTGCAAGGGCTTGGCTACCCTCGTAGCCTGCAAGCGAAAGCGCCGACGCGATAGCCGCAGGATTATTCGGTGACTGGTCAACGATGAGGTTGGAAATAAGTCGCGGATCAACGTCAGCAACGCTCACTGCACTCCCGTAATCAGTGTTCGTTACAGCGGGAGAGGGGCCGAACGGACCATCAGGATCGAAGCTATCTCCATCCTGCTCGTTTCGCCAGGTGGGGTCGAACAGTCGGGGCATGATTTGATCGGCCGCGCCCCAGGTTTCGCGTCCTTCGACCAAGTTGTTGAGAGTGCCGTCGACCGTGCGCAACCCAAAGGGAAGGCGGGGGTCGCCCACCAGGTCGGCCAATGGCGTGCCATTCGCGTGCGCTTCAGCAATCTTGATCTGCTGCAGAACGAACGTGAGGTCATGAATGTTGAGATTAACAGCCATTGTCTTGTTCCCTACCCAAATAGCGGCGGGAACTATCAATGAACAAGCCCGTTCTGAGCGGACATTCATTCAATTTCCCGTCCACCTGTTTAAAAACAGAAGAAAACGATTCTTACCGATGAACAGGGTATGACAGGTTGTTTGTGTCTCGGTCCACTATGCAGAAGTACTAGCCCTTTAGCTGTAGGTATAGACCCATTCGGCTATACTATAGCGAACGCATTAGACCAAAAGGTATATATGGCGCGCATAGCCGGGCGTCGGCAATGGCCATCGCCGGGCGTCCAAAAGAATGTGAGGATTGTTACGGAGGTTTTGGCGGCCCTCGGCAGACACGCCTTGAAAGTGCGGCTTTTGCAATCAGGCTGATGTGCGGGTGGCTACCCGGAGTATCGCCCAGTCGGCACGAGCGCCTGCTCAGTGCCGGCGGTCTGCAATCTCTCCAGCCATGCGCTTCTGCTCCCCCTGCAGGGGGAGCGATAATTCCATCTCGCGCGAGGCATTCCTTGCAATGCGTGAATAGCGTGCCACCGCAGCGACACGATTGTGCACCCCAAGGGCGCGATAGGCGGCATTGACATGGACCTTAACGGTGCCTTCGCAGATGCCGAGCATACGGGCGATTTCCTTGTTCGACTTACCTGTCGCGAGCACATCCAGCACCTTGCACTGTTGCGGGGTAAGCGAAACAGGGTCGCTACCGGGCGGCCCGGGTGGTGAGGCCGAATTCTTGGGCGAATTGGACAGATAGATGCGGCCCTTGCGAACAGCCTGAATCGCCTCGACGATAGCATCAGAAGGCATGGATTTTTCGATACATCCCTTGATCCCGATGGATATGCAGCCGAGTGCGAATTCTCCCGTCAGGGATTCGACCGAAGCAACGATCTTCGTTCTGGGATAGTGGCGGCTCAGTTCGCCGAGCCCAGCCAGGCCGTTCAACCCTGCAAGCCGGCTGTCCACAACCAGCAGTTGCGTTTCAACGCTGTCGAGATGCTCGATTAAAGACACAAGATTGGTCGCTTCAGCGACAGAGTAGCCCAGTTCAGGCTGACGCAGGATAGTTGAAAAACCGATCCTGCAAAGATTGCTCCCGTCGGCTATGATAGCCCGATCCACGCTCATGACTTGCCCCTCGCAAAGTTTTACTTGGGCGACCCGAGTCGTTGTGCGTTACAGACTTTTTTACCAGATGAACGGATTACGCGCAAACGAAACACCAACTACACATATGTTATCGTTGAAAAATCATAGGTTGATCATCGTTAATCCCGGAGGTGCATGGACGCGCAGAGCGTCTTCCAATGCGACTCTGCATTGAAGATTCAGGGTAAAAATGAACTGCGGCTCTTTCGTTCATCGCGAAGGATGCGGTTTCGAAGTGTCTTTACCTGCTGTGAGGTTCTTTGCCTTAGCCCTCCTCTCCATACTCGGGAGTGGTGGGCTGATCGTGGACGACAAGAACAGATTCCTTCCGTCCCTCGCAAGAAATAGCAGCGGCAACGCGCTGGCGATCTTCGCGGCTGCTCTGGTGCCGATGACCATCATGGTGGGCAGCGGTCTCGATGTCGGTGTCACATACATGGCCCGCGCCAAGCTGCAGAACGCTCGCGATGCTGGCGCGCTCGCCGGCAGGCAGGCCATGCAGGGCAATGCCTAGGGCAACGCGACCGAGCCCGAGGCGGAAAAGTTCTTCGACTTCAACTTCCCCGCAGGCCTCTATCGTGTGCTCGACGATGCTGACAACGGCTCTGTCACGCGCTTCGGCATCGTGCCTTACTCGCACACCGTGAATGTCGGCCGGTCGCTGCGCAACAGGGATATCCAGGTCAATCAGGACTATGCCGACCGCGAAGTCGCCAGCTATGGCCGCAATTGCTATTACACCTACGGTACCAAGATGATTCACGTCAGCCAATCGTCGTGGAACAACGGCAAGGGCGGTGGCACTGAAGGCAATCGCCAGAGTTTTCGTACCAGTGGCGATGCCTGTATCGAGGAACGCCCCTCCATCGGCAACGGCTTCGATCCGGTCCGCATCGAGGATACGATCAGCCGGAGCGACATCGACGACATGGCGCGGAACGGGAATGACGACGCGCGTCAGTTCGGCCGCTACGACCCCGCGTGCAGGAAGCGCAGAGCCAATCCGGCTGCCCATCCGAATCAACCAAGCTCCAGTCCTATGGCGGTGAGGACGCTTTTCAAACGGCCATCGACGACGCAACCGCCAGGGTCACTGGCGGCACCTATCATGATGTCGGCATGCTCTGGGGTACGAGATTCATTTCGCGTACCGGTTTCTTCGAAAGCGAGAATCCGAAATAGACGGAGTGCCGGTCAATCAGCACATCGTCTTCATGACGGACGGTATGCTGGACACCGGTGAGTATCTCTATTCGGCGCATGGAGTTGAACGCTACCAGTCCCGAACGAGAGGCAGCGGTTCCCAGAACGAGCGCCATCTGAGCCGTTTCGACTCCGTATGTTCGCGGGCAAAGGCCATGGGCGTTACCGTATGGGTGATCGCGCTGGATGTGACGGATACGGAAGATGTGGCGGACTGCGCGACCAGTGCAGCGCATTTCTACACGTCTGACGGGTCTGATCTGGAAGAGATATTCCAGACCATTGGGCAAGGTATCGGCAATCTCAGGCTGACCCGGTGAAGGCCGCGTCGTTCCTGCGCCGACTGGCCGCCGATACGGGCGGCGCGACAATCGTCGAATTTGCGGCAATCGCGCTGCCCATGTGCGTCCTGCTGGTCGGCGGGCTTGATCTGGCGCACCAATCCTATGTGCGGACGGTTATGCAGGGCGCGCTGAACGATGCAGCACGCCGCGCCGCTGTCGAACGCCCCGATCTGTCCGGTGCCGGCGTGACCATCGAAGAACAGGTAGAGAGCACCCTGAAGGAAATCGTCGGGCCGATCGCGGCCGATGCACAGATCGATATCGACCAGAAGAGCTATTTCGACTTCAACTCCATCAAGAACCCCGAAAAGCTGATGACCGACGTGAACGAAAACGGCGAATTCGACGAAGCGGATGGCGATTGCTGGGAAGATACCAATGAAAACGGCGAGTTCGATCTGGATGGCGGTTTCGAGGGCAAGGGCGGAGCCAGCGATGTCGTTTTCTACCGCGCGCAGGTGACGATGCCGCGACTGTTTTCGGGCGCGATGTTCGGCACGGCTGGGCAGATCGAGATGAATCTTGAGACCGCAGTTCGCAACCAGCCCTATGGCAATCAGGGAACGGCGCCGGTCATCTTCGCCGAAGCGACATGACAGAAGGTGGACTGTTCCCTTTTCTGAAAAGAGTGTGGCGAGCCAACGAAGGTCTCGCCTTCGTCGAGTTTGCCTTTGCCGCACCGATCTTCTTCACGCTCGTGCTGGGCGGGATAGAGATCACCAATCTCACCATCGCTCATCTTCGTGTGAGCCAGATCGCCATGACCGTGGCGGATAATGCCGGGCGTGTGACCAGCGGCATCGACGAGGCGAATGTCTACGAGGTTTTCGCCGGTGGAGAATTGATCGGCGAGGCGCTGGACTTCACCGAAAACGGGCGAATCGTCCTTTCCTCGCTCGAAGACAACCGGCTGAATAGGGGGCCGGGCGGGTCAACAGATCCGCTGGCAGCGCTGCTGGGGCGAACTGGATGTGGAGCCCCGTTATGGCTCCCAAGGAGACGGTTCGGGCGACTCCTCCCTGGCCAATGGAATGGGAGCCAGTGGCAACCGCATCGCCGCCATGAAGGAAACCGCGGTAATGTTCGTCGAAGTGACTTACGACTATCAGCCGATCGTCGGGACCGGCTTCTTCGATCCGCCGCAGATCCGCTACGAAAGCGCCTTCAACGTGCGCGGGCGGCAGAACAATGCGCTCAGCAATACGCAAAACCTCCGTACGCTGAACTGCTGAACCGGGTTCTGATCACCGGTGAGCGCCCGTGGACGAGGCACCTCACCGGTGATTGCACAGGTCAGAAATCAGCCGAAATCGAGGCTTTCACCGTGCGCGGTTCACCCTGGAGCAGCGCGGATGAAAATGTATCGAATGCCGAGGCCCAATACCGCTCGTTCGTCACATTATCGACCGATACGCGCAGAGTGACGGGCCTTTGCGCCGCGACGAACACGTAGCGGGCACCGACATCGAAGCGGGTCCAGTCGTCAATCTCCAGTGTGTTTGCGGCATCCACCCATTGCTCGCCGGTATGCACGACACGGCCGGTCAGGGTCACGCCCGGAGCAATCCCGAGATCCCATTCCACATCGGCATTGGCGGTGAAGCCGGGCACCCCGGGCACCTCTGCGCCGCCTTCGAATTCGGCATCCGTCACGGCAGCGCCGGCAATGATGCGCAGGCCGGGAGCAAGCGAGCCGTTGGCCGTGAACTCCAGCCCCTTGTGCTGCTGGTCACCCAGATAGCCGAAGCTGCCATCTGGCAGGATCCCTTCGCCGGGGCGCTCGATCTGGTAGGCTCCGGCGCTCAGGAACATGGCACCGAGCCGCAGCTTGGCACCTGCTTCATATTGCACCGAACGCCGCGGTGCGAGGATGGCGCCGGGGTTCGTGACGAGTGCAGGATCGAGCGGCGCGCTCGGGCCCTGCTGCAATGCCTCGATCCGATTGGCGTAAAGCGAGAGGCCCTCCACCGGCTTCACCACCACTCCGGCGACGGGCGTAACGGCGTTTTCGGAATAGCTGGTCTCTTCCTCTCCGGTGGCATAGCTGAAGCCGGTCACGTCGATGGATTGCAGCCGCAACCCGCCGGTCAGCAGGACGGAATCGCCTGCCAAACCGATCGTGTCGGAGGCGAATACGCTGGACAGGCGCGTTTTGACTATCGGGAACGGATCGCCGAGGTCACCGCCCACGAACGTCGATGACGGCAGCGCCACCTGCGGCGTGTCGTACAGGTTCGTGGCAAAACCGGCGAAGTTCGGCCCATACAGGAAGTCATAGGCATTGCGGTTGACCTGCCAGACGGCATTGCCGCCGAAATTGATCTCATGCGTGATTGCATCGCCAAGATTGACGCGCAGCCCGGCCTCGACAGCTTCGTTATTGTCGGTGCGCGGAACGAACAGGGCCGTACCGTTCGCAGCACCGGTCACGGCGTCGAACACGGTTATGCCGCCATAGATGCCATCCTCGCGCCCGTCGCGTGCACCTGCCTTGGCATAGAGCAGGGCATTCTCCGCCAGATCATATTCCAGGCCAAGCGTGCCGAAGACGTCGCGCAGCTCGGAATAAGTGAAATCCTGCGCGTAATTAGCGTCGGCTTCAGGGACGGCTGGCACTGCCGCGCTGGCGATCGTCACTTTAGGGCGCAGATTGTCGACCCGGATTTCCTGAAAAGCTAGGTCCGCTGCGGCGCGGAACCGGCCACCGTCATAATCGACGGCACCGCCGATGACGCGCGTGCGGCGATATTCCTCGTTGATGGAAGTTTCGCCGTCGCGGTAGGCACCATTGATGCGGACACCCCATTGATCCGCGTTGCCGAAGCGGCGCGACACATCGAAGCTGCCGCCGAATTGTGCGGTCTCGGCATAGTTGAGGGTGAATCGGTTCAGATCGCGAAGCTCGGCGCGCTTCAGCACCAGATTGACGCTGCCGCCAAGGCCGGAACCGCCGGGTGCAGCCCCGTTCAGGAAAGCGCTGGCGCCGTTCAACACCTGCACGCTGCCGTATAATTGCGGCGCCACCAGCTGCCTCGGAGCGATGCCAAACAGGCCGTTCACGCCGATATCGTCGCCGAACAGGGGGAACCCGCGAATGATGAACAGTTCCGCCGCATTGCCAAAACCGAACGATGTGCGGATCGTCGGATCGTTCTCGAGCACGTCACCCAGGGTCTGGGGCTGCTGGTTCAGGATCAGGCTTTCGTCATAGGACCGAATGGCGAAGGGCAGATCCTCCGCTACCTTGTCGCCGAGCACGCCGGCATTCCCGCCATTGATGACGTTGGTGGCGTTGCGCCCCTGCGCCGTGACGATGATGATCCCGTCGACATCGTCGGGCGCGGTGGACGGAACATTCTGGGCCAGCGCGGCGGCTGGCAGCATGGCCGCAGCCAAGGCAGCGATGCTGGCCGAACCGGAAAGGACGGAAAAACGGTAAATCATGAACGGGCTTTCACTGTAACGGGATTGCGGGTCTGCGACTTGCGGCGCAGGCTGAGGATGATGAGAACGGGGCCAAGCGCGACGAGCGCCACGGCCACCACGTCGCGGTAACCGTCTCCGGTGAGGCCGAGGATCAGTCCAGCCAATGCCGCGATGGAGATGACCAGAGGCCAGAAGAATATCTGCATGGTCGACTGGCGCGGCACCCGGCCAGCCATTCGCGCGTATTTGCGTGCGGTCATGCCGGCACCTCCGAAGGATGACGGTAAAGTTCTGCAATACGGAGCTCGGTATCTGCGGGCTTGCGCCGCCACCACAGCATCAGACCGCTCCACAAGACGTGGATGGTTGCCAGGGTCAGAAGCGCCCAGACCACCTTGAGCGGCCAGCCGCCGTAATCGCCGAAATGCAGCGGCTTGGACATCATCAGCGCCTGATTCAGCGCGGGCATGGTTCTTGTGTCGGTCAGCGCGCCGCTTTCTGCATCCACCAGTGCCGGGGTGAGCAAATTCTGCGTCAGCGGGCGGTCGCCCTGGAAGAAGATCGCGTAATGGTGGCCTGACGACCACGCACCGCCGGGAAAGCCGATGAATTGCGGGCTGCGGCCGGGCAGCGCGCTCTGCGCCGAAGCCATCGCGCGGTCGAGTGATCCGTAGCGCCAAGGCGGCAGGGCCGGTTCGCCTTCATAGGCTGCGGCCATTGCCGCCACTTCGCCGTCGCGCCAGCTTTCGGTCAGCGGATCGGCAAAGGCGTTGATCGCGCCCGTGACGCCGATCACCACCATCCAGGCGAAGGCGACCACTCCCAGCAGATTGTGCTGGTCCAGACGCCGGACCCGTTCGTTACGGCCGCTGCGCAGCGTACCGAAACGCTGCCGCGCCATGAAGGGCGCGTAGAGCACTACGCCGGAGATGAGCGCCACGACGAAGAGCACACCCATCGCGCCGAGCAGCAACGCACCCGGCAGGCCGAGAAACATGTCGGTATGCAGTTGCAGGAGGAAATCCATGAACCAGTTTGTCGGCGCAGGGCCGAGCGATGCGCCCGTCGCGCGATCGAAGAACAGCAGGCTCATCTCCTCGCCGCCTGCAGCGGGCGATGGTCCGGTAGTTACGGTGATCAGCGGGCTGTCCTGGCTGAAGGCCATGAACAGCGGAACTTCGCCCGGTTTTTCGGCGAGGGCGGTGGCCATGATGCTATCGAGGGGCAGCCCCGCTTCTGCCGATGCCGGGCCGGAAAGCGCATTTTCGGCGTCACCGCTCATCATCGCGTCGATCTCGTCATGGAAGATCAGCGGCAGGCCTGTCACGCACAGCATGAACAGGAATGCCGTGGGCACAAGGCTGCTCCATTTGTGGATCATGATCCAGATTCGGATGCTGCGGCGTTTCATGCCAGCGCAGCTAGGAGAAACTGCTCCGAGCGTCAATGAGAATGACTTGCAATAGCGCCCTTCAGTCCTCCTGGACCGGTATTCTTCAGATGCCAGGGCGCCGTCGCCGGATTTGGAACTCCGCCCCATGCTGCCCGTTCATGAAGCAGAGCCTTCCGCCGTCTGCGGCGAAGGCAATTCATTTCAGCAACAGGATGACTCCATGGAACAGATTTACGTAGCCGGTCTGGACGACAAGGCCCGCGAAAATTCGATCAAGCTTCTCAACGAACGGCTTACCGACAGCATCGACCTGTCGCTGGCGGTGAAACAGGCACATTGGACCATTCGCGGCCCGAGCTTCATCGGCCTGCATGAATTGCTCGACGCCATTTCCGAACGCATGCGCGACCGGACCGACATGATTGCCGAACGCGCCATCATTCTCGGCGGCCATACGCCCGGCACCGTGCAGGCGGTCGACAAGGGCAGCAAGCTGGAGCCCTATCCCGCCGACATCAAGTTCCAGAAGGACCATGTCGAGGCGCTGACTTCGCGCTTCGTCGCTTTTGGCAAGCATCTGCGCGAGTCGATTGAGAAGGCCGAAGATGCCGGCGATGTGGACACGTCCGACCTGTTCACTGAAGTCAGCCGCGGCATCGACAAGGACGCCTGGTTCCTGGGCGCGCATTATGACGAAGCGAACGCCAAGACGAAGAGTTGATCGATTGTTCCACTAGAGCCGCAGCCCGTCGCCCCGTATGGGTCGGCGGGTTGCTTCATATCCGCTCCCTGGCGAAGATGCTGCCGCCATGCTGAACCGTCGCCAAATTCTAGCGAAAAGCGGAGGGCTTGCGGCAGCATTGGCGCTGCCGATGAGCTTGCCGGCATCCGCTGCGGCAGCAGCAAGCTCCAAGCCTCCGCGCCTGCAGCCCGGCGACAGGGTGGGGCTCGTGCGGCCCGCCAGCTTCTCCGATGAGGAGAACCGGGTCGAGAATGTGGAATATACCATTCGCGGCATGGGTCTGGTACCGGTGCGGGCTGCCAATCTTGACGCGCGTTTCGGCTATCTCGCCGGGACGGATCGCCAGCGCGCCGCCGATCTGAACGCAATGTTCGCGGACCCTGAGATCAAGGCGGTCTTCGCCCTGCGCGGAGGCTGGGGCAGTGCCCGGCTGCTTTCGCTGCTCGACTGGGACGTAATCCGCAGTAACCCCAAATTGCTGATCGGCTTCAGCGACATCACCGCGCTGCACCTCGCCTTTGCGAAGCATGCCGGATATGCGACCATTCACGGCCCCAATGGCGCGAACAGCTGGCCCGCGCCCAGCTGGGACAGTCTGTGGCGACTGGCCTTTGCAGGGGCAACGCCGGTGCTGGGCAATGGCGATTATCCGGGCGCGCGCAATGTGCTGACCCTGCGCAGCGGCACGGCGCAGGGGCGGCTGCTCGGTGGTAATCTGTCCGTTCTCGCAGCGCTTGTCGGTACACCCTGGTTACCCGATTTCGACGGGGCCGTGCTGTTTCTGGAAGATGTGGGCGAGGCTGTATACCGCGTGGACAGGATGCTGAGCCAGCTGGCCTTGTCCGGCATGTTGTCCCGGCTGTCGGGCGTCGTTTTCGGACAATGCACGCGCTGCAGCGGCGACGAGAGCGCGAGCGGATTTTCAGTAACGGACGTACTGCGCCAATATCTCGTGCCGCTGGAAATCCCGGCTTTTACCAACGCCAACATCGGCCATGTCGCGGGGCAGTTGAGCCTGCCCTCCGGCGCAACTGTGGAGATGGACGCGGTAAGCGGCACTATCCGCCTGCTGGAGCCGATTACGACCTGATCGCCGCTTACCTGCCGCGCTGTTGCATCCGCAAGCACCACGCCGGATAGTGGCGGCATGAACGATTCAGATGATTACATTTCCGACGAAACGCCAGTTATCATCGGTGCAGGCCAGTCTTCGGAACGCATAGGTGAGGCTGGTTACCGGCAATTATCGCCGATGGAGCTCGCGGCAGAGGCTTTGCGGGCTGCCATCAGCGACAGCGGGGCAGGGCCGAAGGATCTCGCCACAGCCATCGACACCGTGGCAGCCATTCGCCAGTTCGAGATTTCCACGCCGGGTGCGGAAGCCCCTTTCGGCAAGTCGAATAATCCGCCGCGCTCGATCGCACGCCGGGTCGGCGCCGATCCGGACCGCGCTATATTGGAGGTCGTCGGAGGACAGGGGCCGCAGGATCTGGTCGGCGAACTGGCTGCGGAGATCGCGGCAGGGCGCAGCCGATGCGCTGCGATCGTCGGGGCGGAAGCGATCTCGACCATGCTTGATCTAAGAAGACGGGGCGTGGAAGCCGATTGGTCGGAGCATTGCGAAGGCACGCTGGAAGATCGTGGCTACGGCATGTCGGGCATGATCGATGCGACCCTGATCGCCAACGGCATGGGCCGCCCGATCCCCGGCTATGCCTTGTTCGAAAACGCCCGCCGCGCCGCCTTTGGCCTGTCGCCCGAGGACTACCGCGCTGCAATGGGCGAGTTGCTGGCTCCGTTCACGGATGTTGCCGCGAACAATCCCCATGCAGCGATGCAGGAAAGGATGACGGCGGCACAACTGGCTCAGGTGGATGAGCGCAACCGGCTGGTTGCCGAACCCTACGCCCGGTTCGCCATCGCGCGCGATCAGGTAAACCAGGGCGCTGCGATCATCCTGACCTCGGCTGGCACGGCGCGAGAACTTCTGGTGCCCCGCGAACGCTGGATATTCGTTCACGCGTCCGTCTCGGCAAAGGAAGCGTCGGTGCTGCAGCGCGCGGATCTGTCGCGCAGCCCTGCCGCAATCGGAGCCGTTCGGGAGGCGCTGGCGTTAGCGGAGCGCGGCATCGATGAGATCGGCTTCATGGATCTGTATAGCTGCTTCCCCATCGCCGTGTTCAACATCATGGACGCCTTCGGCCTGAAGGCGAGCGATCCGCGGCGGCTGACGCTGACCGGAGGACTTCCGTTCTTCGGCGGCGCGGGCAACAATTATTCCGCTCATGCCATTGCCGAGGCGGTCCAGCGCCTGCGCGTGAACCGCGACGCCTTTGCACTGGTGGGCGCGAATGGCGGCATCATGAGCAAATATGCGTGCGGAATCTATTCAGCGCGGCCCGCGGGTTGGTCTGCAGACAGAGTCAGGCGGCCGCCGGAGGTTCAGCCTTCGGTTGCGATCGCCGAAATCGCGAACGGGCCAGGCATGGTTGAAAGCTACACCTATATGCCTGAACGGAATGGTGGGACGTATGGCATTGTCGCCCGGCTCGCCGATGGCAGGCGCGCCGTGGCAATGGAGGATGGGGCCAGAGCGGCGGGACTGGCCGCCCTGGGCGAACCGATCGGGCGAGACGTCCTGCTAAGCAGCGGAGAGCGCGGGCGGAATTCTTTCACCTTCAACTGAACGGCCCAACGCTTGCTAGGTGATCGCATTCACCGAAAGTTCGTCGTGCACTGCAAGATCTCCGGCACCGTAGAGGTAGGAAGGGTCGAAATGTGCGAATTGCGCCAGCCGGGATCGGTCACGGCAAAAGACGCGCCCCCGGCGAAATTCGACAAGACCAGCTTCGCGCAATTCCCGGAGCATACGATTCACGTGAATGGGCGTGCTGCCAGTGATCTCGGCAAGATCTGACTGGCGCAGGGGAGACGAGAAACCATCCTCACGCGCAAGGCCGACCATCTCCAGCTTCGCCCATAATTCGCAGAAGAAATGCGCAATTCTCTGGTCAACTCGCAACTCACCCATCTTCAGAATCCAGGTGCGGTGAACCGCGGCGTCGAGCAGGGTAGAAAACCAGAACAACCGGGCAAGATGCGGTTCCTGCTCCATCATGATGCGCAGATCCTCGTGCCGCGCATATCCGACAAGAGCCGGACCAAGAACGGTGATGTCATGATCGAGTCGCTTCAGCGCAAAAGCATGCATATCGACGAAGTCGCCAGGCACATGCGTGGCGAGGATGTGACGCTTCTCGCCGCTCTGCACCGATCGCAGGATGAAACCTTCGATCAGGATTGTGCTGTGTTCGACGATGGCGCCCCGCCGCAGCAACATTTGTCCATCCTCCACGCGTTCCGTCCTGGTGATGAGGGCTTCCACGACGCCGGCCTCGCGATGGGTCAGCGCCTGGCGCAAGCGCCCCATGAGGAACCTGCCAGTGAGTGGGAATTCTTCATGTCCGATTGTAATCTAGCCCCGTCAAGTTGCAGCGTGCAGTCGCAAGGTCTAGAAGCAATCCGTCCGGCAGGCAATCAGGACCGGGGCAGCGGCGCGTTGCGTTTGTTCGGCTGCAAAAAGTGCGAAATGTGTCGCGACTGATCTCAGCCAGGATTGATTTCATAGCCGATCGGCCCGAAATCACCGCCGTTCGACGCATAGGCGGAGCAAGCGGTCAGACCGATGATGCAATCCATGCGTGCAAGCAGATCGATGTGGTCGCCTGCACGGCTCGGCGGCGGCAGAACTTCCAGCGAGCCATCCTCGGCCACCGGCACATTCATGAACACGTTGAAAGCGGTCGGGATCGAATCTTCGTTGATGCCGAAGGGTTCAAGCGCCTCCGCAAGATTGCCGAAGCATCCACGGTGTACAGGCTTGCCCGGGTAGAAATGCCGGAAGGTCGCCTTGCTGCAGGGAGTCAGCAGAAAGTCGTGCCTGCCGACCGTGTCTGCAGTAATCTCCAGCATGGGGTTGGACCGATTGGAATAGAGGACATGGCCCTTGGTGAGCGCAATCGTCTCCTCGTAATCGAAGGTGCGGCCGTTGCTGATGACCTCGCGAACATCGTCCGCCGAATAGGCCAGCAGATCGGCGACCTGCGTTCCGCCGGGATCGGTTACGCGCAGTGTCTGTCCTGCATCCAGCCGGAAAGCAGTGCCGCTACGCGGGGGTATGACATTCATGAAGCGTCGTTTCTCTTGTCCGAAAAGGGGCAGGTCCAGCCTTCGTCGACCAGTCTGCCGCTATATTGTGCCGCCTCACTGGCCTCTCCGTGGCGGCGCAGCATGGGATTGATGGTCCCGGCCAGAGCCTTGTCGCGGTCGAGAATGGCTTCGCGCATACGCTCGTAGCGCCCGTTCTCGCGCAAATCCTCGAACTGGTCGTGCAGGTTGAAGACGAGCGCCGGTTTCTCAAAGCGGCGGGCAGGGCGCGATGCGGATGGATGCAGGCCGACGACGAAGTAGGCCTCGCCCCCGAAGCTGAGCGAGAAGTGCGGGTCTTCAGGGTCAGGGCTTACATCCTCATCATAAGGTTGCTCCAGCCAGTGATCCTTGTCGGCAAGCGACTGGATCCGCGTCCACATGGCGCGTTCGAACTGCACTTCCGACAGCGAGGCGGGCTGGTTGAAGATGGCGACGATACTGCGCAGGCCCGACTTGTCCTCGCGATAGGCTTGCGACCAATCGAGCAGGCGGCGATGTATCCGCAGATCGTCCCACGCGCTGGTCAGATCGTGGCAGACCATCACATCCAGCGTGTCCCGTGCCAGAGCCGATTTCGCTCCGACGCAGGGAAAAGTATTGTCGCGTATGAATTCACGGAAGGCTTCACCGAGACGTTCGGCCGCAGTCGCGTCTCTGTTCATCAAGTCCAGCAGGGTTCTTCTCCTTGAACCCGAAAGACGAAGGAATTAGGCACAGGTTCCCGATTTATCTTTGTTTATAAAGGGCTGCGTTGAACCGAATGGAAGCCGCTCGCGTGTTCGTCAGACGGTTTCGACCACCTGTTCGATCGCACCGAAGATGGAGTGTCCATCGGCATCGCGCATTTCCATCTTCACCGTGTCTCCGGCATGCATGAAGCGGGTGGTCGGGCTGCCGTCCCTGATGCTTTCGATCATGCGGATTTCCGCGATGCAGCTGTAGCCCTTGCCGCCTTCGCTCACCGGCTTGCCGGGGCCGCCGTCGGCGCCCTTGTTCGACACGGTGCCCGATCCGATGATCGTACCTGCACCGAGATTTCGCGTCCGAGCTGCGTGAGAAACCAGCCGTGCCAGCGAAAAGGTCGCGTCCTGCCCGGCCTCGGCGCGGCCGAAAGGTTCGCCATTGTAATCGACCATCAGCGGCAGATGGATCAGGTTGCCCTGCCATGCATCGCCTAACTCGTCCGGCGTTACAGCCACCGGGCTGAATGTGCTGGCCGGTTTGGACTGGAAGAAGCCGAAACCCTTCCCCAGTTCCTCCGGTATAAGGCCGCGGAGGGAAACATCGTTGCACAGCATGAGCAGCTTGATGTGATCCGCCGCATCTTCGCCTGAGGTGCCGAGCGGCACATCGTCTGTGATGCAGGCGATCTCGCCTTCCATGTCGCAGCCCCATGCCGGGTCGGCCAGGGGAATTGGCCCGCGCGGTGCGAGGAAGCCGTCCGACATGCCCTGATACATCAGCGGATCGTGATAGAAACTGTCCGGCATTTCCGCATTGCGGGCGCGGCGCACCAGTTCGACATGGTTGATATAGGCGCTGCCATCGGCCCATTGGTAGGCGCGGGGGAGAGGGGAGAGCGCCTCGCGTTCGTGGAACCTTTCGCATGGCACCACCTCATGTTCGACATCGGTGTAAAGGGCGGCGAGGCGCGGCGCCACTTGCTCCCAATGGTCGAGCGCGTGCTGCAGCGTGGGCGCAATGTTGTCCGCCGCGCAGTACCGCGTGATGTCCTTGGAAACGACGACAAGCCGGCCGTCACGCGTTCCATTCGCCAGGGATGCCAGTTTCATGTCGCCTGTTCCTTTAAAACGCAGGGATGCCGGTAATCGCCCGGCCGAGGATCAACGCGTGCACGTCATGTGTGCCTTCATAGGTGTTGACCGTTTCAAGGTTCACCATGTGGCGGATGACCTGATATTCTTCGGAAATGCCGTTGCCGCCGTGCATGTCCCGCGCCACGCGCGCGATATCGAGCGCCTTGCCGACATTGTTGCGCTTGACGATGGAAATCATCTCGGGCGCGAACTTGCCCTCGTCCATGAGCCGACCGACGCGGAGCGAAGCCTGCAGGCCCAGCGCGATATCGCTCATCATGTCCGCAAGCTTCAGCTGAAACAGCTGCTTGGATGCCAGCGGCACGCCGAACTGTTCGCGGTCCAAACCGTACTGGCGCGCTGCATGGAAGCAGAATTCCGCCGCGCCCATCGCGCCCCAGCTGATGCCGTAGCGCGCACGGTTGAGACAGCCGAACGGGCCTTTCAGCCCTTCCACATCGGGCAGCAGCGCATCGGCCCCGACCTTTACGTCCTCCATCACGATCATGCCGGTGGTGGAGGCGCGCAGCGACAGCTTGCCTTCGATCTTGGGGGCAGAGAGACCCGCCATGCCCTTTTCCAGAACGAAGCCGCGAATCTTGCCGCCATGCGCCTCGCTCTTCGCCCACACGACGAAGACATCGGCGAAGGGCGCGTTGGAAATCCAGGTCTTCGTGCCGTTCAGGATATAGCCGTCGCCGTTCTTTTTCGCGGTGGTGCGCATTCCGCCGGGGTCGGACCCTGCATCGGGCTCGGTAAGCCCGAAGCAGCCGATGCTTTCACCGCTGGCGAGGGAAGGCAGATATTTGCGGCGCTGTTCTTCAGAACCATACGCCTGAATGGGGAACATCACGAGGCTCGACTGCACCGAAGCCATCGACCGATAGCCGGAATCCACGCGCTCGATCTCACGGGCGATCAGGCCATAGGCGACGTAGCTGGCACCGGCACCGCCATATTCATCAGGGACGGTCGCGCCCAGCAGACCCGCCTGTCCCATCAGCGGGAACAGTTCGGGCGCATCGACCTCATCGCGATAGGCGTCGATGACCCGAGGCTGCAATTCCCCTTGCGCGAAACCGCGTGCGGCATCGCGGATCATGCGTTCGTCTTCGGTCAACTGATCGTCGAGATTGAAGGGATCTTCCCAGGCGAAGGGTGCCATTCCGGCCATGCAAATGCTCCTTTGTCGGCAATAGCTTTCGCAGCAATGCGCAGATCGGGCAAGGGGCTGGCGAGAAAGCAGCTGGTTCGCCCGTCAGCTTGCGGAAGATTGAGAACGCCGCTCGACAGCCTTCTGCATGGCGACCAGGCGTTCGGCCTGCCGCAGATGCAACAGTTCGACCATGCGGCCATCATGACTGATCACGCCCTTTCCGCTGTGTTCAGGGAGAGCGAAAGCGGAGATGATGGCGCGAGCCTGCTCGACTTCGCGCGGCGAGGGTCCGAAAGCGACGTTTGTCGCTGCAAGCTGCTTCGGGTGGATGACCGTCTTGCCGTCGAACCCCAGCAGGGCGCCCTGCTGGCACTCTCGCCGCAATCCGCCGTCATCGTCCAGAGCGTTGAACACCCCGTCGAGAACCGCGAGCCCATGCGCCCGCGCGGTGACCACAGCATTCGTGAGCAAGGGCAGCATGGGCGTTCGCGCCGCATCGTTGCCGCATCGCATCTCCAGCGCCAGATCGTTCGTGCCCATCACCAGCGTCGTCAACCCGCGCTCCTTGCCCAAAGCGGCAATGGCGTCGAGGGCGATGCACCCGGCGCAGGTTTCGACCATGGCCCACAGCGCGATCGCCTCGGGCAGCGCTTCGCGCGCCGGGGCGAGGGCGGCGGGATCGGAAACCTTCGGTAGCAGGACAGCATTGAGCAGACCATCAGAGAGCGAGGACAGCGCCGCCAGATCGGCTTCATGCCACTCCGTCTCGGCGCCATTTACCCGCACGACGAGCATCCTCTCGCCGAAGCCACCGTCCCGCGCAGCCTGCAGCGCGGAATTACGAGCGTCCTGCTTGACGTCGGGAGCCACCGCATCCTCGAGGTCGAGAATGACAGCGTCGCAATCCGCGCTGCGCGCCTTTGCAACCGCCCCGGTTCGATTGGCCGGCAGGTAGAGCGCCGAGCGCAGCAGGGTCATACCCCGGCAGAGCCCGGCCGATTGGCGACCAGATCGTTCACCACTTCCGGATCGGCCAACGTCGAAATATCGCCGAGGCTGGTCACATCGCCCTCCGCAATCTTGCGCAGGATGCGCCGCATGATCTTGCCCGAACGGGTCTTCGGCAGGCCGGGAGCGAACTGGATGACATCGGGCGTGGCGATTGGCCCGATCTCCTTGCGCACCCATTGCACCAGCTCGTCCCGCAGGCCTTCGTCCGGTTCGGTGCCTGCCGTGGTGGTGACATAGGCGTAAATGCCCTGGCCTTTCACCTCATGCGGCATGCCGACGACTGCTGCCTCGGAAACGGCGGCATGGGCGACCAGCGCGCTTTCCACCTCCGCCGTGCCCATCCGATGGCCGGACACGTTGATGACATCGTCAATGCGCCCCGTGATCCAGTAATAACCATCCTCGTCCCGGCGACAGCCGTCGCCGGTGAAGTAATAGCCGGGATAGGCGCTGAAATAGGTCTGGAAGAAGCGCTCGTGATCGCCATAGACGGTCCGCATCTGGCCGGGCCAGCTTTGCCGGACGACCAGCGGCCCTTCCGCCGCGCCTTCCTGCAAATTGCCCTTGTCATCGACGATGCCGGGGATCACGCCGAACATCGGCAGTGTGGCACTGCCGGGCTTCGTCGCGGTGGCACCGGGCAGGGGGGCGATCATCACGCCGCCGGTTTCCGTCTGCCACCAAGTATCGACAATCGGGCAGCGCCCGTCGCCCACGACGTTGTAGTACCAGTTCCACGCTTCGGGATTGATCGGCTCGCCCACGCTGCCGAGCAGTTTCAGGCTGCTGCGGCTGGTGCGGGTGACGTAATCGTCACCTTCGCGCATGAGGGCGCGCAGGGCCGTAGGCGCGGCATAGAATTGCGACACTTCATACTTGTCGACGATCTGCCAGAATCGCGAATGGTCGGGCCAGTTCGGCACGCCTTCGAACATCACGGTGGTCGCGCCGTTCAGCAGCGGACCGTAAACGACATAGGAATGGCCGGTCACCCAGCCCACATCGGCGGCGCACCAGTAGATTTCGCCCGGACGGTAATCGAACACATATTCATGCGTCATGCTGGTCCAGACGGCGTAGCCGCCGGTGGTGTGCAGCACGCCCTTGGGCTTTCCGGTGGAGCCGGAGGTGTAAAGGATGAAGAGCGGGTCCTCGGCGTCCATTTCCTCTGCCGGGCAGGCTTCCGGCTGCTGCGCGCAGGCGGTTCCCCAATCAACGTCGCGGCCCGCGATCATCGGCACATTCGCGCCGGTATGAGCGAGCACGATCACCGATTCCACAGGCTGGCCCTGTGACTGCGTCTTTTCCAGAGCGGCATCGACATTGGCCTTGAGCGGAATGGTCTTTCCGCCCCTGCGCCCTTCGTCCGCGGTGATGACGATGCGGCTGTCGCAATCCACGATGCGGCCCGCCAGCGCCTCGGGCGAGAAACCGGCGAAGACCACCGAATGCACGGCCCCGATGCGTGCGCAGGCCAGCATCGCCACGGCAGCTTCGGGCACCATGGGCAGATAGATCGTGACCCGGTCGCCCTTCTGGACGCCTTGCGCCTTCAGGGCATTGGCGAAGCGGCCGACCTCGCGATAGAGTTCGCGATAGGTGATGCGGCGAGGGGCCTCCTGCGGATCGTCAGGCTCCCAGATGATGGCGAGGTCCTCACCGCGGGCCACCTGGTGCCGGTCCAGGCAATTGGCAGCGATGTTGAGCGTTCCGCCCGTGAACCAGCGGATGTGCAGATCGTCTTCTGCAAAACTCGTATCCTGCACCTGATCGAAGGGCTTGATCCAGTCGATGCGCTGTGCCTCTTCGCGCCAGAACGCATCGGGATCGTCGATCGACTGACGATATTTGCGCCGGTAGGTCTCGCCGTCGATCAGGGCGTTCTTCGCCCATTCCGCTGGCACGTCATGTTTCGCTTGGCTCATCGCTCACCTCCCGTTTGCCTGTTTGCCGAACCTACGCTTGCCGCGCCTTTTCTTTCCGGTGCAGGGGCAATTACAAACGGCCGAACCGGTCCTGATAGGAGCCCATGTCGTTTGCCGCGAGCAGCCGAGCCTGTTCGACCCAATCGTCGCGGCGGATGCGACCGGCGAACCTGCCCAACTGGGCATCCACGCGGTCGATTTCGGCATCGTCCCACGATGCGATCTGGTCGAAGCGCGTGACGCCGAGCACGGCGAGCGCGGCGTTCAGCTTGGGACCAAGGCCCTTGATACGGGTGAGGTCGTCTGCCGCATCCGGGTCGGGCATGGGAGCGATTTCATCTGCCGCCTCCTGCGTTGCGCTTTCCTCCGAAGTTGGCTCCGGAGCGGGGGCTGGCTGCGTAGAAATTTCTTCACCAGTCACAGGCTCTGATTGCCCGACAGGAGTCTCGCTCGCCTCACTCGCTACAGCTTCCGCCGCGCTGCCGGGCGATGCCAGACCTGCCCCGGCGACAGGCGTGACTGGGCGCACCGGAACATCGCGAGGCTCGACAATCTCGCGCTGTGCCGCCTTTGTGGGCGGGGCGGTAGCAGCGGCGCTGGCGGGCCGGGTCACGGGTTCCTGCGCCAGCGGCGTGTCGCGCCGGGCGGCAGGGGCGCTGTCGATCAGGGCCTGATTGCGTCCGGCCTTCGTGCCATCCTCGTCCAGAACATCGCGGCGGTCGGTCGTTACGCCCGTGCGCCGGTTCGCGGCAAACAGGAACCAGGCAACGATCAGTCCTATCAGCAAGGCGACCAGCAGCAGCGGCCAATTGGCCTCGATCAGTTCCATCATAAAGTCTCGTCCTCCATTAACTCGCCCGCGCGGCCCCACGCCATCCAGCCAAGTGCCAGTCCGGCCACATAGGCGACCAGCGCCAGGACAAGGATTTCGAACATTACGGGCATGGCGTCATCGTGCTCCCGGCGTATCGACGGGGGTGGGCTTCAGCGGCTCGGTCGCGATGACCGAAAAATCTATGCGGCGGTTTGCCGGATCTCCGGGATCAAGCCCTTCCACCGGTTCGCGCGAACCAAGACCCAATGCGCGCAATCCGTCCGATGGGATCCCGCGCGCTATCAACGCCCGCTCCACCGCCTCGGCGCGTTCCTGCGACAAAGCGAGGTTGCCTGCTTCCGGACCCGAACTGTCGGTATGGCCGGTGATCGCGATGATGCTGCCGAGGCAGGGGCGAAGCGCGGTCGCCACCTCGTCAAGCAGCGCGCGGCTGGGCTGGTCGATGGTCGCGCGCGATTCCTCGAAACGGATGGAGCGCGCGCGCAAAAGCGCCTCCACATCCTCCTGGCAGTGCAACGGCGATATCGGCACCGCGCCGCTCTCGGCAATGATCGTGCCGTCGGCCCAGCGTACGCCGCCCATGCCGGGTATTGCTGCGACCGCCTGGGCGACCGCTGCACGGGTGCCTTCATCGAGATTTTCGCCGCCATTCAGCACCGGATGGCGCGAGGGCAATTCACCCGCCCTGAAGTCGGCGGTGACGCCGCGCCCTCCGGCCTGCGCGATGGCGCTTTCGGCCGCTTCGGCAAGGCTGGCGGCAAGCGTTTCGCCGCGGGTGGCGGAATAGGCAATGGAAAGGCTCGCCACCAGCAGGGTTCCCGCGATCAGGGTAAGTGTGGGGCGCAGTTCCATCTCGGCAGACCTTAGCCACGGGCGCGGCGGGGATAAAGGGCCATGTTGGACAGCCTCATCGGCTGGCACGCACCATCAGGCAGGAGTGGTTTCGCTGCCACCGAGATTGCGGCGGAACAGCACCCTGTCTTCGGGGCCGAAGCCGCGCCGCCAGATGATCGCGCCATAGACGAAGAGGATCGCGGGTATACCGAACAACAGCTCCGCCCATTCCGGCAGGAAGGTCGCGCCGTAACCCACAAGCACTGCGGGCGCGACGGCATAGACCAGCGCCCAGCGCCAGTTGTTGACCCTGTGGCCGAGAATGCGGCCGAGCATGATCGCCTTCACCAGCGACATCGCGCCCAAGGTGACCATCAGCGCGATGGCCGCGCCCGCCGCTTTCCAGGTTTCGGGATAGCCGAAGCTTTCCACCGCCAGCATGACCGCGACGGTAAGCACAGCCTGAAAGGCGATCGCGCCGACAGAAACCCACAGATTCCGCAACCGGGCAACATAGATGAGCGCCGCTTCGGAAACCACGGCGGTCGCCGCGACGACCTCTGCCGCGAGCAGGAAGGCAAGCGCGCCCGTTCCGCCCACGAAGTTCGGCCCGACGAGGCCCATGACAGCCTCACCCGGGACGCCGAGGGCCAGCGCAATGCCCGCCTGCGCCGCGACGATCCAGAAGCCCACCTGACAGACCTGCCGCGCAATCGCGCCGTAATTCTTTTCTCGCAGGTTACGGGTGATGACAGGCCCGAGAATGGGTTCGAAGCTGGTTTTCAGCTTCTGCGGCAGGCTGGCGACCTGCTGTGCGACATAATAGACGCCGACAGCGGCAGGGGCTGCGAACAGGCCGAGGATGAACAGGTCGAGCCTGCGGGTGCCCCATTCGATGGCGTCGGCGCTCGCCAGAGGGGCTCCGCGGACAGCAAGCCGCCACATCCGGGAAAAGCTGGGCGTCCAGTCTCGCGGCAAGCCATAGCTGTTTCGGAACGGCCAGAACGCGGTGATCGCGGCGGCGTAGATGGAGGCAAGGTAGGCCAGGGCAAGCCCGCTTTCGGGCACGACCAGGAACAGCAGCCCGGCCATGATTGATATGGTCCAGGGCTCGACGATGGCACGTGCCCGGACGGTCGTGGCGATGTCATAGCGATAGGCCTGCGCCGCCAGCGCGATCTCCGTCAGCGCAAGCGCGGGTATGGCAAGGACGATCAGCCGGTCGAGCGTGGTATAATCGCCGCTGGGGAACATCGGCGCGGGCACGAGGTAAAGGAACAGCGCAGCGCCCGACGATACCAGAAAGGCGACCGAAAGACCATCGAACACCAGGCGGGTCTGCGCCGCATCGCTCTCGTCTGTTTCGGCCCCGTCGGACAGGCGCTGCGCCAGCCCGCGCTTTTCTCCCATCGTGCAGAGCATGGCGACGAGTTCGACGACGACGAGCGCCGAGGCGAAACGACCCAACGCTTCCGCGCCGTAGAGACGTCCGGCGATAAACAGGAATGGGATGCGCGCGGCGAGGCGCAGCAGGAAACCGAAGAAATTGGTGCGGCCCCCTTTCGCAAGGGCGGCGATGTCGCCCTGTTCGGTGCCGTCACTGCCGCGGCTTGCGGCCTTGTCCTTGCGGTCGGGATCGCTGCGGTCGGGGTTACCTCCGGCCTCTGCCGGGCCGCCCATCTCCACAGGTGGCAAGCTCACGCAGAGTGATCCGTGTCGCCGCGAATTTCGGCTTTCAACGGGCGGGCGAGCAATTCACGGGCAATCCGGTCTGCGGGTGCGCCGCCGAGCAGGTGACCGACGGCCTGAGTAATGGGCATTGCGATGCCGTGCCGGTCGGCCAGTTCCGCCAGCACCGGCGCGGTAAACGCGCCTTCGGCAACTGTCTTGCGGTCGGCCATCAGTTCCTCTGCCGACTGCCCTTCGCCCAGCGCCTTGCCGAGCGAGAAATTGCGGCTGGCAGTAGACGAGCAGGTCAGGACGAGATCGCCCAATCCGCACAGGCCCGCCAATGTCTCGCGTTCCGCGCCAAGTACTTCGCCGAACCGCAGCATCTCGGCATAGCCGCGCGCGATCAGGGCAGCGCGGGCGTTCTGGCCAAGCCCCAAACCGTCCACAACGCCGCAGGCAATGGCGAGCACGTTCTTCACCGCACCGCCGATTTCCGCACCGGTGACATCGGCGGAGTAATAGGGCCGGAATTCTGGCCGGGCGATGGCCGGGGATAGCCTCGCCCACTGGTCTTCGCCACCCGCACAGGCCAGCGTTACGGCGGTGGGAAGCCCGGCGGCAACCTCATGCGCGAAAGTGGGGCCTGAAAGGATGGCGATGGCACTGCCGGGCGCAGCGGCCGCCGCGACTTCGTTCATCAGACGCCCCGTCCCCGCCTCGATTCCCTTGCTGCACAGGACAAGGTCGCGCGGGGCGGCTGGAAGTGCGCTGACGATGCTGCCGAGATGCTGTGCCGGGGTTACCGCCAGCACGATCGCGCATTCCGATAGATCGGCCAAGTCGTTCGTCGCACGGATAGTCGGCGCGAGGCGGGCAGAAGGGAGATAGACCGAGTTGGTGCGCGCATTGTTGAGTTCGCGAACGAGATCGCCCTCACGCGCCCACAGCAGCACCTGCCGCCCGTCGGAAGCCAGCATCTGTGCCAGCGCGGTGCCCCAGGCACCTGCGCCAAGGACGCCGATGGTGCCTTTCCCCTGCGCCGTTCCCTGCATTGAACTCACCCCTTGTAACCAGCGCCGCGCACGAGTTCCGCCTGCGGATCGAGCGGCCAGCGGGGCTGGGCGGCGATATCCAGCGGGTCGGACTGGCCGAGGCGCTCGACA
>NZ_JAAFZT010000020.1:84464-166948 GCF_013336795.1 Alteripontixanthobacter muriae | reverse complement strand
AACGCATCCCGCGTGCGCTTGCCATCTCCTCCAGCGTGTTGCGGATCGACAAATTCGCCGCCACTCCGCCCGCCACCACAAGAGCGCGCGGCGCTTCGCCCGCGTCCTGCGTCATGATATCCAAAGCGATGCGCAGCCGATCGGCCACGCAGTCGAGCGCCGCCTGCTGGAAACTGGCGGCGATATCGGCTGCGTCATGTTTACCGCTGTCATGTGCGCGCATCACGGCACTTTTCAGCCCGGCGAAACTGAAATGCGGCTCTCCGCTGCCGACCAGCGGGCGCGGCAGTGGCACGGCGCGCGGGTCGCCCGAACGCGCGAGCTTTTCAACTGCGGGACCGCCGGGATAGCCAAGGCCGAGGATCTTCGCGGTCTTGTCGAAAGCCTCTCCCAAGGCATCGTCGATCGTCGTGGCGAAGCGGCGGTAACGGCCAACGCCATCCACCCGCAAGATCTGGCAGTGCCCGCCCGACACCAGCAGCAGGGCGTAAGGGAACTGAAGCTCCGCATCGGCAAGACGCGGGCTTAGGGCGTGCCCTTCGAGATGGTTGATAGCGATGAGCGGCACATCGCCTGCCATGGCCAGCGCCTTGGCCGTGACGAGGCCCACCATCACTCCGCCGATCAGGCCCGGACCTGCCGTTGCCGCGATGGCGTCGAGGTCGCTCAGCTTCAGGCCGGCATCGTCCAGCACAGCGCCGATCATCGGGGTCAGTCGCTCGGCATGGGCGCGCGCCGCGATCTCGGGCACCACGCCGCCATAGGGCGCGTGTTCCGCGTCCTGCGATGCGATACGCTGCGCCACGATGGTCCTCTCGCTCGTCACGAGCGCAGCCGCCGTTTCGTCGCAGCTGGATTCTATTCCAAGCACGATCCCCATGGCTCTTCCCCTGAACCAGTTGCATGGCTAGGGCAAGCATCCGCGATGACAGAGCCTCGATCCGATACCAGCGCGCTTCCCGCATCCGGCCCCGCCAGTGACGGCGTGGTCCTGCGGCTCGGCACGCGGCAGTCGCCCTTAGCCATGGCGCAGGCGGAAGAAGCCCGGTGCCGCCTGTGCGAAGCGCATGGCTGGCCCGAAGCGGCGGTCGAACTGGTGCCGGTGCGCGCCAGTGGTGACAAGATTCAGGACCGCCCCCTGGCAGAAATCGGCGGCAAGGCGCTTTGGACCAAGGAACTGGACGAATGGCTGGCGGAAGGTTGGATCGACGCGGCCGTTCATTCGATGAAGGATGTGGAGACGATACGTCCCCCCAGCCTCACCATCGCTGCCATCCTGCCCCGCGCCGACATTCGCGACGTGCTGATCGGCGCATCCTCCATTTCTTCAATCCCGCGCGGTGCGATTATCGGCACCAGCGCACCGCGCAGGGCTGCGCAATTGCTGCACCACCGGCCCGACTGCCGCGTGGTATCGTTACGCGGCAACGTGGCAACCCGGCTGGCCAAGCTGGCGGCAGGGGATGTCGATGCCACCTTCCTCGCTGCGGCGGGGCTGCAGCGCCTGGAGCAGGAGGGCACGGGAACGCCGCTGCCGGAACAGGATTGGCTGCCCGCGCCCGCGCAGGGAGCGATCGGGCTGGAATGCAACACCGCCGATCATGCAACCCGCGCCCTGCTGGATGCTGTGAACCATGCCCCAAGCTTCGCTTCGGTAATGGCGGAGCGGGCGTTGCTGCGCGCGCTTGGCGGCAATTGCTACAGCCCGATCGCGGCCCTGACTACTGCGGAAGGCGCGCATCTGCGGCTGCAGGCAGCGCTCTACAGCCCGGACGGGCTTGCCAGCGTGACCGGCGAATGCGTGCTGGAACCGCTGGACGACGGCCCGCCTGCCGCGCTCGCCCGCGACTTGCTGGCTCGGGCGAGCGAGCTGATCACGGCCCATTTCGACGGCTGCTGAGCGATGCGGATCATCTGCATCCGTCCTGAACCCGGCTTCGCGGCAACGCAGCGAAATGCAGCCGCCATGGGACTGCAGATCGGCGGCGAACCGCTGTTCCGGATCTTGCCCGTGCAATGGACAGTGCCGGACGGCGACTATGACGGTGTGCTTCTCGGCAGCGCGAATGCCGTTCGCCTTGGCGGTGCAGCGTTGCAGCAGCTTACCGGACAGGATGCCTATTGCGTCGGCGAGACAACGGGGTTGGAGGCTGCGAAGGCAGGGTTCAACATCGCCGCTATTGGCAGCGGCGGCCTGCAGACGGTGCTGGACTCCCTCTCAGGGCAGAACATGCGCCTGCTGCGGCTAAGCGGCGCCGATCACGTGCCTCTGGAGCCGCCGCCGGGCATCAAGGTGGTGGAGCGGGTTTGCTATGCGAGCCAGGCCATGCCGATGTCCGCCGATCTGGTGCGGCAGCTCGGCAGACCTGCAGTGATCCTGCTCCACTCGGCCGTGGCGGCGAGCCATTTCGCGCACCAATGCGAAGCGAATGCAATCGACCGGAGCGGCCTGCGTCTCGCCGCGCTCGGTCCGCGCATCGCTGCCGCTGCGGGAGGGGGCTGGGCGATGGTGGAGTGCTCCGCCAAGCCGCAGGACGCCGCCTTGCTGGCCTTGGCGAAGGACATGTGCCAAGGATGATTTCCAACCAATATGCCGCACGGCCGGCATCTGCGACAAGAGTGACATGGAACGCGATCTGAATTCTCGCCGCACAGGCAGTTCCATAAAGCTTATTCTGCTGGCGGCGCTCGCCGCCTTTCTGCTGGGGGGCGCTCTGGTCTATTACCTCGCCGCCGAGGGCAATCTCGCAATGCGGCAGGCACCGGCGGAAGCCGAGCCGCGCGGCGCGGTATCCGATGCGGAACCGGGCGGGCGGACGAGCGAACCCGTCGCAGCGCCCACGCCCGCGCCGACGCCTCTTGCCACGGATATGGCGGCTGTCGTGGCGCAGCAACAGGGCGGCATCGAACAGCGTCTGGACGCGGCGGAACAGCGCCTCACGCGCCTCGACATGCAGGCCCAGGCCGCTGCCGGGAATGCCGCGCGGGCGGAAGGCCTGCTGATCGCCTTTGCCACCCGCAGGGCGCTCGAACGCGGGGCGGAGCTTGGCTATCTCGCCGACCAGTTGCGCCTGCGCTTTGGCGATGCGCTGCCAAATGCCGTCAGCACCGTCATCTCCGCATCGCGCGATCCCGTCACGCTCGACCGGCTGATCGCCCGGCTTGAAGGACTGCGCCCGAATCTGCGGGCGAATACCAGCACGACGGGTCTAGCGCGTGTGCGGCAGGAATTGTCCGAACTATTCGTCATCCGCCGCGAAAGCGCACCTTCGCCGCAGCCGGAACGCAGGATGGAGCGGGCGCGTCTGTTCCTGGAAAGCGGGCGCGTGAGCGCAGCCGTGGCCGAGATCCGCAATCTGCCCGGCGCGGCAGAGGCGCAGGAATGGATCGAGGATGCAGAACGCTATGCCGCGACGCAGCGGGCGCTCGACCTTATCGAAACTGCTGCCGTGCTTGAACCGCGCCGCTTGCGGGATGCATCCGGTAATCCGGTTGGGCAATTGGGCGGCTTGATGACAGAGGCAGAAGAATAGGCGCGGCATCCGCGCGCCGTCTCACTCCTTCAACATCTCCGGCAGGTCGCCGGTCACGCCGCGCGCCTCGTCCATGAAGAAATCCTTGAGAGCCGGCGTGCGCTCGACCGCGGCCATGCCGAACCTTCGCGCGGCCGAGGCGAAATTGCCGGGAATGCCGAACAGGCGCGTCAGCCCATCCGTCGCCAGTGCAACGGTAAAAGCGTCGAGGCCGCGCCATTTTTCGTAGCGGGACAGCAATTGCGCGTCGCCCGGCTCCAGCCCCAGCAATGCGCCATCGGACAGCACCTGCACCAGCGCACCGACATCGCGCAGCCCGAGGTTGAGGCCCTGCCCCGCAATGGGGTGAATGCCATGCGCGGCGTCGCCGACCAGCGCCAGCCGGTCCGCCGTGACCCGCGCCGTGTGATGGAAGCCTAGCGGATAGGATGCACGCGGCCCTGCTGCGATCACTTCACCGAACAGCGTACCCATGCGCTGGTGAAGTTCGGCCAGGAACGCGCGATCCGACAGCTTCAGTACACCGCTGGCGTCGCTCTCATCGACCGTCCAGACCAGCGCGCTGCGGTGCGCGCCATCGGCAGTGTCCAGCATCGGCAACAGCGCGAACGGCCCGGCGGGGTAGAAGATTTCCCAGGCGACATTGCGGTGCGGCAATTCATGGGTGAGGCCCGCAATAATGGCGCGGTGGCGGTAATCCCACTTGGCGACGACCAGCCCCGCATCCTCGCGTGTCGGCGAAGCGCGGCCTTCCGCGCCGATCATCAGGCTGCCGTGCAGCACGGTGCCGTTGGCCAGCGTAACAGAGACACCGAAGTCGTCGCGGTGGCGCTCCGCAATTTCTGACATGGCGTGCCAGTGGATCAGCGGTTCGTCTTTCGCCGCGTCGAAAAGCGCCTGCCTGAGGTCGCGGTTTGCGAACATGCGGCCGAGGGTGCCGTCTTCAGGTCCGGGCCGGAAATCGATCGCTCCGGGCTTCAGCTGGTCGCTGACTGCGATGCTCGCGATGGGGCAGCCGAGCGGCTCCAGCCTGTCTGCCAGCCCGATGTTGCCGAACAGGTTCCAGCTGGCGGTGGAGATCGCAGACGCCCGCCCGTCGAACCCTTCCGCCAGCAGATCGGCAGGATCGGCGCGATCGACCACATGGGAGGACAGCCCCTTGCGCGCAGCGGCGAGCGCCAGCGTCATGCCGACAAGGCCGCCACCCAAAATCAACAGGTTCTGGCGTGCGTCCATCATGCGATCAGTCCGTTTTATTGCGGGTTCAGCTTCACCGTCCTAGAGGGCGGGGTGTGTTCGACGCAAGGATAATGCCGCGCCTTGATGCGCTTCAGATGCAGGCTGGTTTGCTGCTGGCGCTGCTCGCCTGCGCGCTGATGTCCTTTCCCGCCACGGCGCAGATTGCCGGCAAGCAGCCGCAGGGCAACAACATCGCAGCCCGCCTGGTTGCCGACGGACCTGCCCGCGCGGGCGAGCAGGTGACGCTGGCCATCGCCTTCGATCCGAAACCCGGATGGCACGGATACTGGAAGAACCCCGGCGATGCGGGTTATGGACTGACGCTAGACTGGCAATTGCCTGCAGGGTGGGAAGCGGGCGAAGTGCTGTATCCCGTGCCAGAAACCCTGCTGATCGCCGGGTTGATGAACCATGTCTATGAAGGTCCCCATGCGGTGCTGGTGCCGGTGGAAGTGCCGGCGACCTACGACGCGGACGGTCCCCCGCAGATTGCTGTCGACGCCCGCTGGCTCGCCTGTACCGACAAGATCTGCGTGCCGGAGAGTGCACGGCTGACGCTGTCGCTACCCATGGCGGCTAATGGCGGCGATGCGCGTTTCGACCGCTGGCGCGCAGAGCTGCCCCCGCTGATCGACCGCACGGCACGGTTCGAAACGGCAGGCGATACTCTGCGTATCGCCATACCTCTTCCGGCGAGCCTCGGTGTGGCTGACCCGCATCTCTACATCGAACAGACCGGATTGGTGGACTATGCGGCGACGCAGCAATTCGCCCGAGCCGGAGACTGGCTGGTCGGTGAAATCGCGCTTTCCGCTTCGCCGGAGGCGCCGCAGCGGATCGAGGGCATTCTCGCGCTGGGAGAAGGCGAGGGCATCCGCTTTTCCGCGGTGCCGGGTCCGGTCCCCGAGGGCGGGCAGGTCCTGGCGGCAAGCGGGGAGGCACCGGCCTACTGGCTGCTGATCCTCGGCGCACTTGCCGGCGGATTGCTGCTGAATGTCATGCCTTGTGTCTTCCCCATTCTCAGCCTGAAGGCGCTCAGCCTGGCGCGCGCCGGACGCAGCAAGGCGGAAGCGCGCATGGAAGGGCTGAGCTACAGCGCGGGCGTCGTACTGGCGTGTCTGGGCCTCGGCGGATTGCTGCTTGCCTTGCGGGCTGCGGGGCAGCAGGTCGGCTGGGCATTCCAGTTGCAGCAGCCGGGGGTCGTGGTGGCCCTGCTGGTGCTGGCGGGGGCGATTACCGCCAATCTGGCCGGGCTCTATGCGCTGCCTTCGTTCCGCCTCAGCCGCAGCGGCCGCCCGCTGAGTTCCTTTGCAACCGGCCTGCTCGCCGCCTTTGTCGCCACGCCTTGCACCGGTCCCTTCATGGCGGCGGCTTTAGGGGCTGCGCTCTTGTTACCGCCGATCGCTGCCCTCTTGTTGTTCGGAGCGCTGGGGCTGGGGCTCGCGCTGCCGTTCCTGTTGATCGGTTTCATCCCCGCGCTTCGCAACCGGCTGCCGAAGCCCGGCCCCTGGATGGAACGGTTCCGCCGGATGATGGCGATCCCGATGGGCCTGACCGCGCTGGCGCTGGTGTGGCTATGCTGGCGACTGGGCGGGCCATGGTTTGCACTGGCGGCGGTGCTACTCACTGCGGCCGCTGTTGCTCTGCTGGCCCTCTGGAGCGCCGGATACAGGCCTGCGCGAAATCGCGGCGGTTACGGGATCGCTCTCGCGACCCTGACCGCTGTTGCCGCCGTAGGGACGATGACCGCGCTGTATTCTCCCTCCATACGTGAGGCAGGCGGCATGCTGAACGCGCAGCCGTTAAGCGAAACGCGGCTGGCGGAGGCGAGGGCAAGTGGAGCGCCCGTCTTCGTCTGGTTCACAGCCGACTGGTGCGTGACCTGCAAGGTGAACGAGCAGGTCGCCATCGAGCGAGCGGAAACGCAGGCTGCCTTCGCGGATGCAGGTGTCGTGAGCCTGGTTGGCGACTGGACGCGCGGCGACCCGGAAATCGGCGGCTTCCTGGAACAGCAGGGCGCGGCCGGTGTGCCGCTTTACATCTGGTATGAGCCCGGCGCAGCGGCTGAACAATTGCCGCAGGTGCTTGGGCCGCAGAGCCTCGTCAGCCTGGCGGAGCGTCCGCGCTAGGGTCTTCCGCTGGCTGATCGGGATCGGCCGCATATACTTCCATTTCGAGATCGCCGGACGGTTCTTCTCTCTGCGGCACGCCTTCACGGCACAGCTCGATCAATTCGCCCGGCATCGGGCTGGCGTTCAGCCCCACGAGTCCGGCTCCCGGCAATGTCGCGCTGACCTTGCGCGGCCCGGTCAGTGCGCCCAGCGCGTAGGTCTGCGCAGCTATGTCGCCCTCCCACAACCATGCGCGCCCATTATGGACGGCGTCCATCGGCACACGGGCGATGTGACCGTTGCCGACAAACGCCATCAGCGCCTTCGCTTCTGGATCGGCGCGGCTGAAGCGGGTGACGTGCAGCGTCGGCTCATCATCCGGAAAGCGGCAGGCGAGCGCCAGCATCGGCACCTCACCCGGAATGCCGTAGAGGATCCGCATGGGGTCGCTTGCCTGTGCCCAGACCGCGCCTTCCACATTGGGCGACGGCAGCGAGGGCGATGCCATGCGGCTCTGCTCCTTCAGTTCCACCCGCTCGACATAATTGTCGGCAGCAGGCGGTTTGCAGGCGGAAAGTAGCAGCAGGCCGAGGGATAGCGCCAGACGCATGATCAGCGGGCGCGAATGAAGCGGCGGATATCGTCTGACAATTTGGCGCGGTCTTCCTCGCGAATATACATCATGTGCCCGCTGTCGTAATATTGCCATTCGATCCGATCCTGCGGGAAGCCCGGTCGGGAGAGGGCATATTCCGCCGCGAAGAACGGGGTGGCGAAATCGTACCACCCTTGCGCCGCCAGCACGCGCAGATCGGAATTCTCGCGCATCGCCCGGCCGATATAAGGCGCAACGTTCAGATAGGCATTCACATCGCGCCCGCCGGCGATTTCCCATTCCCAAGGCCCGACATTGCCGATGGTCACATAGGTGCGGTCGGTGTCGTAGCCGACGTCTTCTCGCAGGAACTGGTTGATTGCGGCGGCATAGCCAGCATCGATGCCGTAGAAGCTGGGATCGTTATCCGGCCCTTCGCCCGCATTGTCGTAATCCTGCCCCGTGTAGCGGCTGTCGAGACGCCCGATGGTTAGCCCGCGATCCCGCAGCAGTTCCTTGTAGAAGCGGCCCGGCCAGACGCGCAGATTCGCACTGTCGAGATAGGTTTCGGACAGCCCGGTGAATCGAGCCAGCTGGCGGCGGATCGCCGCATGTTCGGCAGGCGTCGCCGCCTGTCCTTTCAGCAGGAAAGAGGCGTAGGGACCGAGGGCAAACTCGCGCGCCTCTGCAACGAAGGATTCCACCGAGGCGCCTTGCGCCTTGCCGTGATACAGCGCGGTGGCCGCCATGGTCGGCAGGTTGGTGACATAGCTCAGTTCATTGCCCTCGCGGTCGGCACCGGCGGCGTAGTCGAGGACGGTGGAGATCAGGATGATGCCGTTCAGCGCGACATCGTTGTAGCCGCCTTCCAGTTCACTCGCGACCGCCGCGCTGCGGGTGGTGCCGTAGCTTTCCCCGCCAAGGAACTTGGGGCTGTTCCAGCGGCCATTCTCGCTGATCCACATGCGGATCACCTCGGCAACGGATTGCGCATCCTTGGTGATGCCCCAGTACTCTTCGCCCGTGGTGTCGCCGATGGTGTGGCTGAAGCCGGTGCCGACAGGGTCGATGAAGACGAGGTCTGTCACATCCAGCAACGAATCCGGATTATCGAGAATAGGGTAGGGCGGTGCACCGTCATCGGTTGCGTCGCCGGGAATGTCGACGCGCTTCGGGCCAAAGGCGCCCATCTGCAGCCAGACGCTGCCCGAACCCGGCCCGCCATTGAACAGGAAGGTGACCGGGCGCGAGGCGTCACGCGGATTGGCGACATAGGACGTGGTGACGATCGCCGCCTCGGGCGTGCCATCCTCGCCCTTCAGCACATTTTCCTTCACCGTCGCGGTATAGGCTACGCGCTCGCCGCCGAAGGTGCCCACCATCTCCTTTGCCGCGACATTGGCCACGTAAGGAACGGCAGGGGCGGGGCTTCCGGTGTCGGCAGCGGCATCTTGCGCCAGAGCCGGACCGCCCGGCGCCATCAATGCGCAGGATGCGGCAAGGAAGGACAGACGGGCGAATTTCTTGGTGCGCAGCAATGTCATGCAGGCCCTATGCCAGCGAGCGAGTGCAGGTTGAACCCCTGCCAGATCCTTTTGCCCGGTTCACCCCTTCCACTTGCGTTTCGAGTTACCGTAGCGGGTCTTGCGCGTGCCGGGCTTGCCTTCATTGCTGCGGCCAACGCGAGGCGCCTTCTGCTCATCGTGCGGCAGGCCGAGCTCGTCCGCTTCCAGCTTGCGGATCTCGTCGCGCAACCGGCCCGCTTCCTCGAACTCGAGGTCCGAAGCGGCCTTGCGCATCCGCTTTTCCAGATCCTCGATATGGCTGCGCAGATTGTGGCCGACCAGATTGCTGGTGTCGTCCTTGTCGGGCGTGCTGTCGGATGCTGCGGAATAGGCGACGATATCGGCAATGTCGCGGCGGATGGTGCGCGGCGTGATGCCATGTTCCTCGTTGAAGGCGCGCTGCTTTTCGCGGCGGCGTTCGGTTTCCGCCATCGCCCGTTCCATGCTGCCGGTGATCCGGTCGGCATAGAGGATGACGCGCCCGTCGACATTCCGGGCGGCTCGGCCGATTGTCTGGATCAGGCTGGTTTCGCTGCGCAGGAAGCCTTCCTTGTCGGCATCCAGAATGCAGACAAGCCCGCATTCGGGGATGTCCAACCCTTCGCGCAGCAGGTTGATGCCGACCAGCACGTCGTAAACGCCGAGCCGCAGATCGCGGATCAGTTCGATGCGCTCCAGCGTCTCGACATCGGAATGCATGTAGCGGACCTTCAGGCCCGCCTCGTGCATGAACTCAGTCAAATCTTCCGACATGCGCTTGGTGAGGGTCGTGACCAGCGTGCGATAACCCGCCTGAGCGGTCTTGCGGCATTCCTCGATGCAATCCTGCACCTGGTCCTCCACCGGGCGGATATCGACCGGCGGATCGATCAAGCCGGTCGGGCGGATGACCTGTTCGGCAAAGACGCCTCCGGTCTGCTCCATTTCCCAGCCGCCGGGCGTCGCGGAGACAGCGAAGGTCTGCGGGCGCATCGCGTCCCATTCGTTGAAGCGCAGGGGCCGGTTGTCGATGCAGCTCGGCAGGCGGAAGCCATATTCGGCCAGCGTCAGCTTCCGCCGGTGGTCGCCCTTTGACATCGCGCCGATCTGCGGCACCGTCTGGTGGCTTTCATCGACGAACAGTAGTGCGTTCTCGGGAATATATTCGAACAGGGTTGGCGGCGGTTCGCCGGGCAGGCGGCCCGTCAGGAAGCGGGAATAGTTCTCGATTCCCGCGCAGCTGCCTGTGGCGGCGATCATCTCGAGGTCGAAATTGACGCGCTGTTCCAGCCGCTGCGCTTCCAGCAGCAGCCCTTCGGCATGCAGTTCCTTCAGCCGTTCTTCCAGCTCGAAGCGGATGGCGGCAGTTGCCTGCTTCATCGTGGGGCCGGGGGTGACGTAATGCGAGTTCGCATAGACCCGCACCGCACTGAGATCCGCACCCGTCTTGCCCGTCAGCGGATCGAATTCGCTGATCGACTCGATGTCGTCGCCGAAGAAGCTGACACGCCAGGCGACATCCTCGTAATGGCTCGGGAAAATCTCCAGATTGTCGCCGCGCACGCGAAAATTGCCGCGGGCGAAAGCGACGTCGTTGCGCTTGTACTGCAAGGCCACCAGCTTGCGGATCAACTCGCGCTGGTCGACGCTCTCGCCCTTCTTGATGTCGAAGATCATGGCCGAATAGGTTTCGACCGAACCGATACCGTAGAGGCAGGAGACGCTGGCCACGATAATCACATCGTCGCGTTCGAGCAGCGACCTTGTGGCGGAATGCCGCATCCGGTCGATGGCCTCGTTCGTGCTCGATTCCTTCTCGATATAGGTATCGCTGCGCGGCACATAGGCTTCGGGCTGATAATAATCATAATAGCTGACGAAATATTCGACAGCGTTGTTCGGAAAGAAGCTCTTGAATTCGCCATAAAGCTGCGCGGCCAGGATCTTGTTGGGCGCAAGGATCAGCGCCGGGCGCTGCAATTCCTCGATCACGCGCGCCATGGTGAAGGTCTTGCCGCTGCCGGTCACACCCAGCAGGACCTGGGTCTGGTCGCCGTTCCTCGCCGCCTCCACCAACTCGCCGATGGCGCGCGGCTGGTCGCCTGCCGCCTGGTAATCGGAGACGAGTTCGAAGCGTTTGCCCGGCATGGTCTTTGCCGGGCGGTCGGGGCGGTGGGGGATGAAGTCGTGGCTAGTGTCTGGTTCTTCCAGTCCGCGACGGATTACGAGTTCGGCCATGGGCGCGAATATGGGGTTCGACGCTCAAGCTGGCAACCGGTGTCAAGTCGCTTGTCAATCAGAAGCGGCTGGGTGATAGAGCCATGTGGATGTGACCGATCCCTCTCAAACCGACGAGCGGCAGACCTCCGACGAAAGCGGAGCAGGGCCGAAGGAACGTTACATCTCGGTTGCTCATCGCATCAGGCTCGCCCGCGAAGTTGTGGAGGACGACGCGCCCAGCCCTCCCTTGAGCAAGATGCTCCGCGAACTCGGCCATTTTCTCGAACCGGCGCGGCGCCTGATCCGCAATGTCGAGGTCCGCCGCGCCACGCATCCGCGCATGGTGATGCTGCTTCCCGGCTTCGGCGCTCACCCATTGCGCATGCGCTACATGGCCCAGCATCTTGAGCGGGCAGGCCACACGGTAAAACGATGGGGGCAGGGCTTCAACATGGGCTTCGCACCCGAACGCTTCGAGAAGCTGGAAGAGCGCCTCGTCGATCTGCACGAGCGCGGGCAGGGGAAGGTGTTCCTCGTCGGATGGAGCCTCGGCGGCATTTTCGCCCGCGAGCTGGCGAAGCGCCACCCCGACAAGGTCGCCAAGGTCATCACGATGGGCAGCCCTTTTTCGGGAAGTCCGCGCGCGAACAATGCCTGGCGAGCCTATCAGATGGTCACAGGCCACCGCGTCGACAGCCCGCCCATCGATACCGTGCCTGCGGAGAAGCCGCCTGTGCCGACCGTCGCCCTGTTCAGCCCGAACGACGGGATCGTCGCCGTGGAGAGCGCTGCAGGCCTCGACGGTGAGCGCGACCGGGCGGTGGCTTTGACCTGCACCCACATGGGATTTACCTATTCCGGCGAGGCCATCCGGACGGTGCTGCGGGAACTTGAGACGCTCTGAAACCTTCTATTCCTGAAGCGCACGTCGAACGGCGGCGCACTTTCCAGCCCGGTGAATGCGTCAGGCCAACAGGTCGCCGCCGTGCAGTAACAGGGATACCGAGCGGAGATTCATGAGCGAACCAGCAGCGAATTTCGACGAGATGCGGACGGCACAGGGCGCTGTCCGCCCGGCTTACGAAGGCTATTGCAACTGGTTCGACGAACAGGAGACCCGGCTCCTGCACCGCAAGAATTCGGAAGCGGAAAAGAACTTCCGCCGTACTGGCATTACCTTCAACGTCTATGGCGAGGACGAGGCCGAGGAACGGCTGATCCCCTTCGACATGGTGCCGCGCATCATCGATGGCGGCGAATGGCGCCGGGTTACCCGCGGTATCGAACAGCGGGTCAAGGCGCTGAACGCCTTCATGCACGATCTCTACCACCGGCAGGAGATCATCCGGGCAGGCCGCGTGCCCGAACGGCTCTTCCGGGGCAACGAAGCGTGGCTGCCGAACATGGTCGGCTTCACGCCGCCCGGCGGCATCTACACGCATATCGTCGGCATCGATCTGGTACGAACCGGCCCGGACGAATTCTTCGTGCTGGAAGACAATGCCCGCACACCTTCCGGCGTGTCCTACATGCTGGAGAACCGCGAAACCATGATGGCGATGTTCCCCGAATTGTTCACCCGTGTGCCGGTCGAAACCGTCTCGGACTATCCCCGCCGCCTGGCCAAAAGCCTCGCCGCCTGCGCGCCGCCGGGCACCAGGGGAAAGCCGGTCGTCGCGGTGCTGACACCCGGCATCTACAACAGCGCCTATTTCGAACACGCCTTCCTCGCCGACCAGATGGGCGCTGAACTGGTCGAGGGAACGGACCTGCGCGTCGTGGACGGCAAGGTGAAGATGCGCACGACCAGCGGCTATCGCACGGTCGATGTGATCTACCGCCGGGTAGATGACGAATTCCTCGACCCGCTGACCTTCAATTCCAGCAGCGTACTCGGCGTACCGGGCATCATGGATGTCTACCGCGCAGGGAATGTGACAATCGCCAACGCACCCGGGACCGGGGTCTGCGACGACAAGGCGATCTATTCCTTCATGCCGGAAATCGTCGAATTCTACACTGGTGAAAAGCCCTTGCTGCCGAACGTGCAGACATGGCGCTGCAGCGAGAAGGACAGCCTCGCCTATGTGCTCGACAATCTGTCCGAACTGGTGGTGAAGGAAGTGCATGGTTCGGGCGGCTACGGGATGCTGATCGGCCCGACCTCCACCCGCAAGGAAGTGGCGGATTTCCGGAAGAAGATCGAGGCAAAGCCGGAGAATTACATTGCCCAGCCGACGCTGGCGCTTTCGACCTGCCCGGTCTTCACCAAGTCCGGCCTCGCGCCCCGCCATGTCGATCTGCGGCCCTTCGTCCTGGTTTCGCCAGACAAGATCGACATCACGCCAGGGGGATTGACCCGCGTGGCGATGAAAAAGGGGTCGCTGGTGGTCAATTCCAGCCAGGGCGGCGGCACCAAGGATACCTGGGTGCTGAAGGAATGATCGTGCTGCAAGACATGCATTCGTCCTATGGCGCCGCAAAGCAGGAGGGTCTCTCCTGATGCTTGGACGCACAGCCAATGGCCTGTTCTGGATGTTCCGCTACCTCGAACGGGTAGAGAATACAGCGCGCCTGCTCGATGCCGGCCTGCGCATGGCGCTGACCCGCGATTCGGTGACGGCAGAGGAGGAATGGCGCTCCGTCATCTCCACTGCCGGGCAGAAGAGCGGTTATGAAGCGAAGCACGGCACCTATACCGGTGTGCAGGCCTGGAACTTCATCCTGCGCGACCGCGACAATCCCGCCAGCGTGACCGAGATGTTCGACCGCATCCGCACCAACGCGCGCCTTGCCCGCAACGCCATCAGCGGCGAGGTATGGGAGGCGATCAACGAAAGCTGGATGGACATCCGCGACCTGCTGTCGCGCCCCGTCGGGCAGAACCATGTGGGCGAGGCCATCGCGATGGTCCGCCGGGCCGGAACGCTGGCGCATGGCGCGATGACCGGGTCGATGCTGCGCGATGAAAGCTTCCATTTCGCCCGTGCCGGAACTTTCATCGAACGTTTCGACAGCACCTCGCGCATTCTGGACATCAAATATTACCTGTTGCTGCCCTCGCTGTCCTACGTTGGCTCCAGCCTCGACACGGGACAATGGGATACCGTTCTGCGATCGGTTTCCGGCGACCGGGCCTATCGCTGGATCAATGCTGGCAATATCGATGCGCGTGGCATCGTCGAATTCCTGGTGCTCGATGACCGATTCCCCCGCAGCCTCGCTTTCTGCCAGTCCGCGTTGCGCCAGAATCTCGCCGCTCTTGCCCGTATTCATGGACGCGAAGGGCGTAGCAACGAATTGATGCGGCAGGCCGACACGCAATTGTCATCGCTCACCATCGAGGAGATTTTCGACATGGGCCTTCACCAGTTCCTGCTCGAATTCATGGCGAGCAATGCAGGCATCGCCGCCGCGATTGCCGAAGACTACAGGTTCCTCCGCTGATGCGCCTGTCGATCCGCCATACCACCCGCTACGTCTTCACGGAGCCGGTTGTCCACGCGCTGCAGCGCCTGCGGCTGACCCCGAAAGAAACGCAGGGGCAGAAGATATTGTCATGGGACATGCGCTATCAGAATGCCCACCCCGAGCTGGAATATGACGATCAGCATTTCAACCACGTGACGCTGGTCGCTGTGGAGGAAGGCGCGCGCGAGGTCGTCATCGAATGCGAAGGCCGGGTCGACACCCATGACAATGCGGGCGTGATCGGGCGGCATTCCGGTCACCTGCCCTTGTGGAGCTTCCTGGCGCAGACGCCGCTGACCCGGCCCGGCGCGCGTGTTACCGACATGATCCGCGATCTGCGCCGCGACGATGATGAGAAGCTCGACTTCCTGCACGCCCTGTCCGAACGCATCCGCGAACGCGTGACCTACACCACCGGGCAGACCGGCGTCGAAACCACGGCGGAAGAAGCGGTTCAACTCGGCCACGGCGTCTGCCAGGATCACGCCCAGATTTTCATCGGCGCGGCACGGATGCACGACATTCCGGCCCGCTACGTCAGCGGCTATCTGATGATGAACGACCGTATCGACCAGGAAGCGACCCATGCCTGGGCAGAGGCGCATGTCGAAGGGCTTGGCTGGGTGGGCTTCGATATTTCCAACGGAATCAGCCCCGATCCCCGCTATGTGCGTGTGGCGACGGGGCGCGATTACCGCGATGCGGCACCAATCACGGGCATCACCTTCGGCACGAACACGCAGGAACTGCATGTCGATGTCGCTGTCGAACAGCAGCAGAACGAACAACAATAGGCCGTCGGTCTAATCGCGCCGGCAGACGACTGATCGCGCGGCCAGAAGGATTTGTATGACATATTGCGTGGGCATGGTGCTCGATAAAGGTCTTGTTCTGATGAGCGACACGAGGACCAATTCGGGCGTCGACAATATTTCCGTATTCCGCAAGATGTTCCACTGGTCGGTGCCGGGCGAACGGGTGCTGGCCGTGATGACGGCGGGCAATCTGGCCACGACACAGGCCGTGATCAGCCAGCTGGAGGAACGCACCAAGACCCCTGAGGAGCGCAAAAATTCGCTGCTCGATGCGCCCACCATGTTCAACGTCGCGACGGAGATCGGGCATCTGCTGCGCGAAACCATCGAGGATCGGCAGGAGGCGAACGGCGCACGGGGCAAGGGGCGTTTCACCGCCTCGATCATCCTGGCCGGGCAGATCGCAGGCATGGAACCGCGCCTGTTCATGATTTATCCCGAAGGTAATTTCATCGAGGCCAGCTTCGACACGCCCTTCTTCCAGATCGGCGAGACGAAATACGGGCGACCAATCATCCTGCGCGCGTATGAGCGCGACATGAGCTTCGAGGATGCGGTCAAACTGCTGATGGTGTCCTTCGATTCGACGCTGAAGGCGAATCTGTCGGTCGGGCTGCCGCTCGACCTGATGGTGATCGGGCGCGACCGGTTCGAACCGGCGCATGAACGGCGTATTTCCGCCGACGATCCGTATTTCGACGCGATCTCCTCAGGCTGGGGGGAGGCACTTCGCACAGCCTTCCACTCTTTGCCGGATTACAGCCTTTACACCAAGTAATCAGCCGTAAGGATCTGTGCCTAGGTGCCGATACGCGAATCTGCGGAGCCATTGGATCGAAAATGGACGAAACCGCAAAGGCGGTCGCGCCCGACTTGAAAGGGAATGCCCCTTCCTAAACCTCCGCATTGGCGGCACTCCGGAATGCGCCCGTCCGCTGCTCGCGGCAAGTTGCGGGCATGACACAGCGAACCACACTCCACTTCGTAACAGCCACCAGTCGCCTGCGGGCCGAACTCGCCCGCATTGCATTCGCCCTCGGCCATCACGCCGAGGTCTATGCCGATCCGCAGGAGTTGCTGCGCCATCCTCCGCGCAATGGCATTGTCCTTGTCGAAGACGACCGGTCCGAAGGCGGCGTTCCCGCGATCTTGGCCCATCTGGTGACGCAAGGGTTATGGCTGCCCATCGTGGCGCTGGGAGAGGAGCCCGATGTCACCACCATTGTCACCGCAATGAAGGCGGGTGCGCTCGATTATCTGCCGCTGCCGCTGGACCCAGCCAGGCTGGAGAACACCTTGATCAATGTGACGGAGGAAGCCGAAGCCTTTGGCTAGGCGCGTCGCCGGATGATCGAGGCGCGCGGGCGATTGTCGGCACTGTCCGGGCATGAGCGCGAGGTGCTGGATTGGCTGAGCCGCGGCAGCAGCAACAAGAACATCGCCCGCGAACTCGATATCAGCCCGCGAACCGTCGAAATTCACCGGGCCAACATGATGAGCAAGCTGGGCGCGAACCACGCGGCCGACGCGGTGCGTCTGCGGCTGGAAGCACAGCTGGAGGATGTGCAGGAAGCCTGATGTCCGCCGCTCCGTCAGCGGCAGAAGCTGTCGCCGGTGCGCTCGATGTGGAAATGATCCCGGTGCGCGGCGTTGTATTCGGGGCCGAGCACGGTACCGAAGCGCTTGCAGGCGCTCTGCTGGACAATCCGAAGGAACTGGCGGCGACGCGGATCGCCGCCGTTCCAGTCGTCTGCCAGGACGATCCGTCGACCATCCTTCAGGACGAAGGCGCTGACGTCCACGGCCTCGGCACTCGAATGGGAACTACGGCGGCCCGAACCGGCGATATTGCGGCAGGAATAGCTGCCGAAAGTCTCGATCCGCAGCAATCCGCTGCCGAGGATCTGCCGCGCCGCACGGTCGACACCGTAGCGGGCCCAACCTGCCGTGGCTTCCGCCAGCGGGCAGGTAATCGGGCCTATGTTGCTGAGGCCGAAATCGCTCGTATCGCCCTGCAGGGCGTTCAGTTGCACGCTGCCCAGAACCGAACATCCCGCGCCGTAATAGCGATCGGGCAAGGGGCTGAACTTCGCGCCGACATTGTCGAGATTGGCGATGCAGCGGGCCGCATCCGGGCTCCGCACGACGGGGCCGCGCGCGACTGGCGGAGCGCGGGTAGCGGATGAAGCGCTCGGCTGGTCATCCGGCGCGCTGCGACCCGCTGGCAGAAGGGAGCAGCCGGAAAGGGCAATCGCGCCGATCAGGGCCATGACAGGCGCAGATTTTCGCAAGTTCCTCATTACCTCCCAATTGGCCCGGCGGGCCTGAACCTTCCTCTAACGCTGCACCGGTGACGCGACGGGCGGTGCGGAAGCTGCGGTCATGCGGCTGACCACGACAATGGCGAGCCATGCGGCGATGAAACCCGGGATGATCTCGTAAATGCCTTCGCCGCCTGCGAATGAGGCGTTCCAGCCCGCTGCGATCCAGACGATCACCACCACCGCGCCAGTGATCAGCCCTGCCAGCGCCCCGGAACCGGTCATGCGCGGCCAGGTCAGCGCCAGAATAATCAGCGGCCCGAACGCCGCGCCGAATCCGGCCCAGGCATTGGAGACGAGGCCCAGCACCTCGCTCTCGGGATCGGCAGCGATGGCAATGGCGGCAAGCGCCACCAGCGCAACGCACAGCCTGCCCACGTTCACAATTTCTCTCTCGCTTGCAGTCTTGCGCAGGAACAGGCGATAGAAATCCTCGGTCAGCGAACTCGACGAAACGAGCAATTGCGAGGAAATCGTGCTCATGATCGCGGCCAGCAATGCTGCGAGCAGGAAGCCGGTGATCAGCGGGTTGAACAGCAGCTCGGCCAGTACGATAAAAATGGTTTCAGGGTCTTCGACCACTATGCCGTTGCGCTGCACATATGCGCGGCCAGCCAGACCCACGCCCAGCGCGCCGATCAGCGCGACGCCCATCCAGATCATGCCAATATTGCGCGCGGTCGCCACGTCTTCCACGCTACGCACGGCCATGAAGCGCACGATGATGTGCGGCTGACCGAAATAGCCGAGACCCCATGTCACCGCCGACAGGAAACCGATTGCCGTCAGTCCTTCGGTCAGGCTGAGAAAGCCGGGTTGCACGGTGGTGAGCGATTCACCCGCGCTGCCTCCGGGCCCGAACATGACCACCAGTGGCATCAACACCAACGCGACAACCATGATGCAGCCCTGCACGAAGTCGGTCAGGCTCACAGCCAGGAACCCACCGACCATCGTGTAGGCGAGCACCACGCCGGCCGTCAGCCAGATGCCGGTCATGTAGTCGCTCATACCCGTATCGCCGAACAGATTGGCGAAGCTGGTCACGAACAATTTGCCCCCGCCGACGAGGCCCGCCGCCGTATAGACGGTGAAGAACAGCACGATGATGATCGCGCTGGTCACCCGCAAGGCGATGGCACGATCGGGGAACTTGTTTGCCAGGAATTGCGGAATGGTCAGCGCATTGCCGAAATCCTCCGTCTGGCGGCGCAAGCGAGGGGCGACGATGATCCAGTTCGCGAAAGCGCCGACGAACAGGCCGATGCCGATCCAGGCCTCGACCAGCCCCGCCGCATACAGCGCACCCGGCAGGCCGAGGAGCAGCCAGCCAGACATGTCCGATGCGCCGGCGGACAGCGCCGCCACGGCAGGATGCAGGTTCCGCCCTCCGAGGAGATAGCCTTCGCTGTCGGCGGTGGATTTGCGCCATGCGTAAAGACCGATGGCGATCATCAGGATGAAATAGAGAGCGAGGGAGATCAGGGTTCCGGTCTGCATGGCCGGGGCAATAGGGAATGGCGGACGCATTGTCACCAGCGGCGGGCGGAACCCTCACAGCGGCGGACCGTTGGCAGGCCGTATGGCGGCCCTTTCCCTAACTCTGGTGACAGCGGCGATGGCCCTGGGTTTCGCGGCGATCCATCTGTTTATCGGGAGGCTGGAATGGCTCGAAAGCCTGCCGCGCAACCGCTTCCTCTCCTTTGCCGGTGGGGTGGCGGTTTCCTATGTCTTCCTGCATGTTCTGCCCGACCTGGGCGCCCATTCGGCGGAGATTTCGTCTATTGCGGGTCGTGATCCGGTCAGGGTGGAAAGCCTCGTTTACGGCCTCGGTCTTCTAGGTCTGATGGTGTTTTTCGGGCTGGAGCGCAGAGTGCGGCAATCCCGGCAGGAGAGCCGCCACCGTGGCGAGGGCGACCGGATGAGGGAGGATGTGCTGTGGCTGCACATCGCCAGTTTCTCGGTGCTCAACTTCCTGATCGGCTATTTGCTCAACAATCGCGAGGAGATGGGGGCGGTCTCGCTCATTCTTTATTTCGGCGCGATGGTGCTGCATTTCGTCACTGCCGATCTCGGCATGCGGCGCGATCATGCGGAAGCTTACGACAAGATCGGGCGATGGATCATCGTCGCCGCGGTGATGGGCGGGTGGCTGGCCGGATTACATGTCGAACTGCCACCGATCGCGATCGGTTGCGTGTTCGCCTTCGTATCGGGCGGGATCATTCTCAACGTGCTGAAGGAGGAACTGCCCGAAGATCGCGACAGCCGCTTCCTGCCGTTCGGCGCCGGGGCTGCGCTGTTCGGGTTGATGGTCATCGCCGAGAGAACGCTCTGAATTCATCTGCCAAAACAGAAGCCGCACAACTGCAAGTAGCAGATGTGCGGCTTTGTCACCTGATGGAACCGACGCCCAAACGCCTCGATATCAGTCCTCGACGCGGCGGCTCGCCTTCTTGCGCTCGTTCGGATCGAGGATGGCCTTGCGCAGGCGGATCGTTTCCGGCGTCACTTCGACCATTTCATCATTGTCGATATAGGCGATGGCCTGTTCCAGCGTCATCACGCGCGGCGGGGTCAGGCGAATGGCATCGTCCTTGCCCGTGGAGCGGAAGTTGGTGAGCTGCTTCGACTTCATCGGGTTGACTTCGAGATCCTGCGGCTTCGCATTTTCGCCGATGATCATGCCTTCGTAGATCTTCTGCTGCGGCACGATCATCAACTCGCCCCGATCTTCCAGCGCATTCAGCGCGTAACCGACCGCTTCGCCCGTTCCGTTTGAAATGAGCACGCCATTGGCGCGGCCTTCGATCGTCCCCTTGTATGGACCGTACTTCTCGAACAGCCGGTTCATGATGCCGGTGCCGCGCGTGTCGGACAGAAATTCGCCGTGATAGCCGATCAGCCCGCGCGAGGGTGCGGAGAAGGTGATCCGGGTCTTGCCGCCGCCGCTGGGGCGCATGTCGGTCATCTCGCCCTTGCGGGCCGCCATCTTTTCCACGACCGTTCCCGAATGTTCCTCGTCCACGTCAATGACGACGGTTTCATAAGGTTCGGTGCGGTTGCCGTTCTCGTCCGTCTGGAACAGCACGCGGGGGCGGCTGATGCCGAGTTCGAAGCCTTCGCGGCGCATCGTTTCGATGAGCACGCCCAGCTGCAATTCGCCGCGGCCTGCGACTTCGAAGCTGTCCTTGTCGGCGCTTTCGGTAACACGGATGGCGACATTGCTTTCCGCTTCGCGCGCCAGGCGGTCGCGGATCATGCGGCTGGTCACCTTGGTGCCTTCGCGGCCGGCCATCGGGCTGTCGTTCACGGAGAAGCGCATCGACAGCGTCGGCGGGTCGATCGGCTGCGCGTGCAGCGGTTCGGTCACTTCGGGGTTGGCGATGGTGTCGGCCACGGTCGCCGTGGTCATGCCCGCAATGGAGATGATGTCACCGGCATTCGCCTGTTCGACCGGGACGCGTTCCAACCCGCGGAACGCGAGGATCTTGGATGCACGGCCGGCTTCGACGACCTTGCCGTCATTGTTCAGCGCGTGAATCGGATCGTTCACCTTGATCGACCCGCTGGCAACCAGGCCGGTGAGGATGCGGCCAAGGAAATTGTCACGGTCGAGCAGGGTGACGAGGAACTTGAACGGGCCGTCCTTGTCCGCTGCCGGTGCAGGAACATGCTCGACGATCTTCTCGAACAGCGGCGTCAGATCGCCCTCGCGCGCTTCCATGTCGGTGCTGGCGTAGCCGTTACGGCCAGAGGCGTAGAGCACGGGGAAGTCGAGCTGTTCGTCATTCGCATCCAGGCTGACGAACAGGTCGAAGACCTCGTCCAGCACTTCCTGCGGGCGGCCATCGGGGCGGTCGATCTTGTTGACGACGACGATGGGCTTCAGCCCCAGCGCCAGCGCCTTGCCGGTGACGAACTTGGTCTGCGGCATCGCGCCTTCGCTGCTGTCGACCAGCAGGATAACGCCATCGACCATCGACAGGATGCGCTCAACCTCACCGCCGAAATCGGCGTGGCCGGGCGTATCGACGATGTTGATGCGCATGTCGTTCCATTCGACACTGGTGCACTTGGCGAGAATGGTGATCCCGCGTTCCTTTTCCAGATCGTTCGAATCCATCGCCCGTTCCTCGACCCGCTGATTTTCGCGGAAGGTGCCGGACTGACGGAAGAGCTGGTCGACAAGTGTGGTCTTGCCGTGATCGACGTGGGCGATAATCGCCACATTGCGTAAGGAAGCGGTCATCGCCTGGGGAACTTTCGTGTTAGTATGGTTGCCTGCTGGCGCCGGAAACGAGGCCGTGAACGAATGCGGCTGCCGCTATGGCGAACCGCGAACCGGCCGTGATCCGGCAGTCGCGCGCGTCTCTAGCCGATATGGTGCGATGCAGCAAGCGCAGCGCTGTGTCGAAGCGGCAACATTCGCGCGGCCGTTTGAACGATAATTGCCGTTCCTGCTTGAGATATGATGAACCCAGCCTTATCCCGCGCCCAGAAACGAGTGCTCAGGACTTGGCAGTTCCGTGTGACAGCCATGTGACGAAAGCGCCGTAATCATGAGGATGTCCAGCTTTGAAGACCATGAATCGTGCCGCCCTTCTGTCCGGCGCCGCCGCCTTTGCTTTCCTTCTTCCCGGCGTCGCTTTCGCCCAGGAAGTGAACCCCGCCGAACCCAACCCCGACGATGACAATTTCGAACTGAGCCAGGATTCGGCAGTCGGCAACCAGATCGTCGTGACCGCAACGAAGCGCGCCCAGACGTTGCAGGAAATTCCGGTCGCCGTCACGGTGACGACGGCGGAAACGCTCGAGCGCGCTCAAATCCGCGACCTGCAGGATCTGCAGTCGGTCGTGCCGTCGCTGCGGGTTCAGCAGCTGCAAAGCTCCGCCAACACCAACTTCATCATTCGCGGCTTCGGCAATGGCGCGAACAATGCCGGTATCGAACCTTCGGTCGGCGTGTTCGTCGACGGCGTCTATCGCAGCCGCACGGCATCGCAGATCTCCGATCTTCCCGACGTTGCCCGGATCGAGGTTCTGCGCGGGCCGCAGTCCACCCTGTTCGGCAAGAATGCCTCGGCTGGCGTCATCTCCATCGTCACGCAGGAGCCTGAGTTCAGCTTCGGCGGGCAGGTCGATGCCTCCTACGGCAATTTCGATTCGAAGGTGCTCAAAGGTCTGCTGACCGGCCCGATCACCGATTCGGTTGCAGTCAGCCTGGCTGGCGGCATCAACAAGCGCGACGGCTATCTGTTCGACGCCAACACCGGCAACGATGTGAACGACCGCGATCGCTGGTTCGTGCGCGGACAGGCACTGTTCGAAAACGGCGGGCCGCTTCGAGCGCGTATCATCGCCGATTACGACAAGGTCGATGAACTCTGCTGCGGCGTCATCAATCTGCGCCAGTCACCCGCAACGCAGGCGGTCTTTGCCGTCGGTGGCCGCGTCAACGACCCGGCGGATCGTTTCGACGACGTCATCTACAACAATTTCGACTCGCTCAACGACATCGAGAATTACGGCATTTCGGGCCAGCTCGACTACGAACTCGGCGACTTCACGCTGACCTCGATCACCGCCTATCGCGAATCGCGCGCCTTCACCAACCAGGATGCCGACTTCACCAGCGCCGACCTGATCGGCCGCAAGTCGGACGATATCGCCATCGACACTTTCACGCAGGAACTGCGCCTGGCGGGTGACATCACCGACCGGATCAGCCTGCTGCTGGGCGGCTATTACTTCAACGAGGAAGTCGACCAGTTCAGCCAGTTGCAGTTCGGCGACGATTTCCGCCCCTATGCCGACCTGCTCATCCAGGGTGCATCGAACGGCGCATTCAACGTGCCCTTGCTCGAAGGCACGATCGGTACGATCCTCGGTGACCCCACTCGCTTCCAGGGGCAGTTCTTTGCCGACGGGCAGGGTTCGGACGAAAGCTACAATCTGACCAATGAGGCTTATAGCGCCTTCGGTCAGGTCGATTTCGAACTGATCGACGGGCTGACGCTGACGCTGGGCGGCAATTACACCAACGACAAGAAGGCGATCACCACGAACGTGATTTCCGGTGACGTCTTCTCCGGGCTGAATCTGCGGGCCATCGGCAATGCGGGTATCTTCCAGCAGGGCCTGTCGCAGCAGGTCGGCGGGCTTCTCGGCCTCGGACGCCCTGCCACGGCAGCGGAAATCGGCGCATTCGCCGCAGCCAATCCGGCGGGCTTCGGGGCAGTCTCGGCTGGAGTGCAGGCTTTCGCCGATGCGAACGACCTCAACCCGGCATTGAACCCGCTGATCGCCTTGCGCAGCCTCCAGTTCCAGCCGCCGTTCCTCAACGTGCCGAATGCCGTCGAGGATGGCCGGACCGACGACGACAATTTCAGCTACACCATTCGTCTCGCTTATGACGTGTCGCGCCAGATCAACGTCTATGCTTCCTACGCGACCGGTTTCAAGGCGAGTTCCTTCAACCTGTCGCGCGACAGCCGTCCGCTGGCCAGCGACATAGCCGCGCTGACGCAGGCCGGGCTGCTCCTGCCCAATCTGACGACCGGTTCGCGTTTTGCAGGACCTGAGGAATCGACCGTCTATGAAGCCGGAATCAAGGCCGATTGGGGTTTTGCGGGCGCGAACCTGACCGTGTTCCAGCAGGAGATCGACGGCTTCCAGTCGAACATCTTCACCGGCACCGGCTTTGCGCTGGCGAATGCCGGTCTGCAGGAAACCTTCGGCATCGAATTTGAAGGCATCGCCCGCCCGTCGGACGAACTGACGCTCAACACGTCGTTCACCTATCTGAACCCGAAATACGACAGCTTCCCGAACAGCGCGATCGGCGACCTCTCGGGCTTCCAGGTGGCCGGAATCCCCGAACTGTCCGCTACTTTTGCGGCGCAGTATGACAAGGAACTCGGCAATGGCGACCGCGTGATCCTGCGCGGGGACTACCATTACGAATCCGAAACGCAGATCATCGATGGCCTGCCCGGGTTCCTTGCCGGTGGACAGGCGGCGGCGATTGCCGCGGCGCGTCCGTTCCGCCGCCAGGTGGACGACGTGAATGCGTCGCTGACCATTGCTTTCGAAAACGGGCTGGAAATCTCCGCCTGGGGCCGGAACCTGCTGAACGATCGTTACCTGCTGTCAGTGTTCGACTCCGTGGCACAGGCGGGGTCGCTTTCGGGCTATCCCAACCAGCCGCGTACCTATGGCGGTTCCGTTCGTTATCGCTTCTGATCGGAGCTGTTCCGCAAGGAAAAGGGGCCGTTCGCGGCCCCTTTTTTTTGTTGTGCAGTTTGCCTGGCAAGAAGAGAAAGCGTCTTTCGCCTTTCTACTCCTTTATCCCCACGAAATAATTCAGGCCGATACCCTGCCGGCCACGGAACAGATGTTTGCAGGCTAGAACGGCATCGCGGGTTCCCTCGTAATCCTTGCGCTCTATCGCCTGCATGACCGTGGCGACTTCATCCAGCCACGGCCCAAGTCCACGTATGTCACGCAACGTCCTGTCGTGGCGAACGTCCGCCAGTTCGCGGCATCTTTCGACCTCACCGAGGATTTCAGTCGGATTCAGTTGCTCTGCACGAACGTCATTGATCGAATCCGCCAGTTCGCGGAAAGCGCTGTTGAATGGCGCAACCCTGATTTCCATCTCTGCCAGGAACTCGGAATCGTCTCCCTTCTGGGTCGCCCACAACCATTCAGGATTGCTGAGCACTTCGGGGAAGGCGCGCAGATCGGTGCGGTTTGCCAGATTGTCGGCTAGCACAGCGGGTGTGACGGGCGGCCAACTGGTAAAGAGCTTCAAGCCATTCTGACGATGCCAGCTGACGATGTCCGCTACGGAAACGAAGTCCATTCGCGGGTTCACGTAAGTGTCAAAAATTACCGCCTTGCGAGCGCGGCCGCCCAGCTTTTCAGCCCTGTCGAGATGCTCCTCGAACAAATCATTGGCCACCCGCTGAATGGCTTCTTCGTCTCGCCCGGCGAAGGTATAGATGATGTGGCGTTGCAGATTACGCTGGATCGACCCGGCCGCAGAACCGATCCCGAGGATGTTGATGCCGCCCGGCTTCAGAAAGGAAACCTGATGCGCAAAGGCCGCAGCCTTGTCGTCGGTATGATGGATGACGCCGCAGCTTGCCGTGATGTCGTACAGCCGTTCGCTTCTGTAATTGAACAATTCGCCGCGTACGAATTCATATTGCGCGGAGGGTTCGAATTTCTCGAACAGGAAACGCGCTCTGGCGATTGCTTCCTCGTTCATATCCACGAAGGTGCATTTTGCTCCCCAACGCAGGTAAGCAAGGGAGCGTTCGCCGGTTCCTGATCCGAATTCAAGCAGATCGGCACCATTGAATACGCGCGGCAAAAGTTTCAGGGAATGCGTATAGAGATCGTCGGCGAAAATGCGCAGCTTTTCAAAAGCGGCATGGTCTTCCTCGATCTTGTAAGTCGAAGGGTTCTCCTTCTTGTAGACCTCGAGAACCTTTTCGCCGATTGCATTTGCCGGATGAGACATCCCGATCCCTCTCTCATTCACAAGATGTGCAACGAAGGTGTCGATCACATCCTATGTCTGCGGGAGTAATGATGGGCAGAGGCGGCTGCAACAAAGATCGTGTCACAAGGTGCGGAGTGCCTGGGCGGGACGCGCGCGCAGCAACGGCAATGATCCGGCGAGTGCGAAGGCGAGGACAAGCGCCAGTCCGGCGCCGAGCACAGCCAGGATCCAGCCCCAGTCGGGCAGCCAGTCGAATTCGAACAGCTGGGTGATGACCAGCCATGCCAGCCCGCTTCCAAGCCCAAGTGCAACGACCGCAAGGATGAGGGCCAGGGCGCCATATTCCAGCAGCTGCATGATCAGCACCTGTTTGCGGCTTGCCCCCAGCACACGGAAGATCACCGTATCGTAAGTACGCGCGGCGCGGGCGGCGGCGATTGCCCCCATCAGCACTGCCAGTCCGGCCAGTACCGCCACGGAGGCCGCAGCCAGCGTCGCCAGTCCGACCTGCCCCAAGATGACGCGGGCCTCTGCCAGCACCTGTCCGATTTCGATGACGGAGCTGGACGGGAACTGGTTCACCAATCGGCGCAGCAGCGGCCCGGCCGCTGCGCCGTCGGGCAAGTCGATCGTTGCAGCCAGATTATGCGGCGCATCGGCGAGCGTATTGGGCGAGAAGACCAGCACGTAATTGAAGCCGAGGCTTTCCCAATCGATACGCCGGAAATTGGCGATACGTGCGGTTCGCTCTACGCCCAGAACGCCGATGGTGAGCATGTCGCCTATTTCGAGCCCGACAGCCTCGGCCAGTTCCGCATCGACGGATACGAGGTTCTCGCCGTCCCACCCCTGCGGCCACCATTCGCCGGTTGTCACCACGTTGCCCGCAGGAACCTCCTCCGAATAGGTCAGGCCCCTCTCGCCGCGAAGAGGCCATGCGCCGTCGGGGATCTTCTCGAGATCGGCCACGCGGGTCATTGCACCTTCCGGGCCATAGGCGAGAATGGCTCCGCGCAGTGCCGGCACCGTGCGGATCGCGGCGTCGGGATGGTCGGAGCGCACAACGCTGCGGAAAGCGGCTTCCTCGTCGCGGGGGATGTCGAGAACGAAATAATCCGGCGCCTCGTCAGGAACGCGCTGCTGGATATTGCCGTCGATGGCGGTCTGGACCGCCGCGAGCAGGACGAAGGCCGACAGGCCGAAGCCCAGCGCGGTCACCAGCGCTCCGGTCGATGCGCCGGGCCGGTGCAGATTGGCGAGCGCATTGCGCAGCAGCGGATTACGGGGGCTGGGCAGGCGCTCCGCCAGCTTCCGGATGCCAATCCCCAGCAGGCCGAGCAACGCCAGCGCCGCTGCAGCGCCCAGCAGGAACCCGCCCGACAGCAGCGGCTGCTTGGCCTCGATCAGCGCGAGGGCCACGATGGCTGCCAATCCGCCTGCCACCCAGGCCAGCGCCCGCCGGTCGCGGCCAAGGGGCACGACACGCGAACGCATAAGCGCCATGGCGGGAAAGTCCCGCGCCCGCAGCAGCGGGGTTGCGGCGAATACCAGCGCCACCAGCAGTCCATATGCAGCAGCGACGAGCAACGCGACGGGTTCGAAGACAAAGCCCGTCTCGACCGGCAGCAGACCGTCCAGCGCTTGCGCCAGCAGGGGCGTGACCAGCATGCCGACGACCAGCCCGGCGACCGTTCCGACCAGAGCGGCAATCCCGATCTGCAGCGCGTAGATGCGGGCAATGTCGGTGCTGGTGGCGCCGAGTATCTTCAGGGTTGCGATGCTGGTTCGCCGAGCCTCCAGATAAGAGGAGACGCCGCCGCCGATTCCGATGCCCGCTATGACCAGAGCGGCAAGACCGACGAGGGTCAGGAATTCGCCCATCCGGCTGACGAAGCGTTCGGCCCCGGGGGCGGCGCGTTCGCGCGTGTCGATCTCGAAGCCGGATGACGGGAAGCCGCTCTCCAGCTCGTCACGCACGGCCTGCGGGTCGCGGTCGGGGGTGAAAGCTACGCGGTACTTGCTCTGATACATCGCCCCTGGCGCGAGCAGGCCTGCACGGGCCGGCAGATCTTCGGCGACGATGATCGTGGGGCCGAGCTGGAATCCTTCGCCCAGCCGGTCCGGCTCGTCCGCGATGACCCCCGCCGCCACCAGTTCGGCGCTGCCGATGCGGAAGCTGTCGCCGACCGAGATGCCCAGCCGGTCAATCGCGCCCTGTGCCAGCCACGCGCTGCCGGGTGGAGGCGCGGCGGCGGTGCGTCCGTGGGCCAGCGTGAGCGTGCCGTAGAGCGGCCACGCCTCGTCCACGGCCTTCAGTTCGACGGGTGCGGTGGATTCGTCAGCGACGGCCATGGCTTGCCAGCGAGAGCCGCCGGAGACCTGCCCATATGCTTCAAGTGCGCCCAGTTCCTCGCTGTTCAGCGCGCGTTGCCACACTTCGATCTGAAGGTCGCCCCCGAGAATTTCCTGCCCGCGCGAAGAAAGCTCGCCGTCTATCGCTGCGGTCAGCGTGCCGATGGCAGCGAGCGCGCCGGTGCCGAGAAACAGGCAGACCAGCAGCAGCCGCAAACCGCGGAACCGTGCGTTCAGATCACGCCGTGCAATCCGCCAGGCATCCGACCAGCGTAGTGCCGGGGCTGTTACCCTGCCGTCGCTCACGCCGCCGCTGATCCTGCGTCTTCCGCAGTGTCGCTGGCGATGCGGCCATCGGCCATGGTCAGAACCCGCTTGCACCGTTTGGCGAGGGCGGGGTCATGCGTGATGACGACCAGCGTTGCCCCCGTTTCAGCCCGGCGGGCGAAGAGAAGTTCGACAATGGTCTCGCCGGTGGTGACATCGAGATTGCCTGTCGGTTCGTCGGCGAAGATCAGTTCCGGGCGCGGCGCGATGGCGCGGGCGAGGGCGACGCGCTGCTGCTCTCCGCCCGAAAGCTGGGCGGGATAATGGTGCAGGCGGTGGCCGAGGCCAACCGCCTGCAACTCCGCTTCGGCGCGCGGGCGGGCGTCTGCCGCGCCAGCAAGCTCCATCGGCGTGGCGACATTTTCCAGCGCGGTCATCGTCGGCAAAAGGTGGAATGCCTGCAGCACGATGCCGATCCTGCCGCGCCGCGCCATGGCGAGGGCGTCCTCGTCCATCGCCCGGAAATCCGCGCCTGCCACATCGAGCGTTCCGCCGCTGGCGCGCTCCAGTCCGGACAGCACGGCCATCAATGAAGATTTGCCCGATCCCGAGGGGCCGAGCAGCGCCAGCACCTCACCGCGCTCCACATCCAGATCGATACCGCGCAGGATGTCGACAGGTGCCGAAGCCTGGCCGAGAGTAAGGGTGAGGTCGCGCGCCCTTATGGCGGTGTGGGGGCGATTGGCGAAGCTTTCGGAGGGGCTTGTCACGATGCGGGAATGACATAGGCTGCGCGGAACAGCAAGGAAGGTCGCCGATCATGAAACGCCGTCTGTCGATTATCTCTCGCCGCACATTGGCCTGCGCGCTTGTGTCCGCCTGTCTTGCGCTGAGTGCCTGCGGAGCGGAAGCGGAGCGCGAGGAAGCAGCGACGGTCGTCACGGCAGAAGATGCCACGGCGGGAACGACGGCAGCGGCGGAAATGCCGGTCATGGGCCCGCAGCGCAATGTGCTGGCTTTCGGCAACAGCCTGTTCGCAGGCTACAATGTCGATCCGGATGAAAGCTATCCGGCGCGGCTTGAAGCGGCCTTGCGCGCCCAAGGGATCAATGCACGCGTCGCCAATGCGGGCGTGTCGGCGGACACGACGGCTGCGGGACGGCAACGGCTCGCCTTCACGCTCGATGCGCAGGAGAGCAAGCCCGAACTCGTGATCTTGGAACTCGGCGGGAATGATTTGCTGCGCGGCATCGAACCGGCAGAGACGCGCGCCAATCTCGAAGCCATGCTGCAGGAGTTGCAGTCGCGAAACATTCCGGTGCTGCTCATGGGCCTGGTCGCGCCGCCGAATTACGGACCGGAATTTCAGCAGGCTTATGACGCAATCTATCCCGAGCTCGCGGAACGCTACGGTGCGGAGCTGGTGCCGTTCTTCCTCGAACCGGTTTATCAGCGTCCTGATTTGATTCAGGCGGATCGCATCCACCCGACGGCGCAAGGCATTGAAGCGCTGGTCGCCGCGACGGCCGACGATGTTGCCGCCGCTTTGCCCGACGCGGCTTCTGCCAACGACGATTGACGCGGCGGCAAATTCAGGAGATTCGTTCGACCCTGCCGCCTTCGACGCGCCAGATTGCGGCTTCCGCTCTTATGTGTTCGAACGGGGCGATCTCCGTGCCGGTCAGCCAGACTTGCGCGCCGCTTGTCCGGAGCCGGTTGAAAAGGGTGCGGCGGCGCAGCGGATCGAGATGGGCCGCCACTTCGTCCAGCAACAGCAATCCGGGGCGGCCTCGCGCCGCCAGCACGGCATGGGCGAGGCTCATGGCAATGAGCAGCGCCTTCTGTTCGCCGGTGGAGCCCATCGCCGCCGGAACGCCGCGCCCGGCAATCGTGACCAGCAGATCGTCCCGATGGGGGCCGGTCAGGCTGCGTGCTGCGGCACGATCGCGAGGGCGACCCACGCGCAATGCATCACGGAGCGCCTCTTCGCCGAATGGCACCTGCGTGTCATAGGCGAGGGAAGGGCGGGCGAAGGGTTCGTCGGGCAGCAATGCCAGTTCCGCGCCGACAGCGGAAATGATCGACGCGCGCTGCTGCATCAGGGCCGCGCCCTGCCGCGCCATCTGTGCCTCCAGGGCTTCCAGCCATTCCGCCTCGGGCCGGGCCTCTTCCGCCAGCAGGCGGTTACGTTCGCGCAAGGCGTGTTCGTAGCGGGCAGCCACAGAGGCATGGCCGGGTTCCACCGCCAGCACCATGCGGTCGAGAAAACGTCGCCGCGCTCCGGCGCTGTCGGTGAACAGGCGTTCCATGGCCGGGGTCAGCCAGCCGATCGCCAGCCATTCGCCGAGGCTGGCGGCGGTCGTCGAAGCTCCGTTCACCTTCACCAGCCGCCGGTTGGGACGGTCGGGTTCGGTGTAGGTGCCGATGCGGATCAGGTCCTCCGCATCCCCCGCAATCAGCGATGCGCCAATGGCAAAGCCGCCCGGTCCGCCGTTTCCCGCCATCTCCGCCAACCGGGCCGAGCGCAACCCGCGCCCCGGTGAAAGCAGGGATAAGGCCTCAAGGACGTTGGTTTTGCCTGCCCCATTCTCTCCGACGAGTAGGTTGAATTGACGCGTGCCGTCGAGCGCCGTCGCTTCGTGATTGCGAAATCGGGAGAGGGAAATGCGGTCAAGTGCCATGCAATTCAGCGGATAGCGCCCGACTGCCAAATGCACCACGATTAAGACGAATCCTGAACTATGGGAATTTGCGCCACATGTTTGGATTTTAGATCATCTCTCCCGGGCAGCGCCGGTTAACAATCGCTGAATTTCATGGCTTTTCGAGTTTGGCACACCCGTTGCAATGCATTGTTCATCGGATGGAATGGTCCTCCGACAAAAGTTCAAAGGAGCCTTCTCATGAAAGTCAGCAACCTCTTCGGCGCCCGTTTCGCAGCCGCCGTTTCGTCCATCATGGTCTCCGCCATGTTCCTGGCCATCGCCATCGTGCCGGCCAGCCCCACCATCGCAATGTCCGGAGTTGTCGCATGAACGAAGATCGCCCAGACCGTGCAAACCGCCAGATCACCCGGGATTTCCGCCTCGACAAGACTAACGGCAAACTGGCCGGGGTCTGCGCAGGCATCTCCGACTATTTCGGAGTGGACGTCACCCTTGTCCGGATCCTGTTCGTGGTTGGCACGCTGATCGGCTTCGGTTCACTGCTGCTCATCTATATCGCCATTGCCCTGATCGCCGATTGATGATGCGGACCTGCCCGAAGGCGGGCCGCATCACATCGGCAGGGCAGCGCGATCCCTTGCCGCCATCCACCACAAAAACCCGGAATTACATCGCCGAAATGCCGCCATCCACCTTGATTTCGGCCCCCGTTACGAAGCGACTTTCATCACTGGCGAGGTAGAGCACGGCCGAGGCTATATCGGCTGGCTGCCCCACGCGGCCCAGTGGAATTTGCCGGGCGAGCTTATCCATGACAACGCTCTTGTCGATGCCCGCATTCTTGCCGATGCCGTCCAGAATGGGTGTGTCGATGAAAGTGGGATGGACTGAATTGCAACGAATATCCCACCCCTTCTTGGCCCCGTAAAGCGCCACCGATTTCGACAGCATCCAGACCGCCGCCTTGCTGGCATTATAGCCCGGCATCGTATGGCTGGCGATCAGTCCGGCAATGGAGGATATGTTGATGATGGAAGCGGGCTGGCTGTCCTTCAACAGGGCCATGCCATGCTTGCAACCGAGAAAAGGACCGTCGCTATTGACCGCGAAACCATGCCGCCAGTCTTCCAGCGTGCAGCTTTCGATATCGCCGCGAACTCCGATGCCCGCATTGTTGACGAGAACGGAAAGCCCGCCGAGCTTCTCGCGCGCGGAATTCATCACGGCGATCCACTGATCTTCCTGCGTCACGTCATGCTGCATGGCGAAGGCCGTGCCCGCGGCGGTTTCCGCGTTGATCGCCTCAGCGCTTTCTTCGGCCCCGGCGCCGTTCATGTCGGTAACCAGCACCCTGGCACCTTCCTGCGCCAGCCGCATTGCGATGGCTGCGCCAAGGCCCTGTGCGCCGCCCGTCACCAGGGCCAGTTTGCCCTCTACCCGTCCCGCCATGTGCAACTCCCTTCTTCGCTGAATATCAAAGATGGCCGTGAGCCAGAAGCAGGCCCATCACCCGCACGTCGATTCCGCAACCGCGTTCGCGTGCAGCATCGATGAATGTTCCGAGGCTGCCGAGTTCGACGCGATGGACGGTGATGTCCTCACCCGCGACACCGCCGCCTGCGCCGACCTTTTCCAGACCCCTGGCGCGAACCAGCGTGAAACTCTCACTGACCATCCCCGGCGATGAATAGAAAGTGCCGGCGTCTTCCAGATTGGCGGCACGGTAACCGGTTTCCTCTTCCAGCTCGCGCCCAGCAGCCTCTAGCGGGTTTTCGTCCGCGCTCTCGGCATCGTCGCCGATCAGCCCCGCCGGCAGCTCGATGCAGCGCCGCCCCATCGGCACGCGATATTGTTCGATCAGGATGACGTGGCCGTCCTCCACTGCAAGGATAACCGCCGCCCTGATGTTGCGGGCGCGCCCGACATATTCCCAGCGACCGCGCCTCTTGGCGGTGATGAACTTCCCCTGCCATACGATCTCTTCGGCGGCGCCGGCTTCGGACGTATCGCCACCATAGACAGCGTCGGTAGAATGCGCAGGGGAGGGTGTGTTCAAATCTCGATCAGCCGGTCTGGAAGCTCGTTCACATCGTCCTCTTCACGAGGAAAATGCTCGGCAAGAACTGCTCCGACGCGCTCGATCGCGGCGATCATGCCTGCGGCGATGTCACCCTGCTTCAGTTCAACCAGCATGGCCGCCATCGCATCACCCCAGACATGGTCGTCGACCTTTTCCGCAATGGCCCGGTCGGCGACGATCTCGGCGCGATGTTCGTCCATCGACAGATAGATCATGATGCCGGTCCGTCCATGCGTGCGGCGTTCTGCGCCGACGCGGAAGAGGGCGATGGCCCTATCCTCCACCCGCGCCGTCTTGACCCTGCCCGGCACCAGAGCGAAGCGTACCGCGTCGTTCAACTGGACGAGCCAGACGATAAGAAACGTCAGTATTCCGATGCCAGCCGCCATGGCAAAAATCTCGCCATCCGGCCATTCGGCGTTCCAGCTTTCATGCAGCCCGGCATAGGCGTCCAGCGGCCAATGCGGCACGAAGGCGAGCAGGGTGAGCAAAGTGAATGCTACCAGTGCCGCCCAGGCGAGCGCGATATCGCTGTAGCCGTCGCTGCGTTCTGCCAGCACCGTCACGATCTCGCCCGAACTGCGCCGTTCCGCTTCTCCGACCGCATCGCTGACGCGGCGATGATCTGCTTCTGACAGGAGCGCCATCTACCAGCCCCCGCTCGCGCCGCCGCCATTGAAGCCGCCGCCGCCCCCGCCGAAGCCGCCGAACCCGCCGCCGCCGAAATCGCCGCCGCCAAAGCCGCCGCCGCGCCCGGAATTGGCCGCAGCGTTCAATGCACTCCACAGCACGACCTGGCCGATGCCGGATGCCATGCCGCCGCGGTAGCGTCTGCGGCTGCCGCGACCGCCGCGTCCGAACAGGACCATGAAGGCGAGGATCAGCATGATCCAGAAGATCACGCCGCCGATATTCGCTTCTTCCGAATTGCCGCCACCTTGCGCCTCGGCTGCCGCTGCGGCTTCGGCGATAGCTTCCGCCGTGGCCGGATCGGCGTCAAGGATCTCGCGGATCTGCGCCACTGCCGCCACGATCCCGCCCGAGAAGTTGCCCTCACGGAAAGCAGGCACCATCGTATCGCGAATGATACGGCCCGATAATGCGTCGGTCAGCCGCCCTTGCACCCCGCGCGCGGTGGCAATGCGGATTTCCCGTTCCTGCTGCGCGACCAGCAGCAGCACGCCTTCCTCGGTTTCGGCACCGCCGATGTCCCATGCTTCGACGAGTGTCTGGGCATAGTTTTCGATCGGCTGTCCGGCGAGGCTGGGCACGGTGGCGACGATAATCGCGCGCCCGGTCGTCTGATTATAGTCGCGCAACTCCCGTTCGAGCGCCACTTGCTCCGCAGGCTCGATGATGTTCGCCGCGTCCAGGATCGGCCCCTCGGGCCGGGCGGGAATGTCCTGAGCCGCTACTTGCCCGATCGCCAGGAAACAGGCCGCGAAAGACGCGAGGGCCAGCTGCAGCAGCAGCCGGTGTATCCGCGATGCAGGAGCGGCATTCGGAAGGATCACCCCCAACGCGCTCAGTTCCCTGCTTCCGCTGTGCCGCCCATTCCGCCGAAATCGACAGTCGGTGCGTTCTGCGCGCCGGGATCGGCGGAGAAGGGCTCCATCCGTTCCGCGCCGTGGATGATGTTCGCCCCGATGGAGGACGGGAAGGTGCGGATTTCGGTATTATAGGCCTGCACGGATTCATTGTAGCGCGTACGGGCGACGTCGATCCGGTTTTCCGTGCCCTCAAGCTGGGTCATCAGATCGGCAAAGCGCGCCTGGCTCTGCAATTGCGGGTAGTTTTCCACCACCGTTCGCAACTGGCCAAGCGCCTGCGTCAGCTGATTCTGCGCCTCCTGAAAACGCTGGAATTCTGCCGGATCGGACAGATCGTCGCTGGTGATATTGATGCTGGTGGCGCGGGCGCGTGCTTCGGTCACGTTGCTCAGGATTTCGCTTTCCGAACCTGCTGCGGCGCGGACCGTCGCCACCAGATTGGGGACGAGGTCGGCGCGGCGCTGATAGGCGCTCTCGACATCGCCCCAATGCGACAGCGCTGCTTCCTCCAGCGTCGGAACGGAATTGATGCCGCAGGCCGACAGCGCGAGCGATGCGCCGACGATGCAGGCGGTGCGGCGAATTGTCTTTATCTTCATGCCCTAACTCCTTGCGTTTGGCCAGCCGTGGCGGCCCTGTGCGGCCGTTCTTCAACGCGCCGCAGATGTCTGTATTGCCTGATTAGCACACCTTGCTGGCGAGGCAACAGGGTGAAACCGTATTCGCCGCACCCTTGCGCCGCTGCTGCGGCACTGGCATCGGCAGTGGCGAAAGGCTCGCTTTCGGTGCGGGCGAGACAATTTTCGGCGGGATCATCGCGTGACTGTTCTGGACGAATTCAAGAAATTCATCGCGAGGGGCAACGTCCTCGACCTCGCTGTCGGCGTCGTGATCGGCGCCGCATTCGGCAGGATCACGACCTCGTTGACCGAAAGCATCCTGATGCCGCTGATCGGCTGGATCTTCGGCGATGTCGATTTTTCCAACTGGTTCATCCGCCTCGGCCCGATCCCGGCCAACTATAGCGGTGCCGCCGACAATTACGCGCAATTGAAAGAGGCTGGCGTGGCCATGATCGGCTATGGCGATTTCCTGACGCAGATCCTGAACTTCCTGATCCTCGCTTTCGCCCTGTTTCTCATCGTCCGCGCGGCCAACCATTTGATGGATGCGGCGGAGGAGGAGAAGAAAGAAGCGGAGGATACCTCGAAAGTCGAAGAGGTCGCGACCGATCCGCAGCTTGACGTTCTGAAGGAAATCCTGGGTGAACTGAAGCAGGGCAGCGCGGCGGCTTCGCCAGACACTTCACATTAAGGAATAAACGTCTATATGGGTTCTGTCGGTTTCGGCCGGCTATGGCGATAAACTGCGGTGTGCAATAAGCACAACGGACCCGGGGGCAGTACCCGGCGGCTCCACCAAAAGCTGCGCGAAAGCGTGGTTTCTGACGGGGCCGAACTAGGATCGACGTGTGCCCAAAAGCACTGTTTTCGCCCGGGTTGAGAATCCCCGTTAAAAGCTCGCAACACACAAGTGCCAATGACAATGAAGCACTCGCAATCGCCGCGTAATTTTAAGGCCTAGCGGCCTGAATTTACAAAGCTAAGCGCGGTTGGACTCACCGGGCAACAGAAGAGATACCGGGGCTCCGGGGGTAGCTAGCAACAGAAACCCCCACCTTCATTCAAGACTGGCGGCGGGTTCTCAGGTCGATTCCTGAGGCGTCGACGCGCGCGCTTCGGCTTGTCGCTTCTCGCCCTCATATCTTACGCAATCGAGGATCTTGGCTCCGGCCAGGAACACCGCGCCTGTGCAGGCGAGGAATAGCAGCAAACCGCCCATGCCGGGATATTCGACCAGATAGGCTTTTCCGCGCTCCACCGCGCCGAGCGCCAGGGCGTAGATTATCATGAACGCTTCCCAGCGCGTCTTGATAGTAAATAATCGCTTTACCTTGCGTAGCACATCCAACCTTCCGTTAACGTGCCTAAAGGCAAGGACCGTGCCATTGCAGGAATCCTGCGCAAGACGGTGGTTAACGGGCTAGTAGCCATTGACGATTTGTAAAGCATGCCGACGCAACTCGGCTCATCATGCGAGTTGATCGAGATCCAGCTTTTCGAGCAAGGCAGCGCGAGCGGTCACCACTTTCCCGGCAAGCTCCGCGCTTCCGATCTGCGCCGGTTCGATGCTTTCCGGCCAATGCACCTCGATGACGCTGGCGATGGTGTCGGCCTTCGCTTCATCCAGCAGGAAGCGCGGATCCACTGTGGCGGGGTCGGCCACGACCCGCAGCCTCAGGCAGGCGGGGCCGCCGCCATTGGCCATGCTCTGCGTGACATCGACGGGAATGACCCCGCCGATCGGACCATCCCCCGACATCATCCGGTCGAGAAAGCCGCGTACCGCCGTGCTGTTCCAGCTTTCCATCGGCACGACCAGCGCCATGTTCCCATCCGGCAAACTCACCAGCTGCGCGTTGAACAGATAGGTCGCGATGGCTTCGGCAAGGCTGACTTCGCTTGATGGAACCTCCACCACCTGCAGTTCGGGGAAGGCTACGCGGATGGCCTCATACGCGCCTTCGCGGTCGGCAAATGCTTCTTCATGCGTGAACAGCACGCGCCCGTTTGCGACCGAAACGACGTCATTGTGGAACGCGCCTGCTGCAATGGCGAAAGGGTTCTGTTCGATGAAGACGGTGCGCTCCGGCGCCAGCCCATGCAGCCGGGCGACAGCGCGGCTGGCCTGAAGGCTCTGCCGCGCCGGGAAAGCCCCGCCGGGGCGGCCAAAGACGAAGACTTCTACGCCCGACGCTGAATGATCGGCACAGAACCGCATGTGGTTGGCAGCGCCTTCGTCGCCAAAGAAAGGCGGCACGGCATCATGCAGCGCGAAAGCAGCTTCGTCGGCAAAGGCGATGGCAAGCTGTGCCTTGGTGTCCCGCCATTCCTGCGCCCGATGCGGCATGGTGACGAGATTGGCGGGCGTGAGGTGACAGCGCCCGTCTGCCGTGTCGGGAGCGGGGCTGACCGTCGCGGCATTTGCCGTCCACATCGCGCTGGCCGACCACGCCGCCGCCACCAGCGGGCGGTTCTCGGGTTCGACAGCATCGTCCTGAGTGAGGCCCAGTCCGGCAAGAAAGCCTTCGTTCGGGCGGGGCAAGGGCAGCAGAAAGCCCTGCTGCAAACCCAAAGCCATATTGGCGCGCATCTTGGCCAATCCCTGCAGCGCCGCCGCGCGCGGGTGCGATATGTCACCGGCATGGCTGGTCGCGGCAAGATTGCCGAGGCTGAGGCCCGCATAATTATGCGAGGGGCCGACGATCCCGTCAAAATTGATTTCTTGCAGTTTAGCGTGTTTCATCGCGCAACGCTCCAGATCGTGTCGCCGGGTTTCACATCCAGCAGATCTGCCGCGCTGGCGTCGATGGCCACGGTGCCGTCCTCCTGCATCTCGCGAGCGCCGTAGCAGGCGCGAAAGCCAGTAAGCCTCCCGGTCGCCAGAAGACCTTTCTCACCCTTCGCCAGATGAACCGTGGAAATCTCCGCCTCGCTCGCCTCGCGCACGCTTTTCACGGCATCGGTTCGGGCTATCATGCTGGGGCCGCCATCGAAAATGTCGACATAGCCTTCATAGGAGAACCCTTCGTTCTCCAGCATCCGCATCGCCGCGCGGCCAGACGGATGCGGTATCCCAATGGCGCTGCGGGCGGTTTTCGACAGCATGGCGACATAGATCGGGTGCTTGGGCATCAGATCGGCGATGAACTGGTTGCCCGTGACCGAATTGAAATGGTCCGCCTCCTGAAAAGTCATTCCGAAGAAGCGGCCCGCCACCCCGTCCCAGAATGGCGATCCGCCGCGTTCGTCTATAATGCCGCGCAGTTCCGCCAGGATGCGATCGGCGAAGCGCGCGCGGTGCATGGCGATGAACAGATAGCGGCTCCGCGCCAGCAACAGTCCCAGCCCGCCCGCGCGCTCACCGGGGTGGAGGAACAATCCGCCGACCTCCGCGCTACCTTCCAGATCCGTGGTCAGGCTGAGCAATTCGGCGCGTACCGTGCGATCCAGTTCCTGGCTGTGCTGCGTGATCGTGTTCAGGCGATAGGAATAGAACGGCCAGCGCTGGCCCACCTGGCTGAAGATCTGGCAGGTGCCGCGCACCTCGCCGGTTTCGGCATTTTCCAGGACCAGCACGAACTGTTCGTCGGCAAGAGTATCCTCGTCCCGGCCGAAAGCCGCCGTGGCGCGGGCGAGCTTGGCGGTCAGCGAGTCACGATCCGGCGGCAGATTGGTGAAGCCGCCGCCGGTCAGTTTCGCCATTTCGTAGACAGGTTCGAGATCGCCGGCTCGCGCGGCCCGCAGGCGGAAAGTCACAGCCTGTCTCCCGATGCGATTTCCTGCAGGACCAGCGCGGACAGCGCCGCCCTCTCGCGCAGGGAAGAGACGATCATGAATTCGTCGGAGGAATGTATCTTGCCCCCGCGCACGCCCATGGTGTCGACCACCGGCACGCCGCAGGACGCTATATTGTTGCCGTCGCAGACGCCGCCCGTCGATTGCCAGCCGATGTCCTGCCCCAGCATTCGCCCGCAATCATGCACGATGTCAAAAAGCTTCTGCGCCCTGCCATCGACCGGCTTGGGCGGGCGGGTCACGCCGCCATGCAGTTCCACGCTGACTTCATGCGCCTGCCGCACCTGTCCCATCAGTTCCTGCAGTTGCGCTTCGAACCTTTCCCCTGCGCTCGGTTCGCGCGGGCGGATGTTGAACCGCAGGACCGCGATATCAGGCACGACGTTGTTCGCCGCGCCGCCCTCGATCTTTGCAGGGTTTACCGGACAATTCTGCGTCTGCACGTCCTTCAGCCCCACGGCCAGAGCGGCAGCGGCGACCAAGGCGTTGCGCCCGTCCTGCGGGTTGCGCCCGGCATGGGCGCTGCGTCCGCGCACGATCAGCGAATAATTGCCGGTGCCGCCGCGCGCATGCGCCAGGGTGCCGTCGGGCAGGGCGCTCGGTTCATAGGTGAGCGCCGCAGCCTTGGCCTGCGCCAGCGCCTCGATCAGGCTGCGCGAGGAAAGCGAGCCGGTCTCCTCGTCGGAGTTTATGAGCACATCGTAACCGACCTTCGCGGCGGCGTCTGAACGTTCGAACGCCAGCAACGCGTGCAGCATGACGGCGAGCCCGCCTTTCATATCGGCGGTGCCGGGGCCATTGATGATGTCCTCTTCCGTAAGCGTCAGCGCCTGGAACGAATGGTCGGCGGGAAAGACCGTGTCCATATGACCGGTGAGCACGAAGCGCCGTTCGGCGTCAGGGCGCACGCGCAGCACAAGATGCTTGCCGTGTTGCTTTGCGAACTCTTCCCCTTCGGCGTCGATCGCCGTGACTGCAGCCGGTTCGACAAGCTCGATCTCGCCGGGCAGGGCGGAGAACGCATCCGCCAGCCGGTCTGCCATCGTAGCCAACCCGTCCAGATTGGCGGTGCCGCTGTTGATCCCGGCCCAGTCTTCCACCTGTTTCAGCATGGCGGATTGGTCGATCATCTCGAACAGCGGAGCGGCGGCGGGGTCGATCTTTGTCATGCCATGGCGTCTAGCCTCAGGGCAGCGCGCGGCCAACCCCGTTGCAAATATCCGGGCACCTGTTCATAAGTCCGGCCGTTCCTCCCCGGACATGACAATTCGCCGACGAGATCTGCCGCCTGCACCGGCGGCGATGCGGCGGTGTAGCCACAAGGCAAGGGCAAGGGACGAATACATGACCGAATACACGAACCGCGCAGGCCTGAAGGTCGATCCGAAGCTGGCGTCCTTCATCGAGGATGAGGTGCTGACGGCTAACGATCGCGACGCGGAAAGTTTCTGGAGCGACTTTGCAAAGCTGCTGAAGGATTTCGCACCCCGCAATCGCGACCTGCTGGCAATCCGCGCAGATTTGCAGGCGCAGATCGAGAAATGGCACGAGCAGCGCCGCGGCCAGCCGCATGATGCGAAAGCCTATCGCGCCTTCCTGACCGCGATCGGCTATCTCGTTCCTGAACCGGGCGATTTCACCATCGGCACGCAGGCCGTGGATGCCGAGATCGCGACGATGGCAGGGCCGCAGCTGGTGGTGCCGGTGCTGAATGCGCGCTTCCTGCTGAATGCCGCCAATGCGCGCTGGGGCAGCCTGTACGATGCCTTCTACGGCACTGACGCACTGGATGCCGAACCGGCAAAGCCGGGCGGATATGACGAGGCGCGCGGCGCTGCGGTTATCGCCAGAGGACGCAAATTCCTGGATGAGGCGCTGCCTCTGGCCTCCGGCAGCTGGTCCGATGTGAAGGATGTTGCAAAGGCAGAACTGGCCGACCCCACCCGCTATGTAGGCCAGACGGAGCGCGGTTTTCTCTTTCGCAACAACGGCCTGCATATCGAGATCGTCGTCGATGCCGCCAATCCGATCGGTTCAGGCGACAAGGCGGGCATCGCCGACATCATTCTTGAAGCAGCGCTGACCACGATCGTCGATCTGGAGGACTCGGTTGCCGCCGTCGATGCCGAGGACAAGCTGGTCGCCTATCGCAACTGGCTGGGCGTGATCCGTGGCGATCTGGAGGAACGGTTCGAAAAAGGTTGCAAGACCGTCACCCGCGCTCTGGCGGAAGACCGGCAGGTTACGTTGCCCGATGGCAGCACCGAAAGCCTGCCCGGCCGAAGCCTGCTGTTCGTGCGCAATGTCGGCCATTTGATGACAAATCCGGCGATCCTCACTAGTGACGGCGCGGAGGTGCCCGAGGGAATCATGGATGCGGTTGTCACCAGTGCCATCGGAGCAATCGACGTCGCCGGCAAAGGGCGTTTCGCCAATAGCCGCGAGGACAATATCTACATCGTGAAGCCCAAGATGCACGGGCCTGCGGAATGCGCCTTCACGAATGATCTGTTCGACGCGGTGGAAGATCTGCTTGGCCTGCCGCGCCACACGATCAAGGTCGGCGTCATGGACGAGGAGCGGCGCACCAGTGCCAATCTGGCCGCCTGCATCCATGCGGTGAAGGACCGGATCGTCTTCATAAACACGGGTTTCCTCGACCGCACCGGCGACGAGATTCACACCTCGATGCAGGCCGGGCCCATGGTCCGCAAGGGGGCAATGAAGAACAGCGACTGGCTGCGCGCCTACGAGGCCCGCAATGTCGCCATCGGCCTGGCGCACGGCCTGTCCGGCAAGGCCCAGATCGGCAAGGGCATGTGGGCCGCCCCCGACCGGATGGGCGCGATGATGGACGAGAAGATCGCTCATCTCGAGGCCGGCGCGAACACCGCGTGGGTGCCGTCGCCCACCGCCGCGACGTTGCACGCGCTGCATTATCACGCGTTGGACGTGTTCGCGCTGCAGAAGCGGCTGACCGACATCCCCGGCCTGGACAAACTGCTCACCATTCCGCTGGCAGAGGGTACGAATTGGAACGAGGCGGAGATCCGCGAGGAGCTCGACAATAACGCACAAGGGCTGCTCGGCTACGTGGTTCGCTGGGTGGGCCAGGGCATCGGCTGTTCCAAGGTGCCTGACATCAACGACATCGGCCTAATGGAAGACAGGGCGACGCTGCGCATCTCGAGCCAGCATATGGCCAACTGGCTGCTGCACGGGGTCTGCACGCGCGAGCAGGTGATGGATTCGCTGAAACGCATGGCCGCGAAGGTCGATGCCCAGAACGAGGGCGATCCCGGCTATGTGAAAATGGCGCCCGATTTCGGTGGCGTGGCCTTCAAGGCAGCCTGTGATCTGGTGTTCGAAGGCGTTTCACAGCCCAGCGGCTATACCGAACCGCTGCTCCACGAATGGCGGGCGAAAGCGAAGGCGATCTGCTGAAGGGTCAGGACAGCTGACGGGCCAGAGCCACGAACTCGGCAATCGTCAGCGTTTCTGCGCGGCGCTGCGAGTCGATCCCCTCTTCCTCCAACGCCGCCAGCGCGCCGGGCACTCCTTTCAAACTTTGCCGCAGCATCTTGCGCCGCTGGCCGAAGGCGGCTGCCGTGATGCGTTCCAGCACACCCGCCGACACGCCCTGCGGCATTACCGCCGGAGTGACATGGACGATGGCGCTCATCACCTTGGGCGGTGGGGTGAAGGCGCTGCGATGCACCTTCAGCGCGAGCTGCGCGCGGGATCGCCACTGCGCCAGCACTGACAGCCGGCCATATTCGGAACTGCCGGGTGCCGCGACGATCCGCCTGGCGACCTCCTGCTGAAACATCAGGGTGAGCGAGCGCCAGGCGGGCGGCCATGCCTCGCCCCCCATCCATCCGGTGAACAGGGCCGTGCCGACATTGTAGGGCAAATTGGCGACGATGTCGTATTCACCGCCGAACAAGGTGCCGGGGGCGATTTTCATGGCGTCGCCCTGAATCACTTGGAGCTTGCCGGGATAGGCTTGCTCCAGTTCCGCCAGTGCAGGCAGGCATCGGCGATCCATTTCGACAGCCGTCACAAGCGCTCCGGCACGCAGGAGCGCGCGGGTAAGCCCGCCGGGACCGGGGCCGATTTCCAGAACCTGCCGATCCGACAGATCGCCGGGTATGGCGGCGATCCGGTCGAGAAGCTGTGCGTCGAAGAGGAAGTTCTGGCCCAGCGCCTTCGACGCGCTGAGGCCGTGACGCGCGATTACCTCGCGCAGCGGCGGCAAGTCGCTCATGAGTTCTGCTGCCGCTCTGACGAACGGCGCACCGCGCAGTCACCCGCCATGCGGATTGCCGCGACAGTGGCACCGGCATCGGCCAGGCCCTTGCCGGCGATGCCGAAAGCGGTGCCGTGATCGGCCGAGGTGCGAATGATCGGCAGTCCGAGCGTGACGTTCACGCCCGCATCGAAATCCAGCGCCTTCAACGGAATCAGCGCCTGATCGTGATACATGCAGACCGCCACATCATAGGTGGCGCGCTGCCGGGCCGCGAACAGCGCATCGGCAGGATGCGGTCCGGTCACATCGAAACCTTCCGCGCGCAATTTCGCGATGGCGGGAGCAATGATCCGCATTTCCTCGTCACCGAATTTGCCGCCTTCGCCCGCATGGGGGTTGAGGCCCGCCAGCGCGATGCGCGGTTTCGCTATTCCGAAATCGTTTGCAAGCGCACGGGCGGCAATCGCGGTACGGCGGTAAATCAGCTCCGCCGTCAGCAGGTCGGCGACTTCGGCAAGAGCGCAATGCACGGTCAGCGGTATGGTCCGCAGCGTCGGCCCGGCCAGCATCATCACCGCGTCGTGCGGTGCTATCCCGCAGGCATGGGCAAGGAACTCCGTCTGACCGGGATGCGCAAAGCCCACTTCGGCAAGGGCATGTTTGGCAACAGGCCCGGTAACCAGCGCGGCTGCCGCACCGGATGAAGCGAGAGCGCAGGCCTCCTCAAGCGAGGCGAGAGCGAGCGCTGCGCCGTCGCGGCATGGTTCCCCCGGTCGCCATCCGGCATTGGCATGGCCGGCGAGCGGCAGGACGGGCAGGCCTTCGTTGAAAGCCTCAGCCGCCACGCCCGGATGTTCTATGCGGACGACGGGCATGTCGAGATTGCAATGGCGCGCCGCCGCAGTCAGCAGGCCTGCGCCGCCCGCCACGAAGAAGGGCGGAAGCCCGTCAGCTTCGCGCCTTGTCCATGCCGCCGCGATCAGTTCGGGGCCGATGCCCGACGGATCGCCGAGCGACAGGACGAGCGGTAAGTCGATGGCGGGAGCGTCCGTCCGGTCAGTTATACTGGATCAGCGCATCGTTGCGCAGATCGCGCAGATAACGCTGGGCCCGCTTGTTCACGCGTTCGTCTTCAAGCTGCGACATCAGCGTGTTGAAATCGGGTCCGGCCTGTTCCTGCGGATCGTCGCGCCCGCACAGCAGCAGCACGCGCACACCGTCCTCGACCGAGCCGAAGGCCGGGCTGGCCTGGCCGATCTGGAGGTCGAGCATGGTCTGCTGCAATTGTTCGGGCAGCGCGCGAACGCGGATCTGGTTTTCGACCACTTCGGCTCCGATGGTCTGGGCAGCGCGTTCAGCATCGCCGCATCCACGGATCGACTGCACGGCGGTGGCGAATTCCGCGACGCGGCCCGATGCCTGTTCCTGCGTGCTGCCGGGCGCGAAGGAAATCGAGATCTGCTTCAGGGTCAGCAATGCATCGCGGGGGTCAGCCATCAGCACCTGCTTGCGGTCGATCAGGTAGAGGATCGAAAGCCCGCCCGGAATGGCGATCGGACCGACGAGCTGGCCGGGCTGCATTTCCTTGGCCACGGCGGCAAGCTCACTCGGCAACTGACCAAGGCGAACGAAGCCGAGATCACCGCCGACTGCCGCCGTGGAGGCCTCGGAGAACTGACGTGCATAAGCGACAAAGCTGCCGCCCTGACGCAATTGTTCGATGATGCGCAGCGCGTTCTGTTCAACCGCGGTCGCATTTTCGGACGTGGCGGAAAGAAAGATCTCCCCCAAGCGGTATTCTTCGGTGCCGCGCGACGCTTCCAGCCGCTGCAGCATCTCGTTCACTTCTTCTTCCGCCACATTGATGAAGGGCGAAACATTGCGGCTGATAAGCCGCTGCCATGCCAGTTCTCCGCGGATCTGCCGCTTGAGCGAAGCAGCGGAGGAGCCGACGGAAGCGAGATATTCGTCCATCTTTTCGGGTTGCGTGCCGAAATTCTGTGCAGCCAGACGATTGTAGCGCTGGTCGACCTCCTCATCGCTCACCGGCATTTCCTGCGCGGCCGCTTCCTGAATCTGCAACGTCTCGTCGATCAGATTGCGCAGGATCTGCTGCCGCAGGCGCTGCATCTCGGCTTCGGGTATCTCGCCTTCCGACGTCGATGCCACCAGCGCGACACGCTGGTCCACATCGGTGCCGGTGATGACCGCGCCGTTCACCATGGCGGTCGCCTTGCGCAGGTCGGGATTGTTCTGCGACAGCATCGTGATGTTTTCGGGCAGGTTGAGCGTGTTGCCCGTGACCGCGTCAGTGGCAGAACCGGCAGCTTGCGCGGAGGCGGCAACCGGAGCGGCCAGCAGTCCGAAAGCCGAGAGGCCGGCAAGCGTGCGGCCGAGCCCGCCTTGGGTTAGATAAGAGGTTCTGATCACGTAAATCCATCCATTTGCCGCGCCGGTCATGGGACGACGACTTTGCCCGCCGGAATTGCCGCCGACCGGCTTAACCGAAGCTGAGTGCAGCGCCGGATAGCGCGTTTGCGAAGGTCTGCCAACCAGAGCGGTGCAGCGTCACGGCGCCGCCCCGGTCTGCGTCAGCGGAAGCCCAGGTTGCGCAGGGCGAAATACAGCTGGAACGTGTCGCCCCGCCGCGCATCCCCCTGGTTCACGTAATCGCGGCGCCAGGTCAGGCCGAGTTCCAGGCAATCGTCCTGATAGGCAACGCCCAGCCGCGTGCGGATCGGCTGGAACCCGTCGGACCCGGATAGCGGATCTTCCTCGCTGTTCGTCAGGTTCAGCACCCCCGACCCGAACACGGACCAGTAGTTGGCAAAGGCCACGCGGGCGGCGACCCGCGCTTCCTCGCGGTCCTGCAGATCCTCGATTTCCAGAGCGATATCACGGTCGAGGCGGAGATAGCCCACTTCGACATAGGTGCGGTTGCTGCCCACCGTCGCGTCGAATTCGTTGCGCCGCACGGCAAGGCTGTCCTTGTCGAGGCGGAAACGATGCGTCAGTTTCACGTAGTCGCGATAGCGGATCTCGGTCCGGCCGACGATGTCGGACACGCGTTCGGAAAGGCCCGTACCATCGGGCAGGATGTTCCTGTCGGTATCGAGGCGATAGGATTGGCCCAGCGTGGATTTCAGGCGCCAGCCCGGGTGAGTGAACTGCCAGTCGAAGCCGTAGGTAACCCGCGCCCCGTCCTCGAACCGGTCATAGCCGGGGAAGCGGTTGAGCGAGAAGAGGTTCGTGTCCTCAAGATCGATAGCCCGCGAATCCTCGTTGGGGATCGCGAGATTGCGGATCGGCGGAGTGGCGACGAACTGGACACGCGGGGTCAGCACCTGCGTTCCGCCGAAGATCGTGCCGATCAGCGGCCACTGCACATCGACGGCCCCCAGTGCCACCGCGCGGCTCTGCCAGCCCGGATTACCGCGATAGAGCGCGGATTCGGTCAGCGCGTTGTCGCTCGAATGGTAAAGATCGGCGCGGGCGAGCGCGGTGAAGGTGACCGCCTGTCCGAAACGGGTCAGGCGCCGCAGATCCCAGCGTCCGCCGGCAAAGGCGCGCTGGGTGTTCTGCCCATCTTCGCGAAACAGCGCCAGCGTGTTGGCATGCAGCTCAATCTGCCCGCCCAGCAGCGGATCGTCGATCCGGCGGCGGTAATCGATGACGGGCAGGGCGAGCGGCACCTGTCCCTGCCTCGCATCCAGGCGCAGGGTCTGCGTCCCCCATCCTGCCACCTGGAAATAGGAATCCTCGTCCACCCTTTCGAGCGAGACGGTCGAGCGCAAGCGGTCCTCGCGGCTGATGTCGTAGCGGCGCAGGAAAGTGCGGTCGCTGGCGAGGCGGATTACGCCGTCGAGGCTCCAGTTCTCGTCCAGCTGGAAGCTTCCGTTGGCAAATATATAGCCGCGCAGATCGTCTGCGGTAATGTCTGCACCGATCGCGGGGTCGAATGCGGCGACACGGCGGCTCTGCGTCAAATAGCCGGTGATCTGATAGGCGCCGCGATCCGTCAGCTGGCGAAATTGGCCCGAAACCATCGGCGGCGCGTCGGTGAACAGATAGGCGCTGGCGGTCAGATCCTTGTTGTCGGCCAGCCGCCAGTAATAGCTGCCGCTGATTTCAAGCCCATTCGATTCCGACAGGCGCACGTCCGGGATCAGGAAGCCCGACGCACCGCCGCCATCGGTTCGCAGGGAAAGGCCCGGCAGCGGCAGGAGCCTCGCTCCGAAAATCTCCAGATATGCGCCGGTAAACCGCACCCGGTTCTGGTCGGGATCGTAAACCGCCCGGTCCGCGGTGATCCGCCAGGAGGGCGTCTTGTCGCAGCCCTCCGGTCCCGTCACCGCGCAGGCGCTGTAGGCCGCATCAGTCAGAACGACATTGCCGTCCTCCAGCCTTTCGCCCTGCCGCGCCGCCAGCCTGCCGCCTTCGACCAGGGCGAGCAGCAGGTTTTCGACCGAGCCTGTCTCAAACCGGTCGGTCAGCTCGAGGCGGTCGGTGAACAGGCGATTGCCGTTCGCATCCTCGAACCGCACGTTCCCTTCGGCCGCGACGATCCCGCTTTCGATTTCCCAGGTCACATCGTCGGACAGGACAGTACCGTCGGCGCTGCGGATAAAGATGTTGCCGCTGCCGCTGATCTGGCCGGATGCACGATCATAGACAATGCGGTCGGCGCGAACATAGCGGCCCTCGCTCGTAAGAACGACATTGCCGGTGGCGACGATGGTGTCTGCATTATTGTCGTAGCTGATCTCTGCGGCAGAAAAGTCGACACTGTCCGGCGGTTCCAGCGCGCCGGGCGACAGGGTAGGCACCTCGGGCAGGGGAACGCCATCATCCGCCTCGTCCGGATCGATGATTTCAGGATCGACCGGCTGCGGCAGGCCCGGATTTTCTTCTCCGGCATAGATCAGATCGCGCGGATCGGGGAGTTCCACGGGTTCGATCGCAGTGTCGGTTCCGGGGGCGGCCCCTTCCTGCGCGGCGAGCGGCGCGGCGGAACAAAAACCCAGCAGGACCGCTGCACTTGCAAGAGGATAAAGCCCTGCGCGGAGGCGCGCCTGCCGGTGGATCGAGCTTCGGTTTGTCGAGCTGCCTGCGAGGGCTGGAAGAACGGACGGCGGCGGCGTGGGCATGGCTTGCCTATGTCACCGCCGCGCCTTAATCGCAATCGCCATTGCAGGCCCGGTCGCGGGCCTTGAAAACTGATATTTACCGGAGACCTTGATGAAATTCGAAATCCAGACCGATGCCTCGGCAAACGGCGCTACGAATGCCGACGTAATTGCCCATGTCGTCGACAAGGGCGCGATGCCCGCCAATGTCGAAGCCGTACTGCGCGAAGGTGCGGAAGCCGCACGTTTCAAGGGCACTGCCGGGCAGATGTTCGAAGGGTTCGTCGAACGCGGCGGCAAGGTGCGCCGCTTCGCGCTCGCAGGAGCCGGCGAAGCGGGTGCCGACGACCGCATGGCCAAGCTGGAAAAAGCGGGCGGGGCCATCGCCTCGCGCTACAATGCCAGCGGCGTGAAGACCGTTGAACTGAACTTCGTGGACAGCGGCCTTGATGCTGCTGGTGCGGCGGCGGTGATGTTGGGCCTGCGCCTGCGCGGCTGGCGTTATGACATCTATCGCACAACCCAGAAGGACGAACAGAAGGTCACGCTGGAAAAGATCGTGGTGACCGGCGCGCCCGGCGGACTGGATGCCGCATGGCAGGATGCAGATGCGGTGGCGACCGGCGTCGAATTCGCTCGCGAACTGGTGACCGAGCCTGCAAACGTCATCTTTCCGGTCAGCTTCGTCGAACGCTGCCAGAAGCGTTTCGAAGGTACCGGCGCGGAACTGACCGTGCTGGACGAAGATGAGATGGAGAAGCTGGGCATGAAGGCGCTTCTCGGCGTCGGCCAGGGCAGCCAGCAACCCTCGCGTGTGCTGGCGATCCGCTGGAATGGCGGCGCTGATGGCGATGCGCCGACAGCTTTCGTCGGCAAAGGCGTGACCTTCGATTCGGGGGGCATCTCGATCAAGCCGGGTGCGGGCATGGAAGATATGAAGTGGGACATGGGCGGTTCCGCCGCCGTGGCCGGGTCGATGCTGGCCATGGTGAAGCGCAGGGCGAAGGCGAACATCGTCGGCGTTGTCGGCCTCGCTGAAAACATGCCCGACGGCGCAGCACAGCGCCCCAGCGACGTCGTGAAGTCGATGTCGGGGCAGACGATCGAGATTATCAACACCGATGCCGAAGGGCGGCTGGTGCTATGCGATGCACTGCACTGGACGCAGCAGACCTTCAAGCCGAAGCGGATCGTCGATCTTGCGACGCTGACCGGCGCGATGATCATCTCGCTCGGCTCAGAACATGGCGGCGTTTTCTCGAACGACGACACGCTGGCCGACGATCTGCTGGCGGCAGGCAAGGGCAGCGGCGACAAATTGTGGCGCTTCCCGCTCTCGCCCGCCTACGACAAGCTGATCGATTCGCCGATTGCCGACATGAAGAACACCGGACCGCGCGGCGCGGGTTCGATCACGGCGGCGCAGTTCCTCCAGCGCTTTATCGCCAAGGGCACGCCCTGGGCGCATTGCGACATCGCCGGGATGGTCTGGGCCGACAAGGCGGGCTCCACCTATGACAAGGGCGCAACCGGCTATGGCGTGCGCCTGATCGACCGCTTCGTGCGCGACAGCGTAGAAGGCTGAATGGCCCATGGCCCGCATGCGGAAGAAAGCGGATCTGCCCAGCAAGATCTGCTCCGCATGCGGGCTGCCGTTTTCCTGGCGCAGGAAATGGGAACGGGACTGGGAGAATGTCCGCTTCTGCTCCGACCGGTGCCGTGCCAACAAGCCGAAGGCGGTCTGATGCGTGTTGAAGGGGCAAACGGCGGGGAAGCAATATATGCGCGTTGATTTCTACCAATTGAGCCGCGATCCGGCGGCAAAGGTCGTGCCGCTGCTTGCCCGCGCCACTGCCAAGGCTGGTGAAAGGCTGCTGGTGGTGTCAGACGATGCAGCGCAGTTGCAAGGCATCAGCGATGCCCTGTGGGATCAGGGCGGTGGCAGCTTTCTCGCAAACGGCCTGACCGGTGCAGGGCATGAAGATCGCCAACCGGCGCTGCTGTCGAACACGATGGAAGCTAGAAATGGTGCGAAGTACTGCGCGCTCGCCGACGGCAAATGGCGTGATCAGGCGGACGGATTCGCCCGCGTGTTCCTGCTCTTCGGGGACGCGAATCTGACCGAGGCTCGCGCCTGCTGGCGTATGCTGGACGGACACGAGGACATGGAACGCAACTTCTGGAAGCAGGAGGGCGGACAATGGACCAAGGCCGCCTGATGCCTGCGTTGCCGCGCGTCCTCGGTCTCGCCGCCGCGCTGGTCGCCACTCTCACGCTGGCGGCCTGCGACGAATCGCCGGAAGAAGCGGCGGAAGATGTCGTGGACGAACGCGGCTTCTTCACCGTCCATCCCGAAACCGGCGCGACCATGTCGGCTATTCCGCAGGACGGACTGCCCGATACGGTGATGGTTTCCGGGGAAGAACTGGCGGGTCCACTCCCGCTCGGCTTCACCTTGCATGAAGGCGCCAAAGTGCTCGATTCCACCTTTGTCTCACGCGGCGAAAAGCAGAGCGCGCTGGTGATCTTTGAAAGCGCGGCGGCGCCAGAAGAGTTGGCGGAGTTCTACCGCGGACAGGCTGCATCCGCGGGGATTAAAACCGAAGTGACGCTCGATGGCGACGCCGGTCGCCTCGTGGCCGGGCGGGAGGGCACGGCGCGGTTCTCGCTCAACGCTGCCCGCGAAGGCGATGTCACGGCGGCGCAATTGATGATCAGCGACGGGCTCGATTGATCGGCATGCTTGCCGTGAGCGCCGGGTGCCGCTAGGGGCGCGCGCAATCTCTCCCGTTCAACAAGCCTAGGAAAACATCATGGCGGTTACCCGCACCTTTTCGATCATCAAGCCCGACGCCACGCGCCGCAACCTGACCGGCGGCGTCACCAAGATGCTGGAAGATGCCGGCCTGCGCGTCGTCGCTTCCAAGCGCATTCACATGAGCGAAGAGCAGGCGAAGAGCTTCTACGAAGTGCACAAGGATCGTCCGTTCTATGGTGAACTCGTCGACTTCATGACCAGCGGCCCGGTCGTCGTGCAGGTGCTGGAAGGCGAAGACGCCGTGAAGCGCAACCGCGACATCATGGGCGCGACCAACCCTGCGGATGCCGAGGAAGGCACCATCCGCAAGACCTATGCCGAAAGCATCGAAGCCAATTCGGTCCACGGTTCGGATAGCGACGAAAACGCTGCCAACGAGATCAAGTTCTTCTTCACGGAAGACGAAATCGTCGGCTGAACGGGAATGTAGCTGAATGACTGGCGGAGGGCGAAATTTAGCCCTTCGCCAGTATTTCCAGGCATTAACATTTGAATATTCACGCAATGTTCCGCGGCCGCTATGTCTGAGCCATGGCAACGGGAAATAGATTGCGCCGCCCGCGAGGGGCCGGGCCATGGCATGCGCCGAGCAAGATCGCGCATGAGCCTTCATCATGATGAGCTTTCGCGCAAAGCGCATTGCCCGTGATTTCATTCAGGCACTGAACGACAAGGACGACGACCGGGCCATCGAAATGCTCGATCACGGGATTACCTATGTCGACAGCCGCGGCGTCACCGTCGTCGGCCGCGATCATGTGGCAGAGCTTATCCGCAGGCTATCCAGCATTTCGGGACATTATGTGCAGACGGTCGAGGAGATCAGCATGCGTGCGGATGAAGTGCTGATCAGCGCCATTGTCGATGCGAGCGAAAAGGAATTTACCGGCAAGGTCCTGATCCGCGTCGTGCTCAACTCCGGCAAGATCGCCTTTTATCAAAGCTACCGCGCGGATGTCCCGCTATCGATGGCAATGCTGCTGGTGCCGGAGCTAGCCAGGCGCGGGTCGGAAGAAAACGGACCCGCAAACGCCGTTTTGGACTAGCCCGCGATTTCGCCGAATTGCGCCATCTGACCTTTGTGCGCGTGATGGGCATCCTGGCCCGCAACCTGCTGTTCGCGTTCCATAAACTTCATGGCCGCCGGGGTCAGGTGCAGTCCGAGATCGGCATAGATCCACCGTACCGCGCTGCGCCAATCTGCTGATATCGCATCGAAATTGACCTCCGCAATAGGGGCGTCGTGGCCTGCCAAAGCAGATTGCACGCGTTCTCGTCGGAGCGCTATCTTGGCGGTCCATTCTTCTTCGATCCAGGCCATGTCGGCGTGATCGGACTGGATCGTCATCTGGTTGGCGACGAGCGATGCCGCGCTGCGTACCACATCGGCATCCTCGCGCCGGGCGATGATGAGCCGGGCGCGGGGGAACTGCCGCAACAGTTCAGACAGGTCTTCGGCGAATTGCGGAACCTTCATCACCCGCGGCCGGTCGGCATTGCCGTGGAACGCCGCATCCATTCGCAGGATGCGGGCGAATTCCGCATAAATCGGACCCGCATCGCGCTGCTCGCTGAAACGGCCGTAGGCCGGGATGCGCCACTGCGCCTCATAGGCCGAAGCGCCAAGAGCAGAGGCGAGCCAACCGAGTTCTTCATCGACCCGCCCGGCTCCGAAAGGATGAATTGTATCGATCCAGGGGTCCAGCCGCCGCCCGCAGAACAGCGCCAGAGCGCTCCACAAGGGGCGCAGGTCGATGCGGGCTGGCACCGGGTTCCAGCTGTCGCAAAATCGCGTGGCGGAATGGGCCGGGTCGGCGGCCAGCAGGCGGTGGATACGGGTGGTACCGGCGCGCATCTGGCCGATGACGATGATCGGATCGGCAAGTGCCGTGCGCGCTCGCTCGGGGTTTTGCCGCCAGATCCGCCCAAGCGCATGGCGTTGCCGGACGACTCGCGTTAACTGACCATGAGCTATCGTGCGGCCCAGGTTGTTGAGCCGCGCTTCACTTTCCAGCGCCGCCGAGAGATGCTCCAGACGAATCCGGAAATCCGCCACTTCTTCGGCGCTGCGTCCGCCTTCCTCGTCCCCACCTGCATATCGGCCACGGCCCGCCCGCATGATCGCTTCGGCGTCAAGCGGCGGACGGCTGAGCAGTCCCTTCTCCCATGCCGTGGCGAGCCAGCGGTCCAGCCGAGCGACGATCGGCGCGCGGGCAAGCGGGTGTGGCCGTGGCGGCGGCATCACCCGCTTGCCGAACCGGCGGATTGCAGACGCATTGCGAGGCTGTTCACCACATGCGGGTAAAGCTGATGCTCTGCGATCAGCACCCGTGCGGCCAGGGTATCAGGCGTGTCGTCGGGCATGGTCCTGACCTCCAGACGGCCAAGAACCTCGCCAGCGTCCAGTTCGGCGGTGACGAAATGCACCGACACGCCCGCTGCTGCATCACCAGCCGCAAGGGCCCGCTCATGCGTGCGCAGGCCACGGTATTTAGGCAGCAGCGACGGGTGGATGTTGACGAGACGCCCGGCAAAGCGCTGCACGAATTCTTCGGTCAAAATACGCATGTAACCAGCCAGCGCGACGAGTTCTGCACCGGAGTTCTCGATCGCGTCGCCCATGGTCGCGTCATGCGCGGCCCGGTCCTGACCGCGATGCGAAATCGCGAAGACCGGCAGTCCTTCCGCCTCGGCGAAACGAAGCCCCGGCGCGCCGGGATCGTTGCTCGCGACGAGGACGATTTCATAGGCTGCATCGGGCAGACGGCTGGCGTGCAGCAGAGCCGCCATATTCGTGCCGCTTCCAGAGATCAGCACCGCCACCGGGATCTTGCGTGAGTTCGGCCCGGCGTCGCCAGGCGCGTCAGCCCTCATGCGTGGCTTCCCAGTCAGCGCGGGCAGACCATGTGCCCTGGCTCCCACGAACGGAGCAGCCGCGCTCGCCCGCCTCGATCGTGCCGATGCGAGAAACACTTTCGCCGCAGGCTTCCAGGGCAGCGGTAACCTCATCCGCCAGTTCGGGCGCGACCGCCAGCACCATGCCGAGGCCGCAATTGAAGGTTCGGGCCATCTCGGCAGGTTCGATCCGGCCCTGCGCCTGCAGGAACGCCATCAGCCGTGATTGCTCCCAACGATCGGCATCCACGACGGCGCGCGCGCCTTCCGGCAGGATCCGCGGAATATTCTCCAGCAGTCCGCCGCCGGTGATATGGGCCAGCGCGTCGATCTTGCCGGCCTTCAGCAGCGGCAGCAGCGAAGCGACATAGATGCGCGTCGGTTCGATCAGCGTATCGATCAGCAGCCGTTCCTGATCGAACAGGGCAGGGCGGTCGAGCTTCCACGAAAGGTCGGCCGCCAGCTTTCTGACAAGCGAATAGCCGTTGGAATGCACGCCGGAACTGGCGAGGCCGAGCAGCACGTGACCCGGCGCAAGTTTCTCGCCGGTGATCTGTTCTCCGCGCTCCACCGCGCCGACGCAGAAACCGGCCAGATCGTAATCGCCCGGTCCGTACATGCCCGGCATCTCCGCCGTTTCTCCGCCGATCAACGCACAGCGTGCAATCCGGCACCCTTCCGCTATCCCGGCGACAACGCGGGTCGCAACCTCGTTGTCCAGTTTGCCGGTGGCGAAATAATCCAGGAAGAACAGGGGTTCAGCGCCTTGTACGATCAGATCGTTCACGCACATGGCCACAAGGTCGACACCGACGCTGTCGTGCCGGTCGTATTCTATCCCCAGCTTCAGCTTCGTGCCGACGCCGTCATTGGCCGCAACCAGCAGCGGATCCCTGTAACCGGCGGCGCGCGGGTCGAAAAATCCGCCGAAGCCGCCGAGTTCCGATGTCGCTCCCGGGCGAGCGGTGGCGCGGGCGAGCGGCCCGATGGCCTTGACCAGCGCATTGCCAGCGGCGATGGACACCCCCGATTGCGCATAGGTATAGCCGGGCTTTTCGGCAGGTCCGCCGCCTGAATCATTCGTTCCGTCGTCTGTCATAATGGCGGGCATAGACTTTCACGCTTGGATTTCCACGCTTCATTCGGCAAAAGGCGGTCAGTTTTCCCCGATGAGCGATTCCAGCCACTCCACCCGGCCCCAGCGCGGCACAGGTTCCCTGCGGACCATGAAGCGCGCGGTGACGCCTTTCCTGCTCGGCCTGACGGTGCTCGGCGGCGCTGCTCTGGTGGCGCAAGTGGGCGGCGATCGCGGGATCGCGCCGGTCGCCAGCAGCAGCGACATTAACGTCGGCGGGATCGAGGTCGATACCAGCGGCGAAACGGCAGAGGAAGCACGCGCCGCCGGTTGGCAGGAAGCGGCGAAGCTGGCTTGGGAAAGGATCGACGGACCCGAAATCTCCGATTCGCAGCTCGAAGGGCTGGTATCCGCCATCGTGGTCGAGCGCGAGCGGATCGGGCCGAAGCGCTATATCGCCACAGTCGGGGTAATCTTCGATCGCCAGCGGGCAGGGCAGTATCTCGGCACAGGCGGACAGGCGGAACGCTCCGCCCCGATGCTGCTGGTGCCGGTAACAATCTCGGGCGGGGTCGAAACCGTCTACGAGATGCGCAATCCCTGGCAGCGGGCCTGGGCGGAATACCAGACGGGTGGCAGCCGGATCGACTACGTCAGGCCCTCTGGCGCGGGCGGCGATTCGCTGCTGGTAACGGCGGGGCAGGTGGGTCGCCGCAGCCGTACTTGGTGGCGCACCGTGCTCGACCAGCTGGGCGCGTCGGATGTGCTCGTTCCCATCGCGCAGCTTCGCTATCGTTACCCGGGCGGGCCGATCGAGGGTACCTTCACCGCGCGTTACGGGCCGGACAGCCGCTTTCTCGAAACCTTCACCATGACAGCGGATACGTCGGCCGAGCTCGATGCGATGCTGGCGAAGGCGGTGGTGCGGTTCGACCAGATCTTCCAGCGGGCCCTTGCGCAGGGTACTCTCACGCCCGATCCGACGCTCAATCTCGACACGCCCGAAATGGACCCGGCTCTGCAGCGTCTCATCGAAATGGGCCGGCAGGCAGGCGCCCAGGAACGGGCCGCCGCTGCCGCCGAAGCGCAGGCCCGGCGCGCGAGGGCAAATGCTGCTGCCGCACGCGAAGCGCGTGAGGAAGCGCCGACCATCACCTTGCCCGATCTGCCCGCGCAGACCAGCAGCTACACCGTGCAGTTCAGCACACCCGACGCAGGAGCGGTCGACGCGTCGCTTGCCGCCGTTCGCAGCGCAGCGGGCGTGCGCGGCGTATCGACCACCAGCCTCGCCCTTGGCGGAACTTCCGTCATGTCGGTCAGTTTCGCCGGAGACCTATCCGAACTCGCGGCCGCGTTGCGCGCGCGCGGCTTCAACGTCTCGCAAGGGGCGAATTCGCTCTCCATCAGCCGCTGACGGCAAGTGTCGCAATTCGCGCTTCCACTGTCGCAAGGACCGGGCCGCGAACCGGCGCGGATCGTCGTCGGCAATGCGAATGAGGCAGCGGTCGAGGCACTGTCCAGCCCGTCAGGCTGGCCGTTCCGCACTGCGATCCTGTCAGGCCCGCCCCGTTCGGGCCGATCGCTGCTGGCGCGCTGGTTCGCGGTGCAGGGCGGGCGCGAAGTCGTGGACGATGCCGACACGCTCGACGAAACCGACCTGTTCCACCGCTGGAACCGCGCGCAGGAGAGCGGCGATGCGCTGCTGCTGGTGACCGGTGCGGAACGCTGGGATATCGCCTTGCCCGATCTGCGGTCGCGGATCGGAGCGGCGCTCCCCCTCCAGATCGGCGTGCCTGACGATGCGATGGTCGCCGCGCTGATCGAAAGCCATGCCGAGCAGGCAGGTCTTGCACTGGGCGAGGGCGCGCTTACCTATCTCGTGCCGCGTGTCATGCGCAGCTTTGCCGGTATCGAGACCCTCGTGGCCGAGATCGACAGGCTGAGCCTGGAACGCAAGAGTGCGGCAACCATGTCCCTCTGGCGAGAGGCGCTGGAAGCTGTAAGCGACGCGGAGGCAGGGGCGGAAAGGCAACCGCGCTTGATCTGACGCGTTTTAGGTGGGAGACTTGCCCTGATGTTTGACCGTCTCGTCTCCTATCTGGACTCCATTCGCGCCCGTGACCCCGCGCCGCGATCCCGCTGGGAGATCCTGCTCTATCCGGGCGTTCTGGCCATGGCCCTGCACCGCGTGGCGCATTGGCTGTTCGAGGCCGATCTGTTCTTCCTGGCACGCTTCGTGAACCACTTCTCGCGCATGATCACCGCCATCGATATCCACCCGGGCGCGACCATCGGGCGCAATCTGTTCATCGATCACGGCTTCACCGTCATCGGCGAAACCGCCGAGATCGGCGACAATGTGACAATCTACCAATGCGTGACGCTCGGCGGAACCAATCCGACGAATGGCGTGCCCGGCAAACGCCACCCGACCTTGCGGGATAATGTCATCATCGGGTCGGGCGCGCAGGTCATCGGCCCGATCGAAATCGGCGAGCGCGCCCGCGTGGGCGCGAATGCCGTCGTAACCGACGATGTGCCCGAAGGGGCGACGATGATCGGCATGAAGGCGCGGTCCACGCTGGTGCCGGTGGAAACATGGATGCGCGGGTTCATGCCCTATGGCACGCCGTGCGACGAAACCACTACGCCTCGGCCCGAGGACAAGCGGATGATAGCGCTGGAAGTGCAGGTGAAAGCGTTGCACGACGAATTGGAACGCCTGAAATCAGGCGGCGAAGATGCCGCGCGTCGCAGCGGGACGGACAGTTGATGGCGGCTTTTTCCGGCACGGTGCTGCCCTTTCCCGGGCAGCAGCCATTGCAGACAGCTTTCGCCCGTGACGAGTTGCAGCGCATTCTCGACCTGTACGGACGGATGGTGGCGGCAGGGCAGTGGCGCGACTACGCCATGGATTTTACCCGCGAGGCCGCCATGTTCGACGCCTTCCGCAGGGCTGCCGAACGTCCGCAGACGCGCGTCGAGAAACGACCGTCCTTGCGCAACAAGCAGGGCATGTGGACGCTGTATGGCGAACACGGACAGGTGCTGAAACGCGGGCACGAACTCGCGGGCATTCTCGCCCCGGTCGAACGGAGACTAGTGAAAGCCGTCGACGCCTGATTTCTGTCGGCCCGGACGTAAGAAGACCCCCGCGCCGCAAACGGCGCGGGGGTCTTGTTGAATGGGCAGCGAAGCTTAGCCGCGGGTGGAGGAGGGCGCCGCATCCTTGCCCAGCACGCTCTGCATCGCCTTCAGGATCGTGCCCGACTGTTCGGCACCCGACTGGGGTGCGTGCAGATTGTTCTTTTCCGAAATCTTGTCCCAGTTCTCGGCAAAGCCTTCGACGGTGCGTTCATCGTCCTTCAGCCACACGGCGTCGTTCATCATGACCCAGGCGGAATGGAAGCCGCCTGCACCGGCACCGACGATGGCATTGGTCGGCGAATCCTCGCTGACCAGGAACAGCGCGGCGGGCACGACATTTTCCGGGCCGAAGAGCTTGAATGCTTCTTCGGGGAAGAGGTCTTCCGTCATGCGCGTTCCGGCGACGGGCGACAGAGAATTGACCTTGATGTTGTATTTCGCGCCTTCAAGGTGGAGCGTCTTCGTCAGACCAGCAAGGCCCAGCTTCGCCGCGCCGTAATTAGCCTGCCCGAAATTGCCGAACAAGCCGGTCGAGCTGCTGGTCATCAGGATGCGGCCATAGGCCTGGTCGCGCATCGTGTCCCAGACGGCCTTGGTTGCGTAAGCGCTGCCGAGCAGGTGAACGCGGACGACGAATTCGAAATCGTCGGGGCTCATCTTCGCAAAGCTCTTGTCGCGCAGCACGCCGGCATTGTTGATCAGGACGTGGACGCCGCCCCACTTCTGCTTGGCGTCGGCGACCATCTTTTCCATCTGGTCGTATTCAGTGACTGACGCACCATTGGCGATGGCTTCGCCGCCGGCCTTCTCGATTTCCTCGACCACCTGCGCTGCCGCATCCGATGTGCCGGTGCCGTCTCGCGATCCGCCAAGATCGTTCACCACCACCTTCGCGCCGCGGCGGGCGAGTTCGAGGGCATATTCCTTGCCCAGGCCGCCGCCTGCGCCGGTGACGATTGCTACGCGGTCCTTGAAGGAAATGGTCATATGATCGGTCCTCTTGGTCTGAAAGAATGAAGGTCTGCAGCGGAAATGGCACCGATTTCAGCGCGCTTCAACCGTGCTCGCGGTGGTCCGCCATGCCGTAGGGGCAGGGCGTTGGTTGCGCGGGCAAACTCAGGCGCGGAGCGATTCCAGGGCGGCTATACAGTCCGCCATCGTGTCGATCACCGCATCCGCGCCCAAATCCTGCGGAGAGCGGTCGCAATAGCCATACGCAGCGGCAATCACCGGAACACCGGCAGCGCGTGCGGAACCGATGTCGTAACTGCTGTCACCGACGAAAGCGGCGCGCGACACATCGGTATTATCGCCAGCCAGCCGGCGGATCATCTCGAAAATCGGATCGGGCGCTGGCTTCGCGCGGCCCTTGCCCATGGTGTCGCCGCCGATGATTGCACCGAAATGATGGTCGAGCGACAGTTTTCGCAGGATGTCGCTCGCGAAGCTTTCGAACTTGTTGGTAACCACGGCCAGCTTCACGCCCCGCCGCGCGAGTTCGTCAAGCGTGTCCACCACGCCCGGATAGGGGCGCGAATGATCGGCATTGTGTTCGCCGTAATAAGCCAGCAGCGCCTTGTAGAGCGGGCGGAAATCTTCCTCCGATATGCCGCCTGTTTCTTCGAGCGCCCGGCGCAGCATCAGCTTGGCCCCGCCGCCGATCAGGCTTTCGATCCGCTCCACCGGGACTGCCGGACGGCCTGCCAGATCCAGCGCGTGGTTCACCGCCGTCCCCAGATCCTGGTGGGTGTCGAGCAGGGTTCCGTCGAGGTCGAAGCCGACGATGTCGAGAGGGAAATCGTTCATTGCGGCCCCGCGTGGCGCAAGCGACTTCAAACCGCAAGCAAATGGTGGCAATGGACGAGGCATGACAAGACACGCCAAGATCGCCGCCATCATCCTTGCCGCAGGCAAGGGCACGAGGATGAAATCCGCCACGCACAAGGTTCTGCATCCGATTGCCGGAAGGCCGATGCTCGATCACCTGATGGCGTCGGTGGGCACGCTTTCGCCGGAAAAGACGGTGGTCGTGGTCGGCGCAGGGCGCGACCAGATGGAGAGGGCGCTGGCCGGGCGCGCCGAGACAGCCCTGCAGGAACCGCAGGAAGGCACCGGCCATGCCGTGCAGCAGGCGCAGGAGGCCTTGCGCGAATTCGATGGTGATGTGCTGGTTTTGTATGGCGACGTTCCCTTCGTGCGGCCCGAGACTATGGCCGCCATGCTCGACCGGTTGCATGCCGAGGATGCCCCCGCCGTGGTCGTGCTCGGCTTTGAACCTGCGGACGCGCTGCAGTATGGCCGTGTCATCGCTGACGATGCCGGCCGCGTAGCGAAGATGGTGGAATATAAGGATGCGAGTGACGAGGAGCGCGCCTGCACCCTATGCAATTCCGGCCTGATGGCCGCCCGCAGCGCCGACATGTTCGACCTGCTCTCACGCGTCGGGAACGACAATGCGCAGGGCGAATATTACCTCGTCGACATCGTGAACGTCGCCAATGAAGACGGGCGGCATTGCGCCGTGGTGAAGACGGGCGATCCCGGCGAAGTGGCCGGGATCAACAGCCGCGCCGAACTTGCCGCGGCAGAGGCACAGTGGCAGGCATACCGGCGCGAGGAGGCCATGGCCGAAGGGGCCAGCCTGAAAGCGCCCGAGACCGTGTTCTTCAGCTGGGACACGGAACTGGGGCAGGACGTGACCATAGAACCGAACGTCGTCTTCGGGCCGGGCGTCAAGGTGGCCGACGGGGCGACGATCCGCGCCTTCACGCACCTTGAAGGCGCCACGCTGGGCGAAGGCGTCACTGTCGGCCCCTATGCCCGCCTGCGGCCCGGCGCGGTGCTTGAGAAAGGCGCGAAGGTCGGCAATTTCGTCGAGATCAAGAACGCCACGCTTGGTGAAGGGGCGAAGGCGAGCCATCTTACCTATCTCGGCGATGCCGACGTCGGTGCGGGCGCGAATATCGGCGCGGGCACCATCACCTGCAATTACGATGGCTATTTCAAGCACCGGACCCAGATCGGCGAACGTGCGTTCATCGGCTCCAACTCGTCGCTCATCGCACCGCTGCGCATCGGGGCGGACGCCATCGTAGCTGCGGGAAGCGCGGTCAGCCGCGATGTGGCCGAGGGTGAATTGCGGATGGTCCGCAGCGATCAACTGGTGAAGCCCGGCTGGGCGGACCGCTTCCACGACACGATGAAGAAGCGGAAAGAAATGCAGAAGAAGTGATCTGCGGATGATGCCGTGCGAAGACGATGCCGCAGGACAGGGCGGGCTGTCCTGCTGGCTCTGCGATCGCCCCTTCGGGGTCCGCATCCAGCAGCATCATACCGTGCCCAAGTCGAAGAAGGGCTGCGACACCGTGCCGGTGCATCCGATCTGCCACCCCGCGATCCACGCCAATTTCACCAATGCCGAACTCGCCCGCATCGGCGGCGACCGGACGCGCCTGATGGAAAGCGAACGGCTCGCGAAATTCGTCGGATGGGTGCAGGACAAACCGCCCGACTTCCACGCGCCGACCCGCTGATCATTCGGGAGCGGGACGTGCGTTGGCGATGACCATGGCCGACGAGATCATGAGCGCGTCTTCGACGAAGCCCGTCGCGGTCTGCCCCCAGCGCTCCATCGCCCATTTGCGCGCGGCAAGCCCGGCATGCGAGGCTGCCAGCGCCGCGCCGATCCCGATTGCCGCGCCCGCGAGCCGCCGGTTCGGCGGCGCGAGCGTCGCACCCGCGAAACCGCTGGTGATGGTCCGTGCGAGCAGGCCCAGGAAAACGGTACGGTCGGGCGCGCTCTCCATCTTGTCGCCCGCCATCTCGGCAGCGGCCATGGCAACGCCGCCGGCGGCAATCATGGGATGTTCCAGCTGCCGCGCCTCGGCATTGTCGTAGGGCAGGGTGCCCTGGCGCGCGGCACCCGCGAGCGCTGCCAGCGGCGACATCGATCGCTGCCCCGCGACCAGGCCCATGAGAAGGGAACGCAGCATTGAAAATCCTTTCCTTTTCAGCTGCCAACGACCGGATGGCGGGTTTCGATCCAGTGGCCAGAAAGAAACGGTGTCATCTCAGGGTGATGATTGGAGCGATTATCTGCTACATGCGGGCGCGACCCATACCGGAGAAGGAAACCGACATGCCCGATCTCTCGCGCCGCCATCTGCTCGCCGGAACCGCTGCGGTGAGTGTCTTCGCCGCCACTGCTTCACTGGCGCAGGTGGGGCCAGCAAGTGCGCCGCCGCGCGATCTGTCGGGCAAGTCGATCCTGATCACCGGCACGTCTTCGGGCTTCGGCAGGCTGGGCGCGGAACATTACGCGCGGCGCGGGGCGAAGGTGTTCGCGACCATGCGCAACCTGCCGCGTCCCGAAGCGGCGGAACTGGCCGAACTCGCCCGCGCCGAAAAGCTGGACATCCACATCATCGAGATCGACGTGCTGTCGGACGAGCAGGTCGCACGCGGCGTTGCCGAGGCCGAACGGATCAATGGCGGGCCGCTGGACGTGCTGGTGAACAATGCCGGGATCGGCATCACCGGACCGTCCGAGGTGCAGGACATGGAGGCGACGAAGCTGATCTTCGACACCAACGTCTTCGGCCCGCACCGCTTGGCCCGCGCCGTGCTGCCCGGAATGCGGCAGCGCGGCAGCGGCCAGATCATCCAGATCAGTTCGCAGCTTGGCCGGGTGATCGTGCCCCATGGCGGGCATTATTCCGGCACCAAATTCGCGCTTGAAGCGATGAGCGAACAGCTTGCCTACGAACTTGTGCCGCACAACATCGACGTCTCCATCGTCGAGCCCGGCGGCTATCCGACCGAGGTATGGGTCAATCGCAATATCTACACCGGCGCCCTGAAGGCGCGGGCTGAGGAAGAGCATCTCACAGGCTATCCGCAGATCGTCGCGAATATGGGCGAGGAAGACGGATCGGGCCGCTCCGCCGATCCGATGGATGTGCCGCGCGTGATCGAACAATTGATCGCCATGGCCCCGGGCACCCGCCCGCTGCGCCAGCCGGTCAGCGGCGGCAACATCCCGCAGACGGAAATCAACCGCGTCACGGCGGAAACGCAGATCGGCTGGCTGGGCGGGTCACCCTACGGTCCGGCGATCAAGGCCGTGCTGGGCTAGCCGACCGCCGCTAGAGCGGGAACAGGCACCTGCGGCCCGCGTAGTCTTCATGTCGCGACTGACCTGGAGAAAGACGATGCTCTTGACGCGAACGGCATTGATCGCAGCGGGTGCCTTCAGCCTCGCCGCTTGTGGGCTAAGCGGCCCGGCGCATACCGAACCGCCGCCCCCGCAAGTGGATGCGACCGTCACCATGGGAATGGTGAACTTCGACCCTGAGGCCGTGGCTATCCAGAGCGGCCAGACGGTCCAATGGCGCAACACATCGCCGATCGCGCATACCGTGACAGCCGACAAGAGGATGGCGGCCAACGCTGAAAATGTGCAGTTGCCCGCCGGTGCGGAAAGCTTCCATTCGGGCAGCATCGGGGCTGGCGAGGTCTGGTCCTACACTTTCACTGTTCCGGGCACCTATCGCTACGTCTGCCTTCCGCATGAGAAGAAGGGGATGATCGGCACGGTCATCGTGCGGTAAGCGCCGGTGTCGCCAACCTGGCAAATTTGATGGTAGACAATGATTCTGCTCGGCATCATGCAATGCCGTGACCTTTCGGTCCGCATGTATCGGCCTCAGGCCCGCGGCATCGCCCGGTTCTTCCCGTAATCAGGGCGCTTAGTAGCCAGAATCTTCCGAAAGGCCGCCTGTCCTCCCGGCTACCCGTACGAAAGCACGGGCAGCCGGTCGTTTCTTGCGGTTCTGGTTAGTTCAGTCGGCAAGTTGCCGCAGAAGATAGACGTTCTGCAGCGCCAGCAGCTTGGCGCGCTGTTCATTGTCCACGCCGCCGGAATGTCCGCCGACCATGTCCTCGTAATAGAGATAATCGTCGGCATTCGCCTTCATCCTGGCTGCGGCCTTGCGGCCATGAGCAGGGTGCGTGCGGTCGTCGGCGGTGCTGGTGATGTAGAAGGGCTTGGGGAAGTCCTTGTCTTCATTCAGTTTCTGATAGGGCGAATAGGGTTCGATCCATGCCCTTTGTTCGGCGATGCGCGGGTCGCCATATTCGCCGATCCACGATGCGCCACGCCCGATCTCGTGATAGCGCAGCATGTCGAACAGCGGGATCTGTACGATGGCGGCATCGAACAGGTCGGGTCGCTGGGTGAAGGCAGTGCCGACCAGAAGGCCGCCCTGGCTGCCGCCCTGAATGCCAAGATTGTCGGGAGTGGTAAAGCCGCGCTCCACCAGATCTTCTGCCACGGCGATGAAATCGTCCCATGTGCGCTGCTTGTTCTCGCGGATGGCGGTCTGGTGCCAGCCGGGCCCGAACTCGCCGCCACCACGCAAATTGGCGAGGACATAGGCACCCCCGCGCTCGAGCCACAATTTGCCCGTCGTGCCGAGATAGCCCGGCAGGCGCGGCACCTGGAAACCGCCGTAACCGGTCAGCAGGGTGGGCGTATTGCCGCTTTCCGCCATGCCGGCCGGCTTGACGATGAAATAGGGAATGGCGGTGCCATCAGCGCTGATCGCCTCATGCTGTTCCACCGTCGCACCGGCAGCGTCGAACAGGACTGGCGAGGACTTCAGAGCCTCGAGGTTCTGCGTCTCGCCATCGTAGAGGAAAAGGCGGGTGGGTGAGAGGAAATCGGTCACATTCAGCATCAGCGTGTCGGTCAGATCGTCCGATGATCCAATGCCGATGGTCGCATTTTCCGGCAGGTCGAGTTCCTGCTGCTGCCATGCGCCGTTCGCGCGATTGAAGCGCACGACCTTGCCGCGCACATTGTCGAGCAGCCCGACATAGAGTCCGTCCGACGTGATCGCCGCGCCCTGCTTGGTCTGGCGGTCACCCGGTGCCCAGACAAGCGTACGCGCCGCGTTGTTGGGGTCGGCTTTCCACTCGTCCAGATTGACGGAGATGAGAGAATCGGCGGGAAAGGTCTGTCCGTCGACCGTCCAGTCCACATCGGTCGAAATGAGGACCTGATCGTCCACCAGCCCGTAAGGCGCGGCCTTCTTGGGCAGGTCGAGCACGACCCACTCGCCGTCCTTCCAGAGTTGGTATTCGCGCTCGTGAAAGCTGAGGCCGCGATAGGCGAGGCGGGCGCGTTCCACGCCGTCCTTGTCGCGCAGGAGGTAGACTCCGGCGGAAACATCGCTGGGCTCGCCCCGGAAGATTTCCTGCGCTTCCGAAATATCCTGCCCGCGCTTCCAGATGCGGGTCGTGTAGGGATAGAGGCTTTCCGTCAGCGTGCCTTCGCCGAAATCGCGCCCGACCAGCAGCGTGTCCTGGTCGATCCAGGTGATGCCGCCCTGGCTTTCGGGCAGGGTGAAGCCGCCTTCGACAAAGCTTTTCGTCACGCGGTCGAATTCGCGCATGACGGTCGCGTCCTTGCCGCCGTCGGACAGCGCAACCATGCAATGACGCCCTTCCGGCGGCAGGCAGGTCATGCCGCCATAAACCCATTCGCGCCCCTCGGCAGCGGCCCGCGCATCGACGTCGAGCACCGTTTCCCATTCGGGTTCGTCGGTGCGGTAGCTTTCCAGAGTCGTGCGCCGCAGGATGCCCTTGGGGTTGGCCTTGTCCTGCCAAAAATTATACATCCCGTCGCGCGCGAAACCGACATAAGGGATGCGGTCGTCGGAATCGAGGATCGCCAGCGCTTCGGCCTTGAGCGTTTGGAAACGCGGGTCGGCAGTCAGTTCATCCTCCGTCCGCGTATTTTCGGCGCGAACCCAGTTCAGAGCGCGCTCACTGCGTGCCTCTTCCAGCCAGATGAACGGATCGGCGCTTTCGTCCGGCACGCCAGCGGGCGCGGCGGCGGGGGAGGTCTGTGCGGCTAGAGGAGTCATGCTGGTTCCCAAGGCGATGCTTGCGGCGGCCGTGGCCATCGCGCGGACGGATAGTCTTTTCATGGATCTGCTTCCCTGACGATTGTCTTGACCGCAGATTGGGCGGAAGGCGCATGAAAGGCAACAGCCTGAACGCCGCGCCTGCCAACAAAAAGGGCGGCACATGGCCGCCCCTTTCGCTAATCTTTCCAGAGTGCTCGGGCCTCAGCCTTCGACATGCTCTGCAAGAACGTTCAGGCCGCCATCGCCGACTTCGGCGAAACCGCCGCGAACAGCGATGTTCTCCGGCGTGGCGCCGGGGGTTCTGACGATCTGCACATTGCCGTCGCGGATCGTCGACATGAAGGGAGCATGCCCCTCCAGCACGCCGAACTCGCCATCGACACCGGGCACGATCACCATGTGAACATCTTCCGACCGGACGAGCGCGGCGGGCGTGACGAGTTCGAAATGCAGGGGCATGATCTTTTCGCTTCTTTCGCTCAGTTATCCGGGCCTCAGGCCTCAGGCGTCTTCGGCCATCTTCTTGGCCTTGGCGACGGCATCCTCGATCCCGCCGACCATGTAGAACGCGCTTTCGGGCAGGTGGTCATATTCACCGTCCACCACCGCCTTGAAGCTGGCGACGGTGTCTTCAAGCTGCACGAACTTGCCCGATATACCGGTGAAGACTTCAGCCACGTGGAAGGGCTGGCTGAGGAACTTCTGGATCTTGCGGGCGCGCTGAACGGTCAGCTTGTCCTCTTCCGAAAGCTCGTCCATCCCCAGAATGGCGATGATGTCCTGCAGGCTCTTGTACTTCTGCAGCGTCTCCTGAACGCGGCGAGCCGTGTCGTAATGCTCCTGCCCGACGACGCGAGGTTCCAGGACGCGGCTGGTGGAATCGAGCGGATCGACCGCGGGGTAGATGCCCAGTTCCGAAATAGCGCGGTTCAGCGTGGTGGTCGCGTCAAGGTGGGCGAAGGAGGTTGCAGGGGCAGGGTCGGTAAGGTCATCTGCGGGAACGTAGATGGCCTGCACCGAGGTGATCGAACCCTTGTTGGTCGAGGTGATGCGTTCCTGCAGTGCGCCCATGTCGGTCGACAGGGTCGGCTGGTAGCCCACGGCCGAAGGAATACGGCCAAGCAGTGCCGACACTTCGGAACCGGCCTGCGTGAAGCGGAAGATGTTGTCGACGAAGAACAGCACGTCCTGGCCTTCCTCGTCACGGAAATATTCCGCCATGGTCAGGCCCGAGAGGGCAACGCGGGCGCGCGCACCCGGAGGTTCGTTCATCTGGCCGAAGACCAGCGCGACCTTCGATCCTTCGGAGATCGCTTCACCGGCATCGTTCTTCGCGATGACGCCTGCGTCGAGGAATTCGTGGTAGAGGTCGTTGCCTTCGCGGGTACGCTCACCCACGCCGGCGAAGACGGACACGCCGCCGTGACCCTTGGCGATATTGTTGATCAGTTCCTGGATCAGCACGGTCTTGCCGACGCCGGCACCGCCGAACAGGCCGATCTTGCCGCCCTTGGCATAAGGCGCGAGCAGGTCGATCACCTTGATGCCCGTGACGAGAATGGCGCTTTCGGTCGACTGGTCGACGAACAGCGGAGCCTCGGCATGAATCGGCGCACTGCGTTCGGCGCCCACGGGGCCGCGCTCGTCAATGGGTTCGCCCACGACATTCATGATGCGACCGAGCGTCTTCGGCCCGACCGGAACGGTGATCTGGCGACCGGTGTTGATGACTTCCTGTCCGCGCGTGAGGCCTTCGGTCGCGTCCATGGCGATGGTGCGCACGGTGTTCTCACCGAGATGCTGAGCGACTTCCAGAACCAGCGTGTTCGTGCCGTTCTTCGTTTCCAGCGCAGTGAGGATTTCGGGCAGTTCGCCTTCGAACTGGACATCGACGACGGCGCCGATGACCTGGGCAATGACGCCATTGGTGGTCTGGTTGAGTACGGGGGCGGTGGCCATGGTTTCTTCCTTGCCTAGACGTATCTTGCAGCGCTTTTCGCGCCAGCGTTGGTGTTATCGCTACAACGCTTCCGCGCCAGCGATGATTTCAATCAGTTCGGTCGTGATCGCGGCCTGGCGGCTGCGGTTGTACTGGATGGTCAGATCGTCGATCAGGTCGCCGGCATTGCGCGTGGCGTTGTCCATCGCGGTCATCGATGCGCCCTGTTCCGACGCGTTGTTTTCCAGCAACGCGCCGAAGATCTGCGTCTTCAGGTACCGGGGCAGCAGTTCCTCGAGGATCGCCTCTTCATCAGGTTCGTAATCGACCACCGCACCCGAGTCGCGGACCGAAGGGTCGAGTTCCGGCGTGGGCACAGGGATAATCTGCTGGCCGGTCGGCTCCTGCGTCAGCGCACTCTTGAAAGTCGAGAAGTAGAGATGCGCCACGTCGAACTTGCCGGCGTTGAACATGTCGATCAGCTCGGAAGCGATCCGTTCCGCTTCGCCATAGCCGGGCTCACGCACCTCGGTGGTGTCGAATTCGTTCTTCACCTGTCCGGGGAAGGCGCGCTTGATGGGTGCGCGGCCCTTCTTGCCGATCAGGTAGAATTCGACCGACTTGCCTTCGGATTCCAGCCGGCGGGCGTGGGAGAGGGCAGCGCGGACGATGTTGGAGTTGAACGCGCCGGCGAGGCCCTTGTCGCTATTGGCGACGACCATCAGGTGCCGCCGGTCCTCGCCCGTGCCCGACAGCAGCAGCGGTGCACTGTCGCCCGAAACCTTGGACCACAGGCTGGCCATCACCTTGGCGAGACGCGAGGCATAGGGGCGCGCAGCTTCCGCCGCCGCCTGCGCCTTGCGCAGCTTTGCGGCGGCGACCATCTGCTTGGCCTTGGTGATCTTCTGGGTCGATTTGACCGAGTTGATCCGCCCTTTGAGTTCCTTCAGCGAGGCCATGTCGGCTCCCAGTGCTTATCGGTTTGCGTGATCAGGCGAACTGCTTGGCGAAAGTGTCGAGCGCCTTCACCGTGCGCGCCTTGATATCGTCGTCGAAATTCTTGCTTTCGCGAATGTCGGTCAGGATATCGGCATGTTCGCTGCGCATGTAGCCCAGCATGGCGGTTTCGTAATCCGTAACGCGGTCCACCGGCACTTTGTCGAGATAGCCGTTGGTGCCGGCGAAGATCGACACGGTCTGTTCCTGGAACGGCATGGGCGAGAATTGCGCCTGCTTCAGCAATTCGGTCAGACGCGCGCCGCGGTTCAGCAATTTCTGCGTCGATGCGTCGAGATCGGATCCGAACTGGGCGAAGGCCGCCATTTCACGATATTGCGCCAGCTCCAGCTTGATCGAGCCGGACACCTTTTTCATCGCCTTGGTCTGAGCGGCACCGCCAACACGGCTGACCGACAGGCCGACGTTGATGGCCGGACGGATGCCCTGATAGAACAGGTCGGTTTCAAGGAAGATCTGGCCATCGGTGATCGAAATCACATTGGTCGGGATATAGGCCGACACGTCGCCGGCCTGCGTTTCGATGATCGGCAGCGCGGTCAGCGATCCGCCGCCATGCGTGTCGTTCATCTTCGCCGCGCGCTCCAGAAGGCGGCTGTGGAGGTAGAAGACGTCGCCGGGATAGGCTTCGCGGCCCGGGGGACGACGCAGCAGCAACGACATCTGGCGATAGGCCACGGCCTGCTTGGAAAGATCGTCATAGACGATAACGGCATGCATGCCGTTATCGCGGAAGAATTCACCCATCGCGCAGCCGGTGTAGGGCGCGAGGTACTGAAGCGGCGCAGGCTCGGAAGCGGTCGCGGCGACGACGATGGAATATTCCATCGCGCCGTTTTCTTCCAGGCTCTTGACGATCTGGGCGACGGTCGAACGCTTCTGACCTACGGCGACATATATGCAGTAAAGCTTCCTGCCTTCGTCGTCGGTGGTGTGACCGTGCTTCTGGTTGATGAAGGTGTCGATGGCCACGGCGGACTTGCCGGTCTGGCGGTCACCGATGATCAGTTCGCGCTGACCACGGCCGACAGGGACCAGGGCGTCAATGGCCTTGAGGCCGGTCTGCACGGGCTCGTTCACCGACTGGCGCGGGATGATGCCCGGTGCCTTCACTTCGACGCGGCTGCGCTTTTCAGCGACGATCGGGCCCTTGCCGTCGATCGGATTGCCGAGCGCGTCGACCACGCGGCCGAGCAGGCCCTTGCCGACGGGGACGTCGACGATGGTGCCGGTGCGCTTGACGATGTCGCCTTCCTTGATGCCGCTGTCGGACCCGAAGATCACGACGCCGACATTGTCGGATTCGAGGTTCAGGGCCATGCCCTGGATCCCGCCCGGGAACTCGACCATTTCACCGGCCTGGATGTTGTCTAGGCCGTGAATGCGGGCGATACCGTCACCGACGGACAGGACAGAACCGACTTCGCTGACTTCGGCCTCGGTGCCGAAATTGGCGATCTGGTCCTTGATGACCTTCGAGATTTCTGCGGCGCGGATTTCCATGATTAGCCTTTCATGGCTTGAGCTAGGGAGTTGAGACGGGTGCGGATCGATCCGTCGATACGGCGCGATCCGATGGTAACGACAAGGCCGCCGAGCAGTTCGGGGTCGACCTCGTGGGAAAGCTTCACGGTCCGGCCCTCGCGGGCGGTCAACTTGGCGCGCAGGGCGGCAAGCTGCGCTTCGGACAGCGCATGGGCGCTGGACACCTTGGCCGTGATCTCGCCGCGCTGGGCGGCGGCAATGGCTGAGAAGGCGCGAATCATGGCCGGCAGATCGGACAGGCGGCGGTTCTGCGCCAGCACGCCGAGGAAATTGCGGGTGAGCGGGCCGATCAGGAGCAGGTCGGCAACACCGTGCAGCGCCCCTTCGGCAGCCTTGCGCGAGACCTGCGGATTGTGGATCAGCGACCGCAAATCGGCCGATTCGCGGATCGCGGCGTCCAGCTTCTCAAGGTCGTTCTCGACCTGCGTGACGGTGCCGTTCTCGGATGCGAGATCGAACAATGCCACGGCATAGCGGCCTGCCAGGCTAGCCTGAATACCGGCGGAAATCTCCACGCGTCTCTGTCCTCTCGGGTCCGGTTGGAACGATGGCGTATCACCGCAGCGACGACGAGGTCGTCCGGGCAATCGATGGCGCGCGCCTAGCACCGGGCTGCCACGGATGCAAGTTGCAAGGGGAGTGGAAAGAACCTTTGCGCTAACCTCCCTCGGTCCGGCAGTCATAGACCAAACGTTCGTTCGGTGCATCGGGCAGGAGGGCGGTGACGGCGGACTGGCGTTCACCCAGCAGGGTCGCCGGTTCGTCGCTGCCGCAGGTCGGCGCGGAATAGGCGGCTCGGGCGGACCGGGCCGCTTCCATTCCTGCGCGGGGCAGCAGGTAGCGCTCCATGCGGTAGGTCTGGCTCGCCGGATCGAAGCTGTTCACCGACACGGCGGCTTCTTCATTCGGCACGAACAGGCGCGACCATATGCCGCCCGCAAAGCCGTATTGCGTCCTCCCGTTCACGCATCCTTGCGGGTCCCAGGAGAATGCTATCTCCTCATTCGCGGGGCCGGTCACCCTGCTGCGGGTCGGGTCGAGCGTGCAGATCAGGTTTTCGGCGGCGGGAGTCGCTGCCCGGGGCTCTTCTTCACCACCGCTTTGCGTTTCGGCCACGGCGGCGGCAACCCTGCGGTCGATCTCGGCAAGACCGGGACGAGAAAGCCATACGCCGACGGAAGTAGCCGCTGCCAGAACGGCAAAGGCGCCGAATGCCAGCATGACGTTGCGATCGCGATTGCCGTGGTCGAGCTCCTCCTCATCCGCGTCTTCATCCAGCCTGCGCTGGTTGGCGCGCCAGGCCAGCCCCGCGGCGAGGAGAGCGGCGATTATCAGCAGGGCCGCCAGCGCCATTGCGTTCTCCCTCTCCTGCGCCACCTCCATTTCAGCTTCGAGTTGCGCGCGCTGGCGGCGGTCGCGCTGGGCTGCGGCCTCGTTCGACAGTTGCAGGCGCGCGGCGCGCTGCTCGGCATCGCGGCGCTCCTGTTCCGCTGCGTCCAGTTCGGCGAGACTGCGGCATGGCATGGCGTTGATCACGGGCTGCACGCCGTTCTCGCGCAGGAAAGGCAGCAATTCGCGGTCCGAAACGGCGAAATAGAACTCCGCATCCGACCCGTCCGAATCGGCACCGAAGCTGTTGACGCCGAGCACCCTGCCGCATTGATCGAGCAGCGGGCCGCCCGAATTTCCGCGCGCGATGGGCGCTGTGTGCAGGATCGTGTCGAACTGCCGCGATGGCCGACTGCCGGACAGGAAGCCGCGGCTCTTCACCGGCGGCTGCGATTTGAAGATGTCGCCATTTCCCAGCCCCTGCGCCCGGTCGACATTCATCGGGTAGCCGACCGCCGAAACCTCGCCGCTGTCGCTGATGCCGCCGCCGGCGATGCTGAGAGGCGGCAGGCGAAGGTCGCCTTCGATCGCCAGAAGGGCAAGATCGTTGCGGGGGCTGACGGCGATCACACTTGCATATTCGGCATCGTCACCTTCGGACGGCACGATGCCGATCCGCAGGGTTTCGTCCCCACGCGCCTGCATCACGACATGTGCGTTCGTGACGATGCGGGTCGGGGATACCGCGAACCCCGTGCCGTGGCTGATGGGGTAGATTTCCTCACCATCGGTGCCGATCACGACGACGCGGACAACCCCGCGCGCCGCTGCTGCGATGTCGGCAGGTTCGGCGCGGGCAGGGGCGAGCGCGACGAAAGCGGCGAGCAGTATCGCGGCAAGCGCGGCCACCAGAGCAAAGGGCGTGATGACAAGATGGAAGCGGCGTATCATGATGCGGCGGATGCTTAGGCGAGTCGCCCGCCAGGCCGCAAGTAAAGGCTGATGGTGGCAGTCCTCCTGCCGTCGAGGCGAGGCTCATTTCAGGAGAGGCCAGATCATGCGAAACACCGGAAAAACGGAAAAAGGCACAGGCAAAATCATACGCCATGCGGTCGTCGACAGTGCCTATGGCCCGATGCTGGTCGCCGCGAGCGAAGACGGCATCTGCCGCCTCAGCTTCGGAGAGGACGAGCAGGACCTTCGCCGCCACTTTCCCAAGGCCGAATTGCGCGGACGCGACGCTGCATTCGATGCCCTGGTAGCGCGCATCCAGGCGGTCGTCGCTGGCGAGCGGGACGGGGCCGACATTCCGCTGGACCAGCACGGAACGGAATTTCAGCACCGCGTCTGGGCAGAACTGCGCGCCATTCCGGCAGGCGATACCCGGTCCTATCGCGACATCGCCGAACGCCTTGGCAATCCGAACGCGACGCGGGCGGTGGGCGGTGCAAACGGAGCGAATGGCGTGGCGGTGCTCGTGCCCTGCCACCGGGTCATTGCGCATGACGGCAAGCTCGGCGGCTATGCCTATGGCGCGGAGATGAAACGCAGCCTGCTGGCGCGAGAGGGCGTGACGCTCGCCTCTGCGGGTTAGTCCAGCTTGGGCGCCATGCCCGGTTCGGCCTTGGCCATCGCGCGGGAGTAGGCCGGGCGCTCACCTATGCGTTGCAGATAAGCGCGGATGTTCGGGTAAGGCTCGATCGAGGTACCGCGCGTCAGGCGCGCGGTGGTGAGGCCGTATCCCATCATGATGTCGGCGGTCGACAGCATTGCGCCGCCAAAATATTTCGCCTCGCCCAATCGCTGTTCGACCCTATCCCAGGCCTTCTCGGTCCGCGTCGCCACGAACTGCCCCGGCATCGGGTTCTGGGCATCGGCCATCATCAGCATCAACTGCATCATGCCGTTGGTCATGAAGGTGCCGTTGGCGAAGTGGAACCAGAACAGATGGTCCGCAAAATCGATATTACCGGGTGAGGGCACTAGGGCCTCACCGCCCGGATAGGTCGCGACCATATAGTCGATGATCGCCCCGCTTTCGCCCAGCACCAGATCGCCATCGGTGATGACCGGCGCGATGCCCATGGGATGCAGCGCCTTGTATTCATCGGGCGCCATTCGGTTGTCGGCGCGGCGCTCATAGCGGCGGAATTCGTACTCGAGCCCCATTTCCTCCGCCAGCCAGACGATGCGTTCGGACTGCGACAGGCCGAGATGGTGGATGGTCAGCATGACAGGCGGTTCCTTCAGATGTTGCGGGCCCAGCCCGACGCGGGTTCGAGCGTTTCGAGAATAGCTTCTGCGCTGGTCAGATAGGCCTGTTGCTTCTCCTCGTCCATGCGGTCCCAATTGGCGTAGATCCGCCCGACGCGGTGATTGCTCTCCAGCCGGTCACGATGCCGGGTCATGAAATGCCAGTATAGCGGGTTGAAGGGGCAGGCGCCTTCGCCGGTCTTCTTGTGCGGGGAATAGGTGCAACTGCCGCAGTAATCCGACATCTTGTTGATGTAGTTTCCGCTGGCGGCATAGGGCTTGGTCGCCAGCTTCCCGCCATCGGCATAGAGGATCATGGCCGACACATTGGGCAGTTCGACCCATTCGTAGGCATCGGCATAGACCACCAGATACCAGTCCTGCACATCCTGCGGATGGATCCCGGCCAGCAGCGCGAAATTGCCCAGCACCATCAGCCGCTGGATATGATGGGCATGGGCATTGTCTCGGGTTGAGCGGACGCAATCGGCCATGCAGGCCATTTCGGTTTCGCCGGTCCAGTAGAATTCCGGCAGCGGGCGATGCGCCTCCAGCGCATTGGCGGTCTGCAGGCCCGGCATGTGGAACCAGTAGAAGCCGCGCACATATTCGCGCCAGCCGATGATCTGGCGGATGAAGCCTTCCACCGAATTGATCGGTGCCTTGCCGTCATGCAGCGCCTGCTGCGCCCTTCGGCACAATTCCATCGGGTCGAGCAGGCCGAGGTTGATGCTGGTGGACAGCATGGAGTGGTAGAGCTGGTCCTCGCCCGTCACCATCGCGTCCTGATAGGGGCCGAACCGTTCGATCCGTTCGGCGAAAAAGACATCGGCCGCGACTTGCGCTTCCTCGCGCGTGACGGGCCAGCCGAAATCTTCGAGGCTGCCGAAATGGTCACCGAAGCGGCTTTCCACTATTGCGATCACCTCATCCGTCATTGCATCGGGCGGGAAGGTGGGGCGTGGCGGCGGCTCCATTTCGTCCGCAGGCGGTTTGCGGTTTTCCTTGTCGTAATTCCATTCGCCGCCTTCGGGCTTGCCGTCTCCGGTCATCAGCAGGCCGGTGCGGCGGCGCATTTCGCGGTAGAATGTCTCCATCCGCAGGCTGCCCCGGTGTTCGGCCCATTCGCGGAAATCGGCGATGGAGCAGAGATAGCGGTCGTCCGGCAGGACAGTTACGGCGCAGTCGAACTTGTCGGCCCATTCCTCAATCGCCTGCTGCACACGCCATTCGCCTGCCTCCACCACATGGATTTCGCGCGGGTCGTGCCGTTCCACCGCACGGGCGACTTCGCCGGTGAAGCTTTGCGAATTGTCCTCGTCGTCCAGGCGCGTGTAATCGACCGTCCAGCCTGCATCCCGAAGCTCGGCCGCGAAGTGCCGCATGGCGGAAAAGATTAGCGCGATCTTCTGCTTGTGATGTCTGACGTAGGTCGCCTCCTCCCAGACCTCCATCATCAGGATGACCGTATCGTCTTTCGTCCGCCCCCTCAGGGAGGCGAGATTGCGGGAAAGCTGGTCGCCGAGGATCGGTACGAGAACGGGTTGCGTCATGCCGCTACAATCCGGCGAACGCTCGCCCGGTTCCGCGTGAGCCGACCGGCTAGACGAAGCTGTAGGGGTCGACATCCACGCTGACCCGCACGCCCTGCGGGAAATTAAGGTCGCCCAGCCACTTGCGGATCACGTCCTGCAGATTGGCGCTGCGGCGAGCGTTCATCAGCAGCCGGTATCGATATCGTCCGCGCAGCAGCGCCATGGGTGCAGGCGCGGGGCCGAGGATCGCCACGTCGGGCAGGTCGGGGCGGGTGCCGCCGATGGCGCGGGCGGCCTCGCGCGCCTCCGCTTCGTCCTCGCTCGACACGATGATTGCGGCCCAGCGGCCGAAGGGCGGGGCGCCCGCATCACGCCGCGCCTCGGTTTCTGCCTCGTAAAAGGCATCGCGGTCGCCAGCCGCCAGCGCGGCGATGACGGGTGCATCGGGGTGGCGCGTCTGGATCAGCACCGATCCCGGCTTTGCGCCGCGCCCGGCGCGACCGGCGACCTGGGCGACCTGCTGATAGGTGCGCTCGGCCGCGCGCAGATCGCCGCCTTCGAGGCCCAGGTCGGCATCCACGACTCCGACCAGCGTCAGTTCGGGAAAATGGAACCCTTTGGTTACCAGTTGAGTGCCAACGATGACATCGATCGCGCCAGCCTCCGCCTGCGCGACGAATTGTGCGGCTTTCTCCGGTGCGTTCAGTGTGTCCGATGTAACCAGCGCCACCCGCGCATCGGGCAGGATCTCCGCGACCTCGTCCGCAATGCGCTCCACGCCCGGCCCGCAGGCGACGAGGCAATCGGGTTCGCCGCATTCGGGGCAGACGGGCGGTGGCGGCGTTTCGTGGCCGCAATGGTGGCAGGCCAGCCGCTGGCTGAGGCGATGTTCCACGAGCCAGGCGGCGCAATTCGGGCACTGGAAGCGATAGCCGCAATGGCGGCACAGGGTCAGCGGAGCGTAACCACGGCGGTTGAGAAACAGCAGCGACTGTTCGCCCCGTTCGAGCCGCGCCTTCATCTCCTCCACCAGGCGCGGTGCCAGCCATCGGCCCCGTTCGGGCACTTCCTTCGTCAGATCGACGATGTCGATGTCGGGCATGCTCGCCCCGCCAAAGCGGCTGGGCAGGTCGAGCTTTTCGTAAATGCCGCTTTCCGCCATCTGCAGGCTTTCAAGCGCGGGTGTCGCGCTGGCGAGGATGACCGGGATTTCCTCGAACCGAGCGCGCATCACCGCCACATCGCGGGCGTTGTATCGCACGCCGTCATCCTGCTTGAAGCTGACCTCATGCGCTTCGTCCACCACGATCAGGCCCAGCGCGCGAAACGGCAGGAACAAAGCCGACCGCGCGCCGACCACCACTTGCGCACCCCCATTCTCCGGCCCTTCGGCGATGGCGCGCCAGGCGCGGCGGCGTTCGGTGCTCTTCAGCGCGCTGTGCCAGACGACCGGTGCCGCACCGAAGCGCTCCTCGAACCGGCGCAGGAAATTCTCGGTCAGCGCGATCTCAGGCAGCAGCACCAGCACCTGCCGCCCGGCGCGCAATGCCGCCGCCATCGGTTCGAAATAGGTCTCCGTCTTGCCCGAGCCGGTCACGCCGTCGAGCAGGAAAGGGGCGAAGCGTTCCTCCTGCACGGCACCGACGATTCGGTCGGCGACTTCCTGCTGTATGGCGTTCAGGACCGGCTCGGCGAAATCGGCTACGGCAGCGGGGTAGGGGCGGTCGCAATCGACGGTGACCGGCTCCAGCACGCCCTGGCTGACAAGCCCGCGCAGCACGCCGTCGGATACGCCGGCGATATCGGCCAATTCGCGAATGGTCGCCTGTTCGCCCTCCAGCCGTTCCATTGCCCGTTCGCGCTGCGGCGTCATGCGTTCGGGCATCCCGCCCGACAGACGATATTCGGTCATGGTGGCGGGGCCGCGAAGCGCCCCGCCGCTCGACAAGGCCATGCGCGCGACATGCGACAGCGGCGCGCAGTAATAATCCGCCGTCCATTCGATCAGCCGCCGCAGGCTGGCGCGGATCGGCGGCACCGGCAGCACGCCCAGCAGCGGGCGAAGCTTGGCATCCGGAACCGGGTTAGCCCGTAAATGTTCTTCTTCCCAGACGATGCCGGTGATCTGGCGGGGGCCAAGCGGAGCGGTGACGATCGTCCCCGGCTCCACCGCCATGCCGTCAGGCACACGGTAGTCCAGCGCGCCGAGCGCGGCATTGAAAACGAGGCATCGGGCGCGGTTCATCTTGCGGCCCCTATATGGCAAGGCCTGAGCAGGGCCGACAAGGGCAGAGCTTGCCGGGAGGACGAATATTATGAGTGGGATGACAAAAGCGGACGTTGTGCGAGGCTTTGAGCAGCATCTGGGCAGGCGTAAATTCATGGGCGGGCTGGGTAGCGCCATCGGGATCGGTGGCTTGATGATGCTCCCGGGCTGCACCAGCCTCGGCAATCGGGGTTTCACCCTCACCGACGCGATCCGCCAGATGCTCTACCTTTCCAGTGAACGCGCTTTCACCCGGCTTACCGCTCCGGGCGGCTATTGGGACGAGCAGGTCCGCACCGTGGGTCTCGGCAATATTCTCGGCACGCGCGGCGATGTCCTGTCGAACATCTTGACCTCCGCCCTGTTCCGCGACCGCCTGAACCGCGCCTTTGCCGACATCGCCATCGAAGGGGCGGAACGCGCCGCGCCCTTGGTCGCCGATGCGGTGCGGGTGGTGGGCTTCCAGAATGCCGTGGATCTCGTGCGCGGCGGTCCGACCGCGGCGACCTCTTTCCTGCGGCAGCAGATGGGCGGCGCATTGGTGGAAGCGATGGTGCCCGAATTGGCGCGGGCCATGCGCGTCGCGGAAGACCCGCTCGTGGGGCAGGCGCTGACGGCGCTCACCGGAGTCGACGTCGGGCGGCTGGCGACAGGCTTCTCCACTCGCGTCAACGATGCGATCTGGCAGGAAATCGGGCGCGAGGAAGCCGCGATCCGGCGCAATCCCGCCTCCACGCGCGACCCGCTGCTGATCGGCGTATTCGGCGCCAATGCGCGGCTGGATGCGGCCTACTGACTTCCCTCCGCTCTCTCGCCCACCCCTAGCCGCAAGCGACCTGCGCGGCTAAGGACACGAGGGAATCACACCTGAGGAAAGCGCCTTCCGCCATGAAATTCTTTGCCGATACCGCCGAGATCGACGCCATCCGCGAACTGGCCGCCACCGGCCTGCTGGATGGGGTGACGACCAATCCTTCGCTCATCCACAAATCGGGCCGCGATTTCATGGAAGTGACGAAGGAGATCTGCGACATCGTCGACGGGCCGGTCAGCGCCGAAGTCGTCGCGCTGGATCACGACACCATGATGCGCGAGGCCGAAGTGCTGCGGAAGATCGCGGACAATGTTTGCATCAAGGTGCCGCTCACCATCGACGGGCTGAAGACCTGCAAGGCGCTGACCGAGGATGGCACGATGGTGAATGTCACCCTGTGCTTTTCCGCCAACCAGGCGCTGCTGGCTGCAAAAGCCGGGGCGACTTTCATCTCGCCTTTCGTCGGCCGTCATGACGACAATGGCTTCGACGGAATGGACCTCATCCGCGACATCCGCCTGATTTACGACAATTACGCTTTCGAAACCGAGATCCTGGTCGCCAGCGTGCGCCATGCGGGTCACGTTCTGGGAAGCGCGCGGATCGGTGCCGATGTGGCGACCATGCCGCCCAAGGTCATCCTCAGCCTCGCCAATCATGTCCTGACGGACAAGGGGATCGAGGGGTTCCTCGCCGATTGGGAAAAGACCGGTCAGTCGATCGTCTGACAAGCCTTGGCTGACGAAACCCCTCTCGACCTGTTCAAGCGTGCGCTGACCGGCGCAAGCCGCGCCCTGGCGAACGAGCCCGAGGTGGAAGTAGCGTGGAGCGCCGACAGCCCGACCGCTACCGGCAAGAGCTTCCGCGTGCCGCTGCCGGGCCGTAACCTTCCGCCGGACCAGGCACGGGAGGCGCGGGGTTTCGCCGACAGTTTCGCCCTTCGGCTCCGCCACCACAACGAAGGCCTGCACCGCCGCGGCGCTCCTGCCGAGCCCGTCGCCCGCGCTGTCTATGACGCCGTTGAGCAGGTCCGATACGAGGCGCTCGGCACCCGCGATTACGCCGGTATCCGCGACAATCTCGACGCCGCGACCCAGCTTCGCACCGCGTCCGATCCCATCGCCCGCGCACGCGAAGCGGACGACGTGCCGCTGCAGAGCGCCCTGTCGCTGATGCTGCGCGAGGCGTTGACCGGCCAGCCCGTGCCCGAACGCGCCCGCGCCGGTGTCGACCTCGTGCGCGAGTTCATCTCGAACAAGGCGGGGGCCGATTTCGACACTCTGGCTGGTTCATTGGACGATCAGAAGGCGTTCCAGACCCTCACGCTCGACATGCTCCGCAATCTCGACCTGACTCGCCCGCAGGAAGCGCCCGAGCCCGAGGATGGGGACGAGGACAGCGACGAGGAAGGGCAGGACGAGAACGAGGAAGAGAGCGGGGACGACCAGACCGAGGGCGATCCGAATACCGCCGAAATGGCCGGCGAACGCGCCGAAGGCGACGACACCGGGGAAGCGGAAACGGAACAATCCTCCGACGAGGAAATGGGCGAGGGCGACCCGAGCGACGAGGGCGAGGAAGGCATGATGCCGGTCCGCCCCAATCGCAGCTGGACCGACATTCCCGACGGCTTCGAATATACCGCCTATACCGAGAAGTTCGACGAGATCGCGATGGCGGACGAGCTTTGCGATGCCGAGGAACTGGACCGGCTGCGAACTTATCTCGACAGTCAGTTGCAGGGCCTGCAGGGCGTGGTCACGCGCCTCGCCAATCGCTTGCAGCGCCGCTTGATGGCGCAGCAGAACCGCAGCTGGGATTTCGACCAGGAAGAAGGCCTGCTCGACGCCGCGAGGCTGGCGCGCGTTGTCGTTTCTCCCGGCCATTCGCTATCCTACAAGTCCGAACGGGAGCAGGAATTCAAGGACACCGTCGTCACCCTGCTGATCGACAATTCCGGTTCGATGCGCGGACGGCCCATCTCCATCGCCGCGATCAGCGCCGATATCATGGCCCGAACGCTGGAACGCTGCGGCGTGAAGACCGAAATCCTCGGTTTTACGACGCGCGCATGGAAGGGCGGACAAAGCCGCGAGGCTTGGCTCGCCGATGGCAAGCCGCAGGCCCCGGGTCGGCTGAACGATCTGCGCCACATCATCTACAAGAAAGCCGACGAACCCTGGCGCCGCGCCCGCCGCAATCTCGGGCTGATGATGCGCGAAGGGCTGCTGAAGGAAAATATCGACGGCGAGGCGCTGCTCTGGGCGCATAATCGCCTGATCGGACGGCCCGAGGTGCGCCGCATCCTGATGGTCATATCCGACGGTGCGCCGGTCGATGATTCGACCCTCAGCGTCAACAGCGCAGGCTATCTCGAACAGCATCTTCGCAAGGTGATCGACTGGATCGAAAAGCAGAGCCCGGTCCAGCTGGTCGCCATCGGGATCGGCCATGACGTGACCCGCTATTACAAGCGCGCCGTAACCATCATGGATGTCGAGCAATTGGGCGGTGTCATCATCGAGCAGCTCGCCGGACTGTTCGAGGGGGAAGACTGACATGGACGTGACCACCGCTGTGGAGACTCGCCGCTCGATCCGCAATTTCACCGACCGGCCGGTCGATGCAGAGAAGCTGAAGAGGGTTCTGGAAAGGGCGCAGCGCAGCCCCAGCGGCGGCAATACGCAGCCGTGGCACGGCATCGTGCTGACCGGCGAGCCGCTGGCCGATTTGACGCGCGAAGTGCTGAAGCTGGCGGCGGAAAAGCCGATGGGTGACGGCGCGGAATATGCGATCTATCCCGAAGGGCTGGATGGAAGGTTCGAGGAACAGCGCCGGGCCGTCGGGC
>NZ_JAAFZT010000020.1:18619-84384 GCF_013336795.1 Alteripontixanthobacter muriae | reverse complement strand
AAATATATGGGCCCGCCGCAATGGTCCGACATGGGCATGTGGCTGCAGACGGTGATGTTGCTGCTGCGCGAGGAAGGGCTGGATTCCTGCCCCCAGGAAATCTGGGCGATGTATGGCACGCATATGAAGCGCCTGCTCGGCATCGATGACGATCACATCTTCTTCTGCGGCATGGCAATCGGCTATCGCGATACCGACCACGCCATCAACAATTTCGCCGTGCCGCGTGTTGCGCTGCACGAAGCGGTCGAGTTCCGCGGCTTCTGAAACGCTCTCACCCTTGACCGCAGGCGGGCCGGAGGGGCAAGGCTGGCGGCGATGAACGCACCACGACAACCCCGCGAACTGCGCCTGTTCAATTCGCTTACCCGCAAGGTGGAAAGCTTCAAGCCGGTCCATCCGGGCGAAGCGCGAGTCTATACTTGCGGACCGACCGTCTACAACTACCCGCATATCGGCAACATGCGGGCCTATGTCTTCGCCGATGTGCTTGGCCGCACGCTGGACTGGTGCGGCTTCGATCTGATCCACGTCATCAACATCACCGATGTCGGCCATTTGACGGGCGATGGCGACACGGGCGAAGACAAGCTGGAAAAGGCTGCCGCCGGGTCGAACGCAACCATCTGGGACATCGCCCGCCATTATACACACGCTTATTGGGATGATGTGAAGGCGCTCAACATCCGCCAGCCTGCGCATTGGTCCATCGCCACCGATTACGTGCCCGCGATGATCGATTTTGCGAAAAGCATCGCCGCCGACCACTGCTACGAACTAGAATCCGGCCTCTATTTCGACACCGCCAGCGTCGCGCATTACGGGGCGCTGGCGCGGTCAGTTACAGAGGACGGCGCGGAAGAGACGCGCGGCCGGATTGCCGAAGTATCGGGCAAGCGCAACGCCGCCGATTTCGCTATCTGGCGCAAGACTCCCGCAGGCGAGAGCCGGCAGATGGAATGGAATTCGCCTTGGGGCCGCGGCGCGCCGGGCTGGCATCTGGAATGTTCGGTCATGGGCGAAAAGCTGCTCGGCTTTCCCTTCGACATCCACACCGGCGGCATCGACCATCGTGAGATCCACCATCCGAACGAGATCGCGCAGAACCAGGCCTTCTGCGGCAGCGATGCCTCGGGCGCGAATATCTGGATGCACAATAATTTCCTGGTCGAACGCCGCGAAGACGGCGGGCCGGGCAAGATGAGCAAGTCTTCGGGCGAATTCCTGCGGCTGCAACTGCTGATCGACAGGGGTTATCACCCGCTCGCCTACCGGATGATGTGCCTTCAGGCGCATTACCGCAGCGAGCTGGAATTCAGCTGGGACGGGCTGCGCGCGGCGCTGACGCGGCTGAAACGCTTGCTGATCGCGGCGGAACGGGTGCGGGATGCGGGGAGCGGCGATGCTGAAGATGCAAAGCTGCAGCCATTCCGCGAACGCTTTGCCGCCGCCATGCAGGACGATCTCAATACGCCCAAGGCGCTGACTGCGCTGGAAGATGCACTGGCCGCGAAGAAGGTCGACGCAGGGGCGAAACGCGCCTTGATCGCATCGATGGATGATGTGCTGGGCCTCGGCCTGCTGACGCTCGCCCGCAGCGACCTGCGCATCAGGCCGAAGGATGCGGCGGCAGACGAGGCGGTCCTGGCGGAGAAGCTGGAAGCCCGCCGAAAGGCACGGGCGCAGAAGGATTTCGCCACTTCCGACGCCCTGCGCGACAAACTTGCCGCCATGGGCGTGGAAGTAATGGATGGCGATCCGCTGGAATGGGAATGGAAAATATGAGCGACGCGAAACCGGTCACCGTCCTTTCCGCCATGGTGCGCCCGCTGCTGGAACCGCATCTGCCGGACGGGCTGGACGTGCGCTGGTTCGCGTCGATGGAGGAGATGCAGGCACTCGCGCCCGAAGCCGAGATCGGCTGGTTCGACGCCAATGACAAAGCGCCCATGGTCGCGGCGGTAAAGGCCGCGACCCGGTTGAAATGGCTCAATTCCATTTATGCCGGGCTGGATTTCCTGCCGCTGGATTTGCTGGCCGAACGCGAGGTTATCGTCACCAACGGCGCCGGCATCAACGCGACTACCATCGCGGAATATGTCGTCATGCTGATGCTGACGCAGGCGAAAGGCTATGCCGAAGTCGTGCGGGCGCAAGACCGGAAGGAATGGCTGACGGATTCACCGGGCAAGAAAGAACTCGCCGGAAGCCGCGCCCTGCTGCTCGGCATGGGTGCGATCGGCAAGCTGGTAAAGACGCGGCTGGAAGCGTTCGACGTCGATGTCGTGCCGGTGCGCCGGACCGCAGTCGAAGGCGCGCTGGGGCCGGACGAATGGCGCAGCCAGCTGGGTGAGTTCGACTGGATCATCCTGGCCGTGCCCGCAACCCCGGAAACCGAAGGCATGATCGGCGCAGACGAACTTTCGGCGATGAAAAAGGACGCCATCCTCGTCAACATCGCGCGCGGAACCGTGGTCGATCAGGACGCGCTGGTGCAGGCGCTGCAAGGCAAGGACATCGGCGGGGCGCTGCTCGACGTGACCACGCCGGAACCGCTGCCCGCCGACCACCCGCTGTGGGACCTGGGCAATGCCCAGATCACCATGCATCTGTCCGGCCGCGCGCAGGACCGGATGTTCCAGCGTTCGGCCCAGCGCTTCCTCGACAATCTGCGGTCCTACCTTGCGGGCGGGGAGGTCGGCCCGCGCATCGATCCCGCCCTCGGTTACTGAAGGACACGAGGATCACTTGTCATCCAGCATCAGCACTTCCACGCTGACCTCCATGCGGGGTGCGGGCAGTAGCGTGTGATCGACGCTGGTTACATTCGCCTCCGCGACAATTTGCCCGCGAATGGTGAATTCATGATCGGGCAGGCAGGCGACGAATTCCTCGCCTGCCGCGACTGCATCGGCGCCGTCGAAGAATAGCTCCACGCTGTGCCGCGCACCGGTGAAAGTGATGCTGGCCCAGGCGCGCTCGGAATGGCGAACGAAGGTGGCATGGTGCTGCGCCAACGCCGCCAGCGCATCGCGCAGATGCTCGGCCGGTCCGCGCCGCAGCTTGCGTAGCGGGCGAACGGTTTGGCTTTGCTGGTCTTCGAATTGCGTTCTGCCTTCAATCCGCACGGCAGTTCTCCCGATATTTGTTCATGAAATGTTCCACACGTCTTTCCGTTGCGGAACGGGGTGTGCGACCGTTCCGCAGATCGAGCACGAAGCGCGGATCATGCGTCGCCAACCGCCCGAACCTGGTCGCCGGCATATCGGTTTCGCGCAGGAATTTCTCGATATGGCGTATCAGCATTGGTCCCTTCCGAAGCTGCTTCTTGCAAGGCGACCACCCGCCTCGATTCGTCTTGATGAGGCCGTGGTCGCGCTTGAAGTCCTACTTGTCTAGGAAAAATACTTCATGTAGGAAGAATTCATGAGAACGCCTCCGAACCAGCAGATTTCGGATCAGATGCCGGGGCAGGGCCGGGCCGAATTGCTGCGTCTAGCTGGCGAACACAATGCCAGCCTGTCCGCGCTATCGCGGCTTATCGGACGAAATAACAGCTACTTGCAGCAATATGTCCGTAAAGGCAGCCCGCGCAAGCTGGAGGAGGAGGACCGCCATGTTCTCGCCCAGTTCTTTGGCGTGGCCGAATCGATCTTGAGAGACTCGGAGGAAAAATCCTTTGATCGCATAAACACGGCAGCCGCGACCGCGAAGGTGCCGAGGGAAGGGTGGGTCGACATCCCGCGCCTGCCGCTCGGCGCATCCGCCGGGCCGGGCGCCTTCGGAGCGAGCGAAGTGCCCTTCGACAGCTTCCGCTTCTCCGCCGACTGGCTGCGGCGCAACGGGCTCGGCGATGCGCGGCTTTCCGCCATCGCGGTGCAGGGCGACAGCATGACGCCGGTGCTATCCGACGGCGACGAGATGCTCGTCGATACCGCGCAGAACAATTTACGCGACGGCATCCATGTCGTCCGCCTCGACGATGTGCTCATGGTCAAGCGCCTGGCGCAGGCCGCGCCTGGGCGGATCACCTTGCTGAGTGAAAATTCGGTCTATCCTCCGGTGGAGGTTTCAGCCGAGGACCTGACCATTGTCGGCCGCGTGGTGTGGAAATCGGGCCGGCTCTGAACGATTTGCAAAATGGGGCCGCACACGCCACATCTGAGCGCATGACAGCACAGCCAGCATCCTCCGCCGACAAGCCCGCACCCTCTACCGGCAAGCCCATGCGCGCAGCGATCATGCCGGTGACGCCGCTGCAGCAGAACTGCTCGCTGATATGGTGCACGCAGACGATGCGCGGCGCACTGATCGACCCGGGCGGCGATCTGCCCAAGCTGAAGGCCGGGGTCGCGAAATCGGGCGTGACGCTGGAGAAGATCCTGATCACCCACGGGCACATGGATCATTGCGGCGAAGCCGGAGTGCTCGCCGAAGAACTCGGCCTGCCGATAGAAGGCCCGCATGAAGCCGACCGCTTCTGGATCTCGCGTCTGGAGGAAGATGGCAAGCGTTACGGCATGAACAGCCGCAGTTTCGAGCCGGACCGCTGGCTCGACGATGGCGATACGGTGACGGTCGGCGCGCTCACGCTCGACGTCATTCATTGCCCGGGCCACACGCCGGGCCATGTCATCTTCCATCACGCGCCCAGCAATTTCGCCATCGTGGGTGACGTGTTGTTCCAGGGCAGTATCGGCCGAACCGATTTCCCCATGGGCAATCACCAGGACCTGCTGGACGCCATCACCGGCAAATTATGGCCGCTGGGCGATGACACGACCTTCATCCCCGGGCACGGCCCCACCAGCACTTTCGGGCAGGAACGCAAGACCAACGCCTTCGTCAGCGATACCGCGCTCGGCAGGTAGACTGCTGGCTGGAACTTCTCAGGCCGCCGCCAGCACCGCGCCGGTGGCAACACCCGCCAGCCAGAGGGCAGTGACCATCGAGATGATCGTACCGATCATGCGGCCGGTCGCCCATTTGCCGCCATCCATGCCCAGCGCATGAGCAATGCGCCCGGCGATATAGAGCGCAGCGACGATCGGCAGCCACCAGCTGCCAAGTTCGGCCAGTTCGATCGCCGCAATCAGGACAAGAACGATCGGCGTATTCTCGATGTAATTGGCCTGCGCCCGCATGCGCCGCTGCAGCGCCTCATTGCCGCCATCGCCCACGGTAATCTTGTTGGCCCGGCGAACTGCTCCGATGCGGATCATCAGCCAGACATTCAGCAGCGCAGCGGCCGCGGCAGAGGCGAGAGTGACGGTCAGGAACATAGGCGTGCTCTTTTCAGTTTCTGGCCACCTTGCCCGGTTCGGTTCGCGGCACGGCGTTTCGTTAAGGCCGCGGCGGGGTGCTTGCAAGCTGCGTTCAAGAGTGTATAGGCGGCGCCTTCCCCGTGAAAGCCGGGCTGTCCGTCATGCGCAATGTCTGCGCGGGTGGTCTGCCCGAAAGTCGAAGCGGCCCCGTAACGCTCAGAAATTCAAGGAACAGGTGCCTCCATGGCTGTCCCTAAAAGAAAAGTATCCCCGCATCGCCGCGGCAATCGCCGGTCCCATGATTCGCTGAAGGTCGAAGCTTTCCACGAATGCGGAAATTGCGGCGATCTCAAGCGTCCGCACAATCTGTGCCCGCATTGTGGCCACTATAACGGCCGCGAAATCGTCGCCGTCGGACTCTGATCCCTAGCACTTGCCGGAGAAAGCCATGACCTTGCCGCGTATCGCCATAGACGCGATGGGCGGTGATGAGGGCGTGCGCGTGATGATCGAAGGTGCGGCCATCGCGCGTCGCCGGCATGACCGTTTCAAATTCCTGCTGGTGGGTGACGAAGCCCGCATCGCGCGCGCTCTGGAAAACCACCCCGGCATGGCAGGAGCGTCGGAAATCCTGCACGCGACCGATGTCGTCGGCGGCGATGAGAAACCGACGCAGGCGCTGCGCCGGGCAAAGACCACCAGCATGGGCATGGCCGTCAACGCGGTAAAGCGCGGGCAGGCCGGTGCTGCTGTCAGCGCCGGTAATACCGGCGCGCTGATGGCGATGAGCAAGCTGGCGCTGCGTACGATGCCCGGCATCGACAGGCCTGCGCTTGCCGCACTGCTCCCCACACTGGAGGAGCATGACGTGATCATGCTGGACCTCGGCGCCAATACCGATTGCGATGCGCGCAACCTGGTGCAGTTTGCGATCATGGGTGCCGCTTATGCGCGCTCTGTCGGTATCCGCGCGGTGCCCCGCGTTCGCCTGCTGAATATCGGGACGGAAGACACCAAGGGCACGGACCAGCTGCAACAGGCTGCCGCTACCCTGCGCGGCGCACAAGGGCTGGACTTCAGCTTCGACGGCTTTGTCGAGGCGGACAAGATCAATCGCGGCGATGTCGACGTGGTCGTATCCGACGGCTTTTCCGGCAATATCGCCCTGAAGGCGATCGAGGGCGCCGCGCGTTTCGTGACCGACCTTTTGAAGGATGCGTTTCGGTCTTCTATCCGCTCCAAGGTCGGTTTTCTCATCTCGCGCCCGGCAACCGAATTGCTGCGGCACCATCTTGACCCCAACAATCACAATGGCGCGGTCTTTCTCGGCCTGAACGGTGTGGTCGTGAAGAGCCACGGCAGCGCCACCGCCGATGGCGTCGCCAATGCGGTGACGGTCGCGGCGAAGCTGCTGGAAAACGATCTCACCCAGCGCATTGCCGCCGACCTTGCCGAACTGGGCGAGGAGCGGCTGCGCACCCGCCAAGACAGCGGCGCATGATCCGTTCAGTCATCCGGGGCAGCGGTTCGGCACTTCCGGCCAAAGCGGTGAGCAATGCGGAACTGGCCGAGAGCGTCGATACGAGTGATGAATGGATCGTCGAACGCACCGGCATTCGCAACCGCTACATAGCGGGTGAGGGGGAGACGACCGCCACTTTGGCTACCGGCGCGGCGCGCGCGGCGCTGGCGAGTGCAGGGATCGACGCTGCCAAGGTCGATCTGATCGTGCTGGCTACCGCAACGCCGAACAACACTTTTCCGGCCACGGCGACCCAGGTGCAGCATGCGCTGGGCTGCAATGGCGGCATCGCCTTCGACGTGCAGGCGGTGTGTTCCGGCTTTCTCTACGCCATGGCGACCGCGGATTCGATGCTGAAATCTGGCATGGCGCGCTGCGCGCTGGTGATTGGCGCGGAAACGTTCAGCCGCATTCTCGACTGGGAAGATCGGGGCACCTGTGTCCTGTTCGGCGATGGCGCGGGGGCGATCGTGCTGACGGCGGAAGACGTTGCGGAAGGCTCCGGCGCAGAGGCGCAGGGCATTATCGCCACACGCCTGCATGCAGATGGTGCGCATTCGGAACTTCTCTATGTCGATGGCGGTCCCTCCACCACCGGGACGGTTGGCAAGCTGCGGATGAAGGGGCGCGAGGTGTTTCGCCATGCCGTCGTCAATCTGGCGGACGTGCTGAACGAAGTGCTGGACGGTGCGGGCCTTGCTCCCGAGGACATCGACTGGGTAGTCCCGCATCAGGCCAACGCCCGCATCCTCGATGCAACCGCGCGCAAGCTTGGCCTTCCGGCAGAAAAAGTGATCGTGACGGTCGACCGGCATGCCAACACCTCGGCGGCATCCGTGCCGCTGGCCTTCGACACTGCGGTGCGGGACGGGCGGATCAAGCCGGGAGATCTGGTCATGTTCGAGGCGATGGGCGGGGGCTTCACCTGGGGTGCCAGCCTAGTCCGGATCTGAATTTTCGATCCGCAACGCTGGCCGATAATCCCGGCAATCCTGGTGACATGCTTGCACCGGCGCGGATGCGCGGCTAGTTTGACCCATGTTGAATTGACCAATTGTTTGGATAGGTTAGGGGGAATCGAATGGCTGAGACGGTTGGTACGCTTACCCGGGCGGATCTTGCAGACACGATGAACAGGCGAATGGGTTTTTCCCGTTCCGAAAGCCTAGAACTTGTCGAATCGTTGCTGAACCACATGTGCGAAGCGCTCTCCAAGGGTGAGAACGTGAAGGTTTCGGGTTTCGGCAGCTTCATCCTGCGCGACAAGGCGGAACGGATCGGCCGTAATCCGAAGACCGGGGTGGAAGTGCCGATCACGTCGCGGCGGGTCCTGACCTTCCGTGCCAGCCAGTTGCTGAAACAGCGTATCGACGCTGCCGCCTGATGACAGATGGGGCCGACCGCACGCTGTTCGACGATGGCAAGGACGGTAATGCGCTGCGCACCATCGGCGAAGTGGCAAAGGCCCTGTCGCTCAAGACTCATGTTCTGAGGTATTGGGAAGAGCAGTTTCCTCAGCTCGAACCGCTGAAGCGCAGCGGCGGCAGGCGTTATTACCGGCCGCAGGACATTGCGATGCTCCAGCGGATCGACAGCCTGGTGAACCATCAGGGCTACACGCTGAAAGGTGCCAAGGCTGCCCTTGGCGACGAGGCTGTCCCGCAGTCCGTCCCCGAAGCTCAACCTGAAGCCGGCAATCCCGATATTCTCCGGCAGCTGAAATCGATTCGCAACAGACTGGCCACCGCTCTCGCGGAATGAACGTCGCCGCCGCTACTCCGCTGCCAGCATCCCCTCCGCCGCTGCAAGATCGACACTGACGAGGCGGGATACGCCTTTTTCCACCATCGTGACGCCGAACAGCCGGTGCATCCGGCTCATCGTCACGGCATTGTGCGTGACGATCAGATAGCGTGTTGCCGTCTCTGCCGTCATCGATTCCAGCAGGTCGCAAAAACGGTCGATATTGGCATCGTCCAGCGGGGCATCCACTTCGTCGAGCACGCAAATCGGTGCGGGGTTGGTCAGGAACAGGGCGAAGATCAGCGCGATGGCCGTCAGCGCCTGTTCGCCGCCCGACAGCAGGGTGAGCGATTGCAGGCGTTTGCCCGGCGGCTGAGCATAGATCTCCAGCCCCGCCTGCAAGGGATCGTCGCTATCGACCAGCGCCAGATGCGCGCTGCCGCCTTCGAACAGGCGCGTGAACAGCCGCCTGAAATGCGTGTCCACCTCCTCGAAAGCGGCCCGCAGGCGTTCGCGCCCCTCGCGATTGAGACTGCCGATGGAGCCGCGCAGGCGGTTCACCGCCTCGGTAAGTTCCGCCTGCTCCTCCGCGCTGGAGCCTTGGGTCGACTCCAGCTCCTTCAACTCTTCCGCCGCGACCAGATTGACCGGGCCGATGCGCTCGCGGTTGGCGGCGAGGCGGTCCATCTCCGCCGATTCCGTCGCCGCGTCTTTCACATCATCCTCGGCGAAATCGAACCGGCCGGGCAGCATGGGCGGGGGGCACTGGAACCGTTCGCCCGCGATGCGCCCCATTTCGATGCGGCGGGCCTCGTGCCCTTCCGCCTTTGCCGCCAAAGTGGCGCGTTCTTCGCGCAAACTCGCCAGCGCTTCGACGATACGCTGAGCGGCACCCTGCATCTCGGCGGCCGTCGCTTCCGCAGCGGCCAGGGCTGCCTCGGCCTTCGCGCGCTCCCGCAGCAGGCGCTCGCCCGTTGCGCTCCCTTCGGCAATCTGCCGCTCCAATCCTTCGGGTTTGCCGGCCAGAACGGCCTGTTCCTCCTCGATATCGGCAAGCCGCCTGCCCATCTCGGACAGGCGCTTCGCCGCATTGCCAGACCGTGCCCGCCAACCCGCCATGTCCGAACGGCGCGCGGCCAGGCGTTCGCGTGTCACCGCGAGGGACTGGTCATGGCCCGCCAGCCTGGCCATCGCACTCTGCAATGCGCCGCGCGCATCCTCATGAGCAAGGCGGGATTTCTCCAGCGCTTCGCGTCCGGCAGCAGGATCGGCAAGGTCGTTCAGGTGAGCGCGAGCAGAAGCGAGAACCTCCTCCGCCTGTGCATGGCGCAAGTCGAGGCTTTCCGCCGTTCGGGCCATCTCTTCTTGCCGGGCCTTCTGCCGTTCGGCCTCGCTTTCGGCGCGGTCCAGCAGCCGCAGGGCCTGGCGTTCGGCTTCGTCCGCCTGCTGAAGGGAGCGTTCCGCCGCAACTTCCGCCTGCCGATGCTGATGCAGCGCCTGTTCTGCTCGGTCTGCCGAACCCGCGGCCGCTTCGGCTGCCTGGCGAAGTTCGGGCAGCTCCTTGTCCAGCCTGGCGAGGCGATTGTCGGCCTCCAGCTGCAAGGCTTCGGCGCTGCCTTCGCCCCATGCGACGAAGCCGTCCCAGCGGCGAAGCGCACCTTCATGCGTGACCAGCCATTCCCCCGGCTGCAGGGGCCTGCCATCGTCCTCTGCCGCGACGTGGATCATGGCGAGACGCGGGCCGAGTTCCGGGGGATATGCGCTCGTGTGATCGAGCAGACTATCCGAAACGCCGCTGCCTTCCCGCGCATCATCGCGGCCCGCCCAGAAGCGTCCGTCCGAACCATGCTCCGGCGACCCGATCAGCGCCTTGGCATCACGGCCAAGCGCTGCGGCCAGCGCCTTCTCATAGCCCGGTTCGGCCCGTAATTCGTCTATCGCGCGCCTCGCTCCCTTGTTCTGCCCGGTTCGCTTGCTCCGTGCTGCACGGTCACGCTGCAAGGCGGAAAGCTCGCGTTCCAAACCCGCCAGTTCAGCCCGCGCCGCCGCCTGAGCCGCTGCGGCCGAGTCCCGTTCGGCGGCTAGCGCCTCCTTGCCGCCGCGAAGCGCCTGCAATTCGTCCCGGCGCGCGCTCAAGGTCCTGCGTGCCTGTTCGACAGAAGCACGGGCCTGCTCCACCTGCTGCTGCGGATCGGTCGCGCCTGCAATGTCGGCCGCGAGTCGTTCCTGCCGCACGCGTTCCGCATCCAGCCGGTCGAGTTCGGCGGCGGCCTGCGTGATTGCGGATTGCGCCACGCGCCAGTCGGCCTCCACGCCCGCCTGATCAGCAGAGGCCTTGGCCAGCGCCAGTTCCGCCGAACGGTTCGCCCGCTCGCGGGTCTCCAAATCAGCCGCAAGCGAGGGGCGGGCGGCTTCGTCCCGCGCCAGATCCTGCTCGCTTGTCAGCAGCGCGTTCTCGAGGTCGGTCAAAGCCTTCGCCGCCTCGCCCGTAATGCGATCCGCATCCGCGCGGTCATCTTCCAGCCGCTGGCGTTGCCGGTTCATGTCTGCAAGCCGCTGCCGGGCGGCTTCCAGACTATTCTCAAGCGACGCCATGCGGTGGGAGTGAGCGGCGGTATCGTCGCGCCGGTCGGCCAGCTCGTCCCTCGCCCTCGCAAGTGCAGCGGCGGCGATGGCCTGCGCCTTCTCCGCAGATTCCGCATCGGCGCGGGCGGCGGTGACCCGCGCTTCGGCTGCGGCGGCTTCGCGTTTCGCAGCCTCGGCAGTGTCTACTGCTTCGCGCCAGCGCGTATAGATCAGCCGGGCTTCCGCCAGCCGGATTCTGTCCGACAATTCGGCGTAACGCTCCGCCTGCTTCGCCTGACGGCGCAATGCGGCGATGCGGCTGTCCAGCCCGACCATCAGATCGTCGAGCCGCGCCAGATTGGCCTCCGTCTGGCGCAGCTTGCCCTCTGCATCGCGGCGGCGGACGTGCAGCCCGGCGATGCCTGCAGCTTCCTCCAGCATCTGCCGCCGTTCGGCAGGCTTGGCGGCGATGACCTGCGCGATCTTCCCCTGGCTGACGAGCGCGGGGCTGTGCGCGCCGGTAGCCGCATCGGCGAAGGCGAGGGCGACGTCCTTCGCCCGCACGTCGCTGCCGTTCACGCGGTATGCGCTGCCCGCGCCGCGCTCTATGCGGCGGACGACTTCCAGCGGTTCGCCCTCGGCATCGGCGCCCTGCAGCACGACTTCGGCGAAATCGCGTGGCGGGCGCGCTTCGGTTCCGGCGAAGATGACATCTTCCATCCCGCCCGACCGCATGCTCTTGGGCGAATTTTCGCCCATCACCCAGCGGATTGCTTCGAGCAGGTTGGACTTGCCGCAGCCATTCGGGCCGACGACCCCGGTCAGCCCGGGTTCAATACGCAGTTCGGCAGGTTCGACGAAGCTCTTGAAACCGCTGAGCTTGAGCCGCCGGATCAGCATTATTTCAGCATCTGCCCCGGCAGTCCCTGGCGCTGCTTCAGCGTGCGCCGGCCCGCTGCAGCACGGGTTCCAGACCCGCCCAGCTGTTGGAATCGACCTTGTTGCCGTTCACCAGGAATGTCGGCGTGCCCTCGATGCCGAGTTCGCTCGACTGCGTATCGGAACGTTCGGCGATGGCGGTCACTTCATCGACATTGGCGAGGCAGGTGCGCTGCTGATCGACGCTGAGGCCGCGGGCAGCGAAGAAATCGACGAGGTTTGCAGCTTCCGCGACGGCGAAGAAGCGCTGTTCTTCCGGCAATTCCATTGCAGCCTGCAGCGCCTGCGGATTGGCCTGCGCGCCGTTCATCAATTCGTTGAGATTGGCCCAGACTTCCGCCGAAAGGGGATGGAAGGTCTGGTCTTCGCCGCAACGCACCAGCGCCGCGAGCACGAGGTCGATGCCGTTGTGAACCTGATTGCGCAATTCGAAAGATACCCGGCCGCTGGAGACATATTCTTCCTTCAACTGCTCGGCCCCGTTGCCGGCGAAAGCGGCACAGGCCGGGCAGGTGAGCGAAGCATATTCAACGACCTTGATCGGCGCATCGGGATTGCCGAGCAGGTAACCGTCTTCAGGCGTCACGGTGACCACATCTGTCCAGGCCTGACCCTGCGGGGCGGCTACTTCCTCAACCGGTTCCGTCGCTGCGATTTCACCTGTCTGCGCTTCTTCCGATCCGCAGGCAGCAAGCGAAAGGGCGAGCGGCGCGGCGAGGGTTGCAAAAGCGATGCGGCGAAAAGTGATCATGTGGATAAGTTCCCGTCAGTGCGCGGCAAGGATGGCCGCGGGCAGTAATAAGATGTCGAGACCATAGGAGCGGCCAGCGGCAGTTTCCACCGCAAAACGCCGCTCAGCGGCGGCAGGGCGATCCTGCGGCAAACCACGCGGCGCTCACTTGGCCGGCTTCAACCGCGCGTCGAGCTGCGGCGCCAGCGTCGCCCAATCATGGGTTCCGGCCAGCAGCACGCCGTTCAGCGCAAAACTGGGCGTTCCTCGCACGCCGAACTGCTCGATGTCGGCAACCGTGTTGTCGGAAAGGCGCTTGGCCATTGCCTCGTCATTCAGGCATCGGTCGGCGTCGGGGCGGGAGTAGCCGCGCCCTTCCATCAGCTTGTAGAAGCCGAAATCGGCTGCGATGGCGCGGCGGCGCGTTGCGTTGTCGCCGGTGCTCCAGCGCTGAACCTGCGCGGGCGAACGATTGGTCAGTGTCGGCAGCCATTTGGTCTGCGAACGCATCAGGGCCGCGTGGTTCTGCGGGAATTTCGCAGCGGGGCCGCAATTCGCGAGCATCGCCGCCGTCAGGTCGACAGGGTCGTGCAGGCTGTGCCGCACGTCGAGGCTGACTTTGCCGGGGCCGATATAGCCGATCTGCAGCGGTGCCTCGCCCTCGATGGCGAATGTCGCGCAATGCGGGCAGGTATAGCTGATGAATTCCGTCAGCTTCACCTTGGCCTGCGGGTTGCCGATCATGTGGCCGCGGTCGGTACGTTTTACGGTGGTGTTCCAATTCCCGTTCGCGCCGATGAGCAGGCCTGCGGAGCCGAGGAGACCGGCGATCAGAGCGGTTTTCCGGACCAGACCGGCAATCTTCTTCGTCATTCTAATCTTTCCCCTCCGCATCCTTCGCCGAAAGGCTGCGCGCCAGCGATTCAAGCACCGTCCGCAATTCCGGGTCGCCGATGTCGCGCAGCGAATCGCCCAGTTCCATCGGAATGGGTTTCAGCGACGGCGGCGCCTTGGGCCGGCTTTCAGCAGGCGGCGGCTTAACCGCGCCTTGCCGAATCTTCACCCGCGCCACGGCCTTGTAACCGAAGAAGCGGTTCACCCGCTCCATGATCTCGGGGATGACATGCTGGATCAGCGGCGCATGGGCGGGCAGCACCACCAGCTGCAATATGCCTTCGCTCTTTTCGCCGGGGGGAAAGCGGATCGCTTCGGGCGAACAGACGCGGGCGTGGCGTTCGCCGACGATCTCGTGCCAGCGGGTAACCACGTTCGATTGCACGAAGCCGAAGCGGCGAAACGCGGTGCGCCCGATCTGCGGCATCAGGTCTGCGATCGCCTTCGCACCGCCGCCGCGCGGGCGTTCGTATTCACGCGGCTGGCGACGCGATTCAGCGGCTCTGCGCGCAGGCTTCTTCGCGGCCGTCGTTTCGGCCGATCCGCTGTCCGTAGGTGGGGTGTCGCCGCTCTGCATTGCACTTTCCATTCTCGGACCGCTCATGACATAGAAGCGCCGTGACTGCCAGCGCTCCGCCCACATCATCCGCAACACATCCCGAGGTCATCGCGCCGCTGCTGCTGGATTATTACGATGCCCATGCCCGCCGCCTGCCGTGGCGCGCGATTCCGGGCGATCCGCCGCCCGATCCCTACCGCGTCTGGCTGTCGGAGGTGATGCTGCAACAGACCACGGTCGCTGCCGTCATCCCCTATTTCGAGAAGTTCACCCGTCGCTGGCCGGATGTGGAGGCGCTGGCCGCTGCGCCCGAAGAGGACGTGATGGCCGCCTGGGCGGGGCTCGGCTATTATTCCCGCGCCCGCAATCTCGTCGCCTGCGCCCGCGCAGTGGCGGAACGGGGCGGCTTCCCTGAAGAGGAAGCGGAACTACTGAAACTGCCGGGCCTCGGCGCCTATACCGCAGCCGCTGTCGCCGCCATCGCCTTCGGCAAGCGGGCCGTGGTGGTGGACGCCAATGTCGAGCGGGTGGTGTCGCGCCTGTTCGCCATTTCCACTCCGCTGCCCTCGGCGCGCAAGGAGATCCGTCAGGCGACATGCCGCATCGTGCCCGACGAGCGTGCCGGCGATTTCGCACAGGCCCTGATGGACCTCGGTGCGACGATCTGCACCACGCGCGAACCGCGCTGCCTGCTCTGCCCGCTGGCGCAGCACTGCCGCGGACGGGCCACGGGCGATCCGGCATTCTTCCCCGTCAAGCCGCCGAAGAAAGCAAAGCCGGTGCGGCAAGGCACCGCCTACTGGATGGAGCGTGGCGGTGCGGTCTGGTTGGTAACACGGCCCGGCAAGGGCATGCTGGGGGGGATGCGCGCGCTGCCGGATGACGGGTGGAAGGCCAGTGCATCAGGCGACCGGGCTGCGCCGGTGCCAGGCAAATGGCGCGAATGTGGGAGCGTTCGGCACGTCTTCACGCATTTCGCCCTTGAACTCGACGTGCTCGCATCGGCAGGCGAACCGGCCTCCGATCCAACCGGCGCTGGCGAGTGGTGGCCACTCGACCGCCTTGAAGAAGCTGGCCTCCCGACCCTGTTCGCCAGGGCCGCGGCGATGGCAATCGCGAACCGCTCCGAACCGTTCATGCCCGATTGACGCATCCGGCGCCATCAAGCAGACAGTTCGGCGAAAACAGTTGCGAATAGAAATTGACGAGAGGATTACCCATGGCGTTTCGCGAGTTCGACCAATCTGCCCTGTCGCGCCGTTCCCTGCTGCGAGGCGGTGCGTTTCTGGGTGCGGGCGCGGTCATGGCCGGGGTGCCGATGGCTGGCCTGGGGCGGATGGCGTTGGCGCAGGACACAGGTGCCGCCGCCTGGCCTGCGGTTTCGTCACTGGTCGACAGCTATGTCGATCCGCGCAAGCTTGCGAATATGGTGGCCGTCATGGGGTGGCAGCAGCGCGATCCGACCATCATTGCCAAGGGCGGCCTTTCAATCGGCAATCCCCGTCAGGCGGGCGCGGACAGCATTTTTCGCATCTATTCCATGACCAAGCCGATTACCGGCATGGCGGTGATAAGCCTGATCGACGAGGGCCGCCTCGGTCTTGACCAGCCGCTGGCCGAGCTCCTGCCCGCTTTTGCCAACATGCAGGTGCAGAAGACCTATGACGGATCGATCACCGATCTCGAACCGGCACAGCGGCCCATCACCATCCGCAATCTGCTGACCCATACCGCCGGGCTGGGCTATTCCATCATCCAGAAGGGGCCGATCGCCCGTGCCTATGAAGCCGCGGGCGTGGTGCCGGGGCAGGTGACGAAGCTGCCGTTGGGCGCTGCCTTCGGGCGGGGTGAGCCGGTGCGCGGTCTGGACGTCTTTGCCGACAGGCTGGCCGAACTGCCGCTGATCGCGCAGCCGGGCACGCGGTGGAGCTATTCCGTCGGTCTCGACCTCCTGGGCCGGGTGATCGAGGTGGCATCGGGCATGAAGTTCGACGCCTTCCTGCAGGAACGCTTCTTCGAGCCGCTCGACATGGACAGCACAGGCTTCCGCGTCGATTCCTCCGATGTCGAACGGCTGACGACGAATTACGGCGTGATTGCGGGCAATCTCATTCCGATCGATCCGCCGCGCCAGTCCGTCTACCTCGACGACCCGGCATTCCCTTTCGGCGGAGCGGGGCTGGTGTCCACGCCGCGCGACTACGACCGCTTCCTGCAGATGCTCGTCGGTTACGGCATGTTCGAAGGCAAGCGCATCATGAGCGAACGGGCCGTGCGCATCGGCACGTCGAACCTGCTGCCGGACACCGTGAATACCGCCGGCACAATGGCCGCTGGAGCAGGCTTCGGCGCGGGCGGCCGCGTCGGGCTTGGCGCGCAGGAAGGCATCTATGGCTGGGGCGGGGCCGCGGGCACCGTGGCGCTCGTCGACATGAAGCGCGGGCTGCGGGCCAGCGCCTATACGCAATACATGCCCTCCGACGCCTATCCGATCCATGCCGCCTTCCCTGCCGCCGTGGTCAAGGATCTGGTGATGCAGGCGCAGCGCGGCGATCTTGCGGCCTGATCCCGCAATGACGGAGCCTGCCACAGTCCGGATGCCTGCCGCTTTCGCCGGATCCGATCTAGACCGCGCGGACCACATCAGGGCGGATGCGGATGCTTTGTCCGGCCTGATGGACTGGCGCGCCCGCTTGCTGAAGATGGACGGGCTGGCGCCGGTCGCGGGCGCGGACAATTGCCTGGAATGGGGCACGCTGGCCGATTGCGAGCCCGAGGACGAGCTGGTGTTCCTCGGCCTGCTCGGCGGCAAGGGCTGCTTTGCCGCCGTGCCGCAGCCGGGCAAGAGCGGGCCGGCACCCGCCATGCCGACGATCTGGCACATGCTGGCGACCATGCCCGCAGCCGACCTCGCCACCTATGGCGCGGCGCGCAGTCTCGTCGACTGGCACATGCGGCACCGGTTCTGCGCCAATTGCGGGCAGGGCACCCGCATTGCCAAGGGCGGCTGGCAGCGGTCCTGCGACGACTGCGGTGCCGACCATTTCCCGCGCACCGACCCTGTAACCATCATGCTGGTCGAGCACACCGACGGCAGGCTGCTGCTCGGCCGCCAGCCCCGCTTTCCCGCGCGGCGTTTCTCCGCGCTGGCGGGCTTCGTCGAACCCGGTGAGGATGTCGAGGAAGCGGTTGCCCGCGAGGTGCAGGAAGAGGCGGGCATCGCCGTGCGCGACGTGCGCTATGTCGCCAGCCAGCCGTGGCCTTTCCCCTCGCAATTGATGATCGGCTGTCACGCGATGACGGACGAGGATGCGTTGACGGTGGACGAGACGGAGCTGGACGAAGCCCGCTGGTTCACGCGCGAGGAAGTCGCGGAAGCGATGCAGGCGGGCGAGAACGGCGCGGCGTTTATCGCACCGCCCAGACTGGCGATTGCAAACACTTTGCTGACATGGTGGCTTGAGAGATGACCGACACGAAAAAGCTCTCCATCGATATCTGGTCGGATGTCATGTGCCCGTGGTGCATCATCGGCTACAAGGCCCTGGAACAGGCGCTGGACGAGATGGACGGGGAAGTGGAGGCGGAAATCCGCTGGCTGCCTTTCGAACTGAACCCCGACATGCCCGCAGAGGGAGAGGACCGCGTCGCGCACATCGCCCGCAAATACGGCCGCACGGCGCGCCAAGCCAAGGACGCCAGCCGCCACATGGCCGAGCGGGCGGAGGGTTTGGGCTTCAGCTTCGACTATGCAGGCGATCTGGAGCAGGGCGAAGCCCCGCCGCAAGCCATGATGTGGAACACGTTCGACGCACACAAACTGCTCCGCTGGACCTTGGCGCAGCACGGGGCCGAGCGGCAGATGGCGCTGAAACTGGCGCTGTTCCGCGCCCTTTTCCAGCACCGCCGCCGGATCGGCGATCGGGAAGTGCTGCTCGACATCGCGGAGGAACAGGGCCTCGACCGGCTAGCTGCCGCGCCTGCGCTGGACGATGCCGAACTGGCGCAGATCGTCCGAATGGAGGAGCAGGCCGCCTTCGACGCCAATGTCACCGGCGTTCCGGCGATGATCGTGGCTGGCAAGTTCCTGGTGCCGGGCGCGCAGGATGCCGAGACCTACAAGCGCCTGCTGCGCAAGGTGGCGGAGAAGGTAAAAGGCTGAGCGCCAGCAAAAGCCCCGCGAAGCCGAGGCTCGCGGGGCTGAATGTCGTCCGATCAGGTGACGGTTACGAGTTGTTGCGCTCTTCCTGAATGGCAGCGCGGGTTTTCGGGCCCTTCTGCGCATCGTCGGAAGGATTGTCGGAGCCGATCTCGGGTTCGCGGTTGTCGGGGTCCGTGGCGCGGTTGGCTTCGCCGCGCTTGCCCACGCGGCGGTTCACTTCGCCGCCGGCGGAGCCCTGCTGGCCGGGGGTGGGTTCGGCCGACATGCTGTCGATCAGATCATTGTCGGGGTGACGGGACTGGCGTTCTACCATGAATATTCTCCTTTCCCGGTCAACGGGCGAAGGCGGCCAGGCGTTCCGCGAATGCGTGCTGCTTCTATCAGATAATGCGTCAGATCAGGCCCAGCTTCTGCAATTTGCCCATCAGCCGCCCCGGCAGCATTTCGCCGATATCCTCGCCATCGGCCAGGTCGCGCGGCGCATCGTCGGCGGCAAGATAGCGCCAGCCCTGATGAGCGCGCTTGAGGCGGGGGTGCACGGGGATGAGGCGCGGTTCCAGCTGCACCTCCCAGCGCCCGTCCTCCTCCCGCTGGTGAAATCCGCGAATGGGAGTGCGGCCGACCAGCGCATGATCAATGATCCAGAACAAGGATCCGCCGACCATTTCATCGGCGCGCTTGGGGCAATAGCGCGTGGTGATCTTCGCCTCCGGTCCCATGTTTTCCAGCCGTTTCTGCAAAGCAGGCAGATTGGGTACGCGGAATGCGATCTTGGTCATGTTGAGCGCCATGCAACACAAGATAGGTTGCGGCAGGCTGCGGGCAAGCGCCCGCCGGAATCAGCCGGCAAGGCCCAGCGCGACCGCAAGCCCGAGAAAGGCGAAGAAGCCCATGGAATCGGTAATCATCGTGACGAAGACGCTGCTCGCCACCGCCGGATCCTGGTTCAGCCTTTCGAAGATTACCGGCACCAGCACGCCCGCCAGGCCCGCCGTTATCACGTTGATGACCATGGCTACGGAGATAACGAGACCGAGCATCGGCGTGAACAGAACACCCGTGGCCGCGCCGACCAGGACGGCTATCGTCACCCCGTTGAGCATCGCGACCCGCATCTCGCGCCATAAAATCCGCCGCGTATTCGATTGCGTCAGCTGGTTGGTGGCGATGGCGCGCACCGTCACGGCCATGGTCTGCGTTCCCGCATTGCCGCCGATGCTGGCGACGATGGGCATCAGCACGGCCAGCGCGACCAGCCTTTCGATAGCGGCACCAAAAGCAGCGATGATCAGGCTGGCGATCAAGGCAGTGCCGAGGTTGGCGATCAGCCACCGCACACGCGCCACATAGGCGTCGCGGATGGGTTCGTTGATGTCACCTTCACCCGCACCGGACAGCAGCAGTACGTCCTCGCCCGCTTCTTCGGAAATGATGTGGACCACGTCGTCGACCGTCATCTGCCCGACCAGCCGCCCGCTTTCATCCACCACGGCGGCGGAGATCAGGCCGTATTTCTGGAACATGAGGCCCAGTTCTTCCTGATCGATCATGTCGGGGATCAGGATCTGGTCGCGCTTCATCACATCGGCCAGCGCCACGTCGCGCGGCGTGCGCAGAACCCAGGAAAGCTGGCAGGTGCCGACCGGATGGTGAGCATGGTCGACGACGAACACTTCCAGAAAGTCGTTGGGCAGGTTCTTGCGTTCGCGCAGATAATCGATGAGGTCGCCGACCGTCAGATGCTCGGGCACGGCCACGAATTCGCGGCTCATCAACCGGCCGGCGGTTTCTTCCGGATAGTTCAGCGCCGTCAGGATGACCGCGCGGTTTTCCGGCTCCAGTTCCGCCAGGATGGCGCGCTGTTCGGCGGGCTGGAGATCCTCGATCAGCTGGACCGCGTCATCGGTTTCCAGCTGTTCGGCGATGGAGGCAACAGCGGCGGCGGGCATCGCGCCCATCATGTTGTCGCGGACGAAATCGTTCAGTTCCGAGATGACTTCCACGGTCATCAGATCGGTAATGGCGCCGGCCAGAACGAGGCGCTCGTCAGGTTCGAGCAATTCCAGAAGGTCGGCGATGTCGGCGGGGTGCAGCGGTTCGACCAGATCGTAGACGCGGCCGCGCTCGCCCTCGTTCATCGCGTCGCGCACGGATCGGACGAATTCCGGTTTCAGCCGGTTTTCCTCGTCCATGCGTTCGTCATCGACGCGGTCGTCCGGACGTCCGGGCTCCGGTTCGGGCTCGCGTTGGGGTTCGTGAGGCGACTGGTCCTGATCTGCCAGCATCAGGTCGTGGTCATACGGATCTTGCGCCATGCTGCCGGCCCCTTCCTGCTGGAGATGCACGCCCATCCGTGCCCCGTGCCGTTCGCATAAACCGCCCTGTCCCGAAAGCAAGGTGCGCCGTGGCTTCTACGGGTGACATGCGGCCGCTTGTGTCTATATCGGCGGCTAAAGCAACAGGAGAAACGCGAATATGGCAGACGAAACACTCACGCTCACGCTCGACACGGGCAATGGCGAAACCGGCGATGTGGTGATCAAGCTGCGTCCCGACCTTGCCCCGGGTCACGTGGCCCGCATCACCGAACTGGCGCGCGATGGCTTCTATGACGGCGTGGTCTTCCACCGCGTCATCCCCGGTTTCATGGCACAGGGCGGCGATCCGACCGGCACTGGCATGAGCGGCAGCGACAAGCCCGACCTCAAGGCCGAATTCAACAGCGAACCGCATGTGCGCGGCACCTGTTCGATGGCCCGGACGCAGGCGCCCGACACCGCGAACAGCCAATTCTTCATCTGCTTCGACGACGCCCACTTCCTCGACGGCCAATATACCGTCTGGGGGCAGGTGCAGAGCGGCATGGAACATGTCGACGCGCTGCCCAAGGGCGAACCGCCGGCAAACCCCGGCAAGATCACCAAGGCCACCGTCGGTTGACCAGCCGCGGGCTGATGCTGTCGGCGGCGCTGCTCTGTGCAGCGCCGCTGGCTCTTGGCGGCTGCGCCAGGGACCAGTCGATGGATGTCATGGCGCTGGCGAACGGAACCGGACCAAGCGATGCCTGGCCGGTCAGGGATGCGGGCATGAAATACCGCATCGTCGCCGCGCATGGTTTCGTGCCGGAAAGCCAGTCGCTGCTGATGCGCGATGGCCGCGCCTATGACGTGATCACCGCGCGCCGTCTGAACACCGGTGAATACCGAACCTTCTGGTTCGATATCGGCAGCGCGACACGCGATTACTGACGATCAGAGCCCGGCGTCGACCAGCCAGTCGTGGAACAGGCGCACCGGGCGCTGTTCCAAGGCGCGCGGGCGGCAGATGAACCAGTAGCTGTAGGGGCTTTCGACCGGCGTTTCCTCGAACAGCCGCGCCAGCCGCTTGTCGCTGGCTCGCTTGAAATGATCGTCATGCATGATGGCGATGCCGAGGCCCTGCGCCGCTGCCTCCAGGATAAGCTGGCCGGAATCGTAATGGTCGATGGCCGCAGGTTCCAGCCCGACCAGGCCCAGCGCCTCTTTCCACGCAACGAAGCTGTCGGGCAGTTCATTGTGGATGAGGAAGGTCTGTTTCGACAGCGCCTGGATGTCGGGCGCCTGGCCGATCTCCGCGACCAGATCGTGGCTGCAGATGGCGTGTACGCGGTTATGGTCCAGCCGCACGGCGTGATAGGCCGGGTCCGGCTCCCGCATCAGAACGATCGCGGCATCCAGCGTGTCGCCAACCCTGTCCAGCAGATGCGGGCCGGTATCGATGTCGAGATGCAGGCGCGGGTGCAGCTTCCGCAGTTCCGCGAGGCGGGGAAACAGGCGCTGTCCGCCGAACAGCGGCAATACGCCCAGATGCAGGCGGATCAGCCGAAGATTTTCCGACTGGCTTTCCACCGCCAGCGCCAGCGCGTCCATATGCGGCGCAACCGCATTGAAGAAAGCGCGCCCCTCATCGGACAATTGCATCGATTGATGCGCGCGGGTGAACAGTTTCTTGCCGACGAAATCTTCCAGATTGCCGATACGCCGCGAAAGCGCCGATGGGCTCAGCGCCAGTTCGCTGGCCGCCGCGCGCGCGGAGCCCAGGCGCACGATACGCATGAACGCTTCCAGGGCGCGCAGGGGAGGCAGACGGCGATGAGCCATTTGCAACATTTGCAACGACGCCGACGGTTTGTCGAGCCGGATTTCTGCGCGGTGGGCGCTTCGTGCCGGTCAGGCTTCCACCACCTCGATGATTTCGGGCGGATGCAACCGCAGGCGCTTCACATGGGTCTCATCCGCTTCCGTGACCTCGATGGTCCAGCCGCTGGGATGGGGAACGCGCGCACCGACCTGCGGTACGCCTTCGTTCAGCACGTAGGTGAGGCCGCCCAGCGTATCGACCGATTCTTCGATCTCGGCCAGGTGCGGATCGATGCGCTTGGCAACATCGTCCAGTTCGGCGCGGGCATCGCAATCCCACATGCCCTCACCAATATCAACGATCTGTTCTTCGGGTGCATCGTCATGTTCGTCTTCGATATCGCCGACGATTTCCTCGACCAGATCCTCGATGGTGATGACCCCGTCAGTACCTGAATATTCATCCACCACGATGGCGAGATGCACGCGGCGCATGCGCATGTCGGCCAGCACGTCCAGCGCGTTGCGGGCCTGCGGCACGAACAGAGGCTGGCGCATCAGGACCGTCCAGTCGGCCGGCGGAGGCTTCCCGCCCGCAAGGATCGGGAAAACGTCCTTGATGTGGATCATGCCCACGACCTCGTCCAGCGTCTCGCGGTAGACCGGCAGACGTGAATGACCGTGTTCCGCGAACAGGGCCACAAGGCCGTCCCAGCTTTCGTCGGCAGAGACTGCAATGATCTCGCCGCGCGGGATGGATACGTCGTCGGCGTCATGTTCGGAAAAATGCAGCAGGTTACGTAGCATCTGGCGTTCGACCTGCGACAGGTCGCCCCGCCGCGTGCGTTCGGCTTCCTCCTCTTCGGAGGCGTGCTCGTCCTCATGCTCGTCAATGGCTTCCTCGAGCTGCGAGCGGAGCGATCTTTCGCCTTCGTCGCTGTCGAAGAACTTGCGGATCGCGACCCAGAGGCCGTTTCTACTCTCCGCGTCTCCCGCGGGGGATTCAGGTTCGGGCATGGCCCTCTTGGTGCTCCTTGCTTTACTTGCGGTCGCCATATGGGTCTTTGAGGCCCAATGTCGCAAGCGCCTTTATCTCCAGCGCTTCCATCTCTTCGGCGGCTGCATCCGAGGGTTCGTGATCGTGTCCGGCCAGATGCAAAAGGCCGTGCAACACCAGATGCGCGACATGGGTGGAAAGTTCCACGCAGCGTTCAGCAGCCTCGCGCGTGCACGTCTCCAGCGCAAGAGCGATATCGCCGAGCATCTCAGGCGGACCGTCTGCGGGCAGGGCGCGCAACTCATCCCGGGCAAGCATCGGGAAAGACAATACATTCGTCGGCTTGTCGCGGCCCCGCCATTCGCGGTTCAGCGCATGGACCTCGGCATCGTCGGTGAATAGCAGGCTGGCGGAAAGACGGTGGTTCGCAAGTTCCGGAGCCACGCCGAGGGCCGCTTCCGCGACCATCTCGGCAAGGCTCTCCCAATCACCCGCCAGCGTCTCTGGAGCAGGCCAGTCTTCGGCAGAGATGTCGAGTTCCATCGGCGTGCCCTTCAGTACACACGCTCTTCATCGGTGCCTTCATAGGCGTCCACGATGCGTCCGACGATCGGGTGCCGAACGACATCGGCGGAGGTAAAGCGCGACACCCCGATCCCCTCGATATGCTCCAGCTTGTTCACCGCATCGACAAGGCCGCTCATCCGGTCGCCGCCGGGAATATCGACCTGGCGCGGATCGCCGCAGACCACCATCCGGCTGTTCTGGCCGAAACGGGTGAGGAACATCTTCATCTGTTCGCGGGTGGTGTTCTGCGCCTCGTCGAGGATCACGAAAGCATCGGCCAGCGTCCGCCCGCGCATGAAGGCGATGGGCGCGATCTCGATCTCGCCGCTGGCGATGCGGCGTTCCACCTGTTCGGGCGGCATGCAATCGAACAGCGCGTCGTAGAGCGGGCGCAGATAAGGATCGACCTTCTCCTTCATGTCGCCGGGCAGGAAGCCGAGCTTCTCGCCCGCTTCCACGGCGGGGCGCGACAGGATCAGGCGCTGGACGCTGCCGGTCATCAGCTGGCTGACGGCCTGCGCCACGGCGAGATAGGTCTTGCCCGTACCTGCGGGGCCGAGCGCAAAGATGATGTCCTCACGCGCCAGCTGCTGCATGTAGGGGGCCTGCCCCGCGCTGCGCGGCACGATGGTCTTGCGCCGCGTGCGGATCATGATCGGCGGCGTGTCGGGCGCACCGCGCAAGATGCCTTCCAGCGTCGGTTCGTTGCTCATGGAGACAAGCGAATCGATTTCGCCGCTGTCGATTTCGTGACCCAGCGCCAGACGGTCATACATCTTCCGCAGCACGTCGCGGGTGCGGGCGACCGAATCTTCGGGGCCTTCGACCTGAACCATGTTGCCGCGCGCGGATATGAACACGCCGAGGCGGTTTTCCAGCTGCACCAGATTGGCATCGAACTGCCCGAACAGCGGGGTGAGAAGCGACGAATCGTCGAAGGCGACCTCGGCCCGGACGCGCCTGTTGTCGCGGGTCATGATGGGATCCGGCGACAATTGCGGGTCCAAAGGAGTTTTACGAGCCAATAGAATCCTTTCGGGCAGGTAACTCGGCAAAATGTAAGGCGGTTGCCGCACAAGACAAGCATGGTCTCGCGGCGCTTACGTGAATATGCGCAATTTTCCCGACCGACCCCAGCAGACCAAGGCATGCATCTGACCTCGGACCGCTTGCCCGCCAGCGAATTGAACGCAGTCAGACGGGTGTGCCGGCCAGCGAATTCGGCCCTGCTTCGCCCAGTTGCACGCGCACCATGTTGCCGATCGCGGCATCGCCGAAGAAGTGAACCGATTGCAGCCAGGGCGACTTGCCGATCCACTGCCCTTCGCGGCGGCCCTTACGCTCGACGAGAACATCGCAGATCGTCCCCGATTTGCTGTGATTGAAGGCGCGGCTGTCCCGCTGCAGCGCGGCCTGCAGGCGTTGCAGGCGTTCGTCCATCACCTCTTCCGCCACCTGGCCATCCATCGTCGCTGCCGGAGTGCCCGGGCGTGGCGAATATTTGAAGCTGAAGGCCGCGGCATAGCCGACCTCGGCCACGAGGTTCAGCGTATCCTCGAATTCGGCCCCAGTCTCGCCCGGAAAGCCGACGATGAAATCGCCCGACAGCGCGATACCGGGACGCGCTTCGCGGAAGCGTTCCAGCAGGCGCAGGTAGCTTTCGGCGGTGTGGCTGCGGTTCATCGCCCGCAGGATGCGATCGTTGCCGGATTGCACCGGCAGATGCAGGTAAGGCATCAGCTTTGCCACTTCGCCATGCGCGGCGATCAGCGCGTCATCCATGTCGGCGGGATGGCTGGTCGTGTAGCGGATCCGCTCCAGTCCGTCGACGCGGTCCAGTGCATGGATCAGCCCTGCAAGTCCGACATTGCGGCCCTTCTCGTCCGTACCGCTCCAGGCATTCACATTCTGACCCAGCAGCGTGATCTCACGCGCACCGGCCTCGACCAGCCGTTCGGCTTCCTCGACCAGGGCGGCATAGGGGCGCGAGATTTCCGCTCCTCTTGTGTAGGGCACGACGCAATAGGTGCAGAACTTGTCGCAGCCTTCCTGCACGGTGAGGAAGGCGGACGGCGCGGATTTGCGGCGGCGGGGGAGGGCAGCGAATTTCGCATCCGCCGGCATGTCGGTATCGGTGCTGCGCTTGCCCGCAACCGCCGCGTCGATCATTGCGGGCAGGCGGTGATAGGCCTGCGGGCCGACGACCATCGAGACGGCAGGCGCTCGGGCCATGATTTCCTCGCCCTCGGCCTGCGCGACACACCCTGCGACAGCGATCAGCGGCGCCTTGCCTGCCTTGCGGCCCGCTTTTTCCAGGCGGCCGATATCGGAATAGACCTTTTCCGCCGCTTTCTCACGAATATGGCAGGTGTTCAGAACCACCAGATCGGCATCCTGCCCCTCTTCGGCGGGGACGATGCCGCGTTCGCCCAGCATTTCCGCCATGCGCTCGCCGTCATAGACGTTCATCTGGCAGCCGAAGCTTTTGACCCGGTAGGTTTTAGGACCATTGGCAGAGGTTCGGGCGGCAGAGGTGCCGTCGGCGGGAAGGATTTCGATTTCGGCCATGCCGCGCCGCTAGCCGATTGCGCCCGCTAAAGCAAAAACTTGCGGTCAGCGGCGGATTGGCCCGCGCCTCGCCTCCATCGTCTCCAGGAGCGCTTCGCGGCTGGCTTTGCTCATGGCCTTTCGGTCGGCCAGCGCGTCACCGGCCAGCGGTTCGAGGAAATGCACGTCGAGCCTGACCGGCCGCAGCCGCATCAGAATGCGGCGGAAATTGTCCGCCCCAGGTTCCTCGCCAACCCAAGCCACTTCGGGAACGTCGTGATAGGCGAGCAGCACCGGCTGCAGCGGGGTCGCTTCCGGCAAGGGAACGCAGGCGGAGAACAGCGCGGATTTGAACGGCAGAAGGCCGGTCCCGTCGCTGGTCGTCCCCTCCGGAAAGATGGTCAGCGGTGCAGCCTCGATCAGGGCCCGGCGGATGTCTTCTGCCTGTTCGGCCACGCTGGTGGGCCGCTCGCGGGCGATGAACACCGTATCGTTCATCTCGCATAGCCATTTCAGGACCGGGAACCCGGCCAGACCGTCATGCGCGACGAAGGCGCTGCCACTGGTGCGGGCAAGGGCAAGAATGTCCAGCCAGGTGACATGGTTGGAAACCAGCAGGGCGCCACGCCGTGGTTGGCCGAAGGTCCTGATCCGCAAGCCCACGACGGCTCCGACACTGCCCAGGAACAGCCGTGGCCAGAACCGGCCCAGCCCCAGCGCGCGCCACAGATGGTGCATCGGCGCGCAAATCAGCAGCAGCAGCAGGATGGCTGTAAAATGGATCACTGCCACCACCCAGCCGAGCTCCCGGGCAAGCGGATTGGCGTGGCCGGACCCGGCCCGATCCGGGCTGCGGGTCATTCCTCGCGGTCTATGCGGACGCCGTAGAGTTCCATCCGATGATCAACGAGGCGGTAGCCCAGCTTCTCGGCGATCTGTTTCTGCAGGGCTTCGAGTTCTGGGTCGACGAATTCGACGACATTGCCGCTTTCGACATCGATCAGGTGATCGTGATGCGCCTCGGGCGCGGCTTCGTAACGGGCGCGTCCGTCGCCAAAATCATGCCGGTCGAGAATCCCGGCATCCTCGAACAGGCGGACGGTGCGATAGACGGTGGCGATGGAGATCTTGGAATCGATGGCGGAGGCGCGGCTGTGCAGCAGTTCCACATCCGGATGATCGTCGCTTTCCGACAACACGCGGGCGATGACCCGCCGCTGTTCGGTGATGCGGAGGCCGCGGTCGGCGCATAATTGTTCGAGATCGATTTTCTGATGCAAGACAGGCTCCGGATGCAAGACGCCCCGAACCCTTACGGGACCGGGGCGATCTACTCAAGCCGCAGGATGGATGCCAGCCGCAGCCGGCAGACCTTCACTCGGTTTCGGCTTTTTTCCGCCGACCGCGCTTCTGGCCGGGTTTGCGGCCAAGGCCGATCTTCTTCGCAAGATCGCGGCGCGTTTCCGCATAATCGGGCGCAACCATCGGGTAATCTGCGGGGAGATCCCAGCGTTCACGATATTCGGCAGGTGTCATCCCATGCTCGGTCATCAGGTGACGCTTAAGCATCTTCATCTTCTTGCCGTCTTCCAGGCAGACCAGATGATCACGCTTCACCGATGCGCGGACGGTTACCGCAGGATCGGGGCGTTCCTCCTGCGGTTCCGCAGAATTCCCGAGCGACGCAAGCGCAGCGTGGACTGTGGTGATGAGCGAAGGCACTTCGGCGACAGACACGTCATTGTTGCTGACATGGGCGGCAACGATGTCGGATGTCAGCGTAATCAGCATCTCCGTCATGTCGTGTTCCGGATGATCCATCTAATTTCCTCGAATCTGCGACCTTGTAGACCGCCGCTTTTGCGGCTGGTAAACCGCAGATAGGCAAAATTGCGGCACATTCAACCATAGCACGCCGGGATTCAGCAAGTGTTCCAGGCTTTTCTGCCTAACATTCGTGGACTATAGTGTCAGGGCGAAAGTCACGGCGTCCAGAAACTTGCCGTCAGGCAGGCGGTAATAGGCTTTTCGGCGGCCTACGGGGGCGAACCCGCGCTGGCGGTAAAGGGCAAGAGCGGGGTTGTTCTCGCGCATCTCAAGGAAGACGCTTTCCGCGCCATCTTCCCTCGCCTGCGCAATCAGATCATCGAGCAGCGTGCCGCCCAGACCCGAATGCCGATATTCCGGCCGAACGGCGATCAGCAGCAATTCAACCTCGCCGGCGATGCTCTTGCTGAGGGCGAAGCCCGCTGCGGGCGCTCCGTCTGCAGGCGGGGTTCCGCCCGCCGCGACCAGTTGCAGTGCGGTGTGCGGCATCATCATGGCATCGCTTAATTGCCGCCGCGTCCAGGCCTCGCCCCAGCGGCTGTCGAAGGCGCTTTCCATGATCGCCATGGCGCGGTCGATATCGTCTTCCTGTGCGGCGATCACTGGTTCGCGCTCCGGCCTGATTGCGGTTCCGGAGCCTCTTTCCCGCCCGGCAGCTTCGCGTCCGGTGCGCGCCCGTAAAGCGGTGAGGTGTCCCTCGTCAGCCACTGCGCCGAAAGGAAGGGCAGGGCACGCGCATCGGGGTGACAGCTGAGAGCATTGCCGCGCCCGCGCCGCTCGACCAGATCCGCCGCGCGGGTGCCCGCCACGAGCTTCGCGTCGAGGGCAGCAGCGGCATCCGGGGTCAACGAGGCCAAGTCGCTCTGCGCAGCCCCATCGGCGGCGAATGCCTGCACGAACCATTCGCCATGCCCGCCCGTCATCGCCGCAATCGCGTCCTGTCGGCCTTCCGCATGCTGCGCCTGTGCGGCGACAAGCGCCAGAGTGGGGTAGCCCATGAGCTCCGCATCCCAGGCAAGCGCCAGCGCCCGCGCAGCCGCGATGCCGATCCGGACACCGGTGAAACTCCCCGGTCCGCGCGATACCGCGATCCATTCGGCCCGTCCGTTCTCCGGCAGGCTCTGGATCATGGGGATCAGATGTTCTGCATGGCCCCGGCCGAGGATGCGATGATCGGCAGCCGCCAGCGCCATCGCTGCCGGCTCGGGCAAGCCGCTGACAGGCGAAACGGCCTCAGCGGTGAACAGCGCGACCGAACAGGCCTCGCTCGCACATTCTATTGCCAGCAGTCTCATGATTAGACAGATGCCACGGACGCTTGTGCAAAGACAAGCGCCTCATCGGCAGACAAACTTCACGCGATCCGGTTGAACCGGTCGAAGTCAGGGCGCGGGCTGCGGCCGAAGATCGTGGTGCGGTCACCATGGCCGATCGAACAGATCCAGTCGGCCTTCACGCGCGGCTGGTCGGCAAAGAATTCCTTCGTCACCCCGTCCAGATCAACACCCGACATCGGGCCGCAGTCGAGGCCGAGCGCACGCGCCGCAATCATCAGATAGGCACCCTGCAGGGCGGAATTGCGTGCTGCGCCCGTGATGCGGCCCGCCTCGTCGCCCTCGAACCAGCTTTTCGCGTCGGCATGAGGAAACAGCCAGGGCAATTCTTCATGAAAATCGATGTCATAGCCGATGATGACGCAGACCGGTGCCGTCGTGATCTTCGCCTTGTTCGCTTCGGATGCATGCACCGCCAGCCGGTCGCGCGATTCCTGCGATTTGCACCACACCAGCCGCGAGGGCTGCATATTGGCCGAGGTCGGCCCCATCTTCAGCAATTCGTAGATGGCGTGGATCTCGTCCTCGCTCACATCCTTGTCCAGCCAGCCATTGTAACTGCGGGCATCCCGGAAGATTATGTCGAGGGCTTCCGCCGACAGGGCGGTGTTATCGGGCACGGTGGTCATCGCGAATGGAAATCCTCAGGCTGCGCGTACTTCGGTCACTTCGGGAACGTAGTGCTTGAGCAGCCCCTCGATCCCGTGCTTCAGCGTGGCGGTGGACGAAGGGCAGCCCGAACAGGCGCCCTGCATGGAAAGATAGACGACACCGTCCTGAAAGCCGCGATAGGCGATATCGCCGCCATCGCCAGCCACTGCCGGGCGAATCCGCGTTTCGAGCAATTCCTGTATCTGCGCGACGATGTCCTCGCTTCCGGGATCGTCCTGCACCACCATCGCATCTTCCGCCGGAACGGCGATGCCGTTGCCCATGCCGCCTTGCGCGAACAGCGGGGCCTGCGACACGAAATGGTCGAGCAGAATTGACACGACCTGCGGCTTCAGCTGGCTCCAGTCCACACCCGGGGCGGCGGTGACGGAGATGAAATCGCTGCCGAAGAAGACGTTCACGACCTCGCCCGTATCGAACAGGGCTTCTGCCAGCGGAGAGGCCTCCGCCGCTTCGGGTGAGGCGAATTCGCGGGTGCCGTCGGTCATCACCGCCTGCTGCGGCAGGAACTTCAGGCTGGCGGGATTGGGCGTCGTTTCTGTCTCGATATACATGGGTCACATGTAGGGCTACGAGTGCCGTTCAACAAGGCCAGCAGTGGAGCGAAAATTCCCGCCATTCACTGTAACTTCAGCCCGCCGCTTCCTATATTGCGGCCATGACATTCCCTTCGCGCGTCAAGCGCCAGCTCGCTCTCCTTTCCCTCGTCGCGCTCATCGCCGTTCCCGCCCAAGCGCAGACCGCGCCGCCGCAGCAGGTGACGATTCCTGCCGCCGGACCGGAAGTGCCCGCGCCGCGTTTTCTGCAGACGGGCGAGACCCCGTGGCTCTATCGCGGCAGCGACGTTCCGCAGGACGCGGAATGGAATTTCGGCGAGATCGACAACGGCCTGCGCTATGCCGTGCGCGAGAATGGCGTGCCGCCGGGGCAGGTGTCGATCCGCATCCGCGTCGATGCAGGGTCGCTGCACGAACAGGAAGCGGAGCAGGGCTTTGCCCATCTGATCGAGCATCTGGTGTTCCGCGAAAGCAAATATCTGAAGGATGGCGAGGCGATTCCGCGCTGGCAGCGCCTTGGCGCGACCTTCGGCAGCGACACCAATGCCGAGACCAGCCCGACGCACACGGTCTACAAGCTGGACCTGCCCGGCGCCACGCCCGCCAGCCTGGATGAAAGCTTCCGCCTTTTATCCGGCATGGTCCGCGAACCGGCTCTTTCCACCGCGAACCTCGCTGCCGAGGTGCCCATCGTCCTTGCCGAAAAGCGCGAGCGCGGCGGAGCGGCCAATCGTGTCGCAGAAGAAACGCGCCGGACCCTGTTCGCAGGGCAGCGCCTGGCCGAAAGGCTCCCCATCGGAACGGAAGCAACTTTGCGGGGCGCAACCCAGAATGCCGTGCGCGATTTTCACCGCGACTGGTACCGGCCTGAAAACACCACCATCGTGGTCGCGGGCGATGCCGATCCGGCAATCCTCGCCGGGCTGGTGGAGAAGTATTTCGCCGATTGGGACGTCGCGGGCGAAGGACCGGAGGCACCCGCTTTCGGTGACCCCGTCGCGCCAGCCGGCAGCAGCATCAATGCAGCGGTGGACATCCCGCCGATTGGCGAAACCGCAATCATGGTCGAAAGCGACCTGCCGCGCACGCTGACCTATGCCATCATGCGCCCGTGGCGGGCGGTCGATGACACTATCGTCTATAATGAAGGTCTGCTGATCGATTCCGTCGCGCAGGCGATCATCAACCGGAGGCTCGAATCGCGGGCGCGGGCCGGCGGCTCCTACCTTTATGCGCAGGTCGAACAACAGGACGTCAGCCGCAGCGCGGATGCGACCTTCGTCAGCCTCGCACCCATTTCCGAAGACTGGCAGGCGGCGCTGGCCGATGTGCGCGGCGTGATCGCCGACGCGCTGGCCGAACCGCCGACGCAGGAAGAGATCGACCGCGAGCTGGCGGAATTCGAGATCGCCTTCGTCAGCGGCGTGGAGCAGCGCAGCGTCATGGCCGGGTCGCGCCTCGCCGATAATCTGGTCAACGCCGTGGATATCCGGGAAGCCGTAGCCGCGCCCGAGGTAATTCTCGACGTCTTCCGCAACATGAAGGCGCGGTTCACACCCGCCAATGTGCTGAGCCACACGCGCGACCTGTTCGAAGGCAGTGTGGCCCGGGCCGTCTATGTTACGCCCGCGGCAGGTGAGGCGGGCGAGGGCGCGCTGACCGCCGCCCTGGCCGCTCCGGTCGAGGCCGATGGCGGCGCGAGGCTGGCGGCGCAGGACATCTCCTTCGCCGATTTGCCGCCTATCGGCGAACCCGGCACCATCGTCGCCAACGACAAGCTGGGCGTGCTGGGCATCGATCAGGTGACGCTCGGCAATGGCGTGGAGGCGATATTGTGGGCCAATGACGCGGAACCCGGCCGAGTGGCCGTCAGTGTCCGCTTCGGTTCCGGCTACCGCGGTTTCGATGCCGAGGATGCACCCTATGCCGCGCTCGGCAAATATGCGCTGGTCGGGTCCGGCGTGGGCGACCTCGGGCAGGAGGAGCTCGACCGCATCTCGACCGGGCGGCGAATGGGCTTCAATTTCGGCATCGATGACGCTGTCTTCACCTTTGGCGCTCAGACGCGGGGGGCCGACTTGGCCGACCAGCTCTACCTGTTCGCGGCCAAGCTGGGGATGCCTGGCTGGGACGAGAACCCGGTGATCCGCGCCAAGGCAGCGGCGCGGCTTGCTTATGACGGTTTTGCCACCAGCCCCGGCGGCGTGCTGAACCGGGACCTTGAGTATCTGCTGCGCGCCCGCGACCCGCGTTTCGCAACGCCCGACCCCGCCACGCTGGCAAAGGTCACTCCGGAAGGTTTCCGCGAAGTCTGGGAGCCGCTGCTTAAGCAGGGCCCGGTCGAAGTGTCGATCTTCGGCGACTTCAACCGTGAGGAGACGCTGGAGGCGCTGCGCCGCACCTTCGGCGCTCTGCCCGAGCGTGAGCCGATCCCCGCCGACGCTCTGGCCCGCGTGCCCGCCTTCCCTGCCGAGGGGACCGGACCCGTGGTGCTGAACCATCGCGGCGATGCCAACCAGGCCGCAGCGGTCGTTGCCTGGCCGACCGGCGGCGGCGTTACCGGTATCCGGGAGTCGCGCCAGCTCGAAATCCTCACCCAATTGTTCAACAACCGCCTTATGGACGCGATGCGCGAACGTGCCGGTGCCAGCTACGCGCCGCAGGTGTCGAGCAACTGGCCCGTGGATCTCGAAAGCGGCGGCATGCTGACGGCCATCGCCCAGCTGAAGCCCGAAGACGTGCCCGCCTTCTTCGCTGCCGCTGACGAGATCGCTGCCGACCTCGCCGCCAATCCGGCCACGGCGGACGAGTTGGCCCGCGTGACGGAACCCCTGCGCCAGACGATCAGCCGCGCCAGCACCGGCAACACATTCTGGCTGTATCAGCTGGAAGGGGCGGCAAACGACCCTCGCCGGGTGGCGATGCTGCGCACGCTGCTGAACGATTATTCACAGACCACGCCCGAACGGATGCAGGCATTGGCCCAGCGCTACCTCGCCTCGCGCTCCGGCTGGCGCGTGGCGGTGATCCCCGAGGGACAGGAGCTTTCCTCCGCAGCGGAGTGAGCAGCGCTGAAACGCGCCATTGCCCTTCTGAAAGATTATCGCTGTTGGGCGCTGCCGCGCTTTGCCCTTGGGTGTTTTGCCAACTTGCCTGATGGCGGGTAAGGCTGCCGGACATCCGGCGGCAGCGCAAACAGCAGAAGAAAAGGCAGGCCAGTGGCACGCGAATGGACCCCCGACAGCTGGAAATCGCATGAGGCGCGGCATCTGCCCGCCTATGCCGATCCCGCCGCGCTTGCAGATGCGGTGGACACGCTGGCGGCCTATCCTCCTCTGGTATTCGCAGGCGAGGCGCGGGCGCTGAAGGCCGATCTGGCCGAGGTTGCGAACGGCCGTGCCTTCCTGCTGCAAGGCGGTGACTGCGCGGAAAGTTTCGCGGAATTCCACCCGAACAATATTCGCGATACCTTCCGCGTGCTGCTGCAGATGGCGGTGGTGCTGACCTTCGCCAGCAAGCGCCCGGTGGTGAAGGTCGGCCGCATGGCGGGCCAGTTCGCCAAGCCGCGCAGCAGCGATACTGAGACCCGCGACGGGGTGACGCTGCCCAGCTATTTCGGCGACAACGTCAATGGCATCGAATTCGAGGCCGAGACCCGCCGCAACGATCCCGCTCGCATGATCCGCGCCTATTCGCAGGCCGCCGCCACGCTCAACCTGCTGCGCGCCTTCGCCACCGGCGGCTATGCCAATCTGCGGCAGGTTCACCAGTGGACGCTCGACTTCATGGGCCGCAGCCCCTGGGCCGAGAAGTTCGAGGCCATGGCCGACCGCATCGGCGAAGCGCTCGATTTCATGGAGGCCTGCGGCATCGACCCGGCCACCGTGCCGCAATTGCAGGGCACCAGCTTCCACACCAGCCATGAAGCCCTGCTGCTGCCCTACGAACAGGCGATGACCCGGCGCGATTCGCTGACCGGCGACTGGTACGATTGCAGCGCGCACATGCTGTGGATCGGCGACCGCACGCGTTTCGAGGGCAGCGCCCATGTCGAATTCGCGCGCGGCATCGGCAATCCGCTGGGCATGAAATGCGGGCCGAGTACGGAGCCCGACGCGCTGCTGCGGATGCTCGACACGCTGAACCCCGCGCGTGAGGCCGGGCGCATGACCCTGATCAGCCGCTTCGGCCATGATAAGGTGGAGGCCGGCCTGCCCGCTCTGATCCGCGCGGTGCGGCGCGAAGGGCACCCGGTGGTCTGGAGCTGCGACCCGATGCACGGCAATGTCGTAAAATCGGACAGCGGCTACAAAACCCGGCCTTTCGACCGCATATTGTCGGAGGTGAAGGGCTTCTTCGCCGTCCATCGGGCCGAAGGCAGCCATGCGGGCGGCATCCATGTCGAGATGACCGGACAGGACGTGACCGAATGCGTCGGCGGGGCGGTCGCCATCACCGATGCGGGCCTGGCGGATCGTTACCACACGCATTGCGACCCGCGCCTCAACGCCGCGCAGTCGCTTGAACTGGCGTTCCTGCTGGCGGAAATGATCAATCTGGAGGCCGGCAGGGCGCAGGCCGACGCCGCCTGAATCGGAGGGTGAACCGGGTGCGCGCATGATGACAGGGAACCGCAGCGCCGCTCCGGCCTTTCATTGCTGACGCTTTTCCGCCATCCTCGGCGTTACGAAGCGTAACGAGAGGACGGACAGTGCCGCAGCCCGAGAATTCAGCGACCAGCGATTTCAATAGCGGGCACGATGACGAATATTTGGCTGCGGACGAAAACCTGAGGCAGCAGTTCGCCCGCACCCGTGCGCTTTCAGAAAGCCTTGCCGAACCCTTGAGCGATGCCGATGCGACTATCCAGTCGATGGAGGACGCTTCTCCCACGAAATGGCACCTCGCGCATACGACCTGGTTCTTCGAAACATTCCTGCTGCGCGACCGCAAGCCGGGCTACAGGCTGTTCGACGAGAAGTTCCCTTTCCTGTTCAACTCCTATTATGAGGCCGAGGGCGAGCGCATCGGACGTTTCGCGCGAGGTATGCTGTCGCGCCCGACGCTGGACGAAATCTGCGAATGGCGCGCCCATGTCAGCCGCGAGATGGAGCCGCTGCTGGATGACCCGGCCCATGCCGAACTCATCGCGCTGGGAATCGCGCATGAACAGCAGCATCAGGAATTGCTGCTGACCGACATCAAGCACGCTCTGTTCCAGAACCCTCTCGGCCCGGAGATGTGGCCCGAACCGACCTGCCGCGGCATGGCCGGGCCCGATCCGCTGGCGAATAGCCTTCCCTGGCACGAACATCCCGGCGGCATCGCCCTGATCGGGCATGATGGCGAAGGCTTTGCTTATGACAATGAAGGCCCGCAGCACCGCGTCCTGCTCGAACCCTTCGCCCTGGCGCCCCGGCTGGTGACGAATGGCGAATGGGCCGAATTCGTCGCCGATGGCGGCTACCGGAACGCGGCGCTCTGGCTGGCTGACGGCTGGGCCTGGGTGCAGGAAAACGGGATCGAAGCGCCGCTCTACTGGCGTGACGGCGATTTCGGTCCGGAGCAATTCTCGCATTACGGCTGGGTGCACCGCGTGACTGAAGAGCCCGTCACGCACCTCTCTTTCTACGAAGCCGACGCCTATGCGACCTGGGCGGGAAAGCGCCTGCCGACGGAGTTCGAATGGGAAGCCATCGCCGCCCATGCCGACCCGCGCGGGGGTGAACAGTTGGATGAAGACAGCTATCTGCTGCCCGCAGGCGGTGACGATCTGTTCGGCGATTGCTGGCAGTTCACCCGGTCCGCCTATCTTCCCTATCCGCGCTATCAGCCCCCGGCGGGCGCGGTGGGCGAATATAACGGCAAGTTCATGTCGGGGCAGTGTGTGCTGAAAGGCGCCAGCTGCGCCACGGTGCGCGGCCATTCGCGGGCCTCTTACCGCAATTTCTTCTACCCGCATCAGCGGTGGCAATTCACCGGGCTGAGGCTCGCCAGGGATCTGTAATGGCTACGAAACAGGGGATGGAACTCGTCGACCGGGACGAGCGCGGCGTGGATCGCGCCTTCCGCAAGGATGTGCTTGCGGGGCTGTCACAGCCGGACAAGGCGATACCGGCGCGCTGGCTGTATGACGATGCCGGGTCGCAATTGTTCGAGGATATCACGCAGGTCGAGGAATATTATCCGACCCGCGCCGAGACCGATATTCTAGGCACACGCGGCGACGAATTTGCCGCCGCCGTGGGCAAGGGCCGGGCCGTGGTCGAATTCGGCTCCGGCAGTTCGGTCAAGACGCCGCTGCTGCTGCGCGCCATCGACCCCGCCGCCTACGTTCCGCTCGACATAGCGGGCGATTTCCTGCGCGCCGCTGCCGAAGATCTGGCGCAAACCTTTCCCGACCTGCCGATCTGGCCGGTGGAAGCCGATTTTACCAAGACGGTGCATCTGCCCGAAGCGGTCGAGAGCTTGCCGAAGCTGGGGTTCTTCCCCGGCTCCACCATCGGCAACATGGTGCCGCGCACGGCTGTCGATCTGCTGCGATCGATGCGCGACACGCTTTCGCCGGAAGAGAGCGAGCCTGCGCACGGCCTGCAACCCCCCATGCTGCTCATCGGCATGGATCTGGTGAAGGATGTTTCCGTCCTGGAAGCGGCCTATGACGATGCCGCGGGCGTGACCGGCGAATTCAATCTCAACCTCGCCCGCCGCATCAACCGCGAACTGGGCGGCGATATACCCGTCGATGATTTGCGGCATGAGGCGCGCTGGAACGATGCCTTCGCCCGCATCGAAATGCATCTGCGCACCACGCGCGACATCGCCTTCACCGTATCCGGCGAAAGCTTCACCATGCGCAAGGGTGAGAGCATCCACACCGAGAACAGCCACAAGTTCACGCGGCGTTCCTCCTACACCCTGCTGCAGGCCGGCGGCTGGACTCCGACTTGCCGCTGGACGGATAGTAAACGGCGCTTCTCTGTCATCCTGGCGGAGGCGTCCGTCCTGCGCAGCGCACCCTGACGGCGGCAATTCACAAGCTGCTCATGGACCGGCAAGGTGGCGGTCCCTATATGATGAGCATGGACGGCCCCCAGATCGATTTCGCGCGGATGTTCGCCGAGGTGGGCGAAACCATCACGCAGATACCGCAATCCGGCCTGCTGATGTTGGCGCTTGTCGCCATGGCGGTGGGATGGCTGGGGTCGCTGATGGTGCGCCGCCGGGTCCCGCTTGGCAGGCTGATCAGGGGCGCGAGCACGCTGTTCCTCGTCGGGATTCTCGTCACGGTCGTGCTGCAGATGGCGCGTTTCGATTCCCGCCTCGACTTCGCGGTGCCGCAGATGGGGTTGCCCGGACAAGTGGTGGAGGGTGGCGAAACCCGCGTGCCGCTGGCGGCCGACGGGCACTTCTGGCTGCGCGCCGAACTGAATGGCGCAGAGGCTGATTTCCTGGTCGATACCGGCGCTACGCTGACGGCGGTTTCGTCAGGGGTGGCAGAGGCTGCAGGGCTTGAACCGCGCACCGGCGGCATTCCCGTGCGGGTGCAGACCGCCAACGGCACTATCGGCGCATCGCTGACCACGATCGACGAGATGCGCTTCGGCAATGTCTCGGCATCCGGTCTGGACGCGGTGATCGCCCCCAACCTTGGCGAAACCAACGTCATCGGCATGAACCTGCTGTCACGCCTCGCATCATGGCGGGTGGAGGACAACGTCCTGATCCTCGTTCCGAAAGAACCCGCACCGGTCGGCTGAGTGCCCTGCGGGGCACCAGTTGCACCACGCGCAACATGGCTTGCGCGAAGGGGGTTCGCCAAACAGGGCCTTCTGAGATAGGGTGCCGCCATGATGATAGACGGTCTCGACGCACTGACGCTGGCGAGAATACAGTTCGCCTTCACGGTCAGCTTTCACTTCATCTTTCCCGCCTTTTCGATCGGGCTGGCAAGCTTCCTCATGGTTCTTGAGGGGCTTTGGCTGAAAACGGGCAAACCGCTCTATCTCGACCTGTTCAAGTACTGGCTGAAGGTCTTTGCCGTCGCTTTCGCGATGGGCGTCGTGTCGGGCATCGTCATGTCCTACCAGTTCGGCACCAACTGGTCGGTCTTCTCCGACCGTGCAGGGCCGGTGATCGGGCCGCTGATGGCTTACGAGGTGCTGACGGCCTTCTTCCTCGAGGCCGGTTTCCTCGGCGTCATGCTGTTCGGCATGAACCGCGTGGGCAAGAAACTGCACTTCGCCGCCACCTGCCTCGTCGCGCTGGGCACTTTCGTGTCTGCCTTCTGGATCCTGTCGGTCAACAGCTGGATGCACACACCGACCGGCTTCGTCATGGGCGATAATGGCCAGTTCCTGCCGGGCGACAGCTGGATGGACATCATCTTCAATCCAAGCTTTCCCTATCGCCTGGTTCACACCGTCACCGCCGCCTATCTGACCACGGCGTTTGTCGTTGGCGGAGTGGGGGCGTGGCACCTTTTGCGCAACTCGGCCAATGCTCACGCCCGCAAGATGTTCTCCATGGCGATGTGGATGGCCGCGCTGGTTGCGCCGATCCAGATTTTCGTCGGCGATCTGCACGGGTTGAACACGCTGGAATATCAGCCGCAGAAGGTGATGGCGATGGAAGGTCATTACGACAGCCACCCCGATGGAGCACCGCTGATCCTGTTCGGCATCCCCGACAGCGAGGCGAAGGAGGTGCGCTACAGTATCGAGATCCCGAAGGCGTCCTCGCTGATCCTGAAGCACGATCTGAACGCGCCGCTTGCCGGGCTGGACACCATTCCCGACGAGGACGAACCGCCGGTCGAGATCGTGTTCTGGTCGTTCCGGATCATGGTCGGGATCGGTTTCGCCATGCTCGGACTCGGCCTGTGGAGCCTCGTCGCCCGGTATCGCCGCAAATTATACGACTGGACCTGGCTGCACCGCGCGGCGCTGGTGATGGGGCCATCGGGCTTCGTCGCGGTGATCGCGGGCTGGATCACGACCGAGGTCGGGCGGCAACCTTTCACCGTTTACGGCCTGATGCGAACCGCCGACAGCGTCAGCCCGCTCGAGGCACCTGCCGTCGCAACCTCGCTGGTGGCGTTCGTCGTGATCTATTTCGCGGTTTTCGGCATCGGCACCTGGTACATCATGAAGCTGATGCACAACATACCGCACGACCATGAAACCGGCGTGAAGCGCGGCGATATCGGCCCGATCCGCACTGCCGGCATTACCCCAGGCCCATCGCAAAATCCGGGGGATCGGGAAACCTTTCCCGGCAGCAACCGGGAAAGCCAGGGTCCGGAGATCGTCGACCGGACCCGAAACGAGGAAGGAGGCGACTGATGGATCTCACAGTCATCTGGGCGGGCATCATCGCCTTTGCCATCTTCATGTATGTCGTGATGGACGGCTTCGATCTCGGCATCGGCATTCTTTTCCCCAGCTTTCAGGTGGGCAAGGAACGCGACCAGGCCATGAACGCCATCGCGCCGGTCTGGGATGGGAACGAAACCTGGCTGGTGCTGGGCGGGGGCGGATTGTTCGCGGCTTTTCCGCTCGCCTATGCGATTATCCTGCCCGCGACCTACCCGCTGGTTATCGCCATGCTGCTCGGCCTCGTCTTTCGCGGCGTGGCGTTCGAATTTCGCTGGCGCGACCCGCGTCACCGGGGCTTCTGGGACATGTCCTTCGCTGGCGGATCGCTGGTCGCGGCGATGACGCAGGGCATGATCCTCGGCGCGCTGTTGCAGGGCGTGACGGTCGAGGGCCGCAACTATGCGGGCAGCTGGTTCGACTGGCTGACGCCTTATACCCTGCTGACCGGAGTGGGCGTGACGGTCGGCTACGTGCTGCTCGGCGCGACGTTCCTCGCCATGAAGGTCGAGGGCCGGGCGGAGGATCACGCCTATCGCACCGCCCGGATCGCCGGTTGGGCGACGCTGGCGCTGATGATCGCCGTCAGCCTCGCCACGCCGCTGCTGGAGGGGCAATATTGGCGGCGCTGGTTCGAAATGCCGAACATCCTTTTCGCGGCGCAGGTGCCCCTGCTGACCGGCATATTGTTCTTCGCGCTGATGCGCAGCATCGCCAAGCGGCGCGTCTATCGCCCCTTCGTCCTGGCGCTGAGCATCTTCCTGCTCGGCATGGCGGGGCTGGGCGTGTCCATGTGGCCTTTTGCCGTGCCGCCGGGCATCACCATCTGGGACGCCGCCGCCCCGGAGAGCAGCCAGATCTTCATGCTGGTGGGCACCGCCATCATCATGCCCATCATCCTCATCTACACCGCCTGGGCCTATTGGGTCTTCCGCGGCAAGGTGGGCGAGCACCACTACCACTGATGCGCTTCGATCCGAAACTAGACGGCGGAGAAACAGGCGACGCCCGGCCCCTGTGGCAGCGGCTGGGCTGGATGCTGGCGATCTGGGTGGTCAGCATCTCGGTATTGGGCGTCGTCGCCTACGGAATCCGCTTCTGGCTCAAGGGGTAAGGCTGCATGGGGAGGGCCGGGCGGTGCCTCTGGACATTTGCGGGCGGCGCGGCAAAAAGGCGGCAAGCAAATAAATCGGCCAGATAACCGGAGAGCCTCCCCATGACCCATAGCGCCTTTTTCCTCACGTCGGCCGCATTGCTTGCAGCCTCAGCCGCGGCTAGCCCCGCCATTGCCGAGGAAGGCATGTGGACCTTCGACAATTTCCCTGCCGAGCGCATGGAAGAACAATTCGGCTGGGCACCCGATCAGGCATGGCTCGACGATGTTCGGGCCAGCGCCGTTCGCCTGACCGGCGGCTGCTCGGCCAGCTTCGTGTCGCCCAACGGGCTGATCCTCACCAACCATCACTGCGTCGCCAGCTGCATTTACGAAAACAGCACGGGTGAGAACGATCTGCTCGCCATGGGCTTCGTCGCCGACCGCCGCGATCAGGAGCTGAAATGTGCCGGTCAGCAGGCCGAGGTCGTCACCAACATCGTCGACGTAACCGGGCAAGTAAAACAGGCCATCGGCACAGCCACGGGCGAGGCGCTGACCCGCGCCCGCGACGCTCGTATCGCCGAGATCGAGGCGGAGGGCTGCCCCGACACCGCGACCACGCGCTGCCAGGTCGTCGCCCTGTTTGGCGGCGGGCAGTACAAGCTGTACACCTATCGCAAATATTCCGACGTCCGCCTCGCCTGGGCACCGGAAGACCGTGCCGCTACCTTCGGCGGCGATCCGGACAATTTCAACTTCCCGCGCTATTCGCTCGATGCCAGCTTCCTGCGCGCCTATGAAAACGGACAGCCGATCGACACGCCGGAATTCCTGCAGTGGAATCCGCGCGCGCCGGTCGAGGGCGAAGCCACCTTCGTCGTTGGCAATCCCGGTTCGACATCGCGCCTCAATACGTTGAGCCAGATCGCGTTCGAGCGTGAGGTGCGCCTGCCGATCACTCTCGCCACCCTGTCCGAACTGCGCGGCCGGTTGATCCAGGCGATGAGCCAGAGCGATGAGCGGGAACGCGAAGGCCGCGACTTGCTGGGCGGGATCGAGAACAGCCTGAAGGTGCAGATCGGCCGCACCCGCGCGCTGAACGACCCGGCCTTTACCGCAGCACGGCTGGAAAGCGCAGAGGCCGATCTGATCGCTCGCAGCGCCCAGAATCCTGCGGTGGGCGATCCGTGGGCAGAAGTGGATGATGCGGTCACGGCCTACCGGGCCCTGTATCTGCCCGCGCGTTTCACCAGCCCATCCGGCACGCTGTACAACTACGCTCGCACGCTGGTGATGGCCGCGCAGGAACGCGCCAAGCCAAACGCCGAACGGCTGCCGGGCTTCACCGACAGCGCCCTGCCGCTACTGGAAAAACGCCTGCTGGACGAACGCCCGCTCTACCCGTGGCTCGACGCGCTGCAGATGGAGTGGAGCCTGTCCAAGGCACGCGAATATCTGGGTGCCGACGATGCCGACACGCGCCTGCTGCTCGGACGCGAAAGCCCCGAGATGCTGGCCGAACGCCTCGTCGGCAACACGCGCCTTGCCGATCCGGCCTTCCGCCGCGCCCTGTGGGAAGGTGGCCTGTCGGCTGTGGAAGCATCGGATGATCCGCTGATCGAATATGCGCTGCGGCTGGTGCCGCGCCAGCGCGAGCTGGACCGTCTGATCGACGAACAATATAGCGGCCCGTTGACGGCGGCCGGTGCTCAGCTCGCCGATGCGCGTTTCGCGGCTTATGGCGATACGCTCTACCCCGATGCGACTTTCACGCTGCGCATCAGCTACGGCAAGGTGACGGGCTGGGAAGAACGCGGCCAGCAGGTGCCCATTGCCACCACGCTGGGGGGAACCTTCGACCGGGCGACCGGCAACGAACCTTTCGACCTCGCCCCCGCATTCGCGGCGAAGCAGGCGCAGATCGATCCGACGATCACCTATGATTTCGTGACCACCAACGACATTATCGGCGGCAATTCCGGAAGCCCGGTCATTGACAGGGCCGGCACGGTGATCGGCGCAGCGTTCGACGGCAACATCCATTCGCTGGGCGGCAATTACGGATACGATCCGCTGCTTAACCGCACCGTGGCGGTATCCGCCGCTGCGGTGCAGGAAGCGCTGGAAACTATTTACCCGGCTCCGGCGCTGCTGGCGGAACTGAACGCCGGGCGAACGCGCCGCAATTGAAGCCAAGGGAGCGGGCAGGGCAATGGCCTTGCCCGCTCCAACTGAGTACGATCACCTACTGGTAGAGTGGAGACGGGAAGATGGCAGGGAAGATCACACGCAAAATTGGTCTGGCAGCCGCAGGGGCGGCGCTCGGCATTGCTGGTCCCTTAGCCGCGCAGGAGCGGACCATCGCGCCTGCTCATCTTACCGGCCCGCTCGCCGGAACCCTGCTTCCTGCAGCGGGGCAAATCGACATTGCCGACGCTCCCGCCATGCTCATCATTGCGGGTTCCGGCCCTACGGACCGCGACGGTAACAGCCCCTTGGGCGTCGAGGCGAGCAGTTACCGGCTTCTGGCCGAGGCATTGCAGGCCCGCGGCATCACGACCCTGCGCACGGACAAGCGCGGCATGTTCGCCAGCGCCGGTGCCGTGGCCGATCCGAATGATGTGACCATCGCCGATTACGTGGCCGACACCAAGGCCTGGGCCGCCGATCTGCGAGAGGTCACGGGACAGGATTGCGTCTGGCTGGCGGGTCACAGCGAAGGCGGCATCGTGGCGCTGGCCACTGCCGCCGATACTGTGGAAGGATTGTGCGGGCTTGTCCTGCTCGCATCGCCCGGGCGCCCGGTCGGTCAGATTCTGCGCGAACAATTGCGCGCCAATCCGGCGAACGCGCCGATCCTGCCGCAGGCCGATGCGGCGATTGCAGCGCTGGAGAAAGGCGAGCCGGTAGACGCGGCCGCTCTGCATCCCGGTTTGCAGCCGCTGTTCGCTCCTCAGGTTCAAGGCTTCGTGATGAGCCTGATGGCGCAAAACCCCGCGAAGTTGCTGCAGCAGACCGAACTACCCGTTCTGGTCGTGCACGGGGTTGAGGACATGCAGGTCGCAGAGGCGGATGTGGCGGCGCTGGAGCAGGCCCGCCCGGATCTGACCGTATTGCGCCTCGATGGCGTCAATCATGTGCTGAAGGTAGTTCCGCCGGGTGACAGGGCAGCGAACATGGCGGCCTATGCCGATGCGGAAGCGCCGCTCGCCCCGCAGATCGCGCCGGCCATAGCGGATTTCGTCGCCTCCAACTGAAAGCAGACTACACGCGCTACTTCTGTTCGGCCCCAGCGGCCAGCAGATACATCATGTTGCGCGCAGCGTTTCGCTCCTCCTCGCTCTTGAAGGCAACATCGAGGCCGGGCGCAGCGTCAAGCTGGTAGAGCAGCATCCAGAGTGCAAACCGCCGCGCCTTGTCGCGTTCGAGCCCCAGATCCACACGCATCCGCTCCGTCCCGGCATCACGGGCTTCGGCGCTGACCGAAGCAAAATCATCGGTGCCGAAATAGTGGCGGAGCATGTCGTCGAACTGCATTGGCTTGGCTGTTCAGACCAGCCGTGCAGGTTTGATTTCCGGTGGCAGTTCCGGCCAGACCTGGCGCAGCGCGTCGATCAGCGAATTGCTGTTCACCGGCTTCCGCAACACCTTGTCGTCCGGCCCGAGAAACGAAATCTGCGAGGAATCGTAGGCGGTGATGAAGATGAAGGGGATGCCGCGCTCACGCAAGATGTCCGCCACCGGCTTCGTCGTCAGGCCAGCGCCCATGTTGACGTCGAGCATCGCCACGTCGATCTCGCTATTCATCGCGCGGGTCTCGGCATCGTCGAGGCGCAGGCTGGGGCCGACGACCTCGAACCCCAGATCCTCGAGCGTGTCACTCATCTCGAACGCCACCAGCACTTCATCTTCTACAATGAAGATCTTTATCGGCTGGTCACTCATTATCTGTCCTCGGTACGTTTTCATCGACGTGGGTTTCGGCGGGAAGCGGCATTTTCAGATGCCAATCCAGGCCTTCGTCTCCGTAGACAAGCTGCACCCTGCCACCGGTCTCGGCTTCCATGGCGCGCTTCACGACGAAGGATCCGAAACCCTTCTTTGCTGATTCAACCGCTGGTGGGCCGCCCCGTTCCAGCCATTCGACGATTAGCTCACGACTGTTCCCGTCAGCTTCATCAATCCGCCAGCGCAGTTCGATCCGTCCGTGCGACGTCGAAAGCGCGCCATATTTCACGGCATTGGTGCCCAGTTCGTATAATGCCATCGACAGCGCAATGGCCTGCCGGGAGGGAAGCTGCACATCGGGCCCGTCCACCCTGATCCGGTCGCCCGCGATAGCAGTCATGATGTTGCCCGCGATCGCCGCAATCGATTCATGGTCCCATTTCGCGCCAACCAACCGCGCATGCGCTTTCGCATAGGCATCGAGCCTGTGATCCAGCGTCTCGCGCAATCCGGTGGGAACGCCTGCCGTGCGCAGCGACTGGCTCACGATGCTTTTCACCACGCTGAAGGCATTCTTCACCCGGTGGTCCAGTTCGGCGATCAGCATCCGCTGCCGGGCGAGAAGTTGCTGCCGTGAATCGACGTCGACAGCGGCGATTGCAGCGCCGATCTTGTTTCCGCTCCGGTCGGTCACCGGCTCGCCGATGATGTGCATCCAGAAGCGCGTTCCGTCGCCCCGTTCGTAATGCACTTCCAGCTCCGCGTGCGTCTCGCCATCGCGAACTACGCGCGAGAGCGGATATTCATGCGCCGCGACACGGCGGCCATCCCGGTGATACGCAATCCATTCGCCATAACTCTCGACATTGCCCGAATGCCGCACCTTGTGCCGCGTCATTGCCTCCATCTGCTTGTTACCAAGCAGGATCCTGCCATCGAGGTCGGCGAACAGCACTCCGACGGGCACCACGTCGAGCGCCGCTTCCAGCTGCGTAACGCGCCGGGCTGCTTCGCGCGCAGCTTCCGCATCCTGCTCCCGCGCGGCGGTGACGAGTGTCAGCTCGGTCTGGAGCTTCGCGATCTCCTGCCTCAATTCTTCCGCGCTGCGATGCGGCATAGTGCCCCTCCGAAATATCGCCTGCGAGCCGGTGAGGACGATCTGGACCGCACTTGCAAGGCTCTCGGCGACGAAGACCGCAAAGCCGCCCGGACGTAAAGCAGAACCTTTTGCAGGCAGGATTTTTCCCGTGAACATGTTGTAGCACTTGCCGGGGGCATGCCGCCGCCACGCGCGCGCCATTGATAGAATAGACTACATTCAGGGAAATTAATTGAAGTTTCTGCGCCCGATTATGCATCCGGGCGCAGCCATGCGCCGTAAAGCCCAATGTCATTCGTAAATAATGACGCGCCGTGGCCTTGCGGGCCGGGGAGAAGAAGGTGGGGTTCAACTTGGACGGTCGATCTGCCCTTTCGCTCCTGTTTGTCGTCACGGCTTTCTGGTCCTGAATGGAAGAGGAAGTCTCAATGCAAATCCAACCTAAAAGAAATCTCGCCGCGGCCCTGCTCGCCGGTTCGGCAACATTGTTCATAGTCGCCCCCGCATCGGCGGACACGACGCCGCCCTGTAACGACGGTGCCGGTGTGAACACCACCGAATGCGGCACAGACGCCGACGCACCTGCTGATGGCGCGACGGCCGTGGGTGTAGGCGCCAGCGCGACCGGAACGGATGCCGTGGCCATCGGCTCCGACGATGCCGGCACCAACCCCGCTACTGCCAGTGCCCCGTCCACCGTGGCAGTCGGCGGCGAAAGCGCAGCCACTGCGGCCGGCAGCACCGCACTTGGCTGGCGCTCCCTCGCCGATGGCGAACGCGCGACGGCCCTAGGTCATCTGACGACGGCGAGCGGCTTCGCCTCCACCTCTGCCGGTGAAGCTGCGGCAGCGCTCGGGCGCGGCGGCGTGGCCGTCGGCGGCAATACCGATGGCGGCATGTTCGGCGCTCTGGCGACGGACGATGCAGGCATCGCGATCGGCAGCGACACCGAGGCACGGCAGGTCGGCGCAATCGCCATCGGCGGCGATGCCGATGCTGACGGAGACGGCGCGGTCGCTGACGGCGTGGATGCGCTCGCAGTAGGTGCCGACGCTATGGCTGTCGGCAATTCGACAACGGCAGTCGGCGGCGAGAGCGTGGCGATGAACCCCGGCTCCAGCGCTTTCGGCTGGCAGGCGACCGCCGACGGCGAACGCGCAACAGCGCTCGGCCATCTTGCCACGGCAAGCGGCTTCGCCTCGACCTCGGCTGGTGAGGCAGCGGCGGCTCTTGGCCGCGGCGGCGTGGCAATCGGCGGTAACACTGATGGCGGCATGTTCGGCGCTCTGGCGACGGACGATGCTGGCATTGCTCTGGGCAGCGACTCCGAGGCACGGCAGGTTGGCGCAATCGCCATCGGCGGCGATGCCGATGGTGACGGAGACGGTGCGGTCGCGGACGGCGTCGATGCACTCGCACTCGGTGCCGATGCGATGGCGGTCGGCAATTCGACGACCGCGCTTGGCGGCGAAAGCCTCGCGACCACGCCCGGATCGACAGCATTGGGCTGGCAGGCCCGCGCAACCGGCGCAATGGGAACGGCTGTCGGCCACCAATCGACTGCTTCGGGTGACCAGAGCTTCGCCGGCGGCGAGGACTCGGTGGCTTCGGGCAGCAATGCCATCGCCATCGGCAACACGGCGCAGGCGACCGGCGGCGATTCCATCGCCATCGGCGGCAATCGCGACGGAGCGACCGGCTTTTCCACCGTCGCTAGCGGGCCTTCCACGACGGTCGTCGGCGGCCAGTCCTCCGCGATCGGAGCAGGCGCAACGGCTTACGGCTGGCGCGCCAACGCCACTGCGGAGCGCGCAACCGCTCTCGGCCATCTGTCGGAGGCCTCGGGCGTCCGCTCGGTTGCAGTGGGTGAAGCTGCCGCAGCGAGTGGTGACGGAGCCATTGCGCTGGGCAACCAGGCAGTCGCATCCGGCACCAATTCGGTCGCCATCGGCAACGGCGCGGTCGCTGCGAACGACGGACAGGTCGTGGTGGCGTCGCTGGACGACAGCACCACGTCACAGGTCGGTCCTATCGCCGTGGTTACCGCCGATGCCAACGGTACGCTGGGCGTGAGTTCGTCCTCTGGCCTGAGCAATCTGGCAAGCTTCTCCGCCGTGCAGGCGAACAGCGCTGCCATTTCAAGCAATGCCATGATGATCGCGAACAATTCGATGATGATCGCGGACAATTCCCTCGCGATCGCAGGATTGCAGGACCGTCAGGCGGTGCTGTTCGACCTTGCGGAGGAAAACGGCGTTCAGGCCCGCCGTGCCAATGAAGGCGTTGCGCTTGCATTGTCGATGGAATCGCCGGTGATCATGCCGGGCAAGATGTTCGGCGTTTCGGGCGGCTTCGGTTATTACAATGATCGCGTCGCCGGTTCGGCATCGGTTGGATACCGCATCAGCGACACCACCGTGTTCACGGGCGGCGTCGGGGTCGGCTTCGATTCAGGCGAAGTGGGTGCACGCGCCGGTTTCCAGGCCTCCTGGTGAACACCGGTTTACCGGGCAACAATTCCTGAGGACCAGGAAGGGGGGGGCGGAGCAACACGCTTCGGCCCCTTTTCATGTCCTGCGAACTGCAATGCGAATGGCTGGGGCGGCAGGGATCGAACCTGCGAATGGCGGCACCAAAAGCCGCTGCCTTACCACTTGGCCACGCCCCAGCAGATGCAAGGCGCCCCTATAGCGCGCTCACCGGATATGAAAAGGGGGCAGGGGCGGGAAATTCCGCTCTGCCGACGCCCCTCTTTCGGCGATGCAGTTCAGATCGCCTTGCCGTCGAAATCCGACGCGGCGTGGCGTTCGCGCAATTGCTCGTCGTCCTCGCCCCAGGTCTTGTTGACAATGCGGCCGCGCTTTACCGCAGGGCGGTCGGCGATCGTCTTGGCCCAGCGGCCCACCGCCTCATATTGGTCGATCGACAGGAACGTCCGCGCGTCTTCGTAGATCGTGCCGCTGGTGAAAGGCGCAAGCCAGGCGAAGGCGGCAATGTCGGCGATGGTGTAATCGTCGCCCGCCAGATATTCGCTTTCCTGCAGCCGCTTGTCGGCCACGTCGAACAGGCGCTTTGTTTCCATGGCGTAGCGGTTGATCGGATATTCGAACTTCTCCGGCGCATAGGCATAGAAATGGCCGAACCCGCCGCCGATGAAGGGCGCGCTGCCGATCTGCCAGAACAGCCAGCTCAGCATCTCTGCCCGGCCCGCGGGCGTCGGATTGGCGAACTTGCCGAACTTCTCCGACAGATACAGCAGGATCGCGCCGCTTTCGAAGATGCGGATCGGCTTGTCTTCGCTGCGATCGACCAGCGCGGGAATCTTGGAATTGGGATTGATGTCGACAAAGCCGGAGGAGAACTGCTCCCCTTCGCCGATGTTGATCGTATAGGCATCGTAATCTGCCGGACAGCCTGCCTCCAGTAGCTCCTCCAGCATGATCGAGGCTTTCACCCCATTGGGCGTCGCCAGCGAGTAGAGCTGGAATGGGTGCTCGCCCGCAGGCAGCACCTTGTCCTCGCGTGCGCCGGAGGTTGGCCGGTTGATGTTGGCGAATTTGCCGCCATTCTCGGCGTCGTGGGTCCAGACCTTGGGCGGGGTGTAGGTGTCTGCCATGAGATGAAATTTTCCTTGTCGTTGAAGCGCTGTTTCCCTCCCAATCTGGCTGCGGCCCCGATGTTCCGCAAGGCACCGCGTGCCGATCGATCTGATGCGAGAAGATGCCGGGAGCCGTTTTGCCTTTTGCGCGTTTTCAGCAGACGATGGCCAGCAAACCTCCCAAACTCATCTTCGTCGACGACGAACTGCCCGGCCTCTCGCGCAAGCGTTCGGGCAAGGGCTGGTCCTATTACGACGTCACCGGCGCGCTCATCACCGACAAGGCGGAGCGTGAGCGCCTGAACGCGATCGCGCTGCCGCCCGCCTATGAGGATGCGTGGTATTGCCCCGCGCCGAATGGCCACATCCTCGCCACCGGGGTCGATGTCAAAGGACGCAAGCAATATCGCTATCACCCCGATTTCCGCACCTGGCGTGAGGGCGAGAAATTCGACGGCTGCCTGGTTTTCGGCAATCTGCTGCCGCTGGTGCGCAAGCGGGTGGATGACGAGTTGGCTGGAGGCGAGTTGACGCGGGATCGTGCGCTCGCCAGCGTGGTCCGACTGCTCGATCTCGGCGCGATCCGGATCGGTAACGAAAGCTATGCGAAGCGGAACAAGAGCTTCGGCGCGACGACGCTGCGCGCCCGCCACGCCGAGATCACCGGCAAGACGCTGCGCCTGCGCTACAAGGGCAAGTCCGGCAAGCAGCGCGAGGTTTCGCTGACCGACGGCGCGCTGGCGAAGATGGTCCGCCGCATGGAAGATCTGCCGGGGCAGAACCTGTTCCAATATGTCGATGACGATGGCGAGTTGCACGCGGTGTGTTCGGGCCAGGTAAACACTTTCCTGTGCGAAACGATGGGCGAACATTTCACCGCCAAGAATTTCCGCACCTGGCACGCCAGCGTCATGGCATTCGAAATGCTGGCGACGGCCAAGGAGCGGCTGACGATCAAGGTGCTGCTGGATGCTGTGGCTGAAAAGCTTGGCAATACGCCCGCGGTTACCCGCCGCAGTTACATCCATCCGGCAATCTTCGAACTCATCGAGCGGCAGGAGGAATGGCACGAGACGCTGGAACTGCCGCGCAGCACCAAATGGCTGACCCGCGCCGAACGCGGGCTGATCGCGCATCTGGAAAACGCACCGGCTGCGGAGGATTTGCTGGCAGCCTGATCGAAGGCTAGGTGAGGGTGCCGCATCTGCGCGCCCTGCCGGCCGCAAACGCTAGAAAAACACCCGAGGGGGCCCAAGCTTGTCCGACAATCCGTTTCCGCTTCGTGACCAGTTTTACCAGATGCATCGGCACGGATTCGTGCGGGTCGCCACCAGTACGCCGCAAGTGCGGACCGCCGATGTCGCCTTCAACATGCAGGCCATCCTGTCGGAAGCCGAACGGGCGGACGAATGCGATATCGACCTCGTGCTGTATCCCGAAATGTGCCTGTCGTCCTATGTCCTCGACGATCTGGTGCTGCAATCTGCCCTGCTAGACGCGGTCGAGGGTGCTATTGACGAGATCGTCAGGCAGAGCGCCGAACTGTCGCCCATGCTGCTGATCGGCGCACCGCTGCGTTACGGCGGGCGGGTTTACAATTGCGCGCTGGCGATCGCGCATGGCCGCCTGCTCGGCGCGGTGCCGAAAAGCTATCTGCCGAATTACCGTGAATTCTACGAAAAACGCTGGTTTGCGCATGGGCGCAACATGCAGGGCCGCACGATCCGCGCGGGCGAGCATGAGGTTCCCTTCGGCACCGACCTGCTGTTCGCCGCCGAGAACCTGCCGGGCTTCGTGCTGGGCGTGGAGATCTGCGAGGATTTCTGGGCGCCTGACCCGCCGAGCACCCGCGCCGCACTGGCGGGGGCGACGATCATCGCCAATCTGTCCGCTTCCAACATCACCATCGGCAAGTCGGACGAACGGCACATGCTGTGCCGGTCGCAATCCTCGCGCGCCGTCTGCGCCTATCTCTATTCTGCCGCCGGACATGGCGAAAGCACGACCGACATGGCCTTCGACGGGCAGGGCATCATCTACGAACTGGGCGATCTGCTGGCCGAATCCGAACGGTTCAGCCGCGATGCCGAACTCTGCGTCTGCGACCTCGACACCGACCGCATCCTCGGCGACCGGATGCGGATGCAGACCTTCAACGATGCGGCCGAGCATCAGGGAAGGCCGGAAACCGAATACCGTACGGTCGCCTTTTCTGTCCGCAACATGGACAAGGACATCGGCCTGCGCCGGCCGATCCGCCGCTTCCCCTTCGTGCCGAACGACCCCGCCGATCTGCATCAGGATTGTTACGAGGCGTTCAATATCCAGGTGGACGGCCTGTCCCGCAGACTGGAAGCAACCGGGTCGAAAAGCCTGATCATCGGCGTTTCGGGCGGGCTGGATTCCACCCATGCGCTGATCGTGGCGGCTCGCACGGTCGACCGGCTGGGCTTGGATCGCAAGATGATCCGCGGCTACACCATGCCAGGGTTCGGCACGAGCGCGGGCACCAAGACCAATGCCTGGCGCCTGATGGAAGCCTTCGGCATCACGGCGGAGGAAATCGACATCCGCCCCGCCGCCACCCGCATGTTGCAGGACATGGATCATCCCTTCGCAGGCGGCGAGCCGGTCTATGACACGACCTTCGAAAACGTGCAGGCGGGCCTGCGCACCGATTACCTCTTCCGGCTGGCCGGGCACCACAAGGGCTTCGTCATCGGGACGGGCGACCTGTCCGAACTGGCGCTGGGCTGGTGCACCTATGGCGTGGGCGACCAGATGAGCCATTATGCCGTGAATACCGGCGTGCCCAAGACGCTGATCCAGTATCTGATCCGCTGGGTGACCCGCACCAACCAGTTCGGGCCCGAAACGGACAGCGTTCTCGAAGATATTCTCGCCACCGAGATCACGCCCGAACTCGTCCCGGCGGGCGAGGATGGCGAGGTCCAGTCGACGCAAGGCGCGGTGGGACCATACGAGATCAACGACTTTTTCCTGCATCACGTCATCCGCTTCGGCCAGCGGCCCAGCAAGGTCGCCTTCCTGGCGCTGCATGCATGGAAGGATGCGGAACAGGGGCTATGGCCCGAAGAATTTCCGGAAGAGGCGAAGAATGCCTACGATCTGGCGACGATACGTTTCTGGCTGGAAAAATTCCTGTGGCGATTCTTCGAGTTCAGCCAGTTCAAGCGCAGCGCGCTGCCGAACGGGCCGAAAGTATCGTCGGGCGGGGCGCTCAGCCCCCGTGCAGACTGGCGGGCACCCAGCGACGCCGTCGCCGCCGTGTGGAAGGCGGAACTGGAAGCGCGGGTGCCGGAGAGATAAGAGCCAGCGGGGCAGGCGCCCGGCCGGATCAGTCCAGCCGAACGATCCAGCCGTGATTGTCAGGGTGGGTGCCGCGCTGAATGCCCACCAGCCGGTCGCGCAATTTCTGCGTCAGCTGACCCGGTCCGCCGCTGCCGATGGTGAATTCGCCCTCGGGCCCGGCAACCTTGCCGACCGGAGTGACGACCGCCGCCGTGCCGCAGGCCATGGTTTCGACCAATCGCCCGCTGGTCGCATCGTCGCGCCATTGGTCGATGGAATAGGGTTCCTCGCGCACGTCCAGCCCTTCGTCGCGGGCGAGGGTGATCAGGCTGTCGCGGGTGATCCCGGGCAGGATCGTGCCGGTCAGCGGGGGCGTGACGATGCTGCCGTCCTTCATCACGAAGAACAAGTTCATGCCGCCCAGTTCCTCGATCCACTTGCGCTCAACGGCGTCGAGGAACACGACCTGGTCGTGCCCGCGGGCGGTCGCCTCGCTTTGCGGAACCAGGCTGGCGGCGTAGTTCCCGCCAGTCTTGGCCGCGCCGGTGCCGCCACGCGCCGCGCGCACATAGTCGCGGCTGACCCAGATCGACACCGCCGGAGCGCCCGACTTGAAATAGCCGCCGACCGGGCTGGCGATGGTGATGAACTTGTACTGCCGTGCGGGGCGAACGCCCAGGAACGCTTCGGACGCGAACATGAAGGGCCGCAGGTATAACGCACCGCCTTCCACGGTGGGGAACCACTCGCGGTCGGCCATAACCTGCCGCTTGACCGCTTCGAGGAAGAGTTCCTCCGGCACTTCGGGCATCGCCATGCGGCGGGCCGATTCGTTGAAGCGCCGGGCGTTCTGTTCGGGGCGGAACAGGGCGATGCCGCCGTCCTCCTGCCTGTACGCTTTCATGCCTTCGAAGATTTCCTGCGCATAATGCAGAACGGCCGTTGCGGGATCGAGGCTGAGCGGTTCACGCGGGCCGACCTGCGCGGAATGCCAGCCGCCCTTGTCGGCGTCGTAATCGACTACCGTCATGTGGTCGGAGAACAGCGTTCCGAAGCCGGGATTGGCCAGCGCCTCGTCCCTCGTTTCGCCAGGGACGGGTGCGGGATGGGCAAGGGTCGTGAATTCGGGTGTAGGCGCGTCGGCCATGCTGGCTCCTGTGGGTTCCTGCCCGCGCGGGTAATCCGCAGCGCGGGCGCATGCAAGAGGTGGTCTCTGCAAGCTGGGCATATGCACAAATGAGAAGGGCGGCCCCGGCTCAACTGCCGGGGACCTGCCCCCGAAGCACACAAATGAGAAGGGCGGCCCCGGCTCAACTGCCGGGGACCGCCCTTCGCATGGTCAGCGGCCGGAAGTGCCGCCCACGTATGCCTTTATCGCGTCAGACGCGATAATGCCTCGTGCGGAACTGTACCGACCCCCTTGCTGAACCATGAGACATCGGATCACCTCCTTTCGCGCTGTATAGCCAAGAGCCTTTGCGTATCATCGCGGCCCGGGACGGCGTGTACCGCCTGTCCTGCACCCTTTGTGAGTCGTAATTGCTGCAAAGGCAAGACGCTGCCTGAAATTTTTCAACAGCCTCAGCGGCAATCCTCGATCACCCGGGTCACCTCGGGCCAGCTCGGCAGGTACAGCGTCGGCAAACCTGCCGCGCCGATCGCGAAACGGCCCTTGCTCAGCGCCATGGCGTCGAGCAGCCGGTCGCCTGCGGGAAGCGTGACTTCGATCGTCGGAGTCGCGCCTGCGGCGGGCTGCGCGGTGACCATCCGTTCGGCGGTTTCGGTCAGGATCCGCACCGGCACCGGGCCGGTGGCCTGACCGGCGCGGGACAAGATGACCTGCCGCGTCGGACGATCGCACAGCATTGCGAAGACAGCCCCTTGGCCCGGCTCGCCATAATAGGCGCCGCTGCGCGAGGCTCCACCGCGATACGCCCAGTCTCCGGGTGTGCGCGCCGCGTCCATCCAGTTTTCCGGCGTCGGCAATTGCACCGCAATCGGCGGCGGCGGAGGCGCGGTTGCAGGACGCTGCGGCGGGGCAGGCGTGGGCTGGGGCGCGGGCGCGGGGCTGCAGCAGGCAAGAGCAAGCGTCAGCACGGCTGCGGCAGGTTTTGCGAAGCGGCGAAAGCTGTTGGCAGGAGCGGCGGATATATCGGCGGGCATTGGGGCGGGCATGGAGTTTCCCTGTTCTGTTGATCGCCTTCATGCAGGCGGTTTTCACCTTTCACAATGCGCGCTAGGGCCATTCGGGTCCATGAACGAGCCCAATTCCTCTCCGCCCCGCCGCAGTGGCCCTGCCGCCAAGGGCAAGCAGCGCGCCGACCAGATGCTGGTGGACCGGGGTCTCGTCGAAAGCCGCACCCGCGCGCAGGCGCTGATCATGGCGGGGCTGGTCTTCACCGGCGAGACCAAGCTGGCGAAGCCCGGTCAGCAATTGCCCGCCGACGCGCCGCTGGACGTGCGCGGGCGCGATCACCCCTGGGTCAGCCGTGGCGGCATCAAGCTGGCTCACGCGCTCGATCATTTCGCGCTCAACCCCGCTGGCGGTACGGCGATGGATATCGGCAGTTCCACCGGCGGCTTCACCGATGTCCTGCTCAGCCGGGGGGCGGAGCGGGTCTTTGCCGTCGATTCGGGCACGAACCAGCTGGCGTGGAAATTGCGGCAGGATAGCCGCGTCACCGTGCTGGAGCAGACCAGCGCCCGCATCCTGACACCGCAGATGATCGGTGCGCCCTGCGATTGGGTCGTTTGCGATGCATCCTTCATCAGCCTGGCCAAGGTGCTGGAAGTGCCGCTGCGCCTCGCCGCACCGCATTGCGATCTGGTGGCGCTGATCAAGCCGCAGTTCGAGGTCGGCCGCGAGGAGGTGGGCAAGGGCGGGGTGGTGCGAGATCCGGTGCTGCACCAGCGCTGCTGCGACGAGGTGCGCAATTGGCTCGTGCAATCCGGCTGGCAAGTGAACGGCATCGTGGAAAGCCCCATCACCGGCCCTGAAGGCAATGTGGAATTCCTGATCCACGCCTTCCGCCGCTAGCGAGTTGTCCCGCAAAGATACGCGCGCGTGTCTGCAATCGCCGCGGCATTGCAGCATGCGCCTGCGCAGGCTAATCGACAGCGCTTGAAAGCGGCCATGCGCCGCGAGCGGGCATCGCGGTCATTTCGGGCCCGTGCCGGTCAGGGAGTATGCGATGACTGTCCTCGCCTCGCGCCGCCAGCTGCGCGCAAGCCTGCTGCGCTGGGCGCTGGTGACGGTTCCGGCCGTTCTTCTGCTGGGCTTCATCTCGGGCAGTCTCGCCCCCAGCGGACCTGATAATCCCTGGTTCGCCGCTCTGGAAAAGCCCGCGATCTATCCGCCGCCGATGTGGTTCGGGATCATCTGGAGCCTATTGTTCGTCATGCAGGGGCTGGCGCTGGCGCTGATCTGCGCGGCTTGGGGCGCAAGGGGGCGGGCGCTGGCGCTGGTGCTGTTCGGCTTGCAATTTGCACTCAGCCTCGCCTGGACGCCGGTGTTCTTCGGCATGCGGGACATGGGCCTCGCCCTGATCGTCATCCTCGTTCTCGACGTGCTGGCGGTGGTCACGACCATCGCCTTCTGGCGCATCCGGCGCAGCGCCGGGCTGCTGATGGTGCCCTATGTCGCCTGGATCCTGTTCGCCACCCTGCTGAACTGGCAATTCCTGCAGCTCAATCCCGATCCTGCGGCCGTTCCCGAAAGCGGCGCGGTGCAGCGGATCGCGATCTAGCGGCGACTGGCTCGACCCGCATTGACGCAGACACTTACGCACTCCACATAGGTTCCATGCAAAGCCAGAACCCCTTCATCTCCGACTTCGTGAAACTCGCCAACAGCGCCGCCGGCACCTTTGCCGGCATGACCCGCGAGGCCCGCGAGAGCGGCCGCGAGCGTCTGAAGGAAGCGCTTGGCGGCATGGATTTCGTAACGCGCGAGGAATTCGACGCGGTGAAAGACATGGCGGTCAAGGCGCGGGAAGAAAACGAAAGACTGGCCGAACGCATCGCGCTTCTCGAAGCCAAACGCACCGAAGTCTGACCTTCACCGGCAAAGCTGATAAATGTGAAGGCGGGAACCGACGCGCCTGTGCTTGCCTTTTGAGAAAGGTTCAACAAGGCAGGCCGCGATGATCATCCAGCTCAATCCCCCAATTCCGCTGCACGTTCTCGGCAAGGGCGATGGTTTCGCCCTTGCCATGATCGATTACGGGCAGGAGCATAATCTGCTCTGGATCACCGCTATCGACGATACGGGCGAGATATGGTGCGCGCCCAATCCCACCGTTCGCATGCAGAAGAACTGGTCGATGGGCCGGGGCGAACCGCTGGCGACGCGGGCCTCGCGCAATGAGGCCGCACCGGGCTGAGACAAGGCCGATCGGCAGGCGATCTGGCGTGGCGAAACGCCGCAGGGCGGGTGCCGATTGCAAGATTGGCGCTGGCCCGCCACACTGAAACAATGCAGCTACGCGCCCCTGCCATATTCCTTGCCGCGCGGCTTCATGGCGAAACCGCCATTATTGCCCGCATGCTGACCGAAGATCACGGCATGGTCGCAGGATATGTCGCCGGCGGACGTGGGCGGCAGATGCGTCCCGTCGTCATCCCCGGCAATCTCGTCGCAGCCGATCTTCGCGCCCGATCGGACAGCCAATTGCCCTTCGCCCGGCTGGAACTGGTGAGCAGCAGGGGGCCGTGGCTGTCCGAGCCCCTGCCTGCCGCCGCCATCCAGTGGGTCTGCGCCCTGACCGCCACCGTCCTGCCCGAACGCAATCCCAACCCCCGCCTCTACAGCGCGCTGGCCGCTCTGCTGGAGGCGGTGTGTCATGCGCCCTCGGCGCGGGGCTGGCTGGGCGCGCTGGTCACTTACGAGGCGCTGCTGCTGCGCGAGCTTGGCTATGGCTCTCCCGCGCCGCCACGCGTTACGCCTGACGAAGGGTTCGAGGCCGCGCTTGCCGCATTCGACCGGCTGGCGCTGCCCATCCAGCACTACCTGCTTGCCGACGTGCGGGGCGATGTTATGGCTGCGCGCACATTGTTGGGGGCCAGGCTGGCGAAGATCGCCGGGGCTGACAATCCGGGGGATAGGGCATGAAACTGGCGGTTCTGGCAGGCGACGGCATCGGACCCGAAGTGACCGCAGAGGCGCTGCGGATTCTCGACAAGCTGCGCTTGCCGCGCCTCACCTTCTGGCATGGCGATGTCGGCGGCGCGGGCTATCGCCGTCATGGCCACCCCTTGCCGACCGAGACTCTGGAGATGGCGAAGGCTGCCGATGCCGTGCTGTTCGGCGCGGTGGGTGACCCCGAATGCGATACGCTCGAACGCTCGTTGCGACCCGAACAGGCGATCTTGGGCCTGCGCCGCGAACTCGGCCTGTTCGCCAATTTGCGACCTGCGCGCATGTTCGGCGGGCTGGAGGATCTTTCCGCCCTGCGCCCCGAGATCGCCCGGCGCATAGACCTGCTGATCGTGCGCGAATTGAACGGCGACGTCTATTTCGGTGACAAGGGCATGCGCCGCACTGACGATGGGCGGCGCGAGGGATGGGACGCGATGTCCTATGCCGAGGACGAGGTGCGCCGCATCGCCCGCTTGGCTTTCGCCGCTGCTGGAAAGCGAAAGGGTCGCCTGACCAGCGTGGACAAGGCCAATGTGCTGGAAACCAGCCAGCTCTGGCGCGACGTGATGGTTGAGACAGCGACCGAATTTCCGGAAATCGCGCTCGATCATCTCTATGTCGATAATGCGGCGATGCAATTGGTGAAGGACCCCGGCCAATTCGACGTGATCGTCACCGGCAATCTGTTCGGCGACATATTGTCCGACCAGGCGAGCATGTGCGTCGGATCCATCGGCCTGCTGCCCAGCGCGGCTCTGGGCGACCGGCAGACGGAACTCGGCACCTTCGGTCTCTACGAACCCATCCACGGCAGCGCCCCCGATATCGCCGGGCAGGGCAGGGCCAACCCGCTGGCGGCAATCCTGTCGGCGGCGATGATGCTGCGCCATTCCTTCGGGCGCGAAGACGATGCCGCCCGCGTGGAGCAGGCGGTCGCCAGGACACTGGCGAGCGGCATTCGCGGCTACGATCTGGGCGGAAAGGCAGGAACGTCGGCCATCGGCGATGCGGTGCTGGCGAACCTTTAGGGCTGGGCGGAACCAGTGACCCCGCCGGACCTTGCCGTCGTTCTCCCGACGCTGAACGAAAGCGGCAATATCGCGCCGCTGATTGAACGGATCGACGCCGCGCTGAAGGGCATCGCGTGGGAAGTGATCGTCGTGGATGACGACAGCGCCGACGGGACCGCAGACGAGGCACGGCGACTGGCGCGAACGGATGGGCGTGTCCGCGTCATCCAGCGCATGGGCAGGCGGGGGCTGTCCTCCGCCGCAATCGAGGGGATGCTGGCCACTGCCGCGCCTCACGTTGCGATCATGGATGCCGACCATCAGCACGATCCGGCGCTGCTTCCGCTGATGCTCGCTGCCGTGCAAGGCGGCGCGGATGTCGCGGTCGCCTCCCGCTTCGCCGAAGGCAGCAGCGTGGCGGAATGGGCCGAGTCTGCCCGCACGCGGCTTTCCGCCTTCGCCAACAGCGCCGCGCGGCGGATCACCGGCGTCGATCTGACCGACCCGATGAGCGGCTATTTCCTGCTGGAGACGGAACTTGCCCGCCGCCTGGCGCCGCGCCTGTCCGGGATCGGCTTCAAGATCCTGCTCGACATGCTCGCCGCATCGGAAAAGACGCTGCGGGTGCAGGAACTTGCGCTCTCCTTCGCCCCGCGCCGCGAAGGGGCAAGCAAGCTCGACAATGGCGTGGCGTTCGACTTCCTTGCTGGTCTTTACGAGCGCAGTTTCGGGCGCTTCATCCCGACGCGTTTCGCCATGTTCGGCACGGTGGGCGGCATCGGCGTGCTGGTGCATCTGGCGGTATTGGCGGTGTTGCTCGCCGGCGTGACTGACCGCTTCCCCGTCGCGCAGGCGAGTGCGACCATCGCCACGATGACCTTCAATTTCTGGCTCAACAACTGGCTGACGTATCGCGACCGCCGCCTGACGGGCGTGCGCGACTGGCTGCGCGGATGGGCGGGGTTCTGCCTCACCTGTTCGGTCGGTGCCTTCGCCAATGTCGCCGCCGCCAGCCTGCTGGAAGCGCGCGGCGCGCCGGTTCTGGCCGCTGCACTGATCGGCATCCTGCTGGGGTCGGTCTGGAATTACGCCCTGTCGTCGCGCTTCGTCTGGGGCCGGTACTGATCCTTCAGACCCAGCCGCCCAGCCACATGTAGCGCTGAAAACCCTCCGCGTCCGGCAGCGGAGCCGCCGACAGGATGGGATAGAACCACGCGAATACCGCCACGCTGCCGCCGAGCACCAGCGCGGGAACCAACCATCGCCCCCTCTGCCACATCGCGTCCAGCGCAAAGGTCAGCGCCGCCAGCAGGAAGCAGGACGGCAGGAAATAATGGTAATAGAACTGCACCGGCTTGGCGGCGATGATCCAGAAGCCGAGCGCTACGCCATACAGCACGAATGCGCCCCAGGCCGCATTGTCGCCCTTCGCCATTCCGCGCCAGGCGCACCACGCGAGCGCAGGCAGGCCGAGCAGCATGGTCAGCGGATTGCCGATCAGCAGCGCGCCGCGTTGTGCGCCATCGATAGGCTCGTACAGATACCAGATCGCCCGCAGGTTCAGCACCCAGTCGGGCCAACGGCTCTGATAGGGATGCGGCTGCGTCACGCTTTCCTGCAGGGCCAGCATCCCGGCATGCAGCGCAATCAGCCCGCCCGGCTGCAGGGGCGCGGCGGCGAAGAACATCGCCGGAAGGAAGGTGAGCGCATAAGTAGCCAGCGGCACCACGCCGAGCCACAGGGCAGCTTCCAGCAAGGTAATCCCCGGCACCGGCGCACCCCGGCGGCTTAGCAGCAACCGTCGCCGACCAGCGCCAAGGCGATAGAAGAAGAACGCCGCGCCCGGCACCACCGCGAGCGGGATGGCGTTCCATTTCGACGCCATGGCAAGGCCCAGCATAATGCCCGCGACCGCCAGGCGCCGCCGCGCGGCCTCCGGCTCGCGCACCGCGCCCGCGCATTGCCACAGGGCCACGAGGAGGAAGGCCACCATGAAGATGTCGAGCATGGCGATGCGCGCATGGATGAAGGTGAAGAACCCCGTCGCCAGCAGGACGGACCCCGCGATGCCCGCGAAGCGCGTAGCTTGCGCATACCAGCAGGCGCGGCCGAATGCGAAGACGGACAGGCCACCGGCAAGGGCGGAAAACAGCCGCCAGCCGACTGGGTTGTCGCCGAACAACGCTATGCCCATGGCTATGATCTGCTTGCCGAGGAGGGGATGTTCACGGTTCGGCCACTCGCCCGCGCCGAGGATGTCGCGGGCGGCGGGCAGATAATGCACTTCGTCGAAATAGGGCTGCGACGGAATGCCGAGCCGCCAGAATGCCAGCAGGGTCGCTGCAGCAGCGATAGAGGCGACCCATGCGACAGGATCTTTCGGTCGGGGGTTCCGTTCCATCGCAAGTGCCTGTATGAGGACAAACCCAAAGCGACAATTGGAAAAGGGCGGTGACACAAAAGCTGCTGTTCGCCGAAAATCGACATCGGTTCGTCCTAAAAGACTTCTGGAAGGGCTACGGATCGTATTTTTTTGTTAAGAGGCGGAACCAATCGCCCATCGGGTTGTTGACGAGTCTAATCACGCATTCATGCGTTATGAGGGTTTAACTATGAAACTGAGCAATCTCGCTTATGCGGCAGCCGCCGCTTCCCTGGCCGCAGCGCCTGTCGCTGCCCAAGCCGCTGCGCCGATCGAACGGATCGCCGCTCCTGCCGCTGAAGAAAACGAGCTGTCCGGCCTTGCCGGCATCGGCCCGGCCTTCATCATCGTCGCCATTGCAGCAGCCGGCATCGCCGTTCTCCTGCTGACGGACGACGATGACGATGACAATTTCGTTTCGGTCTGATTCACTTCGGATCTGAAATTCGGGGCGGTGCCGCAAGGCGCCGCCCTTTTTCGTTTCGGGCTCCTCTCATCGAACACTCGCCCGAACCGCTACCCTTTTCGGTTGCGCGCCGTAGATGCTGCCGCCTAATGCCGGTGGCATGAAGAAGACCACCGGCACCGACCGCTCCATCACCCGCAAATGGCGGCCCCAGACCCTTGCGATCCGCGGCGGCACATGGCGCAGCGAACATGGCGAGACGAGCGAGGCGCTGTTCCTCACCTCGGGCTATACTTTCGACAATGCAGGGACGGTCGCGGCGCGTTTTGCCGGCGACCAGCCGGGCATGACCTATTCGCGCCTGCAGAACCCCACGGTCGCCATGCTGGAAGAACGCATTGCGCTGATGGAAGGCGCGGAAGCCTGCCGGGCGCAGGCGAGCGGCATGGCGGCCATGACGGCGGCGCTGCTGTGCCAATTATCGGCAGGCGATCATTGCGTCGCGGCGCGGGCGGCCTTCGGTTCCTGCCGCTGGCTGGTCGACAGCCTGCTGCCGCGCTTCGGTATCGAGACCAGTGTCGTCGACAGCGCCGACAATGATGCCTGGGAAGCGGCAATCCGCCCGAATACCAAGGTGTTTTTCTTCGAGACTCCGGCCAATCCGACGCTCGATATCGTGGATCTCGAACATGTCTGCGCGCTCGCGAAGGCGCATGGCATTATCACGGTGGTCGACAATGCCTTCGCCACCAGCGCCTTGCAGCGGCCAATGGAATTCGGCGCCGATGTCGTGGCCTATTCCGCGACGAAGCTGATGGACGGGCAGGGCAGGGTGCTGGCGGGGGCGATCTGCGGCACGGAGGAGTTCATCACCGAAACGCTGCTGCCCTTTCAGCGCAACACCGGCCCCAATTGTGCGCCCTTCAATGCCTGGGTGGTGCTGAAAGGCCTCGAAACGCTCTCACTCCGCGCCGACCGGCAGAGCCGCAATGCGCTCGAAGTCGGTCGTTTTCTTGAGCCCCGCGTTGCCCGCATGTTGCATCCGGGCCTTGAAAGCCATCCGCGCCATGCACTGGCCATGCGACAGATGGACGCCTGCGGTCCGATCTTCAGCTTCGTCGTCGATGGCGGAAGGGCGCAGGCGCATGCGCTGCTCGACGGCCTGCAGCTGATCGACATCTCGAATAATATCGGCGATGCCCGCAGCCTGATGTGTCACCCGGCCAGCACGACTCATGCAGGCATGAGCGAGGACGATCGCCACGCCATGGGTATCGGCGAAGGCATGCTGCGGGTGAACATCGGGCTTGAGGATATCGAGGATCTGATCGATGATCTGGACCGCGCACTGAAGATCGCTGGCCTCTAGGTAGAAGACCGCTGCGATGCGGGGTGCAAATGCGGCGCCTGCCCTCCGGGTGCCTAGTCTCTCGGCTCCGTGTGCCCCTTCGTTTCCAGATCGTGCTGGATATCTTCGCGCAGGGCGCGGGTGCCGGCATCGGAACGTGCATCTTCTGCCGGGGTGGTCTTCTTGTTTCTGAGATAGGCGAAGATGATGATCCCGATCAGCAGGATGGGTCCGGCGACTACGACGAGGGTCCAGATGGGTTCCATGTATATTCCTTTCTTTCGACCAATCAACGCACGGGCAGGCGTTTCTTTCCGTTTCCCGGCGCACCCGCGATGCAGTCGGTTGTGCGTTGCAGCAAAAACAACTAAAGGCGCGCCTTCGCCATTTCCGGCCCGTTCGGGCACTCTAGAACATGCAGGACCGGTCCATGGTTGAAGCCGCGCCGACTCAGGAACAGCGCAGCGCAGGCTGGCGCAATGAAATCCGCAGCGAATGGTTCGGCAACATCCGCGCCGATCTTCTTGCCGGCATCGTCGTGGCGCTGGCTCTCATACCGGAAGCTATCGGCTTCGCCATTATCGCGGGCGTTGATCCCAGCGTCGGCCTCTATGCCTCGGTCGCGATCGCCATGATCATCGCGCTAGTCGGCGGGCGGCCGGGCATGATCTCCGCCGCCACCGCCGCAGTGGCGGTCGTGGTCATCCCGCTGGTGCGTGAATATGGGGTCGACTATCTTTTCGCCGCGACGATCCTGATGGGCCTGATCCAGGGTGTTGCCGCACTGCTGCGGCTCGACCTGCTGATGCAGTTCGTCTCCCGCTCCGTCATCACCGGCTTCGTCAATGCGCTGGCGATCCTGATCTTTATGGCGCAACTACCGCAACTGACCGATGTAAGCTGGGAAACCTATGCGATGGTCGCGGCAGGTCTCGCCATCATCTACGGTCTGCCGCGCCTCACCAAGGCCATTCCTTCGCCGCTGGTGGCCATCGTGCTGCTGACCATCGTCGCCGTCTGGTTCGGCTTGCCGGTGAACACGGTCGGACAGATGGGCGAATTGCCCGACGGGCTGCCCTCCTTCATCCTGCCCGACGTGCCGCTGAATTGGGAAACGCTGCAGATCATCCTGCCCTACTCGCTCACGATGGCGGCGGTCGGCCTGCTGGAATCGCTGCTGACGGCGCAAATTGTGGACGATCTGACCCATACCGACAGCGACAAGCGGCGCGAAACGGCGGGGCAGGGCATTGCCAATATCGGCGCGGCACTGGTCGGCGGAATGGGCGGCTGCGCGATGATCGGCCAGTCGGTCATCAACGTCGCCAGCGGCGGGCGCGGGCGATTGTCGAGTTTCGCCGCCGGTGCGTTCCTGCTGTTCCTGCTGGCAGTGCTGGGCGACTGGGTCGGCCGCGTGCCGATGCCGGCGCTGGTCGCGGTGATGATCATGGTGTCGATCGGCACCTTCAGCTGGAACTCCATAGCCAATCTCCGCCGCCATCCGCCGACCAGTTCGGTGGTTATGCTGGCGACGGTGGCGGTCGTGGTGATCACGCACGACCTGGCGCTGGGCGTGCTGACCGGCGTGCTGCTGTCGGGCATCTTCTTCGCCGGCAAGGTCCGCACCATGTTCGCTGTGGAGCGGGTGCGGCGCGAACACAGCGCGGTGTACAGGGTCACGGGGCAGATCTTTTTCGCCTCGGTCGACCGCTTCACGCGTGCGCTTGGCCCGGAGAGCGCCTTCACCGACGCCGCCGACCACGTGGTGATCGACGTCAGCGGCGCGCATTTCTGGGACATCTCGGCCATCGGTGCGCTCGACAAGGTGGTGGACCGCATGCGCCGCAACGGCCGCCACGTCCGCGTGGTCGGCATGAACCGCGCCAGCAGCGATCTGGTCGACAAGTTCGCGCTCGAGGACCGCACCGGCCTCGAAACCGGCCTTGCCCCGCATTGATCCGGCAGTGGCTTGTGCAGGCGACTAGGCAGCGCGCGCCGGACCCGCTATCCTGCCACGT
>NZ_JAAFZT010000020.1:0-18523 GCF_013336795.1 Alteripontixanthobacter muriae | reverse complement strand
GGGAAGTGGTTCTGGGCCTATCATATCCGCATCGAGAACGGCAGCCACGAACGGGTGCAACTGATGACCCGCCACTGGCGCATCACCGACGGGCGCGGCCTCGTCAGCCTGGTCGATGGCGACGGCGTGGTGGGCGAACAGCCGGTCCTCCAGCCCGGCGACACGCATGATTACGTCTCCGGCTGCCCGTTGCCCACGCCGCACGGGTCGATGGAGGGGCATTACACCTTCCACCGCGAGGACGGCAGCCTGATCGAGGTGGCGATCCCGCATTTCCCCCTCGCGGCGCCCGCCACCGCACGCTAGGGCGCATTGCCATGAAGCGCACCCATCTCCCCCTCAATGCCCTGCGCGTATTCGACGCCGCGGCCCGCCACCTCAGCTTCACCCGCGCGGCGGACGAACTGGCCGTCACCCCCGCCGCCGTGGGCCAGCAGATCCGCGCGCTGGAGGATCACCTCGGTACCGTGCTATTCCGCCGCACCAGCAAGGGGCTGGAACTGACCAAGGAAGGCAGTGCCGGCCTCGACCCGTTGCGCGAAGGGTTCCTCCGTTTCGAGGAAAGCGTGCAGGCCATGCAGGCCGGGCAGGCGAGCGACCGCTACACCATCGCCGCGCCGCGCGAATTCTACGCCCAGTGGCTCAGCCACCGCCTCGCCGCGTTCCGCCGCGAACATCCCGACATAACCTTCCAGCTCGTGGCGGACGAGAATGCGGATTTCACCGAGGCCAATCTGGACGTCGCCATCCGCCTTGCCGACGGGCCGGGCGATCTGGAGGGCGTGCAACTCGCACCCGCCCGCCGCGTGGTGGTCGCGGCGAAGGACGCACCCGACGAATGGATCAGCTGGCCCGGCGCGCCTGGTCCGTCGGGCAGCGACAGCGCCGAGGCGCGGGTGCAGGCCGGCAATGCGGGCCAGGCGCTCAGTTCCGTACTCGCGGGCCTTGGCAAGACGATGCTGCCGATGCTGCTGGTGGAGGATGCGCTGGCAGACGGCCGCCTCAATGTGCTGGAAGGCCCGGACGAAGGGCGCCGCGCCTATTGGCTAATGGCCCCGCCACCGCAATGGCGACAGAAGAAGGTCAAGGCGCTGGCGGCGTTTCTGACGGCGGAATGATCGCCCCGTAATCTTCCGGCGCACCATCGTCGGATATCAACGCCTTCATCGCCTGCTCCCGCGCGATCATCGCGTCCAGCTTGGCATCGATGCTGGCGAAGATCGCGTCCTCGTCCTGCAAGCTGTCGGCGGCGTGCTGCGCCAGCACCTCGGCGCGGATGCTCTCGTAGACGGGATGGCCGGGCCGCAGGTTCTGAATGCCATAGCGTTCGGGCATGCGGTGCTGCAGCAGGAACCGCAGCAGCGCATTGTCATGCCGCACCCATGTGCCGAGCAGCTTCCCGCCCGAGACGATGGGCCGCTCCTCCCCGCCGAGCGCGCGTTCGAGCGCGCAATCCTCCAGCCGCTGCACCCCGCGCTCCAGCGCCGCGTCCCAGGCAGAGGAAAACCCCTCCGCCCCCTTCCGCGCCCGCAGCTTGTAAAGCGCCTCCAGCGATTTCCCGATGGAACGCGCCGCCTGCTTCACGATCCCCGTCGCCGCCAGAGTAGCGACAAAGCGCCGCTGCAGATCGGGCGTGATCGAATTGGAACGCGGGAAGGGGTGGAGGTAAGGCGCGAAGCCGAGCAGCGGATCGTCATCCTCCGGCAATTGGCCGGGAAAGGCGGTAGCGGAAGTCCCCTGAGCCGGAATGGCCCGCGTGGAGCGGGAGGGAACAAGGGGAGGGCGGCGCTGGTCACGAGGGTCTGCCATAACCCCGCCCAGATTGCAGAAGATGGGCAAGTAGGAAAATGGAAAGTGAGAACGACGCCGCTGACCCGCACCCGAACCTTGGTCGCGGCAGCCAAAGCGCGAACGCGCGCCGCGCGGTTAGCGCGAAGCCAAGCGGGCCGAATGGCCCGCGCCCGGCGTCTGAGGGCGCCCCGAAGGGGCCAACAAAAGACTCCTCCCATCTTGGCGCGACCTGAGTGGGCGGCACCAAGCGTCTTGGCGCGGCCTTCGTGTGTGGCACCAAGGTTCTTGGCGCAACCTGCATGGCTCGGACCAAGGTTCCTGGAGCAATTTCAACGACTCGCACCAAGTTTCTCGGCGCAATCTCAAGTAAGTCGGACCAAGGAACGGGCGGGAGTTTTTGTTTTGTGTCGCTTCGCGACCCCTCAAACGCCGGGCGGGGCGCATCCGCGCCCCTTGGCTTCCTCGCATAAGCTCGGGCGGCCGTTCGGCCTTGCGGTCCGCTGGTCGCGGACCGGGTTTAAGGATTGAAGGAGATCAATGAGAGAGCGCTAAAGATATAAAACGACCAAGTCGCGTCCAGTATGTCCTGAATTCCTGCTCCATCGGCGCAAAATCAGGAGAATGCAGAAGTCTGTGCATGCTCGCTATAGAGATAAGTTCGTCGTTGCGCCGGATACGATCAAGTTCCTGATAATACTGTTCGTCAATAAGGTCGCGTTCGTGCAGGGAGGATGCGACTGCTCGCACGCGTCGCGACAAATCAGGCTTTTCTGAAAGATTATGTTCTTGCATGTAACCTTCGACGGATAGCTCCACCAACATTCTGAGGAGTGCCGCACAAGCATTCGGAAATAGATTCAAAGGCAGGCTACCCAGTTCGGTCCAGATCCGAGCCACGCGTTGCTGGCGAGAGGTCCACTGCGGCATTGCAGTTCCCAATGGAATGAGTGTTTTAGACGCGCTTGCAACTCGGGGCGAGGGGCCGGGCTTGTGTTTGCTTTTCGCAGCCTTTCGCGTCGGAGGCGCCTCAGGCAGCCGATCTCTTTCGGTAGGCAAGAGACCTGCGGCTTCGAGTTCGTCGAGGTAGCGGCGTTTGCCTTCGTTATTCCATAGGTTTCCCAACGTGAGTTGCCCGCTGGCCAAATCGCTGGTGATTTTTTGAAGTGCGGACAAGACCGACTGCTTTTCGTGAGTGAAGCGGAACTTGTTTCCGGCCGTGGAAACTCCAACGCGTCCTCTAAAATGCTCAGAAGAAAGAAGCCTTGTTAAAGTTGACCACGGGATTCGTTCGCTCGGCATTAGATTTTCTGCACGGAGTTGACTCTCGATCGCTGCGCCGACGCTTATCTGCGCACCCCGTCCGGTCCGCTCGACAAAGTTCGTTTTTGCGCGGTCATCCCATCCGATCTGCCCAACGCCGCCCTGCGAACCGGTGTGGCGCCTGAATAGAATGCCGTCGATAACATCTCGATCACTCTCGACTTGGCATTGGAGTCGAGCCGGGAACCTGCCCGGCCAATCTGTGCGCTGCTGCCGGAAAAAATCTTTTAGTTCAGTAGTGGGCGCTTTTTCTGGGTCACCAAGAAGCTTCATGCAGGTGACCCGTCGGTTGCCATCAAAGACGAGATACTTATCGTCGTGAAGCATTACGAGCGGCGGATCGAACACTCGTCCTTCGGCAACGATGTCTGTCGCAAGCGTTTTCATTCTAGGTTCGTGCAAGCGAAATAGCTCGTCAATCGCAGCACTTTCATCACGCATCTCGCCGTGCCGATCATTCGCGGGATTAACCGTTAATCGAGATAGCAACAAATTTTCAAAGGTCATCTTTTCGCTCCTTCCACTTTACTATTGCAGGATGACCACAGCGCAAGCCTCTGCTGGCAGGTATCCCCACACCCTTGACCCACAGCCAAATCCAACATAAACGGCCCTCCATCCGAGACTCGGCGCTTTCAACCGGCGCTGCTTCGGTCAGATAGAGCTGAACATTGCCGGTCATGTCCGGGGGCCTGCTGCTCGATGCGGCTTGGCTCTTTTCTATTGGGGTGGCATTCGCCTCCCTCGGGCAGCCGTCAGAGTAACCCGGTGGCTTTGGGCCATTCGTGGTGGAGCGTTTCAGGCTCGTGCGAACAGACCGCTTCCGGCGCAGAAATGCGCCGCGTGCGGCTTTTGCCCGATCCCTCCGCATCACCCGAACGACACAAAGGCCGCCAGCCCCGATGGCCGGGAACCGCGCCCCTTCAGGAAAAGTGGGCACCGGTTTTCCGCCCGGAAGGGGCGCCCTGCGCTGACACTTTCGTCAGCGCAGAAAATCAGGTGAAGAGAATTTATGCCGACAATCAACCAGCTGGTCCGCAAGGGCCGCGTTCCGCAGAAGGCCAAGTCCAAGGTCCCTGCAATGGAACAGAACCCGCAGAAGCGCGGCGTTTGCACCCGCGTCTACACCACCACGCCGAAGAAGCCGAACTCGGCGCTTCGCAAGGTGGCCAAGGTGCGTCTGACCAACCAGCGCGAAGTCATCTCCTACATTCCGGGCGAAGGTCATAACCTTCAGGAACACTCCGTGGTGCTGATCCGCGGCGGCCGTGTGCGCGACCTTCCGGGCGTACGTTACCACGTGCTGCGCGGCGTTCTCGACACGCAGGGCGTGAAGGACCGCAAGCAGAGCCGTTCCAAGTACGGCGCCAAGCGTCCGAAGTAAGGTTTAGACGCGGTCAAGGTCCGGCTTCGGACCGTTCCGCCGCCCGAGTTTGTGTTTTTCCGGCCTGAATGGCCGGGCGCGGTGCCGGCCCGCTCCCCCTCCCAGCCACCCGATCCAGCATGGGATCCTATCGGGTGGCTGGGAGGGGGAGAGGGCCGGAGCCGCCCACTCCGAAGGAGTTCAAGAATGTCACGTCGTCGTCGTCCCGAAAAGCGGGTCATCCTGCCCGATCCCAAGTTCAAGGATCTGGTGCTTTCGAAATTCATGAACAACCTGATGCTGGACGGGAAGAAGTCCACGGCCGAGCGCATCGTCTATGGCGCGCTGGAAGTGGTGGAAACCAAGTCCAAGGCCGATCCGGTGCAGATGTTCCATGACGCCCTGAACAACATCAAGCCGCAGGTCGAAGTGCGCAGCCGCCGCGTCGGCGGTGCGACCTACCAGGTGCCGGTCGAGGTTCGCCCCGAACGCGCCCAGGCGCTCGCCATCCGCTGGCTGATCACCGCTGCGCGCGGTCGTCCCGAAACCACCATGTCGGCTCGCCTGTCGGGCGAACTGATGGATGCGGCCAACAATCGCGGCAATGCGGTGAAGAAGCGTGAAGACGCGCACCGCATGGCCGATGCCAACCGTGCCTTCAGCCATTATCGCTGGTAAGGTGCTGGCTCCGACCGGCTAGAGCGTGGCCCCTGCCGGACAATCCGGCGGGGGCATGTCTTTAACCGGTCACACCATTGACTATATCGGGGCGGGGCGCATGTGGCGCACCCCCTATCCGCTCTAAGATCACAGGAAATCACCATGGCCCGCGAATATCCGCTGGAACGCTACCGCAATATCGGCATCATGGCGCATATCGACGCCGGCAAGACGACCACGACGGAGCGGATCCTCTATTACACCGGCAAGTCCTATAAGATCGGCGAAGTCCACGACGGCGCCGCCACGATGGACTGGATGGAGCAGGAGCAGGAGCGTGGCATCACGATCACCTCCGCCGCCACCACCACCTTCTGGGCGAATGAAGATGGCAAGGGCGAAAAGCACCGCATCAACATCATCGACACCCCCGGCCACGTCGACTTCACCATCGAAGTCGAACGCTCGCTGCGCGTGCTCGACGGCGCGGTAGCAGTCTTCGACGGCGTCGCAGGCGTCGAACCCCAGTCCGAAACCGTCTGGCGCCAGGCCGACAAGTACGGCGTTCCGCGTATGTGCTTCATCAATAAATTGGACCGCACCGGCGCTGATTTCTACTACTGCGTGCAATCGATCATCGACCGCCTCGGCGCGAAGCCGCTTGTCCTTTATCTTCCCATCGGTGCAGAATCCGATCTTCGCGGCGTCGTCGATCTGGTCAATAACCGGGGCATCGTCTGGGAAAATGACGGCCTCGGTGCTGAATTCACCTACATCGACGTTCCGGAAGAACTGGCCGACAAGGCTGCCGAATATCGCGAAACCCTGATCGAAACTGTCGTTGAGCAGGATGATGAGGTCATGGAGACCTATCTCGAAGGTCAGATCCCCGACGCTGCGACGCTGAAGCGCCTTATCCGCAAGGGCACCATGAATCGCGATTTTGTCCCGGTTCTGTGCGGCTCGGCGTTCAAGAACAAGGGCGTTCAGCCGCTGCTCGACGCCGTGGTCGATTACATGCCCTCGCCGCTCGACGTTGCTGCCATCAAGGGCGTTCTGCCCGACAGCGACGAGGAAGCGACTCGCCCGTCCAGCGACGATGCGCCGTTCTCCGCGCTGGCGTTCAAGATCATGAACGATCCCTTCGTCGGATCGCTGACCTTCACGCGCATCTATTCTGGCCAGCTTGCCAAGGGCAGTGTCCTGAACTCCGTAAAGGAGAAGAAGGAAAAGATCGGCCGCATGCTGCTGATGCATTCCAACAACCGTGAAGATATCGATGAAGCATTCGCTGGCGACATCGTGGCCATCGCTGGCCTGAAGGAAACGACGACCGGCGATACGCTTTGCGCACCTTCGCATCCGATCATTCTTGAGCGCATGGAATTCCCCGAGCCCGTGATCGAGCTTTCGGTGGAGCCCAAGACCAAGGCTGACCAGGAGAAGATGGGCGTTGCGCTCAATCGTCTCGCGGCAGAGGATCCCTCCTTCCGCGTTTCGACCGATCACGAGTCGGGCCAGACGATCATCAAGGGCATGGGCGAGCTTCACCTCGACATTCTCGTCGATCGCATGAAGCGCGAATTCAAGGTCGAAGCGAATGTCGGTGCGCCGCAGGTGGCCTACCGCGAATCGCTGAGCCGCGAAGTCGAAGTTACCTACACGCATAAGAAACAGTCGGGTGGTTCCGGTCAGTTCGGCGAAGCCAAGGTTATCGTCACCCCGGGTGAGCGTGGCCAAGGCGTCATTTTCGAAGACCAGGTCAAGGGCGGTAATATTCCGCGCGAATACATTCCGTCGGTCGAAAAGGGCATGCGTGAGCAGGCTGAGAGCGGCTTCCTGGTGGGATTCCCGATCATCGACTTCACCATCAAGCTGATTGACGGGAAGTACCATGACGTCGACTCCAGCACTGTAGCCTTCGAAATCACGGGTCGTGGCGCCATGCGCGAAGCGGCTCAGAAGGCGGGCATCAAGCTGCTGGAACCGGTGATGAAGGTCGAGGTGGTGACGCCTGATGATTATCTCGGCGACGTCATCGGCGATCTCAACAGCCGTCGCGGACAGATCCAGGGTACTGACACCCGCGGTAACGCACAGGCTGTCGAGGCGCATGTGCCGCTGGCCAACATGTTCGGTTATGTGAACGAGCTGCGATCGTTCACGCAGGGCCGGGCAAATTATTCGATGCAGTTCTCGCATTATGACGAAGTGCCCGCCAGCGTGGCACAGGAGGTCAAGGAGAAGCTTGCCTAAGCGCCCTTGCGTTTAGGATATCAAGACGCTAGGGGCGGCGCCTGCTGAGCGGGTGCCGTCCTTCTCCCGCGATAGAAGTTTCAAACATACCAACAGAGGTTACATTCACATGGCGAAGGCAAAATTTGAGCGGAACAAGCCGCACTGCAACATCGGCACCATCGGTCACGTTGACCACGGCAAGACGACGCTAACGGCCGCGATCACCAAGGTCATGGCGGAAGAGCACGGCGGTGCTGCTGTCGATTTTGCAAACATCGACAAGGCTCCCGAAGAGCGTGAGCGCGGCATCACCATTTCGACCGCACACGTCGAATACGAAACCGGTGCACGCCACTACGCACACGTCGACTGCCCGGGTCACGCCGACTACGTGAAGAACATGATCACTGGCGCGGCGCAGATGGACGGCGCGATCCTCGTCGTGAACGCTGCTGACGGCCCGATGCCGCAGACTCGCGAGCACATCCTGCTTGCTCGTCAGGTCGGCGTGCCTGCTTTGGTCGTGTACCTGAACAAGGTCGATCAGGTTGACGATGAAGAAATTCTCGAACTCGTAGAACTCGAAGTTCGTGAACTGCTCTCCAGCTACGATTTCGACGGTGATAACATCCCTATCGTCAAGGGTTCGGCCTTGGCCGCTCTTGAAGGTCGTGACGACAACATCGGCAAGAACTCGATCATCGAGCTCATGAATGCTGTCGACGAGCACATCCCGCAGCCGGAGCGCCCGATCGACCAGGCGTTCCTGATGCCGATCGAAGACGTGTTCTCGATCTCGGGTCGTGGTACGGTTGTGACTGGTCGTGTCGAAACGGGCATCGTGAATGTTGGCGACGAAGTTGAAATCGTAGGTATCAAGGATACCTCGAAGACGACCGTTACCGGCGTGGAAATGTTCCGCAAGCTGCTCGACCGCGGTGAAGCTGGCGACAACATCGGTGCACTCGTTCGCGGTGTCGGTCGCGACGACGTCGAGCGTGGCCAGGTTCTGGCCAAGCCCGGCTCGGTCAATCCGCACACCGAGTTCAGCGCCGAAGTCTACGTGCTGTCGAAGGACGAAGGTGGTCGTCACACGCCGTTCTTCGCCAACTATCGCCCGCAGTTCTACTTCCGTACGACGGACGTGACCGGCGAAGTGATCCTTCCTGAAGGCACTGAAATGGTCATGCCTGGCGACAACGTGACGATTTCGGTCAAGCTCATCGCCCCGATCGCGATGGACGAAGGTCTCCGCTTCGCAATCCGCGAAGGTGGCCGGACTGTCGGTTCTGGGGTTGTCAGCAACATCACGAAGTAATATAGGCTTCTGCAACGGCGGAGATTCGTTTCCGCCTTTGCAGAAAATCTCCGAATAGTTGCCCCGCTCTCTCCCCGAGAGGAGAGGGGGTGGGGCAAGTTCTTATTGCTCTTTCTCATCGGTAGTTGGAAATGGAAGCCCAGAATATTCGCATTCGCCTCAAGGCGTTTGATCATCGCGTTCTCGACCAGGCGACTGGCGAGATTGCAGACACCGCTCGCCGGACCGGCGCGCTGATCCGGGGTCCCATTCCGATGCCGACGAGGATCGAGAAGTTCACCGTGAACCGCGGTCCGCACATCGACAAGAAGTCGCGTGAGCAGTTCGAAGTTCGTACCTACAAGCGGTTGCTCGACATCGTGCAGCCGAACGCTCAGACTGTCGACGCGCTGATGAAGCTCGATCTGGCTGCTGGCGTCAACGTAGAAATCAAGCTGGCTTGATTTCCACTGGCCTGCTAGCGCGGGCCGACGACTAAGGGATACCGCCGGGCTCCGCCCGGGCCGCGTCCCCCGTCTCGTTACTTCCTTGCGGAAGTGGCAACTGGCCCGGACGGGGCGACGCATCACAAAATGGGCTGGCAAGCCCCTGAATGGTTCAGGGGCCTCTGTTTAGGAGTTTTGACGATGCGCACAGGCGTGATCGCTAAGAAAGTCGGGATGACCCGCCTCTTCCAGGAGGATGGACGGCACGTTCCCGTGACCGTTCTTGCTCTCGAGGAATGCCAGGTCGTGTCGCACCGCACAGCTGACCGTGATGGCTATTTCGCCCTTCAGGTTGGCTCGGGTGAAGCCAAGCAGAAGAATGTCAACAAGCCGCAGCGTGAGCATTTCGCCAAGGCCGAAGTGTCGCTGAAGCGTAAGGTTGCCGAATTCCGGGTTGAGAATGACGAAGGTCTTCTCCCCGTCGGATCTACGATCAGTGCGGATCACTTTATTGCCGGGCAGAAGGTCGACATTACCGGTCATACGCAGGGCAAGGGTTTCGCCGGTGCCATGAAGCGCTGGAACTTCGGCGGCCTTCGTGCTTCGCACGGTGTTTCGCTGAGCCATCGTTCGCATGGTTCTACCGGTATGCGTCAGGATCCGGGCCGGGTCTTCAAGAACAAGAAGATGGCTGGTCACATGGGTGACAAGCAGCGCACGCAGCAGAACCTTGAAATCGTACGCACCGACGCCGATCGCGGTCTGCTTTTTGTCAAGGGTTCCGTTCCCGGTCACAAGAACAGCTGGCTGATGGTTCGTGACGCTGTGAAGCTGCCGATGCCGGAAGGTGCTCCGTTCCCTGGTGCGGTTCTCGAGAAGAAGTCGACCTTGCCCGTCAGCGAAGACGCGCAGGCAGGAATGGTCGAGAGCGGTGCGGTCAACGAGATCGACACCGGCCCGACCCAAGCGGAAGAGGAAGCAATCCTCGCGCAGAAGAATGCGGGTGCTGCTGCTGACAACACGCCGGCCGCTGGTGAAGATACCGATCCTGTAAACAATCCGTCCACCGCCGATACGGCGTCGGACGAGAACAAGGAGGGCTGATCCCGTGAAGGTGAAGGTCCAGAAAATCGACGGCGGCAGTGCGACCGGTGATGTCGAGTTGAACGATGCCGTATTCGGGGTCGAGCCCCGTGCTGACATCCTGCACCGCGTGGTGACGTGGCAGCTCGAAAATCGCCGTGCGACAGCGCGTCCGGTTCGCGAGCGGTCCGACGTGGCGCGTACCGGCAAGAAATACGGCAAGCAGAAGGGTGGCGGTGTTGCTCGTCACGGTGATCGCAAAGCTCCGATCTTCATTGGCGGCGGTAAGGCTCATGGTGCGCGCAAGCGTGACTTCGAGCAGTCGCTGAACAAGAAGATCCGCCAGCTCGGCCTCAAGATGGCTCTTTCGAGCAAGGCTCGGGACGGTCTAGTTGTTGTTGACAGCCTTGACATCAAGGATGGGAAGACAAAAGCGCTCGCAGCCGAGTTCGGCAAGGCTGGCTGGAGGCGGGTTCTCGTGATCGACGGTGAGACCGTCAACGAGGGTTTCGCTCGTGCGGCCGGCAACCTGCCGGGCGTGAACGTGCTTCCTGCCGTTGGAGCCAATGTCTACGACATTCTCAACCATGACACGCTGGTCCTGACCAAGGACGCTGTCGAAAAGCTGGAGGCCCGTTTCAATGGCTAAGCAGCAAACAGTCGATGCGCGTCATTACGACGTCGTCCTCGCGCCGCACATCACCGAGAAGGCGACTCTGCTTTCCGAGCATAACGCAGTTGTGTTCAAGGTGGCCAACGATGCGACCAAGCCGCAGATCAAGGATGCTGTCGAGGCATTGTTCGGCGTCAAGGTCACCGGCGTGAACACCATAGTCCAGAAGGGCAAGACGAAGCGCTGGAAGGGTCGTCCCTACAAGCGCACGGATGCCAAGAAGGCGATCGTAACCCTGGCAGACGGCGATTCCATCGACGTCACCAGCGGCGTCTGAGGCCGGAGGAACGAACCATGGCACTCAAGAATTACAAACCAACAAGCCCCGCTCGCCGCGGCTTGATTCTGGTCGACAAATCCGGTCTTTACAAGGGCAAGCCCGTCAAGGCGCTTACCGAAGGCAAGCACAAGACCGGTGGCCGGAACAACAAGGGTCACGTCACCTCGCGCGGGATTGGCGGCGGTCACAAGCAGAAGTACCGCTTCGTGGATTTCAAGCGGCGCAAGTGGGATATGCCTGCGACCGTCGAGCGGATCGAATACGATCCCAACCGTACGGCTTTCATTGCTCTCATCAAGTATGAAGACGGTGAACAGAACTACATTATCGCTCCGCAGCGTCTCGCTGTTGGCGATAGCGTGGTCGCAGGCGAGCGGGTCGACACGAAGCCGGGCAATGCCATGCTTCTCGGTCAGATGCCGGTTGGCACGATTTGCCATAATGTCGAAATGAAGCCTGGCAAGGGCGGTCAGATCGCGCGATCGGCAGGTGCGTATGTGCAGCTGGTTGGCCGTGACCGCGGAATGGTAATCGTTCGCCTGAACTCGGGTGAGCAGCGTTACCTGCGCAGCGATTGCATGGGCACGGTCGGCGCAGTGTCCAATCCGGACAATTCGAACCAGAACCTGGCCAAGGCCGGCCGCAAGCGCTGGATGGGCGTCAAGCCTCTGACACGCGGTGTTGCCAAGAACCCTGTCGATCACCCTCATGGCGGCGGTGAAGGCCGTACCTCAGGTGGTCGCCACCCGGTTACGCCTTGGGGCAAGCCCACGAAGGGTGCTCGCACACGCAGCAACAAGCAGACGGACAAATACATCATCCGTTCGCGCCACGCCAAGAAGAAGAGGTAAGCGACATGGCTCGTTCCGTCTGGAAAGGTCCGTTTGTCGACCTTCACCTGCTCCGCAAGGCGCAGAATGCTCAGGAAGCTGGTGGCCGTGCCCCGATCAAGACCTGGTCGCGCCGCAGCACCATCCTTCCCGATTTCGTCGGCCTGACATTCAGTGTCTACAATGGCCACAAGTTCATTCCGGTGTCCGTGAGTGAGGACATGGTCGGTCACAAACTCGGTGAATTCGCGCCCACGCGCAGCTTCCCGGGTCATGCCGCCGATAAGAAGGGCAAGCGCTGATGGGCAAGGCAAAATCTCCCCGCCGCGTCGCTGAGAACGAGGCTCTGGCTGTTGGCACGACCATTCGTGGTTCAGCTCAGAAGCTCAATCTGGTTGCGGAACTGATCCGCGGCAAGAAGGCTGAAGAGGCGCTCAACATCCTCGCTTTCTCCAAGAAGGCCATGGCTCGTGATGCAACCAAGGTGCTGGCTTCTGCCATCGCGAATGCGGAAAACAATCACGATCTGGATGTCGACTCTCTCGTCGTCGCCGAAGCAAGTGTCGGCAAGTCGATCACCATGAAGCGTTTCCACACACGAGGCCGCGGCAAGAGCACCCGCATCCTCAAGCCGTTCAGCCGGCTGCGTGTCGTAGTTCGCGAAGTATCCGACGAAGTGGAGGCCTGATACATGGGTCAGAAAAGCAATCCGATCGGCCTGCGCCTGCAGATCAACCGTACCTGGGACAGTCGTTGGTACGCCGAGGGGCGTGACTATGCGCAGCTGCTGAAGGAAGACATCGAGATCCGCAAGCACATCGTCGAGACGCTGCCCCAGGCCGCTATCTCGAAGGTTGTGATCGAACGTCCGGCCAAGCTGTGCCGGATCTCGATCTACGCTGCTCGCCCGGGTGTCATCATCGGCAAGAAGGGCGCGGACATCGAGAAGCTTCGCAGTAAGCTCGCCACGATGACCGCCAGCGAAGTCAAGCTGAACATCGTCGAGATCCGCAAGCCGGAAATTGATGCCAAGTTGGTGGCGCAGGGTGTCGCAGATCAGCTGATCCGCCGCATCGCGTTCCGTCGTGCCATGAAGCGTGCGGTTCAATCCGCACTGCGCCTTGGCGCCGAAGGTATTCGAATCGTCTGCAGTGGCCGGCTCGGCGGTGCGGAAATCGCACGTGTCGAGTGGTACCGGGAAGGCCGCGTTCCGCTGCACACGCTGCGCGCAAACATCGATTATGCCGAGGCCGAAGCACTGACCGCCTATGGCATCATCGGCATCAAATGCTGGATCTTCAAGGGCGAGATCCTCGCTCACGATCCGACCGCGCAGGATCGCCTGATGATGGAAGCCCAGACTTCCGGCGTCCGGCCCGCGCGTTGATTTTGGCGCATTGAGATAGGTATAAAGCAATGCTGCAACCGAAGAAAATGAAGTATCGCAAGGCCTTCAAAGGGCGAATCAAGGGCGATGCGCGCGGCGGTACGACGCTGAATTTTGGCTCCTATGGCCTTAAGGCGCTTGAGCCTGAGCGTATTACGGCGCGCCAGATCGAAGCCGCACGTCGTGCGATCACGCGGCACATGAAGCGCCAAGGTCGCCTATGGATCCGCATCTTTCCGGATGTGCCAGTGTCCAAGAAGCCTGCCGAAGTTCGCCAGGGCAAGGGCAAGGGTTCTGTCGAATATTGGGCTGCACGGGTCAAACCCGGTCGCATCCTGTTCGAGCTGGACGGTGTGGCCGGTCCGCTGGCCGCAGAGGCTTTCAGCCGTGCTGCGATGAAGCTGCCGATCAAGACGAAGGTCGTGGCGCGCTTCGGCGACACCTCGCACCTTGGAGGCGAATAATGAGCAAGATTGAAGATTTGCGCGGCAAGAGCGACGATCAGCTTACCGAGGAACTCGTTGAGCTGAAGCGTGAGCAGTTCAACCTGCGCTTCCAATCCGCCACCAACCAGCTGGAACGCCCGGCGCGCATTCGCGAAGTCCGCCGCTCGATCGCCAAGATCAAGACGCTGCAGACCGAACGCTCCGTTACGGCTTCCAGTGAAGCGCAGGGGGCATAAGGAAAACTGATGCCGAAACGTATTCTGATCGGGACGGTAACGTCCGACAAAACTGACAAGACCGTGACCGTGCTGGTCGAACGGAAGGTGAAGCACCCGCTCTACGGGAAGATCATCCGTCGATCCAAGAAGTACCATGCTCACGACGAAGGTAACGAATTCACGATGGGCGATACCGTTCGCATCGAGGAAACGAAGCCGATCTCGAAGACCAAGACCTGGCGTGTCATTGACCGGGTGCAGGCCAGCAAAGGTCAGGCCGTGGACGCCGACCTTGAAGTCGGAGCTGCCAACCCCAACTAACGGGGCCGGCGGAACGACACCGTATTTTTTGGAACTGCCGGGCGCGACCCGGCAAGCCACTAGGAAGGAAACGCATCGATGATCCAGATGCAGTCAAATCTAGACGTTGCCGACAACAGCGGCGCCAAACGCGTTCAGTGCATCAAGGTACTGGGCGGGTCGAAGCGCCGTACGGCCAGCGTCGGCGACGTGATCGTCGTATCCGTAAAGGAAGCGCAGCCCCGCGCGCGCGTCAAGAAGGGCGACGTTCACCGCGCGGTGATCGTCCGCACTCGTAAGGACGTTCGTCGGCCTGACGGCAGTGTAATCCGTTTCGACGGCAATGCAGCGGTTCTCGTCAACAAGAACGAAGAGCCGATCGGCACGCGCATCTTTGGCCCCGTCGTCCGTGAATTACGTGGTCGTGGCTTCATGAAGATCATCAGCCTTGCTCCGGAGGTGCTCTAATGGCTTCCGCTAAGATCAAGAAGGGCGACACTGTCGTCATCCTGTCCGGCAAGGACAAGGGCGAAAGCGGCAAGGTTCGCACGATCATGCCGAAGGATGGCAAGGTGATTGTCGAGGGGATCAACATGATCTCGCGTCACCGCAAGCCTGACCAGGCCAATCCGCAGGGCGGTATCGACCGCCGGGAAGCCGCGATGCACCTTTCCAAGGTTGCGGTTGCCGATCCGAAGGACGGCAAGCCGACCCGTGTCCGTTTTGAGGAACGCGACGGAAAGAAGGTTCGCGTAGCCGTGAAATCCGGAGAGACGATCGATGGCTGATTATACGCCCCGCATGAAGAAGCGTTTTGATGACGAGATCGTCAAGGCGATGACCGAGAAATTCGGCTACAAGAACAGGCTCGAAGTTCCGCAGCTGCAGAAGATCACCCTCAACATGGGTGTCGGTGAAGCCAGCCAGGACAAGAAAAAGGTCCAGACGGCAGCAGAAGAGATGGCGCTGATTGCTGGCCAGAAGCCGGTGATTACCAAGGCGAAGAAGTCCATCGCGCAGTTCAAGCTGCGTGAAGGCATGCCAATCGGTGCAAAGGTTACCTTGCGGCGGGAACGCATGTATGAGTTCCTCGATCGGCTCATCACCGTAGCTATGCCGCGCATTCGTGACTTCCGCGGCCTCAATCCGCGTTCCTTCGACGGGCGTGGCAACTATGCCATGGGCCTGAAGGAGCAGATCGTCTTCCCCGAGATCTCTTACGACAAGATCGACACGGTCCGGGGTATGGACATCATCGTTACCACCACGGCGAAGACCGACGAAGAAGCACGCGAGTTGCTGCGTCTCTTCGGTTTCCCGTTCCCGGCTGAACAGTCGGAAGAGAAGGAAGCGGCGTGAGCCGCTTAATGGAGAGAGCTTAAGTCCATGGCGAAACTGAGTTCCATAAACAAGAACGAGAAGCGCAAGCAGCTCGTGAAGAAGTATGCGGCGAAATACGCTAAGCTGAAGGCGATTGCCGATGACACCTCGCTGGAGGAAGGCGAACGTCTCATCGCGCGTTTGAAGCTTGCTGAAATTCCCCGCAATGCGAATCCCACACGTGTGCGCAACCGCTGCACCACCACCGGCCGTCCGCGCGGCTACTACCGTAAGTTCGGGCTTAACCGCATCGAACTCCGAAATCTTGCCAACAAGGGCATGATTCCGGGCGTGACCAAGTCCAGCTGGTGAGGATCTGACGAATGGCTATGACCGATCCCCTGGGTGATATGCTCACCCGCATTCGCAACGGCCAGCGCGCGAAGAAGGACTCTGTCCTCTCGCCTGCTTCCAAGCTGCGTGCCAATGTCCTCGAAGTTCTGCAGCGCGAAGGCTACATTCGCGGCTATTCAGAAGATTCAAGCGGCAAGCACCCGGCATTGCGGATCGAATTGAAATATTTCGAAGGCGAGCCTGCGATCAAGCATGTCGCCCGCGTTTCGAAGCCTGGCCGCCGCGTGTATTCGGGTAGCAAGGAACTGCCGACGATCCGCAACGGCCTCGGCATCACCATCGTCTCGACGCCTCGCGGCGTGCTTTCGGATAACGAAGCACGCGGCGAGAACGTCGGCGGTGAAGTGCTGGCGGAGGTATTCTGATGAGCCGCATCGGCAAGAAATCGGTAGCGATCCCGAACGGTGTCACTGCCAATATCGATAGCAACACGCTGACGGTAAAGGGGCCAAAAGGCACTCTTTCCATGGGGCTCGTCGACGATATCGCCTATGCGGTGGAAAACGACGAAATCTCTATCAAGCCCGCGAATGACAGCCGCAAGGCACGTGATTTCTGGGGTATGCAGCGCACGCTCGTTTCCAATCTGGTCGAAGGTGTGACCGAAGGCTACACCAAGGTGCTCGAGATCAACGGCGTCGGTTATCGTGCTCAGGGTCAGGGACGGAAGCTCAAGCTTCAGCTCGGCTATAGCCATGATGTCGATCTCGATGTTCCTGAAGGTGTCGAAGTGAAGACGCCCGATCAGACCACCATCGAAATTAGTGGTATCGACAAGCAGGCCGTCGGGCAGTTCGCTGCGGAAGTCCGCAGCTGGCGCAAGCCGGAGCCTTACAAGGGCAAGGGCATCAAATATCGCGGCGAGTATATCTTCCGCAAGGAAGGGAAGAAGAAGTAAGATGGCCAAACTTTCTCTTTTCGAACGCCGCCGCCGCCGCGTGCGGACCGCGCTGAAGAGCCGGGCCGGAACGCGTCCGCGCCTTTCGGTTCACCGGACCGGGCAGCATATCTATGCGCAGATCATCAACGATGCGGAAGGCCGGACGCTTGCTGCTGCCTCGACCCTCGGTGCCGACAAGTCCGGCGCCAATGTCGAAGCCGCCAGCCAGGTGGGCAAGGATATTGCCGCAGCCGCAAAGAAGGCGGGTGTCACGACTGTCGTGTTCGACCGCGGTGGTTTCCTCTTCCATGGCCGCGTCAAGGCGCTGGCCGATGCCGCCCGTGAAGGCGGGCTGGAGTTCTGATTATGGCTGACGAAAACAAGCCCGAAAACGCGCCGAACACGCCTGCTGTAGCAGAGACCGAGCACGCGGTAACCCCGCAGCCTCAGGTCGACAATGCCGGTGCCACGCCAACCCCGACTGTTGCTCCTACGGAAGCTTTCGAGAACCAGTCGCCTGCCGGTGGCGATCCATCGCAGCCGCGTAACCAGCGCAATTCGCGCGGCGGCGGCGGCGGCCGTGACGGTGGGCGCGATGGCGGCCGTGGCCGTGGCCGTGGACGTGATGATCGCCGCGGCGGACGTCAGGAAGAAGATGACGGTATCATCGAGAAACTGGTGCACATCAATCGCGTCTCCAAGACGGTGAAGGGCGGTAAGCGCTTCGGTTTCGCTGCCTTGGTCGTGGTTGGCGACGGCACAGGCCGCGTCGGTTTCGGCAAGGGCAAGGCCCGTGAAGTACCGGAAGCGATCACCAAGGCGACTGCCGCTGCTCGCAAGAAGATGGTTCGCGTTCCGCTGAAGGAAGGGCGCACTCTGCACCACGATGGCAACGGCCATTTTGGTGCGGGCAGGGTTACTCTGCGCACTGCGCCTCCGGGTACCGGCATCATTGCCGGTGGTCCGATGCGCGCAGTGTTCGAGAGCCTGGGCGTTTCCGACGTGGTTACGAAGTCTGTCGGCACATCCAATCCTTACAACATGATCCGCGCGACTTTCGACGCTCTGGTCAATCAAACCTCGCCGAAGTCCGTTGCACAGCGACGCGGCAAGAAGGTTGCGGACCTGCTGGGTCGTGGCGGTTCCAATGAAGCGGAGGCGGAAGCAGAAGCCGCCGCCGTTACGGAGTAATCGATATGGCGAAGAACAGCACCATCAAGATCCGACAGATCAGCTCGCCGATCCGTCGGCCCAAGAACCAGCGGGAAACGTTGGTGGGTCTCGGGCTTAACAAGATGCACAAGACCGTCGAACTTCAGGACACCCCGGAAGTTCGAGGAGCCATCGCAAAGCTTCCGCATCTCGTGCAGATCGTCGACTGATCTACAAGTCACATAAGAAAAATACGCCCCGGGGATCAGTTTCCGGGGCGTTTTTGTTTTCTGTTGCATGGGCCGGGAGGAACGATCCCGAGTGACGTGACCCCCTGATTTTCCTCCAAGTTGGATTAGAGTCCGGCCCTGACAGAAGGACGGACGAGATGAAGAGAACGAGGTTTTCAGAAGAGCAGATCATTG
>NZ_JAAFZT010000001.1 GCF_013336795.1 Alteripontixanthobacter muriae | reverse complement strand
AACTGCAATCTTCCAGTACATAAATGGCTTCTACAACACCCGTCGCCGACATTCATATCTGGGCGGCATCAGCCCACTCGCGTTCGAAGCCAAGGTGGCATAATAAGATAGGTGACCGGCACAAAACCGTTACAATCCAAAACCTTGAAAGCTTCCTCGAGACGATTTTTGGCGCCTTACAATCCCGTCAATCGCTTCCTGCTAGTTTGACAGTTCGCCTCTCAAGCCAATCTCCTCGTTCTCTCTCTGTGTAACTTGGCAGGTGGACCGCGAAGATTAATCTGATGCCTGCACACCACCAGTACGCTAAGTCGCTGCCGAGCCGGGCTTTCTCCATCGCTCGCGCTCCCGGCCGGCGTGGTTCATTGTGACCTGAGCCCCCCCCGGCCGGTTAGGGGAGAGGTAAGGCCACCCCCGCCGGGCTTTCTCAAACAGGAGGGGTGGCCAACTTAACCATCGCAAAATTGGTCAAGTCGAGCCGTCCTACCCATAGATGCTAACAAGTTCTGACCATTCTCTTCCCGGAGCCAACTCCGGCGCGCGAAAAAGCAAACGCAACGCATGGAAGCATGGTGGTCGGCCGGTCGGGGTGAGGGCGCCAGCCGCTAGGCTGCGTGGCATAGCGAAGCTTGTTAAGAAGGATCATATCTGAGTGCTTGCGCAGCCGCACGCAGAAGCGTGATGAGATTATCGGGCCAATTAGAGCCTGTGGCAAATCTTATCCAAAGGTCTCAAGACACCGTTTAGCATAAGCGATGAAGTTCGATATCAGATCGGTGTCAGCGGCGACGTGCTGGAGGAAACGCAACTTGTGAGGAAATGCGCTTCCTCCAGCAATTTTCGATGGCCTATTCAGGCCTTTGTCCCTCACCCGTAGGCGACGAAGTCGTAGTTGGTGAGCTCTGTGCCAGGTGTGACGGCGGCGAACAGTGTTTGCGATGCAGCTCCCGATCCATCGGGATCGTAGAAGATGCGTCCGTTTGCCTGATCGTAGATGATACGGTCATCCGCATCTGCGGCTGAGCTGCCGAGGTGGAATGCCGCTTCTGTAAGTGTGCCGGAGCCCGCAATGCCGTCAAAGAACGCCCGGTTGAGGCTGATCATGTCGTCAGCGCTCGAGAAGTCGAGGATCTGGTCCACGCCAGAGATCGGGCCGTCAAAGCGGAACACATCACTTCCCGAGCCTCCGGTCAGGGTGTCGCTTCCGAGGCCGCCTGTAAGGATGTCATTGCCCGCTCCGCCATCGAGCGTATCAAGGCCAATCTCTCCATAAAGGAAGTCCGCACCATCACCGCCGAAGATGGTGTCATTGGCATCTCCGCCGAACAGACGGTCATCCCCAATCCCGCCATCCAGCGTGTCGAAACCTGCACCGCCTCGCAGCTGATCGGCACCTGCCTCTCCATAGAGCCGGTCATCGCCCGAGTTGCCGTCGAGGTAATCATTATCATCCCCGCCGTAGAGGATGTCGTTGTCCGCCTCGCCAAAGAGGGAATCACTCCCGATCCCACCTACAATGATGTCATTGTTGTTGCCGCCGTAAAGCCGGTCATTACCTGCCTCGCCGAACAGCTGGTCATCACCATTGTAACCGCGCACATTGTCAATGCCTTCACCGCCATAGACGCGGTCGTTGCCAAAGCTGGCAAAGACGTAGTCATCGCCAGCACCCGCTCGCACATGGTCGTCGCCGCCGCCTGAGAACACGCTGTCATTGCCGCTGCCGCCATCAACGTAGTCCGCACCAGTACCCGAATAGATCCGGTCATCGCCTCCCTCACCAAAGAAGGAGTTGTTACCACCAGGATCGCGCAGGTGATCCGCATCCTCTCCGCCGTAAAGCTTGTCGTCACCCAAACCGCCGTTCAGGTAATCAAAGCCCGTGCCGCCGCGGAGCGTGTCTGCGCCATCGTAGCCGAAGATCTGGTCGTCACCAAACGCGCCGTCTATGTAGTCATCACCCGCGGAACCGTAGAAGCGTTCGCCGCCATGAAACCAGCCGTCCAGGTTTTCGGCAGTTAGGTTAAATGCGGTGGTGCTCTGCAACGTGACCACCGTCGAATAGCTATTAGCGCCGCCGTCTCTGTCGATCTGGAGAAGCGTGTCCGCACCGCTTTGCACAAGACGCAGGTGGCCAGTGGCGAACGGGTTAGTGCTCTGGTCCCAGTTGGTAAGATAGCCATCGAGGAATGCTGACCATTCCAACCGGTCTCCACTCGCACCAGCCTCAAAGTCAGAAATGATAAGCGGACCAGTCAGGTGGTTTCGAAGGGAACCGTGCAGTTCGAGTACGTCGCGGCCCGCTCCCAAAGTTATACTTGCCCCATCCTGTACTGTGAGGATGGACACAAGATCGTCACCTGCGCCCACGTTGATCGAAACAAGACCGGCGTTGAGATTATAGTAGCTTACCCTATCGGCGCCATCACCGCCTTCGATGCGGACCTCCTCGAATGCGCCTCGATCGCTCCGCGAGATGAAGAAATTGTCGTTGCCGTCTCCCCCAGAAAGCGTATCAGAGCCGCCGTCGCTATCTTCGAAAAAGTCATCTCCTGCACCGCCTTCGACCAGGTCTGAACCTGCCCCTCCATTGAGGTAATCATTTCCTGCACCTCCTCGGAGAATGTCGTTACCAACGCCACCGTTTATGTCGTCATTACCCCCAAGTCCGTCAATAGTGTCAGCACCTACTGTGCCGTTGAGAATATCGCGCTCCTCAGTACCAGTGATTACCTGTCCCAAGACGGCGCTGCCATCAGGTGGAAAGCCACCAAGGTTTTCAGTCGTTAAAGCATCAGCAGTAGTATTCTGGAGTGTAATAACCGTTGTGAAGCCGTCCCCACCGCCATCTCTGTCGATCTGGAGAAGCGTGTCCGCACCGCTTTGCACAAGACGCAGGTGGCCAGTGGCGAACGGGTTAGTGCTCTGGTCCCAACCGGTCAGATAATTGCTGAGGAATGATGACCATTCCAGACGGTCGCCGATTGCACCAGCTGCAAAGTCCGTAACAATGATCGGACCATTCAAATTGCTGCTGAGGAAGCCCGGAAGTTCGAGAACATCGCGGCCTGTACCGAGGGTAAGCGTTGCCTCGTCTTGAACGGTGAAGAGGGAAACGTAGTCCTCCCCTGCACCCATGTCGATCGAGACAGAACCTCTGCTCTGATTTTGGTAGGTCAGCCTATCGGCGCCGTCACCGCCTTCGATACGCACCTGCTCGTAGGCACCTGAATCGCCCCGCGCGATGAAGATCGTATCGTTGCCGCCGCCACCAAGAAAAGTGTCGGACCCACCTTCGCCGTCTTCTAGCCGGTCATCGCCTTCACCACCGTCTAGGAGGTCCGAACCTGACCCTCCTTCAATATAATCGTTTCCGGATCCGCCTCGAAGAATATCATCTCCCGCCTCTCCGTAGATGTTGTCGTTGCCTCCAAGGCCGTCGATAGTGTCAGCGCCTGCCGTGCCGATGAGGGTTTCACCTCCCTCAGTACCATTTATAGTGGTCATGTAACCTTTACCTCGTTGCAACTAACAATTTTGGGGAAGAGCGACCCTCCATTCCTGCCTAACTGGCACAATTGCTCAGTCATCGCTACGGCAATCTGCAGCTTTGTCCCTAAATCAGACGCCAACTGAATAGCTTAGCTATTCCGGATGGCGCGTTTTGGTGAAGCGCTCATGGCAGATGCACGCCGCCACGGTATTTGCAACGGACGAGGTGCAGGTGCATCTGAATAGGCGCCTTGCCTGAGAAGAGTTTGGCAGGCAGTCTGTCTCCGACCTGCCTGTGAATTTCCGGCCCGCAAGCCTCGGGCTGTTTAACAGCGGCATCGAAACACTTCCGAAGTCTCTCATGATGATAAATCCGGTTAAGCTTTCGAGTGACTTGGCCGTGGACGAGGACCAAAATCCTGCTATTTGGACCAGCCACGCTATCGCCTGCTGGCGACCAAAAATGCTCGTGGCGAGCTTTCCTAATCGACTCCGAGGAACGAAACTGCCCATGCTAAGCAGAGGAACCGCGCCGGAGGCTCGCTTGACCGGAGGACCCAAATTACGGTCGGCGCTTGGCACAAGGAAAGCTATCGCTGCTGTCGCAATTTTGAGCGCTCTGCTCAACATATTGTTTTTGGCGGGCCCTTTATACATGCTTCTCATATATGACTCGGTCATGCCGAGCGGCAGTGTGCCCACCCTTGTAGGCTTGCTCACAATCGTGACCGTGATTTATTTCTTTTTAGGCATATTCGAGGTGCTGCGCGCACGAATCTTGTCAGATGTGGCTGCTCAGTTTGATCGGCAGCTCACCGGGCACGTTCAAGACTTGATAGCTGATGCTCAGCTTAGAGGAGAGCGGGACGGCGGTGATGGAATGACCCCCCAACGTGACCTGGACGCTATTCGCAACTTTTTGGCTGGCTCAGGTCCTGGCGCCATTCTCGATCTGCCTTGGGTGCTGCTGTTCTTGGGCCTTTTAACTTTGCTGCATGCCTGGCTCGGTCTTACAGCACTCGCGGGAGCATTAGTCCTGATCGCTATTACGCTTCTCAATGACCGACTGAGCCGCGAACCGATGCAGAAGGTTGCGCAGACACTCTCGCAGCGAACACGACTCGCGCTGGACACTCAGCGGCAGATGGAGGTTGTACATGCGCTCGGGATGCGTGGGCGAATGAAGCAACGCTGGCAGCACGTTAATTCTACCTATTTAGCAGATCAGGACGCTCTAGCACGAGTCAGTGGTCAGCTAGGAGGGTTTAGCAAGGTGTTCCGCCTCTTCTTGCAATCCTTAGTGTTGACGGTCGGAGCGCTGCTTTATCTGCGCGGCGAAGCTAGCGGCGGCATTGTCTTTGCTGCTTCCATCTTGGCTGCTCGCGCGCTTGCTCCGATAGACCAAGCCATAGCAAACTGGCGTGGATTGACAGCGGCAAGGCAAGGCTGGGAGCGCTTAGAAACTCACCTGCGTCACAGCAACGTTGATGAATTTTCGAGGCTGGAGCTTCCGCCCCCACGGCGCTCTCTCTCGGTCGAGTCGCTCGCCATCAAGGCGCCGGCAGGAAGCCACGTTATACTACGAAACGCCACCTTTAAGCTTGAGGCTGGAGAGGCGCTGGGAGTTGTGGGCCCAAGTGCCGCGGGAAAGACAAGTCTTGTTAAGGCGTTGACCGGCATATGGACTCCGCTCTCCGGGGAGATCCGATTGGATGGCGCCGCACTTGATCAATGGGAGTCTCATCGCCTCGGAGCTCACCTTGGGTATTTACCACAACAAGCCGATTTGTTTGAAGGAACGGTAGCCGAGAACATCGCGCGCTTCGACCCGACCGCCTCGTCTCATGACATCATCGATGCGGCTCAAGCAGCTGCTGTGCATGAGATGGTCCTTGCGCTGCCCGCCGGGTATGATACCTCAGTTGGTCCGGAAGGCTTGAACTTGTCGGCTGGGCAGAGGCAACGGATTGGCCTTGCGCGGGCATTGTTTGGCAAGCCGTTCTTAGTGGTTCTGGATGAGCCAAATTCCAATCTTGACCTCGAAGGGGAGCATGCACTTGGAAGGGCCATAGTGGGGCTGCGTAAACGAGGAGCAATTACGGTGCTCGTGGCGCATAGGCCATCTATCCTAAGTTTCATGAACAAGATTGCTGTATTGAAGGGAGGAGCGATCCTCGACTTCGGAGATCGGCAGGCCGTTCTATCGAAAATGGGCCTCGTGGGCAGAGATAAGCCTGAAGTTGATCCGCGAAATGCTGTGACTGTAAGGGCGGCGCAGAGTGGTTGAAGTCGATGGTCCGCGATCAACTTCAGGGGCTCTCTCAATTGGTGAAGATGTAGCGTCGCCGGCTGGAAAGAGTATGCAGTTGTGGCCCGTCTGGGCTGCGGTTTCGGCGCTTCTTTTGATTGTTCTCGTCGCTGCAACGATGACCCAGATTAACGGGGCCGTTATCATTGGCGGGGAGCTGGTGCCAGCATCCGAGGTCAAAAGGATTGCTCACCCTACCGGAGGCGTCATCGAGGCGATCGCTGTTGAAAACGGCGAAAAAGTTGAAGAAGGTTCTGTTCTCCTCAGGCTCGACACGAGCGTTTCATCAGTCAGCGCAGAGCTTTCGGAGCGCTCAGTAGATCGTCTTCTTGCGCAGCGGGCGCGCCTGCAAGCACAGATTGCTGGGGCCGGCGCGATTGCTTTACCGAAGGCGCTGCTAAACAGATCCGACATTTCCGCTCAGCAGGCGGTTGAAGCTGAACTACGCCAATTCGAATTAGATCGCAGCGAAAGAGTTAGCGTGCGACGGCAGCTTGCGGAGCGTATCTCGCAGCTCAACCGGCAGATCGAAAGCTACGGCGCACAAATAAATGCTCTGGAACTGCAGCGCGAGCTCATACAGCCGGAACTAGAAGGATTACGCAGGCTGCGGGAGAAGGGCTATGTGACAATAGCAAAACTTAACGAGATGGAGCGAACTGCGATTGGATTGGACGGTTCGATCGGAGCTATTCAAGCAGACATTGCAGGGACAGAGGCCCGTATCGCGGAAGCACGCGAACAGCAGGTGCAGGTCGAGCAAGCAGCACGAGCCCGCGCGGGAGAAGAACTGAACAGAGTGGATGCTCTGCTCAATGAACAACAGATTCAGAGTGCAAGCGCCTCAGATAGGTTCGACCGGAGCGTGATCCGCGCTCCGTTTCCGGGTGTCGTAGACCAGATGGCTTATAACGCGATCGGCGACGTTGTGGCCCCTGGCGAAGCCATCTTGCGCATTGTTCCGCAAGAAGATCAGCTCATCTTCGAAGGCGTCGTAAGATCAGACGAGATTGATGAACTGCGAGTGGGCCAGGATGCGCGCATACGACTGTCGGCTCTAAATGCAAATACTACGCCGGAGCTCCCCGGCACCATAACGTTTGTTTCTGCAGAATCTCAGCGTGATCAGTCGACTGGAATGGAGTTCTACCGCGTACGTGTCCAGTTCGCGAGGGACAATGGAAGTAAGTTGCAGCTTATTCCCGGAATGCCTGCGGAAGCTTTTGTGGGTACGGGCGAGCGATCGATTATCTCCTACTTGACGCGGCCTATAAGAGAGCAACTTACCCGCGCGTTCCGAGATTAAGCCAACATGCCGGGTTCTTTGTAGAAGGAGTGCCAGAATCCCATCGTGCTCGTGCTCATGGATCCGACGTGATCATCCGGAAGGTCGTACGTTCCTGACAGAGCAGAGCCCGAACTTTTGCGGCGCTCCGCAGCACCATCGCCACGCTGCAATCTGCATCAACGAGAGGCCGTCAAGTCGCCCACGCGATCGATCTTACACTCCAATTGGGATGCGGTGCAAATATCGGATGCACGGCGGCACAGTGGATCGAGCAACACGCTAAGGTTGTCCGAAAGCGACGTTTTCAAGTCGATAGCGGCCTGGCAGCGAAAGACTTACTTATGGAGGTGGAGAGATTTGATAGCTTCTATAGTCGAAGTCGGCAGGATCTATGCCATCCTCACGAGGCGAAACTCTCAAATATGAGTACACCTGGGAAGTTCGGAGCGGAGAGAATAGTCGGCGCGTGGATTGCAGAAAAGCGCTACTTCAAGCCCGGCGTGTTCCCCGCAAACAGCACAACATTGAAGGTTCAAGATGTAAGCCATTATACGCAGATCATCTGGCGAGACACCCGCGAAGTCGGTTGTTCAACCAGAACGGGCAAGAGTGAGCAGATCTTAGTATGCCGCTATAACTCACCTGGAAACGTGGTTGGGAAAAGACCCATCTAAGGATGAATTGCTGTTCGCCGAGCCAAGGGCCCGCTGCGATGATTTGGCGACTACGAAATGTATTCTGGTTCGCCGGAACCGCAGATTGTTTCGCGTAAGTGCATTCGTGAGGCACGTCAAGGCACCTTTGCGGGATTTACCGCACTCTAGATCCATTCGTGAATGTTGCTTTCACTGCGATCTCTCTCCAGGTGATATCGAAGTCGTGCGGCTTTTCGCGTGAGCAGGGCTCAAGAGCTGGCTGCGCAGCGAAGCGCAGCAGGCCCTAGGCATAGATGCGCTCCATCTATCACAGCGAAGTTGGCAGGTTGCGGATCGTGCGGTTTGGAGCTTTGGCAATCTTTACTTAATGAGTTTTCTTTATTCCTCTCACAGGAGGAGATAATCGACGTATGCGAATAACTGCCGTTCTTGGCCCATCGCCTGACAGCGATCACACCTTTTCCGACCTTGGCGTAGTTTCGGAACGCCGGTCTTCAGAGCGACGTCTTCTTACCCTTTCTGCTGTTGCAAGCGCCTCGTCTGCTGAAGATCTTCGAGTTGTAGTACGCGACATCTCGCCTGAGGGTTTTTTGCTGGAAGTCGTGCAGCCGGGCTTGGCTCTCGAGGATGGGCTAGAGGTCGAGCTACCTGAACTTGGTCTTGTTGCTGCGCGTGTTATTTGGACGAGCGGCTGCTTATTCGGCTGCAAGTTTAATAACGTAATCACCGAATCGGCCATCAGCGCCGCACTATTGAAGGCCGAGCCCATTTCATCAGGGCGGAGTTCTTCAGATGGTGCCCTTCAGCAACGGGAGGAGATAAGGTCACGACTTACGCCTCAGTTAAACTTGTCCGCGGCTCTTTCCCTTACGATTTTGCTTTGGATAATGATTGGATCGTTGACCTATTCGTATACGAATTAGCGGATTGATCCCAACGTTTAGAACCTGCGGTTTCGAGCTACGATGGTTGCATCAGGATCAGCCTTATAGGCGAAGGGTTTGAGGTCTTTCGCGTTGTACACGTGGATGAGGCGATTGATCGCGGCCTGGAGATTGATGAGCGAATGAAAGACGCCGCTCTTGAGCGGCCGCCGGGTTAGTTGCGCGAAGAAGCCCTCGACAGCAATGAACCATGAGCACGAGGCGATCCGGGGTGACCGGACGCTGGCGGAGCTCGCGGCCAAGCACGGCATTCACCACATGATGATTGCTTTTTGGAAGCGGCAGGCCGGTCGCGGGCATGGCGGACACCTTCCCGGGCGGGGGTGACGCAGCAAAGGTTGCCAGCGACGCCGAGGATGAGAAGCTTCACGCAAAGATCGGGCAAAAGTTGCTTTTCTCGCGGGTCGCAGAAAATGGTAAAAATTAAATCGCCTGAGATGTTCTGCCCAGCGCATGCGAACAGAAATTCTCGCGAACGGTCAGGTGCCGGCAGCTTCTTGCGCAAGGCGCGTCGACGGTGCTCGCTAGCGTAGATTCCATCGCCGAAGGTGTGTGCTACCGTGACCAGGAATTATACCGCTCTTGCCAATTCCAGTTTTTACTGAGGAAGGGCTTAGACTTTATCGCGCCGATCTGCTCAGCCAGCTTCGCCAGCTTCTCAGCGGCAGGCTTTTTCCAGCCTTGGCTCATGGCCCAATATTTGATCTTGTCAGGCTGAAACTTGTGATCTTTCGCGCGCAAAATACGCAGCGTCGCATCGACCTGCCTCTGGTCAGCCGCAGTTAAATGCCTTTTGGAGAGAGTGACCCCGTTCGTTAGCCATGTAAGCGCTTTTTCAACAACGGGATCATCTATAAAAGGGAGGGGTTTGCTCGGCTGTTGTCCGTGAACGTCCGGGCTCCATTGTTCCACCCACTTCTCGATGTTATCAACGTTCCTTGGAACGGCGATGATTGCCGTCAGATTCCTAAGTTCTTCGAGTTTATCCAGTATTTTGTCGTCCGCATCCCAAGCGATAATTGCTGCGTTCTCCACATCGTATTCGAGCGTGCGCGCTGTAGCATGTCGAAGCCGTGCACCCTGCGATAGCTCGAGTGTGCGGCCAGCGAATAGCTCCTTGGCCGCGGCTTCGTGCATCTGGCGAGCCAGTGAAGCGACATTTAGGTCCGCTTTAGCGTGCGTGAGCAGAATGTAATCTTCGGCGGGGGGCGAAGCCTCCTCGCCCTTGTTTTCAGCTTCAACAAGCGCCAGCGACCAGGCATCGGTGTCCTCAGCATCGATCGGAATTACATATCGTATCGGTTGGCCCACTGGCGCGCTCCATCATTGTTTCTGCTAATATGCTTTCTTTTAAGAAACTTTCTAGCGTCGAGTTTTCGATGCGCTCAACAAGCGAATTGATGCGCCTGAATTAGGCGAGCAAGGTTAACAGCGGCCGACTAGCTACGATGTCATCAACAGGCCGTCCTGATTGCCATTCGCCCCATTTTGCGGCGGCGCCAACTACGAGATGCGCCCAGGCCGAGTCGTTCAGGCGTCTTCCACGCGCCGTTCGGGCGACCAGGCCCAGCTAGATGAGGTAGTTCGTCGTTTTAGCGTGAATATGGCGCCAATCATTACGAAACAGAAAGTGACCTAGAACGCCCGATCGCAAGCTCCTCTGGCGGTTGCAAAGGCGGGGCATCAAATCGTTCGTGAAAGCCAGTAAGACGACGAAACATGGCGGCGCGAGCGACCTTAATCTACAGCGGGATCTACAGCCAATCCGTCTCGGCGAACTTCGTAATGCAAATGCGGTCCAGTAGAGTTGCCAGTCGATCCGACGAAACCAATAATGTCGCCTTGCGCCACATCTTGCCCGGGCCGGACATTGAGCCGCGACAGGTGGGCGTAGCGCGTCTGCAGACCGGCAGGATGGTCGATTGTAACCAGCAGACCGTAACCGCCTCCCCAGCCAGCCACAGACACAAAGCCGTTTGCTGTCGCTCTGATCGGCGTTCCAGCGCTTGCTGCGATATCAATGCCCTGGTGCGCTCTGCGCCCGCCGGTGAGAGGGTGCATCCGAACACCGAATCTGCTGGTAACAACACCCGCGATTGGCGAACCTTGAGGATAAATTTGTTCTTGCGTGATTAAACCTTGCCGGTTCTGCGCAGACGGCGGCGACGACGTAAAATCAACAAGCAGCCCACTGCCTGCGACTGTGGAGCGGATCGCGTAAATCGGCGCCTCTGATTGAACCCCTTCCGGGCCGATCGTGATGACCGCGCCAGAGGCGTTCGGCGCCGGAAGCCCCTCGGAAGTCGGAGTGAGGGGAGATAGTTGTGCGCTGGAAGGCATTGGATCTTCTTGCGTGATGGCAGTGAAGCTCACCTCCTTCGGTCTCGCCATCGCGGCAGAGGGAGACATCGTCATGCCGGCCGCTGTAAGGCAAGGCAAAGTTGCCGCAAAATATCGGAATCTTCCCACGAGACCTCTCCTCTACCAGTCTGCTTTGTACCCAGTATAAATAGCCAGCCAAACAAAAGATTCCGAACCTTCGTCGAGGGCGAGGATGCGGTAAGACCGCAAGCAGTTTCATGGGGTGCTTTAGCTAGGCTGAGGATGTGTTCTTCGTAATTTTTTCAATGCCAGCGTAGGTACCGTTACCAACAGCGCGACGCACCCGAGTGAGCAGTTTCCCAGCCATGCGACGGCAAGCGTATAGCCAGCCTGGTGTACTCCGTAAATTACGGAGTCGCCGGGTAAAATATCCCGAATCTCGTTGAGGATGAGAAGCAGTGCTCCATTCGCACGCTTACACAAACGCGGGTATGCGCTGATCCCATAGCATACAAATCATCAGATCCGCGTTCTAATCAGCAGTCCTTTGAAGAAGGTCGAACTCGGCCGCACTGCAATCACCAATACGCCGCTTGCTGCAAGAGTAGCTCCAGCGACCATAACCCATCCCACTTCATCACCTGTTACGCCTGCGCCCATCATAATGGTGAAGATCGGCGTGAGCAGGGTAATCGGCGCTACTATGCCCGCTTCGTTCCGCTGCAAAATGTGGAAGTACAAGGTATGTGCGAAGACAGAGACGACTATCCCTGAAAACAGCAGTGCGCCTCCCAGCTGCCATGATACGGCGAACGAACTCGTAATCTGTGCACTCTCAAGCAAGATGCTGAGAGGGAGCAGCAGCATGGTAGAGAAGAAGCCCGCCCAAGCCATCAGCCGTAGTGCCGAAAGATCGATCGTCTTGAGGTATACTGATCCCAGCGCACCAACGAAAGCGCCGGCAAACACATAGAGCAGCCCGCCGCTGTTCTCCCAGCCGGTGGGCGATGCGATCGCGATCAAGACGCCGCACAAGGCCATGCCGATGCCTATGCCGCGCCGCCAGCGGACACGTTCCTTGAGTATCACGATGGCCAGCAATACTGTCATCGGCGCGCCTGAGAGCTGTACGATGGCGGAGGACGAGGGTGTCGCATCCTGCAAGCCTACAAACAGAAGGGCGAAACCGCCTCCGCTCACCGAGGTGGTCACCAACGCAACGCGCCACCAATCCTTTCCTGGCCATCTAAGCCATGGAAACAAAGCTACGACCACGACCAGCGAACGCATTGCGGCATAAAAAAGCGGCGGAATAGCCATGTCAGTCACGACGATACGGCTGACGATAACGTTGGCCGCCCAGATCAGGCATAGGACTACCAGGAGGAGAACGTCGCGAACCGGCATTCCCCGAGATTAGCACCGCGAACATGGCGGGTCAGGTCAAATGCTGAAGCGATCAGCAGAAGATGTCGGTTGGTGCGGGTTAGAAAGCACGTTCACTCAAGCGCAGCAAGAAGCCATCCTGCACATAATAGTTTATGCGGAAGCTGTAGAAGAAGGACTCCTGCATCATTGCTCACTATCAGCATATCTCCTGATCGTGAGAATCACTGAAACGGCAGCTTGGCTTCTCTGGCAGCGAAGTATCTCAAAATAAAACGGTACAGAGCAGGCATGGCAATCATTTGCCTTAATGTTCAAAGCTACTTTAGCTGAATTCTCGCTTTGCGTGGGATGGTCCCATCAGCCAAGCAGAAGAAGGCAATTAGTATTAGCTCTAATTCGATGTTCTGAGAGGAGAAGCGGCCCTTTCCGCTATCAAACCCGCGGAAGGAGATCGCTAGAATTTGCCAAGTTCTCGGAACCTGCAAGGTGCCGGTCGGTTGAAATCATGTATGCTAAATGTTCGGCAATATCCGGTGCGAACCATCGACGTCCCCTCACAAACCTCAATCTTTGCGGCGCGTAAGGTAATTTTTAATCTTGGTGCCGCAGAACCGTTGCCATGAACGCAAGAATCTCATCCTGGCTCGATTTTCTCCTCAAGGGTGGAGTCGTTCTTCTCGTGCTTAACGAGATCCGCGGCTTGGTCCTTGCCGTTCCCGTCATCTATGCTTTGTGGCAGTCGGGCGGCACGCTGATGGCGTGGTGGATCGCCTTCTGCTCACTGGGCGGGATTGTTCTTTCAGTGGCTGTGCCGGTCTATGGTACGCGCTGGGCTCGAAAGCGGTTTAATCAGTCTCAAGCGGCCTGAGCTTACCGTTAGCGCTTACACACGGTTGCTTTTTCTGCCGCTCTAGGCAGTAGACTCGTAAGCGTTGATCCAGAGACGTGCTGAGAAGAGCTTGATGGCGGCCAGAAAGTTGTCGGCTCGTTTGTCGTAGCGGGTCGCCAAACCTC
>NZ_JAAFZT010000019.1 GCF_013336795.1 Alteripontixanthobacter muriae | reverse complement strand
GCACCAAAGCCGAACAGCATCATTGCCCAAGTGGTGGGCTCAGGTACTGCACCGATCTGCGAGCTGATACCGCCGATGCGAACCTGCCTTAGATCAGAAACACCGCTGCCGTTGGTATTGAAGTTGACGCTCGTCAGAGTATCTCCATCAGTGGCTCTGACCCCGAAGAAATTTTGGCCGTTCGGAGCCAAATCGAATGTCTGAGTAAGCCCGGAGCTGAGCGTGATGGTGACTGTGCTGGTATCCGGAAAAGCGTTGAAAAGATTAAACTCCGCCTCGGTGAACGTCAGCTGCATGTCACTTAGGCCGAACAACACCTGATCCAGGCTGCCGTCAACTGCACCCAGTCTTGACTGACCTTCGCTCCCAGTCGTCCTCAGCGGTTCATTGGATGTAAAAAAGACCATCGTGTTAGTCTGGTTGGTCACACCCTCAACAGTGGTGCCCGTCTGGTTCGCGGTCTGGAACAAGACGTTCTCAGAGGGCTGGACAGCGCCCGGAGAATCGTAAATGATCACTGCCGCACTTGCGGGAAC
>NZ_JAAFZT010000018.1 GCF_013336795.1 Alteripontixanthobacter muriae | reverse complement strand
CGGGTCGCCACCCGCTTCGACCGCAACATCAAGACCTTTATGGCCACAATCGCTATCGCAGCCATCGTCACCTGGTGGCTCTAATGAGTCCGGACCCTAGTATCTTCGACGTGACCGAACTACGCGACTCGATCTACTATGCACAACTGGCTAGGAAAGCGCGTCAGCTCGCTTCCGCTCATTCCGATCCAGTCGCTGCCCGTCGTCTCCGAGAGACGGCGATAAAGCACGACCGGACGTCCGCGAGGCTGGCGAGGGCAGAATCCCGCCCTAACAGAGCCATGGTGCCTCTTCGAAAGATCTTCCCCTTTCTCTAGCGTTCCGCTGAGGCTTGGTTCAGCGCCGATCTATAGCGGCTCCACCAACCAATGAGACGACTGTAGAGCTTTTCTTCCAAAGGGCGAAAAGGTTGCTTTGCAGGAGGAGATGGCTGCGAAACCCGTGCTCCGATATTTCCAGAGCATCAACTCTCCATGCTTGTAGGCGATAGAGCGCCCTTACTCCCAATCTTCTATCACCCTGCATTCGCGGCAGGTCTTTAACCTTTAAGTTTTAACGTGATCGAGGGGGCGTCAAGCAGCCCGATCGCCCGGTCCGTTTGGCGCTCCCGCCGCCTCGAAGTCTTTGGAAATCGCTTGGCTGCAGCTACCCACTCAGCCCTCAGGTATCGGCGAAGTAAAATCCGGCAGAGGCGCTATAATCGTGTCTGGCACTTCGGTGCCTCTAAAAAAAGCGTTGATAGCGGCTAAAACTTCGGGGCTGACCGTAAACAGGTTGTGACCGGCGTTCTCGATTGTGACCCGGCTGAGATTGCTGAGGCCCGCGACCGCTTCGAGCTGCGCATCAGGGTAGGTGCGGCCGTCCAATGTTCCGGTCAGCAGCAATGTAGGCACATCACTTCGCGCTTCCTCACGAAATCCGTCGCCCAGATCGAGCTCAGAAAGTTCATCGCGTATCTGCGGCATTGGAAAGTTGAGCGCCAACCCCAACAATGCGGTGCGACCCTGTCTGGTCACCAAAGTCAGTCTTTCCTCACTGATGCCGGAGGCTACATCCATGGCGGTCGGCATCGCAGAGAGGCGTATAGGACCTCCGGGCATGAAGTAGCGCGGAATAACCATGTGGAGCATGCCTGTGCCGCCGGCGGCGATCTCCCGATACATGTGGAGCAGAATGGCTGCGCTGGCAGGATCGGCGATCATACCGGCGGCGATCCCTTGCATCGTGGCGCGGGTTATCAGGACACTTTGCTCCTTGCCGTCTTTGTCAATTACAGAGAGCGATATGGGCTCGGCGTCCAGCTGCCGATGAACCTGATCCATGAGCGAGCGAATATCGGGGAACATCGCCCTGGCCGCTGGCTGTTTATCGATAGCCTTCTGCAAACGCATGAAATAGGCGTCAGTCCGGGCGGGCAGCTTGACCGTCTGCGCCAAGCCCTCGGCACTTGCAAGAATGACCCGGTCGAGCCGCTCTGGCATGGTCTTCATTGCCGCAAGCGCGAGATGCGTGCCATAGGAAATGCCCCAGAGGCTGATCTTCTCCGCGCCCAGATGCGAACGCAGATCGTCAAGATCGGCTGCGCTCTCAAGCGTCGAATAACCCTTCAGATCGATGCCATTGCCCTCCCAGAAGGCAGCGCATTCCCGGGCTGCGGCACGGTAAAGACCTGTGCGCTCGGTATCGGACAGGACTCGATCTCCGGGCTCCACGATATTTGAGGTGCAATCAGGAAGATCGCTGGCTTCGCCGGTGCCACGCTGATCGAAAGCGATAACATCGCCAAACTCTCGCAATGCCATGAACAGCGAAAAGCGCTCACCCTTGGCCGTGCCGATACCCGATCCGCCTGGACCGCCAGCGAGGTAGACAATCGGAGCGCCCGGCTCGGCTGTCGTGGCGGGGAACCGGACATAGTGCAGCGTGATCTGGCGGCTGTCCGGATCCCCGCGTCGCTCCAGCACCTGGAGGCTCCCGCGCAGTGCGGGAACGGAGCTTCCGTCACTTGCTTCGAATACGATCGGCATTTCTGAAGCTGCAGGGATCGTCACGGCAGTTTCTGCCGGCGCTGCCAGCATCGCCGCGAATGCTGCTATCGAACTGAAGATCATTTTGTTTCCTCACGAGAAGAGGTTGGAGTTTCACTTGCCGAGGGAGTCTTCTGAAGAGAGCAAGCGGGAGCAAGGCGAAGGTGCGAAACTTGAACGCCAGAAGTCACGCAGTTCCAGCGTTCGGGACAGGCATCGTCGGCGAGCGGCGGCGTTCGTCCTGTGAGCGGTTGGGAAATCCAGACGATAGACGGTAGAGACACCCGCCATGCGCCGCTTTCTTCTTGCCCTGGCTCTCCTGGTGTCTTGCGTCTCCGCCGCCCGCGCGGAGCCGATCGCGCCAGCCCGCCTCGTGCAATGTTCGCCTGCGTCAGCTGGAGCAGCGCTGCTTTCGAGTTGTCACACCACCAGTGTAGGTGACGTGGATCCACAGGGGCGCCTCATCGAGCTGCAAGGCTGGTTCGAAATACCGGATGACCGGATCGCGCGCGAACCGCTTGCGCTGTATTTGTCAGGCAAGAACGCGAGCACCGTCCATCTGAACGGCACCGCCATCGGCAGCAACGGCTTGCCGGGAGCGTCCGCAGATATGGAGCGTGCCGGCGAGATGGACACACAGTTCTACCTGCCGCCTGATCTGCTCCGCAAAGGCATGAACCGGATAACCATCCGCATGTCGGCGCAGCATGGAATGTTTAATTTGACCCAGCCGGTCCATGCGATCCTGATCGACCGCCACCGGCTTCTCTCCGACCACCTGCTGCGCCTCTACTGGCCTGCGCTGATCACCTTCGGTGCTTTCCTCATCGCGACGCTTTACTTCGGCGTTCTTGCTGCGGGCAGCAGGGTGCTTCGCGGTGATGCGGTTCTGCTGGCGCTTCTTTCGCTGTTCGCTGCCGGTCAATTGCTTGCCGAGGTGTCGAGAGGTCTCTGGACCTATCCCTATCCGGTGCATGATCTCCGACTTCTGGCGATCCTCTTTTGCGCTTTCGGCTTCGGCAGTTGCCTGACCGCTCACCTCTGGCGTCGCTTTGCGAGGTGGTACTGGGTTCGGGCGACGCTCGGCACACAAGGTGTGATCGCTTTCATTCTGATGCTGGTGCCTGGCTTTGATCTGAAGACCGTCCTCGCGACATTGCTCCCGACACTTGCAGGAGTTGTTGTGCTGGTCCGCTGGATGGCAGCACGTCAGCCGGGGGCGGCTGCCTATCTGGCGGCATTTACCGCATTCGCCGCGCTGTGCCTGTTAGGACCGTTCGCGTTCCTGGACATTGCTTTTTACTACGCGGTCGCCGCCCTGCTAGGGTTTCTGTTTGTGCAGCAGGCGCTGGCGCTGGTCGCCACCAGGCGAGAACGTGCAGCTGCCGTTGCCGATGCGGCGCGCCTTGAAGCTGCGCTCGACCAGGCACGTGAGCGTGCCGCCCCGAGCCCGGTAAGCGTGCTCGACGGCAGCCGTATCACATTGATGCCTGCCGATCGCATCATCCGCTGTCAGGGGGCGGGCGATTACGTCGAGCTGTTCCTCGAAGGGGGTGCAACGCTGCTTCATTCCGGCAGCCTCAGCGGACTGGAAGACAGTCTGCCAGATACGTTTCTGAGAGTGCACCGGTCACACATCGTGAACAGCACCTGCATCGTGCGGCTTGAACGCGATGCGAGCGGCACCGGCACATTGTCGTTGGTGGATGGTAGCGATGTTCCCGTCAGCCGCCGGATAATGCCACGCATCAAGTCTCAGTTGAGGGCTTGATATCATCAAGGGCTAACTTGCACGGGAGGTGATCTGGCGGCCCTTATTCGTCAGGCCTCGCCTGGCAGAAGCTCACCTGGCATGTGCTAAAGGAGTGCTGCCGCCAGCTTGAGACAGTCCTTGCAAGGGCAATCAGGCAATTTCTGGTGAGGTGGACTGCCATGGAGCCAAGATATAGGTTTCTCGCACTCGGCCGTGGAGACCTCGATGCACTTCTTCGTTTCTCTTTCACTTGTTCTTCTCACTGCCCTTATCGGCACGAGTGTCGCACATGCTCAGGAAGTGGTAGAACTTTCTCTGACAGAGAAACTGGCTGAATTCGACCGGTTTGCCCGCGAATACAGGTTAGAGCATGATGTGCCCAGCATGTCCTATGCCATCGTCAGGGACGGAAAGATCGTTGCCGCCGAGGGGATTGGCTGGCAGGACCATGATGCGGAAGAGAAGACAACCGCAGACACGAGTTACCTCGTGGCCTCGATCACGAAGACCTTCACTGCTGGGACATTGCTCGCGATGGAGGCGGACGGGATTATAGATCTCGACGACCCATTCACCGGGTTGAGCGACTGGGACGAGCGTTGCGAATGGCTGTCTACCAGCGGCAATATCTTCGGCGGCGGCAAGCCACTCGAGGACGGCTACATTCCGCCTCCGATCGACTGCGCGGCTGCAATCAGTCTCCGAAATGTGCTGCAGATGCGGGTGCTTGGTGAACCCGGCAGCAATTTCATGTACAATCCCATCGTTTATGGCCGACTGTCGAACTGGGTCGAGGAAAAGACCGGAGAGCCGTTCGATGTCTGGATCCGGCGCTATGTCATCGATAAAGCCGGCTTGAAAAACATCGCTGCTGGCTGGCGCGATGCACGCGGCGGAGATGCGCTGCGGCTGTTAGCCCCGCCGTTCCGCCACGCGCCAGAGCAGGACGACAATCTCGCTCCTTCGGCACTGCCCAATCCAGAAATGAACGGATCGAGCGGGATCATCGCGAGCGCCCTTGCATTGGCCGAATACTCGATCGCGCTTGATGACGGCCGCATCCTGACTCCGGCCTTACGCAGCAAGATGTGGACGCCTCCGCGCGATGATGACGGCAGCGAAGCGGATTACGCCTACGGTTGGTGGAACCAGAGATGGAATAACAGGCAACTGGTCTGGCATGGTGGCTGGTGGCCGGATGCCTACGCGGGAATGTTGCTCAAAATACCCGAAGACGGTCTAACGCTTGTGGCTCTCGGCAACACCGACGGACTGCATTGGGGAAACCGGGTGCAGGTTGCGGAGATCGAGAAATCGCCCTTTGCAGCAAAGTTTCTGGAGCTCTTTGCGGCCGATTAGTACACCACCGGCCGAACGCTGATGTCCCAAACTGGGCCGGTTGCGGACTGTCTGCTTTAGCTTGAAAGCCGAGAAAGCCGCCCTTTCGCAAGCATGCAACTGCCCTGCTCGCCTACTCCCCCCACCAGCTGGTGCATCTTCTCGGTAATTGCTCAACTCGGCAATCTCGAGAATCAGACTTGAAATTGAATTAGCAGAACCTAATTTAGCTATATCTAATGGAGTTGTGCGGTGGATTTTCTGGTGCAGTTTGAAAAACAAGCAGGGGAGGCTGTCAGCCTATTGAAGGCGATGGCCAACGAGCCTCGGCTGTTGGTCCTCTGCCACTTGTCTGAAAGCGGCGAGTTGTCCGCTGGCGAACTGGTCGAAAGGGTTGGACTGAGCCAATCGGCCTTGTCCCAGCACCTTGCGAAGTTGCGCGAGGAACGCCTCGTGAGCACACGCAAGGAAGCTCAAAACGTGTTCTACAGCGTGTGTGATCCTCGTGCAGCGCAGCTGCTCGCGCTTCTCCATGATCTCTTTTGCCCCGAGCTGGGGCTGGAGAACGCCGAAAATGCGAACGGGAGTTCATCATGAATAACGATATTAGATTACAAGATGCTATTGAGCAGGTCGAAGCCGTCCTGCGCGGAGAATTGCCTGCACCCCATGTGAAAGCATTCTTCGACGAACCGACTTTCACAGCAACCTATGTCGTTCACGACCCGTCGACGAAGATTGCGGCCGTCATCGATACCGTGCTCGATTTCGATCAGGCGTCCGGCTCTACAAGCACCAAGTCCGCTGAACAGGTAATCACCTACGTCGAGCAGCAAGGGCTTACGGTCGAGTGGCTGCTCGAAACTCATGCACATGCCGATCACCTTTCGGCTGCGCCCTACTTACAGGAGAGGCTTGGCGGGAAACTGGCGATTGGTGCTGACATCGTCACGGTCCAGGAGGTCTTCGGGAAAATCTTCAACGAGGGTACGCGTTTTGAGCGCGATGGCTCCCAGTTCGATCTGCTCCTTGAAGACGGTGACGAGCTACGCATCGGAAACGTGCCGCTCATCGCGTTGCACGTGCCGGGCCACACTCCAGCCGACATGGCTTACCTGATCGGCGATGCAGTGTTCACCGGTGATACTATGTTCATGCCGGACTACGGATCGGCTCGAGCTGACTTTCCGGGGGGCGATGCGCGAAAGCTTTATCGTTCTGTGCGCCGGCTGATGAATTTGCCGGATCAAAGCCGCGTTTTCCTCTGTCACGATTACAAAGCTCCCAATCGCAAACAGTACGTATGGGAGACAACCATGCTCGCTGAGCGGACGGCAAATGTACATCTGCACGAGAATGTGACCGAGGACGAGTTTGTCGAGATGCGCACCCAGCGCGATGCAACGCTCGCAAAGCCAAAGCTCATTCTCCCTGCAATCCAGGTGAACATGCGCGGCGGAAACATGCCAGAACCGGAAGAGAATGGTGCAGCCTACCTCAAGCTTCCAATTAACCAGCTTAGCTGAGGAGTTTAGCCATGGAACCTTTGTCGCCACTCGTGGCAATTGCCGGCGGTCTTCTTATCGGCACCGCCGCAGCAATTTTCTTGTTACTGACAGGCCGTATCGCAGGCGTGAGCGGGATGACCGCTGTCGCGACGCGCATAAGCTCAAGCGGGACGCCCTGGAGCCAAGCCGCAGCCTTCGTCATCGGGCTTCCGATCGGTGCGGCCTTGATCGCAGCGTTCGTGAGAACTCCTGATGTGCTGATTACCGCATCACCTGCGGTACTCATCATCGCTGGCCTGCTTGTCGGTGTTGGAACTCGTCTGGGCAACGGCTGCACGAGCGGCCACGGCGTGTGCGGGATGGCTCGTCTCTCGCCCCGCTCCATAGCTGCCACCGTGACGTTCATGGCCGCCGCGATCCTAACGGTCTTTGTCGCCCGGCACGTGATTGGAGGTTGATCATGCGTAATCTACTGCCCGCTCTCATCGTAGGAGTTATTTTTGGCGCAGGGCTCGTGCTGTCCGACATGGTGAACCCAGCACGCGTACAGGCATTCCTCGATGTCGCTGGCGCTTGGGACCCAACCATGATGTTCGTCATGGGCGCGGCGCTGCTTCCGTCGGCGCTTGCCTATCTCGTTCACCGCCGAATGCAGCAGCCGCTTTTGGCGGATCAATTCTTCATCCCGCGCAACGGCCCTATCGACCGACCTCTGCTCATCGGCGCGGCGCTGTTCGGGATCGGCTGGGGAATGGCCGGATTTTGTCCAGGACCTGCAGTTGCTGGCCTAGTGCTGGGTATCTGGCAGGTCTGGCTCTTTGTCGCGGCCATGCTCGTCGGGATGATATTGCATCGGTTCGCGAATGCCCGTTTCAGTAAAATGTCCGCTTCTGCGGCATAGGAGAAAACAAGATGTCAGAACATAAGCGCCTCAGCGACAGGCTAACTGTAAGGCCACAAATCCAAACCGACGAAATTGCCGGAATTGCAGCAGCTGGGTTCAAAGGCATAATCAATAATCGCCCCGACAAAGAGGAGCCGGACCAGCCGAGTTCAAGCGACCTCAAAGCTGAGGCCGAGCGTCATGGCCTTAACTATTGGCATATACCCGTAGTGCCTGGCCAGGCGAACGGAACGCACGTGGAGGCATTTGCCGAGGCGCTCAACCACAGCGATGGCCCCGTGATGGCGTTCTGCAAGACGGGCAACCGCGCCGCGGGGCTGTGGGAAGCTTCACAGCGAAAAAATGAAGACTGAGCTCGCGCTCCAATGAACAAGCTGGCTAACTATCTACCGATCCTTGCTTGGGGGAAGAGCTACAATCGAGACGCATTAACCAGCGACCTTCTCGCTGCCGTGATCGTTTCGATCATGCTTATACCCCAGAGCTTGGCTTATGCCCTCCTGGCAGGGCTGCCAGCGGAAGTTGGCCTTTACGCATCCATCGCGCCGTTGCTCATGTATGCGGTCTTCGGCACCAGCAGGACCCTATCGGTCGGACCAGTCGCCGTGGTCTCTCTCATGACAGCAACAGCGGCTGGGGGCGTGGCCATCCAAGGTTCCCCCGAGTATATCGCGGCAGCACTCATTCTCGCACTCATCTCTGGCCTGATCCTGACGGCCATGGGCCTGCTTCGATTGGGCTTTCTGGCGAACCTCTTGTCTCATCCGGTAATCTCCGGATTTATTACAGCATCAGCGATCCTCATCGCCGTCAGCCAGGCTAAGCATATTCTTGGAATTTCAGCTTCCGGCGAGACGCTTCCTGAGTTGTTGCCGGCCCTCGCAAGAAATCTGGAGCAGGTGCATCTGGCGACGCTGCTGATCGGCCTGCCGACAATGCTCTTTTTGTTCTGGGCACGAAAGGGTTTGGGTCGAGCGCTCCTCACCGCGGGAATTCCGCAGCGGTCAAGTGATCTGATCGCGAAAGCCGCTCCGGCAATCTCAGTTCTCGCCACCGTTCTCGCTGTTGGTGCTTTCGGCCTGAACAGGGAAGGAGTAGCCGTCGTGGGTGCGATCCCGCAGGGCCTGCCACCCCTGACAGTGCCGCTGTTCGATCCCGCCCTGTGGTCGGCCTTGCTCGTTCCCGCTCTGCTCATCAGCATCATCGGATTTGTAGAGTCAATTTCGGTGGCGCAAACGCTGGCTGCAAAGCGGCGGCAGAGAATTGAGCCGGACCAGGAACTGATCGGCCTTGGCACAGCGAACCTCGGCGCCGCCTTCACAGGTGGTTACCCTGTGACGGGTGGCTTCTCCCGCTCGGTGGTAAACTTCGATGCCGGGGCAGAAACGCCCGCAGCTGGAGCTTATACGGCGCTCGCGATCGCTCTCGCAGCCCTGTTCCTCACTCCACTTCTGTTCTTTCTTCCGCTGGCGGTATTGGCTGCAACCATTATTGTCGCCGTCCTCGGTCTCGTCAATTTGCGCATAATCAATGAAGTCTGGCATCACTCCAAGAGCGACTTTGCCGCGATAACGGGGACCATCGGTCTGACTTTGTTGTTCGGCGTGGAGCCCGGCGTAATCGCCGGAGTGCTCATTTCTCTGGCGCTTTATCTGTGGCGTGCTTCCAGACCTCACGCTGCGATCGTGGGGCTTGTCCCGGGGACACAGCACTTCCGCAATATCTTACGCCATGATGTTGAGACTAGGCCGGACTTGTTGACGCTGCGGATCGACGAAAGTCTGACCTTCATCAATACCAGGTGGCTTGAGGAATACGTATTGAAGCTGGTTGCCGATCGCCCGGAACTCAAGCATCTCGTCCTCATGTTCTCGGCTGTAAATGCAGTTGATGCTTCCGCCCTGGAGAGCCTGGAAGTGATCAACAGCAGATTGAAGGACGCTGGGGTTCGGCTGCATCTTTCCGAGGTGAAAGGTCCAGTTCTGGACCGCCTGAAACGATCTCACCTGCTGGAAGAACTATCGGGGCGGGTATACCTCTCTCAGTTCGAGGCATTTGCATCGCTGCGGCCCGAGTGAACTTCTGCGCTCGAAGGCGTCTGCGCAAAGCTATCACGGTCGTATAGCAGGAGGCACGAAAGATGCTCAAAAACTGGTACGAGGAGACGATCCTCCCGCATCTCATCAGGTGCGCTTGCGGTGATCCGAAAATCATGGAGCTGCGCAGCAGGCTCGTCCCGCTTGCGAAGGGAAACGTGTTTGAACTTGGCGTAGGTGGCGGACTGAACCAGCAATTCTATGACCCGCAGCAGGTCACTAGCTTCACGGGGATCGACCCAGGAGGCAAATTACTAGAGCAGGCCCGTGACGCCGCTTATCAGAAAGGTTGGGAAGCAGATCTTCGCCAAGCTCCCGGAGAAGCTATCCCATTTTCTGACGACAGCTTTGACACGGTAGTCAGCACCTACACGCTCTGCTCAGTTAAAGATCAGGCCCAAGTGCTTTCCGAGTTGCGGCGAATCTTGAAGCCTGGAGGCAGATTTATCTATCTCGAACACGGTCGAGCGCCCGATGCGGACGTTGCAACATGGCAGCGGCGGATTGAACCGTTGTGGAAGCGAATGGCGGGGAACTGCCATCTTACGCGCCCTGTGGAGCAGGCGGTGCGGAATGCCGGCTTTGAGCTGGAGCCGATCGGAGCGAGCTATATGCCCAAGACGCCGCGGTGGGCGGGATGGATGGAATGGGGTACCGGAACCGGGAAGAACGTTTAACCCTGCGGCGACTTGCCGCCAATCTTGTGCAGCAACTCCACTGCATCTTCAGGACAGTCCCCGCATTTGAGGTTGGCCGGAACTGCCACGTCGATCTTCTTTGGATAAGGTAGGTCGAGATTGTTCATGACTTGCTCGAATTCCGGAAACGAAACACCATCGTGCAGCCGAGGATTACGCTCGCGCTCCTGTGCCACGGTCGACACCCGGCGTTGCTGATAATCATGTGCCGGATATACGAGCGTGTCGGAGGGCAGAGTGAAGATCTTTTCCCTTACTGATCGATACAGAGCCGCCGTGTCGCCATTCTGGAAGTCAGTTCGACCGCATCCGTCGATCAACAAGGCGTCTCCGGTAAATACCCGCTCCTGGCCCCCCTGATCTAATAGATAGGAGTGATGTGTATCAGTGTGGCCAGGCGTGAAGAGCGGATGAAACCTGAGGCCACCCAAGTTAAGTGGGCGATCTTCTGCCACTGCGATATCCGCGCAAGGCAGGTCGTCTTGTGCAGGATAGGCAACCTTGCAGCCAGTAAGCACTCTCAGCCTGCAAGCCGAGCTTATGTGATCGGCGTGGATGTGGGTGTCGAGCGTGTAAGCAAGCCGCAATCCAAGGTCCTGGATTACCTGAAGGTCGCGCTCGACTGTCTCCATCACTGGGTCAAGCAGCAGCGCCTCGCCAGTCTCTCGCCAGCCAAAAAGATAAGTGTAGGTTGAAGATTCTGGTTCGACCAACTGACGAAAGATCAATGAGTTCTCCTATGATGCAGCCGAATACGCAAGCTACTCCTCGCTATGACAGCGGCTTCTCAGAACCCGAGCTCACTTGTGTGAACCCATCGTTTGCCGACTGCTCCTTCTGTAGGCACGGTGACATGGAGCTCGCCGGCTGAGCATGGCTCTTAGCAACGCCCTTGCGCACGCGAGTAACATGTTCACCTTTTGCAGGTTTAGTTCCGCAGTCGATTATGGGGCCATGTCCTTCTGGCGCCGGTCAGAACAACCAAAGCAGCACCAGTACAACCAAGATGATCACCACGATCGACGGGAGCCCATATTTTCCCATTGTTTTTCTCCAGAGATGCTCGGATGATGCCGGCACAGCCATCAATGATTGAAAAAATGCAATGGTTCCGTCATGACCGCGCCGTCGCTCACCAGAGCATCGTGATGCCTCAACGTGGATATCCGCTATCCAGTAAGTCTAAGAAATTAGGAACGATGGAACTGAGCTCAAAAACAGCTTGTTCGTTTGCGGTCTTTGTCGAGTCAAAGAGGTCTAGCGGGGGTCACTGTGCGCCGTCCCGTCTTCTGAAGCCTTTTCGTTCTGACGATCCTGCTCGTGACAACTCGCTCGCTTATCCAAGATACCATCCACCAAGGTTCGCTGAACCCCATGTTCTACCGATTGTTGTCTGCAGAAGTTATATGTGAAAACGCCTGAACTCGAGCGCGGAGCACAGGCAGGTTGAAGCGGGCTGGCCAGGCAAGCTTTACGGAGAATCACACCAGGACTGGAAGCGCACCCACGACTACTGTTAGTCTGTCGCGGATGTCTGAGTCTGTTCAACAATCCAGCGCCGAACCTATATTGGTCGAAGGGGAAACCTGCTGGCGCAAGGTGCGAGCTGATCGAGCAGCCTTCATTGTGGATGCAGCCGATTATTTTGCGGCAGCGAAGGAGGCGATCCTCGGTGCCCAGAAGAGCGTCTATCTGATCGGATGGGAGTTCGACCTCGAAATCGAGCTGACGCGGGGAAGCCGCCATGCAAGGGCACCCGATCAGCTGCGTAAGTTCATCAACCACGTAGTCACTTTGCGTCCTGATCTGGAGATTTACATACTGCAGTGGGACGGGGCGATGCTGTTCAATATCGCACGGCAGTTCGGCTCCTGGTTGCTCCTGAAGATGCAGGCTAAGCCAAACATCCATTTTCGGCTCGACAGTCAGCATCCGGCCGGCGCGTGCCACCACCAAAAGATTGTTGTGATCGATGATGTTGTCGCCTTTTGCGGAGGCATCGACATGACTTCTGGCCGGTGGGATACATCCGATCACCTTTCAGGCAATGAGAAGCGCAAGGAAGATGGCAAGGCCCCGATGCCCTGGCACGATATGACATTGGCTGTAGAGGGAGAAGCAGCCAAGGCGCTTGGAGAACTCGCACGTTGGCGATGGAAAAATGCTACCGGGGAGGAACTACCGGTTCCAAACCGCACTAGCACGATTTGGCCCTCGCAGCTGACTGCAGATTGCTTCAACGTCACGTTGGGTATCGCCCGCACCCGTCCTTCCTACGGTGACCTAGAAGAGATCAGGGAAATCGAGCAACTCTGGAAGCAGGCCATCGGCTCGGCGCGACATAGTATCTATATCGAGAACCAGTTCCTTTCTTCCGGCCGGATTGCGGACGCGCTTAAGGAGAAGCTGGAGGAGAGCGATGGACCGGAAATCGTGATTGTGCTGCCTTCCTCGGCGGAAAGTTGGCTGGAGTCCGAGGCGATGGACAGCGCCCGCGCCTTAATCATTTCCGATCTTAGAGAAGCCGATCGGTATAATCGGCTCGGCATCTATCATCCCGTCAATGCTTCAGGCGATCACATATACGTCCACGCGAAGCTGCTAATCGTCGACGATCGCTTCATCAGGATTGGATCGTCCAACATGTCAGGCCGCTCCATGACCCTTGATACGGAATGTGATCTTGCGATGGAAACGGAAGGCCAGCCGTTTGTGCAAGAGACGATCGCAGCTTTGCGTAAGAAATTGCTGGCCGAGCACCTTGGGAAGTCGGTGCAAATAATTGAGGCAGAGCTCGAACGCTGTTCCGGAAGCATGTTGCAGGTGATTGAGCGGGTTCGCTGCGAAAGCGGGCCAACCTTACAAGAGCTGCACCCGCAGGAACTGAACATCATGGAGGCTGCGCTGGCAAGAAGCAGGCTGATGGACCCGGAAGAACCTATCAAACCCTCGAAGCGGCTCTTCGGTTCTGCTCGGCGCGCTGCCAAGCAAAACCGGATACTACTTGCTGCCGGTGTGACCGCCCTGGGGATTACTGCGGCCAGGGCGTGGCGAATTAGCTCGCGAAGACACTAGGCGGGAGCAGCTTGCTTCTGAAGTCATCGCCCTCCCGCTCTGCCCCTACTCAGCGCAAACGCTGTTTTGGACTTGTAACGGTTTTGTGCCGGTCACCTATCTCATTATGCCACCTTGGCTTCGAACGCGAGTGGGCTGATGCCGCCCAGATATGAATGTCGGCGACGGGTGTTGTAGAAGCCATTTATGTACTGGAAGATTGC
>NZ_JAAFZT010000017.1:67501-120158 GCF_013336795.1 Alteripontixanthobacter muriae | reverse complement strand
CAATGATCTGCTCTTCTGAAAACCTCGTTCTCTTCATCTCGTCCGTCCTTCTGTCAGGGCCGGACTCTAATCCAACTTGGAGGAAAATCAGGGGGTCACGTCACCAGTCTCTTGAACAGTTTTCTAAGTAGCGCTTGATTGGCCCTGAGAGTAGGGTGCTGCGGGCTCAGCACTTGAGCAGCGGGGAAATAAGAGCTTGGAACACATAGTAGAATACGGGGATTACATGCCGCACGGCATGTGCCTGCTCTGGCAACCCTGGCTGGTGATCTTATGGGCCGGATCAGACTTGCTGATCTTCCTCTCCTATACCGCCATCCCCTTTGCTTTGCTGACCGTGCTGCGTAAGCGCAAGGAAGTGCCTCACGCCGGATTGGTAGCGCTTTTCGCCGCTTTCATCCTACTGTGTGGTCTCACTCACCTCTTTGGTATTGTGACGCTTTGGTACCCCATCTATCCTTGGGTCGGATCGGTAAAGCTGGCGACCGGCCTCGTATCGATGACAACCGCGGTCGTTTTGTTCAGGCTGGTCCCCACGCTGGTGAATTTGCCTTCCCCTGGCGCAATGACGGAAGCTAACCGAAGATTGCGTGCCGAGATCGCGGCGCATGAGGAAACTCTCGCCTCCCTGGAGAGGCAAGTTGCGGAACGAACCAAGGAGTTAGAGGCTGCAACTACTACTCTTGCGGTTCAAACGCGTGAGGCAGTTCATCGTAGCGGCAACCTTCTTGCAGTCGTCTCATCCCTCGCCGTTCAAACCGCGAAAGGATCGAAGAGAACCGAGGACTTTCTGGATACTTTTGTCGGGCGGATAGGAGCTTTGGCTGAAGGAACAAAGGCAATTGAGCGGAAGAACCATTCTTCAACCGAGCTCGATGCGGTAATCGATGCCGGGCTAGCTCCCATGGAAGAAGCGTATGGGGAGCGTGTGTCTTATGCTGGACCGTCGCTCACGATTAACCCGGAGGCTGCTCAGCAAATAAGCCTCGCTCTGCATGAGTTAGCTACTAACGCTCAGAAATATAGCCTTTGTGAATCGGAAACGGCGCATGTCGAAGTAAGCTGGAGCATTGATGCCGAGCAATTTGAACTTCATTGGAGGGAATACGGCGCTCCGCAGCTACTTGGCGATGATCAAGTGCGACCAGAAGGGTTCGGCACAAAGCTTCTAACCCGAATAGTGCCCGCGATTTTGCGTGGAAATGCAAGCAGGAAGTTCGAAAGGGGAGGACTGAGTTACCGCCTAAGCGCTCCTCTTGAAGCGGTTGCGGCAGATGAGAAAGGGAATGATTCTGACCGGATGGCGGCGCGTATAGTCGACCAGAACTTTGGATTAAATCCGGCTTGAGATAAGGCTCGCTTAAGCCTTTTGCATAAATTCAAAATCGATCGCGCCGATGCGTATTGAGTCCAACTCGTCTTGCACTTTCTGCGAAGTTAGAGATGCGCAGTACGGCTAAAGTCCTCGCCCGAAGCAGTCGATCTTACGGCGGTTTTTGGCGGCTCAAAGAAGTATAGCGGGGGTCACTTCCTAAATTTGTTTCCTATGAAAGTGCTTTCAGTAGGAAGCGGCCTAGATCAGGCATCTGCAGTGTTTGGGTATGGCGTGGGTGAAGGCAAGCAGGACGCCCGCAGAGCGCCGCAAGAGCTCAGTAAACCTAGAGTTTCGACTATTCTTCCCTTGCATTCGTAATGATGAGGTCAGGTGTTCGAATCACCTAAGCGGCACCACTACCTTCAGCAGGTAAAATCGGGCTTTTATGGGGGAGGCCCGCTTCGCCGGATTGCGCCACCGTGCCGCAGGGCATCGAACGCTTTTGCCTAACGCCGGGGCAGCACATACCGTAGCAATGGCGCGGCACCTGGCTTCTGCTCTGGTAGAGGTCCGCATGGACGAGGTGGCGGGCCGGAAGAAGCGTGCGAAAGGGTCGGTCCGGCAGGTTTGGACCACCCGGTTTTGATCCGCCGAGGCTCACCGGCTTTGCCAGACTTATCAGAGCGAGGAACAAAGACGCCGGTCGCACGATGACAAGGCATGACGACAACGAACATGGACGAATTGCTGGTAGTGGCCCTTCAGGATCTGCGGGAAGGGCGGCTGGTGATCTTGCACCGTCTTCCGGACGTTGCTGCGGCAGTTCGTGACGAAGCCGTTCGCGGCGCATTCGATCAGCTGATTGCGCGTGCTGACGATGAAAAGGCTCAATTTGCTGGCATGTCGAGCGATCCTGGTGGCGAGCCCAATTTATGGGCGGGCGGCATTCTCGACGATGCTTGCCGCGATGCTTCGTCCAATGCTGCAGGCCCTGTTCGCGATGTCGCCCTGATCGGCGCAATCCGCAAATTGCTGGCCTCCGACATCGTATCGCTGGAAACCGCAATAGTGCTCTCGCGAAGTGGCAATGATAACGATGTAGCCGCCCTCGAGGATATGCGACAGGCGGGCGTCGAAGCGAATGAATTCCTAGGCGAACAATTGCCCCGATTGACCCGGGCCTAGCGTGCTCACGAAAAGCATCGAAATCTAGAGAGGCGGGCGCGAAGGATAACTGCGTCTCGTTTTCCGCTCGCCCCGTCTCGACTGCACCGGGTTGCACGACCTCGCCGGGAACCGCTCTGTCTCGGTAAAGCTTTTGTTACTGTAACTTACAAAGGAGCACAGCATGTCATTTCTCGACAAGATTGCCGCCGCGGTTGCACCTGCGGCATCGGATGAAGATCGCGCCGAGGCACGGCGCAGGGTTGAAGCGCTCTCTGCGGGTGAGGACTGGCTGCGGATGATCGTGGATCAGCACCGGCAGATCGAAGCTCTTTTCCGCGAAGCCAAAGCCTCCGCCAACCCGGAACAGCGGCAGGCGGTCGTCCGGAAACTCGCCACAGAACTTACCGGCCATGCAAATGCCGAGGAGGCCGTCGTCTATCCGATCGTGTCGGAGGATTCCGGCAAGACCCATGCGGTCATGGCTTACGAGGAGCATGCCATGACCAAGGTCCAGCTATCGAAGCTTGAGCGCATGGACCCGCTCAGCAAGGACTGGAGCGACAAGCTGGAGCACATCCAGAGCGCAGTGCAGCAGCATATTTACCAGGAAGAAGACAGCTGGCTACCGGACTTGGTCGAGAATACCTCGCCAGCGGGCAGGGCGCTGCTCAGCGCGCGATATCGCGAAGAATATGAGCGCTATTGCGGCACGGGCGGACGCACATTCACTGCTTGAGGCACCCCGCACCAGCTGACCTTTAGGCAGCTTATAAAGCGAACTTCGCCAGCGTCGCCAGACCGGGTCTGCGCTGGCGACCAGCCATTGACACCGGACTGCAACGTCCCCATTTTGTCGTTGCGGGCCGGGCCCCTCTGACGAGATGATCTCGTGATGTCGGACCGCATCGGATTATCCGATGTTCAAGGCCCGGCATTTCGCTCGCCTGAAACACGGAACTCCGATGACATTGTCAACGAGAGGAAACGTGAAATGAACCCGCGACTGTACACCCTCATCGAGAAGCATCAGCGCATCGACGAACGTCTTCGCCTTGCGGAGCGGCGACACGCCGCCGACCCGCTGGAGGTTGAATGGCTTCGCGCGGCGAAGGACATGACGAAGCGCGCCATCAGCCGCTTCATGCTGCGCACCGCGCAAGTTTAGGAGAGGAACGATGATGTTTGCGAAAGGATCGGCCACAATGAAGAGAATGACTTTTGTGGCTTTGGCAGCGTTCACGCTGGCGGGTTGCGGTGTCGGAGATACCGGGGGCGAACAGGCCTCCGGCGCAGAATATGCGGCTACCGGCGGTGAAACGCTCGGTTCCTTGGTCGACACTGCAGTGGACGAGAAGGCGGTCGAGCAACTTGTCCGCAATTCGGTCGACGGCGCCGTGCGCGAAGCCATGCGCGAGGTGCTTCCCGCCCAGGAAGCTGCAGTCATCGGCGCGATTGTCGATGAGGATGCGGTGGCGCGGAAGCTCGGCGAAACTGTTGGCGGCGAGGCCGGTCAGGACGCAGCGCAAGTGATGAAAGAAGCGCTGGGCGGTTCGGAACCTCAACAGTAAGAGCTGATCGCGCCTTGCGCATCCCCGCAAAATGGTCTTTTCGGGCGTTTGATACAGCGGGGCGAGTGAGAGTTTGATCAACGACAGTTACATTGCGCTGCTCAGCGCCGACGTGTTGGCTTCGCTCGGCCTGATCGCGGCGCTAATCGCTGTGCGGATCATCGTGGGGCACGCGCTCAGAAGGCGCAGCGACTCCGCTCCGCAGACGACCCGTCGGTGGGCCGCTGCCACGCGCAACGTACTGCTGCTTGTCGGTTTGCTCGGCCTCATCATGATCTGGGCTCCGCAATTGCGGACGTTCGCCCTGTCGCTGACGGCAGTCGCAGTTGCAATCGTGGTTGCGACGAAGGAACTGCTCTTGTGCCTTTCCGGTGCCGCGCTCCGGGCGTTTTCGCGGTCCTATTCCGTCGGAGACCGGATCGAGATTGCTGGGCTGCGGGGCGAAGTGCTAGATCATGACTGGCTCGTCACCAGGTTGCAGGAGTTCGAGGATAAACCGGGGTCGTTCAGGAAGACCGGACGGGTCGTGTCGCTGCCGAACAGCATTCTATTTACGTCACCCATCCGGATGGAAGGAAGATCGTTTGGCGAATTGCTGCACCGGTTTACCATGACGGTTGAGCCGGACATCAACATCTTCGCTGAGAGGAAGGCGATAGAGCGATTGGCGGAAGAGGCCTGTACCTCCTTCACATCTGATAGCGCTGGCAATCTGGTGTCCGTTCAGTTCGGGACCAGCGAGATCGGCAAGTACCAGATCGAATTTGCCGTGCGAGCGGCGCCGGAGAAGGTAGATGCGCTGCAGGAAAAGATATTCGGGGCGGTCGGTGATTACCTTCACAAGACCCGGGCAGCGCAGCGCGCGAAATCCGAAGGTCGCGAATAGCACCTGCCGCCGTTGGCCTAATCCCTTTGAAGCCGGGTAATTTCCCGGTCCAGCGCCTGAAGAAACTGCGAGCGGTCGGACTTCGAGAATGGCGGCGGGCCGCCGACGGCCGCATTGGTGAGATTGGCCCCGGCGCGTAAATCTTCCTTAATGGCTCGGGTCGCCACCGCGCCGCCGATTGTATCGGCAGTGAATGCTCTGCCGTTCGGCGCAAGCACGGTTGCTCCGGCCTTCACGCAGCGATCCGCCAGCAATATGTCCGACGTCACGACGATGGCGCTCGGGTGTGCGCGTTCGGCAATCCAGTCATCCGCTGCGTCGAAGCCGTCCGAAACCACTTCGCGCGTGATCAGCGGCGATTGCGGAACGCGAAACCAGCTGTTGGCGACTATGGTCACGCCGACCCGGGTTCGGGCGGAGACGCGGTAGATCTCCTCCTTCACCGGGCAGGCGTCGGCATCGACGAAAATGTGCGGTCCGGCGCTCAAGCCGCTATGCCCTGCTGCGTATCATGCCCCTGATCAGGACGCAGGGCCCTTGTTCTGGTTGACGAACTTGCCCTTCTTCGGACCGCCGGGACTGCCATCGGTTTTCGGTCCCTTGAAGCCGCCCTTGCGGTGCTTCTTCGCACCCGACGGCGTGCCATCGGCAGGCTTGGCGTGAACACGCGCACCTGCTCCTGATCCGCCGCCGCTGTTGCCGAACTTACCCTTCGGCTTGCCCTTGAAGTTACCCTTGCGGTTCTCACGCGCCTGCTCGCGCGGGCCTTCGGGCGAATGCACGATGCGAACCGTGTTTTCCTCGTCCGATTCGCTGGCGGCGGTGCGGTCGAGCGCATCGGCAAAACGGTCGGCGATGCCGCGGGGCACCTGGAAGAAGGTTTCTGCCTGGCCGATGCGGATCGCGCCAACCTCGTTACGAGTGATATGGCCGCGGCGGCAGATCAGCGGCAACAGCCAGCGCGCATCGGCATTCTGACGGCGGCCGATATCCATCTTGAACCAGATCGTATCCTCGAAGCCCGGGCGGTGGCGTTCCTCCTGAGCGGCGCGGCGTGCATCGGGCGTGTTCTCAATCAGATCTTCGGGCTGCGGCATCTTGGCGCGGTGCGCGTGAACCAGCGCAGCGGCGATGTCGGCGGGGGATTTTTCCTCCAGCAGGCGTGCCGCCAATTCGCGGTCTTCATCCTCGACCTCGATCGGCGCCATCAGCGTTTCCAGCAGGCGTTCGCGGTCCTGCTGGCGGATTTCCTTGGCGGTGGGCGCGTTGCCCCATTCGGCATCGATCCGCGCCGAACGCAGCATGCCTTCCACGCGGCGGCGTCGCGGATAGGGCACGATCAGAACGGCGGTCCCCTTCTTGCCCGCACGGCCGGTTCGGCCCGAGCGGTGCTGCAGAGCCTCGGCATCGCGCGGCACCTCGACATGGATGACAAGGCTGAGGCTGGGCAGGTCGATCCCGCGAGCGGCCACGTCCGTCGCCACGCAGACACGGGCGCGGCGGTCGCGCAGGGCCTGCATCGCCTGGTTGCGCTCGCTTTGCGAATGTTCGCCCGACAGGGCCACCACGGCGAATCCGCGTTCCTGGAGCGTCGCGTGCAACCGCCGCACATTGTCGCGGGTAGCGCAGAACAGCATGGCGGTTTCCGCCTCGTGATAACGCAGCAGGTTCACCACCGCGTTCTCCACCTCGGAAGGGGAGACGGTGACCGCCTTATATTCGATATCGCCGTGACCGCGATCCTTGCCGACGGTTGTGATCCGCAGGGCATCGTTCTGATAGCGCTTCGCCAGCGCGACGATCGCACCGGGCATCGTGGCCGAGAACAGCAGTGTGCGGCGAGTCTGCGGCGTCGCATCGAGGATCTCTTCCAGATCCTCGCGAAAGCCCATGTCCAGCATCTCGTCCGCTTCGTCGAGGACGACGACCTTCAGGGCCGACAAGTCGAGCGCCCCACGTTCGAGGTGATCGCGCAGACGTCCGGGCGTTCCGACCACGATCTGCGCTCCGCTGCGAAGGTTGCGGCGTTCCTTGGAGGCATCCATCCCGCCGACGCAGGTCGCGATCTGGGCATTCGCTGACCGGTACAGCCACCCGAGTTCGCGGCTGACCTGCAAGGCCAGTTCGCGCGTGGGAGCGATCACCAGCGCCAGCGGCGATTCGACTGGCGGCACGCGACCTTCGCCGTCCAGCAGTTCTGCCGCCATGGCCAGGCCGAAAGCAACGGTCTTGCCGCTGCCGGTCTGGGCGGAGACGACCATGTCGCGCCCGTCGGTGCCGTCTTCAAGCACGGCGGCCTGAACATCGGTGGGTGCCTCATACCCCTTTTCCGACAGGGCTTGGGCAAGGATGGGGGGCAGTTTCGAAAAAGGCATCTAGACTAGCTCGCATAGGGCCGGATGGCCGCTGCAAGATGTTTGCACGGGCCGGCAGGGTAGGTTTGGCAACGGGGTGCAGGCGCTGGGAGCAGCCGCTAGCCCCGAGGCCATTGCGCGCGTCCATTTGCCATATCTCGTTCGGTTCAGATCCGGCCTTACACGACAAAAGCCGCTTTGGCTGCAATTCTTTTCGCAGTCGCAGCAATCCCGGTAGATGGCTCTTGCGGATATAACGATATGCTTATACGACGATGGCCATGCGGATCGAAGCGACCATGCGGGCATTGGCCGACCCAACGCGTTTGCGCATCATGCGACTGCTGGGCACGATGGAACTAGCCGTGGGCGAACTGGCGCAGGTTCTGGGGCAAAGCCAGCCGCGGGTTTCACAGCATGTGGCTAAACTGTGCGACTCGGGTCTTGCGGAACGTAGGCGCGAGGGCAGCTGGGTTTTCCTGCGCATGGGTACGGGTGCACAGCCGGGCGGCGGCAGGGCAGGGCCGGTGGGCGATGCCATTGCCCGGCTCCTCGCCATTGCCGAACAGGAAGATGCGGATTTTCACCGCCAGTGCGAGGACGATCGCCGCCGCCTTGCCGCGATACGCGCGGCGCGCGTCGAAAGCGCGGAGGTCTACTTCGCTGCTCATGCGGAAGAATGGGACGAATTGCGCCAGTTGCATTCGCCCGACCGCCTGGTGGAGCAGCGGCTGGCCGATGCAATGGAGGGCCGGCCCCTCGGGAGATTGCTCGACATCGGCACCGGCACGGGCCGCATGGCGGAACTGTTCGCACCGCAGGCCGACCATATCGTCGCGTTGGACAAGAGCCTCGAAATGCTGCGCATCGCGCGGGCGAAGCTGCAGCACCTACCCGCACACGGCGTGGAGCTGGTGCAGGGCGACTTTGCCGATCTGCCCTTCGCCGCGCATGCATTCGACACCGTGCTGCTGCACCAGGTGCTGCATTTTGCGCAGGATCCTGCCGCTGCCCTGGCAGAGGCGGCCCGCGTGACCCGGCCCGGCGGGCGGATCGCCATCGTCGATTTTGCGGCGCATGAATTCGAGGAATTGCGGGCCCGCCACGAACATGCCCGTCTCGGTTTTACCGATGCAAGTCTGGCGGCACTGCTCGAGGATGCAGGCTATGATCCCGCGCCGCCGACCGCGCTGGAAGGCGCTGAATTGGTCGTGAAGATCTGGACGGGTACCCGCCGCCCCTTGCCCGAGAGCAGGGACGAGCGGGACCAGGTGAAAAAGGAGGCCTCTCGATGAGCCAGACGCTTGAACAGATGCGAGAGGCGAAGACCGCGCTGGACGAACCCCTGTTCGCATCTTTGCCAGGCGACATTGACGTAAGTTTCGAATTCTTCCCGCCCAAGAACGCGAAGATGGAGGCAAGCCTGTGGGATGCCGTAACCGAACTCGCGCCGCTGCGCCCCGATTTCGTGTCGGTTACCTATGGTGCGGGCGGCTCGACCCGCGAACGCACCCATGCGACCGTTTCTCGCATCATCAGGGAAGCGGGACTGCCGGCCGCAGCGCATCTTACCTGCGTCAACGCCAGCAAGGGTGAGATAAACGAGGTTGCGCAGCAATATTGGCAGGAAGGCGTGCGCCACATCGTCGCCCTGCGCGGCGACATGCCGAGCGAGAGCGGCGCGCCCGGTGCGCCGTTCGCCGCTCATCCCGATGGCTATCGTAATGCGGCCGAACTGGTTGCCGGGTTGAAAGCGCTGCATGATTTCGAGATTTCGGTCGCTGCCTATCCGGAAACCCACCCAGATGCGGATTGCCCCGAAAGCGATCTCGACAATCTGGAGCGCAAGCTGGATGCAGGGGCAACACGGGCCATCACCCAGTTCTTCTTCTCGCCCGAAGCTTATTTCCGGTTCCGCGACCGGCTGGACAAGCGCGGCATCACCGCACCCATCGTGCCGGGAATCCTGCCGGTCACCAATGTGGCGCAGGCACGCAAATTCGCCGGTGCCTGCGGAGCGGCAATCCCGGGCTGGATGGACGGGTTGTTCGAAGGGCTCGACAGCCGCCCGGCCTCGCGCCAGCTGGTCGCCGCCACCATCGCGGCGGAGCTTTGCCGCAGGCTGTATGCGGGCGGAGTGCGCGACTTCCACTTCTACACTTTGAACAGGGCCGACCTGTCCTATGCGATCTGCCACATGCTGGGCATGCGGCCGCAGGACGAGGCCACGAAAGAGGGCAATTCATGACCATTCGCCAGCAGTTTCTCGACGCCGCTTCGGCGCGTATTCTGGTCAAGGACGGCCCCTACGGAACGGCTATCCAGCGGGCCGGTCTGGACGAGGCAGGCTATCGCGGAACCTGCGATCTCGCCCGCGACCAGAAGGGCAACAACGATCTCGTCAATCTGACCCGCCCGGATCTGATCCGCGCTATCTGCCGCTCCTACATCGATGCCGGAGCGCATGTGCTGGCAACCAACACTTTCAACGCCAACCGGATCAGCCAGGCCGATTACGGTGCTGAAGCGCTGGTCGACGACATCAACATCGCCGCCGCGCGCTGCATTCGCGCAGAGGTTGATGCGGCAGTCGCAAGGGACGGTATTCCGCGCTTCGTGGCGGGCGCGGTCGGTCCGACCAACAAGACTCTGTCACTTTCGCCGGAGGTCGACGATCCGGGCTTTCGGGAGGTGACCTTCGACGAGGTGAAGGACGTCTACCGCCAGCAAAGTGCCGCCTTGATTGAAGGCGGCGCGGACATGATCCTGATTGAGACGGTGTTCGATACACTGAACTGCAAGGCTGCGATCATGGCCGTGCGCGAACTCGCACGCGATCTGGGCAGGGATGTGCCGCTGATGATCTCGATGACGCTGACCGATCTGTCAGGCCGCAATCTCTCCGGCCACACGGTGGAGGCGTTCTGGCATTCGGTTCGCCACGCGGACCCGCTGGCGGTGGGGCTTAATTGCTCCTTCGGCGCGGAGCAGTTGCGCCCGCATATCCAGCTGCTTGCCGGCATCGCCGACACCTTGCTACTCGCCTATCCCAACGCGGGCCTTCCGAACGAACTCGGCGAATATGACGAGGCGCCTGAGACCACGGCTGAGCTGACCGGCGAATGGGCGCGGAATGGGCGTGTGAACATCCTCGGCGGCTGCTGCGGATCGACGCCCGAACATATCGCCGCCATGGCGCGCGCGGTCGAAGGCGTGGCTCCGCGGGCCGTCGCGGTTCCGCAATGCCGGACTCGCCTCGCCGGGCTCGAACCCTTCACCATGGCCGCCTGATGCGTCATCCCGCGAGCGTAGCCAGCTTCGTCAATATCGGCGAACGTACCAATGTGACCGGTTCCGCCCGGTTCAAGAAGCTGATCCTTGCCGACGATTACGACGCGGCAGTCGAAGTCGCCCGCGAACAGGTTGAGAACGGCGCGCAGATCATCGATGTAAACATGGATGAAGGGCTGCTCGATGCCGTTCACGCCATGACGACTTTCCTCAAGCTGATTTCCGCCGAACCCGATATCGCCCGTGTGCCGGTGATGATCGACAGTTCGAAATTCCACGTCATCGAGGCGGGGCTGAAATGCGTTTCGGGCAAACCGATCGTCAATTCCATTTCGATGAAGGAGGGCGAGGAGGCTTTCCTCGGCCAGGCGCGCATCTGCATGATGTATGGCGCCGCCGTCGTCGTCATGGCTTTCGACGAGACCGGTCAGGCCGATACGAAGCAGCGCAAGGTCGACATCTGCGCCCGCGCCTATGATCTGCTGACCGGCATCGGCTTCCCGCCGGAAGACATCATCTTCGATCCCAACATCTTCGCCGTGGCGACGGGTATCGAGGAACATGACCGCTACGGTCTCGACTTCATCGAAGCGGTTGCCGAGATCAAGCAGCGCTGCCCGCATGTCCATTGTTCGGGCGGGTTGTCGAACCTCAGCTTCAGCTTCCGCGGCAATGAGACGGTGCGCCGCGCGATGCATTCGGTGTTCCTCTATCATGCCATTCCGGCAGGGCTGGACATGGCCATCGTCAATGCCGGGCAGCTCGACGTGTACGACACGATCGACCCGGCCCTGCGCGAAGCCTGCGAGGACGTGATCCTGGCGCGCCATCCCGATGCGACGGAGCGGCTGATCGCCCTTGCCGAAAGCTATCGCGGGAAAACCGCGTCGGAGGAAAAAGCGGCGGCCGAATGGCGCGGCTGGGCGGTCGAGAAACGCCTTGAACACGCGCTGGTGAAAGGCATCGACGCGCATATTGTCGATGACACCGAAGAAATGCGCGCCAGCGTCGAGACGGAGGGCGGCAGGCCCATTCACGTCATCGAAGGCCCGCTGATGGACGGCATGAATGTCGTCGGCGATCTGTTCGGCAGCGGCAAGATGTTCCTGCCGCAGGTGGTGAAATCGGCGCGCGTGATGAAAAAGGCGGTCGCGCACCTCATCCCCTATATCGAGGCGGAGAAGCAGGAAGGCAGCAAGCCCAAGGGCCGCATCATCATGGCGACGGTGAAAGGCGACGTGCACGATATCGGCAAGAACATCGTCGGCGTGGTCCTGCAGTGCAATGGCTACGAGGTGATCGACCTTGGCGTGATGGTGCCCTGGTCCACGATCCTCGAAACCGCGAAGGAACGGGACGCCGACATGATCGGCCTGTCCGGCCTGATCACCCCGTCGCTGGACGAGATGGTCACCGTGGCCGAAGAAATGAAGCGCGCCGGGATGACCATGCCGCTGCTGATCGGCGGTGCGACGACCAGCAAGGTGCATACCGCGCTCCGGATCGACCCGGCCTATGATGGCCCGGTGCTGCATGTGCTGGACGCCAGCCGCGCGGTGGGCGTGGCCAGCCGGTTGCTGTCGGACACCCAGCGCGACGGACTGGTGGCCGACACGGCCGACGAATATGATAAGGTTCGCATCGCCCGCGCGAACAAGGGCCAATCGGAATTGCTGCCACTGGCCGAGGCGCGTGCACGCGGTTTCCAGCCCGACACGAGCCGCAAGCCCCCCGCGCCCCGGCAACCGGGCTTGCATGTCTTTCCAGACTGGTCGCTCGACGATCTGCGCGAGACGATCGACTGGACGCCCTTCTTCCGCGCCTGGGAGCTGGCCGGCAACTATCCGGCGATACTGACCGACCGCGTCGTGGGCGAAAGCGCCACCGCGCTGCATGAAGATGCACAGGCCATGCTCGACCGCATCATCGCGGAAAAATGGCTCACGGCGCGCGCGGTTTGCGGATTGTGGCCTGCGCAACGCGATGGCGATGATGTCCTGGTGAAAGGGAGCGAGGGCGAGATCCGCCTGCCGTTCCTGCGGCAGCAGGTCGCCAAGAGCCGGGCCGATGACAAGCGCCGCGCGAATTTCTGCCTCGCTGATTTCGTCGCGACGGAAGATGACTGGCTGGGCGGTTTCGCCGTCGGCATTCACGGCATCGACGAATATTCCGCCCGCTTCCGGGCAGGGCATGACGATTATTCCGACATCTTGCTAAAGGCGCTTGCCGACCGGCTCGCGGAAAGCCTTGCTGAACGCATGCACCAGAAAGTGCGGACGGAGCTTTGGGGCTATGCGCCCGACGAGGCGCTCTCGAACGCCGACCTGATTCGCGAGAAATACCACGGCATTCGCCCGGCGCCGGGCTATCCTGCCTGTCCCGACCACAGCCTGAAACCGATCCTGTTCGATCTGCTCGACGCGCCGCGCAATGCCGGTCTGGAACTGACGGAAAGCTTCGCCATGTGGCCGACCGCTGCGGTCAGCGGGTTCTACTTCGGTCATTCCGAGAGCCAGTATTTCGGAGTTGCGCGCGTCGGACCCGATCAGCTCGCCGACTATGCGCAGCGGCGCGGGGTGAATCAGGAGCAGGCGGCCCGCTGGCTCCGGCCCAATCTCGATTAAGTAGGCTGCGCTTATCCCCAGCCGGGGATCCAGAAAAGCGGTCTGAGCGAAGGAAGGCAATTGATTATCGCGCCGGACTCACGCAGGGCTGGGCAGTCGCCGGAAAATGATTCTCCGGCCGATGTGCGGGAGAGCCCCTGCATCCTGAATGGGAGAGCAGGGCACCGAAGGAGCAACCGCCCCGGAAACTCTCAGGTCGACGGACCGTGCATCGGCAGACACTCTGGAAAGCGCGCCGAGGGCCACAGCCTCCGTCGCCACCGAAGGGGTAATTCCGCGCGGACTGCAACCGTGCGGAGCAAGCTCTCAGGTCTTCCCGACAGAGGGGGCATCGGTCGGACCGTCCCGCATTTTGCGGGATGCGGCCGTCGTTGTCGGGATGATGTCAGATGAATGAATTGGAAGTGGGAAGCGAAACCGAAACGGTCGAGGCGCCTGAGACGGGTACTCTTCCGCTCGACGCATGGCACCGCGCAAATGGCGCGCGCATGGTCGAATTCGCCGGCTATTACATGCCCATCCAATATTCCGGCATCGTTGCCGAACATGACTGGACCCGCTCGTCCGCCGGGCTGTTCGATGTCAGCCACATGGGCCAGCTGACGCTTTCCAGCGACGAGGGCGCGGAAGAGGATGCCGCCACTGCGCTGGAACGGCTGCTGCCGGGCGATATCGCCGGATTGAAGCCCGGGCGCATGCGCTATTCCCTGTTGTTAGGCGACGAGGGCGGGGTACTGGACGATCTGATCGTGACCAATATGGGCGCGGCGGAAGGCCAGGCCTTGGGAATGGTCGTGAACGGCGCGATGAAGTGGGACGACATCGCCCATCTGCGCGAACATCTGCCCGACGCCATCACTCTGACCCTGCATGACGACAAGGCGCTGCTGGCTCTGCAAGGCCCGAAAGCGGCCGCCGTGCTGGAGGATCTGGTGCCCGGCGTCGGCAAGCTCACCTTCATGAAGGCTGCTGCTTTCGATTGGCAGGGAGCATCGCTGTGGATCTCCCGCGCCGGTTACACCGGAGAGGACGGCTTCGAGATCTCGGTGCCGGAAGACAGCGCGGCAGCCTTTGCCGATGCGCTGATTGCCGACGAGCGCGTGAAGCCTGTCGGCCTCGGCGCGCGGGATTCGTTGCGGCTGGAGGCGGGCCTGCCGCTCTACGGTCACGATCTTTCGCCGGAAACCGATCCAGTCAGCGCCGGCCTCGGCTTCGCCCTATCGAAGAAACGCCGCGAGAGTGGCGGCTGGATGGGGCATGGCACTTGCGTGAGCCGCTTCGCCGAAGGTTGCGCCGAACGCCGCGTCGGGCTGGTGCTATCGGGCCGCTTGCCCGCGCGCGAGGGTGCAGCAGTGATGCATGGCGACGAACAGGTGGGCCGCGTGACCTCGGGCGGGTTTTCGCCTACACTCGGCCATCCTGTCGCCATGGCCTATGTCGCCAGCGAACATGCCGCCGACGGCACCGAACTTTCCATCGACGTGCGCGGCAAACGGCTGGATGCCCGTGTCGCGCCCATGCCTTTCGTTCCCCACAAATATTATCGCGGAGAAGCCTGATGAGCCGCTATTTCACCGAAGACCATGAATGGATCGAATTCGATGGCGATGCCGCGACCGTCGGAATCACCGATTACGCGCAGGGGCAGCTTGGCGATATTGTCTTCGTCGAACTTCCTGCCGCTGGCACCCAGCTGACGAAGGGCAAGGATGCCGCCGTCGTCGAATCCGTCAAGGCCGCCAGCGATGTCTACTCCCCTGTCAGCGGCGAAGTGACCGAGGCCAATCCCGCGCTCGAGGAAGACCCGGCGCTCGTCAACACCGCACCCGAGGGCGACGGCTGGTTCTTCCGCGCCACCATCTCAGACGCGAGCGAACTGGACGGCCTGATGACCGAGGCGAAATACAAGGAATTCGTCGCCGGGCTCTGATCACTCGTCCGTCGGCCCCGAGCCGGCAAGGCGTTGCACGAAACACCGATCGCCTCGCGCGGTCTGCAGGAATTGATCTATGCGTTATCTTCCCCTGACCGATGCCGACCGTTCGGAAATGCTGGAGGCGATCGGCGCGCCGAGCATCGAGGCGCTTTTCAGCGACGTGCCCGAGGTCGCCCGGCTGGACGGCCCCATTCACGGCCTGCCGATGCATGCTTCGGAAATGGCGGTGGAGCGCCACATGGCGGCTCTTGCAGCGCGGAACGTGCCCGCAGGCAGCGTGCCCAGTTTCTGCGGCGCGGGTGCCTATCGCCACCATGTTCCTGCGAGTGTGGATCACATCATCCAGCGCGGCGAATTTCTCACCGCCTATACGCCCTATCAGCCGGAAATCGCACAGGGCACGCTGCAGATGCTGTTCGAATTCCAGACGCAGGTCGCCCGGCTCTACGGCTGCGCGGTGGCGAATGCGTCGATGTATGATGGGTCCACCGCCTGCTGGGAAGCGATCAGCATGGCCGGGCGGATCACGCGCCGCAATCTGGCGATCCTGCACGAAGGGCTGCACCCGCATTATGTCGCCACCGTCCGCACGATGGCGAAGTTCACCGGCGATTCCATGGCCGACCGCGCGCCGACGCTGTCTGCCGATTGCGGCACCGCAGCGCTGATCGCGGAGATCGTGGCGAACGAGCCGAGCTGCGTCGTGGTGCAATATCCGGATATCCTGGGCAGACTGCCTGATCTTGAGGCGATTACGGCCGCAACAAAGGCCGCCGGTGCGCTGCTCATTGCGGTGAATACCGAACCCGTGGCACTGGGCGCGATCCAGTCGCCGGGGGAACTCGGCGCGGACATCGTCGTGGGCGAAGGCCAGGCGCTGGGCGTCGGCCTGCAATTCGGCGGCCCTTATCTCGGCCTGTTCGCGGTGCGCGATCCCAAGCATGTGCGGCAGATGCCGGGCAGGCTTTGCGGCGAGACCGTGGATGCCGAGGGCAAGCGCGGCTTCGTGCTGACCCTGTCCACCCGTGAGCAGCATATCCGGCGCGAGAAGGCGACCAGTAACATCTGCACCAATTCCGGCCTGTGCGCTCTGGCATTCAGTGTCCATATGACGCTGCTCGGCGAAAAGGGCCTGCGGGCACTGGCGGCGGAGAACCACCGCCTCGCCTGCCTCGCCGCCGATCGGCTGGCCGAGGTGCCCGGCGTCAGCGTGCTCAATGACAGCTTCTTCAACGAATTCACCATCACCATCGATGGCGACGCGCGCGAAGTGGTCCGCGACCTTGCCGAAAAGAACATCCTGGCGGGCGTGTCGCTGGGCCGGCTTTTCCCCATGGAAGATCACCTGAGCGGCGGTCTTGTAGTAGCCGTGACCGAAACCACCACCGAAGATGATATCGATGCGCTATGCGCTGCCCTGAAGGAGGCGCTGTCATGAACGCTCCGAACAAGTCCGGGTGGAAGCCCGAAAGTCCCGCGAATGACGGTCCTCGCGAAGATGGTGCGACCACCACCGGCAACCGCGCGCTGATGCTGGAAGAGGCGCTGATCTTCGAGATCGGCACGACTGAAACCACCGGCGTCGACCTGCCGGAGCCAAATGCCAAGGCCGCGAACCGCCTCGGCGGAATGGAGCGGACGGAGAGCTTCGGTTTGCCCGGTTTGTCCGAACCCGAAACAGTACGCCACTACACACGCCTTTCGCGGCAGAACTATGCCATCGACCTCGGACTGTTCCCGCTCGGGTCCTGCACCATGAAGCACAATCCGCGCCTGAACGAGAAAGTGGCGCGGATGCCTGGCTTCATCGACCTGCACCCGATGGCGCCGTCCTCGGTCACACAGGGCGCGCTGGAAGTCATCTACCAGCTTGGCGAATGGCTGAAGACGCTGACGGGCATGGCCGCTGTCTCGATGAGCCCGAAGGCCGGTGCTCACGGCGAACTATGCGGCATCCTCGCCATCCGCGCTGCGCTGGAAGCGCGCGGTGACGCCCGGAAGGTGGTGCTCTGTCCCGAAAGCGCGCACGGCACCAACCCAGCGACCGCTGCTTTTGCGGGCTACGAGGTCGAGGATATACCGGCGACTCCGGAAGGCCGCGTCGATCTGGAGGCGCTGAAGAAGCGCCTCGGCCCGGATATCGCCGCCGTGATGATCACCAACCCCAACACCTGCGGCTTGTTCGAGCGCCAATTCCGCGAGATTGCGGATGCGGTGCATGAAGCGGGCGGGCTGGTCTATTGCGACGGGGCGAATTTCAACGCCATTGTCGGCCGGGTCCGCCCCGGCGATCTCGGCGTCGATGCCATGCATATCAATCTGCACAAGACCTTCTCCACCCCGCATGGCGGCGGCGGCCCGGGCAGCGGCCCGGTCGTTTTCTCCGAAGCGCTGGCGCCGTTCGCTCCGTTGCCATTCGTGGAAAAGCACGGCGACCGGTTCGAACTGGTCGAGGAAGAGAATGCGGGCGAGCACCATGCTTCAACCTTCGGGCGCATGACGGCCTTTCATGGCCAAATGGGCATGTTCACCCGTGCCCTGACTTACATCTTGAGCCACGGTGCCGATGGGCTCGCGCAGGTTTCGGGCGACGCCGTGCTGAACGCCAATTACATCCTGCGGCGATGCGAGGATGTCCTTTTCGCGCCCTATGCCGATAGCGGACCGTGCATGCACGAGGCGCTGTTTGGCGACCGCGACTTCGCCGAAGGGCTGAGCACGCTGGATCTCGCCAAGGGCCTGATCGACGAAGGCTTCCACCCGATGACCATGTATTTCCCGCTGGTCGTGCATGGGGCGATGCTGGTCGAACCGACCGAGACTGAAAGCAAGGCGGCGCTCGATCAATTCATCACGGCGCTGCGCAGCCTGGCTGTAAGGGCGAATGCCGGCGACATGACGCTCAAGGATGCGCCGATCCATGCGCCGATGCGCCGGCTGGACGAAACCCAGGCCGCACGCAAACCCGTGCTGGCCTGGAATGATCCTAACCTGACCTGATCCGTCAGGTCACGTCACCCGTGTCGGGGTGGGGCTTGCGCTTGGCAGCCTCCGCTTCCGGCAGGGTGATGGTAATCTGGCTCAGCGACATGACGGCCGCATAGAAGCCGATGACGGCGAGGGCGCTGCTGCCGAGTACTGCCAGGGCCGCGCCTTTCAGCCCGTTCCATTCCATCGCGACATCCAGCAGCGCCAGGGCGAGCAGCGTTGGCACCGCGCGGATGAAGAATGCCGTGCCTGCCCGCCTGGCGGATACCAGCAGCGATTCAAGGCTAGCCCCGACCAGTTCAAAAGCGCCCCCCACGGCCAGGATGACCATCGCCCAATAAACTCCCGTAAATTCGGGACCCGCGATCGCTTCCAGGCCCCAGCGACCGAACAGCAGGGCAATTCCGACGGCAATCGTGCCGCCGAACAGCGCGATGCGCGCCATGCGCCGAGCTATGTCGAGTGCGGCGTCGCGGGCGTGGACCAGTTCCGGATAGATCGCCTTGGAAATCGTCTGCGCCAGTTGCACCAGCGCTTGCCCGAGTTGTGCGGCGACCCGGAACCCGCCGGCCAGAGCCTCGCCCCCGATGGCTCCGACCAGCAGCAGCAGCACTTGCTTGCCGCCGACGGCCAGGCTGCCCGACATGTTGGTTGCCCAGACGAAGGACCATGCACCCGGGTGGCTGCGAGGGATATGGCGCAGCGATATGCGGCTGAAATCGATGGAAGACTTGCGCGCCGCCGCGAACCAGAGTGCAATCGCCACCGCCACTTCAGCCAGCGCCCAGGCAATGATGAATCCCAAGACATCCGGCATGAAGAAAACGGCTGCAACTGCGCCAAGCGCGCGGATCAGCGGCTGAACCGCCTCGGCCGTGGTAGCGAGGCCATAGGCGAAGCGCAGCCGCAGCAGGCCGGTCGGAGTTGAGCGAATGGAAAGCAGCGACACGAGGCAATAGAGAAAGGCGACCAGTCGCAGATCGCCTGGCAGGGGCAGCCAGAATTGCGCGCTCCAGGTCAGCGCTGCGGCGAGAACGAGGCCGAGCAATACGCTGAGGCCATCGAGCGCGATGGCGAAGCCGGTCGCATCGGCAGTATCCCCTTCAGAACCCCATCGGACCACGAATTGCCAGGTCTGGAAGTTGGCAAGACCGGTCACGGTCTGACCGAGCGCGACGATCAGCGCAAAATAGCCGAAGCCGTCGAGCCCCAGCGTGCGCGTCGCCAGGGCAAGGTAGACGAGGCTGAGCACAGCATTAAAGCCACGCCCGCCGAGCAGCCAGCCGATATTGCCGAAAAGTCTTTGCATCGCGCTAGGTTGCGGGCGATCGTTTGTAGCATGACAGCATGACCGGCGACCTCTAGGTCCTGCCCTGAATTACGCAAGGTTTGCGATGCGGCGCGCAAACCGGCAGAAAGGTGCAATGCGCATCATTTTCAGCCGCAAGGGGTTCGACAGCGCCAGCGGCGGCGGCCCGTCTCCCATCGTGAGCGGCAGACCGGTAAGCCTGCCGATCCCGGCGACCCGCTTTTCGCAAACCACTTACGGCAGCCTCGGTCTGGAGCAGGAGGTGCGGCAGGCCAGCAGGGGGCGCCTGGATGCAGGCGATCTATGCCATCACGATCCCATGTTCCTTCAGGCCGGCGAATGCCTGTTCGGTCAAGCCGGTGCAGCGCAGACACACCTTCTCAATCAGGGGGTTCGCCCAGGCGACGTATTTCTGTTCTTCGGCCTGTTCGCCGATGAATCGACCGGCGAGCGGCACCACCGGATATTCGGCTGGATGAAGATCGAGGCGATGCGAGACGTCGCGAAACTTTCCGCACACGAATGGCGGTCGCTCGCCGCCCGGGGCCATCCCCATGCGCTGGGTGTGCATGGCAGGAACGATGCAATCTGGAGCGGATCCGGCGGGATAGCTCAGAGCGCCACGGAAACTCTGCGTCTTACGGTGCCGGGCGGGCCCTGCAGCCTATGGAAGCGCCCTGCGTGGCTCCGTCCCGGCGGTCTCAGCTATCATGACCGGCCCGACCGCTGGCAAAAAGGCGGTCGCCTGCTTACCGTATCGCGCGGTCAGGAGTTCGTCGCACCGATCGGCCGCAGGCAGGCACCCCGCCGCTGGCTGGCAAATCGAATGGCCGAGATGAACGGCTAGAGCGTTCTGATGATGGCCGAGAAATCCAGCCCTCCATTCTCGGCGGCGAAATCCTCGTAAAGCGCTCTGGCGTGCTGGCCCAGCGGAGTGCTGCTGCCCGCATTCTCCGCCGCGGCCATCGCCAGTTTTAAATCCTTCAGCATCAGCGCCGTCGCAAATCCGCCGCGATAGTCCTTGTCGGCGGGGCTTTCCGGACCGACGCCGGCTACGGGGCAATAGCTGGTCATGGACCAGCACTGGCCTGATGAGACCGAAGAAATGTCGTAGAAGGTTTGCGGATCGAGTCCCAGCCTCTCGGCCATCTTGAAGGCTTCCGCCGTGCCGATCATCTGAATGGCGAGCAGCATGTTGTTGCAGATCTTCGCAGCTTGTCCGTTTCCGGCATCACCAGCGTGGATTACCGCCTTGCCCATGTCCGAAAGGACCACTTCGGCGCGCATGAAGGCTTCGGCCTCGCCGCCGACCATGAAGGTAAGCGTGCCGGCGGAGGCAGCGGCGATTCCGCCGGAGACAGGCGCATCGACCATCATGTATCCGGCGTCTGCGGCCAGCGTACCTACTTCGCGTGCGGTCGCGACGTCGATGGTGGAGCAATCGATGAGAATGGCGCCGTCCGGAGCATGGCCGATGACGTCGCTGGCATAGACCGATTTCACGATGCCGCCGTTGGGCAACATGGACACCACCGCATCCACTCCGTTCACGGCTTCCCTGGCGGTCGGGAATGTCGCGCAGCCAGCGGTCTTGGCCTGTCCCAGCGCCACCTCGCTCAGGTCGAAGGCGCGGACATCATGGCCCGCCTTGACGAGATTGGCAGCCATGCCGCCGCCCATGTTGCCAAGCCCGATAAATCCTATTCTCATCTTATTGTCTTCCTGTCCCAAGCGTGGCCGGTGTTGCCGTTCTCCAATCAAGCGAAGGTGACGGTCAGCGGCCCTTCCACTTGCCTTCGCGTTTCTCGATGAAGGCCTGCATGCCTTCTGCCTTGTCTTCCGTCGCGGCCAGGATCTGAAACAGGCGCCTTTCGAAGAGAACACCGGTTTCAAGATCCGTCTCGAACGCCGCGTTGACCATTTCCTTGTTCACCATGGCGGCAAGGGGGGGCATTCCCGCAATTGTCGTGGCGGTCTTCAATGCCTCGTCCAGCAGCGTGTCGTGCGGTACCATTCGCGCCACTAGGCCGCTGCGTTCGGCTTCCTCGGCATCCATCATCCGTCCCGTCAGGCACATCTCCATGGCCTTCGCCTTGCCGACGGCGCGGGTGAGGCGCTGGCTGCCACCCATGCCGGGAGCTACGCCCAGCTTGATCTCCGGCTGGCCGAATTTCGCCTTGTCGCTGGCGATGATGAAATCGGCCATCATCGCCAATTCGCAGCCTCCGCCCAGAGCAAAGCCGTTGACCGCCGCGATCCAGGGCTTGCGAACGGCCTTGACCAGATGGCTCGTCCAGCGGGCAAAGAAGTCCTCGCGGAAGAAATCGGCGGCAGCCTTGTCGGCCATTTCCTTGATGTCGGCGCCCGCCGCGAAGGCCTTGTCGCCGGAGCCGGTCAGCACCGCACATCGCTGCCCTTCATCGGCCTCGTAGGCGGCGAAAGCAGCGATCAGATCTTCCAGCACTCTGGCGTTCAGGGCGTTCAGCGCCTTGGGCCGGTCGAGCGTGATCAGCGTCACTGCGCCGCGCTGTTCGCTGGTGATGGTCTCGTATTCTGCGCTCATAGCGGGGTCCATTCCTCGTTGGCGGGCAGCGGCGCGAAGATCGCATCGAGCATGTCCTCGGTGACACCCTCGGGCGTCGCGGGGTTCCACTGCGGATTGTTGTCCTTGTCCACGATCAGGGCGCGGACACCTTCGGCGAAATCGGGTCTGGTCAGCACGCGCGCACCGATGCGGTATTCCATCTGCATATTGGCCGCGAAATCCTGCTTTTCAGCCCCTTCGGCGAGTTGCCGCAGGGCCACCTTGCAGGTCTGGGGGCTCTTGGTGCCGAGGGTTTTCAATTCTTTCTGCGACCATTCCGAACCGTCTGCCTTCAACGCGGCCAGTATGTCCTCGTAGCGATCGGATGCGAACAGACGGTCGATCCTGTCCTTGTTCCCGGCAAGCCGCGCTTCGGGTGCAGCGGCCGACAAATCGTCGAGGATCGTACCGATGGCATTCGGGTCGGCGATGATGCGCGCCTTCGCTTCGGCCAGCCGATCGCTGGTCAGATAGTGGGTCGCGATGCCCGCCCACAGGCACTCCGCACCGTCAAGCCGTGCTCCGGTGAGCGCCAGGAACTGGCCGAGCCGCCCGTCCATCCGCGAAAGATACCAGCCGCCGCCAACGTCCGGGAACAGGCCGATGCCGGTCTCGGGCATCGCGAATTTCGTGTTCTCCGTTGCGACGCGAAATTTCGCCGGCTGCGCGATGCCGACGCCGCCGCCCATCGTAATGCCGTCCATAAAGGCGACAACCGGCTTGGCGTAGGTGAACAAAAGGTGGTTGAGGCGGTATTCGGCGTGGAAGAATTGCCGTCCCGACATCCCCCCGTCTTCGATGGCGGATTTCCGCAGGAAAGCGATATCGCCGCCGGCGCAGAAACCGCGGCCTTCGGCATGGTCCAGAATGACCGCTCCGACGTCGTCGTCCTTCGCCCAACCAGCAAGCGCCTCGATCATCGCCTCGCACATCTCCAGCGTCAGCGCATGGATCGCTTTGGGCCGGTTAAGCGAAAGATGGCCGATCCTGCCGTGGCGGTGAATATGAACCTGGTCAGTCATGAGAGCCCTTTACTGGCGCAGCAGGGCACGGCCGACGATCATCCGCATCACCTGGTTCGTGCCTTCGAGAATGGAATGGACGCGCAGATCGCGCCAGAACCGTTCGATTGGGTAATCCTTCAGATAGCCGTAGCCGCCGAACAATTGCAGGGCATCATTTGCAACCTTGCTGCCATTATCGGTGGCCAGCCGCTTGGCCATGGCGGAGAAGCGCGACTTGTCCGGCGCATCGGCCGTGACCTTCGCCGCCGCGAGGTAGAGCAGGGCGCGTGCCGATTCCACATCGGTCGCCATGTCGGCCAGCATGAATTGCGTGTTCTGGAATTCCGCGATGGGCGCGCCGAACTGCTGCCGTTCCTTGGTATAGGCGACCGCTTCGTCGAGGCAGCGCTGCGCACCGCCCAGCGAACAGGCGCCGATATTCAGGCGACCGCCGTCGAGGCCCATCATGGCGAAGCGAAAGCCTTCCCCTTCCGCGCCGACTCGATTGGCGACCGGTACCCTCGCATCTTCGAATATGACCTGCGCGGTGGGGCTTGCATGCCAGCCGAGCTTGCGTTCCGGTGCACCGAAGGAAACGCCCGGTGTGTCTTTCTCGACCACCAGACAGGTGATTCCCTTCGTCTTTTCCTCTCCCGTGCGAACCATCGTGACATAGATGTCGTTCACGCCCGCGCCGGATATGAACTGCTTGGTGCCGTTCAGGACATAGTGATCGCCATCGAGCACGGCGCTCGTTTTCAGGCCGGAGGCGTCCGAACCGCTGCCGGGTTCGGTAAGGCAATAGGATGCCATCTTTTCCATCGTCACAAGATCGGGAAGGAAGCGCGATTTCAGGGCATCGTTGCCGAATTTGTCGATCATCCAAGCGGCCATGTTGTGGATCGAGATGAAGGCGCTGGTGGTCGGGCAGCCATAGGCCATCGCTTCCATGATCAGCGCTGCTTCGAGGCGGCCAAGCCCGATGCCGTCCGACTCTTCGGAAACGTAGATCGCTCCGAAGCCAAGCTCTGCCGACTTGCGGATGACGTCCCTGGGAAAATGCTTCTGCTCGTCCCATTCGCCCGCGTATGGCGTTATGTTGTCGGCGGTGAAACGCTGCGCCAATTCCTGGATCGCGCGCTGGTCTTCGGTGAGTTGGAACTGGTTGCTCATTGGATCTACTTTGGATTGTTTTCGGTTAAGTCCGTGGATCTGCGGCGCAGCGTGCGTATTCGAGAGGGCCGGGAGCATTCTCGCCAAATTCGCGCTTGATCAGTTTGGCGCCGCCTTCGCGTGCTTCAAGGTCGATGCTCCGTTCCCACCTCATGCCCTCGCCTTCAAAATCGAAATCTGCGCTGATGCTGTTCGCTCCAACGGTTTCGACATCGCTAATCTGCGCCTGCGATTCATAGAAGGTGAGGGTGGTAGGCGCGATGGTAAGCAGCCCCTTGGCATCGCCCCGGGTTGAGGTGCAATCCGCCGGAACGAGGCCCCAGCGCCCCTGCAGCGAGGCAGGGATCGTTCCTGCGGGCGATTCTTGCATCGGGGGCGGCGCACCGTCACCGATGCCGCCGTCGGGCTCGACCGGCATCATGTCCTCTCCCGAGGCAAGCGCATTTTCTGCGTCGCTGTTCTCAGGAGCGGTCTCGGAACAGGAAGCCAAGGCCATTGCCCCGATCAGGGCCAACAACCCCGTTCTGCTTGCTGGATAGATCACTTGCCTGTTCCTCTTGATGCAGTCGGGAGCAGCGCTGCCGCAACCCGCAAAAGCTCAGCCCATCGTCGGGATGACGAAGGTATTGGCCAGTTCGCCATCGCCGCCCAGCCCGTCGGGCCAACGGGCGGTGACGGTCTTCACCTTGGTCCAGAACTTGATGCCTTCCATGCCGTGCTGGTTGGTATCGCCGAAAGCGCTGCGCTTCCAGCCGCCGAAGCTGTGATAGGCAACCGGCACCGGAATCGGCACGTTGATGCCGACCATGCCGACATTCACGCGCGCGGCGAATTCGCGCGCGGCGTGGCCGTTACGCGTGAAGATGGCGACGCCATTGCCATACTGATGCTTGCTGGGCAGGGCGACGGCTTCCTCGAAATCCCTGGCGCGCACGATCTGCAGCACCGGCCCGAAGATTTCCTCGCGGTAGCTTTCCATGTCGGGCGTGACATTGTCGATCAGCGTCGGACCGACGAACCAGCCGTTTTCATGGCCCTGCAGGGTGAACCCGCGTCCATCGACGACGATGTCGGCGCCTTCCCTCTCGGCCGTGGCGATCCAGTTCTCGATACGCTGCTTGTGCTCGGCAGTGACGACGGGGCCGTAATGCGCCTCGTCATCGGTCGAGATGCCGACCCGCAGCGCGTCGATAGCGGGGATCAGCTTGTCCTTCAGCCGTTCGGCCGTGTCTTCGCCTACAGGCACAACAACGGGCAACGCCATGCAGCGCTCGCCCGCAGAGCCGAATGCCGCTCCGGTCAGGTCGGCAACTACCTGGTCCAGATCCGCATCCGGAAGAACGATGCCGTGGTTCTTCGCGCCGCCCATGGCCTGCACTCGCTTGCCCGCCGCGACTCCGCGCTTGTAGACATAATGTGCAATGTCGGAGGATCCTACGAAGCTGACCCCGGCGATATCAGGGTGGTCGAGGATGGCGTCGACCATTTCCTTGTCGCCATGCACAACCTGCAGGATGCCTTCCGGACCGCCCGCCTCGAGGAACAATTCGGCAAGACGGCGGGGAACGCTGGGGTCGCGTTCGCTCGGCTTGAGGATGAAGGCATTGCCGACCGCGATAGACACGCCAAACATCCACATCGGGATCATGGCCGGAAAGTTGAACGGCGTGATGCCAGCGCCGATGCCGAGCGGCTGGCGCATGGAATAAACGTCGATTCCCGGCCCTGCGCCCTGGGTGTATTCGCCCTTCAGCGCATGAGGAATGCCGCAGGCGAATTCGATCACATCCAGCCCGCGCTGCACATCCCCGCGAGAGTCGGCGATGACCTTGCCATGCTCGCTCGACAGCATCTGCGCCAGATTATCCATGTCGCCTTCGACAAGGCGTTTGAATTCGAACATGACGCGTGCGCGGCGCTGCGGATTTGTGGCTGCCCAGCCGGGCTGCGCTTCTTTCGCCGCTGCCACGGCGCGCTCCAGCAACGCCGCATCGCCGAGCGGCACGCGTGCCTGCACTTCGCCTTGATTCGGATCGAAGATGTCGTGCATGCGTCCGTCAGATTTCGTGTCGGCTCCTCCGGCAATGAAATGGTCGACGATACGCATAATCTTCCTCTCGACTATCTGAATATTTTAAGCCTGTTGGCATCAGTCCTACGCCTTCACAACGCGCAAATCAAATTGGCGGGTGTGAGAAAAAGGCTTTCGTCGTCCTGCAAGGCGGATTGACCGCGCATGCCGGAACCGGCAAATGCGACAATAAGCATCGCGGGTGTAGCTCAATGGTAGAGCAGCAGCTTCCCAAGCTGACGACGAGGGTTCGATTCCCTTCACCCGCTCCAGCCACTCTCATGCGAGTCTTCCTGCATGGCGAGAAGGCCGTGCCGGATCTGCAAATTTCGGGATTACTGCAAAAGAAGCGAAGAACGGCTCGCTCCGTAACGCGATGTACTGGATCGGGCTTCTATTGGTTCAATCCGGATGACGAGGCAGATCGTTTGCTCGTACAAGGTGTCCGCTCAGGTCACGGAAGACCTGACAATGGCAACCGCAACACCGAAGAATGCAACGCCTGCCGGGACGATAAGCGCCTGAGCATAGACTTCGGCTCGGGCCAGCGGACCGAAGGCGGTCTCCAGAACTGCGCCGGGGCGATTTAGCCGGGTGCTGGGTTGAGGCGGTGCAGTGCGCAGCATCACGCGCGCCGTCCCGAAGAACATTGCAACATAGACACCCGCAATGGCGATCGCGAATGTTGCATGGGCGCCGCCTGTTGCACCGAGCAAGGCGACCAGGAAGATGGCATAGCAGGCCACCATCGCCAGCCAGATAGAAGACGGCAGTTCGAACAGGCGCGCCTCCGGCTGTTGCGAGGCAGCAAATGCTTCGTTGTCGTTGGCCTCGATATGCGGAAGGGTGACCAGCACACCGGGCAGCGCCTCCTGGCTGTCAAGTGGCAGCGGGCGTGCGGGCAAGTCGCGGATGGCATCAGACATGAGGTAGATCCTTTCCTGCGCGCCCTCCGGCCAATCCGTCGCGGCGCATTGAAATTCCAGTCAGCAGGCTGTCAGCAATCATTCTTGCCCGCGTGCCGACGAGTTCGCTTGCGGCATGCTGGCCCTCCTGCTCGCGCAAGGTCGCGTAGAAGAGGTCGAGCCAGCGGGTGAAATGTTCGATGGCGAGTCCGGGAATGGCCAAATGCTTGAGCATCGGATTGCCGGAAAATTCGCCGCTATTGTGCAGCACGGAACGCCAGAAGCATTTCATTCGGGCGAGGTGCGGAGGCCATTCGGCAATGTGCCGTGCGAAAATGGGGCCGAGCAGATCGTCCGACCTGATCCTGGTGTAGAATGCCTCGACAAGGTGGTCGATGAATGCCTCGTCCACGCCGACTTTTTCGGCGGCTGCGCGTTTTTCGGCCCGTTTCTGCCGCGTATGGGCCTGCGCTTCTGTCTGGCTGGCAGGGTTGGTCATAATGCCTTGCACCCCTCTGCAGACCGGGTCTCGCCGGGCTGGCGCAGGAATTGGACGTGGAAGCGTACTGCTCCGACCGGCTCGACCCTGTGGAGGATCGTCGGTTCGACCACACCGGCTTCGCCCTCTGGCGTCAGCAGGCGTTCGGTCGCTTCGCGACGAGGGTCTGTCACGAAGTATCGCAACGCCCCTTCTTCGACCTGGATGAGCGCCCAGACGCCTTCCTTGGTCGCATGGTCCGCAAGCAGGCCGGCAGGGACCGTCGCTTCCGAAAAGCTCGGTGTGCGCTTGTAGGGCGTGAGTTCGCTGATCTGATCGGGTCTCATCAGGCGGCCCTCTGCCATTCCACTGCACCGCGCAGGGCGCTGCTGAGTTCATCGCCGAAAAGCGGCTTTTCGATCAGGATAGCGCCTTGGGCTGCGATGCGATCGTGAAGGCGCGAGTTCGGATTGGTCACAAGGATGAAGGCTGGCGACGTGCAGCCGAGCGCCCTCAGTTCCTCTAATGCTTCGAGGCCGTTCCCGCTGTAGCGTTCGTCGATCACCAGCGCTGCCGCAGCGGATTCCGGCCTTTGACCCTCAGCCCGGACGACCACGTCGAACCCTTCGACGGAAAGCGAGAATTGCAAGGCAGCGAGGACGGAGGCATCGTCGACTAGCAACATGATTGCAGCTTGATCGATCATGGTCCGTCCTCCTGCGCAGCTGCGATCAGGCAGCGTTCTTCCAGTTTGGTTCGAGGGTCACATGGGGCGGGCAGTCGGCAATCTGGCCGACGGGAAGGCCCGCAAGTTCGTTGGCGAAGCCGTGGTTGACGTCCCGGTGATGAGCCTCGTCAGCGCGCACCACCAGCACCACATCGCGCAGAGTGGCGTCGTCAGGCAGGTTCCAGTACTTTTTGGCAATTTCGGGCGCCGGCACGTTCTCGCTGCGGCCTTCGTCGATTTCGGCGAGGTAATGGGTGTAGCTGATGACCGCTTCTTCCTCGAAATAGCCGACCACCCGGTGCGCGGTCTTGGAGCTAACCAGATAGAGCGCGAAGAAGAACAGGTAGAATACCCATTGCACGCCGATGATCACTGCCCGTTCGAACCAGGTCGGCTTCGACACTTCGATGAAGGTCATCAGGTGCATGCGCTCGTTTTCGGCTTCGTCCATGAGCGTTTTGATCCAGCCCCGGTCGTCGCACATGCGGCGAAGGCAGGCGAGATGATTGATCGTTGCTCCTACCATCCCCGGCACTGCCGCGACGGTTTCGAGCACGACGGCACGGTGGCCGTATCGTTCGGCAAAGAAAGTATCGGCGGTCCAGCGCAGCGCCTTGGTGAAGCCGAAGGCGATCCGGTCCGACAGCCCGCGGGGGTTGTGGTGAACGCTCAAATCGATGAAGGGTGCAGTCATTGAAACTTCTCCGCTTTGGCGGCAGAGATCCTGTGGTCGCCGCCGATGACCTGCTTCTATGGCCATGAACGGGAACGCGAAATTTGGATGATCCCCCTACCGCCAGCACCCTAAGGGCTTTACCGGAGGCAGAAGGCACCAGCTTCAGCAGCCGATTCCTTCCGCGGCTTTCGGTTGCAACCGCATCGCTGCTCGCGCTGCTGGCGATCGGGGCGGGCGCGGCGGTGCGCCTGCTGTTTGCGGAAGAACTGGGCCAGCGCGCCACCTTCATCTTCTTCGTTCCCGGCGTGGTGGTCGCCAGCGCGCTCTCGGGCCTGCGGGCGGGGTGCATCGCGGCTCTTGCAGGCGCTGCTGCAGGTCTCTGGTGCGACCACCTGAGCGGTCCCATCGAAAGCGGGAGTGCGATCGCAGCAGCGACCTTCGTGGCTATCGGCTTCGCGGTGGCTCTGGGCGGAGAATGGTTCCAGCGCGCACGGGTGGAAACGGAACGGGCGGCCACCGCACTCACGCGGCGCGAAGCCCATCTGCAATCGATCCTCGACACCGTGCCCGATGCGATGGTCGTGATCGACGAAGCCGGCCTGATCCGCGATTTCAGCCTGGCGGCCGAGCGCATGTTCGGGTGGCAGGCGGCGGAAGTGGCGGGCCGAAATGTCAGCGTGCTTATGCCCAACCCCTATCGGGACGCGCATGACGGCTACCTTCAGCGTTATTACCGCACCGGCGAGAAGCGGATCATCGGCAAGGGACGGGTGGTCGTCGGTGAGCGCAAGGACGGGGCCACTTTCCCCATCGAACTGGCGGTGGGAGAGATGCAGGCCGAGGGGCAACGCTTCTTCACCGGGTTCATCCGAGACCTCACCGAACGGCAGCAGGCGGAGACCCGGCTTCAGGAATTGCAGAGCGAACTCGTACATATCTCGCGCCTGACGGCCCTCGGTGAAATGGCTTCGGCGCTCGCGCATGAGATCAACCAGCCGCTCTCCGCCATCGCCAACTACCTCAAGGGCAGCCGCATGCTGCTGGCGCGAGACGAAGTACCCCATGAACGGGTTGCCGATGCCGTGGAACGCGCGGCAGACGAGGCATTGCGCGCGGGCGACATCATTCGCCGCCTTCGCGATTTTGTGGCTCGCGGCGAAACCGAGCGCAGCATCGAAAGCCTGCCCAAGCTGGTCGAGGAAGCGAGCGCGCTGGCTCTGGTGGGCGCCAAGGAACACGGCATCCGTGTTCTTTACGACTTCGATCCGGCGATCGATCTGGTGCTGGCCGACAAGGTGCAGATCCAGCAGGTCGTGCTTAATCTGGTGCGCAATGCCGTGGATGCGATGGCGGAGCAGGAATCCCGCCAACGCCAACTTACGATCTCGATCGCGCCGTCCGGAACCGACATGGCGCAGGTTCTTGTGACCGACACCGGGCCGGGTATCGATCCGGAAGTGGCCGACCGCCTGTTTCAGCCCTTCATAACGACCAAGCGCACGGGTATGGGCGTGGGCCTGTCGATATCGCGAACGATCGTCGAGGCACATGGCGGCCGTATCCGTGCAGGGCCGGCGACTGGCGGCGGTGCCGAATTCGGCTTCACGCTGCAACGGGTGGAAAAGGAGGAACTGGATCATGGCGAATAGCGGTGCGAGCGATGCGCAGGTCTATGTCATCGATGATGACGAAAGCGCACGCGACTCGCTCGAATTTCTCCTCGATGTCGCCGGTATCCGCGTGCGATCCTTCCCTTCGGCCGATGCCTTCCTCAAGGCGTCGCCGCCGCTGCCGGGTGCCTGCGTGGTAACCGATGTCCGCATGCCCGGCCTGAGCGGCATAGAATTGGCCGAAAAGGTGAAGGAGCGCGACGCCACGGTTCCGGTCGTCGTGATCACCGGCCACGCCGATGTGCCGCTGGCCATCCAGGCGATGAAAGCGGGCGCTGCGGACTTCATCGAGAAGCCATTCGATGACGAGGCGATCCTGTCGGCTATCCGCAAGGCATTGCAGCGGAAGAACGAAGATGACGTGCTGGCCAGCGAGCAAAGCGAAGTGCGCGAGCGCCTCGCCTCGCTATCGACGAGGGAGAGCGAAGTGGTGGAGGGACTGGTCGCGGGCAAGGCCAACAAGGTGATCGCCTTCGATCTCGACATCAGCCCGCGCACCGTCGAGGTGTATCGCGCCAATGCGATGATGAAGATGCAGGCGAAGACGCTGTCGGACCTCGTCCGAATGGTGACGATCGCGAAATTGGCTTAGCGTTCATTTCACGCTGCCGTCGGGCATTGCCGGACGGCTTTTAGCATCTGACACCGTGAACTACCGATGCAGCACTTTCGCGGATACCAGGAACTTGTTTCGCATTTGAACAATTGCGCCGGCAGCATAGAGGCTGCCGTAGATCGAACTCGGCCTTGCCGGCTGGTTCGGCCCGGCGCCTATCCCGGGACAACCTATCAGACCGGTTCTTTTCGCAGCCGCACATCTTGTTCGCTGCTGAGCTCGCATTGTTTGGGCCGTGCCGGTCGTGTGAGGCGTGTTAAAGTTCACACGTTCAATATTGCCGCGCTGAAACGTGAATGGCTCTCCATAACCCCGGCGGGATATTCTCGCCGGCATAATCATCGCGCTTACGCAATGCAGCTTCAGGCGATGGCACTGGCACAGGAGCGTCGACGCAAGGCCGGACGCAGTGCGATTTCAGCCGCGCGGCGATGCGATTGCCGATGCTCGATTTAGGAACTACCTGACCGTCACGAGATGCCTTGAGTGCGCAGCGGAAAAAGCCTGACCGAGGAAGTAAACCGTATCTAAGGCAGGGAACCCGGCTTATCAGGTTGCAATCCGCTTCGTTCCTCCCGAGAACCGATCTTCAGCCGCTCCGCCATCCAGTTCATCGACGGACCCTGGATGATGCTCGAGACAAGTACGACGAAGAACACCATGTTGAAGATCGCGAAAGCGCCCTCGACGCCGGCGACAATCGGGAAGGTGGCAAGAGCGATCGGCACTGCCCCCCGCAGGCCCGCCCACGACACGAACAATTTCGCCCGCCAGCCGAACCGCGTGAACGGGGCGAGGCAGATGAACACGCTCAGTGGCCGAGCAACCAGCATCAGGATGAAGGTGATGGCAAGGCCGGGCAGGACGACGTCAACCAGGTTTGATGGTGCGACCAGCAGTCCCAGCGTCAGGAACATGACGACCTGTGCAAGCCAGGCCATGCCGTCCTGAAAGGTGGAGATGATCAGCTTGGCGGTATAGGTGCGATTTCCTGCGACCAGACCTGCGATATAGGCGGCAAGGAAGCCGTTGCCGCCCGCCACCTCGGCAAGGCCATAGGCGATCAGTGCTCCTGCAATGGAGATAACGAACGCCAATCCACCATGCCGGAATTGAGAACGCTTCAATATTTCAGGAAGCAGATAGCCGATCAGCAGACCGATGATTGCTCCGAGAGACATTTGAATTACGAAATCGGGTGCAAGCGCAAGCGGGGAAGTCTGCGGGTCTGCGATGAAAAGCAGGGCCGCGCCGACTAGGAAAATCGCCATCGGATCATTTGATCCAGATTCGACCTCGATCAGCGCAGGAACATCGCCATGAAGATCCAGGCCGGTGGATCGAAGAATGGCGAACACGGCCGCTGCATCCGTGGATGCGACGACCGCTCCGAGCAGGAAGCCTTGCGTCGGGCTGAAATCGAGAAGCAGATGTGCGGCTGCCGCGACGATACTCGCGCTGAACAAAACCCCCACGGTAGCAAGGAGCAGTGCTGGTGCCGCAACCCGGCGAACGTCACGCCAGTCGGTATCCATCCCGCCGGAAAAGAGAATGAATACGAGGCAGGCGATACCGATGCCTTGTGTCAGCGGGTAATCGTCGAACCCTATGCCGCCGGGTCCATCCACGCCTGCCAGCATGCCCAGGGCAAGGAAGCCGATCAGCGCAGGCAGTCCGAACCTGCTCGACAGCGTACCGGCAAAGACCGTTGCGAGTAGCAGGACGCCGACGATCAGAAGCGCGATTTCAGGGTTGATTGACGGCATGAACTCCTAAGACCGTGAAGGCCGCTGCATTGCAACACTGGACATCCTGCAGAACACTGCTCATTCAAGTCCGGCACTGGTACAAGGCTGCTTCTTCCAATCCGATGGCAGGCAGGTCACGATGTCATACGCAGATCGAGGAAGCCGGCATGAGAACAACGAGCGTAATCCTGTTCGCTACCGCACTGATCGGCTGCGATGCTGGCGGTCCTGACAGACGCAATTCGGGCCTATTGCAAGAAAGCAGCGGGCGGAGCGAAACAGAACCTGCTGAGCCAGCACAAGCTGAAGCAGTGTTCACCGAAAAGTTCGAGCAGTTCGAGCTGGCAGGACAGTCCTATTTTGTTCCGGCATCGCAGGTGCCTGCCATTCGAAAAGGTGGCGAGCAATCCTTCGTGCGCCTGAAACACCCGGATTCCTCCATCGTGCTGGTTTTCGACGGCAAATCGAACGGTCTTACCGATGCTGCCGGTGCGCCTCGCATGTTTTCGATAAATGACGGCGAATACCCCAACCTCCAATATCAGTCTGGACCGGAAGGAACCATCGTCTGTCGACCCGCCTCGTCGGCGCAGACAGGCTGCGGCATGAAGGTCTCGCACGGTAGTGCCGAATGGACTGTGCTCTTTCCGCTCAGCCAGCTGGAGGAAGCTCCCGCGCTGACAGAGCAGGCGCTGGAGATCCTCGATCATTACGCAGACAGGCAGCAACCCTCTGCTGGCAGGGCACCTTCTCCTTAGCGGACCTGCGCAGGCAGCTCTTCAGATTACCGGCATTTTTGAGCCCTGCAGGTGCCGCAATCGTCCTAGATGCTGTCCACGATTTCAAGGACCCGATCACCTGGCTGCAGGACGGCAAACGTCGGATCCCTCGGTCCGTGGGGTTTACCTTCGCGGATGAGGCGTACCGCCTGACCTGTCGAGATTTCGGAGATGGGAACTCCCACCTCATGCGGTTCGACGACGCGTTCACGCAGCATCACGCGGCCTTCGGTTGTGGCGAGATCGATCAGGTACTCGGCACGGTGCGGCCCCTGAAGCGAACTGGCCAGGAGCAGCCCCGCAAAATTCACCGGATTAATGATCGTGTCCGCTCCGGCTTGCTGTGCGGTGTCTTCATTGCCCCCGTGGCGGATCGTGACACTGATCTTGGCATGGGGCGCCAGTTTGCGAGCAGTGAGCACGACGAGTATCGAGGTGTCATCACGGCCAGCCGAGATCAGCACGGCAGATGCGCGCTCGACATGAACCGACCGCAAGGTTTCGTCGTCCGTCGCATCGCCGCGCAAAACCGCAGCCCCGTAATCGCTCGCGCGCTCGATCGCGTCATGGTCCTGATCGATCACGACAATGCGCTGAGGATCGCATCCTTGCGCGATCAGTTCCTCCAACGCCTTCTTGTTGCTTACTCCGAAACCGGCAAGCACGATGTGATCGTGCAGTCTGCTTTGGATAATCCGCATGACCCATCTGCTCCAGATACGTTTTAGGACAAAGGTGTAGGCCGTTCCGGCCAGGATCAGGATGAAAAAGATACGCGCAGGAGTCACGAACAAGGCGTCGAAGAGCCTAGCGCCATCCGTTATCGGCACGATGTCGCCATATCCGGTGGTGGTGGCGCTGATCATGGTGAAGTAGATGACGTCGACGAAGCTGACGTGACCGTCGATCTGGTCTCGCAGACTCTCCCGTTCCCACCAGTGGAAGCCGACCATGAGGGTAACGAGGGCCAGCAAAAATCCGAAACGGATGGCAAGCTGCGTCGAAGCTCGCAGCGACGACCTACGGCGCAGCGTCAGACTTTCGCGCTTCTCCAACGGCAATTCTAAAAACTCCTGCGCATTGACTGCATGTTAGCAGGGCCAGTCCGTTTAGCCATCGAAAGCATACCTTCAGGATGACTCCCGCTGGCCAAAGCTCATAGCCATTTGGCACGACAGGCGCAAAAGTCGCACCCGGCATCAGGACCGACGAGAGCTTTCCCTGATGGGCGCAGCATCAGGCCCCTGGTTTCCAACAGGTCCCTAGTTTCATTGCGATATCCTTGCGGGCATGGAATAAATGCCTGGCATCTAGCCGCAACCGGCTTCGCCACAGGATGATTGCGTGACAGAATTTCCAAGGCCGACGGATGAGCCTGCGCTTCCCGCCGCCGCCCAACCAGCCCGGCGCAACGTGTTCACCCGTTTTCTCGACAGCGTCGAATGGCTGGGCAATCTCCTGCCTCACCCGGTGACGCTGTTTGCGATCCTGTCGCTTGCCATGGTCCTGCTCTCCGGGCTGTTCGCCTGGATGGACTTGGTGGTTCAGGACCCGCGCCCGATTGGCGCTGCGGGGCGGTCTGAGGACGGCATGATCCGCGCGGTGAACCTGATGGACGCCGACGGTATCCGGCGCATCTTCACAGGCCTTGTCGACAACTTCACCGGTTTTGCGCCGCTCGGCGTCGTGCTGGTGGCGATGCTCGGGATCGGTGTCGCGGAAAAGTCGGGAGTACTTTCTGCCGCTGTCAGAGGGGTTGTTCTCGGGGCCTCGCCCAAGGTGGTCACGCTCGCCATCGTGTTCGCAGGGGTCATTTCCAACACTGCATCGGAGCTTGGCTACGTCGTTCTCATTCCCCTTGCAGGCGCTGTCTATTACTCGCTTGGGCGTCATCCGCTCGCGGGCATGGCTGCGGCCTTCGCAGGTGTTTCGGGCGGCTATTCGGCAAACCTGCTGATCGGGACGATCGACCCGTTGCTGGCGGGCATCACCGAAGAGGCAGCACAGTTGATCGATGCCGACTACTCGGTAACCGCAACGGCCAGCTATTATTTCATGGCGGTTTCGACCTTCCTCGTGACAGGGATCGGCGCGCTGGTAAGTATCTATATTGTCGAACCGAAACTGGGGCGGTTCGACGATTCCGGAGCCGAGCCCGACCTGCTGCAGACGCAGATCTCGCCGTTGGATCAGCAGGAAAGAAAAGCGCTCAGACGCGCAGGGCTGGCGGTTCTGGGCGTTCTGGCGCTGATGGCATTAACGCTTCTGCCCGAATGGGGAGTCTTGCGGGACGGAGAGACAGGCGACCGGATGCGTTCGCCGTTCTTCACCGGCTTCGCCGTGTGGATCCTGATATTCTTCCTCGTCGTCGGCTATGCTTACGGCAAGGTGGTGGGCACCATTCGAAATGACCGCGATGTGATCGACGGAATGGCCAAGGCGATGTCTTCGCTAGGTCTCTATATCGTCATCATCTTTTTCGCGGCCCAGTTCGTCGCTTTCTTCGCCTGGTCGAACCTCGGCGCGATCACGGCAGTGAATGGCGCCATCTTCCTGCAAAATGTGGGGCTGACCGGACCCGCATTGTTTATCGGGTTCATTTTCGTCTGTGCGCTGATCAACCTGATGCTCGGATCAGCTTCGGCTCAATGGGCGATGACGGCCCCGATCTTCGTGCCGATGCTGATGCTGATCGGCTATTCTCCCGAAGTGATCCAGACAGCTTACCGGATTGGCGATTCCACGACGAACATCATAACTCCGATGATGAGTTACTTCGGATTGATCCTCGCCTGGGCCGTTCGTTACGACCGCAATGTAGGCATCGGCACCATGATCGCCATGATGCTGCCATACTCGATATTCTTCACTATCGCGTGGATGCTGCTGTTCTTCCTCTGGGTATTCGGCCTCGGCCTGCCAGTCGGACCGGGCTCCCCGACATATTACGTCACGGGGTGAACGGTGGAGAGCCGCAGCGCTCCCGATGCTGTGCAGGAACCCGTCAGGTCGGTGGTGCGTTTTGCGAGTTCAGAAGGAGGAAATAATGCTCAGACTCGCTGCAATCGGTGCACTCGGATACGCTGGTTACAAATATTTTCAGAAGAACAGCGCCCAGAGCGGAGAAGGGGACGCATCCCGAACGCGCGACGCTGCCGCAAGCGACGAACACACTATCGCAGAAGGTGTTCGCGAAGCCATCGAAGACTCTCCACCAGCTTCATAGAGGCCTGCAAGAAGCTTGCATTCTCCTGATGAGGCGACTGGTTGACTCAGGCTGCGCGTGATCCCGATTGCTATCTCATGGGCGATTGATCGCGGTCGATCGTAGTATCAGTTCGGCCGCCTCCTCAGGCGAATCCCAGATGGAATAATGGCCGCTGTCCTTGAACCAGTGAAGCGCGGCACTCGGGAAAGCTGCTTGGGCGCGGGCCGCCTGCCGCGGCGGGCAGAGGCGATCCTTTCGCCCCCAGCCGATCGTGATGCTGCCAGCGGCTGCGGAAGCAGGCCCCGCTTGTGCAGGGCCACGGGCCAGATCCTCGATCAGAGGGGCGACGGTCGGCGTGGTAGCGAAACTTGTCAGTTCCCTCTCGACAAGCTCGGGAGGCAGTGCCCAGGGTCTTGCCGAAAGCTGCGCCAGCAGGGCTGTTCGGGTCACCGGCGAGGCGCTCAGCGCACCAAGCTGGCCTTTCAGCAAGCGCAGAGCGCTGAGTGACGCACCCAATGTCCACTTGAAGTAGTTTCGCTCCCAGCCCTGCCAGAAGCCACCGGGGTCTAGCGCCACGACGCTTCCAGCGCAGCCCCGCCTCGCCATTTCCAGCACGAGCCGCCCGCCCAGCGAAACCCCTGCGATGCCTATGGTTTCGAGTCCGTTTTCACGAATGTAGCTCTCCAGAGAGTCGGCCAATCCTGCGAACGTGCCACTGTCCGGGTGAGCGGGAGATGCTCCGTGGCCGGGCAGGTCGATCATGACTATCTGACGCTGTGCGGAGACGATGGGCAGGATCGGCAACCAGGATTCCCGGCTCCCACCTAACCCGTGAACGAGCAGGAGCTTCGGTCCGCATCCCTTCGTCTGCGCCTCGATCGATGAACTCACCACAGTCTCCTTTCAGAGCACCAACGGACAGGGCGAGTGCCGGATCCATTCTTCCGCGCCCTTGCTGCTTACGAGCCTGATACGGTCGCAGCTTCCGAAACGCGAATCTCGGCCTTCAATAGGCGAACAAATCGCGCGTAGTTGACTGTCAGACTTCAGTGCCTGAGGGGGCATGCGAGCCAAGGCAAGACGAAACGCCTGTCGGCGGACGGAGCATAGCAGGATGAGCGGACTTACCATTTGGCGCTATCGTCGGCGCTTCCGTATCGGTGACACGGATGGGGAAGCGGTGCTGCGTTCGCGCACCAATGGGCTCTTTTCAGAGCTTCGTCTTGATGACCGGCTTGTGGCATCGGACCAGACTCCTGCTCTCGGACCCAACTCCGTGCGAAACCACCGGCTTTGCGCGACCCTTCCCGATGGCTCCGGCGTCGAAGTCGAGGCAGGCTACATCAATACGCTGAACACAGGCATTGCGGTGCGCCGCAATGGCGAGCTCGTTCACGAAAGCCACCCGGGTCGGACGATAGTTTATCCGGAGAAATATCGGAAAATGGCTGAATCCATGGGTGACGGGTCGTTGAGCGAAGGCATCAGACAAGGCATGCGGGACGGTGTCGAGGGGGGCGCCTCGGGCAGCGTCGATTTTGCAAAACTGAAGCGAAACCGTGTTCCGCTGGCGGTCGATCTTCTGCTCGGGCTCCTGTTCTTCGTCCTGGCGAAAGCGACCGATCTCACCACCGCGGCTCTCATCGGGGCCGCGGTCGGGCTGGTGCTGCTCGGGGTGCAGCGCGTTACCAAAATCGATCTTCTCGGCGGTCTGGCGATGTTCGGGATAATGCTGCTGCTTTTGTCCGCCATCCTCGCTGTAACGTTCCAGTCCGACGAAGCCGTCAAGTATCGCTCGTCGGTAGTGGGCCTCGTCAGTGCGACGCTGTTCTTCTTCGACGGGCTGGCGGGAGGCAACCGGCTTTCGGTCAGGCTCATGCGCTATGTTCCGTATCGCGGTATGGACGCGGCGCGCCTCGGGATTGGAATGGGCTTGCTGGGTGTGATCCTGGCCGGGCTGAACTTTCTCGTCGCGCATTACGCCTCAACCGACATCTGGCTTTTTTACAGCACGTTTGCCGATTTCCTCGTGTCGATGGTGCTGATCCTGTTCGTGTTCAGCTACGCGCAGGGTAGGATATTGCGCGATGTTTATCCTCGCTACGGGAGCGATCTTGACTCACGCGTTCGGCAGCCAACGAAGTCTGATTAAGCAGTCACGGGCGGCGCGGTGCCTTGTCACTGGCTTGTCACAAGATGCGCGCAACTGGCATTCTCTTGTGCTAGAGGGCCGATCATGACGAACCAGCCTGTTTTGAACCGCCGCAATTTTCTCGCCACCGGCAGCGCCTTCACTGCGCTGGTCGCCAGTGGCTGTTCGACGGCGGGCGCCAGCCGGCTGGCGGCTGCGGGCGGTGAAAGTCTGGTCTACGGGCCGCTGCAGCCCGATCCGGCGGGTGTGCTGGATCTGCCGCAAGGCTTTACCTATCGGGTGGTTTCGCGTCTCGGCGACCGGATGGACGACGGCGGCACGGTGCCCGACAAGGCGGACGGCATGGGCTGCATAGACCTTGGCGGCGGACGTCTGGCTCTCGTCCGCAATCACGAACTCGTCACGACCGACGATCATGGCGGCCCAATCGCGCATGGTTATGACAGCCGCGACGGGCTGGTCCTGCCGGGCGGCACGACGACCTTGGTGCTGGACGAAACCACGCTCGAGCGGCAGGCGGAATTCCGCTCGCTTGGCGGCACGATCCGCAATTGTTCTGGCGGCATCACCCCCTGGGGCAGCTGGCTGACCTGCGAGGAAGCGCCGGTGCGGCCCGGCGAGCGCTATGGCGAAGGGATTTCCAAGGATCACGGCTGGGTCTTCGAGGTTCCGGCCAGCGCAACGGGTCTGGTCGATGCCGTGCCGCTGAAGGCGATGGGCCGGTTCAATCATGAAGCTGCCTGCGTCGATCCTGTGACCGGCTACGTCTATCTGACCGAAGATCGTGACGACAGCCTCCTTTATCGCTTCATACCCGCAGTGCCGGGGCAACTGGCGCGTGGCGGGCAGCTGCAGGTGATGGTGCTGGACGATGGACTGCGCGACAGCCGCAATTGGAACACGATCGCCATGCAGGTCGGCAACCGCCATCCGGCACGCTGGGTCGACATCGACAATGTCGAAAGCCCCGCCGACGATCTGCGAGAGCGCGGTGCGGCCAAGGGTGCGCTGCTTATCGCCCGGGGCGAAGGCATTCACATGGGCCGGAACGAACTCTACGTCTGTTCCACCAATGGCGGTGCGGAAAAGCTGGGGCAGGTCTTCCGCCTGCGTCCTTCGCGCTCGGATGCGCCGGATGCTTTCGAACTGTTCTTCGAGAGCGACAGCCCCGATCAGTTCAACTTCGGCGACAATCTGACGACTTCGCCCAACGGGCACCTGATCGTTTGCGAGGACCAATATACCGAGGTCGTGACCAATCATTTGCGTGGCATTACCCCGCAGGGCGTCGCTTACCCCTTGGGAATGCTGCGAATGCAGACGGAGCTTGCAGGGGGGTGCTGGTCGCCCGACGGCAAGTGGTTCTTCGTCAATGCCTACAGCCCAGCGCTGACCCTGGCGATAACGGGACCGTGGGTCTCCACCTGACACACCCATCGCCTTTCGGGGCAGGTCGTCTGTTCAGGCGGCGCTGAAAGTGCCTGCCCTGTTCCTCGCTTTCCTTGCAGTGCTGGTCCTGTCCTTCGGCGGACGCGACCAGTTGCTGATCGCCCATCTCTCCGCCAGGTCAGGGCAGTCGGCTTCGGTGTTGTTGGTTGGCCTCGCATCTGCGGCGGTTGCAGCGGGTGCGATCGCCATGGGCGGAGCGTGGATGGCTGGCCTGATGTCATCTTCGGCGCGGACGATGTTCGTGGCGCTGGCGCTTGGCCTTGCCGCTTTCGAATTGGCCTGGCCAATCCGTGTGACGAAACCAGTCGAACCCACCATGTCGATCTTCGCCATTTTCCTGGTGCTGTTTTCACGGCAGGTGACGGACGCCGGCAGGTTCGTCGCACTGGCCGTGGTCGTCGCGACAGCCTCGCCGCTTCTGGGCGGGATCGGAGCCGCGCTCGGCGGATTTCTGGCGACGGCCCTGGCGTGGACTGCGGGCGATGCACTCGAAAGCCGGGTTCCGCTGCGAGCCATACGGATCGGGTTGGCGATCCTGACCGCAGTCGCAGCGGCGGCAATCGGCTTGTCCGCCAGAGGTCTGGTAGCCTGAGCCAGATCATCGACTGAGGCGATGACGGCGATGCAATGAAGGCGAGAAACGCTTTCACTCAAGGCTCGTTGATCCGGCAGACAAACACCAAACGAAAGAGGCATATATGGCCGACAAGGGCGATAATTCGAAACAGGCGCTGTTCGCGGCGCTGAACGGTTCGGTGGCGGATCATCTGGCACTGTATGTGAAGACCAAGAACTTCCACTGGCACATGGCAGGCCCGCGCTTCCGCGATCTGCATTTGCTGTTCGACGAACAGGCCGCGCAATTGATCGGCGTGGTGGATGCGATTGCGGAACGGGTCCGCAAAATGGGCGGCGACACTCAGACCTCGATCGGCTCCATCGGCCGGACGTCTCGCATCGCCGATCAGGACGACACATCGCTTTCGAGCGACCAGATGATCGCGGAACTGCGCGATGCCAATCGCAAGCTGCACGAAGGGCTGCTGGTCGTAAAGGAAACATCCGAAGAAGCGGGCGACAATGCCACCAATGGTATTGTCGACGACTGGATCGACCAGGCCGAGGAACGCATCTGGTTCCTGTCGCAGACGCTGAAAAGCTAACCACCTCTCAAAGTGAACAAAGGGAGCGATATGGCGAATTGCACGATCATCGAGGGGGCTGACGATGAGGCGGTGGCTGCGTGGCTGCATCGGCAACTGAGCGAGTGCATGGCCGAGACAGAGGGGCCGGTCGCGATCACCGTGCCCGGCGGCTCCACGCCGTTCCCTATCATGGAACGGCTTGTGGAGATGTCGCTGGCCTGGGATCGTCTTCTTGTCTGGCCCGGCGACGACCGTGCCGTTCCCGAAGACCACCCGGCCAGCAATACGGGGCGCATCCGGTCAGTGTTCGAACCGGCCGGTGCGGAGGTGGTCACCCTCACCATAATGGAGCAGGTGCCCCATTTCGCGCTCGCCTGGCTGGGCATGGGCGCTGACGGGCATATTGCCTCGCTGTTCCCGGCCAGCGATGCGCGGGTGGATGATCACGAGCCGATCCGCCGGCTTACCCCCGATCCGCTACCGCCAGAGGCTCCATTCGACAGGATCACCCTGACGCTGCCATCGCTGCTGAAGGCAGGGCAGATCATGTTCGTGATCCGCGGAACGGATAAGCGGGAGGTCTTCGACGCTGCCCTGCGCGGTGAGAACGACATGCCAGTGGCCCGGTTGCTCAGCGCAGCAAGTCAGAAGATCACATGCTTCGCCTGATCCCCGACCCCTTGTTCCGAAGCGCGCTTCGTCTTGCCGACAGGCTGCGCAAGAAGTGGTGGCAAGTGACGCGCCCAACCCTTCTTGGCGTGTCGGCCGTAGCTGAAAACGAACGCGGTGAAGTGCTGATGGTGCGCCTCAGCTACGGCAGGGGCTACTGGAGTTTTCCCGGCGGCGGGTGTCACAAGGGTGAGGGTTTCGATGCCGCCGCGCACCGCGAGTTGCTGGAGGAAACCGGCTGTCGCATCCCCAAGATGGAACTGCTCGGCAGCGTGTCGGAGGATCTGCACGGCGCCTCCAACATCGTGGCGGTGTTTGGCGGCAAGACAGAAGACATGCCGCGCATCGACCACCGCGAGGTCATGGAAGCGCGCTTCTTCCCCGTCGATGCACCCCCGTCGTCGCTCACCCCGGTGGGCAGACGGCGGCTCGATCTGTACCGCGAATGGCGGAAGTGATGCGCTAGAACAGCGTCAGCTGCGCTTCGGCATCACGCCGCTCCTTGCGGCCGCCCTTCGGGGCCCCTTGCAGGTTCGACAGCGTCAGCCCCATCAGCCGGATCGGCATGGGCAAGGGCATGACCTCCTCCAGCAGCGAATGGCCGATTTGTGAAAAATCCGCCTTGTCGATCACGTTGCGGGGCAATGACCGTGCGCGTGTGGCGATCTGGAAGTCATTGTATTTCAGCTTCAGCGTGACCGTCCGGCCCTTTGCGCCGTTTCGCTCGATCCGCTCCCAGACGATGTCGGCGATGCGGTCCATCGTTTCGCGCAGTTCGGGCGGAGAAGAAATATCCTCGCTGAAGGTGCGCTCTCCGCCGAACGACTTGCGGATGCGGTTCGCGCGGACGGGGCGGAGGTCAATGCCTCTGGCCGCCTCGTAAAGGTAGTCGGCGAAGCTGCCGAAATTTGCGCGCAGCCAGACCATGTCCTTTGCCGCCAGATCGGCACCCGTTTCGATGCCGAGCCGCGCCATCTTCTCGGCACCCTTGGGTCCGACGCCATGGAAACGTCGGACGGGAAGGCTCTGCACGAAGGCGGCGCCATCGCCGGGACGAATGACGCAGATGCCGTTCGGCTTGTTCTCGTCGCTCGCCAGCTTGGCCAGGAACTTGTTGTAGGAGACGCCCGCGCTGGCGGTCAGGCCGGTCGCGGCGAAGATTTCCCGGCGGATCGCCTGCGCAATGCGCGTGGCGCTGCCCAGTTGGCGGGGGTCGGCGGTCACGTCCAGATAGGCTTCATCCAGGCTGAGCGGTTCGACCAGTGGCGTGTGATCGCGAAATATGCCGCGGATAATGTCCGATGCCTCGCGATAGGCATCGAAGCGGCTCTTGCAGAAGATCAGATCGGGGCACAGGCGCCTGGCGGTGACGGACGGCATGGCCGATCTGACCCCGAACTTACGCGCTTCATAACTAGCGGCGGCAACTACGCCGCGACCCGCCGACCCGCCGACCGCCACCGGCTTTCCCCGCAGTTCAGGATTGTCGCGCTGTTCGACGCTGGCGAAAAAGGCGTCCATGTCGATGTGAATGATCTTGCGTGAAGCGTCGGTGCCTTCCGCGCTGGTGGCCGCATCCGTGACACTGGCGTCAGCTTCCGCCCCTTCCGACTCTTCTTCGCCTTCTGCTGCCGGGTAGTCGCTCATGCTCCTTGGAATAGGAGTTTTACGGCTTCAGCGGAACAGCCTACGCGCAGCCGGATTTTGTGCAGATGCGAAAAGATGTCTTACAAAGCGGCGCTGCGGACCTTAACTGGCGTTCTATGTCTCACGCCGAACCTGTCTCCGCTTCCTCCCCTGCGTCCACCAGCAGAAAATCGGAGGAGCGCAGGATAGGCGAAAACACGTTGATCTGGATGATGGCGCTGCTGATGGCGCTGAATGCTTTCGGCATCGACGCGATCCTGCCAGCGCTTGACGATCTCGCCGCCGATCTGGGCGCGAGCGGCAACAGCCGGCAGTTCGTCATCGGGGCCTATCTGATCTCCGCCGGTCTCGGCGCGCTGGTGCCGGGCAGCTTTGCCGATCGCTTCGGCCGCCGCCCCGTGCTCTTCGTCGGGTTGGCCGTGTACATTCTGCTATCCATCGCCTGTTCGCTGGCGACTGATTTCACCGTCCTGCTGGTGCTGCGAGCGATCCAGGGTTTCGGCGCGGCGGCAATCATCGCCCTGCCGCCGGCCATCATCCGCGACCGGGTGGGCGGCGACAAGATGGCCCGAATGATGAGCCTGATCTTCGTCATTTTCCTCATCGTGCCTGCAATCGCCCCGAGTATAGGGCAGGGCATCATCTCGCTTCTGGGCAACTGGCGCTGGATCTTCGCAGCGATGGCGATTGCCGGTACAGTCATGGCAATCTGGGTCTACACCCGGTTGCCAGAAACGCTGGACGAAACTGACCGCCAGCCGATCCGCTTGCCCGTCATCGCGCGCAACATGCGCCATGCGGTCACCTTCCGCGAAACCATCGGTTACACACTCGGCAGCGCGCTGGTATTCGGCGGATTGTTCGGCTTCATCAATTCCAGTCAGCAACTGATCGGCGAAGCCTTTGGCGCAGGCGACATATTCCCGCTTATCTTCGCAATGTGCGCCGGTGCGATGGCTGTCGCCAACTGGTCCAATTCGCGGATCGTCGAACGCTTCGGCGCGCGGCGGGTCAGCCATGTCGCCCTGTTCATCTTCATCATCGTCGCCGCCCTGCAACTATGGTTTGCGAACCAGCCCGACGAAAGCCTGTGGACCTTCGTGCCGCTGATGGCCGCCAACATGGCGCTGCTCGGCTTCATCGGCGCGAACTTCGGGTCGATCGCGATGGAGCCCTTCCGCCATATTGCGGGCGCAGCCAGTTCGGCGCAGAGCTTCCTGCGCCTGACCACCGGTGCCATACTCGGCGCGCTGATCGGATTTGCCTATGACGGAACCGCCCGGCCGCTGGCATTTGCTTTGCTGGTTACGGCGACCTTGAGCCTCGTTTTCGTGCTTTTCAGCGAACGCGGCGAATTGTTCGGTGCGCCGCGCCCGGATGAAGTCGACGATCCACAAGGAAGCCCCCAACCCGAATAGACGGCCGCGCCCGGCAGAGATCAGCTTTCGGCGTCGCTTTCGATCTGCGCGAGCAATGCATCCACTTCGACCTGCCCGCCAACAGCGGCATTCAGGCCAGCGACTGTTCCGTCGAACGGCGCGGTCAGGGCGTGTTCCATCTTCATGGCTTCCAGCACCAGCAGGCGCTGGCCCGCCTTGACCGCCTCGCCTTCCGCCACATCGACGGCGATGACCTTGCCCGGCATCGGTGCCAGGATGGCGCCATCGCCTGCTGCTGCAACGCCCGTTCCGCGTGCTTCGGTTTCAAATCCGTGCGCCTGTCCATTGTCGAACACGACGATCCGCGCGCCTTCGGCATAGCCAAGCATGATACCGGCGACCTGATCGGGGTCGAGTTCGACCGTGGTGAAGTCGCCGCCCTGGCCGAGTGTCACGGCAAGGCGGCGCGGTGCATTGAGCCTGAACCCCGATAGCTGCGAAGGCTGGTTGCGATTTGCGACCATGGCGATTTCGGCTGCGGCCTTCATGACGGTTTCGTCCGGCTGCTGGTCCGGTATCAGCCTGTCGCCCTTGCGTTCGATGAAGCCGGTGTCGATCCGCCCGGCGACGAAATCGGCGTCGGCAACGGCATTGGCGATGAAGCCAGCATTGCTGCGAACCGGCCATATCTCCGCGCTTTCGGCCATGTCGACCAGCAGGTCGATGGCGTCGTCACGGTCTTCTCCCCATGCCACCAGCTTCGCGATCATCGGATCGTAGAAGGGCGAGATCGCATCGCCTTCCTCGACTCCGGTTTCGACCCGGCCCTGATCGCCCAGGTTGAGGTGTTCGAGCGTACCGGTACTGGGCAGAAACCCGCGCGCCGGATCTTCGGCATACAGCCGCGCTTCTATGGCGTGGCCGTGGATCGCAAGCTCGTCCTGGGCGCAGGGCAGGGGCTCTCCGCTGGCGACGCGCAATTGCCATTCCACCAGATCGATGCCGGTAATCTCCTCCGTCACCGGATGTTCGACCTGCAGCCGCGTATTCATCTCCATGAAGAAGATGCGGTCGGCGCGCAGACCGTCACTGGCATCGGCGATGAATTCAATGGTTCCGGCGCCTTCGTAATTCACCGCTTGGCCTGCCCGAACCGCTGCCGCACAGATTTCCTGCCGCGTCGCATCGTCCATGCCGGGCGCGGGCGCTTCCTCGACGACCTTCTGATGGCGGCGCTGCAAGGAACAGTCGCGTTCGAACAGATGCACGACATTGCCGTGAGAATCGCCGAAGATCTGCACTTCGATATGACGCGGGCTGGTGATCCATTTTTCCAGCAGCACCTGCGTGTTGCCGAAGCTTGCCTCGGCCTCTCGCTTGCAGCTTTCCAGCATCGCGGCGAAATCGTCTGGCGTATCCACCTTGCGCATGCCCTTGCCGCCGCCGCCCGCGACGGCCTTGATCAACACAGGATAGCCGATCGCGTCGGCTTCCTTGCGCAGGCGTTCCGGCGACTGGTCCTCGCCCAAATAGCCGGGAGTGACGGGCACGCCCGCCTCCTGCATCAGCGTCTTGGCGGCATCCTTCAGGCCCATTGCGCTGATGCTGTCCGGCTGCGGGCCGACCCAGACCAGCCCGGCATTGATAACGGCCCGCGCGAAATCGGCGTTTTCCGACAAGAAGCCGTAGCCGGGGTGGATCGCCTCCGCACCGGAATCGCGCGCGGCAGCGATGATCTTGTCGCCCACGAGATAGCTTTCCGCAGCGGGGGAGGGGCCGATATGCACTGCTTCATCCGCCATGCGGACGTGCAGGGCATCGCGGTCGGCGTCGGAATAGACGGCCACGGTGCGGATGTTCATCGACCGCGCGGTGCGGATGATGCGGCAGGCGATTTCGCCGCGATTGGCGATAAGCAGGGACTGGATCATGCGCGCAGCACTATCCGCTCCCCGCGTGATGCTCAAGCGATCACCAGCCCTTAACAGGAACAAGTTCGCTGCGCGTCCAGCGCGGCATGTGCTCCGGCGTGGGAGGGGAATTCACCAGCGCTTCGAAGAGGGCGGCGATGACATGGCCGGTCTTCGCCAGAGGGCCGATCACGACGCGGCTATGCCATGCAAGCTGCCCACGGTCGCGTACTTTGCGTCCGATGGCCCCGTAAATGCGCGCGGCCGACAGGACGGCCCAGCGCTGGCGGAACCGCAGGTGTTTGGTGCCGAGGCGGGCGGCGGCCTCATGCGTTTCCATCAGATCGATCAGGCGCGGGATAATGGCCGCGAGTTCGAACCGGTTGCCAGGCTTGGTATGCTGGCCCGGCGTAAGATCGCGCTCCGCCAGCCATTCGGTGGGGATATAGCAGCGGCCCGCCGCGTCATCCTCGACGATGTCACGAGAGATATTCGCCAGTTGAAAAGCAAGTCCGAGATCGCAGGCGCGGTCGAACATGCCTCCATCTTTCGGGTCAACGCGCATGACATAGGCCATCATGACGCCGACCGCGCCAGCGACGTGGTAGCAATAGCGCATCAAATCGCCTTCGGTGCGCGGGCGCCATTCGCGGGCGTCCAGCGCGAAGCCGCCGATGACATGCTCCGCCATCTCGCGCGTGATGCCGCTCTCGGTATTGAGCTGCCCGATCGCATCGAAGGCGAGGTCGGCGGTGGGCAGCCCTTCAAAAGCGCGGTCGGTCAGGGCGCGGATCGCCTTGATCCTGTCCGTCGCCTGTTTTTCAGATTGTTCGCCCAAGGCCCCACCGTGATCCTGCGCATCGGCTATATCGTCGCATCGACGGCACCACGCATAAAGCAGCCAGGCGCGTTCTCGCGTATCGCGGTCGAACAGGCGTGAGGCGAAGGCGAAGCTGCGCGAGCCCTTGGCGATGGATTGCCGCGCCTTCTGCACCAGCACTGCACGGTCGCGACCGCCGCCTGCCTGCTGCGGAGTCGAGCGGATGACCCGGCTTGGGGCGAGCATTCTTTCCCGCGTCACAGATCGTCCGCCTTCATCCGGAAGATCGGCACATGCGCTTCATAGGCGGCCATGCGGTCGAGCAAGCTGTCGAGGTCGTCATCGGAGACGATGATGTTGCGATGCGCCTCGCGCACGAAACCCGTTTCGGCCATGTGGCGGTTGAACGCGATGAGGTGATCGTAGAAGCCGAACGCGTTGAGCAGGCCCACTGGCATGGTGTGGTAGCCAAGCTGCGCCCAGCTTACCGCTTCCCACAATTCGTCCATCGTGCCGACACCGCCGGGAATAGTCAGGAAGCCGTCCGACAGGTCGGTAAACGCCTGCTTGCGTTCATGCATTCCGCCAACGATCCGCAGTTCGGTGCATTGGGTGTTTGCCACCTCGCTGCCGGCCAAAGCGTCAGGTATGATTCCGATGACCTCGCCGCCAGCATTCAGCGCACCGCTCGCAACCGCCCCCATCAGGCCCAGCCGCCCGCCGCCATAGACCACCCCGATGCCGCGTTCCGCCAGCACCTGGCCGACAGTGCGGGCCAGTTGCATGTAGCGAGGGTCGGCAGGCGTCGCGCTGCCGCAGTAAACGGCGATCCGTCGAAGGACGCCCCCGGGGCTGGTAATGGCTTCGCCTTTGGTGGTCTTCGTCATCAGTTCCGTCATTTGGCTAGATCTTCCAGCATCAGTCCCGCCGTCGCCTTGGCGCTTCCCACCACGCCGGGAATCCCGGCCCCCGGGTGCGTGCCTGCGCCGACGAGGTAGAAATTCCCGATATCGTCGTCGCGATTATGGCCGCGGAACCAGGCGCTCTGGGTCAGGATCGGTTCCAGGCTGAAGGCGCTGCCCATATGGGCGTTGAGGTCTTGGTGGAAATCCTTGGGCGCATAATGAAACTGTGTGACGATGCGGTCATGAATGTCGGGGATCAGCCGCCTGCCGACTTCGTCCAGAATGCGTTTCGCGAGAATGGGGCCGACTTCATCCCAGTCGATCGGCATCTTGCCCATGTGAGCCACCGGCACCAGCGCATAGAAGGTGCTCATGCCCTCGGGCGCCATGCTCGGGTCGGTCACCGTGGGGTGATGCAGATAGATGCTGAAATCTTCGGGCAGCACGCCATTATCGTAGATGTCTTCCAGCAGTTCCTTGTAGCGAGGGCCGAACAGGATCATGTGGTGCGGAATGCCGGGCCATTTGCCCTTCAGCCCGAAATGGACCACGAACAGGCCAGGGCTGAACTTCTTGCGCGACAGCGTCCGGGCATAGGATTTGCCGCGTTTCGTATCGCCGAGCAGGTCGCGGTAGGAGTGCATGATGTCGGCATTGCTGGCAACCGCATCGAAGCGCTGGCGAAAGCCGCCTTCGGTTTCCACTTCCGTGGCTCGATTGCCCAGCGTGTGGACGCGCTTCACGGCATCGCCCACGCGCATCTGCCCGCCAAGCCGCTCGAAATGGCGGATCATGCCCGCAATCAGGCGGTTGGTCCCGCCCCGCGTCCACCAGACGCCGCCATCCTTTTCCAGCTTGTGGATCAGGGTGTAGATCGCGCTGGTCTTCATCGGATTGCCGCCCACCAGCAGGGTATGGAAGCTCAGCGCCTGCCGGATCTTCTCATTCTCGATGAAGCTCGACACCATCGAATAGACGCTGCGCCAAGCCTGCTTCCTGGCCAGCGCAGGCGCGGCCTTCAGCATGGACTTGAAGTCGAGGAACGGCACGGTGCCGAGCTTGACGTAGCCTTCCTCGTAGACGCCCGCGGAATAGTCGAGGAAGCGCCGATAACCCGCCACATCGGCAGGGTTCAGTTTCTCGATCTCGGCGTTGAGTTCGGCGTCCTTGTTCGAATAATCGAAATTCGTGCCATCGGGCCAGTTGAGGCGGTAGAAGGGGTGCACCTTCATCAATTCAACGTCCTGCGCCATGTCATGGCCGGAAATGGACCAGAGCTCCTCGAGGCAGGGCGGGTCGGTCACGACGGTCGGCCCCGCATCGAAGGTAAAGCCGTCCTTCTCCCAGAAATAGGCGCGGCCGCCGGGCTTGTCGCGGCCTTCGATGACCGTGGTGGCGATGCCGGCGCTTTGCAGGCGCATCGCCAGCGCCATGCCGCCGAAGCCCGAACCGATCACGCAGGCGCTCTTGCCGACATAGGCCGGGTTTGCGGAAGCGGGGTTTGCGCGGATCTCGCCGCCCTTTGAGGGAGCCATGTCATTCATGCAGCGGTCCGTTTCGGTTCGTGGCTGCCGGAAAGCGGCGTGCCGGGGGTGACGAGGGCGTGTAGCGCCCGCTTTACGGGTACAGGGGGCCGACCCGAGAGAATACGCGCCTTGTCCAGTGCAGTCGATCGCCCGGCGTAGAACCGCTCGATCAAGGCCTGGGGCAGCCGATAGAAATGCTGGAACACGATGTGGCGTTGCTCGGGCAGCGCGGCACCGAACAGCATGCGCCCGAGCAGCCTGTAGAACCCCGTCCGCCGCCAGTGATCGGCGCTGCGCTGCGCCATCATCTCCGCCATGTGCACGCCCGGCATGCCGGCGGATCGAGTAATCGCAATCGCGTTTTCGACAGCAAAGGGAAGGGTGTAGCTGGTCAGGGGATGCGTGAAGCCGCCGCGAATACCGCCCAGCGCCACGCCGCCGAAGCCATTCTCGGGCGTAGGCGAACTACCGGCCAAGGCGCTCGCATCGCCTCCTGAGATGACCGGCAGAACGCCGGTTTCCTCGTCCATCGTTTCGCCTCTCCAGCTGCGCGCTTCGCAATAGGCGTCGATCCGCTTGGCCAGTACCGCGCGGTCGAGCACCGGCTCGTCGGCATAGTAGGTGTCTTCGATGAACAGATCGGTGTCCGACAGGGGCAGGACATAGACGAAGCGATAGGCACCATGCTGCGCGACGTTGGCATCCATGATGATGGGCCGCCTCACGCCGTGCGGATGTTCGCAGCGCAAGTGCCGCCCGAGGAAGACCTGCCATCCGCCCTCGAGGCCGGTGCCGATTTCGGCCCCGCGGCAATCCACCACCGCGCCGGCAGTAATCCGCTGCTGGTCAGCCAGTGTAATCCCGCCTTCATCGACCGAGACGACCTTCGTGCCGGTGCGGATTGCCGCAGCGGGCAGCTCCTGCCGTATCGCGCGGTCGAAATCGGCAGAGGCCAGCGAATTGTAGCGCGAGCCCAGCGTCCGTTCGTATTTCGGAAAGCGCACGTCATAGGCAGGCCATGAGGCCGTATCGAAGGCGCTCATCAAGGCGCGGCCTGCGGGTGAAAGATCGCTGTCGAACCAGCTCCAGCGGTGATGCCCGCCGATCTTTTCACCGCACTCGAACAAGGCGATTTTCAGGTCGGGGCAGCGGAAATGCAGGGCAAGGGCAGTAAGCCCGCCCGCCAGTCCGCCGCCGGCAATCGCAATGTCGAGGTCGTGACTTTCCATTCCGGCTCAAGCCCTAGGGCGCAATGCCATTCCGCGCAATTGCCCTTTGTACCGTACGGAGGAGTCGAGACGGACGAGAAAGGGGCGACCCTGCGGCCGCCCCCTCATCTTCAACGATGTCGCTAAGTCATTCCTCGCCGAGGACACTTGCTGGCAGCAACGGGCGCGGTGCGGGCTTGGCAGCGTCGCGGTCGCCGGTTTTCAGGTAGGTTTCGAACCAGCGCATCATCCGCAGATTGTAATCGTAACGGGCTGCCGCCTGCTGATTGCCGTGGCCTTCGCCGGGATACAGCACCAGCCGCACCGGGGTGTCCGGCTTGCGGACCTTGATGTTGCGGTAAAGCTCGTAGCTTTGCGTCGGGCTGACCCGCGTATCTTCCTCGCCATGCATGATCAGCAGCGGGGTGTTCGCATTCTCGACATGGTAGATCGGACTGGCTTCCAGCATGCCCTGCCAGTCTTCCCACGGGAACTGCCGCGCATGGACGAGGTACATTTCCTGCGGGATGTCGGTCGTGCCGAATTTGCTGATCTGGTTTGAAATGCCGACGAACATGACGCCTGCGCCGAATTCCTCCGATTGGGCGGTGGAGCCCCAGGCCGTGGCATAGCCGCCATACGATCCGCCTGTAATGCCGGTGCGGTCGGGATCGGCAATACCTACGGATACGAGTGCCCGCTTGGCATCGACGATATCGTCGAATTCCTTGCCCGCATAATCGTTCTGGTGCGCCTTGGCGAAAGCGGTG
>NZ_JAAFZT010000017.1:0-67453 GCF_013336795.1 Alteripontixanthobacter muriae | reverse complement strand
GCCATAGGCGGTGGAGCCGCGATAGTTCGGCAGGAATACGGCGTAGCCCTGACCCGCCGCGACCTGTCCGGGCTTGCTGTAGGCGGTCTGCCAGCCATTGCTCTCATGCGCTTCGGGACCGCCATGGATGTTCATAATGGTCGGTGCGCCGCCGGCGGGAATGGCGCCCACGGGTTCGATCAGCACGCCTTCGATGGTCTGCCCGTCGCGCGCCTGGTAGGTATAGATGCGCTGATTGCCGAAGGTGATCTCCGATAGCCAGGGATTATGCGACGTCCAGCGGTCGAAGCGGCCATTGTCGAGCACGAACAATTCATCCGGGTGACGTGGGCTGTCTGCAGTTACGGCGATGCGGTCGCCGCCAGCTTCCACCGCAGTCAGAATGAGGTTGCCGGGATCGACCTCCCGGGCGACCGAGCCGTCCGGCGCATAGATGCGCAGGCGGCTGGAGGCACCGATGTGCACGACGCTGGCGAGGCTCCCGTCCGAGAGAAACTCCGTATCGACAGTCGCTTCCGCCGCGCCGAGCGTCACCGGAGTCAGCGCGCCTGTGACCGTGTCGGCGAAATACAACGTGGTCGGGGCAGGATCGTTGGCGTCGACTGCGGCAACCATGGCGAGGCGGCGACCATCGGGGCTGATCTCGACATCGCCCAGTTTTCCCGGCGTCTCGACAATGCGGCGCACCGCACCGGTGGCGAGGTCGATCAGATTGACGCGCTTGGAGGTGTAGCTGTCATCGACATTCGGGGTGGGAGCGGTCTGGACGACGGCAGTGCGCGCATCGGGCGCGATTTCGAAGGCGCTGACATAGCCCGGAATGGTGACACCGCGCGGCTCGACGTCGATCTCTCCGCCAGCGAGCGCTGTGCCGACGCGGGCAGCGAACAGGCGGTTCAGCCTATCCTCTTCCTCATAGACCACGGATGTGAATCCCGCCTCGGCTTCGTCGTCGCGGCGGTCGTCGGCTTCGGCCCCTGCCAGCAGATAAATCATGCTGCCATCGGGCGACCAGTCATAGGCGCGCACACCGGCACCATCCACCGCGGCAAGCTTCATCTGCGCACCGCCATCGACGGGAATGCCCCAGACCGCGCGTTCTTCATCGCCTTCCGCATGAAGGAACGACATCATCCGTCCGTCGGGCGAGAACTGCACACCGGATATGTTCATGTCGGCGGGCAGGAAGTCGCGCATATTGTCAGGCCCGTAGGCCATCTTCAGCTGCTGGGTGCCGGTGCCATTCTCCTCGCCTTCAACGATATTGGGGTGGCGATAGGTGGTATAGGCGATGCGGCTGCCATCGGGGCTGACCTCAATTCCGCCGACCTGTTCAAGCGCTGCCACATCTTCAGGCGTCATCGGGCGTGCATCGGCATCCCCTGCTGTCATGGTAAAGGCGGCAAGGCCGAAGGCAGGCAGGGGGGCAGCACGCAAGGCCGCGCGAATAAGATCCATGGTCAGCTATATCCTCTTCAGAAGTTCTTGTTTTTGGCTCGGTTAGGGAAGGTATAGGCAGGCGCAGTTGATTTTTCAAACCGCGTTCCTGCGTTCAGGCGTCACCCTGCTGCGGCGAGCCGTTGTTCGCGGCTTTCACAATCTGCGGCACTTTCCCGCCTTGCTCAATAGGCGACCGGGCGGCATGATCGTCGCAACAAGATCAATGGGAGGGGTGCTGTCACCATGCGCAAATCTGTTCGAATCTCCGGCCGCATGGCGGCGGCTGCAGCGATTGCCGCTTTCTTCGCCTCGCCTGCGCTGGCCGATACGACCGTCATCCACGCTGGCAGCGTGATCCGCAGCGCGGATGCCCAGGCCAGCGGCCCGGCGACCATCACCGTCACCAATGGGCGCATAGTTGCCATAGAGGACGGCATCCAGCCCGTTCCCGAAGGCGCGACCATGGTGCATCTGGTGGACAAGACCGTACTGCCGGGCCTCATCGACCTGCACGTCCACCTGACCGGCGATCCCGGCGGCGATTTCTGGAAGGAAGCGGTCGAGCCGGAAGAATGGAGCGTCGTCGTCGGAGCCAAGAATGCGCAGGCGACTGCCCGGGCAGGCTTCACCACAGTGCGAGAGGCAGGCAGCGGCCAGTCGAGTGCTTTCGCTCTGCGGCGTGGCACGGCGGAAGGGCTGATCCCCGGTCCGCGTATCATCGCGGCAGGACCGGCGCTTTCCATCGTCGGTGGGCACGGCGATACAAACGGCTTCCGGCCCGAGATAAACGAAATTCTCGACAGCGGCTTCAATTGCACCGGCGTCGTTCAATGCGCTGAAAAGGTTCGGCTCGCCAGCCAGAACGGAGCGGACGTTATCAAGATCACCGCGACCGGAGGCGTGCTGAGCCAGCAGGGGCGCGGGCTGGAGGCACATTTCACCAGTGCGGAAATGAAGAGCATCGCCGATACAGCCCATTCGCTCGGCTTGTCCGTGATGGCCCATGCACATGGCGCGCGGGGCATCCAGCAGGCAGCGGAGGCGGGCATCGATTCCATCGAGCACGGCACCTATCTCGACAAGGAGGCCGCCGATGCGATGATCGCCAACGGCACGGTGCTGATCCCCACGCTCATGGCGTTTCAGGGCGTCACCGAGCGGCTTGGGCAGGGCATCTACACGCCTGTTGTGGAGGACAAGATCCGGGCTGTTGCCGAAAGCGCGCGCGTGTTCATGGGACGCGCCCGCGACTGGGGCGTCCCCATCGCTTTCGGCACCGATGCGGGCGTATTTGGCCACGGGCGCAATGCGGGTGAATTCCGCCTGATGATGGGGCAGGGCATGAGCAGCCGCGAGGCGCTGGCCAGCGCGACCACTGCGGCTGCCACAGTTCTGGGAATGGAAGACGAGATCGGCCGGCTGGAACCGGGCTACAGCGCCGACATCATCGCCGTGGACGGCAACCCGCTGCTCGACGCGACAGTGCTGGAGAATGTGGACTGGGTCATGGTGCGCGGCCGCGTGATGGAGTGATCCGTCGAGAGGCGATGTGCGTTCGTCGACCCTGCGCCATGTTTTGATTGGCGCTGGGCGGCGCCGGGGATTAGACCTGCTGTAACAAGATCTTGGGGGATTATACGCATGACCACTTTCCGCATCACCCTGTTGTCCGCTGCCGCTTTGCCGCTGGCCGCCTGCGCCACAACAATGGAGAATGAAGAGGCTATAATCCTGACCGGCGCGCAGCCGATGGAGACTGCGGGGGGCGCGACCGCCTCAGAGCAGACTGCCCATGAAAGACTGTTCGCCATTTTCGCCGCAGCGGACGAAGCGGAACTGAAGAACAACCCTATGAGCGCCCTGTTCAGGGGCGATCTGCGTTATGCGGACACGCTCGGCAATTATTTGACCGACGCCTACACCGATACCGAACGCGCGAATGCCCGCCAGAACCTGGCGGCGCTCGAGCGTATTGACCGCAGCGCGCTGAACGAGACCGATCGCATCGCCTATGATGTCTTCGCCTATAACCAGCGTGAGGCCCTGTCGAACCTCACGCCGGAAATTCTCGCGCTCACCGAGGTACGGCCGGTCAACCACTTCTTCGGCTTTCATACCTTCTATCCCACGCTCGCCAGCGGGAAGGGCGCGGCACCGTTCAACACGGTGGAGGATTACGAGAACAACCTGAAGCGCCACAGCGATTACGCTGCCCTTGTCGGCCGATCCATCGACAAGTTCCGCGAAGGGCTGGACACGGGCGTTCTGGAAACGAAACTGACGATCGGCAATGTGATCGAACAGCTGGATACGCAGCTCGCGCAGTCTGCCGAGGAATCGCCCTTCTGGGGTCCGGTCGAGAACTTCCCTGAAAGCTTTTCCGCCGCCGAGAAGGCGCGGCTGACCGAAGCCTATCGTCGGTCGATCAACCAGGAGATCTATCCTGCGAACCGGGCGCTGCGCGATTTTCTGAAGACGGAATATTACCCCAAAGCACGCGATAGTGTCGGACTTTCGCAGATGAAGGGCGGCCCTGCGCTCTACAACAAGCTGATCGAACAGACCACGACTCTGCCGCTGACTGCAGACACGCTGCACGACCTCGGCCTGTCCGAAGTCGCGCGTATTCAGCGCCAGATGCAGCAAGTGAAGGACGAGGTCGGCTTTGAAGGCACACTGCAGGAGTTCTTCGACCACATCCGAACCGATCCGCAGTTCAAACCGGAAAGCCGCGAGGCGCTGACGGAACGCTATTACGAGATCGGCCGCAAGGTCGATGCACTGATCCCGCAATATTTCTCCACGGTTCCGAAAACTCCGCTGGAAATCCGCCCCTACGAACCGTTCCGCGAAAAATTCGAGGCGGGCGGTTCCTATCAGTCCGGCACGCCTGACGGTTCGCGCCCGGGCATATTCTATTTCAACGCCTACGATCTGCCGAGCCGCACCACGCCGGGCATCACTACACTTTATCTGCACGAAGGCGCACCGGGTCACCATTTCCAGCTAAGCCTGGCCCAGGAAAACGAGGCTCTGCCCAACTTTATTCGTTTCGGCGGTAACACCGCCTATGTCGAAGGCTGGGCGCTTTATTCAGAAACGCTCGGCTTTCCTATGGGCCTTTATGACGATCCCTATCAGCGGCAGGGCACACTCGACGATGAGATCCTGCGCGCGATGCGCCTGGTGGTCGATACCGGCCTGCATTCAAAGGGATGGACGCGCGAACAGGCGATCGAATATATGCTCGCCAATTCGGGCATGGGCCGCACCGATGCCACGGCGGAAGTCGAACGCTATATCGCCATTCCGAGCCAGGCGTTGGCCTATAAGGTCGGCGCGCTGAAGATACAGGAATTGCGCCAGCGTGCAGAAGCGTCGCTGGGCGATCGCTTTGATATTCGCACCTTCCATGAACAGGTGCTCGGCACTGGCGCGCTGCCTTTGCCGGTACTGGAGGCCAAGATCGACCGCTGGATCGCTGCCGGCGGCAATTGATCCATCTTCGTCAGGCGAACCGGGGCGGCTGGACTATGGGCGGGCGGGCCTGTAGAACCCATCCATCCCCGGGGCGCCTGCTGAGGCTGAGAGGGCGGAGAACTCCGCACGACCCGCAGAACCTGATCCCGTTAGAACGGGCGGAGGGAGGGAGCGGTCGAAGCCCGAGAAACCGCCCCTGCTCCGATTATTTTTGAACGGAGCAAGACATGGCCGATATCGATTCCCCCATCGAGCGTATTCCCGCAGGCCGCAGGGGCAGCGAGAATATTGCCGTCACCACCGGTCCGATCCGCGGCAGTCGCAAGGTTCACGTACCTGCGCCGGGTTCGTCCGGGATCACGGTCGCCATGCGCGAGATCGACCTCGAACCGTCCAGCGGCGAGCCGCCTCTGCGCGTCTACGACACCTCTGGCCCTTACACCGACCCAAAGGCGCGCATCGATATCGACGCCGGGCTGGAGCCGATTCGGCGTCCCTGGCAACTCGCCCGTCAGGACGTCGAGGAATACGAACCGCGCGAGGTGAAGCCGGAGGATAATGGTCTTCTGACCGGCGGCACCGGCCCGGACCGTGCGGGCGGCGTGCCGCCGTTCCCGACCGCGCTGCGCCGCCCCTTGCGCGCGAAAGCCGGGGGCAACATTAGCCAGATGTATTACGCCCGCCGCGGCATCATCACGCCGGAAATGGAATATGTTGCCGCGCGCGAAAACCTCGGCCGCGAAATCGCGCTGGAAGCGGCGAGCGGCGGGGAAAGCTGGGGCGCGTCACTGCCCGCCCATGTCACGCCCGAATTCGTCCGCGACGAAGTGGCGCGCGGCCGGGCCATCATCCCCAGCAACATCAACCACCCCGAATGCGAGCCGATGGCAATCGGGCGCAATTTCCTCGTCAAGATCAACGCCAACATTGGCAACAGCGCAGTTGCGTCCGATGTCGCATCCGAAGTCGACAAGATGGTCTGGTCGATCCGCTGGGGCGCGGACACCGTCATGGATTTGTCCACCGGGCGCAACATCCACGACACGCGCGAATGGATCATCCGCAACAGCCCCGTGCCGATCGGCACGGTGCCCATCTATCAGGCGCTGGAAAAGGTCGGCGGCGTGGCCGAGGACCTCACGTGGGACATCTTCCGCGACACGCTGATCGAGCAAGCCGAACAGGGTGTCGATTATTTCACCATCCATGCCGGCGTCCGACTGCCCTATGTGCCGATGGCGGCGAAGCGCGTGACCGGCATCGTCAGCCGCGGCGGTTCCATCATGGCGAAATGGTGCCTCGCGCATCACAAGGAAAGCTTTCTCTACGATAAATTTGACGAGATTACCGAGATCATGAAGGCCTATGATATCGCCTATTCGCTGGGTGATGGCCTGCGTCCCGGCAGCATCGCGGATGCCAATGACGAGGCGCAATTCGCCGAACTCTACACGCTGGGCGAACTCACTCACCGCGCCTGGAAGCAGGACGTGCAGGTGATGATCGAAGGGCCGGGCCACGTGCCCATGCACAAGATCAAGGAGAATATGGAGAAGCAGCTGGAAGTGTGCGGCGAAGCGCCGTTCTATACTCTCGGTCCCCTCGTCACCGACATCGCGCCAGGTTACGACCACATCACCAGCGGCATCGGTGCGGCGCAGATCGGCTGGTACGGCACGGCCATGCTTTGCTACGTAACGCCCAAGGAACATCTGGGCCTGCCCGATCGTGACGATGTGAAGGTCGGCGTCGTTACCTACAAGCTGGCAGCCCACGCGGCCGATCTGGCCAAGGGACATCCTGCGGCGCAATTGCGCGACGATGCGCTCAGCCGGGCGCGGTTCGAATTCCGCTGGCGCGACCAGTTCAATCTCAGCCTCGACCCCGATACGGCGGAGGAATTCCACGACCAGACCCTGCCGGCAGAAGGTGCAAAAACGGCGCATTTCTGCTCCATGTGCGGGCCGAAGTTCTGTTCGATGAAGATCAGCCAGGAAGTGCGCGATTTTGCCTCGCGCCAGAACCAGAGCGCCGACAGCTTCCTCGAAAGCGCGAAATGGGGTGCCGAAACAGCGGAAGCGAGCCGTGCTGCGGCAGTGAAGGGTATGCAGGAAATGTCGGAACTCTACCGCGAAAAGGGCGACAACCTCTATCTTCCGGAAGAAGATGCGGACGTCTGCGTGACAGAGGACGACGTCACTTGATGCCGAGGTCGTGCCGGGGCAGACTGCCAGGATGACGGAAGAGCAAGACAAGCGCGACCGCCGCCACCTGCCCCGGATCGGGTTGGGTCTGTCCGCGCTCTATATCGTCCTGCTGGTGCTGTATTTGTTTTTGCAAGGGCAGAACCCCGCCGATCTGCGGCTGAACGAACTAGGCGATTTCGTCGGCGGCGTGTCCAGCCCGCTGGCCTTCCTGTGGCTGGTGCTGGGCTTTTTCCAGCAGAGCCGTGAGATCCGGCTCAGCGGCCGTGCGCTGGAACTGCAGGCGCGGGAAATGCGCCGGAGCGTCGACGAACATCGCCGCCTCGCTTCGGGGCCGCAGGGACGGCCGGATGAAGCGGGTGAGACGGACAACGCATGAACAGCGTGCCGCCTCTGCCGAGGTGGCTCGGTCTGGCCGGCCTGTTGCCGCAATGGGCTATCCTGCTGGCCCTGCTGATCGGGCCGGAAGATTGGCGACCGGCCATGCAGGCACTCGGCTGGGCCTATGGCGCGCTGATCTTCAGCTTTCTTGGCGGGTTGTGGTGGGGCATCGCTGCCTCGCGTCACGCACGCGGGAAAGCAGTCCCGCATTGGCTGTGGTGCGTGTCCGTGGTTCCGTCATTGCTCGCCCTGCTGACCTTCCTGCCGTTTATCTGGACGGGGGATTGGCAGGGTGCGATGCTCGCTGCGCTCGGCATCTTCATTCTTGCCAGCCTTCTGATCGATCGGCTGATGCCGCGCTACGGCGCACCGCCATGGTGGATGCGCCTGCGCCTGCCGCTTTCGATCGGCCTCGGTATGGCAACTATCCTGCTGGGAATACTCTGAATGACAAAGAGGATGGCGATGGAAAAGATCGATATGAATCCTGCTCAAGCCGCGACATGCCTGCTCGCCTCTTGCCTTGCACTGGCTGGTTGCGGCCAAGCGGCGAGCGGTCCGGGAGCCGATAGCCGGATACCCGGCCAGGACGGATCGACCCAGCCTTACGGCGCCATCGGAGAGGCGGAAACGGTCTATCTGACCGGCACGGAACCCTTCTGGGGCGGCGAAGTCGGCGGCGAGACGCTGACCTACGAAACGCCTGAAAACCCTGATGGCAGGGACATCCGGGTTGAACGTTTCGCAGGGCGGGGCGGAATTTCCTGGTCCGGTTCGCTCGATGGCGCCTCGCTAGATCTGGCAGTCACGCCGATTTCGTGCAGCGATGGCATGTCCGACAGGACCTATCCTTTCACTGCCACCCTACAACTTGGAGATGAAACGAGGTCGGGATGCGCCTGGACAGACGAGCGCCCGTTCACCGGCCCGACTGCACCATGATGTTGATTCCATGGGAATTGTGGCAAAATGAGGCAGGAATGGGAACTAAATATGGCGGTCATAGTTGATAAATGTGAATCCGCGCCTGAACAAGGGTGTCCGACCTAAATCGTAAAACCACTTGCAAGGAAATCATTGATGAAACTTATTGCCATGCCTCTCGTTGCTTCTGTTCTCGCGCTCGCCGCATGTTCCTCCGAGCCTGCCGACGACACGCTCGTTGTCGACGATACCGCTGCTGTGGACACGATGGCCACTGCCGACACCGCCCCCAACATCGTCGGAGTCGCACAGAGCGATGCGAACTTCTCGACCCTGGTCACCGCGATCAACGCGGCCGATCTTGGCGGTACGCTGAGCGGCGACGGCCCGTACACTGTCTTCGCGCCTACCAATGCGGCATTCGAAAAGCTGCCTGCCGGCACGCTCGACACTCTGACGATGCCTGAAAACCGCGAGCAGCTCAGCAACATCCTGACCTATCACGTTGTCTCGGGCGACATGATGGCCGCTGCGCTGACGCAGGCGATCACCGATGGCAACGGTTCGGCCGAACTGACGACGCTGAGCGGTGAAACGCTGACGGCGACGCTTGACGGTGAAAATGTCATTCTGACCGACGCAACCGGCGGAACTGCCACCGTGACCATGACTGACGTGGATGCCTCCAACGGCACGATTCACGCCATCGACACGGTGCTGATGCCGAGCTGATAGTTCGACCTCGCGCTGAAATGCAGGCGCGTCCGTCCGGTAAGGACGGGCGCGCCTTTTGCATGCCGGGGCCGGATGGTCTCCGCATACGGCGTAAGGATTAGGGGAATGGCGATTTCCATGTTACAAGGCATTCGCTGACGTCGAAACTTGCGACGGACTTCGACGCTATCCGCGAAAGCGACCTTCGGGCCTGACTGACGCGCACTCTCGACGACTTCCTTTCAACAGACGGCCTTACGCACGACCCCGCAGGTCCGCAGTTCCGCGGAACCGGGTAATGTTTCTTGAAAGGAAACGCATATGCCTATCGGCACAGTCAAATTCTTCAACACCGACAAGGGCTATGGTTTCATCCAGCCCGAAGACGGCGGCCAGGACAGCTTCGTTCATATCACTGCAGTCCATGCCGCCGGCATGCAGACGCTCGATAAGGACCAGCGCCTGTCCTATGACGTCGAAACCGGCCGTAACGGCAAGGAATCGGCGATCAATCTCGCTTCTGCCTGATTGACGTGCATCCCCCGGCAGCCTTCGCGATGAAGGTTGCCGGGTTTCCAGTTTCACATCATGGGATATCAGGATGAGTCAGACTTACGAATTTTACTCCGAACGCGCACAGGAATCGGCCAAGCAGGCCAGCGAAGCCACTCTCGACAATGTACGCGAGCGAGCCTTGCGATCGGAAGCAGTCTGGCTGGATCTTGCCCATCGGGCGCGGCAAGTCGCCCGCGACCGCCGCGTTGCCGACGAGGAACGCGCTGCCCGCCGCGCTGCCGAACAGGAAGACGCCACGGCCTGAAGGCCGCCCATTCTTGCTCGCTCATCTAACATTCGGTTGCGCCTTCAGGATCGTACCTGCAAGGTCGCTACAAGCGAACTTGTGCGGCAGGCGGAGAAGGCATGTAATGAACGATCTCAGACCTGATACTGCGTGGCTCACGACGTTCTACGATGCCTGGTCGTTGGGCGCGGATGCTGCCACGGTGATGTGGTTGCGAACAGCCTTGCTAGCCGGCGGCGGTGTTGCCGCGCAGAAGGAAGCGACGCGGATGTTCTCTGAAAAGCTATCCGCCAATGTCGAGCTTGGAACAATGATACTGACGGGCGGACTCGGTAATGATCCGCGGGTTGCTGCCGACCACACCATTGCGCACTATGGACCTACCGTGCGCGCCAATCGTGCACGCCTCAGCCGCCGGAAGTAGGCTTCACGCCGGCACGGTCCAACTCAGGCTTCAGCCTTCCAGTGAGCCAGAACCACCACATGCGAAAATCGGCAGCCAGTGACCATAACGGGTAGGTGAAGGTCGCCGGGCGGTTCCGTTCGACGCGAAAATGCGCGATCCAGGCAAAGAAATAGCCTGCCAGCGGCATTGCCACCAAGATCCACCATTCGCCTGCGAGCAGGGCAGCGAGCGCGATCAGCACGACCAGCGTGGTGCCGATATAATGAAGCGCGCGAGTCATCGGCCGGCTGTGTTCCCGCAGGTAGAACGGCCAGAATTCGCGAAAGCTTTCATATTTGTCGGTCATGGGCTGCCTCGGTCCTTGGTGATCCGCAGACGGCCACCGTAAAGCCGGCTGTCGCCGGAACAAGCTGGAACGCACCTCCAATTCAATCGCTGCAGCATGCCTGCTGCACGCCTTGCGGATTATTCCGGCAAATGCGGGTGCCCGCTCTCGCCTGCGGGCGTTGTATGGCCTAGAACCTCATTCGGAAAGGATACTTCACGCGAATGCTCGAACACGTACCCGAATGGCTTGGAAAAGCCCTCAAGAACGTCCGCGCAGGACATGGCAAGCTGGCTATCGTCCGCCTGGGTCAGGAAAACCTCATGGGCAAGAACGGTTTCGACCTGACCAGCCCCGCCTTCACCAATGGCGCCGAACTGGACCCGTGCTTCACTGCCGATGAAGAGGATGCCGTCGCACCGCCGCTGGAATGGACCGCGCCGCCGCCGGGCACGCAGGAACTGGCGATCATCGTGGAAGACCCCGATGCACCCGCCGGCGAACCATTGTGCCACTGGCTTGTCTGGGGTCTTCCGCCGCAGAAAGGCAAGTTGCTCGAGGGCGAGACTCCGCCCCGTGTCGGCAAGAATTCCTATGGCAATTCCGAATGGCTGCTGCCTGACCCGCCGACCGGCCATGGCCCGCACGACTATGTATTCCAGATCTTCGCACTCGATTTGCCGCTGACGCTTATGCCGGGTGCTGATCGCGACAAGCTGCTTTCGGCAATGAAGGGGCATGTAATCGCAACGGCGATATTGACAGGTGTCTATGTCCGCTCCGAAGGTGACGACGATTGAATGCATGCTAAAGCGTCTGCAAGGACGTGAAACGAGACTACTCTAAAGAAGGAAATCAATATGGCAGGTGCCAATAACGCTTTGCAGAAGCCCGTCGAAGTTTCGCCGGAACTTGAGGAAGTCGTCGGCAAGGGTCCCATGACCCGCGCCCAGGTAACCTCGAAGGTCTGGGAATATATCAAGAAGCATGATCTGCAGGTCGCCGAGGACAAGCGGATGATCGAAGCCGACGAAAAGCTCGGCGCGGTGATCGGCAAGGATCGCATCTCCATGTTCAAGATGACGGCAGCGGTATCCAAGCATCTGACCTGATCCGCTGACTTCTGTCGGCAAAAAAGCCCGGCGGACCTTCTTGCGGTCTGCCGGGCTTTTCATTTCCTTCTGCTGCGCAATTTGTTGTGTCGCAAAGGCCAGTCGATAATGCTCGCGCACCACAAGGTCAGCCAGATTATGACGGGCTGCGCGAACATGCGCGGAATATGATAGACGAGGCCCAGCCCGCCATTTTCTCTGCCCAGATCCAGAATGAAGTGGTTGATGTTGGCGGGGAAGACGCAGACGGCATACAGAGCCAGGCCAACTGCGCCGGCTCTCCGCAGTTCCGCACTGATCGGTTGGACGAGAGCCAGAGCTCCCAGCATTTCTGCGACGCCTGTCAGCAGCACGACCAGTTCCGGCAAGGGAACGAAGGGCGGCATGATGCTGAGGAAGGGCGCCGGGCTGGTGATGTGCAGAAAGCCAGCAAAACCGTAGGCTGCAGCGAGAGCAAGGCGGGTGATGGTCTTGCCGGGGAAGGTCATGTGACGCTTCTTCGGAAGCACATAAGGACTGGCTGAATATGGCTCACCTTGCCAGGCATCGACGAATGACCGGGCCGCAGCAAGGGAGGATTTTTCGACCCGAGAACAAACGCGTCAATTCGCCGGATCGGGGACCTTCACTTCGCCTTCGTCTTCTCCGGCCCAGTAGTGAATGCGCTTCGCCGCAACCTTGATCATGATCATGCCCGGCGTATCGACGCCCTGTTCGAACCAGCGCGACAGGCTCTTGTCCCAATGCTTTGCGAATTTATCCTTGTCACGGATCAGCTTGGCTTCTCCTTCGACATGGATGAACAATCCCGGTGCGCCTTTCGGCATGTCTGCAGCAGGGGAACCGGAATAGGTCAGCCCTACCGATGCATCACGGCCGATGTCCTCGACCATTCGCGTGTCGTCATAGGAAAAGAAGAAGCTGTCGCCTTCGTAATCGACTTTCTGGTTGTTGCTCATCGGCCGGCCACCCAGCGAACCATCCTGCGCGCGGCTGACCAGCATGCAGAAATCGATGGCCTTCATGTGCTTCGAAATGTCGGAGATTGTCATGGTCATGGGAAAGTTGCTCCTTCCCATGACAAACCCGCCAATGCGGCTGCTTGTTCCGCCAGGTGCCGATCAGTTTTCGCGGACCGTCACACCTTTCCAGAAGGCGACGTGACCCTTGATCTGCGCGGCTTTGTCCTTCGGTTCGGGATAGTACCAGGCGGCATCCTGATTGCGTTCGCCGTTTGCGTCGATGGTGTAATAATGCGCCGTGCCCTTCCAGGGGCAAGTGGATGTCGTGTCGCTTTCGACGAGTACGGATCGGTCGACCGACGCTGGCGGGAAATAATGATTGCCTTCGACCTGCACCGTGTTTTCCGAACGAGCGATGATGGATCCGTTCCAGATGGCTTCCATGGTCATGATTATCCATCATCCTTGCAGGGGTCGTGACCCCAGTTCATGAGGCTGTAGCGCCAGTTACTATCGGCGATGTCGCTGTCGGGCTTCTGCGCGAGGTGGCGGTGAGCGTAGCCGACGACCTTCTGCATGTGCTTGTACTGGTCGTCTGTGAGTTCCGCCTTCTTCGTGCGCTTGATTTCGACGATGCGGCGACCGGATGCGTGGCCGGTGCTTTCCCCGCTGTCGGAGTCGCCGACCGATTTGAATTCGTCGGTTTCAAGCCATTCCTCCAACTCCTTGGGCTGCATGTTCACGCAGTCCGTGAATTCGGAATAGACCTCGGCCTTCTTGTCATCGTCCATTTCAGATCGTCCTGTACTTCACCATCGTGCGGGGGCAAGTTCAGTCGTCGCCATCCAACTTATCGGGAAGGTCGCTACGCTCCGTACTTGCGTAGTCTTCAAGCTCGTCTTCGGACATGGAATCGTACATCTGCCTGGACGCGCCCTGCAAATCGGAGACCTTGGTGTCGCCACGCTTGGCTGAAAGGGCCGCTCCTGCCGCTTTCTGCTGTGCTTTCGACTTTGCGGGCATGATTCAATCCTTCTTCAGTTCCGACCCGAGCTTCAGGACTTCATCGCCATCGTCCTGCTTGATCAGATAGGCAGGATCGTCCTGGCTGCCGTTGCGCTTGATCTTCGAACCCTTGATCGTGCGTTCGACATCGCGGGTGAAGCGTTCGGATATCTTGCCCGTACCTTCGCCGCTGCCCCATTCCCACTTGACCTTGTCGCCGGTCTGGTACGAATTTGAATTGCTCATGATGTTCAAGCCTTTCTGGTGCGTCTCAACCCGCCGGCCGGGCTGCCCTCAATTCGGAATGACATCCTGTTCGACATCGGGGACTTCCGGGTTGGGTTCACCATCGCCAATAGCTTCGTTCTGCATGATGATGCTGTCGGTGTTGGTGCCTACAGTGCCTTCCTCGCCTGCATCCATCGCATCGATGGTGCCGGAAACGGTCGCTTCGCTTTCCACTTCGCCCTGGCTCAACGCTCCGGTTATCCAGATGATCGAGAGCAGGACGATGACCAGCAGCAAGCCGCCGAGCAGCACCCAGCGAACGACGCCTTCTTTCGAGCCGCCGCTGGCTTCCGTTTCGTTGATGTGCACTTCGCGGTTGCCGTTGTTCAATCTTTCGTCGCTCATCTTTATGTCCCTCCGGGATATTCGTTGCGATCCCGCTTGATAATATTACCGCCCAGAACGGCGAACGTTCCGGCACGGGTCTGCGTCAGCACAGGCGATCAGTCGCGCAGCAATTCGTTGATCGCGGTTTTTTCGCGTGTGCGGGCGTCGACGACCTTCACGATGACAGCGCAATAGAGCGACGGCCCGGGCGATCCGTCGGGCATGGGCTTGCCCGGCGTCGTGCCGGGCACGACAACGGCGTAGGGCGGTACCCGGCCGATATGAACCTCGCCGCTCGCCCGATCGACGATCTTTGTCGAAGCACCCAGGTAGACGCCCATAGAAAGCACTGCGCCTTCGCCCACGACAACGCCTTCGGCCACTTCCGAACGCGCGCCGATGAAAGCGCCGTCCTCGATGATGACCGGACCCGCCTGAAGGGGTTCCAGCACTCCGCCGATGCCCGCACCGCCCGAAATATGGACGTTCCTGCCGATCTGGGCGCAGCTTCCGACAGTGGCCCAGGTGTCGACCATGGTTCCTTCATCGACATAGGCGCCGATGTTGACGAAGCTTGGCATCAGCACCGTTCCCTTGCCGATATGGCTGCCGCGCCGGGCCACGGCGCCAGGCACCACGCGAAACCCGGCTTCGCGGAAGCGGGCTGTATCCCATCCGGCGAATTTCGATGACACCTTGTCGAATGCGGGCGCGCCGGCGGCTCCCAAGTCCACGATCTGATTGTCGTAGAGGCGGAAGGAAAGCAGCACCGCCTTCTTAAGCCATTGATTGACCTTCCAGCCGCCTTCGCCATCGGGTTCGGCAACCCGTGCCTCGCCGGAATCGAGCATGGCAAGCGCCTGTTCGACATCGCCGCGGATCGCGGTACTTTGCGGCGTGACATCGGCGCGTTCGTCCCAGGCTTTCTCGATCGCGGCCTGCAGGTGAGTGGGCATTATCAACTATTCCTTCCAAGAGGCATTCACGCGCATTCAACGCATTTCGCGAGGTTGCTAGCGGTGCAGCGGGAAGGGGGCAAGATACTGGCGGTTCAGCGCAGGAGACCGCCTTGCGTATGAGCTACGATTTGCTTTCGCAAGAATTTGATTATTCATGATATGGTTAGGGAAAATCGGATAAGCGATATGGAGGAGAGTCGCACCGTATGAACCATTCTTACCGTTCCAGCCTGCGCCTGCGCGTAGGTGCCACCTGTGCCGCTGTTGCCATTCTGTCGGCCTGCGGCGGCGGCGGTTCGGGCGGACGGGTCATAAGCACACCCGTTCCTTCACCCACGCCCACGCCCAGCCCGGTGCCAACTCCCGCGCCGACCCCCACGCCAACACCTGCAGCGGTTTTCGATACGGCGGAATTTCGTCGATCGGAGGGCCCGGCTTTCCACAATGCTGTGACCGCATGGTCGCGCGGCGTGACGGGTACGGGGTCCAAGATCGCGATCATCGACACTGGCATCGATCTCGACAATCCTGAATTTGCCGGCAGGATCGACCCTGCTTCTGCCGATGTAGCCGGAAATCGCACGGCACAGCAGGAAGACGACCACGGCACCAACGTGGCTCTGGTCGCCGCCGCAGCACGCAACTCCACCGGCGTAGTGGGGATCGCCTATAATTCCACGATCATCGCGCTGCGGGCCGACACCCCCGGCAGCTGTGCGGAAGAGGATCCAGAAGATGCCTCGCTCGGCTGCACTTTCAATTCGACAGCCATCGCAGCCGGAATCGACCGCGCTGTGGGCGCGGGCGCAACGGTCATCAATTTCAGCCTTGGCGGAGGCGGAATCAGCAACATCGTGCGAACCGCAGTGGCGCGTGCCTCAGCACGCGGCGTCGTCCTGATCGTTTCGGCTGGGAATGACGGGGAATCGACCGAACCGGACATAGACCCGGATCAGCCTGACCCCTTCGCCGCCAGCATTCTCGAGTCGGGTGGCAGCAATGTCATCATCGTCGGTTCTGTGGATGACAATGGCGTCATCTCGCCCTTCAGCAACAAGGCCGGGGCGCTCGCCACATCCTATCTCACGGCGCGTGGGCAGCGGATATGCTGCGTCTATCAGGACGGAGAATTATTCATCACCACCGACGAGAACGGCGACCGCTTCGTGACGCTGTTCTCCGGCACCAGCTTTTCCGCGCCGCAGGTTTCGGGTGCGGTGGCCCTGCTGAAGCAGGCGTTTCCCAATCTTACGGGTGCGGATATCGTTTCGATCCTGCTCGACAGTGCGCGCGATGCGGGCGCTGCCGGGGCCGACGCGATCTATGGCCGGGGTGTCCTGGACATCGCGCGCGCATTCGCTCCTGCCGGTGCCACAACTCTGGCCGGCACCACCGATGTTGTTCCGCTGGGCGATGATACGGGCGTCGCATCCGGGCCCATGGGCGATGCGCTTTCGCGTGACCCGGTCAAGGCCGTCCTGCTCGACAAATACAAACGTGCTTATGAATTTGATTTCTCCTCGCGCGCGAAAAGCGCAGCCCTGCGGCCCCGGCTCGAGGCCGCGCTTGCACGCAAAGGCCGTCACGTCTCAGGCGGCAATGCGGATGTCGCGATGGCCTTCCGCATTGGCGATTCGCCTGCTCGGGACGGCGCATTGTGGACGGGGCAGTTGCGCCTGTCGCAGGACGATGCCGAGATCGCGCAGGTGCTCGCCGCCCGCATCGCGATGAAGATCGCGCCCGATCTGCAGGCCGGTTTCGCTTTCGGCGAAGGAGCCAGCGGGCTGGTCGCGCAGATGCAGGGGCAGAGCCGTCCCGCTTTCCTGATCGCGGGCAGCGCACAGGGTGACAATGGCTTCATCGAGAGCGGCGACGCATCCTTCGCCATGCGCCGCAGCCTCGGCGAATGGGGCCTGACGGTCAGCGCACAGCAGGGCGAGGCCTGGCTGGGCAATTTTCGTCAGAGCACCGGCAGCCTGCGCCGCGACCGGGAAAAATTCGGCGCTCGCACTTTCGCGCTGACGGCTGACCGCCGCTTCGGCGATGTCGAGGCCACGCTCGGCCTCAACTGGCTGGCCGAGGACGAGACGGTGCTGGGGGCGTATTTCCACGATGCGCTGGGCGCGACCGGGGCGGACAGCCTCTTTGTCGATGCAACCGCCGGGTATGATTTCGCACCGGGCTGGCGCATGGGGGCAGCCTTCAGGCAGGGCTACACCAGAGCCAACCGCACGGGCACAATCGGCGCAGGTTCCGATTTTTCCAGCAATGCATGGTCTTTCGACCTGGCCCGGTACAATGCCTTGAAGAATGGAGACTCGCTCGGCTTCCGGGTTTCGCAGCCTCTGCGGATCTCTGGCGGCGGGCTGAACTTCGAACTGCCTGTTGCCTATGATTACGCGACGGAGAGCGCCATTTCGGGTGTTCGCGCCATGAGCCTTGCGCCGGAAGGCAGCGAGTTGATGGGCGAGTTGGCATGGACCGGTCCGCTATGGACGGGCAATGCATCGGCCAGCCTGTTCTATCGCAAGGATCCGGGCCATTATTCGAGTTTGCCCGACGATCAAGGCATCGCACTCAAATGGAACCGCCAGTTCTAGACTGCGGATGTTTTGAAGGCTGAGCCTGCCTCTGCGCAAGGTCGCCAGACACGTGATTTGCTGTTCAGATGCGGCATACTCCGCGTGCAGCAGCGGTGACACACTTAGAAGCAAGAGCCTTAATCAGCCTCGTTGCTATTGACCCCGGTTGACAGAAATCATGGCTGACAGGCTGTGATTATATACCTGTGAACGTGGGAAATAGCGGGCCCACTATTCGGCGCCCGCTCTTTTCGCAAAGTCCCAGGCGGTCTGCGCCAGAGGCTCGACTCGTTCCGACATGGCGCGGGCGTGCGCGCTGGACGCTGTCCCGTCTGCCACGCGCTTCTTGATCCCCTGCATGATGCCCGCCAGGCGGAAGAAATTATAGGCGATGTACCAGTTCATGTCCGGTACCTCGTCGCGGTCCGTGGCGGCGCAGTAGCGGGTGACGACCTCGTTCAGTTCCGGGATCCCGAGTGCCTTGCGATCAAGGTCCATTACGCCCGAACGTCCGCCATTCTCCGTCACCCAGGCAAGGCAGAGATAGGTGAAATCAGCGAGAGGGTCGCCGAGTGTGGATAATTCCCAGTCCAGCACCGCCAGCACTTTGGGCTCGTTCTTGTCGTAAATCAGGTTGTCGATGCGGTAATCACCATGAACGACGCTGGTGCGGGTCTGTTCGGGAATAGTGGCGGGTAGATATTCGATCAGGCGCTCCATGGGTTCGAGCCGCTCGGTTTCCGACAAACGGTACTGCTTCGTCCAGCGTTCGACCTGTCGCCCAAAATAATTTCCGGGCTTGCCATAGCTTTCGAGGCACGCTTCGCCGAGATCAACCCGGTGCAGTTCGGCAAGCGTGTCCACCATCGAAAAATAGGTCTGTCGTCGGATTTCGGGCGTTGAACCGGGCATCGATCCGTCCCAGATCGTCTTTCCGTCGACCATTCCCATCACGTAGAACATGGCGCCAATGACGCTCTCATCCTCGCACAGCCCATGTTGCGGCGCGACGGGGAAGCCGACCTTTTCAAGGCCTGACTGCACGCGAAATTCACGGTCGACGGCATGGGCGGAAGGCAGCAATTTGCCGAAGGGCTTGCGCCTCAGGACATAGCTGCCGCTGGGGCTGTCCAGGCGGTATGTGGGGTTCGACTGCCCGCCCTTGAACTTGGCCTGTGACAGCGGCCCCTCGAAGCCGCTGACATTATCGCGCATCCATTCGGCCAGTCGGTCGAGGTCCAGCCGGTCCTCCCCCTGCGGTTCGGTAGTGCCGGTGAAGGCCTTTTCGGCATCGATCGGCGTGTCGGTCATTGGTCGAACACGATGACGCTGCGTGCACTGTCACCCTTTTTCATGCGCTCGAACCCTTCGTTCACATCCTTCAATTCAATGCGTTCGGAGATGATGGTGTCGAGGTCGAGCAGGCCGCGCATGTAGAAATCGACCAGCCGCGGCAGATCGACCGGGAAGCGGTTGTTGCCCATGATCGCACCCTGCAGCTTCTTGCCCGACAGCAGATCCATGGCGCCCAGCCCGACCTTGCAGTCGAGCGGCATCATGCCGAGTATCGTCGCGGTGCCGCCCCGGCGCAGGATGCTGACGGCGAAATCGGCGGAAGCCTGGCGGCCCACGGCCTCGATCGCATGATGCACGCCGCCCTTGGTCATCTCCATGATCTGCTTGGTCATGCCCTCGGCTGTCGGATCGACAACGTCGGTTGCGCCCAGCACCTTCGCCAGTTCGCGCTTTTCGGCGATAGGATCGGCGGCAATGACGCGGCCAGCACCCGCGATTTTCGCGGCATTCACGGCGGCAAGGCCCACGCCGCCGCAGCCGATGATGGCGACGGTTTCGCCCGGGACGATGGCAGCGGCGTTGAAAATCGCCCCCGCGCCCGTTGTCACGGCGCAGCCGATGATGGCGGCGCGGTCGAGCGGCATGTCGCGGTCGATGGAAACGCAGGCATGTTCATGGACCAGCATCTGTTCGGCAAAGGCGGACAGGTTCAGCATCTGGTTCACGATTTCGCCGCCACCCGCGCGGGTCAGGCGCGGCGGGGCACCCAATGCGCGGCGCGTGTCGCCGCCGAGGCACAGTGCCATGCGGCCGGTCACACAGAATTCGCAATGGCCGCAGAATGCCGAGAGGCAGGTCACTACGTGATCGCCGGGCGCAACGGTGCGCACCTCACTGCCCACAGCTTCGACCACGCCAGCGGCCTCGTGTCCGGGAACAGCGGGCAGGGGGTGCGGATAGGCACCGTCGATGAAATGAAGGTCGGAATGGCAGAGGCCGCACGCGGACGTGCGTATCAGCACCTCGTGCGGGCCGGGCTTGGCCGCCGACAGATCGCCGATTTCGAGCGGGCTGCCCGCTTTTTCCAGGATGGCTGCTTTCATGTCTCTCGCTCTTGTCTCGAAAAGTTCAGCGCGGCGCCTGCGCCTGGGACAGGGCAGGGGCCGCGCGAGTCAGTTGCGCTATGCGTCAGGCGTTTGCTGTCGCCGCGGCGCTCCCGCCGCCGCTGCCTGCGGCCATGCCGGTGCCCATCTTCCTGTCGCCCGAAGGATCGGGCGCATGGCTTGCAAATTCCATCCGCGCGATGGAGCGTGCATGCACCTCGTCCGGCCCGTCCGCCAGGCGCAGGGTGCGCTGGTGAGCGTAGGCGCTGGCGAGGCCGTAATCGTCGGACACGCCGCCGCCGCCATGCGCCTGGATGGCATCGTCGATGATGCGCAGCGCCATGTTCGGGGCTTGTACCTTGATCATGGCAATTTCCAGTTTGGCAGCCTTGTTGCCCGCCTTGTCCATCATGTCGGCAGCCTTGAGGCAGAGCAGGCGGGTCATCTCGATGTCGATGCGGGCGCGGGCCACGCGTTCTTCCCAGACCGAATGCTTGTAGATCGGCTTGCCGAAGGCGCTGCGGCTCTGCAGGCGTTCGGCCATCTTGCCCAGCGCCTCTTCGGCAACGCCGATGGTGCGCATGCAATGGTGAATGCGGCCCGGCCCGAGGCGGCCCTGCGCGATCTCGAACCCGCGCCCTTCGCCAAGCAGCAGGTTGCGGGCGGGCACGCGCACGTCCTTCAGCGCGATTTCCATGTGCCCGTGCGGCGCATCGTCATAGCCGAAGACGGGAAGATGGCGTTCGATGGTCACGCCTTCGGCATCGAGCGGCATCAGGATCATGCTCTGCTGCGAATGGCGGTCGGCCTCGAAATCGGTCTTGCCCATCACGATAGCGACCTTGCAGCGCGGATCGCCGGCACCGCTCGACCACCATTTGCGGCCATTGATGACATATTCGTCGCCATCCCGCTTGATCGAGCATTCGATATTGGTCGCGTCGGACGATGCTACGTCGGGTTCCGTCATCAGGAAGGCGGAACGGATTTCCCCTTCCATGAGCGGCTTCAGCCATTCGTCCTTCTGATCGCGCGTGCCGTAGCGATGCAGCACTTCCATGTTGCCGGTGTCGGGCGCGGAGCAGTTGAACAACTCGCTCGCCCAGCCGATGCGGCCCATTTCCTCGGCGCAGAGCGCATATTCGAGGTTGGTGAGGCCAGGGCCGTCGAATTCGAAGGAATCATCCACATGGGCGCGGCCGGAACGCGGCGGCATGAACAGGTTCCAGATGCCGAGCGCCTTGGCCTTTTCCTTCTCCTCCTCGATCACGGGCAAAACTTTCCAGCGGTCGCCTTCGGCCTGCTGCGACAGGTAGTCCTTGTGACGGGGGCGCACATTGTCGGCGATGAACTTGCGAACGCGGTCGCGCCAATGCTGCTGGCGGTCTGAAAGGTCGAATTCCATGATCTGTTTCCTCGTTTCTGCGCCGCAGAGTGGCGGCGGATCAGGTGAATGGCAAGGTGGAGCCGGTGCGAATGCGATATCTAGGGCCGGGTTACGGTCGAGGCGGGGTTGCCGCGCGCCGCAGCATCCAGCGCGCCCAAGCGTTCCTCGTGATCCTCACGCGAAATTGGAAAACGGGCGAACCAGAAGGCGGAAGCCAGGGCGAGCACGAGTGAGATGACGCCGTAGAACAGCACCATCCTGTCGACCACCGCGGGCGCGACGGAGCCGGGTTCGGCTCCGGCTGGCAGGCCCGCGGCATCGAGGATCAAACCGGCGAGAAAGATTCCAACCCCGCCGGCGCATTTCTGCACGAACCAGTTGCCGGAATAGAACGATCCTTCCGCCCGCCTGCCAGTCCGCTGCTGGAAGGCCTCGACGATCTCGGCGACCATGCTGGAACTGGACAGAAGGGTCGTTACGGTCATCCAGTTGGCAAAGAACAGGAAGGCGAAGACCAGCGCGGTGGAGAGGGTGGAGCCGGCCTCGGGCCAGAACCCCGCCAGAAACAGCGTGTAAGGCGTCAGCCACAGGATCACGCCCACGATGGCCGCCCACGCCGCTGCCTTCGCCTTGCCCCAGCGCCGGTGCATGGCGCCCACCGAAACGAAAACGGCGACGATGCTGGCGAACAGCACCAGCGGGTAATACACGAAGGCGCCGGTGCCGAACTGCCAGACATAGAGATAGAGATAATTCGTAAAGGCGAAGGTGAGTCCCTGGCCAATATAGGCGGCGACGGCACCTGCGGCCAGAATCAGGAATGCGCGCTCGGCAAAGGCTTCGCGGATTTCCGAGAAAGCGACCTTGAGCGAAAAGGGCGGTGGCTTGATCGCAGGCAGATGCGCGATGCGGCGGTGCTGGCCCAGCGCGGAAAACACCGTCGCCACCAGCATCAATCCCGCGCCGAACAGACCAAAAGCGGCATAGCCTTCCGCCTCCAGCAAGCCGCCTTTCAGGAAGACCTGATAAGCCAGCAGCAACATCAGCAATCCGCCCATCCAGCCGAACAGCGCGCGATAGCGGAACAGATCGGTCCGCTCGTCATAATCCAGCGTCAATTCCGGCACCAAGGCCGCCGAGGGAACTTCAACTGCCGAAAGGCAGAGCCGCACCGCCACGGCCACGGCCAGCAGCTGCCAGAATGTCGGCACGCTATCCAGCGGCGGCGACCACAGCACCGTCCAGGCGATTGCGAGCGGCAGGGCGGCTGCATAGAGCCAAGGCAGGCGTCGGCCCCACTTGGTGTAGGTGCGGTCCGACAGATTTCCGAGCATCGGGTCGATGAAGGCATCGATCATCAGTGCCAGCATCAGCGCCAGACTGACGAGGCTCGCCTCCATCCCTAGCACCTGGTTGTAGAAGATGAGCAGGAAGACGGAAAAGCCGTTATCCTTCACCCCGAACGCAACCGCGCCGAACCCATGGACCAGTTTCAGTTTCAGCGGCAGCGGTTCGGCTGCCCTCACCGGCGCCGGAAGGGTGGCGGCCACATTCATGCGCGATGTGCCTCTCTGGCAACCCGCCGGGCGCAATCTGTCGCGATTATTCGCATTTTTCGGTCCTCTCCAAGACACCCTCAGCTTAGGGACATGGGATGACACGTCAACGCATTGCAGCCTGACGTTACGGCAAGGCGACCCGTCGAGCTTACGCTTGCGTAAAGGGTCCGAATCGCCCTAGGCTTGGGGCAACAAGCGGCGTTGAAAAAGGTGGGGCAAGCGCCGCCAACCCCCAAGATGAGAGGATATGCTGACATGGCCGATCTCGAGACCTTCCGCAACGAAACGCGAAGCTGGCTGGAAGCGAATTGCCCGGAAGAAATGCGCCAGCCGGTGCATGATGAAGACGATGTCTATTGGGGCGGCCGCAATGCCAGCTTCAAGTCCGAAGCGCAAAAGCAATGGTTCGAGGCCTGCGTTGAAAAAGGCTACACGGTTCCTGCCTGGCCTAAGGAATATGGCGGCGGCGGACTAACGGCCGCAGAGGCGAAGGTGCTGCGCGAAGAGATGGGCCGCATCAACGCCCGCCCGCCGCTTTCCAGCTTCGGCATCTGGATGCTCGGCCCCGCATTGCTGAAATTCGGCACGGAAGAGCAGAAGAAGCACTATCTGACCGAAATTGCCCGCGGCGAAATTCGCTGGTGTCAGGGCTATAGCGAGCCGGGTTCTGGTTCCGACCTCGTGTCCATGCAGACCTTCGGCGAAGATGCCGGCGACCACTGGGTGGTGAACGGTCAGAAGGTCTGGACATCCTACGCCGACAAGGCCGACTGGATCTTCTGCCTCGTCCGCACGGACAAGGAGAACAAGTATCAGGGCATCAGCTTCCTGCTGTTCGACATGGAAAGCGAAGGCGTCTCGACCAAGCCGATCAAGCTGATCAGTGGCAACAGCCCGTTCTGCGAAACCTTCATGGACGATGTGAAGGTGCCGAAGGAGCAGATCGTGGGCGAGGTCAATCGCGGCTGGGACGTGGCGAAATACCTTCTCGGCCATGAGCGCGAGATGATCTCGGCGACCGGCGGCGGCGACAGGGCTACGTCGCTCGGTTCGGCAATGAGCCGGCAGGGCGAGCTCGACGCGGTGCTTCGCGCCGAAATGGCGATGTTCGACGTCGATGCGCTGGCCTTCACCGCCATGAGTGAGAAGTTCATGGATGAGTTGAAAGCGGGCAAGGGCCACCCCGCGCAGCCCAACACGCTGAAATATGCCGGGACCGAACTCAACAAGAAACGCCACGAGCTGATCATGGCGGCAGGCGGCAGCCGCAGCCTGGAATGGGACAGCGAAGAAAGCGACGGTGGCAAGCCCGCCCGAAGCTGGCTGCGCACCAAGGCGAATTCCATCGAAGGCGGCACGAGCGAGATCATGCTCAATGTCGTCGCCAAACGTATTCTCGAACTGCCGGGGGCCTGAGGAATGGCACTGTATCATGACGACGATCAGGCGATGCTGGCGGATTCCGCATCGCAATTCATGGCCGAAGAAGGGGCCATTGCAAAACAATTGCGTCACTGGCGCGACTGCGAATGCAAGGATGGTTTCGGCCACGAATTGTGGAAGCAATTCGGTGAAATGGGCTTCGCCGGGATGATGGTATCAGAAGATGATGGCGGCCTCGGCATGGGCAATGTCGAGGCGGGCATCGTTCTCGAGGAGATCGGCCGCAATCTGACTCCGTCGCCTTTCCTCACCAGTTCCGTCATGGCCGGAACGGCGCTCGGCCATGCTTCAGCCGATCTGAAGGAGCGCTGGATTCCTGGCCTCGTTTCGGGCGAGCATGTCTATGCGGTGGCTCTGGACGAAGGGCCGAAGCACCGGCCTGAGACCATCGCGACCAAGGCAGAGCGTTCCGGCAACGGGTTCCGCCTGTCCGGCAGCAAGGATTTCGTTATCCACGGGGCGAGCGCCGACATGATCATCGTGGCCGCGCGTACATCGGGCGGGAACAGCGACAATGACGGCATCACTTTGTTCGCCGTGCCCAAGGACTCCAGCGGCCTGTCGCAGGATGCGGTGCGGCTGGTCGATTCATCCGTCGCGACTCATCTCAAGCTCGACGGAGTGGAACTGGATGGCGATGCCGTGATCGGTGAAGTCGACGGCGGGCGCGAAGTGCTGAACCGGATGCTTCATGCCGGACGAGTCGGCGCCGCGGCGGAGAGCGTCGGCGTGGCGCGCGGGGCCATGGATCTCACGGTCGATTATCTCAAACAGCGCAAGCAGTTCGGCAGGCTGATCGGGGAATTCCAGGCGTTGCAGCACCGCGCGGCCCATCTATATTCCGAAGTGGAAATCGCCCGGGCAGCCGTGCTGAAGGCGCAGCAACTGCTGGATGCGGGCAGCGAGCAGGCGGAACTGATGGTGTCGGTTGCCAAGGCCAAGGCCGGACGCACTGCGGGCCTCGCGGTGCGCGAAGGCGTGCAGATGCATGGCGGCATCGGCATGACCGACGAATATGACATCGGCCTCTACATGAAGCGCGACCGCGCCTTGTCGGAATTCATGGGCGATGCCTATTACCATGCCGGCCGCGTGGCGCAGCTGAGCGGATATTGAGAGAGGAAAACTCCATGAATTTGCAGGATTTGTTCGGTCTAGAAGGCCGTGTCGCCATTGTGACCGGCGGCAGCCGAGGCATCGGCAAAATGATCGTCGAAGGCTTTCTGGCCGCCGGTTGCGAGCGCGTCTACATCACCGCCCGCAAGCAGGAGCAGGTGCAGGCGACTTGCGACGAACTCGGTGAAAAGGTCATCGGCATTCCCGGCGATCTTTCCAGCATCGAAGGCATTGAAGCCTTCGTGAAGGAAGTGTCGGGCCGCGAAGATCGCATCGACATTCTGGTCAACAATGCCGGCACCGCATGGGGCCATGATTTCGCGGACTTCCCGGAAGCAGGCTGGGACAAGGTCTTCGACCTCAACGTGAAGTCGCTGTTCTTCCTCACCCAGAAACTGCACCCGTTGCTGAAGGCCGCGGCGAGCAAGGATCGGCCATCCAAGGTCATCAACATAGCGTCGATAGACGGCATGAAGCTGAACCCGTGGGAAACCTATTCCTATCAGGCTTCCAAGGCGGCGGTCATCCATCTCACCAAGCGGCTGGCCGCGCGTCTGGTGCGCGACAACATCGTTACCAGCGGTATCGGGCCGGGTGCCTTCCCGTCAGAAATGAACAAGGCCGCCCGCGATAACGAGGATCTGGTGGAGAAAGGCATCCCCTTGCGCCGCGTGGGCGACACGATGGATATGGCGGGCGGAGCGATCTATCTCGCCAGCCGTGCAGGCGATTACGTTATCGGCACCACGATCGCCATTGATGGGGGCGTGGTGAACGCTAACATCGGCGCCGGGAACTTCGTCGATCCGTCGGGCCGGTAAGCGTTCGCGGGCCGGGGACTTGTCGTTCCCGGTCCGCTCATCATCCTTGCGCGGCTAAAAGCCGGAAACGGCTTGGTTCTGCACTGTTTCGGTCGGATCGAGCGGTGCTGACGCCAGAACGGCCGCATTTACTTCGGGCAGGCATCTGAAGCCGGGATGGGCCAGCAGAAAGCCTTGCACGTAGCGGATGCCCAAAATCTTCAGAACATGGAGTTCGCCCGCAGTCTCGACGCCCTCGGCAATTATCATGATGCAGAGAGAACGGGCGAGTTGCACCATGCTTCCGACGACCTTGCGCCGTGTGGAGCATCTGTCGATCCCGCGGGTCAATTCCATGTCCAGCTTCAGATAATCTGTCTGGATCTTGCAGAGCAGGCCAAGCCCTGCGAAACCTGCGCCGAAATCGTCGATAGCCGTTCCAAAGCCCATTCGAGAATAAGTCGCGATGATGCCGCGGACGTGATCGGTATCGATCATCTCCTCGGATTCGGTGAACTCAAAGATCAGTCGATCAGCGGGCAACCCGGTGGCGCGTGCGGTCTTCAAGGTCAGCTGGATACAGGCCAAGGGCGAATACACGGCGTTCGGCAAGAAATTGATCGACAGTTTTGCGCCGGTTTCGAGGATGCCGGCAGCAACCGCACCTTCGATTGCTGCGACCCGGCATTGCTGATCGAAGGCATACCGGTTTTCAGGTGTGACCTTGCCAAGGACGTCGGCCGCGCCTTCACCGCCGCTTCCGCGTACCAAGGCCTCGAAAGCATAGGGCTGCCCCGTTTCGATATCGACGATCGGCTGGAAAGCCATCACGATGTCGAAATGATGCTGAGGAGCACTGCAGCCCTGGCACCCCGTTCTTCTGGTAGTCTCGTCGTGCATTTGCTTGTATTCGCACGAAAAGTTTAACGATTCTTTCCGCCGCGTATAATGGCGATATACTTTTCACTAGCGCATCAGGTCGCGCACGAAATCGACCAGCCCGGTCTGGCGCGCTCGGCGCATCCGTTCGGATTGCAGGATGCCGCGCACCTTTTCGAAGCAGGCGTCAATATCGTCATTGACCACGACGTAGTCATAGCCGTCCCAATGGCTGATTTCGCTGCGGGCTCGGGCCATACGACCTGCGATGGTTTCGACACTGTCCGTGCCGCGCGACGATAGCCGCCGTTCCAGTTCGGCGATGCTCGGCGGCAGCAGGAAGACGCGGACCACGTCGACCTCCATGCGCTGGTACAATTGTTGTGTGCCCTGCCAGTCGATGTCGAACAGGAAGTCGTGACCGGCCTTCAAGCCGGCCTTGATCTGCGCTTTTGGCGTTCCGTAGAGATTGCCGAAAACCTCGGCCCATTCGAGAAACTCGCCATTCTCGACCATCGCCTCGAATGCCGCACGGTCGGTGAAGATGTAATCCTTGCCGTTGATCTCACCGGGTCGCATCGCCCGCGTCGTGACGGAAACCGACATTGCAATGGCGCCGTCCTCGCGGAGCAGCTTGTGCGCCACGGTAGTCTTACCTGCGCCAGAGGGGCTGGACAAGACGAACATCAATCCGCGCCGATGCAGTGTATCGGGGTTCTGCGTATTGTCGGGAATCAAAACGGCCATGCGCGCTAGTGCCGCGAGCATGGCCGCAAAATCAAGTAGGAGAGGCAAAAATGACCGTCAGACGATCATCTGCTCTCCTGATGTAGTGGCGCGAATCTTATTTCTTCGCCTGCTCCGCCAGATCCTTGTCACCTTCGCGACGGGCCTCATGGCTGCTGAAGCTGCGGTCGTAGATCGTCTTGGCAAGCAGTCCGCCGCCGACCAGCAAAGCGCCCGGGAGCGACCGTGTGGCCAGCTTGGTAACGCCATAAGTCGCCAGCGTCTGCAGCATGGAACGGTTCTTCACGATCCGGTGCGCCTGTTCGGCGTCATAGCGGCGGCGAAGCAGGCCCTTCTCCAGCGTATGACGCGTCAGGCGTCCGGCGCTGCGCAGCAGAATGTCCTGAATGAGGAGGTTCGTTGCCGGATTGGTACTGGGGCCGGCGATATTCTTCGTCCGCCCGTTCAACTTGCGTGCGGCCTTGCGAACCTGCTTCGCGCCGCGTTCTGTGATGTGCTTGCTCATCGTGTTCTGCCTAGGCCCCGCTGCTCTGTAAAGGCGCGGCGGCTGCCGAAGCAGGCCGCGCCTATTTCTTTTTGCCGAAATCGACGGTGACGACATTCGAGCCGTCTTCGGATTCCTCAACGGTCGGACGCGCCGACTGTTCCGTCGGGTCGTTCTCCGCATCCTCATGCGGGGCAGGGGCCATGTCGGCGACACTGGCCTGGAACTGCAGCCCGAAATCCACCGCGGGATCGACGAAAGCCGTAATCGCGGAATAGGGAATGTCGAGCTTGGACGGCATCTGGTTGAAGCTGAGTCCGACGGAAAAGCGGGTCTCGTCGACGGCCAGATCCCAGAACTTGTTCTGCAGCACGATCGTCATTTCATCGGGGAACCGTTCGCGCAGATGGCCGGGAATGCTGACCCCGGGCGCATGGGTCTTGAAAGTAATGTAGAAATGGTGATTGCCCGGCAGTTCGCTGCCGTTCTGCTGAATTTCGCCGAGGACCCTTCCGACCACCGCGCGCAGGGCTTCCTGCACGATTTCGTCATAGGGTATCAGGCTGTCTGGCGTGTTGTCGCTCATGGCCCGCTTGGTGGCGCGGGTGGCGGCGCCGGTCAAGCGGGAATCCTTTGCACGGGTCCGGAGTGCAGCCTATAGGCGCGCCATGCGACACGCCCTGATCACCCGCGACACTGCCGAAACGAAGATTTCAGTCGAGGTGAACCTCGACGGCACCGGACGCTACGAGATCTCGACCGGCATCGGCTTCCTCGACCACATGATCGAACAGGTTTCCCGCCATTCGCTGATCGACGTCACGTTGAAGGTGGCTGGCGATCTGCATGTCGACCAGCACCATACGACCGAAGACAGCGCGCTCGCCTTCGGGCAGGCGCTGGCCAAGGCGCTGGACGACAAGGCCGGGATCGGGCGCTATGGACTTGCCTTCTCTCCCATGGACGAGACTCTGGCGCGGGTCGCGCTCGACATTTCGGGGCGCCCCTATCTCGTCTGGAGAGCGGGTTTCAGCCAGGAAAAGCTTGGGGAGTGGGACACCGAACTGATAGAACACTGGTTCCATTCGGTTGCCCAGACCGCTGGGCTGACTTTGCATGTGGAACTGCTCTACGGCACCAACAATCACCACATCTGCGAAGCGATCTACAAGGGCTTCGCTCGCGCCCTGCGGCAGGCGGTCGAGATAGACCCGCGCAAGGGTGGTGCCGTGCCCTCGACCAAGGGGCAGCTGGGTGGCTGAGAAGGTTGCGCTGATCGATTATGGTGCCGGCAACCTCCATTCCGTACACAATGCGCTGAAGGCAGCGGGCGCTGAAACGATCGAAGTGACTGCCGATCCGGCCGCTCTTGGTCGCTGCGACCATGTCGTTCTTCCCGGTGTGGGCAGTTTCCGCGCCTGCGCCGAAGGCCTGCGCGGCTGCGCCGGTCTGGTCGAGGCGATGGAGCAGCGGGTGCTCCGCGATGGCGTACCGTTCCTCGGCATTTGCGTCGGCATGCAGCTGCTTGCATCGCGCGGGCACGAGCACGGCGAGACGCCGGGGCTGGACTGGATCGGCGGCGACGTCCTGCCGGTCGAGCGAACGGATCCTGCGATCAAGGTTCCGCATATGGGCTGGAACGACGTGGCCCTGCTGCCCCACGCCCGTGAGCATCCTGTGCTCGAAGATGGGGAGGCCTACTTCCTGCACTCCTACCAATTCGTCGCTGACGACGGGCAGGATGTGGCGGCGATGACCGACCATGGCGGCGGCATCGTCGCGGCCGTTTCCCGCGGCAATATTGCCGGAGTGCAGTTCCACCCCGAAAAGAGCCAGCAATACGGAATCGCGATGCTGCGCCGTTTTCTCGACTGGCAGCCCTGATATCGGCCGGGCGAGTGCTCATGAACCGGGAACGGTAGCGCGGGCGGGGCGTCACCCCTGCGAAGGAGCCTGTTCCCCATGCACGATATTCCCAGCCGAACCGAAGCCCGCGATCTTGCGGACGCGCATACAGCCAAGCCTGCACTTTCCGGCCGGAAGGCGATCATTGCGGGGGGCACGACAGGTATAGGACGGGCGATTGCCGTTCTGCTGGCGAGCGAAGGCGTCGATGTCTTCATCTGCGGGCGCGACAAGGATCATCTGGCCGACGCACTCGAGCGCATAGCCGAAGTCGGCACGGGCGACGGGATCGCCTGCGATCTTGCCAAACGCGAGGGGCTGGACAGGTTTTTCGAGGCAGGCGCCAGCCATGCAGGCAGCTACGACATAGCGATCTTCTGCGCCGCAGTTCCGGCAGAAGGCCTCTCCGATATGGATGAGGACGCCATCCGTTATGCCATTGCCGATAATTTCACCGGCCTTGTCGTGGGCGCTCATAAGGCCGTTACACATATGCAGGGTCTGGGATCAGGCAGCGGCGATCTCGTCTTTATCGGCAGCTACTCCACGCACAAGCTGGGCGGCGGATCGACGATCTATGCGGCCACCAAGACCGGCGTTGCAGGGTTTGCGGAGGCCCTGCGCCGCGAGATTGCACAAGACGGCATCAAGGTTTCGCTCATCACCCCGGCGCTGACCGGCAGCGACTTCCAGCCCGACATGGAAGAGGCCGAGAAGCGGGAAAAGATCAAGAACGAGGAAATGATGCGGGCCGAGGACATAGCGGTCGCCGTGCATTACGCGCTGACACAGTCGCGCCGCACTGTCATTCAGGAGGTCGTTCTGGCGCAGCGCAATACCGACGCCTGAAGCGCGGCATCTTCAGGTGCCCTGATCGCTGAAGCGGCATATTGCGCTTTTCCTGCGCCCGGCCTAGCGCAACCGCCATGATTGTCTTTCCCGCCATCGATCTCAAGCACGGCCAGGTCGTGCGCCTCGCCGAAGGCGACATGAACCGCGCCACTGTCTATGGCGACGATCCTGCCGCACAGGCGGAAGCCTTCGCAAAAGCAGGTGCCACTCATCTGCATGTGGTCGATCTCGACGGAGCCTTCGCCGGGGAAAGCCGCAATCGCGAAGCGGTGGAAGCCATTGTCGCCCGCTTCCCCGGTCACGTTCAACTTGGCGGAGGGATCCGTACTGCAGAGGCCGTCGAGGGCTGGTTTAAGCTCGGCGTCAGCCGCGTGGTCATCGGTACCGCCGCCCTGACCGACCCCGATTTCGTGAAATACATGGCGCAGAAGTGGGAAGGCGGCATTGTCGTGGCCGTCGATGCGCGCGACGGCATGATCGCCACCGCCGGATGGGCCGACATCTCCAACGTGCCGGTAGCCGACATGGCGCGGCGCTTCGAGGATGCGGGCGTCGCCAGCCTGCTTTTCACCGACATCGGCCGCGACGGCATGCTGAAGGGTTGCAACATCGATGCGACCGTGGAACTCGCCCGCGTGACGGACATGCCCGTCATCGCCAGCGGCGGGGTGAAGGGGCTCGATGACATCCACATGCTGAGTATTCACGCCGATGAGGGCATCGAAGGGGTGATTACCGGTCGCGCGCTGTATGACGGGCGGCTCGACCTCGGTGCCGCACTCGCCATGGCCGCGCGGGCCTGAAGGATAGGGTATGACTGTCCGTATCCGCGTCATCCCATGCCTCGATGTTGCCGATGGCCGAGTCGTCAAAGGCGTGAACTTCGTCGATCTGCGGGATGCGGGCGATCCGGTGGAGCAGGCGCAGGCCTATGATGCAGCCGGTGCCGACGAATTGTGCTTCCTCGACATTTCGGCAACGCATGAAGGGCGAGGCACGCTGCTCGATATCGTTCGGCGGACGGCGGAGGTCTGCTTCATGCCGCTGACTGTCGGTGGCGGGGTTCGCAGTCCGCAGGATGCGCGTGCGCTGCTGCTGGCGGGTGCCGACAAAGTGGCGGTGAACAGCGCGGCGGTGGAGCGCCCCGAACTGGTCGGCGACATTGCCGACCGCTTCGGCAGCCAGTGCGTCGTCGCCTCTGTCGATGCGCGCCGGGTTGAAACCGGCAATGGCGAGCGGCGGTGGGAGATATTCACCCATGGAGGACGCCGTGCCACGGGCATCGACGCCCTGCTCCACGCACAGGAACTGGCAAGGCTGGGCGCGGGCGAATTGCTCGTAACCTCGATGGATGGTGACGGAACGCGGGCGGGCTACGATCTGGAACTGACCCGCACGATTGCCGATGCGGTTTCCGTGCCGGTCATCGCCAGCGGCGGTGTCGGGTCGCTGGACCATCTGGTCGAGGGTGTGACCCAAGGGCATGCAAGCGCGGTTCTGGCAGCTTCGATATTTCATTTCGGCACGCACACCATTGCCGATGCGCATGAAGCTCTCCGCGCCGCCGGATTACCCGCACGCGCAACTGACTGAAACGTCGTTCGATTGCGCTCGTTGCAGCGCAAATGTTCTGGCGTTCGGTCACACCTGGTCAGGTTTCATTTTGGGACGGGCACCCGATCAGGTTTGCGCATCCTTAAAATCAGGTGAATGGGCGGGGCATGAACTTCACCGAACTCCCTGTCTGGTTTACCGTCGCCCAAGTTGCGGTGCCCGAACCATCTAATATGGCGCTGTTCGGGCTGGGGCTGGTGGGGCTGGTAATCGGCCGCCAGACGGCGAAGCGCCGCAAGCAGGACCGGAACGAAGACTGACTCTGCTGTCCGGGCTTGACCTCTCGCTTGCAGGTTGGGCATGGCAAATTCCATGGACACTCTGAGCAGCCTCGAACGCACCATCGCAGCGCGCAGAGGCGCCGACCCCGACCAAAGCTATGTGGCCCAACTGAACGCTCGCGGTCTGCCGGTCATGGCGCGCAAGCTGGGTGAGGAAGCGGTAGAAACCCTGATCGCAGCCCTGTCCGGCAGCCGGGAAGAGCTGGTCGGCGAGGCGGCCGACCTGCTGTTCCATCTGACTGTGCTGCTGAACGCGAAAGAAGTGGCAATTGCAGATGTGATGGCTGAGCTTGACCGGCGTGAAGGGCTATCCGGACTGGAAGAAAAGGCTGCACGCCATTAAAGACTCCCGGGATTTCTTCCATTCGCAGCAGCAGGAACCTCTTGATGCCAATTGATGCGACCGCACCCTATGACGATCAGAACATCTTCGCGAAGATCCTGCGCGGCGAGATCCCGAGCGAGGAAGTGTACCGCGACGAATGGGCCTACGCCTTTCGGGACATCGCCCCACAGGCTGCGCTGCACATCCTGGTCATCCCGCACGGAGCCTATGTGAGCTGGGACGATTTTTCGACCAATGCTTCGGCTGAGGAGATCGCCGGTTTCGTGCGCGCCGTCGGCAAGGTGGCGCGTGACAACGATCTTGTCGAGCCGGGCTACAGGCTGCTGGCGAACGTCGGCGCGCATGGCGGACAGGAAGTGCCGCATCTGCATGTGCACCTGTTCGGCGGTGAGCCGCTCGGATCGATGATCGCGCGGCGCAGCCAAGGCTAACGCGCCGCTCCGTCCGGTAGCGCCGCCTGTCGCAGCAGGTGGCCGGTTGGTCCATTATCCCGCTTGCCGCCTGCTTTGCCGCTAAGCTAAGGCTTGCATCGCACCATGACGATCTTCCCCCAACCGTCCGGCGGCCGCATCGACGGCGCGCGCCATCTTTTCGCCGTGCGAGCCTATTATGAGGACACCGACCTTTCGGGCGTCGTCTATCATGCCAATTATCTCCGCTGGTTCGAACGTGCCCGATCCGATCTGCTGCGCCTGCTTGACATCGACCAACGCGCTGCGGTCGAAGCAGGCGAGGGGGCCTATGCGGTCGCCGATCTTGCCATCCGCTACTTTCGGCCCGCCCGGCTCGATGACAACGTCCTGATCGTCACCCAATGCACCCAGATGCGTGCGGCCAGTTGCCGGATGCATCAGCGTGCGCTTCGCCTGACCGGTGCCGGTGCAGAAGGCGAAGTGCTGACCGAAGCCTCGCTGCGCATCGGTTTCGTCGCGCCTGACGGTCAGCCTCGGCGTCAGCCGAAGGCCTGGCGCGAAGCTTTCGAGACGTTTCTTAGTTCCGATGCTCCTGAGTCCGAATCACCTGAAAGTTCCGTATGACATCTTTCGCATTTTCCACTCTGGCGGCAGCCGCCGCTCCGGATCGCCTCGACCCGCTGATGCTTTTCCTTGAAGCGGACATCGTGGTGCAGGCCGTGATGCTGGGACTTGTTCTCGCCAGCATCTGGACCTGGATGATCATCGTGTCGTTCTCGGCGCGCATGGCTGCCGTGCGGCGCAAATGCCGCAAGTACGAAGCCGAATTCTGGAAGACGGACGATTTCGACCGATTTATGTCGGAACGCGGCAAGCGCGATATTCCCTCAGCCCGCATCGCCATGGCAGCCGTGGGCGAATGGCGGCGGTCGACCAGCGGCAAGGCTATCGATCGCGAAGGCGCTCGCCAGCGGATCGCCAGCACGATGGAAAGCCAGGTTGCACAAGAAGCCGACGATCTGGCTGACCGGCTGAATTTCCTCGCCACCGTCGGGTCCGTCGCGCCGTTCGTCGGCCTGTTCGGTACTGTCTGGGGCATCATGAACAGCTTCTTCCAGATCGGCGCGCAGGCGAATTCCAGTCTGGCGGTCGTTGCGCCCGGCATTTCCGAAGCCCTGTTCGCAACCGCCATCGGCCTGTTTGCGGCCATTCCAGCGGTCATCGCCTATAATCGCTTCAGCCATTCGGTGAATTCGCTGGAAGCCCGCCTGCAACGCTTTGCGGACCGGTTCCACTCCAGCCTCAGCCGGGAACTGGAGCTGGCCTGATGGCGATGAGTGTCGGATCGGGCGGCGGGCGCAGCCGCAGGAGCGGATCACGCCGCACCCCCATGGCGGAGATCAACGTGACGCCCTTCGTGGACGTCATGCTGGTGCTGCTCATCATCTTCATGGTCACCGCGCCGCTGATGACCAGCGCCGTGCCGGTCGACCTTCCGGACAGCCGCGCCAATCCGTCCGAAGGTGATGCGGAGGACGTGACCGTTACTCTCGATGCGGACGGCTACATCTACATTGGTGATGAACGGATCGCCGTCGGCGGCTTCCCCGACGCGCTGGCGGCCTTGCAGCGCGACGGAGGCGAAACGCCGCAGGTGACGCTGCGCGCCGACCGGGGGCTGGATTACGGGCGCGTCATGGCCGTAATGGGAGAATTGAACCGCGCCGGCTTCAATGCAATCGCGCTGGTCACCAACGGTTCAGCGACAGCGCCATAGCAGGAACGCATATGGTGGGCATCACTCTGAAGCGCGGCGAAGCGATCGGCCTGGGCGTGGCGCTTGCCCTGCATGCCGGACTGGTCGCTGTCCTGCTCATGCAGCCCGAGTTCAACGCCGTGTTGCCCCCGCCGCCGGAGCGGATGACGGTGAGCCTCGCAACCGATGTCGGAATCGAGGCGACTGCGCCCGATCCCGTGCCGGTCAGCCGGGCGGCAACCGCGCCGACCCTTGCGCCGGAGCCTGCACCGAAGATGTCCGAGAACACGCCGGAGCAGGCTGAATTGCCGCTACCGCAACCCGCTCCCCGCGTGCAGCGTGAACCGGAGCCGCGCACCGCGGCTCGGCCGCAGCCTCGTGCGACCTCCGCACCCCGGCCAACTCCGCGGCGGACTGCCGCGCCAGCCGCGCGGCCCGCGCCTGCTGCAAAGCCTGCACCGGCACGCACTGCTGCGGCGAAGCCGGCGGTCAGCACGCCGAAGCGTAGCGGCGGCAGCCGGATCGGCAGCGACTTTCTTCCCGGAGCGGGGTCGAGCGAAACGAGCAGCGAGACCCGCACCGTGGCAGCGGCCTTTGGCGCAACCGAGCAGGCAGCCCTTTCCGCCGCGATCAATCGCCAGCTGAAGCCGCATTGGCGCGCGCCCCAGGGCGTCGATGCCGACCAGCTGGTCACGGTCCTTACCTGGGAACTGAACGAGAACGGATCGCTGAAGGGCCGACCCCGCGTCGTGAGCCAGAGCGGCATCAACGATTCAAACCGCCCGCAAGCGGAACTTCATGCCGAACAGGCGATCCGCGCTGTGCAACTGGCAGCTCCTTTCAACCTGCCATCCGAATTTTACGACAAATGGAGGCGCATCCGTGATTGGCGCTTCGACAGAAGGCTGTAAGCTTATGAAGAAACTTTCATTTCTCCTCCTTTCGGCAGCGGCCTTCTATGCCGCGCCGGCAGTGGCACAGGATCTGGGTCAGGCACCCCCGCCCGATGGCGCGGTGGAAACTCTGGAGGAAGAAACCTCCGGGCTCTCGGGCAGTGTCACCGACGAGTCGGCGTGGCAGGACCTCAGCATCGCCATTCCCGGCTTCGCAACCGATCGCAACGTGGATACGGCAGCGAATGCCAGCGGGACGGCGGCCTTGGGCAAGGAAATCGCTCGGGTGGTCTATAATGATCTGCGCAACAATGGCCTGTTCGAACCTGTCGGTCCCGATGCCTTGCCGCAGCCTTCATACAGCCAGATTACCGCTCCTTCGTGGTCTGTCTGGGGCAATCGCGATGCCGAAATGCTGATCCAGGGTTATGTGCAGGCAGGCGCGGATGGACGGCTGACAGTTGGCTGCTATCTGTACGATGTAGCCCTGAACGACGAACTGGCCCGCGCGGGATGGGTGGTGCAGCCCGGTGACTGGCGCCGCGCTGCGCATAAATGCGCCGATCTGGTCTATGGCCGCTTGTCGGGAGAAGATCCGTTCTTCGACAGCCGCATCGCCTATATCGCCGAGACCGGCCCTAAGGATAATCGCACAAAGCGCCTCGCCATCATGGATAGCGACGGAGCTAATCACCGCTTCATCACTACGGGCCGTTCCACCGCGCTGACGCCGCGCTATTCGCCGGATTACCGCCAGCTTACCTATCTCAGCTATGTCGACGGCAATCCGCGCATCTATGTCTATGACATCGGCACCGGGCAGCAGACGCTGGTCACGGAAAGCGCCAATCCGACCTTCGCGCCGCGCTGGTCGCCCGACGGGCGATACATCCTCTATTCCATGGCGGTGAACGGTAATACCGATATCTATCGCGTGCCGGCGACGGGTGGCACCAGCACCCGCCTGACCGACACGCCGGGCATCGACATCGGCGGGTCCTATTCGCCCGACGGCAGCCGCATCGTGTTCGAAAGCGACCGGTCGGGCAGCCAGCAGATCTACGTCATGAATGCCGACGGTTCGGGCCAGCGCCGCCTCAGCTTCTTCGGCGGACGCGCGGCGACGCCTGAATGGAGCCCGCGCGGCGACCAGATCGCCTTCACCCATATTGGCGGCAATTTCCGCATCGCGGTGATGAACCCCGACGGCAAGAACATCCGCTACCTGACTAACAGCTGGCAAGACGAAGCGCCTACCTGGGCACCGAATGGCCGGATCGTGCAATTCTTCCGGACCGAGCGCGGATCGGGCGATACGGCGCTGTGGCAAGTAGACCTTACCGGGACGAATGAACGCCGCCTGGCCACTCCGGCGGACGCGTCCGATCCCTCGTGGGGACCGATACTGCCCTAAGATCATTGGATTAGAACCGGGTCCGCAATCCATAGAGTTTTCGACCGACAACAGGAGGTAGCACGAATGAATACCCGTTTCGCAATTGTCGCCCTTACGGCCAGCGCATTGGCGCTTGGCGCGTGCAAGAAGGAACCCCCTGAGTCGCTGCCGCCGCAGCCGTTGCCGACCAATGCAAGCAACACGCCCGTGACGGACCCCAATGCCGGGATGAGCGGACCCGGCACGCAGACCCACTTCGAACAGATGGTTAACGGCCAGAACGTGATCTTCTTCGATACCGATCGTTATAATATCGACAGCGCCGACGCCGCTGCCCTGCAGACGCAGGCGCGTTATCTGGCGCAATATCCGAATGTCACCGTGACTGTGGAAGGTCATGCCGACGAACGCGGCACGCGCGACTATAACCTCGCGCTGGGCGAACGCCGTGCCAATTCGGCCAAGAATTATCTCGTAAGCCTCGGCGTGCCCGCAACCCGTGTCCGCACGGTCAGCTATGGCAAGGAACGCCCGGTCGCACTGGGTTCCAACGAGCAGGCCTGGGCGCAGAACCGCCGCGCCGTGACCGTTGTGGTGAACTGATTTCGATCTGAACTGACCTTGAAAGGGGCGGAGCAATCCATATTGCTCCGCCCCTTTTGCATACCGACGTGCCGAAGCGATGCTGCGGCAGGCGGAGGTGGCGGTAGAGCGCGTTTGTGCCTATAGGTTCGGCCATGCATTCCAGGAAGATAGTCTAATGGCCGGTCGGTCGAACGATTGGGGTTTCCCGCGCTGGCGCAGCTATGGCTCCAGCCGCGAGACGACGACGGTGCGTACCTGCGACCGCCACAATTGCGAGGAAAAGGGCGATTGCCCCGCTCCCAAAAGCCCGAACAGCCCGGACCGCTGGTATTTCTGCCAGAAGCATGCGGCCGAATACAATCGCGGCTGGGACTATTTCGAAGGGCTCGACAAGGAGGCCGCCGAAGCGCGCGCCAAGAGCGAGCAGAGCGAGAATGCCGGATACGCCGAAGCGCAGCATTACGGCTGGGGCGGATCGGGTGACGGGACCCGCAGTTCCGACGAATTGCGCGCGCTAAAGGTGCTCGAACTGGAAACGGACGCCGATTTCGAAACCGTAAAGAAGGCCTGGCGTAACAAGGCCAAGGTGGTGCACCCCGATGTGAAGCCGGGCGATGCCGAGGCGGCCAAGCAGTTCCAGACCTTCCAGGTCGCCTATGAGGTGCTGAAGCAGGCCGAGGAACGGCGGGAGTGGAAGGGCTAGGCGCCTCCATCTCGCGCCTGCTCGTCGCACATGAAAAAGGGGCCTGCTTCGCAGCAGACCCCTTCCTTGCCTGGTTGAATTGCCCGATCAGACTGCTTCGAGTGCCTGATCGAAATCGGCAATCAGATCGTCGGCGTCCTCGATGCCGATGGAGATACGCACCAGACTATCGGTAATGCCCAGTTCCTGCCGCCGCCCATGTGCCACTGACAGGTGAGTCATCGAGGCCGGATGGCTGGCCAGCGTTTCCGTTCCGCCCAGGCTGACCGCGAGTTTGGCGATCTTCAGACTGTCGAGGAAACGGAAGCAGGCGTCCTCGCCTCCTTTGAGGAACAGCGAGAATGTCGATCCGGCACCCAGGCAGTGGCGATCGTAGATGTCCTGTTGCCGCTCGTCCTGGATCATGCCGAGGTACCCGAGGCCATCGACCTGGGCGTGGTTTTGAAGGAAATCGCACACCTTTGCGGCGTTCTCTCCGGCTCGCTGCATGCGCAGTTCGACGGTCTCCAGGCTGCGGAGCAACATCCAGGCGGTGTTCGGGTCGCAAATCCCGCCCATCGTGTTGCGCAACGCGCGCACCGGGTCCATCCACTTCTTCGCGCCGCCGATGCTGCCTGCGACCAGATCGGAATGGCCGCCGACATATTTGGTCAGCGAATAGACGACGATGTCCGCCCCCTGATCCAGCGGACGCTGCCACAGCGGGCCGAGGAAGGTATTGTCGATCGCGATAGGCACCATGTTGTCGCCGGTACCGAATGCTGCATCGCGCGCATCCCTCACGGCTTCGACATCGACAAGAGCGTTGGTCGGATTACCGGGGCTCTCGAGGTAGATCATCGCGACCTTGCCGCCCTGATCAGCCGCCTGCTTGCCCGCTTTCGCCAGCACTGCGTCCAGTTCCTCGCGCGTGGCGCCGGCGGGAAAATCGACATAGGTCACGCCGAATTTGCTCAAGACCTTGGCGACGAAGCCTTCGCTGGCGGCATAAAGCGGGCCGGAATGGACGATTACATCGCCAGCCGAACAAAAGGCCAGCATCAGCACGCAAATCGCGGTCATGCCGCTGGAAAAGCACAGCGCGTCTTCCGCGCCGTCCCAGATGGCGAGGCGATCTTCCAGAATTTCCTGATTCGGACCGTTGAACCGCGAATAAACGAGGCCCTCGGCGCCGCCGGGCCGCTGGCCGGTGATCCCTTCGAAATGCCGCTTGCCGGCAGCAGCACTTTCGAATGCGAAGGTGGAGGTGAGGAAGATCGGTGCCTTCAGCGACCCTTCAGACAGGGCGGGGTCGTAACCATGCCCCATCATCAATGTACTGGGCTTGACCTCGCGCCCCGCGATCGTGGTGATTTCCGGCTTGGGTTTACGGCGCGGCGTCGGGGTTTCGGCGGCATCGACAGCATCTGTCATGTCGGAGGCTTCCTTGCATCATATTCCCCCAGGAAGGCGGGGGTGGATAGCTAGGGGCGACCAGGGTTCCTAACCTCCGCAGGAACGCATCTTCGCCACGCGCTGAACTGATTTTGCGATTAATTCCGAACGGGCAGGTTTTCAACCGCCGGGATGAATCACGCGTGATGAAACTGGTGGAATACGACAGCGCGAGGCTGTGATGCGACGCATCGCGACAGGTTCGGAACAGACAAACTCCCATGCCGTTATCCCATTACATTCGATCGCAGAAGGATATTTGCATGAAGATACGGAACATACTTGCGCCCATGGCCGCACTGTCGCTGGCTGCCAGCCCGGCAGTCGCACAAACCGTTCAGCGCGATGCCGCACCGATTACGGCCGAAAACGAACTGGCCGGCAATTCGGCAGCAATCCCCATTCTGTTCGGCCTGGTTCTGGTCGGCATCACTTATCTGATCGCAGAAAGTGATGACGACGATAATTTCATCAGCGTTTGAACATTACGCCTCACGATCAAAGGGCGCGCCATTGCGGCGCGCCCTTTTTGTATGCAGCGCCATTTTGTATGCAGCGAGGTCAGGCGGGCATCATGATCGCCATTGTGGCAACCACGATGCAGTCCCGAAAAATTCACTTGGGTGAGAGCACCATTAGCATCTGACGGCCCTCGAGCCGGGGAAATGCCTCGACCTTCGCCGTTTCCGACGTGTCGTCCTGCACCCGCTTCAACAGATCCATGCCCAAATTCTGGTGCGCCATCTCGCGGCCACGGAAACGCAGGGTGACCTTCACCTTGTCGCCATTGTCGATGAACTTGTGCACGTTCCGCATCTTCACGTCATAATCATGCGTGTCGATGTTGGGGCGCATCTTGACCTCTTTGATGTCCTGGGTCTTCTGCGACTTACGCGCGGCATTGGCCTTTTTCTGCGCTTCGAAGCGGTGCTTGCCGACATCGAGAAACTTGCAGACCGGCGGATCGGCATTGGGCGATACCTCGACCAGGTTCAGGCCGACTCCGGCCGCCTGTTCGATCGCCTCGCGGGTGTACATCACGCCGACGTTCTCGCCGGTTTCATCGATGACGCGGACCTTGTCGGACTGGATCATGTTGTCGTAGCGCGGGCCGCTCTTGATGGGCGGTTGCATGGTGCGCCGGGGTGGACGGGCTATGGGGCAGTCTCCTGAAATTGCCGAATTGTAAGCCGCCGATATAGGGAGCATTGCTCCGTTGCGCCAGTGCTCAGTTGCAGAACGCCGGCATTGCCGTCAGGCAGCGGACCGCCACAGGGGAAACTGCACCAGCCGCCCTGCTGCAGGCAGTACCGCATCGATCTGCGAAGCAGGCTGCATCGCCTGCAGAATGGCGGGATCGGCGGCATCCATCCCGCCGGTCAGCACGCCGAAAGCGGGCAGGATCATCCGCCCCGAACCATTGGCGTCACGGCTGACGACCGTGCAGGCCCGCCTTATCCTGCGCCGGCGAACCGAGACTTCAAGCCGCGGGTGATAATGTCCGGAAAGCTCGGGACGCGATTCGCCTTTCAGCGCACGGTGGCGAAGAACCACACCATCGATCAGTAGTTCATCTGCCATGGTGCCGCCCGCCTTCACTTCCGGGGCCTTGCCTTCCGCATCTTCGTCGTGATTGCCGGTAATCCAGACCCAGTCGACGATCCGCGTCAGCGCGGCCAGCATGCCGGCGGCGTGCGGTTCCAGCCTGTCTGCACCGCCCGCATCGTGGAAATTGTCGCCAAGAGTATAGACCCGCCTTGCGCCGGTTTCGCGGATCGCCAGTGCGACCCTCTCCAGCGTTTCGCGGCTGTCATACGGCGGCAACATCTGCCCATACCGCGCAAAGAAGCTGGCCTTCTCCAGATGCAGATCCGCTACCAGAAGCGCGTTCTCTCGCGGCCAGAAGACCGCCCGGCCCGTGGTGAGGAGGAATTCCTGATTGGCGAACGAAAGGGGAACCATTGGGCCCACTTGCCGCAAGGCCAATCCGGTGGCAAGCCAAAAGCATGATGCAACGCGACACCCCATCATCCGGCGCCTCCGCCGATCCGGCAACCGACACCCGCACGGCACAGGCCCGCGCCTGGTTCGAGGATCTGCGGACCCGTATCTGCACATCCTTCGAGACGATCGAGCAGGAGCAGGGCAGCGACGCGCGCTTCGACTTTGCCGAATGGCACCGGGAGGAGGAGGGCAATCCGGCTCCTGGCGGCGGTGTGCGGGGCGTGATGAAGGGCAAGGTTTTCGAGAAGGTCGGCGTGAATGTCTCGACCGTACACGGCAATTTCGCGCCTAAATTCGCCGCCAGCGTGAACGGCGCCAGTGCCGAGAACCCCGCTTTCACCGCCACCGGCATCAGCCTGGTCGCGCACATGGCCAATCCACGCGTCCCGGCGGTGCACATGAACACGCGTTACCTGACCACCGGCAAGGCCTGGTTCGGGGGCGGAGCGGATCTTAATCCACCGATCCCATATGAGGACGACACGGCGGAGTTCCACGCCGCCTTCCGCGCGGCCTGTGCAGCGCATAATCCCACCTGGTACGACCGGTTCAGCAAATGGGCGGACGAATATTTCTACATCCCCCACCGCGAGTGCCATCGCGGGGTGGGCGGCATTTTCTACGATCATCTCGAATGCGAGGACGATGCCGCTTTCGAAAGGCACTTCGCTTTCACTCGCGATGTAGGTGAGGCTTTCCTTGCCGTCTTCCCGCGCATCGTCAGGCGGCGCATGGACAGCGATTTTGACGAAGTGGACCGCCAGCGCCAGCTGGAATGGCGGGGCCGCTATGCCGAATTCAACCTCGTCTATGACCGCGGCACCCTTTTCGGCCTCAAGACCGGCGGCAATATCGACGCCATTCTCATGAGCCTGCCACCGCACGCTGTCTGGAACTGAGCTTCAGCGCGACTTCATATTGTTGCCTCTATGCCGGGCAGATTACTTTCTCCGGAGAATTTCATGCGTTCCGCCCACCGTTCCACTGCTGCTGTCCTCACGATACTTCTTGCCACCGCCGCCTGCACCACCGTGCCTGCCGGATCGCAGAACGCGATGCAGACGGCAGCCATGGGTGAGGCGATGGTCGCGCCTATTCTGACCAGTGCGGATGCCGTGGACGAACTGACTTTCGCGCAGCCGCAGATCGCGCGGGTGACGCATGTCAATCTCGACCTCGATCTCGATTTTGCGAATCGCAATGTGGGCGGCACGGCCGTTCTCGACATCGCGGCGCGACCCGGCGCGGATGAGATCATCCTCGACAGCGACGGCTTGCGGATTGCTTCCGTTACCGACAATGCAGGAAACGCGCTGCCCTTCACTGTGGGCGAACGGGTCGACGGCATGGGCGAACCTATCACCATCGCAATCGGTGACGCGCGCCAGATCGCCATCCGCTACGATGCGGCGATGGATGCAGGCGCCTTGCAATGGCTTTCGCCCGAACAGACCGCCGGGGGCGAACATCCCTTCCTGCTCAGCCAGGGGCAGCCGACGCTGAATCGCACCTGGATCCCGACGCAGGACAGCCCCAGCATCCGCCAGACCTGGGAAGCGCGGGTGAGTGCCCCCGAACCGCTGAACGTGGTGATGTCCGGCCTCAGCGGCGGCGAACCCGTGGACGCGCCGGGGAACAGGCGTATCTTCACCTTAGCGATGGACAAGCCGGTGGCGCCCTATCTAATCGCGATTGCGGCGGGCGATATCGAGTTTCGCGCCCTCGGCCCGCGCACCGGCGTCTGGGCCGAGCCTGTCGTCATCGACCGCGCTGCCTATGAACTCGCCGATACCGAACGCATGGTCGCCGCCGCAGAGGATCTGTACGGCCCCTATCGCTGGGGCCGCTACGACATGATCGTCCTGCCCCCCAGCTTCCCCTATGGCGGCATGGAGAACCCGGTCATGACTTTCCTGACGCCGACCTTCATTGCCGGGGACCGCAGCCTTACCGGCCTCGTCGCGCATGAGTTGGCTCATAGCTGGTCGGGCAATCTGGTCACTAACGCCAATTGGACCGACAGCTGGCTGAACGAGGGCGTGACCTCCTACTTCGAGAACCGCATCGTCGAGCAGATCTACGGCAAGGAACGTGCCGATCAGGAAGCTGCCCTCAGCTTCGCCGCGATCGAGAACACGCTGGCCGAGGTCGGGATGGAAGCACCCGGAACTGCTCTGCACCAGCCGGTGAACGCCGACCCAGTAGGCAGCGCCATCGTCTATGATAAGGGTGCCTATTTCCTGCGAACGGTGGAGAGCATCGTCGGCCGTGAACGCTTCGATGCCTGGCTGCGGCAATGGTTCGACAATCATGCCTTTCAGCCCGCCACATCCGCCATGCTGCTGGAGGATATGCGCCGCAATCTCGTCCGCGACGAGGCCGAGGCGCAGCGGCTGCAACTGGCCGAATGGATCTATGAACCCGGCCTGCCCGATAATGTTGCGCGGCCCGATCCTGCAGCCTTCGCCGAAGTGGATGCAGCGGCGCGTGGCTACACGGCGGATCGCCGCCTCGATCGCGACGCATGGGCCAGCTGGTCGTCCGCCGAAAGGCAGCGCTTCCTTGCTGAAATCCCCCGCGATCTTGATGCGGTGCAACTCCCTGCGCTGGATTCGGCGCTGGACCTGTCTGCGTCGGGCAACAATGAGGAATTGTTCCTCTGGCTCGATCTGGCGCTTGCCAATCGTTACGAACCCGCGGTGCCTTTTGCGGAGCGCTTCCTCGCGCAGGTCGGGCGGCGCAAATTCGTCGCGCCCCTGTTCGAAACGCTGATGGAGCAGGGCGAATGGGGCCGGACCATCGCCCGGCGGATCTATGCCGAAACCCGTCCCGGCTACCATTCCGTGACGACCGGAACGGTCGACGCATTGTTACAGCCGAGGAGCTGAGAGCGGAAGTTCGCTGCGCTAAATCGCAGGGCAGGGCGCATTAGCGCTTGCCCTGCGGCCTGCAATGCGCACATTCAGCAGTGATGCTGCGCCAGTACGAACTTGTCGAAAAGGTCAAGGAATACGACCCGGATGCGGACGAAGCTCTGCTGAATCGGGCTTACGTCTACACGGTGCAGAAGCACGGTAGCCAGAAGCGCGCCAGCGGCGACCCTTATTTCAGCCACCCGGTCGAAGTGGCGGGGTTGATGACCGATCTGAAGCTGGATCAGGAAACGATCATCACGGCGCTCCTCCACGATACGGTGGAGGATACGCTCGCCACGATCGAGGATGTGGAGCTGAACTTCGGGCCGGAAGTTGCAAGGCTGGTCGATGGCGTGACCAAGCTGTCGAAGATCGACGCCATGCCCGAGGACGAACGGGCGGCGGAGAATCTGCGCAAGTTCCTCCTTGCCATGAGCGAGGACATCCGCGTGCTGCTGGTCAAGCTGGCCGACCGGCTGCACAACATGCGCACGCTGCATTTCATCAAGAAGCCGGAAAAGCGCCAGCGCATCGCCCGCGAGACCATGGAAATCTATGCGCCGCTGGCCGAACGCGTCGGTATGTATGAATATATGCGCGAGATGCAGGCGCTGGCATTCGAACAGCTGGAGCCGGAGGCCTATGCCACCATTACCGGCAGGCTGGAGCAGATCCGCAACCAGGACGGTGGTCAGGTCGATGCCATCGCGCTCGCGGTGAAGCAGGCGCTGAGCGAAGCCGGGCTGAAGGTCGAGGTTGCGGGGCGTGAGAAGCAGACCTATTCCATCTGGCGCAAGATGGCCGAACGGCATGTCAGCTTCGACCAGGTCAGCGACATCATGGCGTTCCGCATTTTGTGCGAGGACGAGATTGATTGCTACCGGGCGATGGGTGTCCTGCACAAGACGTGGCAGTTCATCCCGGGCCGCTTCAAGGACTATATCTCCACGCCCAAGAACAACGGCTATCGCAGCCTGCACACGGCGCTGATGTATGAAAATTCGATGCGGGTGGAGGTGCAGATCCGCACGAAGGAAATGCACCGCCTCAACGAATTCGGTCTGGCGGCGCACTGGGCTTACAAGCAGGGCGACCGCCCCGACGGGCAGGTTGGATGGCTGCGCGATCTGATCGAGATCGTGGATGCCAGCCACGATGCGGAGGAACTTCTCGAACACACGCGCATGGCGATCTATCAGGATCGCATCTTCGCCTTCACGCCCAAGGGGGGGCTGTTCCCTCTGCCCAAGGGCGCTACGCCGGTGGACTTCGCCTTTGCCGTCCATACCGACCTTGGCGCACATACCGTCGGCGCCAAGATCAACGGGCGGCACATGCCGCTGCGCACACCATTGAACAATGGCGACGTGGTCGAGATCATCAAGGGCGGCGATGCTCACCCCCAGCTTTCATGGCTGGGGTTCGTCGTGACCGGCAAGGCGCGTGCCGCCATCCGCCGCTCGGTTCGGTTGAAGGAACGGGCTGAGGTGGCGGAGATCGGGACCAAGCTGTTCGACGAGATTGCTGCGCGCCTGCCCACCCGCATCGGCAAGAAAGCGACTCGCGCGGCCATCAAGCGGCTGGGCCTCGAGGACGAGGAAGCGCTGATGTATGCCATCGGCGCGGCCAAGCTGGACGACCGCGAAGTGATGGAGGCTCTGGTCCCCGGCAGCACTGCCGACCTTGCGGAAGAGCCGGACTGGCCGCAGCAGGAACGGGTCATATCGATCAAGGGGCTGACCGCAGGGGTCGGGTTTCGTCTCGCCGAATGCTGCCATCCCGTACCGGGCGACAGGATCGTGGGCCTGCGCAAGGCGGGCGAGGGCGTCGAGGTCCACACCATCGATTGCCTGCAATTGGCCAGCGGGATCGATGCCGACTGGCTCGACCTGTCCTGGGGCCGGCGATCGCAAGGCGCGCTGGGACGGATGCGGGTGATACTCTATGACCGGCCGGGCACCTTGTACGAGATGGCCGGAATTTTCGCCAAGAACATGGCAAATGTCATGGCGCTGGAACAGGTCACCCGCGATACGCCGTTCCAGACCTATGAGGTGGAACTGGAGGTAGTGGATCTGGCGCATCTGACCCGCATCACCAGCGCCCTGCGCGCCAGCGATGCCGTGGCCCAAGCTGAACGGGTCTAGTCCGCCCCTGCTCGCCGCACGGGGACAGGTACGTTGCAGATGTCGGCGCCGCCCGCCGGTTTTATGAAGAACGGTTCGCGCCTGTTGGCCCTTGCGTCGGCATAATTTGCGAAGCTGTCGCTCTCGGTGGAAAGATATTCGAATGCAGGCCTCTCGCCTTCCGGCAGATCGGCAGCGATGCGGACGGATCTGATCGGCACGTGCTCTGCCGAGTCTTCGTAGAAGCCGAGATCGCCGGTGCCGCGTGGCAGGCTGGAAAGATGCTCGATCCCCTCGATCACGCGGCCGACCAGTGCGATGTTGCGGTCGAGGTGCCGCGGCGCATGGCCGATCACCGTGTAGAGTTCAGCACCGGAGCCAGCATCGGGCGACATGCCGCGTCCGACGCCAACCATACCATAGCAGTGAACGGGCCAGATTTCCTTCTCTCCGAACATCATGGCAATCGGCCATCCACGATAAAACAGATTAGCCAAGGCGTAAGGATCGGATCGAAACTGGCGCATCCAGAAAGACGCCATGCGCCCTTCGGGCCCGGCTTCCATGAGCTCAGCACGATCATGTGATTCCCTGTTGAGAATACCCCGCGCAAGCGCTTGCCTGATTTTCACATCCAGGTTCTCGATAGGCACCGCGGCATAGTCACTCTCTTCGGTCGGGCGCAGGCCCTCTGGAAGCGGCTTTGCCTTCGCTTCTTCTTCCCCATCGGGATCGCCCCACTGCACGACGTAATTGTCCTGGACGCGATTGATGCTGACCTCGTCATACCAGCCGGCGCGTGCAAGCGTGCGAATGTTATCCACCCAAGGTTCGCTGAACGGTGGCGGCATCAACTGGATTGTGACGGTCCGCGTGTGGCCGTCCCGGTCCGGCGCCAGCGTCATGACAAGCAAATCCTGCGCGGAGATCGGCTGCCAGTCGTGCGCAGGAGCCGCAGCGGCAATGGCGGCGGGAGAGGGCGCCTCTTGCGCCATCGCCGTGGGGTGGACGAGGCTCATGAAGAGTGCGGAAGCGGTGAGCAGATGTTTCATCACCTGCCATCCTGCCATCTGCCGACCGTTTGGAAAAGCTCTCCGGAGAAAGAGCGCTGCCAAGCCCGCTTGCCAACGCCCCGATGCCCGGCTAGGGCGCGGCTCGCAAAGGCATGCGGAGCGGTGGCCGAGTGGTCGAAGGCGCACGCCTGGAAAGTGTGTATACGGTAACCCCGTATCGTGGGTTCGAATCCCACCCGCTCCGCCAGCAAGTCTCTGATTTTGAAAGGAAAAGTCAGGACTCGCTGAGTCAAAGTTGCTCTTTTCGACGTAGATTCTCCCGGTACGCACATACTCCCAAGTGAGGCCAATTTTCTCCGGCTGGCGATCTTGGCTTTGTTGGACTGTTTTCTGCCCACAATTCCGTGGGTTATTTTTCGGGTCCGTACCACTAGTTCGAATCCCGCTCGGTCCGCCAGCAAGTCTCTGATTTTAAACGGAAAAGTCAGGACTCGCTGAGTCAAAGTTGCTCATTTCGACGCAGATTCTCCCGGTACGCACATACTCCCAAGTGAGGCCAATTTTCTCCGGCTGGCGATCTTGGCTTTGTTGGGCTGTTTTCTGCCCACATTTCCGTGGGTTATTTTTCGGGTCCGTACCACTAGTTCGAATCCCGCTCGGTCCGCCACTTATAAGTCGTTGATATAGAACGATTTTTGTGTCTGGCAGGAATGCCGCGTTTCCGCGCCATTCCAGCGCCGAGGTGGTCTGTCGGAGAGCCTATCGGGCGAGCTAGATCAGGAGATTTGGCCCTTATTCTCCGCGGCCGATTTCGCAGGTACCACTTTCGATTCCGGCGATGCTCCAGAACCATGCGAACGAGAAGCGGCGCCGTAGCGCCGCCGCTTTACAATGCACTCTGTGCTTTCAGGTGATCTGGAGCATCCTTTTCTGCTCATCCCAGTCGAGCGGAAGATCGTGGAGGTTGAGCAGGGTCTTCGCATCCAGCCCGGCGGGCTGGGTACCGGAGATGATGTGATCCAGGATGTCAGGCGCGAGGAAGTTCAACCGGACCAGCCGCGAGACGTAGGAAGAGGTCACGCCATGCTCCCTGGCCAAAGCTGCAGGTGTCAGTCCACTGGATGTCATTTCCGTCCACCAGCTGCGCGCGCGATGGATTAGCCTGACGAGGTGCTCCTGCGGCTCTGCTGATCCCGCCAGCGTACCATCGGCCTGTACCAGCCGCATCACCGTCCCTGTACGACGGAGTCCTGCATCGATCCTTAGTTCGACGTGTTCGGGCGCATCTGGTGCAGCTGGCGTGTTCAAGGCTTCCTCCAATGAGCCTGCGCGAAGCTGGACTTGGATCTGTACACGATGGATCACGATCCGCCTGATCAACTGGCGCAGCAGAAGCCGATCGCGTTTGCGGATCTTCGTGGCCAAGCTTTCGCAGTCGCGGGAGAACTGCTTCATCTCATCGGCGCGGGGCTGCAGGTGTGCAAGAGCCATCAGTCGTAGAGGATTGTCGAACTGCGCTGCCAAGCCTTCAGCTACGGTCTTCTCCAGTTCCAGCGCAGGTATCCGCATGCCACTACCCGCGCTCCCCGGCTCGTGCTGGAGTGCTTTGCTGACGTAGTAACGATAGCGGACCTTGCTCTTGCAGGCATGGCTTGCAACCAGAGGCTCACCGGCGTCATCAAAGACCAGACCTGCAAGCAGGCTCGAGGACTTTACCGTTGCGGCCTGCTGCGTCCCCTGCCGATTGTCCTCAAGCCTCACCTGTACCTTGTCCCACAGGTCGCGCTCTACAATTGCATCGTGCTGACCGTCGTAGACCTGTCCCTTGTGGTGGATCTCTCCAAGGTAGATCGGGTTCGTGAGGATCCTGTAGATCTGGTTGCGGGTGAATGGCACTCCGCCCATGCTACGCCCGGAGGAGGTCTGCCGCAGCGGCACTCGAACACCTTCGCCGTCGAGCTGCTCCTTGAGCAAGCGCACGTTACCGAGTTCCATGTAGCGCCGGTAGATGTCGCAGATCAGTGCGGCATGTTCCTCGACGATCCTGAGCGTTCGTCCTTCCGGTGCATAGCCGAGCGGCGGATTGCCACCCATCCACATGCCCTTGGCCTTCGATGCCGCTATCTTGTCGCGGATGCGTTCAGCGGTGACCTCGCGCTCGAACTGGGCAAAGCTCAGCAGCATGTTGAGCGTGAGCCGTCCCATCGAGTTGGTGGTGTTGAACGACTGGGTCACAGAGACGAAGCTGACCTCTGCCTTGTCCATCGTCTCGACCAACTTCGCAAAGTCGAGCAGTGAGCGGCTCAGCCGGTCGACCTTGTAGACGACCACGGTATCGATTTTGCCAGCTTCTATGTCCTTCAGCAGCCGCTGGAGGGCGGGGCGCTCCAGCGTTCCGCCCGAAAGCCCGCCATCGTCATACTCTTCTGGCAGCAGCGACCAGCCTTCGGACGCCTGGCTCAGGATATAGGCAGCGCAGGCTTCGCGCTGCGCATGCAGCGAGTTGAAGTCCTGCTCGAGACCTTCCTCGCTCGACTTGCGGGTATAGATCGCACAGCGGACCTTCTTCATGCCGCTTTCCTCTTCTCACGAAGGCCGAAGAAGGCTGGACCTGACCAGCGCGTGCCGGTGATCGCGCGGGCTACTTCGCTGAGGCTGTTCCACTTCTTGCCGTTCCAGACGATCTCGCCTTCGTCACCGATGGTGACCATGTGCACGCTCCCGGCAAACTCGCGGGCGAGCCGCATGCCGGGGCGCAGTTCCTTCGTCTCACTCTTGCCTGCGGCAACCTGGTCGAGGCGCTGTCTGGTCTTGCGCGAGAGGCCGCCGAGCGCCTCTGCCTGCAGTTCATAGGCAAGCGCCAGCCGAAGCATCTTCTCGCTCACCTTCGGGACCGGGCGACCGGTGAGCCTTGCCCACCGGTCCTTCAGGTCGTCCTTCTTCATTGTCTGCAGCTCCTCGAGCTGCTGGTCGAGGTTCGCCATGATCAGGCGCTCGCCGTGATGCGGTAGCAGGATGCATCGCCGCGCATCTCGCGCTCGACCGCGTGCCCCTTCTTCTTGAGGCCGCTGAGCGCAGCGCGGGTGGTGTGCTTCTGCCAGTCCGTCGTTTCCATCATCTCGTCTAGCGTGGCGCCCTGCTTGCGCTTCAGCAGCGCGAGCACCTTACCAATTTTGGTCTCGCCCTTCGGCTGCTCACTCTTCTGCTTCGTCATGGTGGTTCTCCTTCGCTGGAGCGGCATCGTGCCGGTCCCACCACCTGGAGCCCCGATCGAGCGCATCGTCGGGGCGGCAGCCGGTTACATCGGCTGCGATCCAGTGATGACAGCAATGCTTCGTTCGGGAGGGAAGTCGAATGGGATGTGCAATCCCATCACTAAAGGACCAGCACGGCCCGTGTCAGCTGCCAGGCTGTTCCGCCAGCGCCGCAGCGGCAGCTGCGAGAGCCACGATTGCTCGGCCGTCGCGGGTAAGCTGATCGATGCGCGACAGGAGCGCCTGGCGATCATCGGGAGCTGCGAGCGCGAGATCGGGCGAGCCGTCTTCCATGATGCGGCCGGCCTCCAGCAGAAGCTGCTGGATGAGCTCGCGTCGATGCAGGTCATCTTCCATGGCGCCATTGAGGTCGTTCGTCGGCAGGAAGTCCAGACTGAGCTTTTCTGGCTCTGCTTCAGGAAGTGTGGGTTCAGACTAGCGGGGCCAATCCATACGGAGAATTCACCTGTGGCAGAGAAGCATCATCTACCAGGCTATCGATCAATTTTTCCGCAAAATCGCTTCCGGGATTCGGGCCGGGTAAAACAGGCGGTGTAAACGACAGCGATGTCCAGGCTCAGGTTCCACAGTTCCGGATCGGATGGGTTGTCCTCGAAAGGAGCCATGCATCCATCCGAGCGGCTTTCGCGGTATGGACGGGTACAGCCAATGCAGGAGCCTCGGCTGCTGGAGAGACTGCTGCGTCGCCGCTAAGCTGCGCCACGTCTGCTTCGCGCCCTCACTTCAGCCGCTAGCTGCTCCCGGCTTCAATCCTAAAAGCGGTCATTCGTCTGTGCCACCTTCGCACCACACCTAAGTTTCCGGGCGCAAGTCCGTCAACAAATGGCGCCAGACCTGCGGCGGCACCGGATAGGCCACCCAAAGCTTCTGAACATTCACCCGAAACCGGGCGGAAAACTTTCCACATCGCTATTTGTTCTCTTCAGCCAGCACGTTCACGATACGGGCTCTGGAATCCGCCCTTTCCACCAGCGCGACGCTCTCTCCCGTTTGCGCGAGCCAGTCGAAAAGACGTTGCGCGGCAAAGCGCGTGGAGGAAGGGTCCCGGCAGTCCTTTAGGAAGACGAACTGCACCTTTTGGATCGGATCCGCGACGTAGACGCCGAAGGGCGTCGGAACGATCGTCGCATCCGGAAAACCGAGAACGTTCTGGGCCTGGATTTCCGTCGCGCCTTTCTGGCATCCAATGATGTGGACCGGTCCTATTGCCGCCTTGAGCTCGTCGACGAGAAGGAAGTCGTTGAGGAAAGGGCGCCCCACCAGTTCTCTCGCGGCGGGGTTCGAAAGTGCTGCGGGGACCGCGTCGAGCCTGAGAAGAACTTCCTTTCCCTCGATCGGAAGCGTCAGCAGGTCGTTTCCCGCCGACAAACCGCCGCGATCCTCCAGAGCCTCCTGTAACTTCACCACGATCGCCCTTCGCCGGGCGAAGAAGTCGAGCTTGCTCCATGCCAGCGCGTCTCCAGTGTGATACTTGCCCTTCCGGACTTCGCGTACGCCAAGATGGGCAAGCGACTTCACAGCGTCGACGACCGCTTCGCGAACTCGAGTCGTGGCTTGTTTAAGCGTTTTGACCGACCCGCCCCGGAAGAAGTTTTGGGTCGAAAGGAACTCGTTGAAGCGCTGGTCCCTCAAAATCTGAGCGTGATCTAACGGATCGCCCTTGATCTTGCCCAGCGAGATGAGACGGACCTTCCCGGGCGCCGAACTGTGAGCTCGGAGCAGTTCCGCGTGGCAGATCCCGATGTCCGCCTTATCGGGAGCCCAGCCCGCATTGCCGTTCGCAAGCACCAGTACGATGTCAGCCTTGTCGACGGATTCGAGACATACATCCAGGGAGTCTTGCGATGTGTCGGCAGGTGGAGCGTCCTCGTTGATCCAGACCTCAAACAGATGTTCGCCGAACAGCGTTTCGGCTTCGAGCTCCTTCTTGATCGCTCTGCGAGTGTCGCTGAGAGGCTCGCCTCCCGCCGGGAACGGATCGTTGCATCGGCTTGAGATCATCACTTTTATAGGATCACGTGCCATCTGTCTCTCATGCCCCAATCAGGGGATTCTACGGTGAAGTGGTAGTGGCCGCGAGGACCGGTTCGATGCCGTGCCGTGAGCGGACGAATTTAGGCAGTGCATCATCGCGCTTCCTCTTCTTTTCCCAGTCTACCGATCCGACCCCAGGTCAGACCCAGCACCCCGGCCGTAATGGACCCGCATGACAAGCTGGAGATGCGATCGCTATTGCGGCACCCAGTCTGTCATTTGTAAGATGTTGCCGCCCAGTTGCGCAAAAGCCCGCTGCCGGCAGGAGAAAATGATGATCTGCTGATCGCTGGACTGGCGATGGAGCGCGTCAAACATTTTTTCAATCCGATCGTCGTCAGAATAGACCAACGCATCATCGAGAATAACCGGCGCCGGACGCCCATCATGGGCCAGCAGGCGAGCGAAGGCGAGGCGGGTAAGGACCGAAAGCTGTTCGCGCATTCCGCCGCTTAGCCGGTCGACATCTTCTTCCTGGCCGTTGCGCATGATCTTGTCCGGCAACAACGTCTTGTCGTCGAAGGTGATGCTAACGTCATCGAACAGCAGGCCAAGCAGCGGCTTCAGTTCAGCCATTACCGGCTTCAGATACAGATCGCTTGCTTCTGCGCGGGCGGTGTCGAGCGCGGCGGATAGGCGCTGAAGAATCGCAACTTCCTGTTCGAACGCCGCGACACGGGCCTGAGCGGACGCCAGTGCGTCCTTGGTTTCATTCCATTTTTCTTCGACTGCTTCATCGGACCGGGTACGGATTTGAGCTGTCAGCCCGGCAATGTTTTCGCGCAACTGGCCCATGTTGGTCTCGTTGGCCTGATCGGCCGACAACTGCCGTTTGAGCGATGCTTCCAGGTTTCCGAAATCGGGCGCTTGGGCGCGCAGCTTTGTTGCATTCTCTTCCGAAGACGCCAGATCGACCTCAAGTTCCATGAGCCGGTCACGCAATTTCCTTGCACTGTCTTCCCGCTGTTCGGCCGGGCCGAGCACTGCTGCCGCCTGCTGCATCTTGGCAGCCAGAGTGGCCAGCTCCGTCTCTACTTTTACAAATGCGCTTTCGGCATTTTGACGCAAGGGTTCTGTATCGCGCACCGCTTGGTTTGCGTGTTGACGGCGCTGTTCGGCATCGTCCAGCGCTTGCCGTGTTGCTACCGGGTCGGCCTTTAGCTCAAGCTGCTCCGCATCGGCGGGCGTGATCGCAGCAATCGCGGCGCGCAGTGCGGGCAAGCCGTCAGGTGCCAGCGAGCGGAGTTCCAAGCGCGTTTCGCTGATCCGCGTTGCCAGTTTCTGCGCCGCAATCTGCCGTTCGCGCGCCGCGGCAAGATCGGCCACGCCCATTGAGGACAGGAGCGCGGCGCGGCGCGCCTCCGTCTGCTCCAACTGGTCGCTGCTTAGTACTGCACCGTTCGAACGCAGCGTGATCGTGCCAATTCCCGGCGCGACAAGCTGCGCATTGCCCTCATAACCGCGTTCTTGTCCATCGGTCAGCGGAACGCCGTCCAGCATGACAGATTCCGCGCGTCCCGGGTCGTAACTGATGGCAACGGTGGGGCTTGCCGCCTCACGAACGGCGCGAATTTTCGCGATCGCGATATCGAGATCCTGCAACTCACTGATCGCATTAGCGGGTATCTCGACCTGCGCCAGTTCTGCTTCGGCCTGTTCGGCTGTTTCGCGGGCAGCTTCTGCGGCGTTCAGTCGCTGCTTCAGCTCGATCAGCCGATCCGCCGCTTCGCGCGCCTTTTCTGCGGCACCCAGCCGCGCCAAGAGGTCGCGCGCTTCCTCGGCATCGTCTTCGGCGGTTTGAGCTTCGGTACGCGCCGTTTCGATAGAAGTCACTGCGCCCCGGCGTTTGGCAACCGCATCATCGCGCTTGCGTTGCGCTTCCTGCCGCTGGCCCTCAAGACTGGAGACTTCGGCCAATGCTTCGCGGAACTGAGTATCGGCGCGTTGACTCGTCTCATGTCGGGCGTGCGCCAGCGCCAGTTCCGCCTCCGCCGCTTGCAACTTGTCGCTGAGCTGGCGGGCCGTATCGACTGCTGCCTGCGCGGCGGCGATAGCGGTCTGCCGCACGATCGTTTCTTCGGGATTTTGCAATTCTGCCAGCCGCAGAGCCTCAATGGCCCGCTGGTCCAGTGCGGAGCGCAAGGCCAATACGTCTTGCTCTAGCGCGCGCTCCGTCAGAACCAGACTATCGCGTTTTTCGCTGGCGGCGGCATAACGTTCACCGGCCTTTGGGCGGCCCGTTGCGGTCACAAGCTCTCCAAGCGCCTCAGCGGTTTTCGCCGCGATATCCCCCATTCGCCGTCCGCCAGTAACCGCCTCGACCTCGCCCTGCACCGATTCGAGGAGGCTGGCACGCACCTGCTTTTCGCTTTCCTCCTGCGGGCGGCTGAGCTTTTCGATCCCGGTCACGCCCTGCCGGACCCACAACAGCCCCGCCGGACCGCCTGCCCCGCCTTGGATCAGTTCGCTGATAAAATTCTCGGCCTCATCGGCCTGTGCGATCAGCCTCCCGGTCAACAGATCGGCCACTTGCGCAGACTTGCCTCCGTAGAATTGCTTGGTGATCCGGAACTGCCCGGCATCCGTAAACACATCCGCTTCGATCTGCGGATTGCCGCCGCTATAAGGCCGCAGGTTGCGCACATCGCCAGCGGTGCTGGTATGCGGCTGAAAGAACAGCGCGTGCAGCGCCTCAAAGCTGGTGGACTTGCCGAATTCATTGGCTGCGCACAACACGTTGACGCCTTCGCCGATACCTTCAATGGCCACCCCGCGCTTGGCGAAGCGTTTGACGTTGAACAGCCGCAGTGCCGTGATCCGCATCACGCCACCTGCTGTGCGAAAGCGTGAAGCCGAGCGAGGGCGGCATTGGCAATCTCCCGCTCACCGGCGGAAAGTCGATCATCCTGCGTTTCCGCCAGCAACGCAGCGGCCGCCTGCCGCAAGGCACCGCCCCGGTCGATCTGGTCGAGATCGTCAACCTCACAGACCGTATGCAGCGCGTCGTTCTCCATCGCAAACCAGGCGAAATCATGCGCGGCATTGGCGGCGGCTTCGCCTAGCGCGGTGCGACCCGCAAGCCGGGTGTTGCCGCTGGCATGAACGCGAACCAGCGCCTGCCGCCGGTCGGCGGCGGTTGCCAGCAGCGCCGCGAGCGCCTCCACCGGGTCATCTCCATCGAGCAGGTGCAGATGAAGCGATTGCCAGAAAAAGCTGCCGGTGCGCAACCGCTCGACTTGCGGTAGCGCGCCTTGCTCGGCGATGCTGACGAGCAGCGCCTCGCCCATTCGGTCATGCTTGAACCGGTCCTGCTCAGGTGATCCGCTGTAGTGAGTGCGCGGGTTGACCGCGATTGCGCCGTGCCAGTCGCCCAGCGCGAGGTAGTCGAGGCCTGCTCTGGCCGCGCGGTCCGGGGCGATAACGTCGGAAGCCACCTTGTCCTCCGAAAATTCGGTAATTGCGCCATGCGCCAAGCCGATACGGATCGTGCCATCGGCCGTGGCGGCGGCATCCATCCATTCGGACAGGTCGCGGCCCGGCCTGCGCGTGGTACACGGCGCGGGCAACAGGGTAACATGCGGGGCAAGTGCGACCGGCGCGGGTTCCACCGCCAGCACGACATTTTCCGGAGCTTCGCTGCGCATGTTGGCCCATAATTGTGCCGCCTGTAACGAATCGTGGTTGCCGGGCAGGATCACCCACTGGACGGCGCTATGCCGCGCCATTTCCGCCAACGCCTGCCGCCTTACATCGGGCGCAGGCGTTTCGGTGTCGAACGTGTCGCCCGCCAGCAGAATCGCGCTTGCGCCGTGGGTATGCGCGTGTTCGGCCAGCCGCGCGATAACCGTGTGGCGCGCTTCGCGGAGCCGTCCCGGCAGGTCGCCGGAGAAATTGCCGAAGCGTTTGCCGAGGTGCAGGTCGGCGGAATGAATGAAACGAAACATAGCTGGTTACTCAATCCGTTTTCATTGCTGCGGCGATCGCCGACGCGCAAGCCAAAGCCTCGTCCAACCTGTCGCGTGAGGCTGATGCAAGTCGCTCGACCCCCAGCACCCGCGCCAGATCACGCGCCGGGTCCGGCATATCGAGGAGTCCGGGGTTATCCTGCACCACCGCGACCAGTTCGGCGAGCGGCATATCGGCGATAGACCGGCGCGCGTCCTCGGTTGCGGGGCGACGATACGGGTGGACCGGAACGATTGCGCCCTTGCTCCAGATGAATTCTGCGCCAAATTCTGTGGTCCGGTCAAAGTCCCGAAGATGCATGGCGATCTGGTCACGGATGCGCTTCCCGGTCCGCTGCCAGCCGTGCGCTCGCGCGATCCGCTGACACAAAACATCCGTGCGCAGCGGGCTTTCTGTGTGCATCACCGCGTCCACCATCGCCCGCAAGGTATCGCGATAGGTGAAAGCGTAGAAGCGTTCAGGATCGGCCGAAAAACCGGACAGGTCGGTTAGGCGATAGCTGGCGCGCGCAGTTTCCGCCGATGCCGAAGGGGCGGGCGTATTTGGGGCTACAGGTGCCGCGTCACCGCTGGCAGCATCGTCGCGCATCGGCATCGGTTCGGGCTCCAGGGTGGCAGCCGCCTCATCCCGGATTTCTTCCAGATTTTCGATCTGGTGCCCAATATGCCAATGTCCGATCCCGGCTGCCTCCGGTTCCTCTACACTTGCCGCATGTTTTGTCCGGCTCTCTTCGAGCAACTCGTTAAGCTGCCCGTCCAGCCTTGCCGCACAGCCCGGCGCGTCGAACCACCAGTCGGTTGACCATACCCGCAGGATGTTCCAGCCAAGCCCGGTTAGCACCTGTTCGCGCACTTTGTCGCGATCACGCGCGGTGGCCGCGCTGTGATAGGTTGCGCCGTCGCATTCCACGCCCGCCAGATAGGCACCCGGGAGATCGGGATGGCGCACACCCAAATCGATGCGAAAGCCGGATATGCCGACTTGCGGCACCATCATCCAACCGCGCTGCTCAAGCTGCGCTGCCACGGCTTCCTCGAACGGCGATTCAAAGGCACCGTCCGACTCCGTAACCTGCGCCGGAAGCGCGATTGCGCCACGCTCGGCAAAGTCGAGGAACGTCTTGAGATGCTGCACCGCCAGCGCCTTGGTTCGGCTAATGTCGATCTGGTCTGCGGTGTAGCCGGAAAACACGATCAGTTCCTGCCGCGCCCGTGTCACAGCGACATTCAGCCTGCGTTCGCCGCCGTTGCGGTTGAGAGCGCCGAAATCCATCGTGAGCTTGCCAGCCGCATCCTTCCAGAACGTGATCGAGAACAGGATCACATCGCGTTCGTCGCCCTGCACGTTTTCCAGATTCTTGACGATGGTTCCCTCGATTCGTTCATCAGCGAAGAAATACTCCAGCGCCGGGTCGTCGCGCCGGGCAGCGTCGAGCAGATCGAGGATCAGTGATTGCTGCTGCGCATTGAACGTGATTACGCCCAACGTCGGGCGGTCCTGTTCCGGCAGTTTCAGCCAACTGCGCATCCGGGCAACCGCTTCATCGGCAACGGCCTGCGCTTCGATACGATTGGTCCGGCTTTTGCCGCGATCATAGATGCCGCCGGGCACCTTGCGCAGCCGCACAGCCTGATCGTCGACTTTGGGCGAGGGGAAGGTGACGAGCCGGTTGCGGTAATAGTGGTGGTTGGAAAAGGCGATCAGCGATTCGCTGCGGCTGCGATAATGCCAACGCAGATCTCGCACCGGGACGCCCGCCGCCTTGGCTTCATCCAGAATGCTCTCCAGGTCTTTCTCGTGGTCCGCCACATCTTCGTCTTCTTCGTTGCGCCCGAAGAAATTGGTCGGCGGCAATTGTTTAGGGTCACCCACGATGATCGTCTGGCGGCCGCGCGCAATCGCGCCGACCGCATCCCAGGTGGTAATCTGCGATGCTTCATCGAAAATCACGACGTCGAATAGCGACTGGGTGGGCGGAAAATACTGCGCGATAGACAGCGGTGACATCAGCATACACGGCGCCAGCTTCGAGAATGTATCCGGCATTTTGCCGACCATCTCGCGGATTGACTGGCTAGGCCGTTGCAGTTCCATCTGATGGCGCAGCAGCCCAAGTTCCGAATTGCGCGACACGCCCTGAACGGCGGGCAAGCCATGAGCGATAGCGCCGATCACCCGGTGCGCGGCTTGTGAGCGGACCAGATCATCAATTTCGCGGAATTCCGTGATGGTATTTTCGTGTTGAAAACGCCGGAAGTCTTGCAGCACCGGGTCGCCGTCAATAATTTGCGGGAGCCACCACCGCGCATAGGCGGTGCGGAATGCTGCCCGGCTGGCGTTCGCATCGATCAGGCCGGTTTCCAGATGGTCCGCCAATGGCGCTAGTCCGCAGTTAGCCGCGCGGTTGCGCACCTGACACCATGCCGCCCAGTCACGCAGCAGATGGCGAGCGTCCATCAGAGCTTTCAGCGATAGGCTGAGCTGTGCCAAATCCTCATGAGTGTTGCCCGGAGCAAAATCGCGCCCTGCCGCCGCGCTGAACTGCTGGCTTGCAACATCAAAACCGAGCTTGCCCGCCAGCAATCTGGCCCCGGCGGCGCGCAGCCGGTTATCCTCGCAGGCGCGGAGGCCTGCCTCGGCCGAACGGGCCGCGGTTTGCAGCGCATCGTCGTCATGGCCGGAAAGGCGCAGCGCGCTGCGCAGTTGCTGCCCACGGGTGAGAATATCGGCGACAATTGCGGGATCGGTGTCCAGCCCGTCGATGGGCAGCGCGCGCCCGTTCAGCGGGTTGCTGTCAATCGCCGCAAGACAATCCTTCATGGTTTGCAAAAGCGGCAGATCCACCTCCGGCTGCGAATCGCCGCTGTCAGCATAGCTTTGCAGCAATTTGCCGAGCTTGCGTTTGTCGAGCGCCGATTTGGGCCAGAACGCAGCATTCGCTTCGCGCCACTGCCGATCGAGTGCTTCCGGATCGAGTTGGCGCACGGATTGAGCTGAATACGCTGCATTCATACCACGTTCGGCGGAGCGATAGCGGGTTATCGCCTGCTCAAGCCCAGCCAGCGCGGTTTTGCATTCGGCAAAGTCCTGATCGAACGCAATGGTGAGGTCGTGATCTCGGCCTTGGTCCATCACCAGGGCCAGAGCGGCCAGTTCTTCCATCTCCGTCCACGATCCCGGTGCCTCGGACCGAATACCCAGCGCGGAGAGATAGGCGGCGTGCGATGTGTTCAGCAGGTCGGCGGCGTTGCGCAGCGACTGCGCCGAGGTGAGCATAGATTCCTGCCACCCCGCGCTCCATGCTGTGATATCGACCAGTTCCAACGCGGGCACCCGCTCCACCGACACGAACACCCGGCCCAGTTCAGCAGCAAGTTCTTCAAGTTCCAGCAGCGTGGCGACGTCATGCGCATCGCGCTGCGGCCATGACAGTTCCGGCGCGCACATCGCGGTTGCCTGGAGCGCGATTCCGAGCGCCTTGTAGGGTGTCCAGCCATTGGCATAAATCATATGCAGCGCGGCGACATAGGCGTTCAGCGTATCGCGGCGCAGTCGCAACCGCTCGTTGATCGTGGTCCATTCCGATTGGTCTGCATCGGCGCTATGCTCCCATGACGCCTTTAGCTGGCCGAGGAAATGCTTGCGGTCGGCCTTGTTCGAATGCAGTTCGATGCACTGGTCGCCCAAGCCGTGTTCGCGCAACCGGCGATACACCACATCCAACGCCGCCGTCTTTTCCGCCACGAACAGCACTGTCTTGCCGACCGCAAGGCAGTTGGCGATCATATTAGCGATAGTTTGGCTTTTGCCGGTGCCCGGCGGCCCGACGATGACGAAATCATGCCCGGCAGCAGCGGCAAGGCTGGCAGCGGTTTGCGAGGAATCTGACGGCAACAGGCACACGATATCGCTCGGCGCAAACGCCCGGTCCAGATCGCTTTCTTCAGGAAAGACAGCCCGCCCTTCGCCCCCATCGAACGCCTGTTCCGGCGTATCGATCAGATGGCGCACCATCCGATTCTCGCGCAGGGCATCGGTCCGTTCGACCAGATCCTTCCACATCAGGAACTTCGCGAAGGAAAAAGTCGAAAGCGCCGCGTCGTCAACCACTTCCATTCCTGGCACATCGCGCACGGCAAGGCGCATCATCGCCAGCAGGCGCGGGACATCGACACCATTGTCATCGACCGGCAGATCGCCCGCAAATTGCGGCAGTTTCAGGTCAAAATCCCGCTCAAGAAATTGCAGCAGCGTGGCGTTGAAACGCGGCTCGTCCTCGTGATAGCGGATGCGGAACGGCGAACTGGCGCTGCTGCGTTCCAATTTGACCGGCACCAACAGCAGCGGCGCGCGATAGCTGCGCGTGTCTTCAGGCTTCTTCTTCCAGCGCAAAAAGCCCACCGCTAGAAACAGCGTATTCGCGCCCCCTTCGGCGAAATCGTTGCGGACTTGGCGGTGCAGGTCGATCAGCCGTGCGTCGAGCTGAGGAAGTTCCAGCGGCGAGGGCAATTCGTCGCGCAGCAACGCGTCGGCAGCGAAGCTGCGCTGGATGTCCTTGCCGTGTACGTCGCGGTAGAGCGCCGCGTCTCGCTCCCCCAACGGATTTTGCGCTGGAAGTGAGATGATGCGAATGGCGGCCCCTTCGGCCAGCCTGTCTTCGAGAAAAGCTGGATTGGTGCAGACAAACGGAATGGTTTTCTTGGTGTCGGGAAAATTGAGCAGCCGGTTGCGCAGGGTCAGGTCGAGCAGCTTGCGTTGCCAGCGATCGATCCGGCCGGCCGCGCTTGTCGGCTTCACCTCGACTTCTTCGATAGCCAGGCTGCCGACAGCGGGCGCAGCCGGAAGCGGTAGTGGGGCAACGGGGGCATTACCGTCGTCGGGTTCTTTTGGTTGCGCGGGGTCATGCGACGCCAGCGGGGTGATGCCCCCGCTGCGCGAACGCCGCACGTCGATGGCCGATACAAAGCCCTGCGCTTCTTCTTCGCTCATCCGGTGGTCGAGCGCTGACTGCGCGGCTTCAAGCGTCATGGCCGGGCGGTGGGTGACGCCGGTAGTTTCGAACACGATCAGTTCGTGCGAGGCCAGCGCCTTGCGTACCTCCATCTGATCCGGCTCAATCGCGTTGGCAAAGGTGCGCTTGGTCAGCCAAACTCCGACTGCGGCATGACCGGCGAACATCAGGATGACTGGGTTCAGACCGGCACCCTCCAGCGCTGCGGCAAAGTACAGCGCGGTGTCGAGACATGTCGCCAGCCGCTGATCGATCACGGTTGCGGGTCGCCTGATCTTCTGGCCGCTCTGTTCGAAACTTGCTGGCGGTTCGGCGTAGTGAACCCCCAATCCAGCGATGGCGGAATAGACTGCGGCGGCAAGCATGTAAGCGCGTTGCGGTGAACCTGACTGATAGCCGTCCAGGCCGCTGGGGTGGCCGCTGGCGGCAAGCTGCTCCGCCGCACTACGCAGCGTTTGCGCGATGCCAGGATCGTTGGGCATAACGAATGCCGGCAGAAGCTGGGCCATGTCGCCAACGCCGCCCCATTCATCTCGCGCCAGCAATCGCACGTCCAGCGTGCGCTCGTGCACTACTTCGCCGCGCGACGACAGAGACAAGCGAAGTTCGCCCCGCTCCGCCTCGTTCAGACCGGCTAGATAATCGGCATCCAGATCCACCTTACGGTCGGTCAAGGTCAGGCTGTCCCCCGGTGCAAGCCAATCTACCGTCCAGACTTTGGGGCGCAGGAAGGCAGGTGAGGACGTCAGCGCAATGCGGCAATTTTGGTAATGTCGGTTGGTTTTGTTTTCGATGATGATCGAGCGGATAACCGGCACGGCATTTTGGTAGGAGGCATAGGTAAAGCTGGATGCTACATCGACCTTCATTGCTGGGTTAGCAGCAAATGCATCGTCGCCATCGTTAACCGGCAAATCGGAATTTTCAGTATGTTGCACACTGCGCCCCTCACGCTTGACAGCGTAGCTACCATTTAGATTTTAAGAAAGATTGCATTTTTAGTTTAACGACTGATCTTACCGGAGATGATGTTCACGTTGTCGAAGTTTGGCTGAATATTGGCGTTTTAATCTAGTCACTACGAAGCCAAGGTGCCAAATAAGATTGTCTGTACGCCGTTCAGAAGTCGCCATTGTTGACCAGGCGGTTATGCGGCCCGTCTTCATTACCTAGCGAGGCACCGCGAAAATCGGCTTCGTAGGCTACTGCTGGCGCGTAGTTAGGTGCAAACGAAAGGCAGTTTTCGGATATCCGATCCTAGAATCTGCCTGTCCGCTAACAACCCTATTCTGTTGAAAAAGTCAGCTTGCATGGGAGCCAAGCTACTGATTCAGTGATCTTCGTAATCAGGAGATTTGCTGATGATGGGCGAACGAACGGTGATGCAGGAGGCGCTGTTCTACAGCTTTCGCATCGAGGATCATGTTCCGGCAGATCACCTGCTGCGGTCAATTGACCGGTTCGTTGATCTAACTGGTATCCGCGAGCACCTAAAGCCGTTTTACAGCGCGATGAGTCGCCCCTCGATCGATCCCGAACTGATGATCCGGATGCTGATTGTTGGCTACTGCATGGGCATCCGTTCGGAGCGCCGGCTGTGCGAGGAGGTGCATCTCAACCTCGCCTATCGCTGGTTCTGTCGCCTGGATCTGGATGGCGCCGTGCCCGATCACTCGACCTTCTCCAAGAACCGCCATGGCCGGTTCCGCGACAGCGACTTGCTGCGCAAGCTGTTCGAGATGACGGTCGAACGGTGCATGGCCGAGGGGCTGGTGGGCGCCGAGGGCTTCGCTGTCGATGCCAGTCTGATCCGTGCCGATGTCCACCGGCAGCGATCAGAGCCGGGTGAAGAGGGGTTGCCGCCCAAAGCTGCTGGCCGGGCTGTGCGCGAGTATCTCGAGGTGCTCGACGATGCCGCGTTCGGCGGCGCAACGCCGGTGACCCCCAAGCGGATTAACCTCACCGATCCTGCGGCACGCTGGACGGCGGCAACGCGCGAGGCGGCCTTTTACTCTTACAGCACCAACTATCTGATCGACCTTGATCATGCGGTAATCGTCGATGTCGAGGCCACGACCTCAGTACGGCAAGCCGAAGTGACCGCCCAGCGCAGAATGATCGACCGCACACAGGAGCGCTTCGGCATCTGGCCCGAGCGCCTCGTAGCCGACACGGCTTATGGCTCCGCGCCGAACCTTGCCTGGCTAGTCGAGGACAAAAGCATCGAGCCGCACATCCCGGTGTTCGACAAATCCGCCCGGAGCGATGACACCTTCGAGCGGTCCGCCTTTACCTTCGACCACGAGGACGACAGCTATGTCTGTCCTGGCGGCAAACGGCTTCATCCATCTAACCGGAACTTCAAGACACCGCGGCCGCGCGCCAATGCCGACGGCTTCGTCCGCTATCGAGCCCGTCAGCAGGACTGCTCAACCTGCGATCTCAAGCAGCACTGCACGCCCAGAATGCCAGCTCGCAAGATCATGCGCTCGGTTCACGAAGGCGCACGAGACATGGCCCGGAATATTGCCACCACCGACGCCTATCTTGTCTCTCGTCGCCAGCGAAAGAAGGTTGAGATGCTCTTCGCTCACCTTAAGAGAATACTGAAGCTGGACCGCTTGCGTCTTCGCGGTCCCAATGGAGCAAAAGACGAGTTCCACCTCGCCGCAGCAGCCCAAAACCTTCGCAAAATGGCAAAGATGATCCCGATGCCGGAGCTCGCAATGGCATAAGCGAGATGGCAATCCCGCTTGCCGCTACCTGGGGCCGCTAACGACTGCGCCTCAAACCGACTTCTTCAACAGAATAGGGGTGGTTAGCTGTCATCCGACTATGATCCAGCAGATGGCTGTTCTTTGGCCGACTGCGGACCGTATGGTTCTGGACGCCAAACGGGTATAGCGGACATCCCTTGCCAGCTATCCAGTCCGATCGGTTTGCCTGATGCCGTCGCATAGAAATAAGCACGTTCTGCTCCTCCACAACGCAAAGTCGCGGCAAGGTGCTCGCGCCTACCAGCCGGTGCGCGCGCGGTTGGAAGCTGGGGGTTTCTCTGTTACCGTGGAGCCCTTCGAGAACCTCCCCGAAATTGCTCGGGACATCACAAGACTTCATGAAAGGTCGGACGCAGTTGTAGTTTGCGGCGGCGATGGATCGATCTCATCTGCCGCTCCGGCAGTGATGGAGAGCCGGCTGCCGCTCGGCATCATCCCGGCAGGGACCGCCAACGATCTCGCGCGGACTCTTTCAATCCCGCTCGATTTTGAGGCGGCAGCAGACCTCGTGGTTGCCGGTCAGACAAAACAGATCGATGTGGGCATGGTGAATGGCCATGCGTTCTTCAATGTGGCCAGCATTGGTCTTAGCAGCGAACTGGCGCAGAAGCTCGATCCAGAAGTGAAGAAGCGCTTTGGCAGGCTTGGCTATGCTGTTGCCGCGCTTCGTGTTCTGTCCAGCGCCAAGCGTTTTCGCGCTCGCATCGTCGAGAAAGGAACAGGCACACGGGTCAAAACCTATCAGATCGCCATCGGGAACGGCCGCCTCTATGGCGGAGGTAACATCGTCGCAGAGACAGCCGCGATCGATGACGGACGACTGGATCTCTATAGCTTGGAAATGCCGAACCTGTGGAAGTCGGTGCTCATGGCGCGGGCCTTCAGAACTGGAACCCATGGGGCTTGGAAGGAAGTGCGGACTGCACGGTGCGTCGAGTTCGATATCGAGACACGGCACCCGATGCCGGTTAACACGGACGGCGAGATCGTGACCGCTACGCCAGCTCATTTCCAGGTGCTGCCTGCTGCGGTCACAGTTTTTGCTCCCCCCGAGACGAGCACCAAGCCTCTTCCGCTCCGCCTCTATCATTCATGATAGACCCGAACGTTCGGCTGCCTGCTTCTGGGCCGCAAGCAGACAGTCTGGTCCTGGTCCAGTGAACGGGCTTAGCTGCCGTTGGTGAACGGGTGACTGAGGAGCAACTTGCGGCGAACAGCCTTCTTGACAGTTAGCGGATTGAGGCAGAACCTGCTGCGCTTCAGGCAAACGAATACAGCAAGTATCGGGTCGCTCTCGATGGTGGCTGGCATGAATGCCCGCGGCACATCATCACTGCCAGGCGAAGCGCTCTCATGACCGAACCAGATCCAGACACGCTCAACGAACTCGTAGGCAAGATGCTCGGGGACCTGGGGGGCGCCTTCAGTG
>NZ_JAAFZT010000016.1 GCF_013336795.1 Alteripontixanthobacter muriae | reverse complement strand
ATCCAACCCCCGCAACCACCAACTAGTTGAAAACATTGAAGATCATAGCCTCGCTGCTTCCAGCGGGGCTTTTTGCGTTCGCAACTGTAAGCATATGGGAAGCAGCGCCGCCTGTAGTTACAGGTGTTCGCGAGTAGCAAAGCAGCGAGGTTCGTACGACGCTGCTTCCGGAGAGCCCCTAGGCCTTGTTTGCGCCTAGCAAGGATTTTTGTCGCTGGCGAACACCGGTTACCCACGTTGGAGATCCAGCATTGGGGGGCAACGTGACTGCAAGTTCTCTGCCTGAGACCAGTCTTTATCTCCCGGTGAAACGCTTCCTTGAAGCGCAAGGATTTGAGGTAAAAGGAGAGGTCTGTGGCTGTGATCTCGTCGCTGTGCGGGGCCCCGAGCCTCCTCTGCTGGTGATCACCGAGTTGAAGCTGTCATTCACGCTCGAATTGGTCCTGCAGGCCGTCGATCGCCTCCGTTCAGCGGATCAGGTCTATCTTGCAGTCCTGGGTACTCGCAAGCGCGTTCTGCGGCTTTGTCGTATGTTGGGCGTAGGACTGCTCGCTGTAGATCCAAAGCTGGCGCGAGTATCGGTGCTCGCAGAACCGCTCCCTTACCGGCCGCGGCCCGATCCAAAGCAGAGGCGGCGGTTCTTGAAGGAGCATGGTTCCCGAATTGGTGATCCAACCGCGGGCGGCTCGACGCGACAGCCGATCATGACTGCTTACCGTCAGCGTGCACTTGCCTGCGCCGCTGCTTTGCGTGGCGGTCCGATGGCGCCGCGTGCGCTCAAGCACCTGGCAGAGGACGCAGGAACGATCCTGCTCAGGAATGTCTACGGGTGGTTCGAACGGTCTGAACGGGGCATCTATCGGTTAACGGCAGCTGGAGAAGCTGCTTGCGAGGCGCACAGCAGAGCTGAGGGAGTGTAGCAGGTAAACAAAGAACCCTCGCTTTGCTGCAAACGCCTGTGGTGGTGGCAAGTTCTTCGGCGTTCGGCCGGCGACCACATGATAACCGGCATCTACGCCAACTTTTTTGAGCCAAGCGGATCGCTCTCAGTGTAATTATCACAGCAACAGCGTAACGCTTCGGAACGGCGAAAGTCTCTGCCGAACGAAACGTCGTGAGGCGGCGAGTATCGCACGGGCGCGCGGACGTATGCCGCAGCAAGGAGTGTTCTTGGCAAACTAATTCTACGAGCAAGCCCGGCCAGAAGCGCAGAGAGGCGAGGCTGTTTTCTCACTCCCGACTTCTTCAGCCCCGCCCGGTCTTGGGAACGTTATCTTCCGACGCCCAGATCGCGGCGCGACAGGTCGAGCTGGTCGGCTGGGATCACTTCGATATCGGGACGAATCGCGCGCAGATCGTTAAGGAATTCGTCGGCATTGCCGACCACAACGATCATCGCTTTGTCGGCCGAGACGTATTTCGCCGCTGCCGCGCTGGCCGCTTCCGGAGTCACGCCCTCGAGCTGGGCGGCATATCGCGCCGCTTCACTCGGTTCGAGGCCGTACATCAGGAGTTCGGCCACGATATTGTTGAAACCCGACGAGGTTTCGAGGCTACGGCCATAGCCGCCCGCCAGAAAGTGCCGGCGCGCCTCGATCAGGTCAGTGGCCAAGGCTTCGCTGCCCAAGCGGTCGAACTCGTCGAGAAACACCTGCACCACCTCGTCGGCGGTTGCGTTCTGCGTCTGCGAACTGGCGACCAGGTAAGCGTCGTCCGCTCGCGCCGGAAAGCCGCTATAGGCGCCGTAGCTGATCGAGCGCTTCGTCCGCACTTCTTCGAACAACCTTCCGCTGGATCCACCGCCGAGCACCGCATTTGCGAGTTCGAGCGCGATGTAGTCCTCACCCGAACGGGAGGGCGCACGAATTCCGGCATAGACCGCTGCCTGACCCGCTTCGGGCAGATCGATCACGACTGTGCGGACAGGAGAAGGCTCGCCCGCAGGATTCGGTATGGAGGGCGGCGCAGGAGCGGCGGAGGTCCAGTGGCCCAATAGAGTGTCGGCTAATGCGACGGCATCTTCAGGCGCGATCCCGCCGCTCACGATCACTTTTGTCTGCGCGGGGTGCCACCAGGCCCTGCGATGGTCGAGCAGGTCTTCGCGCGTGATCGCGGCTAGGCTTTCCGCCGTACCGCCGGGCTGCGATCCGTAAGGCGCGTCGCCGTAAAGCACCGGCCGTGCCACCATCTGGGCCAGTTCGCCGGGATCCTTAAGGCTGACCTGCAGACCGTCGATCGCCCGTTTGCGCTCGCGTTCGAATTCCGCCGCCGGATAATCGGCGCTGCGGATCATTGCGGCCAGGATTTCACCCGCCGCTTCCATATTGGCTACGGGTGCCGTCAGGCTGAAAAAGGTTCCGTCCGTGCCCGCGGTCGCCCCAACGCTCGCGCCGAGACTTTCGAGTCTGGCGGCGATTTCCTGCGCGCTCATTCCGCCCGCACCCTTGTCGGCGAGCGATGCCGCAAAGTTGGCGACGCCGGCCTTGGCGCGCTCATCCGATTTCGCCCCGCCGGGCACGAGAACGGTCATGGTGGCGAACGGCACATCTCCCGTCTGCGCGGCGACCACCTCGATTCCGTTGTCCAGGGTCTGCTCGACGATCTCAGGCGTCTCGACGGTCGGCTTCATACCAGGTTCGGGCAGAGGATCGCGTTCCGCTTCCGGGCGGACGGCGAGCGGGGTGCGGGTCGGCTCGGGCAGGGTGCGGAAGGTCGGGAACGGGGCAGGGTTGGCCCATTCGGCGGGGTTCTCCTCACCCTCCTCGTAAGTCATGTCCACCCGGCCTTGCGGGTCCAGCCATTTCGCGGCTGCGCGCTGGACATCCGCGACGGTCACGGCGGAAATGGCGGCGAGCCGCTTGTCCGCTGCATCGGGATCGCCGGTGGAGACCAGCGCCTCGCCCACTTCAAACGCCCGGCCACGCGCGGTCTCGCGCTAGCGAAGCGCAGTCGAGAAGATCTCGTTCTTGGCCTCCGCCAATTCGGCTGCGCTGACCGGCGTGATCCGCACCCGCTCGATTTCTGCATCGAGAATCGTCTTGACTTCTTCGGCATCGGCGGTGGGATTGGTGATCGCGAAACCCGCGATCATGCCCGCCTCCTCGCCGTCGCTATAGAAGAAGCTGGCATCCACAGCCTTTCCGCTGCGAACCAGTGCCTCGTTAAAGCGGCTGTTGTCGCCACGCGCCATGATCGCCGACAGCACCTCGAGCGCCGCGGTATCTTCACTCGCCATCTTTGGCCCCTTCCAAAGCGTACCGCGCACCGGCAGCGGCACGTTAGGAGCGCGGGCAACGATCGTGCGGAGACTGGTACGCTCCGGCTCTTCGGCGCCCAGTTCGAGCGGTAGAGGGTTCTCGCGGCGCGGAATGTCGGCGAAATATTTGTCCACCATGGCGCGCAAATCGGTCATTTCGAAATTGCCGGCGACGATCAGCGTGGCAGTATCTGGTCCGTAATAAGCTTCGTGAAACGCCAGGGCATCTTCCAGCGTTGCCGCGTCGAGCTCCTCAATCGACCCGATCCCGGGACGGCGATATGCGGTGGTATCGTAAGCGTTCTCGGGCAGAACGAAGCGTTGAAAGCGTCCATAGGGCGGCGCAAGCACGCGTTGGCGAAGTTCCTCCGTCACCACGTCGCGTTCGCGATTGAAGACCTCGTCATCGACAACCGGAAAAGCCATGCGTTCCCGATGGGTCCACAGCATCCGCTCAAGATATTCGGCCGGCACGGTTTCAAAGTAGTTGGTCCGGTCGGGCCCGTTCGAAGCATTGCGCGTGCCCCCGACATCGGCGGTAAGGCCGTATATCTGGTTGTAAGGCATATTCACGGTCTTGCGGCTGAGGATATGCTCGAACAGGTGCGCGAAGCCGCTTCGACCTTCAGGATCGAGTTTCGAGCCGACATCGTACCACATTGAGGTGGTGACGCTGGCGGTGGTGTCATCCTTGATTGCGATCACGCGCAAGCCGTTGTCGAGTGTCCACATCGTATAGTCGATTTCGGGCGCGGTGATGGCGGTGCCTGCCGCATCCTGAGCAAAGAGCGGCATGGCGGCGCTCAAGGCGATGGCGGCGGTAGAGGCGGCAAGAAACCGGTGGAGCATGATAAAGCTTTCCCCGAATGAAGGCTGACGCGCAAAGGCTAGAGAGTTTGCCGTCCCGCGCAACAGGCTTGCTCTACCAGCGCACTACCGCGCGCTGCGAGTGTCGAGGCGCGGGCCGCTGCCGCCAGGAGGATATGCTGGCCAGACTTCTACTCTTTGGCGATCTCGAGCTGAATCGCCACAGCCGGGTTTGACGGGTCATTGTCGATACTCAAGACAGGCTAAAGACCGCTGTATTTTAAAGCGGTTCTATGGGTTCTTTGAACTCAGCATTGGGTCACCGAAAAGCAGACTGGAGCGGACCGGAAATGCAGCGGTCGGCACATCGCGACCACTTCGCCAAGCTTTCGTGCCCGGCCCAAGGGACGCAGCCGTGAGTCTTTCTTCATGGCACCGATGAATCGTAGCTGCGGACGCCTTATATCCGCTCCATGACCAAATTGATTGTCTGGCATGACGGCAATTGCCCGCTCTGCAGGAGCGAGATCGCCCTGATGCGGCGGCTTGATTGGCGGAGCTCGATCGAGTTCATCGATGTGACGAGTACCTCAGCAACTTTCTGTCCGATTGATCCGGCAGAGCTGCTCGCCCGGTTTCATGCCAGCGAAAATGGCCGCTTCCTATCCGGCCTAGCAGCATTCGCCGCAATGTGGCGCGCGATTCCTCTGCTCCGCCCGTTCGGGTTGGCGGCGCAGTGGCCTTGGCTGCTCGCAATACTCGAGAGTTTGTATGTCCGGTTCTTGGGTGTCCGGCCCCGGCTGCAGCGTGCGATTGGCAGGCTTCCAGTAACATGAAGCCAGGACCGGACCCGATCCTTTCTGGCCAGCGCAGCGTGTGGGACTTCCCGCGTCCGGCCATCGCCAAATCGTGCGCTGCACATTTACGTATCGAACATGGTGGGATCGTGATCGCCGATACGCATGCGAGCGTCTGCACATTTGAGACTAGCCACCCTCCAAGCTACTACTTTCCGCCTGACGCGGTCACGGCTGGAATGCTTCGTCCCGCCGGAGGAGGCTCCTTTTGCGAGTGGAAGGGATCGGCATCTTACTGGGATGTCGTGATCGGCGACATCGTTCTGCCCCGCGTTGGCTGGAGTTACGGGAAACCGACAGCAAACTTCGCCATGCTGCAGGACCACGTCGCGTTCTATGCCGCGCCGTTCGACAAGTGCTTGGTTAATGGCGAGACAGTCGTTCCGCAGCCGGGCTCGTTTTACGGCGGCTAGATTACCAGAGACCTCGCAGGCCCATTCAAGGGTATTCCCGGGAGCATGGGCTGGTAGGCATCGCGCTTCCGCCAACAAGGGATTTCTCTTGCATGCAGATCGCTATCCGCTTGTCTCTATTCGGATCTTGTAGCTGACGATCGGAAACCGGCCCAGTTGCAGCCCTTCGATCCACATTGCGCGCACTTTCGCCAGCGCGCGAGGAACTCATGGACGTAGGGGTGTTTAGCTGACTAGGGGGTCAGATGAGCATCGTCACCACTATCATGAACAGCACCACCGGCCGGCCGATTCAGAAAATGACTTTCGGTCGGATGCCCAAGCCCTGGGCGTCGTTCACCCTGAGCACTGGAGAATTAGTGACAGCAGAGAGGATCGACGTGGTTAAGCCTGCACCAGGCAAGTTCCTCGCTTCAATTACTATCTGGGTCAGTCCGGCGCATCGACAGCTTGAGCAAGAATGAGACGTTCGGTGCTCCAACCTTTTTCGCTGTATGTGCCCGAGCATACATCAGGTGCTTCGAGCTGTCGCCTCGATGCAGAGTGAAAACGCAAGCTCGACACTGGCGGAACTGGGCTGGCGAGGCTTCTTCAGTCGTCAGGTAAGCACCGAAGAATACCAAAGCTTTGTGCCCGTCCGCGTGATGGCGGTGCACCGTGGTATGGTCAGCGTACTGGGTGCAGAAGTGGATGCATCGATTACATCCGTACTTCCGTCGTCTGAGGGCCCCGAGGACAGGCCAACGGTTGGCGACTGGCTGCTGATGGTGCGCGATAGCTTGACCCCTGTGCGCCTTCTTGAGCGGAGCAGTTTGTTCAAGCGGCTTGCGCCTGGAGATGATCAACGGGTTCAGCTTATCGCGGCAAACGTTGACACGCTCTTCGTGGTTACGTCCTGCAACGAAGACTTCAACATAGCACGCCTCGAGCGTTACCTTGTGCTCGCACGGCAAGCGGGCGTGCGCCCGGTTGTCGTACTTACGAAGGCAGATCTGGCCACAGACACGGAACACTTCGCCAAGGCGACGAAAGCCTTGGACAGCACACTGGATGTCGAGCTGATCAATGGGCAGGATCGCCAAAGTGTCGCCAGACTGGCTGAGTACTGCCGAAGAGGGGAAACGGTCGCACTCGTTGGTTCGTCCGGCGTCGGCAAATCGACCTTGATCAATACGTTGAGAGGCTCTGACAGTATCCAGACCCAGGCTGTTCGTGAGAGCGATGGGAAGGGTCTCCACACGACCACTGTCCGCCAGATGCACCGGCTTGGTGCGGGTTCGGAAAGTCGTGGCTGGCTGGTCGATACGCCCGGGATGCGCGAACTTCAGATGTCCGAAGTGTCGTCGGGTGTTGCAGAAGTGTTTGACGATATCGTGGCAGCTACGCTGAACTGCCGCTTCGCCGATTGCACCCACTCTCAGGAACCGGGGTGCGCTGTACGTGCCGCGATCGTCGGGGCTGAATTCACGTTTGCTCGTTTCGAGCGCTGGAAAAAGCTGACCGCTGAAAACCGTGTTAACACCGATGCTGCTGCTGTTCGGCTGGCACGCTCCGCAAAACGCCGCAGAAGGAATTAGATAATGGCTGATTTATATCGCAAGGCGCTGGAGGGTGAACGCCGAAAGCTTTGGGCCGAGTGTCGCCTCAAGGGGCTGGCGAGGGATACTCCGCAGCGGCTGAGAATAACCGAACTCGACAGGCTTCTGTCGGAGCATCTGGCGAAAGCGCCGAAATAAAGGCGTCTGGGAGAAATATCCTGCAGGTGACGATCAAGGTGCGATCTGCGCGAGGCTTTCCTCATAAATAGACGGGAAAACAGCGCCGCCTCAGCGCTGTTTCTTTGCTGTGCTTGCGTTGAAGTCGGGATCCTCCTGGCCACCCAGTCGACAAACTTGCGTACGTTCGGAATGGCCAGAAGCGCCTCTACGTCCATGGCATGGCGCTGCAACTCGGCATTGCTGAAGTTTGCGATCAGGGTCTGCTGACAGATTGGGTGCATCGGCACAACGTCGCGGCCGCCTTGCATGCTCAGAAGAACCATGTCTGGTTAACGCCTGAATTCTCTTCGGAAGATCGCCGCTCTAGGCGTGCTCGGCTCTGTCAGACCAAATGCATCAACTGGTAAGGAGTAGCGGGGCAGGGCGGTCCGATGCCTCGCAAGAAGAAATCTGCCAGCCCGTTTAGGTACTTCAACTCCTCGCCAGAGGTGATCCGGCTGGTGGTGATGATGTATGTCCGCTTCCCCCTGAGCTTGAGGAACGTGGAAGACCTGCTGTTCGAGCGCGGGATCGACATCAGCCATGAGACGGTGCGACACTGGTGGAACAGGTTCGGCCCGCTGTTTGCAGCGGACATCCGCCGCCAGCGGGTAAGCCGCGTGAGAGGGTTCCGCCAGAGGCAGTGGCACCTCGACGAGATGTATGTGAAGGTGAACGAAGAGATGCACTACCTGTGGCGAGCGGTGGACCAGGAGGGCGAGATCCTCGAGAGCTATGTCACCAAGGCCAAGGACAAGGCAGCAGCTCTCAAGTTCATGAGAAAGGCGCTGAGGCGCCACGGCTCACCTGAGAGGATAACCACAGACGGCCTGCGCTCCTACAAGGTGGCCATGACTGAGCTGGGCAATGCCAACAAGCAGGAGGTGGGGCGCTGGGCCAACAACAGGGTCGAGAACTAGGCGGTAAACTCATAAACTGGGTTGCGCTTAGCGGCGGTGATTGATTCAAGGCCCGAGAAGGAGCCTTGCACATGCGTCGTCGTTTTGATCTGACAGATTTAGAGTGGTCGGTGGTCGAGCCACTGCTTCCGAACAAGTCTCGGGGTGTTCCCCGGGTGGATGATCGCCGGGTGATCAACGGTATCCTCTGGCGGTTCCGCACCGGCAGTCCATGGGCGGACATTCCCGAGCGTTACGGTCCCCAATCTACCTGCTACAATCGCTTTGTCCGCTGGCGCAGAGCCGGTGTCTGGGATCGGCTTCTGACGGCGGTTTCGCAGGCTTTCGACGGCGAGCTGGTGATGATCGAC
>NZ_JAAFZT010000015.1:153008-191540 GCF_013336795.1 Alteripontixanthobacter muriae | reverse complement strand
GCAAAAATTGCCGATGTTGGGTGCGGGATCGGTTTCTCCACTTTGATCATGGCCGAAGCTTTTCCGAACAGCCGGTTCATCGGCTACGATTTCCACGAACAGTCAATCGAGCAGGCGACGGCCCACGCGGCTGCTCACGGGCTGAGTGACAGGGTCAGCTTTCAAACAGCACCGGCGAAGCAGATCGCGGAAACCGACTTCGACCTGATCACCATGTTCGACTGCCTGCACGACATGGGCGATCCGCGCGGATGCGCGGAGCACATGCGGCAGCTGCTGAAGGAGGACGGCTCCTGGATGATAGTGGAGCCGATCGCAGGAAACAGCCCGGGCGAGAACATCGGCAACCCGGTCAGTCGCCTCTACTACAATGCCTCGACCATGATCTGTGTGCCAACCTCACTGGCACAGGAGGTCGGCGAGGCGCTTGGCGCACAAGCAGGTCAGGAGAAGCTGACACAGCTTCTAACGGGAGCCGGGTTCGGAAGCGTGCGGAGGGCCACCGAAGGCCCGTTCAACATGATTCTGGAGGCGCGTCCGTAGCAACCCTTGCGATGGAGGCGCCTACCGGGTCGTAAGCAGTCTGTCCGCTCTCTGCGCTTTCAATGCGGAAGGCGGCCATTCCGCGATCGCCTCCACCGTAGACGTTCTGCAATCTCCTACAGAAGCTTTTCTTTAAGACTAATCTATGACTTACATCGGATCTGGTTCCCCGGTGCAAAATTGGGATCAGCTCTTCGCCAGGCTTCTTGCTGGTGGAGCCGCAGACACAGGGAGCCTTCTGGAGGATCGCCTAGCCGACCATCTGGGGCTGCATGTGCAGATACCGCTCATTGAAGCCGGCGATCTCGCACATTCTTCTCCAGTCCGGAAAGCTGATCCTGCGCTTGTCCCGGCAGATCAAGCCTTCATCCGTCATCTCTTTCAGGGTGCGGTTCACATGCACCTGGGTCAACCCGACTGCATCGCCGATCTGTTCCTGCGTCAGCGGCAATTCGTAACCATATCGCTTCGCCAGGCCCAGCGCATCGAGACGGGAACCCAACTCGCACAGTACATGGGCAATCCGCTCCCGGGCTTGCCGGCGGCCGACGTTGAGCACCCATTCTCGGAAGATCGAAGCCTCTACGGCTATTTGCGTGTAGATCGCTTTGGCGACCTCGGGGTCTGAGCGGACGAGAGCCTGCAGCGCGCTTCGCGGTACGAAAGCGACCTCGCCTGCGGTAAGCATCTGGACGCTGTGGTCGGATATGCTGAGGAAAAGATGCTGAAAATCCACCGCATCGCCGGGCAGGTGCAGCGCAATGATCTGCCTTGCGCCCTCGCAGGTGGTCTTCTGCCGGTAAGCGAAGCCGGAAACCAGAACGCCGCATTGCTCCGGAGGCTGACCTTCGCGCACTATGTAGGTCGAGGATTCCAGCGAACGAAAGGTAAAAGGGAGTGCGAGGATTGCATCGCGAGCAGTGCCGGACAGCGGGACTCGCAGGCTGAGGCTTTGGACCAGCAGGTCCAGCGGATGCGATGCGCTCAATTTCCTCTCCCGTTGCAAGGGCGGGAGTACCATCGAACTCACTGTCGCCGCTTCATGTGATAATCACCTGAAGGAACAGTCTCCATAAAATATGATATATATTGCGGTCAGATTGGCCTGCCAGAAGAAACATTTACCGGTTCAGGCAGCGCGTCGCATCCCGAGAATGCGACAAGCGCGAATTTGTCGGCGAGGCCGCAATGATCGGGGGCGCAGAGCGAGACGCTTTCGCTCCATAATCTCTCGCTCAGCCGGGCAAGCTCATCTGCCTGTGGAGGCCGCCCGTCGCGGATACAGGCAACCAGGGCGCTGGGGAACAGTCGTTGCATCGCCATCTCCACTCAGCCGGACTGGCTGACGAGGAACAGATCCTATTACATACAGGGGCTTGCTCTATGTAGAAGGTTAGGAATGCAGGCGTCGTCCCGCCAGCAGCCGATGCATCGGAACGGTTCGTCGGAACTCTTTATCTCGGCGGGATGATCTCGAGCGAATCTTCAAACCTGATGGAGTGAACAATCTCGTCAGCTTCATCATGCACATCGATGCGCGAATGCAGGTCCAGACGCCCCGTCATCACGTCCCCTGCAATACAGTCCCGCGCCTGCAGCAGCGCCGCTTATGCGATAGCCTCTTGCGGCATGAGCCTGCCTTCAGGGTCCAGGATCTGGTCGACACCATCATGAAGATGAAAGAAAAATCTTGGCATGAGGCTCTCCTCTGGGCGGGAGCGCACTTTGATGGCTCGGGCACGGCACTACGGGTCAGCGGGTTGCTGGCGTGAGCATCATACAAAATCGCGATGAACTGCAGGTGACAGCCTTGCCATGGATGCCGTCACCCTTCCATCAGGAGGAAGAGGGCACCTGCAGATCGAGATGCAGATAACGTTCGTTGAAATCCGCAGCTTCGCGGATCCTTTCCCAATCGGGGAATCTGATGCTGCGGCGTGTGCGCATGATCAGACCTTCGGCCTCGAGCAGCTTTAGCGTGCGGTTGACATGCACCGGGGTGAGGCCGAGCGCATCGGCAAGTTCCTCCTGCGTCATCGGCAGTTCGTAGCCATGCTCCTGCGTCAGTCCGAGCGCGTCCATTCGCGAGCCCAGCTCGCATAGGACATGCGCCATCCGCTCCCGCGCCTTGCGGCGCCCGACATTGAGCACCCATTCACGAAAAATGGAGGCTTCCACCAAAGTCTTGATCAATATGGCATGGCCGATCGCCGGCCGTGCTTGCGCCAGCTCCTGCAGTTCCTCCCGCGCGATGATCGCTACCTCGCCGCGGGTCAGCATTTGCACGCTGTGGTCCGAAACCTTGAGATACATGTTCTGAAAGTCGAGCGCATCGCCCGGCAAATGCAGCGCGATAATTTGCCGTGCGCCGTCTTGCGTGGTCTTCTGCCGGTAAGCGAAGCCCGAAACGAGGACGGCGCATTCGCGCGGGGGATCCCCTTCGCGGATGGTATAGGTCAGATGGTCGAGCGTGCGCAGCGTATAGGGCAGCGCGAGTATGGCGTCGCGGTCTTCCTGCGACAGCCTGGCGCGCAATTCCAGATTGCGCACGAGCAGATCGAGAGGATGGTTTGTAGAGGTCATGATGTGTCCCGTTCCTGGGCGGGAGCACGTCGCAACTCTCAGCCGCCAGAGCCCTGATAGTTTCTGGCGATAGAGAACTTATAGCAGAGTGCACGTGGAAAGTCCGACACATTCGCCATAAATCCAAATAAAACATATGTTTGAGAACAGGGCCGTGCTACAGGAGGGCATTGCCGGAAAAGCTTTGGGCTTCTGGCGACTGAGAGACCTTCGCGCTCCCGCCCCGACATGCGTGGAGCCTCTCGTGCCGACCTATTTCTTCCACCTTCGTGACGGCGAGGACAGGATTCTCGATCCCGATGGACGCGACCTTTCCTCCATCGATGCCGTTGTTGCCGCAACGCTCAACGACGCCCGCGGCATCATAGCCCATGATGCGCAGGAGGGGCAGGTCAAGCTGGCCTATCGCCTCGATGTCGAAGATGCAGAAGGGCGTCTTGTCCACCGGCTCGACTTTGAAGATGCCGTGCTGCTGATCCGGCGTCCGGCCGAGGACTGAGGCTCGATCAAAGGTCAGAATAGCACCCGCTGCTGTGTCTCATCCTGTTGAACCTGCTGGCTAAATCTCCCGCAATTCTCGACGCGTCTTAAACTAATTTTATAGCGGCGACGAGCGTAGTGTCTGATTGTCACTCCTGCGACCCGGGAGAGATTCGCAGATGCGAACCTCTCGACTGAGCCCCGCTTCATGCGGGGCTCTTTTGTAACTACCGCACCGGAATGTCGCTCACCGATGGGTATATCCCCGATCAACAGTGTGATCTGAGCGAGCGGAAAACGGTTCTTGCGAATAGTGACAGGCGCCCAGGGCCGCTGACCATCTCGGGTGCGCTTGTCTGCGTATTCGGACGCAATCAGCCCGAAGAATTTGGCCGTCTCGATCGTGGCGCGTGCCTGCCGCCTTCTCCAGCGAAGGATCCTTGCCATAAGCGAGCAGCTGCCGCGCCTCATCAAGCCGCTGCCGTGCATCGGACAGCGACAGGCCGGGGGTAGGTGCCAGTGGCTAGCTTCTTTTTACGCCCGACAATTCGAAACTTGAGGCGCCAGAGCTTTCCGCCGCTTGGCTGCACCGACAGAAACAAGCCTCCGGCATCGCTCAGCTTGAAAGGCTCCTCGCAAGGCTTGGCATTCCTGATCGCTGTATCTGTGAGGGCCACTTGGGGGCCACGCCTCCCGCCTGTCTTGCGGATGCCCCCAATCTGACCCCCATTCAGTGCGGCCGGGGACAAACTGGCGCGAACGATCCCGACCACTAAGCCTCGGGATAGCGTGCCCCCAGGCATTCCGTGAAGAATTTGGGCGAACTAGAGCGAATGAAATAATGGTGCCCAAGGGCGGAATCGAACCACCGACACTGCGATTTTCAGTCGCATGCTCTACCAACTGAGCTACTTGGGCATCACCTTATCCAGCGCCATTTCGAAGCGGAGCCGGAAGGTCGTCGGGCGGGGCAGGGCCTCGTTCCAACGGTTGGAGTGCGGGCGTATGGCGAAGCCTTGCCCGCTTGGCAAGGGGGTTCAGTCGCTTTTGTTGTCCACGACTTCTGCGGCAATATCTTCGGGCGCTGCGGGCGGCCCCGGAACGGTGTAGCCATCGTTGAACCATTGCGCGAGATCACGGTCGCGGCACCGCGTGGAACAGAACGGCGCGTGTTCGGCAGAGCGGGGCTTGCGACAGATCGGGCAGGGGCGATTGCGTGTGTTTGTCATGGCGTCACAGCCTGCGCGAAGCCGCCATCGAGCGCAAGCGCTGCGTCCCTTTCGATGAGCAGGCTTCGTCCTGTTCGCCGGCGCAGCTCTTCAATCCATTCGGGGCGGATCCGGTCTGCCACCGCAGGCTTGCATCGCATGAGTATGGTGCCCGGCTCTTCCACTCGCTCTGCGTGACGCAGCAGGAGCCGGGCCGCAGCGGATGCAGGCGCGCTCTGCAGGCGCTGCAGCAGCGACGGCCGCGACAATCGACAGACGATCTGCACGAAGCCGAAACCGTTCATTGCAGTGCGCTCATGCGGTATATCGGTCAGCGCCTCGGCCAGCGCCTGGTCGATCGCTCGCCGCTCCGACTTGTCCTGTATTGTCGGAAAATCGAGCCCGATGGAGCCGCCAATGTCGAACCGTGCGATGGCGCCGGCAATTGCCGGGATAGCTCTCGTCGCGAGTTCGCTCGACGGGCCGTCCACATCAATCAGGGTCATGGCCGGTGTCGGAGCGATGATGAGAGATCCACCCGCGAAAACCACCTCTCCGCTTCGGGCCTCCTGCCACAGGCCTTCCCAGTCGCAGCTTGCGGGAAAGCGGCGAACGATTCGCACCTGCTCCCCTTCGGCGATCAGACGCTCGGCGAGGCTTGGCATGTGGCATAGCGGGGCGCTGGTCGGGCGCGCTTGTGCCCGCTTCAAACGGCCCTTCTCAGCCAGCGAGCTACGCACGACTTCAAGGCGAAGCAGCGCGCCCTCTGAAGCGTCGTCCGGCAACCGGTCGACGAGAGCTTCCTCGCCACTGGCGAACAGGGCCGTTCCGCGCCTTGCCCCCTTGCTGCGCGTCACGAGCTTCGCATCCTCGACATGGCCCGCCACCAGTGCGCCGGGCCAGTCCAGACGGGCAGCGACGATCTCGCCATGCTGCAGGCATATGGCCCGGCTCTCGCCGATACCTTCCTCGACCAGCCATTCCGCCATGCCGGTCAGCGCCGGATGAAGCCGGCGGCTTTCAGCACGGCACGAGTTTCGAAGAGAGGTAAGCCGACCACGCCCGAATGCGACCCGGCGATCCACGCGATCAGCCCTTCGGCAGCGCCCTGAATGGCATAGCCACCTGCCTTACCCTGCCATTCGCCCAATTCGAGATAAGCATCGATTTCAGCATTCTCGAGGCGCTTGAACCTGACGGAAGTCTCGCTTGCCTTCTGGCGCAGCGTTCCATCGGGTGACGCGAGCGCGATCGCGGAGATTACCCGGTGGCGGCGACCCGACAGAAGTTCGAGACAGCGGCGCGCAGTCGCTACATCCTCAGCCTTGGGCAGGATGCGTCGGCCCAGCGCCACCACCGTGTCCCCGCCGAGCACATGCGCGCCGTCAGAATGGACGGCGAGTGCCTTTTCGCGTGCCATGCGGACCGCGTAATCGTTGGGCACCTCCGCTTTGCGCGGCGTTTCGTCGATGTCGGCAGGGATGACAGTGGCGTGTTCGATGCCGATCCTGGCAAGCAATTCACGCCGCCGCGGGCTGGCAGAGGCCAGTACGAGACGAGCGGGCCGGTCGCTGTCAGCCACTTGCAGCGTCGTCTTCTACTGTGGGCCGGGGCCGCCGCGTCCGGGCATGAAGCGGTAGGTGATGCGTGCCTTGGTCAGATCGTAGGGTGTCAATTCGCAGAGCACCTCGTCCCCGACCAGCACGCGAATGCGGTTCTTGCGCATCTTGCCAGCAGTGTGGCCCAGAACTTCATGGCCGTTTTCAAGCTCAACCCGGAACATCGCGTTGGGCAGAAGTTCGACCACCTTGCCGCGCATTTCGAGGAGTTCTTCTTTTGCCATCAGGCCGGGTTTCCGTTTGTAAATATGATCATTGCCGCGCGCATAGCGGCGAACGCGCCGAAAGGGAAGCTTTTGCACGTTCTCCATCGCCGGCGCCTGCTCGTGCAGCCTGCGACACTTTATTACGGTTCGATGCTTGAGCCATTTGGCCGCATCGCGCATTGCACATGCGGATAAGCGGGGGCGGATCAGCGGTCAGTGTCAGTGATGCTGGCAAATAAGGAACTCGTGTGCCTCCCATCCCCTTTCGCGGCCGACCTGCCGGCCTCAGTTTCCTCGCCCTCCTGCTCGTCACCTCTGCTCCCGTAAACGCTCAGGAAGCGGATGTGCCGATCGAACCTGTCGGCGAAATCGGTGCAGGCAATGAGATCGTCGTAACTGCGCAGCGCATTCGCGGTTCGCTGAACGTGGATCAGCCGCCGCTGGCCGAGTTCGAGGAGGCCGACATTGCCGCTTATGGCGCAGGATCCATCGACGAGTTGCTGGAGGCCATCTCGCCCCAGACAGGTTCCGGACGCGGCCGCGGCGATGGCGGGCGGCCGATCATCCTCGTCAATGGACATCGCATTTCCAGTTTCCGCGAGTTGCGGTCCTATCCGCCCGAAGCGATCCGCAAGGTAGAGGTGTTTCCCGAAGAAGTGGCGCTCCGTTACGGCTTCGCACCCGACAAGCGCGTCGTGAACATCATCCTGAAAGACAATTTCCAGAGCCGCGAAGTGGAAGTGGAGTACGGCCAGCCGACCTCGGGCGGGTATTCTTCCAGCGAAGTGGAACTTACCTATCTGCGGATCGCAGGCGCGGACCGCCTGAACGTCAATCTCGAACTTGGGGAAACCAGCCTGCTGACTGAGGCGGAACGCGGAATCGTTCAGAACCCCGGGAGCATATCGAACGTCGCAGGCGATCCTGACCCGGCACGCTTCCGCAGCCTCGTATCGGACGATGCCAATCTGGAACTCGGCGCCACCTGGACGCGCGGCCTGGGCGAGAACGAAGGTTCCATTGGGGTGAATGGCAATTTTGAAAGGTCGGACGGGCTTGCCTATTCAGGCCTCGACACCGTTCTGTTGAGGGACAGCGCCGGATTTTCGGCCCTGCGCGTGCTGGATGCCAACCCGCTGCTGCGCGACACCAGGAGCACCACAGTCGCGCTGGGCACCACGCTCAACAAGCCGGTCGGGGATTTCGAACTGACTGCGACGGCCAATGCGAGCCACGGCGAAGCGCGCAGCCTGATCGATCGCCGCCGCAATCTGTCGATCCTGCAAGATCTGGTAGGCGCCGGCGAACTGACCAAGGACGGCTTGCTTCCTTTCGTTGCAGATGCAGGCACTGACCGTGCCGAAACCGACACGGATAATGCCTCCGCACTCGTGACCATGCGCGGGAGTCCCCTGTTTATACCGGGTGGCGAAGTATCGCTGACGGTGGATGCCGGAGTGGATTACCAGGCGATCCAGAGCAGCGACAGCCGGACCATCGGCGGCGGCGCGGACCTTTCGCGCACCGACCTTTCTGCAGGCATCAATCTGGGCATTCCCATTGCCAGCCGCCGCGAGGACTTCCTGAGCGCTCTCGGCGACCTGACGCTCAACCTCAATGCCGGCATCAACGACCTTTCCGACTTTGGCACGCTGTATGATTACACTGCCGGTCTCAACTGGGAGCCGAGCGAAAGCCTATCGCTGCAGGCAAGTTATATCGTGCGCGAAGCAGCGCCAGGGCTGGCCAGCCTTGGTGCACCCACAATTCTCACCTTCAACGTGCCGACCTTCGATTTTGCCAATGGTGAGACGGTGCTGGCCAACATCACCACCGGCGGCAACCCGTTTCTGGTGGCCGAAACCCAGCGCGACCTTAAACTTTCCGCCAATTACGACGTGGATTTCCTGCAGCGCAGCAATGTGGTCGTGGAATATTTTCGCAACCGTTCGGATGACGTGACCGCCGGTTTCCCGCTCCTGACCCCGGCGATCGAAGCAGCCTTTCCGGGAAGGGTGACGCGGGACGAGAGCGGCGCCCTGATCGCTGTCGACAACCGGCCGATCACCTTTGCCGAACAGCGCAGTGATCGATTGCGCTATGGCTTCAATTTATTCGGCCGGATCGGCAGGGAGCCGGAACGTGAAGAAGGCGCGCGTGGAGAGGGCCGGGGCAGACGCGGCAGCGGTGGAGGTCCGGGCATGATGTTCGGTCGAGATCGCGACCAGCAGGGCCGCTTCAACATTGCCGCCTATCACACGATTCAGTTCAGCAACGAAGTCCTGATCGCCGAGGGCGGACCACTTCTCGACCTGCTGGAGGGCGATGCAATCTCGGGCGGCGGTGAGCCCCGCCATGCCTTCGAGATCGAAGGAGGCGCTTTTCATCGCGGGCTGGGAGCCCGCGCCAGCCTCAACTATGCTTCCGCCACAAGTGTAAACGGGAGCGGTCTACCGGGTTCGACCGATTTGTTCTTCGGCGATCTCGCCACATTCGATCTGCGCCTGTTCATGAATGTGGAAGAGCAGGAGTGGTTGGTCGGCAGCGATCCTGGCTTTTTCAAGGGATTCAGGTTGTCGCTGCGCGTCGATAATCTGTTCGATACGCGGCAACGCATCTTGGACAGTACCGATACCGTACCGCTGCGCTATCAGCCCTTCCTCGTGGACCCGGTGGGCCGCTTCATCGAGATAGAGGCGCGCAAGATCTTCTAGCTGGCAGTTTCGCTCGGAGCGGGGGAGCGCGAAGGCGCCGCCGCCGCTTCGGCCATGGCGCGGGCTGCGGCGACGCCGCTCGCCCATGCCCATTGAAAATTGTAGCCGCCGAGCCAGCCGGTCACGTCCACCGCCTCGCCGATGCAATACAGGCCGGGATGCTTCTTCGCTTCCATCGTGCGTGACGACAGTTCTGCAGTGGAGACGCCGCCTGCGGTCACCTCCGCCTTCGCATAGCCTTCGGTGCCGGTGGGCGTGAAGGTCCAGTCGCGCAGCTTCGCCTCGGCGCTTCGCAGCGCCTTGTCGGGTATGTTACCGATGTCGCCGTCCAGTTCCAGCCGGTCTGCAAGCGTTGCGGCCAGCCTTTCCGGCAGCACGCCCCGTAGCTCGCTCTTGATGGAGGAGCGGGGCTGCGCGCGTTTGGCCTCGACCAGCCAGTCAGCGCCCTCGTCGGCGAGGAAGTCGATCCCGACCTGATCGCCGTGCCTCCAGTAGGACGAGATTTGCAGGATCGAAGGGCCGGACAGGCCGCGATGGGTGAACAGCGCGGCCTCGCGGAAGCGGGTCTTACCGCTGCGGGCGGTTACATCCGCCGAAACACCCGATAGTTCGCGGAACAGGATATCTTCGCCTCCCAGCGTGAGCGGCACGAGGGCGGGGCGCGGCTCAACCACTTTCAGGCCGAATTGGCGTGCGAGAGCGTAGGCGAAATCGCTGGCTCCCATCTTGGGAATGGAAGGGCCTCCGGTCGCGATCACGAGATTGCCGGCGCCGTATTCGGCATCCGATGTCACCACCGCGAAGCCTTTCCCGTGGCGACCGGCCTCGACGATTTCCTGACCCGTCATCACCGTCACATCGCCTTTGGCGCATTCGGCCAGCAGCATGTCGACGATCTGGCTGGCGGAGCCATCGCAGAACAATTGGCCCAGCGTCTTTTCATGCCAGGCGATGCCGTAGCGCTCCACCAGATCCAGGAAATCCCTTGTCGTATAGCGGCTGAGCGCACTTTTCGCGAAATGCGGATTGGCGGAGAGGTAGCGCTCGGGCGCAATCTGCAGATTGGTAAAGTTGCAGCGGCCGCCGCCGGAAATCAGGATCTTGCGGCCGACTTTCTCCGCTTTCTCGAGCACGAGCACGCGCAGGCCCTGCTGTCCTGCAAAGGCGGCGCACATCAGTCCCGCCGCTCCTCCGCCAAGGACGATCGCATCGAATTCGCGGCTCATGTTCGTTTACCTTCGGTTCCGCTCGTCAAGCAGCCACCGCAATAGGCGCGTACGGCACATGCGCAAGCCTCGCGCCACTGGTTCCGACCCGCTTTTCTTTCGCCGCATCAGGCCCTATCTGGCCAGCATGGCGCAGACCCCCACGACCAAGGATCGCAGGAAGAACGGCAGGAATGGCGGGCGGACCGATGCCGAGCGGTTCAACGAAAATGCCGCCAGCGATACCGTGCGCGGCAGCGAACGGCCCGACCTGCAGGCGGGCGTGGAGGCGATCCGCGAGACGGTGAAGGTGCTGAAGCCGAAACCCGGCGTGTACCGCATGATCGATGCGCGCGGCGACGTGCTGTATGTCGGCAAGGCGCGTGCGCTGAAGAACCGCGTGGCCAATTATACCAACATCGCCAATCTGACGAACCGCCTGCAACGCATGGTCAGCCAGACCCGGCAGATGGAGATCATCACCACCAATTCCGAGGCCGAGGCGCTGCTGCTGGAAGCGCAGCTTATCAAGCGTTACCGCCCGCCCTACAATGTGCTGCTGCGCGACGACAAGAGCTTCCCTTTCATCCTGTTGCGCGCCGATCACGACTACCCCCGCATCCAGAAACATCGCGGGGCACGCCGGGCGAAAGGCCAGTATTTCGGCCCCTTCGCCAGCGCGGGATCAGTGAACACGACGATCAACGCGCTTCAGAAATTGTTCCTGCTTCGGTCCTGCAATGACGGCTTCTTCAGCCGCCGCGACAGGCCATGCATGCTTTACCAGATCAAGCGCTGCTCGGCACCCTGCGTCAACCGCATCGGAAAGGACGATTATGCCGATCTGGTGCGGCAGGCGAAGGAATTCCTCGGCGGCAAATCCTCTGCGGTGCAGCAGGAGATCGAGAAACAGATGGCAGAAGCTGCCGCCAATCTCGATTTCGAAAGTGCGGCCATGCTTCGCGACCGGCTTCGCGCAGCGACTTTCATTCAGGGCAGTCAGGCCATCAATGCGGCAGGCGTGGGCGATGCCGATGTCTTCGCATTGGCGGCCAAGGGCGGCCAGGTGGGCATTCAGGCCTTCTTCGTGCGCGGCGGTCAGAACTGGGGGCACAGGGCCATCTTCCCGAAGCACACGGCGGATGTGCCGGAGGAGGAAATTCTCTCGGACGTGCTGGCGCAGTTCTATGAAGAAGTGCCGCCGCCGCGCACCATCCTGCTCGACCGCGAATTGCCGGATCGCGAATTGCTGGAGCAGGCCCTTTGCGAAAGCGCGGGCACACGGGTGGAGATCTCCGTCCCGCAGCGCGGCGACCGCCGCAAGCTGATGCAGCAGGCCCAGCGCAACGCAGTAGAGGCTCTCGACAGGCGGCTGGCGGAGACCGGAACCAAGGCGAGGCTCCTGCGCGACGTGGCCGAATTCTTTGAATTGCCAGAGGTGCCGCAGCGCATCGAAATTTATGACAACAGTCATATTCAGGGCAGCAAGGCCGTCGGCGCGATGGTCGTCGCCGGACCGGAAGGCTTCATCAAGAACCAGTACCGTAAGTTCAACATCCGCTCTGCGCAGACGAATGACGATTTCGGCATGATGCGCGAAGTCATGGAACGCCGGTTCAGCCGAGCAATGAAGGACGATCCCGACCGGGAACAGAGCGTCGACGGGGTCACCGTCTGGCCCGACCTGGTGCTGATCGACGGCGGCAAGGGACAGATGAGCGCTGTGCGCGATGCATTGTCGGAACTCGGCATCGAAGACGTGCCGCTGATCGCCATCGCGAAGGGCCCGGATCACGGGCGCGAGGGGCGCGAGGTCTTCCACTTTGCCGACGGACGGGAGAAGACGCTGCCGACCAATTCACCCGTGCTGTTTCAGTTGCAGCGCTGGCGCGACGAGGTGCATCGCTTTGCCATCGGTGCGCATCGGGCAAAGCGAAGCCGGGCTATCAGCGCCAGCCCGCTGGATGAGATCCCCGGGATCGGCCCGTCCCGCAAACGGGCTCTGCTGCTGCATTTCGGTACGGCTGGGAAGGTGCGGGCGGCATCGTTGCAGGATCTGCAGCGTGCACCCGGCGTCAGCATTTCGGTCGCGCAGGCCATTTACGACTTCTACCACCCCAACGGATAGGGCGCGGCAGGAATATGCCGTGCGGCGTCAGCTGCGTTTCCGCACCACGCCTTCCTGTGCCACGCTGGCGACGAGCCTGCCGTCGGCGGAGAATATCCGTCCGCGGTTGAACCCGCGCCCGCCGGCAGTCCAGGGACTATCGGTCGCGTAGAGCAGCCATTCGTCCGCGCGGAATGGCGCATGGAACCATACTGCGTGATCAAGGCTGGCGCCGACGATCTCGTTGCGCGCCCAGCTAAGACCGTGCGCCAGCATGGAAGTGCCCAGCAGCATCATGTCGCTTGCATAGGCGAGAACGGCGCGGTGGATGCGCGGATCGTCGGGCAGGGGTGCCACGGCCCGCATCCAGCTGTGGGAACGGGGCGGGGCCGGTTCCTTGTGGCTCCAATGCGCGCCTTCGACGGAGCGCATCTCGATGGGGCGGGGCTGCAGGAAGATCGTGCGGGCAGGCTCCGGCATGGTCGCTGCCAACGCCTCGCGTTCTTCCATCATCGGTGTCAGTTCTTCGGGGCCGGGAACATCGGGAAGTTTATCGACCTGATGTTCCAGCCCTTTCTCGTACCGCTGGAAAGATGCCGCCATGTTCAGGATCGGCCGGCCTTCCTGAGCTGCGACGATGCGCCGGTTGGAAAAGCTGCGCCCGTCGAACTGGCGATCCACCGTGTAATCCACAGTATGATCTTCACTGCCGCCGCGCAGGAAATAGGCGTGAAGCGAGTGAACCGCGCGGTCATCCTCTACGCTGCGTTCGGCGGCGACCAGTCCCTGTGCGATCACCTGTCCGCCAAATACACGGCCAACTCCATCCTTCCTGCGCCGCCCTTCATACCGGTCCTCTCCGGTAGGTGTGACGTCTAGCAATGTGAGCAGGTCGGAAATCAGGTCTTCATTGGTGCTTTGATCAGTCATGAACAATCCATGCTGCGCCGCACCCTGCAGGTCAATCCTGCTGGTCTGGTGAGAGGCGGCGCAGCGCGCGGCAGGCAAGCGACTTGAAATTGTTGTCGGCAGGCCACCTGCCGGGTGCACGCGGATTCAGCCCCAGTCGCCGAATTCGATGATTGAAGGCCCGGGCGTCCGCCTCGGCAAAGCTCCAGTCGCTGCGCCAGGTTATCGACAGCGAGATGGAGCTTGTCGGCCCATTTAGGACGAAATGAGGCGCCATGACCGGCACGTACACTGCCTGACCAGCCTGCAGTGCAAACTCGGTTCCACCATCTGCAAGATCGTCATTCCAGCGCAATTCGCGCGCACCGCCGGTGTGATAGGCTTCGTGGGTAATGTCAGGTGCGAAACGCGGATTGCCCGCCGGGAACTGGGTCATCACCTTGCTGCCGACGAGTTGCAGCAGGATGTTGTGTTCCGGATCGAAATGATAGGGCGTGATCGCGTTCGGCGACGAGATGAAGACATAGCCTTGTGGCCGCAGCATCGCGCCGGTGCGCGCCTCGATCGCGGGCCGCAGTTCCGCCAGCAGCGCGAGCAGCAGATCGCGGTAGCCGGGCGACTGCTCGATGTTCTTCAGAACAGCCCAGCTGTTGCTGGTTGCGATATGCCGTATGGTGTCTGCGATGCTCAGGCCGGTTGGAGCGGGCTTACCGTCGATGCCGAGCGGCAGATCGCCGCGATTATATTCGACGGAACTTTCCGGCAGATGCGCGGCCAGCCCGGCGAGAGAATCCAGCGTCAGCAGTTCATGTTGCGGCAGATTGTGGGATAGCACATGCGGCACTTCGGGATAGTTTTGCGCGAATGCGCTGCGGGCTTGGGCCGGGAAGACCGCTAGCGGCAGTGCCGAATTGCGAGCAGGCTCGGAGCAGGAGATTTGCACACCATCATCTGCGGATCGCAAGTTCATATCTTGGAACTCCCCCCGGTTTCCGCGCGTAACATGCCTCGGAAAAGCAAACGACGCAGTTTTCCGCCAATCCCGACATTCACATGCACCATGCGCCGTTTCTCGCGCCAGATCCGCTCGATCATGGAATGATCAGCCGCTGCGCAGCTATCGGTCCAGCGGATTTCCGGCCTTGCAAGAAGTTCTAAATTTTCCAGCTGCAGCAACATGCCGGGGGAGAAGCGGGCGAGATCTTCATCGAAGGCGGTCTTGTAACTGAAAGCGCGGGGCGCGGTGATGAAGTTGACCAGCATCGCGATAGGCCTGCCATCCAGTTCAAGCGACAGCCGCTCCAGCCGCCCGCATTCCGCAGCGCCGTGAAGCGCCTGACGGAACAGTGCAGCAGTCGGGTTGCTGGAGGCCAGCGCGGACCCTGCCGCTCCTTTCCACCCGCTTTGCTCGAGATCGAGGAACCCATCGATCCATTCAGGCAAATTGCGATCATCCGAACAGCGAATGAAGCGAACGTCGCCGAGTTCCGACAACCGTTTGTGCTGCCGTCGCAGTTCCTTGCGTTTCTTGCTGCTCATTGCATGTGAGAGATAATCTTCGGGAGAACGGCCGGAACGAAGCATTGCCCTTTCTTCGGTCCTGACGATGCCCGCAGGTCTGTCCTGGTCGCGGACAACTCGCTGAAGGGCAGCGAAACTCGGGCCGTCCACGTCAAGTAGCGGCAGATGAAGGAACAGCGCCAATCCTGCGTTGCTGTCGGCCCAATCAAGCAGATAGCGCCAGAAATCCGCGCTTGTTTCCGGAAGCGTGAGCGGGGATCCGCAGAAGATGTTGGGGTGCATCCATGTGCTGAGGTGGGGAATAGGGTAGCCGTAATAGGATGGTCGCCGGATCAGCGGCAGCAATCCGGAAAGCCGCCCGGCATCGTGTCCGATGGCGAGATGAACGGCATCACTGCAAGCGACATGCCGCAGTGACGGACGCAGATACCAATGTTCGAAGAAGGGGTTCGGCTCGTCACTCGCCTCGGCGAGGCTCCGCCAGGCATCTTCATCAGCCCTGTCAGACCCGGGCAGGACCGAGAACGCGTGGCCGGTCCTCGCCACGCCGACGGCTTCGCCTGCATCCGCAGCCCGCAGCGGCATGGTCGCCATTGATCCTGGTGCCCCGATGATGTCTGTGCCCCTGCGCCCTTGGTACATAGCGCCAGAACGCTAGGGAAGGGTTAACGCCGGAGAAGCGGCTGCGGATGCAGGCTCCTCCGGCGCAGACCGCGCTAGCCCCCCGCAAGTGCCGCGAGCAGCAGCAGCGCGACAATGTTGGTGATCTTGATCATCGGGTTCACTGCCGGACCGGCCGTGTCCTTGTAGGGATCACCCACGGTATCGCCCGTGATCGCCGCCTTGTGCGCCTCGCTTCCCTTGCCGCCGTGATTGCCGTCCTCGATATATTTCTTGGCATTGTCCCATGCGCCGCCTCCCGAGGTCATCGAAAGGGCGACGAACAACCCGCTGACGATCACGCCCAGCAGCAAAGCGCCGAGAGCGGCAAAACCATTCTGCTGGCCCGCGACCGCCGTGATGACGAAATAGACGACGATCGGTGCCAGAACCGGCAGAAGCGACGGGACGATCATCTCCTTGATCGCAGCACGCGTAACCAGATCGACCGTGCGAGCATAATCGGGGCGGCTGGTTCCAGCCATGATGCCGGGATCGGCTGCGAACTGGTCACGCACATCCTTGACCACGTCCCCTGCGGCCCTTCCTACCGCGGTCATGCCCATCGCCCCGAACAGATAGGGCAGCAGCGCCCCCAGCAGCAGGCCGACGATGACGTAAGGGTTCTCAAGGCTGAAATCCACATCCAGCAGCGGGAAGAATTCCGCCAGATCGGTCGTGTAGGCCGCGAACAGTACGAGCGCCGCAAGACCGGCGGAACCAATTGCATAGCCCTTGGTCACCGCCTTCGTCGTGTTGCCGACGGCATCCAGCGCATCCGTCCTTTGGCGTACGGTGTCGTCGAGCCCCGCCATTTCCGCGATGCCTCCGGCATTGTCCGTCACCGGTCCATAGGCATCGAGCGCAACGACCATGCCCGCCAGTGCCAGCATCGCGGTTGCGGCATAGGCAATGCCGATCAGCCCTGCGAGTTGATAGGCGATGACAATGCCGGTCACGATCACGAGGGTTGGCAGCGCCGTAGCCTCAAGCGAGATCGCAAGCCCCTGGATGACATTGGTGCCATGCCCGGTTTCGGAACTCTTCGCGATGGAGCGCACCGGGCGGAACTGCGTACCGGTGTAATATTCGGTGATCCAGATGATCAGCCCGGTGATGACCAGTCCGACCATCGATGACCAGAACAGCGACCAGCCGGTAAAGCTGCCAAGCTGCGCAAATCCTTCTTCTGCAACAGGAGCCCCGAGATCGACATTCGGCATGGTGCCACCGATCACCAGGTCCATGTTGCCGCCAAGTGCCGCCCAGATGGCGATCCAGATGGCGGGAATGGACAGGATGGCCGTGACGAGGAAGCCCTTGTACATCGCCCCCATGATCGACTGACGTCGGCCCAGCTTCACGAAATAGGTGCCGATGATCGAGGTCACGATACACGCTCCACCGATCAGCAGCGGCAGCGCCATCATGGGCACCAGCAAATCGCCGAGCCCGGTCAGAAGCAGTGCCGTCAGCACCATGGTGGCGCCAACGGTGACGACATAGGTTTCGAAAAGGTCTGCCGCCATGCCGGCGCAATCGCCGACATTGTCACCGACATTGTCCGCGATGACAGCGGGATTGCGTGGGTCGTCTTCCGGAATGCCGGCCTCGACCTTGCCGACGAGATCAGCGCCGACATCGGCGGCCTTGGTGAAGATGCCGCCGCCGAGACGGGCGAAGATGGAAATGAGCGAGGCGCCGAATGCCAGCGAAACCAATGCGTCGATCACCTCGCGGCTATTGGCAGGCAGACCCATTCCGCCCGTCAGCACGAAAAAGAAGCCGGCAATCGCCAGCAGAGCGAGGCCGGCAACCAGCATACCCGTGATTGCGCCGGCGCGGAACGCGAGGGTGAGGCCCTGCTGCAGCCCGCTCTGGGCGGCGGCGGCCGTGCGCACATTCGCGCGAACCGATATGTTCATGCCGATGAATCCTGCGGCTCCGGAGAGGATCGCGCCGAGAATGAAACCGGCGGCGCTGATTGCGCCAAGGAAGAGGAACACGATGACCGCGACTACCACGCCGACGACGGAGATGGCGGTATACTGACGCTTCAGATAGGCTTGCGCGCCTTCCTGGATGGCACCTGCGATTTCCTGCATCTTCGCATTGCCGGCACCGCTGCCGAGGACCTGACGGCTGGTCACGAAGCCGTAAACGACAGCGACAAGCCCGAGGACGATCGAGATCAAGACAAGATTCACTTGCATTCCCTCCCTGTAACGACCGCATCTTGCGCGCAGTCTTATGCAGGCAGGTATAAATGGACGCGGCGGGCTGGCAAGGGGGCTTGGCTCGGGTTGGTGAGCCTGACGATTTCAGGGTCCAGCGTGGCTGTAGCCAAGCGATCCATCATCCTGCAGCGATTCGCCATCGAGGCGCAGCAGGGATGCTCCTCCGGCCGGAAGTACCTCGCCGATCAAATGCGCCTGGATCGGCAATTGCAGATCCGCCGGTGCGGTGAACAGCAGCTGGTAATCGTCACCCCAGCGCAGGCATTCGCTACGCCGGGCAGGGTCCGCCACGGGTGTGTCGTGCGAGCGGATGGCGATGCTGACCCCGCTGGCGCGCGCCATTCGGCTGGCATCGAGGAGCAGGCCGTCGGACACGTCCATCATGGCGCTGACCAGCGGAGCCAGAACCTGCCCTTCGCGCAACAGCGGCAATGGGCGGCGATAAGCGGCGCTTTCTGCATCCGTTCCATCGCGCATGGCTTCGAAGCCCAGCATGGCGCTCCCGACGACGCCGGTGACATAGAGCAGATCCCCCGGCGCCGCGCCGCTGCGTGATGGCACCGGGTCACAGGTCGCCCGCCCGATCGCAGTCAGACCGAAGTGCAGTGGCCCATTGGGAGCAGACACCGTGTCGCCGCCGAGTAGCGCTGTGTCATAGGCTTGCACCACTTCTTGAAGCCCTGCGCGGAAGCGGGCGTTGGCGGCATCATCCGCAAGGCTGTAGGCCAGCAGCACGCCGAGTGGAGCCGCTCCCTTCGCGGCGAGGTCTGAGAGGTTGGTGGCCACCAGCTTCCACGCGACATCGGCGAGGTCCTGGCCTTCGAGCCAGTGCACGCCTTCCACCATGGTGTCATGCGTCAGGACCAGCGCTTCGCCGCCGAATTCGAGCACGGCCGCATCGTCAAGCAAGCCGCGAGCTGCCGGGCTGGTCGCCAGATCCCGCAGCGACGCGATGAACCCTGCTTCGTCAGTCACGGGCTGCCCAACGCGTCCGCATCGTTAGTCGGCTGCCGTTCCGCTGCCGCTACGCACTTGCTTTGCAACCGCGTCCAATATGCCGTTGACGAACTTCGCCTCGCGCGTGTCGAAGAACGCTTTTGCGACATCGACATATTCGCTGATCGCCGTAGCCTTGGGCACGTCGACCCGAGCCACCAGTTCATAGGCACCAGCGCGCAGGATCTGCAGCATCGTCTTGTCCATGCGCGTGAGGGTCCAGCCCTGCGCGAGACGGCCGGACAAAAGATCGTCGATTTCGTCACGCCGCGCATCCACGCCGCGCACAATGTCGTCGAAGAACGCCGTATCGGCGTCGGCATATTCGTCGCCCTCGATCTCCGCGCCAAGCCGATGCTGGTGAAACTCGTCCAGCAGCCGGGGCAGGGCGGTGTTCTCCATATGCATCTGGTACAGCGCCTGCACGGCGGCAAGCCGAGAGGCGGAGCGGGCTTGCGCACGCGCCTGCTTGCCCTTGCGACCCGAATTGCGCTGGGTGCTGCCATCATTGCTGGTTTCTTCAGAGGCGGTCGGTCCGCCCGGAGGTTCGTTGTCGATCATGATTTCAGTCGCAATTCTATGGATCTGGCGTGGGCCGGCAGGCCTTCGGCATGGGCGAGCACGGCAGCGGCGGGACCGATGGCCTCGAGAGCGTTGCGGTCCAGCCCGATGAAGCTGGTGCGCTTCATGAAATCGAGCACCGACAAGCCACTGGCGAAACCTGCACGTCTTGCGGTGGGCAGGACATGGTTCGGCCCGGCAACGTAATCGCCGACCGCTTCCGGAGTCATTCGGCCAAGGAAGATGCTGCCAGCATGTCTGATGCCCTGCATCAGCGCGTCGGGATCGGCTACTGCGAGTTCGACATGCTCGGCAGCCAGCCGGTTGGCAAGCGGTACGGCTTGATCGAGACGATCCACGACAATCATCGTGCCGTGATCGTCCCAACTGGCTTTCGCCGTCTTGCCGGTTTTCAGGGAAATGAGCTGCAGGTCGATGCAATCCTCGACCTGCGCGGCGAAACTCGCATCGTCGGTGATGAGTATGGATTGTGCGGTCGGGTCGTGTTCGGCCTGGCTCAGGAGGTCGGCGGCGATGAGATCGGGATCGTTCTGCGCATCCGCAATGACGAGGATTTCACTCGGCCCTGCAACCATGTCGATGCCGACGCGGCCGTAAAGCTGGCGCTTCGCCTCTGCCACCCAGGCATTGCCGGGGCCGGTAATGACGTCGACGGGGCGGATCCGCTCGGTGCCGTAGGCCAGCGCGCCGATCGCCTGCGCTCCGCCGATCCGCCAGATTTCGTTCACTCCGGAAAGGTGTGCTGCTGCAAGAACCAGCGCGTTCACTTCGCCGCGTGGCGTGGGCGTTACCACGGCAAGGCGCTCGACACCCGCAACCTTCGCCGGAATGGCGTTCATCAGCAGCGACGAGGGATAAGCGGCTCGTCCGCCGGGCACGTAGAGCCCGGCTGCATCGACCGGCAGCCACCGCGCTCCAAGCCGCACACCGGCGTCATCGACATAGTCGCGATTCTGCGGCAACTGAGCTTCATGATAGGCGCGAATACGCGAAGCGGCGAGTTCCAGCGCCTCTCGCAGTTCAGTGGACAGTCCCTCGTACGCGGCGCGGCACTCAGCCGCCTCAACCCGCCAGTCCGCATCGGAACCGAGCCGGTGGTTGTCGAAGCGCAAGGTATAATCGACAAGTGCCGCATCGCCGGTGTCGCGAACCCGTCGCAGGATGTCGGTAACGTCCTGCGCGACATCGGCGTCGCTGTCGCGGCGGGCGTTTACCAATCGGGCAAAAGCAGCTTCGAATCCGGCATCATCGATGGACAGGCGCTGCATCAGGCTGCGTCCCGCCGGTCAGCAAGGCTGCGGAAGGTGTTGACCAGCTCGGCAATGCGGGGGTCCGTCTTCAGGGCCGCGCGATTGACGATGAGCCTTGCGGACACATCCATGATGCGGCGTGTCTCGACCAGCCCGTTCTGCTTCAGAGTCGCGCCGGTCGAGACCAGATCGACGATCCGTCCTGCAAGGCCGAGGCTGGGTGCCAGTTCCATCGCCCCATTCAGCTTCACGCATTCAGCCTGTTTGCCGCAGGCTTCGAAATGACGCCGGGTGATATTGGGGTATTTCGTCGCCACCCGCACATGGCTGGCCCCGTCGATTGCTGCCGCACCCTCCGCAGGTTCGGCGACCGCCAGGCGGCAATGGCCGATGTCCAGATCGACCGGGGCGTAGAGGTCGGAATAGTCGAATTCCTCAATCACGTCGGACCCGACGATGCCCATCTGCGCTGCACCATGTGCGACAAAGGTAGCGACATCGAAAGCGCGCACGCGAATGAGGCGCATGTCGTCACGCGTTGTGGCGAAGCTGAGCGAACGGTTCGCCTTGTCGTGGAAAGCATCCTCGGGGACTACGCCTGCGCGCGACATCACGGGCAGGGCTTCGTCAAGGATCCGGCCCTTGGGTATGGCAAAGGTGAGAAATGTCGGCATTATGCGCGGCATCTAGGATGCGACCGGCAAAAGGGCAATCGCTATGGCGCAAGATCACGGTAGCCAGCAGAGTTCTGACGGTGTGAATGCCGGGGCGGACATCCCCGCGATGGAGATGACCTCTGTCCCGAAAGGCATCGAATGGCAGGCGCGCCATGCCGAACGTAACGGAGCCCCTGGTACCGCGCGCATCATCCGTGCCCTGTTGTCGGTGCTGGAGAGCGAAACCGCCGTCGGCAGGCGCATGGCGGCATGGCAGGGGCCGGTGATCAAGGATGCCCTGCCGCTGCGGATTACAGGCGGGCTGCACCATCTGCTGCTTACGGGCCAGGACCGCTCGCTTGAACCAGTCTATGCCGGGATCACGACCGATCAGGGAACGGTGGACCGGCTGGTCGGAGAGATGATCCGCAAGCACGATACCGTGCTGCTGCCATGGCTGGACGGGCCGCCGCAGACGAATGAGGCGGGGCGATCTTCAGCGGTCATGGCAGGGCTGGCTTGGCTGTCGCAGCGCCTCGGCGCGCGTTTTGAGCTGAACGAGATTGGCGCGAGTGCCGGTATCAACACGATGATGGACCGGTTCACCTTTGATCTTGGCGGGGTGCAGTTCGGGTCTCCGTCGCCCCTGCGGCTTGCGCCCGAATGGCGCGGTAATCCGCCGCCCGATGCCGAGGTGATCGTCACCGGAGTGCGGGGCTGTGACCTCAAGCCATTGGATCTGCGTGATCCGGATGCGGTTCTTCGGCTGAAAAGCTACGTCTGGCCCGAGGCGGCGGAACGCATGGCGCGCATAGACGCGGCGCATTCACTGGCGATGGGGCGCGCGCCCGAACTCGAGCAGGCGGATGCGGGCGATTGGGTTGAGGCTGTCATGTCGGAGCCGCAGGTCGAGGAAACGACACGCTGCCTGTTCCACACCATCGTCTGGCAATATCTGCCCAACTCCACGCAGGACCGGATCATGCACACCGTCGAGACAGCAGGAGCCGCTGCGGAGCGCTCGAAACCTGTCGCCTGGCTGCGGCTGGAAACCAACCGGCAGACATTCGCACATGAGTTGCAGGCCCGTTTCTGGCCGGGCGGGGAGCAATGGGTGACGCTCGCAGCCGCGCATCCCCACGGCGCGTGGGTCGAATGGCGCGCCTGACCGCGTGAGTGCGCCGCGGCTCAATCGGTACGGGCGAGGAACTCGTCCAGCGCGGCATTTACCTTCTCCGGCGCTTCCCACGGAACGAAATGCCCGCTTTCGGGCACCTGGACAATGGTCAGATCGTCTATGAGGTCATCCAAGCCGTCAAGATTGCCGGGGGGCAGGGCCAGATCGTCCATTCCCCAGATGACGAGCGTGGGGATGGAAAGATCGGGCAGGGAAGGCGGGCTGTAATCGTCCGGCAAGGCGAAGGGTTCGTCCATCGCCGGAACCTTGACGGGCGAGGCCCGGTACCAGCTCAGCATGCCGAACGCCGCGTCCCGGTCCTGCCAGTCCTTCATCAGCGCGTCGCGTTCGGCAGGCTCCATCTGCGATGGGCGGTCCCATTTCACCTCTTTCATCAGAATGCCGGTCAGACCATGATCGCGCACCAGCGCATCGTTTTCGGTGTCGCGGAAGCCGCGCATGTACTGGCTGGATTCCCGCTGCTGCCGGTCGGTGTAGAGCAGCCGCTGGAAGATCGCAGGATGCGGTGCATTGGCGATGACTGCCCGCGTGACGCGTCCGGTGCCCTGCCCGGCCAGAGCGATTCCCCAGGCGATCGCGCCGCCCCAGTCATGGCCAAGGATGGTGAAGTTCGGGATGCCGAGTTCGGCTGCAAGCAGGAAGATGTCGCCGATCAGTTTGTCGGGGGTGTAACTTGTCACATCCTGAGGCTTGGACGATCCGCGATAGCCGCGCTGATCGGGCGCGATACAACGGTAGCGGTCCTGCAGATGCGCGATCTGGTGCCGCCAGGTGCGGTGGGATTCGGGGAAACCGTGCAGGAAGATGAGGGCCGGTGCGTCCGGCCGATCCTGCGGCGGCCCGGTATCGACCACGTCGAGGTGAATGCCGTTGGCGAGGTCTATCCGGCGCTGGTCCATCCTGTCGTCTCCCATCAGGAACCCTGTGGTTCCATTTTCTCCATGTACCCTTTCGCCACCATGTTCGCCATCTGGTCGAACAATTGATCGGGCGTCCGCCGCAATTCGCCCATGGCTTCTTCCATGCCGCGCGCGACGATGATCTCGCGCTGGTTGAGCGCGATGGCGTCGGCGATGATTCGCGCCGCTTCTGCAGGGGGTATGCCTTCGTCGATCGCCTTGTCGCTGACACCGCGCCGGTCGCCATCCCCGCCCAGCGCATTGCGCGAGACATCGGTCGCGACGGAGCCGGGGGCGACGACATGCACCTCGATGTCGGTCACCGACAATTCCGTCCGCAGGGCATCGGCATAGCCGATCAGCCCGTGTTTCGCCGCGCAATAGGCGGTGCGCAGCGGCACACCGACCTTGCCGGCGATGGACGCCATGAAGACCAGCTTGCCCGACCCGCGCGAAACCATGCCGCCGAGTACCTCCTGCGTCAGCGCGATGGGTGCGAGCAGGTCAATGTCGAGGATGCGGCGATACACGTCCATCTTCGTGTTGATGGCCTGCGAACGTTGCGAAATGCCGGCGTTGTTGACCAGCATGTCGAATCCTTCCTGCCACGCTTCAGCCATGCGGACCGCCTCCTGCATCGCGGCCTCGTCAGTCATTTCGAAAGGCAGCACCAGGGTTTCGCAAGCGCATTCCTCCGCCACGGCCGCCAGCCTGCCCTCATCGCGGCCCGACAGGATGAGCGAGAAGGGCTCGCCTTCGACCGTCTTGCCGCGCCCGGCATATTCGAGAGCCAGCGCGCGGCCGATGCCCGAGGAGGCGCCGGTGATCCAGATCGTGTTCGTCATGGGTAGCTCACAGTCTTGGGTTGATCGGGAATGGGGATATATTCTTCGCTGTCTCCGGGCACTTTTGCAAATCTCCCGGCTTTCCAATCGTCCGTCGCCTGCACGATGCGGTCGGGATCGGAACTGACGAAATTCCACCAAACGTGGCGCTTGGTCGGGAAAGCTTCGCCGCCCAGCAACATGGCAAGCCCGCCGCTGTCGGAACGCAGGATCATCTCTTCGCCCGGAGCAAGCACGACGAGTTCGTACAGGGTAAGCGCCGCATCGCCGAGGCACGCATCGCCGCCGACCAGCATGATCGCCCGTTCGTCGGCATTCGCTTCGATTATAATGGAGCCGCCCGCCTCCAGCGCGATCTGCGCGTTGATCGTTTCGGCATAGGTGGTGACGGGCGAACGGCTGCCCCATAATTCGCCCATGATGATCGTTGCTTTTGCGCCATCGGCCTCGACCACCGGCAGATCGCGCCGCGCTTCGAAGGCTGGCTCGATCTCCTCGCGGCCGTCGGGAAGGGCAAGCCAGGTCTGCATGCCATAAAGGCGCGGGCCGCCCGTGCGTTCATCCTGCGGGCTGCGTTCGGAATGCACGATGCCGCTGCCCGCCGTCATCAGATTGACCTGTCCGGGCCGGATGGTCGCCAGCGTGCCGAGGCTGTCGCGATGCTCGATTGCCCCGGCATGTTCACCGCCGAACAGCCAGGTCACTGTTGCCAGGTTGACATGAGGGTGCGGGCGCACATCCATGCCTTGCCCAGCATCGAGCCGTGCCGGACCGAATTCGTCCACGAAGATGAAGGGGCCGACCATCGTCCGCTCTTTCGCGGGCAAGGCGCGGCGCACCTTAAACTGGCCAAGATCATGCGTGACAGGCGTGATCGTCTGAAGGATCGTCATGCATCGGAACCTTTTGAATCGAGTTCGGGATAGTGGCGGAAAATACCGTCTTCGTTGAACGGCATCCGGCGGTCGGATCGTAAGTACGCCGCGACATTGTCGAGCTTTGCGAATGCGTGACGGCAGGCTGCAAGCCGCGGGTAGTCTGGTGCAAGTTCCGCCATGCGGTTCGGAAAGGCGTAGTCCAGCCCCTCCATCAGCAACCAGAGAGAGCTGTCGACATGGCTCCATCCGGCCCCGAGCACGAAGGGTCCGGATCTAGCGCTCAGCGCATCTTCGAAATAATCGAAATATTTCGGCATACGTTCACTGCGGAAGCTGAGCGCGGCTTTCTTCGCGGCGTCTTTCTGGTCGGCGTAATAGGCGCCGGTCGATATCGGGTGATGGGTGTCGTGGATCTCGGCCACTATATCGGTGACCGTCAGTTGCAATTGCATCAGCTGCGTCGCGACCGCTGCATCTTCGGATGCGAAGCCGTGCCGCCGTCCAAGCCAGTCGAGGATAAGGGCGACCTGCGCGACGGTTTCGGCACCATTCGTCACATAGGGTGGGGCATAAGGCCGGATGCCGTGCCGATTTTCCATGTCACCCAGCAGGGCGTCAACGCCGTTCTCGCGAGCAGGTTCGCGGTAGATGATACCGGCAGCTTCCAGGGCAAGGCGGACGAATTCGCCGCGTCCCGGGATCGATGGCCAGTACCAAAGATCGTAGAGCGCGCTCATGAACCTTCCCGGCGATATTCGCCCGGAGCATAGGTCTTGATCGCCAGCGCATGAACCCGCTGCCCGGGTATGTCGCCAAGGGCCGTGTTCACCAGCCGCTGCCTTTGCAGGCGGCTCTGCCCGGCAAATGAAGCGCTCTCCACCACCACGGTGAAATGCGATTCGCCGCTACCATCATCCCCGGAATGACCTGCATGTGAGGCGCTGTCGTTGATCACCTCCAGCGTGATCGGCGTCAGCGCGCTCTCCAGCCTGTCATGAATTTCCTGCGCGAGCGGGCCGGGGTTCGATTGAACTTTCGTCATCGTCAAGTCTTCCATTTCGTATTGCACCTACCATCCTAAGGGCGTGGCATACACTAAGTTCCATGGACGATACGAAAGCGACGGGCGAAACTGCGAAAGGCCGGGGTGCTGCGAGCCGGGTGAGTTTCGCGCTCCGGGCAGGCGCGGTTCGGGTTTCGACGGACCGGGTGACTGGCGCTGGTTCTGCCTTGATCACGTGCGCGAATTCAATGCCGGCTACGACTGGTTCGAAGGCATGAGCGCGGAAGAAATCTACGCCGCTCAGGCACCCGGAGCGGGCTGGGCCAGTGAAACACGCGCCTTCCGCGTCGATGCCATGAGCGACGCCATGCCTCGCTGGGCCGATTTTGCGGACCCGCTCGATGCAATAAATGCGCGGGCCGACTCCATTCGCCAGCGCGGTCGCCACAGATCGGCCGAGAATGCCGCGGAGAGCCGCTTCACTGCGCAGGAAGCGCGCGCTCTCGATGTGATGGGGCTTGGCATGGCGACCGACCGGAAGGATCTGCGGCGCCGCTATTCCGAACTGGTGCGTCGCTATCACCCGGACCGCAACGGCGGGGACCGCGGGTTCGAAGGACGCTTGCAACAGGTGGTGGAAGCCTATCAGCTGCTCAAGAAATCGGTCGCGCTGGCCTGATCAGTTCTGGCGAAAGGCCCAGCGCAGGGTGCGACCCATGCCGCCGGTGGCCATCCTCGCGCCAATTGCGCCGAGCGGCGGATTGCGAAGGCCGAGCATGGCGCGCGCAAAAGGCGGCAAGAGGTCGACCGCTGCGCCACCCAGCATCTGCTGGACAAGGATCGGCGCGCCTTCGGGCCGCTGGTTGAGCACGAGGTCGGCGACTTCCCGCGCCTCGGGCGATCCGCGCAATTCGCCGCGCCTTTCGCGCATCATGCGCTCCGCTTCGCTGCGGCTTTCCGGCACCGGATCGGCATCCAGCAAGCGGGCGACAACCGCGAACTGCCGGAAATACATGTCCTGCTCGGCCAGCGGCATCGTCGGGCGGACGTAACGAAGATAGGCTGCAAGGAAGCTGGTAGCCTCGGCCAGATGCACGAAAGCCAGCGTCCGGGGATCGCGCGCGGAATAAGGCGTGCCGTCGGGCAGGGTGCCTGAAACCTGTTCGTGAATGGCATTCACACGTTTGATAGCCTTGGTCGCATCGTCCTTCTGCCCGTAGGTGGTAATGGCGATGAACCGAGCCGTGCGCCGCAACCGGCCGTGCATGTCGGCACGGAAATCCGAATGGTCGAGCACGCCCTGCAAGGCATGGGGATGCAGCATCTGCAGCAGCAATCCACGTATGCCGCCGACCATCATGGCGGTGACATCGGCATGCACCATGCGGATCGGCGAATCGGGCGCGAACAGCGCGTCGTCTGACGGGGGCACCGGCTTCTGGCCGCTGGAGGTGTCATTGAATGTCGCCCGCACCCTGCGGACCAACGCGTCGCGCAGCCGGTCTGAAGGTCTGGGCAGGATTGTGTCGATCAGGGCCATTCGCCAATCTATATAGACATGCTCGCGCCACAATAAAATGCCGTGCCTGACGCTTGCGACCAGCCGCCGCCTTCTCTAGGCCACACAGGTAATGAACGAAATGACCGACAAGAGCTTCGACGCCGCCGAGAAGACCGTTCTGGCCGCACCCGACACCAGCGTGGATGTGCGCGAGACTTTCGGGATCGACATGGACTGGCAGATTCCCGCCTTCTCCAGGGCCGATGACCGCGTGCCCGATCTGGATGAAAACTACGTCTTCGATCCGGATACGACACTCGCCATTCTTGCAGGCTTCGCCTTCAATCGCAGGGTGATGGTGCAGGGCTATCACGGCACCGGTAAATCGACCCATATTGAACAGGTCGCGGCCCGCCTGAACTGGCCGTGCATCCGCATCAACCTCGACGCGCATATCAGCCGCATCGATCTGGTTGGGCGCGATGCCATTGTGCTGCGGGACGGATTGCAGGTCACCGAATTCCGTGAAGGTTTGCTTCCCTGGGCGTTGCAGCATCCGGTGGCGCTGGTGTTCGACGAATATGACGCGGGGCGCCCGGACGTCATGTTCGTTATTCAGCGCGTATTGGAGAATGAGGGCAAGCTGACCTTGCTGGACCAGAACCGGGTCATTCGCCCCGATCCGCATTTCCGTCTGTTCGCCACGGCAAACACGGTGGGTCTCGGGGATACCAGCGGGCTGTATCATGGCACCCAGGCGATCAACCAGGGCCAGATGGACCGCTGGAATATCGTCATTGGGCTCAATTATCTGCCGCAGGAAACCGAACAGGCGATCGTCGCTGCCAAGAACCCCGATGCGGACAAGGCACAGATCGCCAGCATGATCCGGGTGGCCGACCTGACGCGCCAAGGCTTCATCAATGGCGATATCTCGACCGTGATGAGCCCGCGTACGGTGATCACCTGGGCCCAGAATACGGCCATTTTCAAGGACATTGGCTTCGCTTTCCGCTTGAGTTTCCTGAACAAGTGCGACGAGGCCGAACGGATGCTGGTGGCCGAATATTACCAGCGCGTCTTTGGTGAGGAACTGCCTGAAAGTATTGTCGGCAAGAACGGCTGACGCTCGGCGCGGCCCGGCCAGCTAGTCGGGCGTGGTCATCAGCACGTTCATGACGGCGGTGGCCACCGGGCGGTCACGGTCGTCCTGCCATGCTTCCACCACGATGTTCGCGTTGCGCCGGCCCGCGCGGGTGACACGACCCAAGGCATAGGTCGGCTGCTTCTTCGCTGCGCTGAGGAATTGCACGGTCACGTTGATGGGCTTCAACCTGTGGTCTCGCTCCAATCTGTCCAGTGCCACGCGCAGAGCGGCATAGCCGGCGGTTTCGAGTAAGCCGCTGGTGGCCCCGCCATGCAATACACCGGGCCGCCCCTCCGCAATTTTGCTGAACGGCAGGAGCAGGGTAGGCGCGTCGCCGCTCTCGTCAGCGATCTCGATCCCTAGCGAGCGGGCATAGGGCGTCAGGATATCGGGCGTGTCGCTCATCGTCATAGCCTCTGTCCCATGATCGCCATGAAGCACCCGGCGATATGCGCGACGGGGTCATTTGCGTCGCCGTCATGAGCGATGCCGCGCACGAAAGCGGCGGAATTGGTCAGCCGGTAACATTCCGCCCGGCCGATCACATTTGCGCCTTCGCGTGAAGGGCGAACGTAGTCGACTCGCAGGTCCAGCGTCGCAATGGCGCGGAATTCACCCATTTTCACCCAGACACTCATGCCCGAAGCCATGTCCATCAGGCTGACGATCGGCCCGGATGCCAAGACGTCGCGCGATGCTTCACCGATAAGGTCGGCGCGCCAGGGCAATTCCAGTTCGGCCCAGTCCTCGCCGTGGTCACGATAGCGCAGGCCCAGCCAACCCCCGTGGTTCTGCGATAGCAGCAAGGGCGCGGCTGCCGCCGGATCGAAGCCGGAGGTAGCTGCACGCGAGCTGCCTTGGTTGCGGGGAATAGTGACTGTGGGTTCGACTTCCTTCATAGCCGCGCTTCTGCGGCGCGACGCCGCCGAATACAACGATTTACTGCTGGCGTGCAGATTAGCGCTTTCAGAAGATCCCGCCAGCGAGCGCGTCGATCGCAGCCTGAAGGATCACGGCCGCGGCGTGGCTGTCAATCCGTTCCGCACGCTTGCGGCGGCTGAAGTCCTGGCCGATCAGATCCCGCTCCGCGCTCGATGTCGACCACCGTTCGTCCCATAGCAGGATCGGCACCTCGAGCGGCGCCAGATTGCGGGCATAGGCACGGCTTGCCTGAGCGCGGGGCCCTTCGCTGCCGTCCATGTTGAGCGGCAGGCCGATTACCAGCCCGGCCACGCTCCGGCTTTTCGCCAGCTCCGCCAGAACCGCCCGGTCCCTGGAAAACTTGCCGCGCGGCACGGTCTTTCCTGCCGTGGCGAAGCGCCACCCGGCGTCGCAAAAGGCGGTGCCGATGGTCTTGGTGCCGATATCGAGCGCCAGCAGCACCCCGCCATCGGGCAGCAGGTCGCGGAACGTGCCTTTACTGGTCGTTACCGGGGCCGGTTGGTCCAAGATTCCACCCTTTGTGCGACATCGCGTTGCAGGTTCCGCCAGAACAGCGGAATGTCGTAGACGTGGTAATTGTTGCCGGGCAGCACGGCGGCTCCCATCTCCGGCGGCGCACCGATCAGCAATAATCCGCGCTCGTCGCAACGGGCCGGCACATATTGCGGAACCAACTCGCCATCGGTCAGGTCGGTATCCGGAACCAGCGTGCCGAGATTGGCCGAGGCGGGCGCTGTACCATTTGCCGTGCCGCTGATCGGGTTTGTACAGACGATCGAACTGTCGCCGCGCAGTGTACCGTCCAGCCCTCGCGATTCGCTGTAGGTTTCGATGAGAGCCGAAGGATCCGCCGGTTCGGCGTAGCTCGACCAACTGGCGATGCAGTTGGCCTGCCCCGCCGTCGCGCAGGCGGGCAGGCCCAAGGCAGGTAGATCATGCGCGACCGAGATAGGCCATCCGACCAGATAGGCAGCGGCGATGCGATCCTCCAGCGCGGTGCCGGCAATCTCCTGCTGAAGCAGGCTCATCAGGTGAAGTGCACCCTGGCTATGCCCGACGAGAACGATCGGCGTATCGGCGGCGATGCTGTCGATGAAGAAGGCGAAAGCCTGCGCGACATCTTCATAAGCGGTGTCGATCGCAGCCTCGGCATCGGGCGTGTCGGTCAGAAACGCTCCGAAGGTCGCCTGCCTGTATTTCGGAGCCCAGATCTCACTCGCCTGATTGAACGGGCTCGCCATGCCGCGAACATAAACCTCGGCAATGCGGCCCGATTGTGCGTCATCCAGCGCCGCGTTCCAACTGGTCCGTTCGATAAAGCTGGTCGGATGTACGAAAAAGACTGCGAATTCGGGATTTCCTTCATCCACCACAGGCACCTCGCGTGCTTCACCGCGTGTGGCGGGCTGCCACCGTGCCGGATCGTCGATGCCGATGCCAGGCCGCGAGATCCACATGTCGGTGGACTGATAGGCATTGTCGGCCAATCGCTCCTGCTCGACGAATTCACCGCCGGGCACAAAGGCCATCTTCTGCAATTCCTTGCCCCAGATCGCGAGTGCGAAGGCGCCTGCTATTGCGAGGACGATCAGGATCGCGATGAGGTAAAGGAATTTTCGGGCCATTCTATCCGCTTTCCGATCTGGTTGCATTCGCCGCTGCGGCGACGGGTCCGGCGACAGTTCCGTTCAATTCGTCCTCCCTGCTATTGATTTCCGCGCGCCTTTCCAAGGCTACCTTGATCATGGCCAGCAGCGGATCGGCCAGGAACAAGCCGAGTAACCCGAACAGAACACCCATGATCAATTGCATCGAAAGAACAAGGCCAGGGGCGAGGTCCACCGTCTTGCGGGCGATCATCGGTACGAGGATATAGCCGTCGATCGTCTGCACCAGCAGATAGACGAAGATCGTGAACAGTCCCATATCGACGCCGCCAGAAAAGCCGACGGTAACCATGAGCAATCCGGATACTATCGCTCCGACATTCGGGATGAAGGCGAGCAAGCCGGTCAGGATGCCAAGCAGTGCGGCCATGGGTACTCCGTACCAGGCGAGCAGCGCCCAGGTGAAGATGCCCTCCACCAGCATACCGAGCAGCCGCCCTGCCATCAGCCGCCGCATGGTCGCCGCCATCCGGCTGGCGGTAATGTAGAAATTCTCGCGCTTGGCACTGGGAATAAGCCAAGCGAAGCCACGCTCGTACAGATCGGGTTCCAACGCCATGTAGATGCCGATGATCAGGATCAGCAGCATAGTGGTCAGCCCGCCGAACAACCCGCCGATCACGCGCGAAATCGTGCCGACGCCGCTCGCCAGCTGTCCGAGCATGCCCTGCACAGCATCGGTCCCGATTTCGAAGCCGCGGCTCTGCAGATAGGCGATCAAATCGAGTATCTGCCGGTTCAGCAATTCGGGGAATTGCGCCGCCTGCTGCGAGATCTGCGTGCCGCCGTACCAGAATAGCCAGATGAAGAAGGCAGATGTCAGCAGCAGAACGATCCCCACGCGAACGGTGCGCCCGAACGGTGTAACCCTGCCGAGCAGACGGGCTCCGCCATCCACCATTGCCGCGAAGACGAAGGCGCCGAAAATGACGAGCAGGGACTGCGCGATCCAGACGCAGAGCACGATGAGGCCGATCACCCCCGCCCAGACGAACGCACGCTTGGCTTCCTGCTGCAGTTGCGGATTGGTTATGCGCGCCGGGCTGGCCCCGGTCGGCCGTTCGGAAGGAATGTAATCGTCCCCTTCCAGCCCGACCGAACTGCGGCCTTCCTCGCTCACATAGTTTCCTCTGTATTAGCGCATCGCAATTCCGACGTGCTGTCGATCTTCACCCGCCGTTATTTACCTGCAAGGCAGCCGAGTCCTCCGCAGCGTTTGCGCCAGTAGAAACGAGAGCGGGGCGCAATGTGGTCCAGGCCCGTCCTTCACGCAAGGACGTAAACCACGTCAGGGGGTTCCAGCTGGTAGTGCCGTCGAGAGAAAAGGTGATGAATTCCGCGCGGCCGCCGACATTCTCCAGCGGGACCGGCCCGCCGAGGCCGCTCTCCCATGTTTCTGCCCGGCTGTCGGCGGATTCGTCGCGATTGTCTCCCATCAGGAAAACGTGACCTGCCGGAATGGCGACCTCGGCCATATTGTCCAAGGACTGGGTCTCGTGATCGACAACAAGGTAGGTTGCGCCGTTCGGCATTATCTCACGATAGGTAGGTAACTCGCAAACCGATGCGCCGGAGGCGAGCAGGCGCTTAGCACCGGGATAGGTTTCTGCCGAACAGGGCGCATTTGCATCCACGGGAATGTCGATGGAAGGTTCGACCACCTGCGGAACCGGCACGCCGTTCAGCACGATCTGCCCGTTCACAACTGCGATCCGGTCGCCCGGCAGAGCGACGACTCGCTTGATGTAATCCTCGTCGCGCCCGGGCGGGACGGCGATGACGATATCGCCATATTCGGGAGTTGCGGGGAACAGCCGCCAATCGCCCCGGGGCAGGACGTGGAAGCTGGCGCTGACCCAGGACCACCCGTACGGATATTTGCTGACCACCAGACGGTCGCCGACCAGCAGGTTCGGCACCATCGACTGGCTGGGAATGTAGAAGGGTTTCGCCACGAGGCTGTGGAAGCCCAGCACGGCGAGAATCATTAGCAGCAATCCGCGCAGTTCCGCGCCCCAGTCGACACTCTCCTTGCGATCGCCGGAGGGATCGGCATCGTCATCGCGCGCGACGAAAGGACCGCCATCCTCGGAGGGCCGCGACAGGAGTGACGCGGAGCGGGGTAGCACAGAATCAGTCTGAGTGGGCGAGGGCATCGGGGTGGGGCACTGCTTCCAGGATCACGAAGGCCTGCGCCCATGGGTGATCGTCGGTGAGGGTAAGATGAATGGCGGTCCTGTAGCCGGCGGGCGTCAATTCTTCCATCCGGGCGGCGGCTCCGCCCGACAGCGCTAGTGTCGGTGCGCCTGACGGGGCATTGATGACACCTATGTCCTTCATGAAAACGCCGCGCTTGAAACCGGTTCCGACTGCCTTGGAAAATGCTTCCTTCGCGGCGAACCGTTTCGCATAGGTGCCGGCGATGGTAAAGGGCCGCCGCCGGGCACGGGCGCGTTCCGCATCGGTGAAGACACGGTTTTCAAATCGTTCTCCAAATCGATCGAGAGAGTTCTGAATTCTTTCAATATTGCAGAGGTCGGACCCCAAACCGATGATCATCGCGCATCGTCCATCAATTCGCGCATCCGCAGGACGGCGGGCGCAAGGCCGACGAACACAGCCTCGCCGATAAGGTAGTGGCCAATGTTGAGTTCCGCCAATTGCGGAATGGCGGCAATCGGCTGTACGTTCTCATAGGTAAGGCCGTGGCCCGCATGTGGCTCGATGCCGTTCTTCGCTGCCAGGGCGGCCATGTCGGCAATCCGGCGCAGTTCCATGCTTTGTGCCTCGCCAGTCGCGTGCGCATATTCGCCGGTGTGGAATTCAACCACCGGCACACCCATGCGGATGGCTGCATCCAGCTGCCGCGGGTCGGGCGCGATGAACAGGCTGACCCGGATGCCGTGATCCTTCAGCTTCCAGATCAGCGGAGCAAGCTGGTTGTGCAACCCGGCGGCGTCGAGGCCTCCCTCGGTCGTGCGCTCCTCGCGCTTTTCAGGAACGATGCACGCAGCATGGGGGCGATGGCGCAGGGCGATCTCGAGCATCTCTGGCGTTGCAGCCATCTCGAGGTTCAGCGGCAGATCGGTCGCGGCCTGTATGCGCTTCAGATCGTCGTCGTGGATATGGCGGCGATCTTCGCGCAGGTGAGCGGTGATCCCGTCGCCGCCGCATTCCGCCACGATCTGCGCTGCCCGCACCGGGTCCGGATGGGCACCGCCGCGTGCATTTCTGATCGTCGCCACATGGTCGATATTGACCCCTAGGCGCAGCTTGCGACGCGGCTCTTCGGATTCGCTTGAGGCCACCGTCAGATCCTGCGGCTACCAGGCTTCGTTACCGGGATGCGATCGAGTTCAGGGGGGACATCCTCCGGTGCATAGGTTGGAAAGTTGATGGCGACGAGAGGGATGAATGGCACTGGCAATTCGGCTTCTCCACCGGTCCGGTCGACCAGCGCAGCGAGAGCGAGAACTTCGCCGCCGGCCTCTTCGACAGCAGCGATCGCTTCACGCGATGACAATCCGGTGGTGACTACATCCTCGACCACCAGCACCTTTTCACCCTCTTCGATTCGGAAGCCGCGCCGCAGCTCGAAGGTGCCTGTCGGGCGTTCGAGAAAAACGGCCTCTTTGCCGAGCGTGCGGCCCATTTCATGTCCGATGATGACGCCGCCCATTGCAGGCGATACAATCTTCGTTATTTCTGCACGGAGTTCGCGAGGCAGTTTCTGCGCCAGGGCGAGCGCCAGGCGACCGGCGCGGTCCGGGTCCATGAGCACGCGAGCGCATTGCAGGTAATTCGCGCTGTGCCGGCCTGAAGAAAGGACGAAATGGCCCGAGAGCAACGCCTCGCTGGCGCGGAATTCCGACAGGACGGTGTCTTCGGTCATGCTCTGGGGTCCTTCGTCTCGGCTCGTTCGCATCGGCAGGTCAGGGGCGACGATACGGCATCCTGCGTTTCGCAGATATGCCCCGCCGGTTGTCGAAAAATGTCCCTAGAAGCGCTTGAGGCGAGGGGCAAGCTTGCGTATAGGCGCTCCAAACAGGTTCCGCCACGGAGCCTGGCCGGGCGTCCCACTACGGCCCGATGCTCAAGAAATACGGCCTGAGAACCGGCCAAGTGAATGGCCTGAGAAACGGAAAGTGTCCGACCCGATGAATTCTGGTGAGATCACCCGCCCCATGTTGCGCAATCTGCTGACCATAGTGTCCGCCCTGTTGCTGGCTCTTGCGATTGCTTTCGCGCCGCAGTTCGCCATGGCTCAGGATGCACCAGCACCGTCCGCAGCCGATGTGCCGGTCGGTCCGGCGGAAAACCCGTTGGCGGAAGTCGCTCCGGAGCAGGTCGATACGGCCGCCGCTGCGGAAGGTTCCACGGTTGAGGCTGCTCCCGGTAGCGACGCTTATACTCCCCTCGATCCAAGCTGGATCAAGGGTGCGCCGGAAAGCGGGGCCTTCGGTTTCCAGAAGCAATATTCTCCCGATGGCGAATATGCGCACTGGATGCATGACGCGATCCTGCTGCCGCTTATTACAGTGGTCTGCCTTTTCGTGCTCGGCCTGCTTCTCTGGGTGGTTGCCCGTTATCGCCGCAAGGCCAATCCGGTTCCTTCGAAGACAAGCCATAATACACTGATCGAGGTGGTCTGGACACTCGTTCCGGTCCTCATTCTTGTGGCGATCGCCATCCCTTCGATCACCCTTCTGGCGCGGCAGTATGAACCGCCCGCAGAAGGTGCCGTGACAATCAAGGCGACCGGCTATCAATGGTATTGGGGCTTCACCTATCCCGACAACGGCGGCTTTGAAGTCATCTCGAACATGCTCGACGAATCCGAGGCAATCGCCAGGGGCGAGCCGCCGCAGGCTGCCGTGGATAATCGCATGGTCGTTCCGGCCGGTGAATGGCTGCGTATCCAGACGACCGGAGCCGACGTTATCCACTCCTTCGGCATCCCTTCGCTCTGGTTCAAGCTGGATGCGGTTCCTGGCCGATTGAACGAGCGGCGCTTGTTCATCAAGGAACCGGGCATATATTACGGGCAGTGCTACGAACTTTGCGGTGCGCGGCACGCCTATATGGCTCTGGTGGTTGAGGCCCTCCCTCGCCCGCAATGGGAGGCATGGGTCCGCTCACAGGGCGGCACGGTCGGCGGTGACGAGGTGGTTGTTCCCGAACTCGCACCCTTGCAGGAGCCGGAGAGCCAGCTGCCCGGTGCACCGGGTGCCGGCGCTCCGCCAACCGAAGACACCGCGCCCTTGCGCCCGACATCGATGTAACGAATTACGCTAGAAGCAGGTCAGAGACAGAAAATGGCTACTACCGCCGATAATTTCCAGGCTCACAGCGATCATCACGACGCTTCGCATGATGCCGATCACAAGCCGGGCTTCTTCGCGCGCTGGTTCATGTCCACGAACCACAAGGACATCGGCACGCTCTACCTGATTTTCGCGATCTGCGCCGGGATCATCGGCGGCGGTATTTCGGGCATCATGCGGGCCGAACTGCACGAACCCGGCATCCAGTTCCTCGGTTTCTGGGTCAATTTGCTCGGCGGCGAAGCGTCCTTCGATGTCAATCTGCACATGTGGAACGTGCTGATCACGGCGCACGGGTTGATCATGGTGTTCTTCATGGTCATGCCAGCCATGATCGGCGGCTTCGGCAACTGGTTCGTTCCGCTGATGATCGGGGCGCCGGACATGGCGTTCCCCCGGATGAACAACATCTCGTTCTGGTTGACGGTAGCGGGCTTCCTGTCGCTCATGTTCTCGATGTTCGTGCCGGGCGGTACAGGTCTGGGCGCGGGGACGGGCTGGACCGTTTATGCGCCCTTGTCGACCAGCGGATCGCAAGGCCCTGCAGTGGATTTCGCCATCTTCGCGCTGCACCTTGCCGGTGCCGCGTCGATCATGGGTGCCATCAACTTCATCACCACCATCTTCAACATGCGCGCGCCGGGCATGACCCTGCACAAGATGCCGTTGTTCGTTTGGTCGGTGCTGGTTACCGCATTCCTGCTGCTGCTGGCGCTCCCCGTTCTCGCGGCAGCTATCACAATGCTGATTACGGACCGTAACTTCGGCACGACGTTCTTCGACGCGGCAGGCGGCGGCGATCCGGTTCTCTACCAGCACCTGTTCTGGTTCTTCGGCCATCCTGAAGTGTACATCATGATCCTGCCCGGTTTCGGCATGATCAGCCAGATCGTCGCGACCTTCAGCCGCAAGCCCGTATTCGGCTATCTCGGCATGGCCTATGCCATGGTCGCGATCGGCGTAGTCGGCTTCGTCGTCTGGGCGCACCACATGTATACCGTGGGTCTGGACGTGAATACGAAGATGTATTTCACGGCTGCGACGATGGTGATCGCGGTGCCGACCGGTGTGAAGATCTTCAGTTGGATCGCCACGATGTGGGGCGGCAGCCTGACCTTCAAGAGCCCCATGGTATGGGCTCTGGGCTTCATCTTCCTGTTTACCGTGGGCGGCGTGACCGGTGTGGTGCTGGCGAACGGCGGTATCGACGACAATCTGCACGACACCTATTATGTGGTGGCCCATTTCCATTACGTTCTCTCGATGGGCGCAGTGTTTTCTCTGTTCGCCGGCTTTTACTACTGGTTCCCGAAGATGAGCGGGCGCTGGCATAGTGAGCTTCTTTCGCACATCCACTTCTGGCTCTTCTTCATCGGCGTGAACATTATCTTCTTCCCGCAGCATTTCCTCGGGATGCAGGGTATGCCGCGTCGCTACCCCGATTACACGCCGGCGTTCCAGTACTGGAACGAGATTTCGTCTCTCGGCTATTACGTGATGGCTGCCAGCATGGGTGTGTTCTTCGTAAACCTGGTCTACGCATTTGCGGCCGGGAAGAGGGCAGAGCCCAACTATTGGGGCGAAGGTGCGACCACGCTGGAATGGACCTTGTCCAGCCCGCCGCCCTACCACCAATTCGAAACGCTCCCGGT
>NZ_JAAFZT010000015.1:0-152965 GCF_013336795.1 Alteripontixanthobacter muriae | reverse complement strand
TCGAGGACGATCACGACTATCACAATCACCTGCCTCTGTCGGATGACCGCCCCGCCACTGTCTGAGGGCGGTTCCGGCCCGGGCACGGGCAATGCAATGCAGGGGGAGGGTAGGCCGGGTCGGTTTGCCCTCCCTCTTTCGAAAGGTTCCAGCTCCGGCGTACTGACATGAAGGTGCTCGCCCAAACCTTGCCCACGGACTGGCGCGACTTCTTCGCATTAACAAAGCCGCGCGTGATGACACTCGTCATTTTCACGGGACTTTGCGGTCTGCTGGCTGCGCCTGGATCGATTCACCCGGTCCTCGGCTTTACTGCAATCCTTTGCATCGCATTGGGGGCGGGAGGCGCGGCGGCGCTGAACCAGTGGTGGGAATCAGATCTGGATGCCGGCATGAAGCGCACCGCGCGCCGCCCCATCCCTTCCGGCCGTATGGCGCGGACCGATGCGCGCGATTTCGGCATCGTTCTTTCTGTGGCCTCGGTGGGAATCATGGGCGTGGCGATCCACTGGCTGGCCGCGATCATCCTGGCGATTTCGATCGTCTATTACGCCGTCGTGTACACGATTTGGCTGAAGCCCCGGACCCCGCAGAACATCGTGATCGGCGGCGGAGCAGGAGCCTTTCCCCCAATGATCGGGTGGATTGCGGTGACTGGCGACATAACGCTGATGCCGGTTCTGCTTTTTGCCATCATCTTCTTCTGGACTCCGCCGCATTTCTGGGCGCTGGCGCTGTTCGTCCAGTCCGATTATGCGAAGGTCGGCATCCCCATGATGCCGGTCGTCCGGGGCGAAAAGTCCACGCGCCTTCAGATTATCGTCTATGCGGTCCTCCTGCTGCCGTTGGCCGCCGCACCGTGGTTCATCGGCGGCACAGGCGCGATATACGGGGTGACAGCCCTGGTTCTGTCGATTGCTTTTCTCCTGATGGCCGTTCCGGTGGCGTTCCGGAAATCTGCTCCTGATGATACAATGAAGCCGGAAAAGCGCCTGTTCGCCTTCAGCATCATCTATTTGTTCGCGCTGTTCGGTGTGCTGGTTGCGGATCGCGTGATTTACGGGCAGGGTTATCTATGATGACACCGGAAGACGAAACCGAACTGAAACGCCGCCGCACGAGCCGTAATTACGCCCTTGGCGCCTTGCTCGTGTTCTTCGTGATCCTGTTCTACGCAATCACCATCGTGAGGATCGGAGACTGAGATGAACGCGGGCAGCTATCCCACATCCTCAATCCAGAGCCGCAATCTGCGCACCGGCCTTATCGCATTGGCAGCCGCGATCGCTATGCTGGGGCTCGGCTATGCCGCAGTGCCGCTCTACCGCATCTTCTGCCAGGTGACCGGATTCGGCGGCACTACGCAGCGGGCGAGTCTGGCCGATGCCGATCTTGCATCGCAATTGGCACAGAGCGCGGGTTCTCCGACAATTTCGGTGCGGTTCGATGGAAACATCGCGCGTGATGTTCCCTGGTCGTTCGGGCCGGAGCAGGCGACGGACACTGTCCAGATCGGCCAGCGCGATATGGCCTTCTACATTGCCAGGAATAATTCCGATAAGCCGATCACCGGCACGGCGACTTTCAATGTCGAGCCGGAGCAGACCGGCAGATATTTCAACAAGGTGCAATGTTTCTGCTTCACTGAACAGACGTTGCAGCCGGGGCAGGAAGTGCGGATGCCTGTCCTGTATTACGTGGATCCCGCCATCCTCCAGGACGAGAACGCCAGGGATGTCGAGCAGATAACGCTGAGTTACACCTTCCACAAGGCGATCGAGGCGGAGGAAAGCGCCTCCTAGCCTCTGGACCAAACCCATGCCGGGGCCTAAAGGCAGCGGCAGTACGCACAGAACCGACAAGACCAGGACGAATCTTCTCATGGCCGGCAATACCAACCACGATTACCACATCCTGCCACCGGACATCTGGCCGCTGGTCGCCTCGATCTCGGCGCTGACATTCACGACTGGCCTCGTGTTCTACATGCACGAAATGGCCAATGCCTGGTTGGTGCTCGGCCTTGGGATTGCCGGTCTGATTGCCACCTTCTTCAGCTGGTTCTCGAACATAGTGAAGGAAGCGCAGGCGGGCTATCACAAGCCGGTCGTGCAACTGCATTTCCGCTACGGCATGATCCTGTTCATCGCGTCTGAAGTGATGTTCTTCGTGGGCTGGTTCTGGAGCTGGTTCGACTTCGCTCTTTTCCCCAGCGAGCTTTCCGACGTTATCGGCGGCGTCTGGCCTCCCGAGGCGATCGAGGCAGTGATCGACCCCTTCGATCTGCCGCTTCTTAACACGCTCATCCTTCTCTGCTCGGGCACGACGGTCACCTGGGCTCACCATTCCTTGATCCACGGTGATCGGGATGGTCTGAAGAAGGGCCTGATGCTGACGATCGCTCTGGGCGTGCTGTTCAGCTTCATTCAGGCCTATGAATATCTGCACGCTCCATTCGATTTCGGCGGCAACACCTATAGTTCCGCATTCTACATGGCGACCGGCTTTCACGGTTTCCACGTGCTTGTCGGCACCATCTTCCTGATCGTTTGCCTTGTTCGCACGAACAAGGGTCACTTCACGCCTCGCCAGCACTTCGGCTTCGAAGCGGCGGCGTGGTATTGGCATTTCGTCGACGTGGTCTGGCTGTTCCTCTATGTCACCGTCTACGTTTGGGGCGGATGGGGCGCCGAACTGCATTGATTCCTCAAGGCGGACCGCACGATGCCAGTGACCCGCAGAAGGCCGTTCACTGGATCGTCGCTTCTGCCCTGGGACAATGCCCGCGATGCGAAGAGCGGACGTTGTTCGATGGAATCATCCGGTTTGCCGATCGGTGCCGTGCCTGTCAGCTTGATCTATCGCGGTTTAATGTCGGTGACGGACCGGCCGCATTCCTTACGCTCGTCATTGGCGGGTTGATGGTTGGGCTGGCCATGTGGCTCGAAATCGCAGTGCAGCCGCCGTTCATCGTGCATGTGATCCTGTGGGTACCCCTGACGATCATCGCCATCCTGGGAGGGCTTCGCTTTTCCAAGGCCGCGCTGCTCCGCGCAGAGTACAGGCAGAGCGCAGGAGAAGCAGGGCGCCGCGATCCGTGATCCGGCCTCTTCCCGTCATACCGACAATCATCGTCGTCATTTCAGTGGCCATCATGATTGCGCTAGGCTTCTGGCAGCTTGGCCGCGCTGAGTGGAAGGCTGATCTTCTCGCCCGGTACAGGGCTGCAGACGGCATCGAAGCCGCCGTCGCCTATCCGCGCTCAGAAGCTGACATCGAGGCAGCGCGCTACCGCCTGAGCAGTGTCGAGTGTGAGCGGGTGCTGTCTTTGCGTTCCGGCGCAGGCACCAGCGCGCAGGGCACCCGGGGTTGGATGCACGTTGCCACTTGTGCTTTGGATGGTGGCGGCACGGGCAATGTCGCGCTCGGTTTCTCACGCGACCCGCAGACACCCGAATGGAGCGGCGGCAAGGCGGCCGGAGTGATCTCGTCCAGCGGCACTCTGGTAGCCGACCCGCCGCTTGCCGGACTTGAGCTCTTGGCGAAACCCGATCCCAACGATCTGCCGAACAACCACCTTGCCTATGCGGGGCAATGGTTCTTTTTCGCCGTCACCGCATTGGCGATCTATCTTCTGGCTGTCAGGCGCCGGTTGCGTCCTTCCCACTCGGAATAACTTGCGCGAGCCGCTCGCTTGCACGCTGCCCTTCTGCTCGCTAACCCACCAAACGTCATGCGATATATTTCCACCCGCGGTGCCGCCGACGCGCTTGATTTCGAAGGGGTGACGCTGACCGGTCTTGCCTCTGACGGCGGCCTGTTCCTGCCCGAGCGATGGCCCCGGTTTTCGCGAGGCGATGTCGCGGCAATGGCCGGGCTGTCTTACCCTGAATTGGCCGCGCGCGTCATGGCGCCTTTCGTGGCCGGGAGCCTGACGCAAGATCGTCTGCTCACGCTTTGCAGTTCGGCGTATGGCCGCTTCGCCCACGAAGCCGTAACGCCGCTGGTGCAACTCGATGCGCAGCACTGGCTGCTGGAACTGTTCCACGGGCCCACGCTGGCATTCAAGGATGTCGCGCTGCAGATGCTGGGCCTTCTGTTCGAAGAGTTTCTCGCCCATTCTGACAAGCATCTGACCATCGTCGGTGCGACCAGCGGCGATACCGGTTCGGCCGCCATCCACGCGGTCGCTGGCCTTGGAAAAATCGACATCTTCATGATCCATCCTGCCGGACGGGTCAGCGACGTGCAGCGGCGGCAGATGACCACCGTCAGCGCAAGTAATGTGCACAACATCGCAATCGAGGGCAGTTTCGACGATGCCCAGGCCATGGTCAAACGCATGTTCGCGGATGATGCAATAAACGGGCGCTTCCGCATCGGGGCAGTCAATTCCATCAACTGGGCACGGTTGATGGCCCAAGTGGTGTATTATTTCGCGGCAGCCCTGCAGCTGGGCGCGCCGGGGCGATCAATCGCGTTTTCCGTTCCCACCGGCAATTTCGGCGATGTCTTTGCAGGCTATGTGGCAGCGCGGATGGGCCTGCCGATCGAACGGCTGATCGTCGCCACCAACATCAACGACATTTTGCACAGGGCGCTGAGCACCGGGGACTATTCCGCCGGTGCAGTCACTCCCACGGCGGCGCCATCCATGGACATCCAGGTCAGTTCGAATTTCGAAAGACTGCTGTTTGACGCCGGCGGACGTGATGGCGCTGGCATGCAGGCGCAGATGGCGGCATTCGAGAAGAAAAAGGCAATGCGCTTGTCCGACTTGCAGATCGGCGGCACCGGAACCCTGTTCCGCAGCGCACGTGCCGATGAGAAGGACACGACCCTGGCGATGCGATGGGCCAGTGAGCATTGCGGCGAGATCATCGATCCGCACACCGCAATCGGCCTCCATGCGGCCCGCCATTCGGACTTGCCGGAAAGCGTGCCGATCGTGACCCTTGCCACGGCGCACCCGGCGAAATTCCCCGATGCGGTGGAAGCAGCGACAGGCCAGCGGCCCCAGGTTCCAGACAGGGTGGGAGATCTGTTCGCATTGGAAGAGAAGTTCACGACCCTGCCCAACGACTATTCCGCGGTGGCCGATTACGTTGCCGCCCATGCGACGCCGGTGCGCTGATGGCCGAGCTTCATGAACGGCCCTTGATCATGGAGGGCGCAGCCTGGCCCGACTACGGCCTGATCGACAGCGGCAACGGACGCAAGCACGAGCGGTTCGGCCCCTTCGAATTTACCCGTCCGGAGGGACAGGCCCTCTGGTCGCCGCGCCAGGACAATGGCGACTGGCAGTCCGACAGCGCCTTCATCCCTGCCTCGGATGAGGATGGCGGCGGGCGCTGGACCGGCAACCCCGCGGTTCCCGATGAAGGCTGGCCGATGCGCTGGAGAGAGCTGCGGTTCAATGCGCAGCGCACTCCTTTCCGGCATCTCGGTTTCTTTCCTGATATGGCGCCGGTCTGGGACTGGATGCGGTCGCAGCTTGACGGGCCCGACGATGCCGAGACGCTCAATTTGTTCGGCTACACTGGGGTCGGTTCGCTCGCACTCAGCCAATGTGGGCCGGTCACGCATGTCGACGCATCGAAGAAGTCGGTGGCGCAGGCGCGAGAAAACGCCCTCCTGTCGCAAATGGATGACCGGCCGATCCGCTGGCTGGTGGACGACGCCGCCAAGTTTACTGCGCGCGAAGTGAGGCGCGGACGCCGCTATGACGGGATCATCCTCGATCCGCCGAAGTTCGGGCGAGGGCCGAAGAACGAGACCTGGCGGCTCGAGGATTGCCTTGCTCCGCTGGTCGGCGATTGCCGGCAACTGCTCGATGCGGACAGCCGTTTCCTGTTCCTGACCGTCTATGCGGTGCGCATGTCCAGCCTGGCTTTAGGCGGATTGCTGAAGGAGGTGTTCTCCGATTTGCCAGGGCACATTGAACATGGCGATCTGGCCATGCGGGAAGAAGGCGAAGGCGGTCGTCTGCTCCCCACCGCGATTTTCGCCCGCTGGCGGCGGGATTAGGCCAGCGATCAGGTCGCGGCAAGGTCGCTCAGGAAAGTGCGGATACGCTCCGCATTCTTGCCCAGGTCGCTGACACCCACGCGGCTGACCGAACGCATGTCCACGACGCTGCCCCCACCGGGCGCGGGTGTGACGCGCAACACGACGTCATCCTCGAACCGCAGATAGGAGGCATATGCCGTCGCCTCGAGCCTTCCCCCAGCAGGATCGACTGCGGCGATGGTCCAGCCCCGTTCACGCGCTAATGTTTCGGCACGAGTGATGGCGTCTGCCACCGGCATCGGCAGGGTCACGCTGCGGATGTCGCCGTAGGCTTCATCGTGCAGGCGCCGCCAGTTCGCGACGGTACCGACTCCGACCAGATTGTCCTTTCGCAACGCAAGCGTGGTGAATTGCGGCGGGTTTGCGGTGTCTGTCGTAATGTCGTGCAAGGGCGGCAGATCGCGGGTGGGCAGCACCACGAAGGCAACAAGCACCAGAAATCCGGTCGACAGGAGAAAGCCAGCCAGCGCGCGTCTGATGGTCGTGCGTAGCATGACCCAGCCTGCAATCAGGACGATCAGCGCGAAGAGCACTCCGAAGGCGGCAAGCGGGGCAGCGTAAAAGATGCCGCGGAATCCATCGATCTTGGCAAGAATGTCGAGACGGGCCGCCGTCGCACCGCCGATGGCGAGTATCCAGACAGCGACGGAAATAATGAGGGCGATTAGCCCCAGCTTCGCCAGAATCTTCGGCCTGCGCATTGGAATTCCCCTCTCCAGCCCCTTACGTCACCTTGTCGCGCCTGCGTCGGTGGCGTCAAGCTGCAAACCCGTGACTGGACAGGGCGGCCAAGTGCTGCAAGGCCGCAGAAGCGTGAAACACCAGCAGCAGAAAGTCCTTTCCATTGCCCGATAGTCTGACGCTCCAGGTTGCCGATCTCGAGGTGGATGTGCTGACCGGCATCTATTCCGAGGAAACCGGGAAGCCGCAGCCGCTACGCATCTCCATCGATGCCGAAATGCGGGTCGCCGACAGCTATCAGCCCGACACGCCGCTGGATGCCAGCAAGAATTACATGGATCTGAAATTTGCCGCGCGTGAAGCCCTGCCGCCGTCGACGCATTTCAAGCTGATCGAGGCGGTGGCCGACCACATATGCGAAACGCTGTTCCTTCAGGACGAGCGGGTGCGGGCTGTGACTGTCAAGATCGTGAAGCTGGCGATTGCCGAAGCAAACGAAGAAATTGGTATAACTCTCCGCCGGGAACGGCGCTGAATGGGCGAGCAGCTCGTTCTGCAAGTCGACGGACTGCCGCCGCACGCCATTGAGGCTGCGGCGGTCTTTCATGCCACATGGATGCCGCAGGCGCTCGCGGCGCTGACAAGCGCGCCCGCATTGCTGCTGCAATTGCCTGCCGCGCCGTACGACCACGACGACTGGCGCCGCGCTGCGATCCGTGATCTCGCCCGCCGAACCACCCCGCACCGCGCCAACCTGATCGCCGGTGGCGATGCTGCGGCCATCGAATCGGCTATCCGTTATCTGGCGAAGGCTCCCAGCGTCACCGGACAGTTGCTGAAGCTTGCGGGAACGGCTGACGGCGCCTAGCTTTGTGGCATCATGAGCGAATTGCGCGCCAATGCGACACCACCTGCCGAAGACCGTTCCGCCCCGCTCGTCGATGCGTTTGCGCGGCATGTCACCTATCTGCGTCTTTCTGTTACCGACCGGTGCGACCTGCGCTGCACCTACTGCATGCCGGAAAAGATGCAGTTCCTGCCCCGCAGCGAGGTCCTGAGCTTGGACGAACTGCACCATCTCGCGCTGGGCTTCATCGACCGGGGAATCCGCCGCATCCGCCTGACAGGCGGTGAACCGCTGGTCAGGCGCGACATGATGGATCTGGTCCGCGCATTGGGACGGCGCCTTGGTGATGGGCTTGACGAACTGACCCTGACTACCAACGGCACGCAGCTTGCGGAACATGCTGCCGCACTGGCGGATGCGGGTGTGAAGCGGGTGAATGTCTCGCTTGACACACTCGACTCCGCTCTGTTCGCGCGGCTGACACGGCGTGATCGTCTGAAGCGGGTGCTTGAAGGTATTGCTGCCGCGCGTGACGCCGGGTTGAAGGTCAAGCTGAATACGGTCGCGCTTAAGGGATTGAACGAGGTCGAATTGCCTGACCTCATCGGCTGGGCACATGGCGAAGGGCATGAAATCACCCTGATCGAAGTCATGCCGCTTGGTGAAGTCGACGGCGACCGGATGGACCATTACCTGCCGCTATCGGCAGTGCGTGACCGGCTTGAGGCGCGCTGGACCCTGCGGCCGAGCACCTATCGCACAGGCGGGCCGGCGCGCTATTTCGATATAGCGGAGACCGGCGGGAGGCTTGGCCTGATCACGCCGCTGACGCAGAATTTCTGCGAAGGGTGCAACCGCATACGGGTGACGACCACCGGGCAGCTTTATCCCTGCCTGGGCGGCGGCGAACAGGTGGATCTGCGCGCAGCGCTCCGCTCGGATGATCCGGAGGACGGCCTGAACTCTGCCCTGAATCACGCGATGCGGATCAAGCCTGCCCGGCATGCTTTCCGCATAGATGCACATGGCCAGACCCCGGCGCAGCCCCGGCACATGTCGATGACCGGCGGCTGACGAATGGCGGTAAAGATCCTGTTTCTCGGTCCGCTGCAGGACCTTGCCGGTGCGGGCGAGCGCATGGTCGACGGGCCTCTCGACTGGAATGGCCTGATCGAGGCGGTGGGGCTGGACGTCGCGGCTAAGCTGCAAAGCGAAAAGGTAAATGTCGCCTGTTCCGGCAGATTACTGCCTGACAAGAGTACCCTTGCAGCACAGGACGGGGATGAGATCGCCTTGCTGCCCCCGGTGAGCGGCGGTTGAGGCGGTGATCGACGTTCGCTTGCTGGAGAAGGGCTTTTCGGCAGGACAGGCGCTGGCGCGTTTCGCGAAGGCCAATCCCGGCAGCGGCGGAATAGCCAGCTTCGTCGGCAAAGTGCGCCCGGACAACGACGTGAAGGCGTTACACCTCACCCATTACGAGCCGTTGACGCTGCCGGGCATGGAAGAACTGGCGCAAGCCGCGATGTCGCGGTTCGCGCTCGAGGGCGTTCTGGCGTGGCACCGCGTCGGCTATCTTCAACCAGCTGCGCCCATCGTCCTTGTCGCTGCCGCAGCGCGGCACCGGCGGGACAGTCTGGCGGCGGTCGATTACACGATGGACCATCTGAAAAGCGCCGCATGGTTCTGGAAGCGCGAAAAGCGCAGCGACGGTTGGCACTGGATAGAACCGCGCGGGCAGGATCATGACGACCTCGCCCGCTGGAACTAGGGACGAATGCGGGCGCGCAGATCCTGCAGGATGCGATCCTGCTCGCTGACCAGAGCGATGACCGCGTCACGCGCCTCCGCCACCTGATCAATCTTCTGAAAAGCCAGTGTGCTATCCACGTAGAGAAGATCGAGGTCGCCTAGCGGGACAGCAGTGGCGCTGCGCCTGGTGTCGAGATCGGCAAGCGCCACCTGCGCGGCCGCCCAGGCGTCGGAAGTCACTCCGCCATTCGCGCCGGCCGCTACCGCACGCCGCGCGGACGGCAGAGCTGCTACGAAAGCGGCATGCGATTCGCGTGCAGCAGTGACCAGGCCTGCGAGGCGGTTCTCTGTTGCCGCTGGCAGGGGAGAAGGCTGCGGAACGGGAATGTCGGCAATCACCGGCTCGAAGCTTTCTTCGGCCCTTTCCGCATCCCGCAATGCCAGTGAGGGATAGCGGTCGTCGCTGGCGCATCCCGCCAGCAGCGCGGCAAGGGCAAGGGCAAGCGGAGCGCGGGCGGCATACCTGTCCAGGGTAGAGGGCGGAAAGTGCAGAGTACGGTCGCGCATGGTGGTAAAGGCCATAGCAGGGCCTGTCCTGCTTGCCAGCCATACTGTGCGACAGCAGCGTTTTTGCAGCGGGCAAGCGTTGACTTGGGCCATAATCTCCCTTAACGGCAGCCATCTTTCCGGATGTCCGCAATCGCGGGCGGTCCGGCGCGCCGTTTCGTCACTGGAACGCAGGCGGGGCGGCACAGCATTTGATTAAGGGTAATGGCACCATGTTCGCAGTAGTGCGCACGGGCGGCAAGCAATATCGGGTTGCCGCCGGAGACAAGATCGCAGTCGAAAAGCTCACCGGTTATGCCGGTGATACGGTCACGCTGGGCGATGTCCTGCTGGCCGGCGAAGGCGACAGCATGCAGGACGCGTCGAAGGTGACCGTTTCTGCCGAGATCATCGCGCAGGCGAAGAGCGACAAGGTGACGGTGTTCAAGAAGCGCCGCCGCCATAATTATCGCCGCAAGGCCGGCCATCGCCAGCAGATGACCCTGCTGCGAATCACTGCCGTTGGTGGTGACAAGCCTGCAGCCAAGAAAGCATCCCCCGCCAAGGCGGCAGACGAGAAGTAAGAGGTAGAGCGCAATGGCACATAAGAAAGCAGGCGGTTCATCCCGCAATGGTCGCGACTCGGCCGGCCGGCGCCTCGGCGTGAAGAAGTTCGGCAGCGAAGAAGTGATCGGTGGCAACATCATCGTTCGCCAGCGCGGCACGAAATATTATCCCGGCTCCAACGTCGGCATGGGCCGCGATCACACGCTGTTCGCGCTGATCGAAGGTCGTGTCCGCTTCCATTCTGGCAAGCTGGGCCGCAAATACGTGTCCGTGGACGCAGCGGCGCAGGCAGCCGAGTAAGCTTTGGATATCCGGTTGCCGTTAGCGGCGGCCCTTCGCCGAAGGCATCCTTCGGCTGATGAGGGAAACGGGACCGCCTTTGTGGCGCATCCTGTTTCCCTCTTATCGTTTTATCTAGTCAGATCGTCGGATTTTTCCATTTCAGTGCCGCAGTAATGTCACCAAATGGCGGCATCTGCGTTGATGAACATAGGAGAATTCGACGATGTTCCATCGCAGCCGAAACCTTTTTCTGCGACCCGCCTGGCCGGAAGACAAAGAAGCTTTGCTAAATGCAGTTGGCATCACGCAACCTCTCGAAAGCGCCGTGTCGTCATGGCCGCATCGGCGGGCTGATGCGATCGCCTTTGCGGGCGACGAAGTGGATGCCATGCATCCTGCGCTCGTTATCGTGCATCCCGGCCCTCATGGGCAGAAGGTGATCGGCGGCATCGCACTCCGCCAGGACGAATGTGGACGCACGCGAATGGGGTGCTGGATAGGCAAGGACCACCGCCGCAAAGGCCATGCTACCGAAGCGGCGGGTGCGATGTTGAACATGGCCAAGATGCTCGGCCATTCCTCCGTCGCTTTTCTTCACTACCACGACGATGCGGCATCGGGGGGTTTGCTCGCCAAGCTCGGCTTTGAGGCGACCGGCGCGATCGCCTCACCAGGAGGTGCGCTGTCGGGGCAGCAATCGGCAACCCTGTACGAAATGAACCTGGCGACCGGCAGGGTAGCGCGCGCTGCCTGATCGGCCGGCGAACGCTACCCTGCCTTAACTGTCACTCCGCCGGCAGCAGGGCGTCCTGGAATTCGCCTTCGTACTGCTTGATCAGCGCGCGGTCGTCGTGGTTCCAGGGATGGAAGCGCGGCATGAAATAGGCGCACCATTGCGGCACGATCCGGCGCATGAAGCCCGGTTTCCAGAACAGATAGGCGATGATCTTCGCCTTCCACTTCCAGCCGGTCAATCCGTCCTGCTCCAGCAGCCTGATCATGTCCTGGATACGATGGATTACGAAGCGCTGCGTCACGATCAGCATCAGCAGGCTCTTCACTCGCCAACGACGGAAACGGCTCCAGTCGCGGGTCGCATGCAGCCATGTGTCGTAGGCAACGCCCTTGTGCTCGACTTCTTCCGCCGAATGCCAGCGCCAGAGGTCGCCCAGCTCACCTTCGGCGCCCTGCAGATGAACAGGATCGGCCAGCAATTCATGGCCCAGCATCGCGGTGAAATGTTCCAGCGCCATCGTCGCGGCAAGGTTGACGTAAGCCGGGCGGCCCTTGGTCAGGGCCAGCATCTCCTCAACCCGGCGGTCGATGAAGGCGATGTCATAGCCGGAACGCTCCGCCTGCTTGTTGAAGACGATATGTTCGCGGGTGTGATTGATTTCCTGCTTCACGAATGCCCGGATTTCCGCCGCGAGGCGGGGCGGGGCGCCATCGCGGTTCGCTTTCACGGATTCAATAAAGAAGGCTTCGCCCCGGGGAAAAGTCGCTGAAAGCGCGTTGAACCAGGCTGTCGCAACGGGATCGCCATTGAGCCACCAGCGGCCCGTCTCGCCTTTTCGCGAAAAGCGGCGGTCACGGATGTTGAGTTCGAGATCGTCCGGAGTCGGAGATTTCCGGTGACCGTCCGTCGGCAAGGGCGCGAATGTGGCAGGTGCGTTCATGATCTTTCCAGAAGCTTGGTTGTCGCGTAAAAACTAAGCCTTACTTACATCAGTGTCAATAAGGGTCGTTGCAAAATCATCGCGTTGGAGTAAAGCGCAGAGACCTCCCCGAAAATCTGCGACGCAAGGAAGCACATGGCGACGCGAAAGCGCCTCTCCCCCGAAGAATCCCGCACTGCAGCGCTCGAGGCGGCTCGCGGTCTGCTGATCGAGACCGGGCCGCAGTCCGTTACCTTGAAGGCTGTTTCCGGCAGGGTCGGGCGCACGCACGCCAATCTCCTCCATCATTTCGGCTCTGCGTCGGGATTGCAGAAGGCACTGGCCCAGCATCTGGCGCAAACCGTGTGCGTGACCATTCGCGAAGCGGTGGAAGCGAGCCGCGCCGGCTTCGGCAGTCCGAGAGAAGTCGTCGACCTGACCTTCGATGCATTCGACCGCGAAGGCGCGGGCGCTCTCGCCAGCTGGATGATCCTGACCGGCAACGAGGATGCGCTCGATCCGATCGTGGAAACCATTCACACGCTGGTCGACGAACTGGCATCCGACGATGCCATCCCGCCGGAAGGCGCAGCGACCGTGCATGAACAGACGCTCACGCTTGTACTACTGGCGCTCGGCGATGCCTTGATGGGAAAGGCGCTGGCCAATTCCCTTGGTCTGCCTGTGGGTGCCGCGCGGGACCGGGCGGAACGGCTGCTAACGGAAGCTATGCCCGACGTTCTTGGCCTGCAAGCGCCGGGCTGAAGCATGCTGGTTCAGTTGCTGGCTGGCTCTTCCGGTTGCAGCCAGTCAGGCACGACCTGCGGCGGGATCGCATCCACCCGCAGATGGTCTACTGCCAGATCCAGAGAAGGGTACGCCAGCTTCTGCCTTTTCTCGTCCGACGAGGACAGAGGCACCACGATGATGCGGCGATTGACCTTCTGCCGCCAGTTCATGCGGGCGGTGTTTTCCTGCCCGATGTAGCATCCCTTGGAAAAGCTGACGCCGTTCAGTTCAGCGGCGTTAGCCTCGAGCCAGAGAATGTCGCCGATCTCTGCTTGCCCTTCCGCCACGCCGCAGGACAGGCGATGCTGCCTGTACGGTTCGGAAACATCGTTGTCCTCGCCAGCCAGTTCAGCGACCCAGCGAAAGCCGAGTTCCGGCAGCCGAGGGTCCGGTATGGCTCTGTCGTCCGGCTTGGCCGACCAGAATACACCCAGCGAGTCGTCACGCTCGATGGTCAGCTTGCGGCGAAGGCGGTAAAGCGTCAGCCGCTTCGCCAGATCGTCGGCGGCAGCTTCCTCGCAATCGATCAGAAGCGAATCATCGCCGCCCTGCCAGACGAAGAAGTCGAACAGCGTCTTTCCCTGCGCTGACAGCAAACCGGTCCATACCGGCAGGTTGCCCGCGACATCGTTCGTGACCAGCCCTTGCAGAAACGCAGCGGCATCTTCTTCGCTGTCTTGAGGGGTGATGCGAATAATCGCGCGGTCGAACAGTCTGCCGGATGTCATGTGTTGAACTTGGGCTTCCCCGGATGCGTTTCAAGTCGCCGCAGGTCTGGCGCATCGTGAGGAGCGACGGTAAGGCGAGGGCCATGAACCAGCAGCAGACCATCACCATTCGCCGCCCGGACGATTGGCACGTGCACCTTCGCGACGGGGCGATGATGCGAGGCGTGCTGGGTTACACGGCGCGGCAATTCGCCCGCGCGATAGTCATGCCCAATCTTTCGCCGCCGGTGACAGATGTTGCGGCAGCGGAATCCTATCGCGACAGCATCCTCGCGGCTTTGCCGGAAGCGAGTACATTTCGGCCGCTGATGACCTGCTATCTCACGGATGACAGCGATCCTGCCGAGGTTGCGCGCGGCTTTGCAGCAGGCGTCTTTACCGCAGCCAAGCTATATCCAGCCAATGCTACCACCAATTCCGCGCATGGCGTGACAGCTATCGCCAACATCATGCCGGTGCTCGAGTGCATGCAGCAGATCGGCATGCCGCTGCTGGTGCATGGCGAGGTGACCGACCACAATGTCGACATTTTCGACCGGGAGGCCGTGTTCATCGACCGGATCATGACGAAGCTGGTGCGCGACCTGCCGGGTCTGAAAGTCGTATTCGAACACATCACCACCAGAGAAGCTGCACAATTCGTGGCATCGTCCAGTTCCAACATCGCGGCGACGATCACGCCGCAGCATCTGCAAATCAATCGCAACGCATTCCTTGCAGGTGGGTTGCGGCCGCATTTCTACTGTCTGCCCGTCGCCAAACGTGAGGAGCACCGCCTCGCGCTTCGCAAGGCTGCGGTTTCGGGATCGCCCAAATACTTCCTCGGCACCGACAGTGCGCCGCATCCGCGCGGGGCCAAGGAGTCCTCCTGCGGTTGTGCCGGGATCTTCAACGCACCGCATGCGCTGGAAAGCTACGCCACCGTATTCGACGAGGAAAATGCGCTCGACCGGCTGGAGGCCTTCGCTTCCGAACACGGACCGCGGTTCTACGGCCTGCCGTTGAACGAAGGCACGGTCACGCTGGAGCGAGCCGAAGTGCAGGTGCCGGAGGTTATGGCGATCGCAGGTGGTGAGATTGTCCCGTATCATGCTGGCCAGACTATCGGCTGGCGCATGGTGGGTTGATGCCTACCGGCTGACCGCATTCGCTGGTCTGGCCGCTCTTTCGCGGCGGGACCACAGATCCCAGATGAAGATCGCGGCGGCGGTCCAGATCAGGATGAAGCACGCCAGTTGCACCAGCTTCAACTCCTCTTCGAACACCGTCAGCCCGAGTATGAATACGATGGTGGGCGCAAGAAACTGGATGAAGCCGAGGGTCGAATAACTCATCCGCCGCGCCGCTATGGCGAAAAGCAGCAGCGGAAATGCGGTGAGCGCTCCGCCTGCGGCGATCAGCACGGTCAGCGACAGCGAATCGTCGATGGCGGTCCCTTGCGCGCTGGCGGCGAACCACCAGGCAATGCCAGCGGCAGGTAGCAGGAGAATAGCAGATTCGATCGTGAGGCCGGGGAGGGACCCGACATCCACCTGTTTCCGCAGCAATCCATAGGTGCCGAAACTCAGCGCAAGTGTCAGGCTGATCCACAGGGTTGTAAGCGCGCCGCCCAGAAGCAGCGCGACCCCCGAAGCCGCCAGCGCCACTGCAACCCACTGCGCCCGCGACAGCTTCTCCTTGAGCAGGATGGTACCGAGCAGAACATTCACCAGTGGATTGATGTAATAGCCCAGGCTGGCGGCATAGACGTAGTTCTTCTGAATGGCCCAGACATAGACGAGCCAGTTCAAACCGACGAGCAGAGCACTGGCCGTCAGCGTGAGCATGACGCGCCTGTTCCGCAAGGCACGCAGCACGTCGGCTGCCTGCCGGCGGAAAGCGACGATGATCAGGCAGATCGGCAGGGTGAAGATGATACGCCAGCCGACGAATTCGACCGCCGGAACCGATCGCACCAGGATCAGGTAAAGCGGCAGGAAGCCCCAGATGACATAGGCACCCAGGGCTGCCCCGAGGCCGGAAGGTTGCGGCGTGGTCTCGGGCGTATCCATCGTCGCTGCGCCTAGGCTCAGGATGAACCTGGGGCAACCACAAAGCTGCGGAATGCGACCTGTCGCTTTCCGGAATTCAACTCGTCGCAAAATCGAGAAATTCTGCAGGCGTTGCTGATCGTTCAGGAAAGGCGCACTATTACTGAACGGGTCGAACAGGGGCGTCACTCACCCTCGTCAGCAAACGCCAGAATAAAGGATCGATCCGATGACCCTCTCCTCCATCAAGAAAACCGCTCTCGCCATCGCCATGACCGGCGCCCTGCCCGCGCTTGCCATGACCACGCCCGCGCAGGCCGCCGTTCCCTCGCATGCAGCGCCTGCTGCCCAGACCGCTGCCTATGGCGACCTGACCTTTGAACACGGTCGCAAGCGCGGTCATTACAAGCAGGACCGCCGCGATCGCTATGACGATTACCGCCGCAGCAACTATTCGCAGTATGATCGCTATGGCGAACCCGTGCGCCGCAATACCCGCGTTTGGGCAGGTAATGACGGACGCTACTACTGCCAGAAGGAAAACGGCACGACGGGCCTTCTGATCGGCGGCGCAGTCGGAGCTCTGGCCGGACGAGAGGTCGCCGGACGCGGTGACCGGACGCTAGGCGCGATCCTCGGTGCCGCAGGCGGTGCGCTGCTGGGCCGCGAAATCGACCGCAGCGACTCTCGCTGCCGCTAATCTGACCTGAAGTTTGCACTTCGGCTGCCATCGCCGGCGGCCAGGCACGGCACCCACCAGGCCGTGAAGAACGGCTCCCGTCACAAGCGGGGGCCGTTCTTGATCCCGGTAGCGGCAAGCCTGCTAATGTGCAGGTAAGGAGAGCGCTGTTTTCGATCCCTTTCGGGACAGGGCGCAAATTCGCCGCTCGTGCTGGGGACTCTGCGAAGTTGTTCGTGCAAGTCAGCCGAACCGAATACCCAGTTGCGGAGATTACCGATGGCCCGAAATGAAGTCGCCACACATAGCATGCGCGAAAGCAGGCGTTTTCGTTACGGCCTGGGCCTGGTAATTCCCATGGCCATGCTGGCGGGGTGCGGCAACGAGGATGATCCGGACGCCGGGGAGATGGATGACAGTGCCGTGATGGTGGACCCCGAAGTGGTGGGCGGGAATTCATCTTCTCTAGCATTGTCCGCAGAACAGCGCGCGCCGCAGCAGATTGCGGCGGCACGGCAGGAAGCCGCAGCGCTGGTCGGCGGTGCGGACCGGCTTAGCCCAGCGCCTCCGGCACAGGAATACGGAGCCCGCATTCCGGAGGATTCCGCGCTGACGGCGGCGGCGCGTAGCGCCGTCAAACCCGGCGGTGCCAATTGCGCCGAGAAGGTGGCCTATTCTTCGGCCTGGGCGGCCCGGCTCCCCGCCGCATTTCCGGTCTATCCTCGCGGCGCGACGCAGGAGGCTGCTGGCACAGACGAGGGCGCCTGCTCGCTCCGCGTCGTCAGCTTCCTGACACCGGTCTCGATCGACGACGTGCTGGCATTCTACGCGAGTCGGGCCCGGGCGAATGGCTATGGCGCGGAACAGATCCGGCAGGACGGCGATTCGATCCTTAGCGGAAACAAGGGTGCCGCTTCCTATGTGGTTTATGCCCGTCCGGCCGGGGAAGGCACGACCGAGGTCGATCTCGTCACCAGCGGCAGCTGATCGTGTGGGCGGCTAGCTGATTTCACTCCCGATCAGCCGTCGCGAAATCCCACGCCGATGCTGGCGCGCGGCTGGTCCATTTCGGTGCTGGCCACGGGATAGGCGCAGTAGTCGGCGGCGTAGAACGCTGCTGGCCGGTGATTGCCCGACAGTCCCACGCCTCCGAAAGGCTGCTTCGACGACGCGCCGTTCGTCGGGCGATTCCAGTTGACGATCCCGGCGCGGATGCCTGCCCAGAATCGGTTGTAATCCTGCGGCGTGCCGCCGATCAGCGAGGCCGAAAGACCGAAGCGCGTGTTGTTCGCCTCGGCGATGCCTTCATCGAAACTGTCGACCTTGATCACCTGAAGAAGCGGCCCGAACAGTTCGACGTCGGGGCGGTCCTCCAGCTTGGTCGTATCGATGATGGCCGGAGATACGAACGGCAGATCATCGTTGGGTCGCTTCATGTGCTTGATGGCCTTGCCGCCGTTCGAAAGCAGGTAGAGGAAGCTTTCGGTCAGCTGATCGGCTGCCTGATTGTCGATCACCGGGCCCATGAAAGGGGCAGGATCGGCAAAGGGCTCGCCGAAGATGATCCGATCCGCCAGCCGCTTCACCTCTTCGATGAGAGCATCGTACATGCTCGCCTTGACGATCAATCGCCGGGCGGCGGTGCAGCGCTGTCCTGCGGTGGTGAAAGCCGACTGGATGATGGTGACGGCGGCATCCTGGATCTTGGGAGTGTCCAGCACCAGAATGGCGTTGTTGCCGCCCATTTCCAGCGCTACGATCTTGCCGGGATTGGTCGCGAGCTTCTTGTTGATCGCGATACCTGCCTGCGCCGATCCGGTGAACAGTACACCGTCGATGTCACGGTGCGCGACCAGATCCTTGCCTTCCTGCGGCCCGCCCGTGAGCAATTGCACGGCGGCGGCAGGAACGCCGGCGCGGTGAAAGCAGCCGAGCAGGAACTCGCCCACCGCCGGTGTCTTCTCGCTCGGCTTGAAAATGACCGCGTTGCCTGCGATCAGGGCGGGCACGATGTGTCCGTTCGGCAGATGGGCAGGGAAGTTATAGGGGCCGAGTACCGCCATCACGCCATGCGGCTTGTGCCGAACCGCCGCCGATCCGCCGAGCGCGCTGTCCAGCTTCTTCTGCCCGGTGCGTTCGGCGTAAGAGGTAATCGAGATTTCGACCTTGGCGACTACCGCCTCGACCTCGGTGCGCGATTCCCACAAGGGCTTTCCCGTTTCGCGCGAGATCAGTTCGGCGAAGGCATCGTTCGCCTTTCGAACCTCGTTGGCGAAACGGCGCATCAATTCGATACGGGTCGCCAGCGGCTGAGCTGCCCAGGCGGGCCATGCCCGCCGCGCCCGATCCACCGTTTCGTCGACATTGCCTGCCGCTCTGCGCCACAATTCCTTGCCGGTCGCAGGTTCGTAAGAAATGATCTCGTTAGCAGTCAAAATGACCCTCAATCTTCAAATTCGTCAAACATCACACGTACCGCTCATGCGAGGTAAAGCGTGATGAACCGGACCGGCACCATGGCACGACATATGGGTGCATTACAGATATAATCCACTCGCGTTCAAGGTTGGCCGTTTTCTCTTTACGACCGTAGTACAGCGCCCAGGGCCCTGATGGCGTTGATCTTCTGAAAGAGTGGCTGCCAGTCGTCTCGCTCTGCGATCGGCGCCCAGAGCGCCTCGACTTCCTCGATATGCAGCGACGGCGGCTCTCCTTGCCAGAAACTCCCGTCGCTCGCACCGGGCAGAGTCTGATGGTCAACAAGCGCCTCCGCCAAGGCGCCTTCCGCATCGCGCCCGCCGCGATGGCGAAAGAAGAAAGCATCGGGCGAGATCTGCTCGGCGCGCATCTCCGCGACGCTCTGTTCCAGCAGATGCATGTCCGCCTCGGCACCGGCAGAACGAACACCCAGCCTCCAGCACCAGCGCCGCTGCATCGCTGCTTCGAACAGGGGAACGAAGCGGTCGAGTGCCGCGATCAGGGGCGGGGCTTCCGTAAGGAGACGCAGGGCGACGGCCAATTGCCCGCAGTTCCAGTGCATCGCTTCGGGCTGGCGGCCGAAGGCATAGAGTGACTGGTGATCGAAATAGGCGGCGGTGAAGCCCGGATCCCACTGCGGGGCAAAACGCCACGGCCCGTAGTCGAAGCTCTCGCCCGAGATGTTGATATTGTCGGTATTGAGCACGCCGTGAACGAAGCCAGCGACCATCCATGCGGCCGCAAGATCGGCACAGCGTTCCACCACCTGGTGCATCAGCACTATTGCGGGATCGCCGCGCCCCGGCGCATCGTCCGGCGGCTGAGAGCCGGGGAACTGTTCGAGGCAATAGGCGATCAGCGCCTCCATGTGCTCCGCCTCCTGCAGCGCGGCCAACCGCTGGAAGGTGCCGATTCTGATATGGCCGTGCGACAACCGCACCATTACGGCTGAGCGGGTGGGCGAGGGTTCGTCTCCGCGATGCAGTTCCTCGCCCGTTTCGACGACCGAGAAGGTCTTGCTGGTATCGACACCCAGCGCTTCGAGCATCTCCGTCGCCAAGATTTCGCGCACGGCACCTTTCAGCGTCAGGCGACCGTCTGCCGTGCGGCTATAGGGCGTGCGGCCCGATCCCTTGGTGCCGAGGTCCAGCAGCCTGCCTGCTGCGTCGCGGAGCTGCGCGTAGAGAAAACCGCGTCCGTCACCCAGTTCCGGATTATATGTGCGGAACTGGTGCCCGTGATATTTCAGCGCCAGAGGCTTCTGCAGATTGTCGTCCAGCGGCTCGAACCCGGCGAAATGCTTCGCCCATCCTGCATCGTCCATTCCGCCAAGCCCGACCGCATCGGCCCAGCGGTCGTTTCGGAAACGCACGATGTGCTTCGGGAAGCGGGCCGGTTCGACCGGGTCGCCCAGCCAGTCCGCCAGGCCAAGGATTTCAGGGGCAGGGCGATAGGGGGCGGGTTGCGGTTCGGTTCGCATCACGCGATAATGGGCATGCGCCGGCAGCATGGCAAGCCGGTGCGTCCTGTTCCTGTGGCCCTCAGGCGGGCCGGACTGCGGAAACGAATTGCGATCATGACGAACATCTTTGCCGACCGGTACTGGACCAGCGCCGACGGGCTCGAACTGCATTATCGCGATTACGGGAGCGAAGCGGCGGACGGCAGGCCGCCTGTCCTTTGCCTGCACGGGCTTACGCGAAACGCCCGCGATTTCGCCGACCTTGCAGAGCACCTGGCTCCCGAATGGCGGGTGATCGTCCCGGAAATGCGGGGGCGGGGGCAGAGCGCCTATGCCGATCTTTCGCACAGCTATGGCCCGGCCACCTATGTCGAGGATGTGACGGCCTTGCTGGATGAACTCGGGATCGATCGCTTCGTCTCCATCGGCACATCGCTCGGCGGTTTGATGACGATGATGATGGCGGCAGAGAACGCGGGCCGCATAGCGGGCGCGGTTCTGAACGATATCGGCCCTGAACTGGAGGAAGCGGGCCTCGCCCGCATCCGCGAATATGTCGGGCAGGGCCGCACCTACGCCACCTGGATGCATGCCGCCCGCGCGCTAGAGGAAGCGCACGGTTCCGCATTTCCCAACCATTCGACGCATGAATGGCTGGACATGGCGAAGCGCATCATGGTTCTCGGCCAGAACGGACGCATCAGCTATGATTACGACATGGCGATTGCAGAACCTTTCGCTGCAGACGAAGGTGCCGCGCCGCCCGATCTGTGGCCTGCCTATGAGGCTCTGGCAGGGCGGCCGCTGCTGATCCTGCGCGGTGCCCTGTCCGACCTCTTCGCCGACCGCACGCTCGCCAGAATGGTGGAGCGCAATCCCGATGCCGAAGCGGTGGTGGTTCCCGATGTCGGCCATGCCCCTCAGCTTGACGAGCCGGTGGCCCGTGCCGCCATCGACCGGCTGCTCGCGCGCATTTCATGATGCGGAAGGCCACGGGTAACGCGCGCAAATCGGTTCATGGCAAGGCCCGCAAGAGCGGTGCTGGTGGGACCACGACAAAGGCGAACGGATCGAAGCGCACTGCTTCAGCATCCGCCGCCGTTCCGCGCATCCTGCATCTGCATTCGACCTTCGCGGCCGGCGGCAAGGAGTTGCGCAGTGTGCAGCTTATCAACGCTTTCGGCGCGAGTGCAGCGCACACCATTGTCTCCGGCGTGCCCGAGAGGCGGGAAGCCGCCGGGCAGATTTCACCGCGCGTCACCGTCCGGATGCCGGATGATTTTCCCGCGCTGAAGGGCAGACCCACCCCCGGACGATTGCAGAAGCTTGCCCGCGCGATGGCGGGCTACGATCTGGTGCTCACCTATAATTGGGGCGCGATGGACGCGGTGATGGCGCATACGCTGTTCAGCGAGGCATTCGGCCTGCCGCCGCTCATCCACCATGAAGACGGGTTCAACGAAGATGAGCTTCGCAAACCCAAGAGGCTGCGAAACCTTTATCGGAAGATCGCCCTGGCACGATCGTCGGGCCTCGTTGTTCCGTCAGAGGTTCTCGAGGAAATCGCGCTCGAGGTCTGGGACCAGCCGATGGGCCGGGTCAAACGCATACCCAACGGCATCGATGTTTCCGCCTTTCGCAAGGTTCCGCGGCACGATGCGCTGCGCGGGGTGATCAAGCGCCCCGATGAGAAATGGGTGGGGACGCTGGCCGGTTTGCGAGCCATCAAGAACCTGCCGCGCCTCGTCCGCGCCTTTGCCGCGTTGCCTGAGGAATGGCAGCTTGTCGTCGTGGGCGAGGGGGATGAGCGCGAGGCGATTGCAGAGCAAGCGGATCGACTGAATGTGGGCCACCGGCTGCATATGCCAGGCTTCGTCGCCGAGCCTGCCCGCTACATCGGCCTGTTCGACATTTACGCCCTCTCTTCCGACAGCGAACAGTTCCCGATCTCTGTCGTGGAAGCGATGGCCGCAGGCCTGCCCGTCGCTGCCCCTGCCGTCGGCGACCTTCCTCACATGGTAGCCGAAGCAAATTTAGCGTTCATTGCGCCTGCAGGCGACGAGGAGGGCCTTGCTGTCTCTCTGGCGAAGCTTGCTGCCGATGCGAAACTACGCAGCAGCATTGGCGAAGCAAATCGCGAATTGGCAGCGAGCGAATATGATGCGGCGAAGATGATCGCTGCCTATCGCCGCCTCTACGGTTCCGCCATGGGCCGCGAAGACTGGTCCTGAAGGCGAGGCGGTGGGATGCTTCATCGCCTATTCAGCGCCCCGGCTCCATCGCAGCGTTTCACGCGTCAGGGGACATCCCTGCCGCTTTCGCTGCATGGCATTGCGATAAGCGCCGCCGGACCTTAAAGACCCGCAATTCATCCTAAACAGACGGAACAGACCGCGCGTGGCCCTTAGACCGAATAACTCCCTCACTCCCGCAGATCGCGCCGGACGGCAAAAGGCCGCACAGGACGACATGATGCTGCGCGAGGTGGACGATGCCGTGCGGCAGGACCAATATTCCCAATTCGCCCAGCGTTTCGGTATTCCGCTGATCATCCTGCTGGTGCTGGCACTGGCCGCATTCGCCGGCTGGCTCTACTGGCAGAACCGCCAGGAAGCCGCGATGGAGCAGCGTTCCGAAGCATTGATCGGCGCGCTCGATCAGGTCGAGGCTGGCAATCTCGACACAGGTGCCGAATTGCTGGATCCGCTGGCGAGCGGCGATGCCGCCGGTCCGCAGAGTGCCGCCCGGATGCTTCAGGCCGGTATTGCCCTGGAGCAGGGCAGGGCGGGGGATGCGGCGCAACTTTTCGCCGCTGTCGGCGCTGACGCGGAAGCGCCCGCGGCGCTCCGCAATCTTGCGACCATCCGCGAAGTGGCAACCCGTTTCGACAGCCTGCCGCCGCAGCAGGTCATCGAACGCCTTGAAAGCCTGGCCGTGCCGGGTAACCCGTTCTTCGGCAGTGCCGCCGAACTGGTCGCCATGGCGCATCTGGAGGCTGGCAACACGCAGCGTGCAGGCAATCTGTTTGCCGAAATCGCCAAGGCTGAGGATGTGCCGGATTCGCTGCGCTCACGCGCCCGGCAGATTGCTGGCCAGCTTGGCGTGGATGCGATCGTCGATGTCGAGGCGCTGCTGGAACAGCAGGGCGCAGGCGCGGCAGCGGCCGCTCAACAGGCTCCCCAAGCGGCTCAGTGAAGGCCTGCGATACAGGATCGATAATGAAAACGACATTTTCCAAGCATTTTTCGCGTTTCGCTCTTCTGGCCGGTGCTTCCGTCAGCCTTTCCGCCTGTTCCGGCGGATTGTTCGGCGGTGGCGACGGCCCGGCGACCACGCCGACAGTCGGCGAACGCACGCCGATCCTGTCCCGTATCGAGAGCGGCGCACAGGTCGATCCGGCACTTGCCAGTGTTGCCTTGGTTCTGCCGCCAGCACAGGCGAATACCGACTGGGCGCAGGCCGGGGGCACCGCCAGCAAGGCCTATGGCCATCTGGCGCTTGCGAACGATCCGACCATCGCATGGAAGACAGGCGTCGAAGGCAGCACCAACCGCCGACGTCTCGCCGCTGCGCCCGTGGTTGGTAACGGCAGGCTCTATGTCGTCGACACCAGCGGCGTGGTCCGGGCGTTTGACGCCGCAAGCGGCGCGCCTGTCTGGACATACAACATGGCCGTTGCCAGCAATCTTGAGGCGTCCGCTTTCGGAGGCGGTGCCAGCTATGCCGACGGGCGTGTCTATGCCACCAACGGTGTGGGTCAAGTTGTCGCGCTGAACGCCAGCACCGGCGAAGAGGTCTGGAAGGTCAAACCGGCGGGACCGCTGCGCGGTGCGCCGACGATTTCCTTCGGTTCGGTCTATGTGATGACGCAGGACAATCAGATCTACGCGCTCGACGCTGCGACCGGCGAGGAGCAGTGGCAGGAATCGGGTGCGGGAACGCAAGCCGGTGTGTTCGGTGTAGCTGCACCAGCAGCGGGGCAGGGGACTGTCATCGCTGGCTACAGCTCGGGTGAACTCGCCGCCTATCGTTACGAAAATGGGCGGGTTCTCTGGGCGGACGCCCTTGCGCGCACTTCCATTTCGACTCAGGTCGGATCTCTGACGGACATCGATGCGGACCCGATCATTCTGGACGGACGAGTCTATGCGCTGGGCCAGGGCGGTCGGATGGCAGCCTATGAACTGGTGACCGGGCAGCGAATCTGGGAACTGAACGTCGCAGGTATCTCGACTCCTGCGGTGGCGGGCGAATGGATCTTCACGCTGACCGACGATGCGCGCCTGCTTGCCATCGCCCGTTCCACCGGCAAGGTGCGCTGGATGACGCAATTGCCGCGTTATCGCGATGAAGAGGACCGCAAGGGCCAGATCTTCTGGACCGGTCCGGTTCTGGCGGGTGGACAGTTGTGGGTCGCCAATAGCGAAGGGCAGGTCTACCGCGTCAGTTCGGGTGAAGGAGCGGCAAGCCTGTTCAGGGAACTCGATGCGCCGGTATCGCTCGCGCCGATCGTCGCCAATCAGACGCTGTATATTCTGGACGACAGCGGCACGATCAGCGCGTTTCGCTGAAGGCTACGCTTACCATGCGCTTAACCCTTTACGGCTAAGGCGCAGGGCGTGAAAAGAAGTGCGCCATCCACCCTGCAGCGCCCGCCGAGCGATGTTTCGGCGGGCGTGGGTGTTGCAGGCTTGTGCGGTCTGCTGGCGTGGATCGCCTTCTGCCGCAACTATCCCGAAATTGCCGATGCACTGGCGCTGGCCGGTCCTCGGATGCGGATGGCGGGGCCGCATGCGGCACTGGCGGCACTGTTCTTCTCCGCCGTGCCCATGATCTTGTGGTCGGTGTTGATCGATAAGGTGCATCGTCGCCCATCGACCGGTATGGATTGGCAGGCAAGGCGCCCCTGGGGTGCCGGACTGTCTGTGTCCCTCACCAAGATATTCGGCCTTTGGGTAACATGGGCAATCATCGCCTGCTTCTACTGCCTCGCGCGTTGGTACTGGTCGGGGCAATATCTGTTCGCGATGGATGTGCTTGCGGCAGCAGCGGTGTTCATTGTTCCACTGTCGGTTCCTTATGTCTTGTGGGTCGACAGGGCGATGGCGCAGCCGCGAGACGGCGCCTGGCATTTCGGCCGCGCGGTGATGGGCGGAGCGGATGCGGACCGCTCCATGATTCTGCGGCACTGGCGCGCCTGGATCATCAAGGGGTTCTTTGGAGCCTTCATGCTGTCCATACTGCCCGCCGGTTTCGCGGCAGTGGTGAATGCGGACCTTTCAGGATTGGCGTCGAACCCTGTGGCGTTGTCGGTCCTGCTGTTCGAATTGCTGTTCGTGATAGACGTGCAGATCGGCACCGTCGGCTATCTTCTGACCCTGCGACCGCTGGATTCGCACATTCGTAGCGGCAATCCCTTTCTCGGCGGCTGGATCGCCGCGCTCATATGTTATCCGCCATTCGTGTTCGCCTTCATGGGGGCGAACGGGATGTTGGCCTACGAGGTCGACACGCCCGGCTGGGCATATTGGCTGGAGGGGAACACCGCTCTGCTATATGTGTGGGGCGCGGTTCTCGTTGCGCTTACGGCGCTTTATGCCTGGGCGACGGTGGCGTTCGGCATTCGCTTTTCCAACCTGACCTATCGCGGCGTGCTGACCAATGGCCCCTATCGCCTGACGCGGCACCCGGCCTATGTTTCAAAGAACCTGTTCTGGTGGCTGACGGTGCTACCTTTCCTCGTCAGCAGCGGGTCTACAGTCGATGCCGTTCGCAATAGCGTGTTCCTCGCCTGCGTGAGCGGCATCTATTACTGGCGCGCGCGAACGGAAGAGGCACATCTGCTGGCGGAAGACCCGAAATATCGCGAATATCACGCCTGGGCGGCGCAACATGCTCCGATCACGAGGCTTCTCGGCAGCATCGCCGGCCAATTCGGGCGATGGCTTCCCGAGAACAGGGCCGAGGCCTCAGCGACGCGCGAGAACCCGCAGAGCCGAATGCAGCACCCTGCGAAATGGTCAGAAGCTGTATTTGTAAACGCGGCTTATGTCGCCGTTCCACTCGCCGTGAAACTTGTCGAGCAACTGCTGCGCCGGTACTTTTCCGCTGGCCACGATCTCGTCCAGCGTTTCGAGGAAGCCGGTCTCGTTGTCACCGCTCGCGTTGAATCGTGCACGGGCGGTCAGCCCCTGCCGCGCAATGGCGAGCACGTCGCGGCCAAGATCCCGCAGCTTTCGTCCGCCCGGTATTTCTGCATCGAGCGCGAGCCGCGGCACGGCGTTCCGAAGATCCTCGCGCTCTGCCATCGTCCAGTCCTTCACCAGGTTCCAGGCAGCATCCAGAGCGGCAGGATCATAGAGCAGACCAACCCAGAAGGCGGGCAGGGCGCAGATCCTGCTCCAAGGCCCACCATCGGCCCCGCGCATTTCGAGAAAACTTTTCAGGCGCACTTCGGGGAAGGCGGTGGACAGGTGGTCCCACCAGTCGCTCTGGCGGGGCTTTTCACCCGGCAGGACGGCGAGTTTTCCATCGAGGAAGTCGCGGAAGGAATGGCCTGCCGCATCGATATAATTGCCGTCGCGGAATACGAAATACATCGGCACGTCGAGCATGTAATCGACCCAGCGTTCATAGCCGAAGCCGTCCTCGAACACGAAAGGCAGCATGCCCGTGCGGTGCGGGTCCGTGTCCGACCAGATGTGACTGCGATAGGAGAGATAGCCGTTGGGGCGCCCTTCGGTGAAAGGCGAATTGGCGAACAGCGCCGTGGCAAGCGGTTGCAGGGCTAGGCCGACGCGGAACTTCTTCACCATGTCCGCTTCGGATGCATAATCCAGATTGACCTGAATCGTGCAGGTTCGCAGCATCATGTCGAGGCCGAGCGTGCCCACGCGCGGCATGTGCCGTTTCATGATGTCGTAACGGCCTTTGGGCATCATCGGCAGTTCGGCGCGGGTCTTGTCGGGCCACATGCCGAGGCCGAGAAAACCGAGATCGCAGCGCTCGCCAATGGCCTTCACCTGTTCAAGATGCCGGCCCGTTTCCGCGCAGGTCTCATGCAGATTTTCCAGCGGCGCGCCCGACAGTTCGAGCTGACCTGCCGGTTCGAGGCTGACCGCGCCGTCCTCTCCTGTCAGCGCAATGATCTTGCCGCCTTCCTCGACCGGTCGCCAGCCGAATTCCTGCAGCGAGAGCAGCATGTCGCGAATGCCGCCGGGTTCGTCATAGCTGGGCGAGTGGTGGTCGGCGCGGTTGAATACAAGTTTTTCATGCTCGGTACCGATGCGCCAGTCGGCAGGCGCCTTCTCGCCCTTCTGCATCGGCGCGACCAGTTGGTCCCTGGTTTCGATGACCGGATCGTCGGCAGTAGAGGTTTCGCGCGTGCTCATGCGCGCGGCGTTAATCGTGCCGGGGGTGCGAGGGAAGCGCTAATTGCTCCAGTCGCCTGCCACGGCCATCCAGACGGCCATCGCCGCTATGGCGGCCGTTTCGCCGCGCAGGATACGCGGGCCGAGGGTTATGGCCCGCGCCTGCGGCACGGCGCGGATTGCCGCGCGTTCCGCATCGTCGAAGCCGCCTTCAGGGCCGATCAGCAAGGCGGCGGGCTTCGGCCCTTCCCTGGCACCAGCGGCGAAGCAGGCAGCAGCGGGTTCTCCGCCCTGTTCGTCGGCGAAATAGAGCAGCCGGTCTTCGGGCCATTCGCGCAGGATAGCGTCGAGCGTCACAGGCTCGGCAATCCGGGGCAGGGCCGTGCGCGCGCATTGTTCGGCGGCTTCGGTCACGATCGTCGTCGCGCGATCCAGGTTGAGACGGTCAGCAACGCAGCGGCGGGTGAGCATGGGGCGAATTTCCGCAACACCGATCTCCGTCGCTTTCTCGAGCACGAGATCGAACGCAGGCTTCTTCAGCAGTGCCGCATAGAGGCGAAAGTCCGGCATGGCTTCACGAGATCGCAGCAGGCGCTCGCATCGCAGAACCACCTCACGCTTGGTTGCCGCCATTACGGCGCTCGCCCATTCGCCGGTTACATCGTCGCACAGAATGACAGCATCGCCGGCAGCCGCGCGCATGACACGGGAGAGATAGTGCGCCTGATTGCCGGACAATGCGATCTCGGCCCCTTGCGACAGGGCAGATGAGACGAACAGGCGCGGCGCGCTTCGCGGGGGCCAGGCGGGTTTGGCAGGCATCGTCTTGCGATACCCGCGCAGACGGTTACGACGCAAGGTATGAAGCGAGACGAACCCTGCCCATGACCGATCAGGTCGTTCCCGACAGCGAACATCGCGGCCTGGTGGCGCGCCTGCCCCAGCCACTGCGCGATCTCGCCATGCTTGCGCGGTTTGATCGCCCGATTGGCTGGTGGCTGCTGTTCTGGCCCTGCGCGTGGGGGGTCTGGCTGACAGGCGCGGGGTTGCAACTGGAACTGCTGGCATGGTTGCTGCTGGGGGCGATCACCATGCGGGGTGCGGGTTGCGTCTATAACGATATCGTCGATGCAAAACTGGACGCGCAGGTCGCCCGCACCGCCAGCCGCCCGATTGCGAGTGGACGCGTCGGCAAGCGCGCGGCCTGGTCCTGGCTGCTGGTGCTGTGCCTGATCGGCCTTGTCGTTCTGCTGCAACTACGCTGGGAGGCGCAGCTGGTTGCCCTTGGCAGTCTGGTGCTGGTCGCGGCCTATCCCTTCATGAAGCGCATTACCTGGTGGCCGCAGGCCTGGCTTGGGCTGGTCTTTACCTGGGGGATGCTCGTCGGCTGGATGGCACTGCTCGACATGAGGTTGGATATCGTGCTGCCGATCTATGCCGGCGCGGTGCTTTGGGTAATCGGCTATGACACCATCTATGCATTGCAGGACCGGGAAGACGACGCGCTGGTCGGCATCCGGTCCAGCGCCTTGCGACTGGGGCGCAAGGTCAGAACGGGAGTCGCGCTGTTTTACGCTGGCGCCGCCGGGCTATGGGCGCTTGGCTTCTGGCTTTTGCGGCAGGATTTCTTTGCCATCCTGGCTCTCCTGCCGGTCGCGCTTCACCTCGCGTGGCAGGTGGTCACACTCGATGCCGGGGATCCGCACAATCCGCTTCAGCGATTCCGGTCGAATCGCTTTGCCGGCGCGCTGATGGCCGCAGCATGCTTCGTGGTCGGGAATGCCTGATGTGCAATCTCTACCGCATGACGAAGAACAGCGATGAAGTGGCAAAATGGTTCGACGTGAAGAATGCGGCCGTAGCGGCCAATCTCGCGGCCGAGATCTACCCCGGCTACCCTGGACTGGTCATCGCTGGCGGAACCTTGCGCAGCATGGTCTGGGGTTTTCCGCTGCAGGCGAAGGGGGCACGGGGTCAGCCGCTGAAGCCGAAGCCCGTCAACAACGCCCGCTCCGACAAGCTGGACGGTGCCTTCTGGCGGTCTAGCTTCGTGGAGCGCCGCTGCCTGATCGTGCTGAACGGCTGGGCCGAGGCTGAAGGGGAGAAAGGTGCCAAGACGCGGAGCTGGTTCTCCCTGCCAGGTGACGACTTGTTCACCGCGGCGGGAATCTGGCGCAGAAGCGCTGGATGGGGCGACGTCTATTCCATGGTGATGACGGGTTGCGCACAGCAATATGCCGATGTTCATGATCGGATGCCGGTTCTCATTGCTGAGGAGGATCGGCCTGTTTGGACCGATGCTCCGCCCGAAGATGCGTTCGCGCTCTGCCGCCCATGGGCAGGGCCGCTTGATCTGGAGCGTACGTCCGAGCCGTGGGCTGGCGGTGGATAAAAGGCTCGCAGCAGATTGACCGGCAACCGCTGAGTTGCATACCTCTCGCCTCATGAAGGACCTGTATTCAGCACTGGCCGATCCCACCCGCCGCCGTCTTCTCGACCGGCTTGGCGACGAGGGCGGGCTGACCCTGGCGCAGCTGTGCGAAGGGATGGGGATGACCCGGCAGGGCGTCGCCAAGCACCTCCGCGTGCTGGAGAGCGCCAATCTGGTCGCCTGCCGCAGGGAAGGACGGGTCAAGCGGCATTACCTCAACCCCGTACCGCTCAGCCAGATCGTCAATCGTTGGCTGCACAAGTTTGAAGATGTTCGCTTGCAGGAACTGGCGGGATTTCGCCCGCACGCATCGCAAGCCGAAGATTAGAATTCCGGGCCGAGGTCCGGGTCGAGATCGCGGGGCCGGGCGAAATGCGTCAGCCGCCCGCACCCGGGGGCAAGATCGGCCCAGTCGTCGATATCCAGCGTCAGCGCTGCGAAACTCGCCGTCGGGAACTTGGTGGCTGCTTCTCCGAACAGGTCGTTCTCCCGACTTGGCGGAACCATGGCGAAGAGCACCTCGTGCAGACCCGGATTGTGTCCGGCGAGCAGTACGGTCTCGGCATCGCCGGCATATTCCCGCAGAACTTCCAGCACCGTGTCCGAACTGGCGAGATACAGGCGCTTGTCGAACTGCGGTTCGAGATCGGGCAGGGCGTGGTGCAAGGTCTGCTTCACGCGCTGTGCCGGGCTGGCGAGCAGGCGGTCCCATTTTACGCCGTGCTTGCGGATATGCTGACCCATCAGCCGTGCGCCGCGGCAGCCGCGTTCGTTAAGCCCACGGTCGAAATCACGCGTCCCGCTATCGTCGAAACCACTCTTGGCGTGGCGCATCAGGCCGAGCATTTTCATCGTGGCTCGTTCCTATTCGTCCGCAGGCGCCGCAGGATGCAACGCCGTGTCGGCTGCGGGGTGAACACCAGCAGCCACCCGTTGTAAAGCCTCTTCCAGCCCGAGCCGGATGATCGGGGTGCCCGGCGGGAAGGCCGTCAGCAGGCGGCTGGGAAAGGCGGAAGACAGCACGACGAAATGCCCGCGATCGTCGCGGCTGCGAATCAGCCGTCCACAGGCCTGTGCCAGTTTGGCCCTGATGATCCGGTCGTCGAATGCCTTTCCGCCGCCCGGTGTCTCCTTCGCGGCGGCCCGGCGGGCGCGGTGCAGGATGTTGGGCTTGGGCCAGGGAACCTGTTCCATGACCACGCAGCGCAGCGAATTGCCCGGCACATCGACGCCGTCACGCAGGGCATCGGTGCCGAGCAGCGATGCCAGCGGGTCGTCGCGGAAAATATCGACCAGCGTTCCGGTGTCGATAGGGTCCACATGCTGGGCGAACAGCGGCAGGCCTTCGCGCGCAAGCCGGTCGGCGATTCGGCCATGCACGGCGCGCAGGCGGCGTATGGCGGTGAACAGGCCGAGCACACCGCCGCCCGCCGCCTCGATCAGCCGAGCATAAGCCCCCGAAAGCGCCGGAATGTCGCCCTTCCTGATATCGGTGACGATGAGCACTTCGGCATTGCTGGCGTAATCGAATGGGCTGATCGCGCTGCCGAGCGACGGAGCAACATCGATGTGCAGCGCCCCACTCCGGGCGATTGCGCTGTCCCATTCGGCACCCTCGGCGCCTCGGTCCGTCAGGGTGGCACTGGTCAACATGACGCCATGGGCAGGTTCCAGCACCGTACGCGCGAAGGGCTTCATCGGATCGAGCCAGCGGCGATGGATACCGACGTCGTACTCACGCGCTTCGGACCTATCGACGGCTAGCCAGTCGACGAATTCCGGATCGGCGGGCCCTCCGAGGCGGCTGAGCAGGGCTTCCCACGCGGCAATCAGGTCGATTCGCCAGGCGAGTGAGTGCCGTGCCCCTTCGATCCGGGCGCGGCCCTGTCCGTCCAGCCAGTCGGGCGGATCCTGAAGGATGCTTTCGAGCCGCACCGCCAGCCTGAGCAGCGGCTGGCGAATCGCTGCCAGTGCCTCCTGCGCCTCTCCCGCGATCTGGACGATGGGTCCGTCCAGCCCGGCGACTTCGGTTTCGATGCCGTAGCCGAGCTCCTGCCCGCCGCTCTCGTCACGGGCGTAGGTCGCCGCGCGGACAGCACCTAGCAGCGCTTCGATCGGGCCGAACGATTCCCCATCATTCAGGCGTTGCAGCCAGCCATCGCCGGGCAGCGCCTCTGCCGCGGCGATCGCATCGGCAACGGCGATGCCCGCCGCATCGTCATAGCTGGCGACATCCGACAGCCGCGCGGCGAGGCCGCGCCGCCGGCCGCGCGAATTGCGCTCGGGGCCCATCAGCCAGCGCCGCAGTTCGATGCATTCCTGACCGGTCAGGGCAGCGGCGAAGGTCGAATCCGCCGCTTCGAACACGTGATGGCCTTCGTCGAAGATGATCCGCGTCGGCCGCTGCGCCGGGTCGCGGGTGCCGGACCGTGCGGCGTTGATCATCACCAGCGCGTGATTGGCGATGACCAGGTCGGCCTGCGCACTGTCCCGCGCAGCACGTTCGATGAAGCATTTCCGGTAATGTGGGCATCCGGCATAGATGCATTCGCCGCGCTGGTCGGTCAGCGCCGCGATGCCGCGCTTGCGGAACAGCGTGCCCAGCCAGCCGGGCAGGTCGCCCCCGATCATGTCGCCGTCCTGCGAATAGGCAGCCCAACGTGCGACCAGTTGGGCCAGCACAGCTGGACGTCCGGCAAACCCGCCTTGCAGCGCGTCTTCCAGATTGAGCAGGCAAAGATAATTCTCACGCCCCTTGCGGACTACCACCGGCGGGGAACCGTCGCTGCGCCGTTCGGGCCACGCGCGTCGGCTTTCGCGCCGCAACTGGCGTTGCAAATTCTTGGTGAAAGTCGACACCCAGACCGTCCCTTGCGCCGCTCCGGACCACAGCGAAGTGGGCGCCAGATAGCCGAGCGTCTTCCCGATGCCCGTGCCGGCTTGCGCCAGCAGCAGATGCGGCTTTCCCTTCTGACCACGCGGCGCGAAGATGCCACCGACATCCCGGGCGTAATCGCGTTGACCTTCGCGTTGTTCGGCACCTTCGCCGGTCAGGCGGGAGAGCTGCGCGGCAATCTCCTCCTCGCCGATCAGTACCTGCGCAGGTTGCGGGCGTTCTGGCGATACCTCCCATTCGGGGAGGGTGGAGAAAAGCCACTTCTCCGCCTTCTCAGGCTTGGCGACATGGTGAGCAAGAACCTGCGCCCAAGGCCAGCGTAGCCGCGCAAGCGATTGCAGAGTCGACCAGGCTCCGGCGCGTTCTGGCCAAGCGGGATCGGCGCAACTACCCAGCAACACGCCTGCCGCCTGTTGCAGCAACTGCGGCACGCAATCATCGCTTTTAGCCTCGGGCAGGCCGAGCGCATGTGCCAACCCCTTGGGCGTAGGGGTGCAGAACCGCGCCGGATGAACGAAAGCGAACAGTTCCAGCAGGTCGAGACCGGACAGGTCGGGATAGCCTAGCCGATTGGCGACAAGCGGCGCATTCAGCAGCAGGATCGGCGTGTCGGACGCGGCCATGATCGCCTCGCCCTTCGCAAGGCCGCGAATTTCGCCGCCGGGCTGCGCAATCCAGGTTCCCGCATGGCTGGCATGCAGCGCAGGCAGGCTCAAAGGAGGCGCTCGCCCGCCAGCGGCCACCTGACCGGAAGCTTCGCCGGATGCGGCGTGGGTTTGATCGGCTGGCGACACGGTCCTTTCATGGTGAGGGCGGAACGAAAAGGCAACGGCAGCGCATGATGTTTGAGGGCCGGATCACGCAATTATCCGCATCAATCGCCCGCTCAGACCGGTCTTGCCTAAAGATGCCGCTTGCGCGAAAGCGGCATGCATGACCGACCAGACACTCATCGACGCTGCCCGCACATCCAAGGCCTGGCCATTTCAGGAGGCTCAGCGCCTCGCCAAGCGGTATCCCGATGGAAAGCGCGATGCCGATGGCAAGCTCGTCCCGGTCCTGTTCGAAACCGGCTACGGCCCCTCGGGCCTGCCGCATATCGGCACCTTTCAGGAAGTGCTGCGCACCACGTTCGTTCGCCGCGCCTATGAAGCGCTGACCGGCGCACCGACCCGGCTGGTCGCCTTCAGCGACGACATGGACGGCTTGCGCAAGGTACCCGACAATGTACCCGATGCCGGGATGCTTCAGAGCCAACTCGGCAAGCCGCTCAGCCGCATACCCGACCCGTTCGGCACGCACGACAGCTTCGGCGCGCACAATAATGCGCGGCTGCGCGAATTTCTCGACCGCTTTGGCTTCGATTACGAGTTCATCTCCGCCAGCGATCGCTACAATTCCGGCGCGTTCGACGATGCGTTGCGCAATGTGCTCGCGCATAATCAGGCGATACTCGACATCATGCTGCCGACGCTGCGGGAGGAACGGCGCAAGACCTATTCGCCGATCCTGCCGATATCGCCCACGTCGGGCGTCGTGCTTCAGGTGCCGGTCGAGGTGGTAGACGTGCAAGCTGGCATCATCCGCTTCACCGATGAAGACGGCAGGGAGGTGGAGCAGTCCGCACTGGGGGGGCGGGCCAAGCTGCAGTGGAAGGTCGATTGGGCCATGCGCTGGGCCGCGCTTGGTGTCGATTACGAAATGTACGGCAAGGATCTGACCGACAGCGGCGTCCAGTCGGGCAAGATCGCGCAGGTGCTTGGCGGCCGCAAGCCGGAAGGGCTGATCTACGAGCTGTTCCTGGACGAGAAGGGCGAGAAGATCTCCAAGTCCAAGGGTAATGGGCTGACGATCGAGGAGTGGCTGCGCTATGGTAGTCAGGAAAGCCTGGGCTTCTACATCTTTCCCAATCCGAAAAGCGCAAAGCAGTTGCACGGCGGCGTGATTCCGCGCGCGGTGGATGAATATTGGCAGTTCCGCGAGAGGCTGGCCGAACAGCCGCTCGACAAGCAGCTTGGCAATCCGGCATGGCACCTGCTGCGCGCCAACATGGCCGATGCGCAGGGCGCTTCCGTCGAAGGAGCGGGCGACAGCCTGCCGGTGACGTTCGGATTGCTGCTGAACCTTGTCGGCGTCCTGAGAGCGGAGGCAACGAGTGGGCAGGTCTGGTCTTATCTGGCCAATTACGTGCCCGATGCCGATCCGGCGCAGCACCCGGAACTCGACGAACTGGTCGAAAGCGCGCTTGCCTACAACCGTGATTTCATTGCGCCAACTTTGGCGAAGAGAGCGCCTGAAGGGCCTGAGGTCGATGCGCTGCAGGCGCTGGACGAACGGCTGAACGGCGTGGCCGACGGCATTCCGGCGGAGGATATCCAGACCTGGGTCTATGAAATCGGCAAGGACGAACGCTACGGCTTCGACAATTTGCGGGACTGGTTTCGCGCCTTGTACGAGACGTTGCTGGGCAGCAGCCAGGGGCCGCGCATGGGAAGCTTCATTTCTCTTTACGGGATAGAGAACACGCGCAAGCTGATTGGCGAAGCGTTGGAGCGGGCTAAGCGGACACCTTGAGGTTGAGAGGGAGGCGCTGGCTGCTTCTGCCTTTGCGCTCTTCCTTCAGCCCCAGCGCCGTGTCCGGTACCAGCGCGTGATCACGTATTTCACGCCTTTTTCCACCGGCGTCCCGGCATGCATGGTGCCTTCGTTGGGCGTGCCATCGGGCAGGGCGTTGTTCCAGACCAGAAGCACGCCGGGCCTGGGTTCGATATTGATGCCGACTTCGGTGAAATGGGTTTCCCCACCCGCTTCCACCTCGTTCAGGAACGCCATGGCTGTCCAGGCGCGTTGACCGCCGTTCTTTCGCTCCATCGGCCAGTATTCCTGGTCGGGATAGAACCAGTCGTTATGCGGCTTGAACTGCTGGCCCGGAAGGTAGCGCTGCCCCTGAATGGCCTCACCTGTCTCGCCACTCACGCCTAGAAGATCGTCAATGCGGCGGGCTATGCCGCGGACGAAGGGGTCGGTGCGGTCGAGGTCGCCGGAATAGGAGGTACGGAAATCCTCGCCATATTCGCCCTCGTACAATTTGCTGGGCTGCGCCACCACGTCGATCATGTCGACAAGACGGCGGCATTCCGTCTGCGTCAGGAAATCCCCGACTGCGAACAGTTCGGCGGTGTCGGTCGGTACCTTGTAAACCTTCGGGTCATTGGCCAGACGGGCGCGAACGCTCGCGCCCACACGGCGCAATGCGTCCTTGTCGGGAAAGGCAGGCTTTATCATCGATGAGAGCCTTAAGCATCCTGCTACGGCGCGCAAGATGAAGTCTTGCGGCAATTGGCCGCGCCGATATTCGGCGCGGCATAATGATCAGGGAGTGGGAAGATGAACGACAGCCGTAGAGATCGCTATTCGGCCGGAGCCATGATTTCCACTGAAACATCGCGCTCCTCATCATCTACAATCTGGAGGTCATGTTGCTGGTGCCGGATGAGAAATCAGCCACAGCAATGATGCTGCATAGATCCGTCGGCATATCCGTCCTCGTCCTGTCCATTGGCCGGACCATCTGGCGGGTGACCCATCCGCGGCCCACGATGGCGGCTCACCTCGCAGGCTGGGAGATCGGCCTCGTGAAAATCACGCATGCGCTGCTCTCCTGATGATCGCCGTGCCGTTTGCCGGGTGGGGGCTGCACTCGGCTGGGAAGGGCGAGCAGTTTGCACACTTCGCAACCTTCAGCGTGCCGGCAATCTTCGCCAGGTCGCGTGACGTAGCAGGCGGCTTTCACGAGGTTCATGAATTATCGGCTTTCCTGCTCGCAGATCGGACGCATGTTGCCTAGTTCGGTTCCGCCCCGACGCGCTGATCCGGTTATCCGGGCTCAAGAAAAACCCCGCCAGCCGTGATCCTGTTACGGATCGGGCTGACGGAGTCCATTTTCCAGCCGGGTCACTCAACTCCGGCAGAAAAATTCGGCGATCCTTACCAGAAAAAGTCGTAAATCACGTCGACCACTTCGCCGGTGTAGATATTCACCAGCAGCACATCGTCATAATAGCGGGTCCAGCGGTACGGTCCGTAGACTTCGGGCAGGCGATACTGCCAGGGATCGTTGATCCAGTAACGGCTTCCGTAGAATGCGGACCCGAGCTGTATGCCGATATTCAGGCGATTATAGCTGTAGTTGCGGTAGGGCGCATAATAGCGGCCCAGTCGATAATGCTGCCTGTTCGCCGCCCGGTAGCGCTGCCAGTTATAGCGATTGTTCTGACGCCAGGCCCGCCGGTCCCAGCGGCGATCGTCACGGTAATGGCCGTTCCGGTAATCGCGGCGGTCGTCGCGGTCGTATCGGTTGTCATACCTGTTGCCGTCGCGATTGCGGTCATAGCGGCTGTCGCCGCCGCGCCAGTCATTGCGGTCGCGGCGATCATCACGATCCCGCCGGTCGTTCCAGTCACGGTCGCTGTTGCGCCAGTTGTCGCGATTTTCTGTGCGACTGCGATCGACATAGCCGCGATTCCGTTCGCGCTCGACATTGTCGCGGCCGCTAGGATTGGCGCGGTTCACACCGCGTTGGGCAAGCCTCCGGTCGATCTCTGCCCGCTGCCGGTCCACACCCCGGTCACTACGGTTGCCGCGCTGCGCCTGCTGCTGCGCCTGCTGCTGCGCCTGACGCTGCCGCGCCTGCTGGATGGCCTCGGCCTGCGCCTGACGCTGTTGGGCTTGCTGGCGCGCATCCCGCTGCTGCTCCTGCTGCTGGTTCTGGCGTTCCGCGCGCCTCTGCTGACGCTGTTCGCGCCGCTCCTGGTTCCGGAACTCGCCGCGTTCCTGCTGCGGCTGACTGCGAGCGCGATTGCGCTGCTCGCGCTGCTGCATCGCGGCCGCTGCACCGTCTGCTGCGGTTGCAGCCTGCGCGGGAACTGCAGTAGCGATCATCGCCAAGCTAACGGCCGAGAAGGCGGTGCTTCGTAAAAGTTGCGATAATGTCATGCCGGGTCTCCATCATGAGGCGATCCCACCAAAACCGCCCATATTCGTGTTTGATGCCACCTGTTTAGCATAGCACGGTGAGCGCTATCTGAACCAGTCACAACGGCTTCTGTTCATCTTTGCTGCTTTCAAGGTGAACGAATAGACTTGCGCAAAGCCGGGATTGCTTGACCTTGCCGGCACCTTGACGCTTATTCTTTGCCCATGATCCAAACTCTGGAAGCTGCCCGCGCCGATGCCCTTGAACGGCTCGCTGAAGGTGCCGCCAATCGGCGCAGCGCCATGCATGTTCCGGCAGTTGGCACTGCTGATGGAGACATGAGGATCATGGTCCTGCGCGCCTTCGACCCTGCGGAATGGTCGATGCGCTTCCACACGGATGTCCGTAGCCCCAAGGTTGCGGTCATTGCCGCCGATCCTGCAATTCATGTGCTGGCCTATGACGCAGAAGCCAAGGTGCAGATTCGAATGAGGGGACGAGGCGAGATAGTGCGTAACGGCCCAGTCGCCGAAAGCGCTTGGAACGCAGCGGACAATTACGCGCGCCGCTGTTACCTCGCCGATGCGCCGGGGTCACCCAGCGATGTGCCGACTTCAGGCCTGCCGGAATGGGCGGAAGGCATGAAGCCGAGCGACGACGCGCTTGCCGGTGCGCGCCAGAACTTCGCCATCTTGCGGGTCGTTCTCGAGCGTATCGACTGGTTCATGCTGGCGCACGAAGGTCACAGGCGCGCCGTTTTCACTCGGGAAATCGCAAACTGGATTGCGCCTTAGGCTGATCGCGTGGCCGGAGGCTGGCGCGTAATCACTGCGCCAGCCCCGGCAGCGAGAAGTTCAGCGCGTCAGCTTCTTGTAGGCAAGCCGCGTCGGGCGGTCTGCCGCATCGCCCAGACGGCGGCGCTTGTCTTCTTCGTAAGCTTCGAAATTACCTTCGAACCATTCGACATGGCTGTCGCCTTCGAAGGCCAGGATGTGAGTTGCCAGCCTGTCGAGGAAGAAGCGGTCATGGCTGATGACCACGGCGCAACCGGCGAAGTTTTCAACCGCGTCTTCAAGCGCGCGAAGGGTTTCGACGTCGAGATCGTTGGTCGGTTCGTCCAGCAGCAGGACGTTGCCGCCCTTCTTCAGCATCTTGGCCATGTGAACGCGGTTGCGCTCGCCGCCCGAGAGCTTTCCGACGTTCTTCTGCTGGTCCTGCCCCTTGAAGTTGAAGGCGCCGACATAGGCCCGGGTAGACATATCGTGCCCGTTTACCTGCATGTAATCGAGCCCGTCCGAGATCTCCTCCCAGACATTGTTCTTGGATGTAAGATCGTCGCGGCTCTGGTCGACATAGCCGAGATGAACCGTTTCGCCGATCTCGATCGAGCCGCTGTCGGGCTCTTCCTGACCGGTGATCATCTTGAACAGGGTGGACTTGCCGGCACCATTCGGCCCGATCACGCCCACGATCCCGCCCGGGGGCAGGATGAAGGACAGGTCTTCGAACAACAGCTTGTCGCCGAAGGACTTGGTCAGGTTCTTGGCCTCGATGACCTTGCCGCCAAGGCGCTCGGGCACCTGGATGACGATCTGCGCCTTGCCCGGCTTGCGATCCTTCTGCGCGTCCACCAGTTCGTCGAACTTCTTGATACGCGCCTTGGATTTGGTCTGGCGGCCCTTGGAGCCCTGCCGGATCCACTGCAATTCGTCGGAAATTGCCTTCTGCCGTCCGGACTCCTCGCGGTCCTCCTGCTCCAGCCGCTTCGCCTTTTTCTCCAGGTAGGTCGAGTAATTGCCCTCGTAAGGGTAATACGACCCGCGATCGAGTTCCAGGATCCAGCCGACGACATTGTCGAGGAAGTAGCGGTCATGGGTGATCATCAGCACCGCGCCGGCATATTCGGCGAGGTGATTTTCCAGCCAGTTCACGCTTTCAGCGTCGAGGTGGTTGGTGGGTTCGTCCAGCAGCAGGATCGAAGGCTTCTGGATCAGCAGGCGTGTGAGGGCGACACGGCGCTTTTCGCCACCGGAAAGAGGGCCGACCGCAGCATCGGAAGGCGGGCAGCGAAGCGCCTCCATTGCAATTTCAAGCTGATTGTCGAGCGTCCAGCCATCGACCGCGTCGATCTTCGCCTGCAAATCGCCCATCTCTTCCATCAGCGCGTCGAAATCCGGCGCGTCGGGATCGCCCATCTGCATGGAAATCTCGTTGAACCGGTCGACCATGTCGGCCGTTTCGCGTGCACCGTCCCTGACGTTTTCGAGAACGGTCTTGCTCTCGTCCAGATGCGGTTCCTGCGGCAGATAGCCGACCGTGATGTTTTCCCCGGCCCAGGCCTCGCCCTGATATTCGGTATCGATCCCGGCCATGATCTTCATCAGGGTGGATTTGCCTGCACCGTTTGGACCCACGATGCCGATCTTGGCACCCTGGTAGAATTGCAGGTTGATGTCCTTCAGCACCGGCTTCGGGGCAGCGGGGAAGGTTTTCGTCATGTTCTTCATGACATAGGCGTATTGCGCGGCCATCGGGCGTCCTTCGGATTGTGTTCTGTCGCTGGGTAATGGATTGCGCCCGCAGATAGGGTCTGTCGCGCGCGGGGGCAAGGAGGGTTATGCGCCTGCAGTCGGCGGCTGGGGCGAGGAGCCTTTTGCCGCGGTGCTGGACAGGGAGCAGGGCCAACGATAGCAGATGCGCCATGAAAAGAATCGCCATTGCGCTTACCGCTCTCCCGCTCGTCATTCCCGCCGCTCTCGCTGCCCAGCAGCCTTTATCGGCACAAGCACCTGCCGCCATGCAGGCCGAAGCCGCGTTGCAGAGCGACATGATTGCCTGGGACTTCGTGGAAGGGATTACGACCGAGGTCGGACCGCGTCAGGCCGGCACTCCGGCAGAGGCGCGGGGCCGCGAATGGGCGATGAACTGGCTGCGGCAGCAGGGCTTCGCCAATGTCGCGAACGAGCCTTACATGATGGACACCTGGGTTCGCGGCGACGAGCGCGCGACCATCGTCTCTCCATTCCCGCAGCCCATGCATGTCACTGCGCTCGGCAACACCAGCGCGACACCCGCTGGCGGCATTACGGCAGAAGTCGTGCAGTTCCTGAACTATGCCGATCTGGTCGCCGCACCAGCTGGCAGCCTTGCAGGCAAGATCGCCTTTATCAGCCACGACATGGAACCGACGCAGGACGGTTCGGGCTACGGCTTCGCCGGTCCGGCGCGCTGGACGGGGGCGGGGCTTGCCGCGAGCAAGGGCGCGGTCGCAACCGTCATCCGGTCCATCGGAACCGATGATCACCGGAACCCGCATACCGGCGGAACCAGCTTCCCGGACGGCGTAGCGCCAACCCCTGCCGGTGCCCTGTCGAACCCGGACGCCGATAATCTGGAGCGCATGTTCGAACGAGCCAATGGGCCGATCACGATGAACCTCGTGCTTACGCCGCGCAGCCTCGGGCGAACGGAAAGCGGGAATGTCGTCGCCGAGATCGTCGGGCGCGAACCGTCGCTCCCGCCGGTCCTCGTCGCCTGCCACCTCGACAGCTGGGATCTTGGTACAGGCGCAATCGACGATGCTTCGGGCTGCGGCATCGTCGCCGCCGCTGCGAAGAACGTTGCCGCCGCCGGCCAGCCTCTGCGCACCATCACGGTCTTGTTCGCAGGGGCCGAAGAAACCGGCCTTTGGGGCAGCAAGGCCTATGCCGCCGCCCATGCCGACGAACCGATCGCCGTGGGCCTGGAAAGCGATTTCGGCGCGGACCGTATCTGGCAGTTCCAATCGAACTTCACAGAGAGCAATCCCGATCTGTACCGCCGCATCGCCGATGCCGTGGCACCGTTCGGCGTCGCACCTACCTCGATCGTCGCGACCGGCGGGGCGGACATCAATATCGCTCGCGAACAGAACACCGCAATTATCGATCTTCAGCAGGACGGCACCCGCTATTTCGACCTGCATCACACGCCGGACGACACACTGGACAAGATCGACATCGCGCAGCTTCGCCAGAATGTCGCCGTCTGGACGCAAGTTGTTGGTATATTGGCGAATGAGCGGGAGCCGATCGCCCGCTGAGAGGGCGGCACAGGCGAAACGAAACGGGAACCGGCTCACCGACCGGCCGTTACAGGGGCATGAAAACTATTCTTCTACCTCTCGCCGCACTCGCCCTTCCTGCAACTGCACTGGCCCAATCGGTTTCGGGACCTGAACTGAACAATTCTGCTGATCGTTCGCAAAGCAATTCGCTCAGCGTCACACTGCCGGACGGCATTACGTCCAGCATGCTCGGCAAGCGCGATGCGCAGATGATCGCAGTGCAAACCATGCTCGATCGCAGCCGCCATTCGCCCGGTGTGGTCGATGGCTACAATGGTGAGAACACGCGGCGCGCTATCAGCGCCTACAGGCGTGCCAATGGTATCGGATCCGGTGGCAGCATCGATGGTGACCTGCTGCGCTCGCTGCTTGAAACGCAGGGCGGCGACGTGTTTCAGACCTATACGATTACTTCCGATGACTTAAACCGCAGCTTCACGGATGTTCCGGCGGATTTCGAAGCAAAGGCTGAACTGGACAGTCTCGGTTACGAATCAGCGCAGGAAATGCTGGCCGAACGGTTTCACATGGATGCCGATTTCCTCGCTGCCATGAACCCCGGCGTCGATTTCTCGCGTGCCGGGCAGACGATCAACGTCATCGCCAAGGGTGACGAGACTTTGAACGCCGACGTCGCGCGCATCGAAGTTCGCAAGAATGAAAACTCCGTCGTTGCCATGAACAGTGCGGGTGAAATGGTCGCCAGCTATCCTGCAACCATTGGCAGCGGTGAATTTCCCAGCCCTAGCGGCAACATGACCGTTGCTGCTATTGCGCCCGCTCCGAAATATTATTTCAGTCCTGAAGGCCGCGAGTGGGGCCCTGATCGCAAGCTCACCATCGCCGCTGGGCCCAACAATCCCGTTGGCGGAACGTGGATCGACCTCAGCAAGGAAGGCTACGGCATCCACGGCAGCCCCGATCCCAAAATGGTCGGCAAACGTAACAGCCACGGATGTGTGCGGCTGACCAACTGGGACGCGGAAGAACTTGCGAAGGCGGTGTCACAAGGGGTGACGGTCGTATTTACCTGAACTGACGAGGTATCGGACAAAGGGTTTCCGGACCGTTTCTGATTGCGCCTGACAGCGGGATGAGAGAAAAAGGGCGCATGGTGCGCCCTTTTTCCATGCCTGCTACGTGCGGTCTTCCGGCATGAGGAAGATGGCCGCGCCAGTCGATCTCAGCCCTCACTTCCTGGCCGCTAATCATATCGTCGCTCTTCAGGAGGGCGAGGGCGTCGTGGTAGTCACGGCGAGTCGACCCCTGTCCGATGCGGCACTTGCAGCCCTTCAATTCGCCGCGGGTCTTCCCGTTCGTGTCCAGATTGCAGAGCCTGAGCGGACTTTCGTCCGCCACGGGTTTGAAAAGCCAGATAGCAACGGCGATCACGAATACTCCGGCAGCCTTGCCACCAGCCTCTTTGCTCGCTTCGCCCGGCACGAAACGCAGACGAGTTCGCTTGCCGGTTTCGCCGAATGCCTGGAGGCCGGGTACTCACCGGTGCAGGCAGCAGACCTGATGCTTGCTTGCGGTGCTGGAGCGTCAGCGGATGCCGACCTCCGGAGCTTCTACCATGATCTCTGCGCCAGCAAAGATTTCGCGGCTGAAATCGCTAGGAGCACGGTGGTACCGCGCTGGATGGGTCAGGCAATTGCTTTTTTTCCAGGCCGGGAAATGCAGGTCCGCCTTTTTGCGCGGCTCATCCCCATCATCGCGGCATCGCGATCAAAGGCGCGGCAGGATCGGTTCAGGACGCTTATCTCCGCCACTGTCTGGATTCTCGCCGCTTCTGCATGGGCGCTGTTCTGGATTCTGGCTGGTCTCGCCATGGCGGCGGGCGGAATAGCTTTCGCTCTATGGCAGCGGGAAGGTCGCGCCGACGCCAGGGTGCAAGCTGCAGTTCTCCAGATTATCGAAGCGGCTCACCAGATGAACCTTCCGCCTGCCGTTTCGGTTCGCATAAGCGGCCAATATCTGCTCGAAATGCAATTGCTAACGGGGCGAATTCCGAAAACGCGGGAAAGCCTCGGCGCTGCATTGCACCTTTCTCCGCTGAGGCAGGCGCTCTTCGCAAAGGGTGATCTGGGAGAGGCGGCAGAGCGCCTGATCAAGATTACGGAAAGGGACAGGAAATCTGCCGACAGCAGGGCGCGACGGATCGTCTGCTGCATTGGTATTTCCGGCTTCGTGCCGCTCCTGATCATCGCAGCGCTGCAATGAAAAATACGCATGATGCCGATGAGGTCGTGCAATCAGTAGCAAGCCCGAGCGACGAGGTCGAATTACCGTTTCCTTCTCGGCTAGTCGTTCCGGCAGAGCTTTGCCTGATGGTTCAGTTGTCTCGCCGCCCCAACGGTGCCGCAGATTTCGCCGGATTGTTGCAGGAAGCAGTGCCGCTCAGGCTGAATGCGCTGGTGTGGACAGAACCGTTCGGACCTGATGCGCGCAGCGTGATTGTGGTTCGGCGGCATGAGTTCGAGCAGTTCCTTGCAAACGCCCAACCCGAAAACGGCGTCCGCCTGCCGGCTGTGACAGAGGAGGGGGAATGGCCCATCGGCCCTGCCTCGCGACCAGCGCCGAATATCTGGCTGACCTACATCATCGTTGCCGGAAGCCTCGTCACGATCCTTGCCGCCATGTCACTCGCCTCGACGGGAGAACCGGCTGTGAGGAACGTAACGACAGAGAAAGTTCGCACCACCTCGGCCCTGCTGCCGGATTTCCCCGGCTTGTCCGCTACGGTGCTAAGTTATGCCGGCAGGTCTGTGCAGAACGGAATCCTTACCGGGATCACCCGAACGGCCGATGGTGCGCTGGAACTCGTCTACACAGCCACTGATCCCGACGAATTGCGCGGTGAACTTGCCGGGAACACCACGCTGGCCCAGTTTCAGCCGGTGTCGCAATCAAGAGCGGAAGAGGGGATGGAAGGTTACAGAGTGAGCCTTCGCGCCGACCCGCAGGCTGATGGGCCGCTCCTGGCAGGCAATCCAATCGCCGCGCCGAACGCTGCAGCCGCAGCTTCCAGAGCCGAACAGGTGCTGCTGGCGCTCGGCAGGGGGAAGGACATCGAGATGAGCCTGTCGCGCGCCGACACGTCGCGATCGGGTGTCCTTCGCCATTCGCTGGAACTTTCCGGCCCGCAGCAGAATGTGCTCTCCTATGTCGATGATCTGGAAAGCGGAAACCCGCCCATGCGCTTGAGCGACTGGGCGCTTTCGCCGCAAATCAAGTCGCGCGGGCCAGCGGAAATCTTGTTGCAGGGGACACTGCTTGTTCCGTGGGAGGAGGGGCTGTGACCGTTTCAGCCCACCGGATCATTCGTCTGACTGCACTGATGCTGGCATTCGCAGCATTGGCGATCGCTCTTTCACCGGACACGCCCGCTTTGGACCCATTGCCGCAGTCAAGGTCATATCCATCGGAGTTGGTCGTGCCATTAGCTTCGGCAAATCCATCCGTCGCGAACCTGCCGCCGCTCTTCGGCACGAACTCTCCGCTGGATCAAGCCGAATTCGCATTTGCACCGGAAGAGCAAGCGACAGCTGCCGATGCGGCCTCGCCGGTCTTGCGCGAGCGCAGTTCGTCTCCTGCTTCCTTGCCGACGCTGATCGGAATTGTTGGCCGTTTGCCCGACGATGCTGAAGTGCTGCTGCGGCTCGTCGATGGATCGACCGCTACGCTTGCCGTGGGCGAAGATGCAGCGGGGCTGCGTCTGCAGTCGGTTGGTGCGGACAGGGCGGTGTTCGCGCGTGGCGGGCGCAGGATCGTGCTGACCATGGGCGAAGACTGACGCTTTTGCCTCGCGCTCAATAAACCCCGTCAATCTCCAGCGGCAGACGCGCTTCGGGTGGGTCGATTAGCAGGCTGTCCGTGTCATATTCGAGAAGCGTTTCCGCCGCACGAACCTGATCGTATCGCTCGCCCGCCGCCGCCCGGACCGCTTGCGGATCGCGAAGGATCGTCGGCTTCAGGAACACGAACAGGGTTCGGCGGGTCTTCTGTTCCTGGCGGCTTCTGAACAGTTCGCCGATGACGGGTATGTCACCCAGAATGGGAACCTGGCTGCGCGTTTCGATCTGATCGTCGCTGATCAGTCCGCCGAGCACGATCGTCTGCTCGTTATCGGCCATGACCGTCGTCTGGATGGATCGGCGGTTGGTGATGATATCAGCCGCGCCGACCACGCTGCCGACGAGGGAGGACACCTCCTGGCTGACCTCGAGCCGAACGGTGTCGCCCTCGTGAATGCGTGGGACGACGCGCAGGGTGATGCCCACGTCCGCGCGTTCGATGGTGGTGAAAGGCGTCACGTTGATGCCCTCCGACACGAAGGCACCGGTGCGGAACGGTACGTTCTGCCCGACGACGATCTCGGCAGGCTTGTTGTCGAGCGTGGTTATGCTGGGGGTGGAGAGAAGGTTGGCGCGTGTCGATTGCCCCAGCGCCTGCACCAGCAGCGCAAAGTCGCCGCGGCTGCCGAGCGCCGCCGACAGGCCGCTGACGGCAAGAGCGCCTGCCGCCGGCGCGCCGACGATCGCCAGCGCCTGTCGCAGCGAAAGACCAAGGTTGGTGAAGGAGGTGCCGCCGGAGTTCAGCGGAATGTCGGCCGCACCGCCAAGGCCAAGCTGCAGGCCGAGTTGTTCCGACTGATCGCCGGTGATCTCGACGATGGCCGCCTCGATCATCACCTGAGGGCGGCGGATGTCGAGTTCTGTAATAAGGTTTTCGATCGAGGCGATCTCGCTCGGCGCACCGCGGATGACGATGGCATTCAATTCCGGCGCTGCCTGGACCGACAATGTTTCGCTGGAATAGCCCACGACGCCGCCGGGTACGGTGCTGCCGATCGGCGTGTTGCGCAAACCGCCGGCAGTGGGGAAGCCGGCAGTCTGCCCGAGCGCCGGAAGGCCGCCCACGGCAGAAACCGTCTCCTGCACTGGCACGGCGCCACTCACCAGGCGGTTGTCACCGATTGTGCCAAGCGTGCTTGCAACGGGATTGTTCGCCCGCCTGTCGCCGCCGATCAGGCCACCTACGATGGCTGCGACTGTTTCCGCATCATTGTAGCGCAGCCGGATTACCCGCGTGATGCTTGCCTCGCCATTGATCTTGTCCAGCGTGTCGGCGATGCGGCGTGCCTCGGCGATCTCGGACAGCGTGCCGCGGACCAGCACGACATTGGCACGTTCGTCCGCCACGACGCGGGGGCCACCTTCCTCACCGCCGATGATACCTTCGATCGCGGTTGCAATCTCTGGCGCGGAACCGCGGGCGATATCGATCGTGGCGAAGCTCTGTTCCTCGCGCTGGCTGCCCCGGTCCAGCGACTGGGCGAGCGATGCGATCCGCGCGACATTGTCCGCATAGTCGGTCACCACAATGGCGTTCGGATTGGTAACCGCCTCGATACTGCCGAATGCGGCAATCAGGGGGCGGAAGATACGGACAGCCGCCTCGGGCTCCAGGTTCCTGAGGGATATCAGTCGCGTGACGACCCGGCCGCTTACAGCGCCGCCTGCAGGTTCGCGCACGGCCGTCGCCTGCGGTATGACACGCCAGGCACGACCGTTGCGAACGACCGCATATCCCTGGCCGCGCAGCACGCTCACGAACAGTTCCCACACGCCCGCAGGGCTGAGCGGTGCGGAACTCGTGACATTGACGGTGCCGGTCACACTGGGATCGAGGATGATCGTGCGCCCCGTAATGCGCGAGATCTGCTGCGCCACGTCCGCGATGTCCACGTCGCGCATGTTCACGACGACGTTGTTCGTCGCCACCGATGACTGCTGTGCCGCGCCCGGAAGAGCCAGCGCCATGGCGAGAGTGATGCTGACTGTCCAGCGTGAAATCCGTTTGATCTTCATGGCGTTATCCTGGCGCTCTTGCGCCGCTGGTTGGCTGTGCGGAAGGGGCTTCATCCGCAGCCGCACGGGGCGGGGGAGGTGGAGGCGGCGGCAATTGCGTAGCAACCGGCGAAGGGGCGATCTGGCGGTCAGGCGCAGCGCCGGAAGCAGAAGATGAGGGGGCAGCTTCTGGCGAGGCAGGCGCGGCAGGGTCGAAGCTGAGGACACGAAGACCGCTGCCGCTTCGCAGCAGGACGCGCTCGGATTCGATCGCTTCCACGATGCCGCCCGGCGTTGCCTCGCCGATGGAGAAGGGCGAAACCTGACCGCTGGCATCGGCGATCAGCGCGACCGAGGCGGATGCGGGCTGCGCTGCGAAAATGGCCCGCAGGCTCACTTCCTCGCTGCCAATTGCGACATCGCCCCCGATCACCCGTCCGAACGGCGCTAATGCCAGAATGCTCCCGATCTGCGATTGTCCGGACATCCCCGGAGCCACTGGCGCAGTCGCAGGACTCGTACCGGTATAGCCCTGCATGCGCCAGGTCAGCGCAGCCAGCGCCAGCGCCACCGATACGATCACCGCGGCGGTGAAGATATCCAGAGCCAGGCGTGCCTGTCGGGGCGTCACCGCGTGATCGTCCCGCGATCGACGAAACCGCGCATCGAAACCATTGTTTCCCCCTCGGCGGCGCCTTGCGGGCTTACTTCGATTCGCGCCAGAAGAATATCGGGATCGTCGCTGGGTTCGACCCGCGTGCTGACCGACCAGTTGCCGGCCAGCATGGGCACATTTCTGGCCTGGCCGGGCGGCATCCCCAGGCGGAGTTCGGCCAGGGCGTTCTCCGCCACCCAGAGGGCGGCGGCTCTCTGCTCCATGCTGCGAAGGCGATCCACATGCGCCTCGATGGCCTGCACAATGCCGACGGACGCTATGCCGAGGATGACGAGCGCGACCATCGCTTCGATCAGAGTGAAACCGCTTTCCGATGAGCTGGCGCGGCTCATCGGGCCAGATCTGTCGATGCGGGTGTCGCCAGCGGAACGAGTCGCGCGGTCATGCCATCGAAGATCACCGTCCAACCACCCGTGCCGGGGCGTTCGCTATCCTGCAGGTCCAGCGCGAAAGGCTGTCCACCTGCTTCAGCCCCGATCATGAAAAAGGAACCGGCGGGGCGGGCCGACAGAGCGAGTCCGCCTGTCAGTTCGTGAGTCTGGCCCAGATCGTCAGGCAAGGGCTGCCAGTCTCCAGCCGCAGAGGACATGAAGGCATAGCGGTCGTCGGTGAAGGACAGCGCCAGTGGGACCCCTTCAATCATCGTCCGGTCGGCAGCCATCTGAATACGCGCCTGAAGGCGTTTCGCCTCTGCCCGGCTGCGCATACCGTCGTCGGAGCCGAGCGCCAGCACCGAGATCGAAGCCGTTACCGCGATGATGGCCAGAACAACCAGCAATTCGACCAGCGTCATGCCGGAATCCCGATCGCGGTCCCGCGCATGCCCGGGCGACCGAACAGGCGCGCTACAGGCCATCTTCAGCGCGAATCGACAGTGATGTCGGCATCGGGCCCTTCGCCGCCGACCGTCCCATCGGCACCAAGAGTGGTTATGGCGAAACCGCTACCATCCGCCTGATAGGCATAGGGCTGGCCCCAAGGATCGACGGGCACCTGATCCAGATAGCCGCTGGGCGACCAATTCGCGGGCTGAGGGGGTGCAATCGGGCGTTCGGCAAGGGCAGCAAGGCCCTGCTGCGACGTCGGATAGGCGCCATTGTCCAGCCGGTACATTTTCAGCGCAGCGGAGATAGTACGCAGATCGGTGCTGGCGACGGTCGCCCGGGCCTGATCCGGCCGGCCGATCACGTTCGGCACGATGAGATAGGCCATGACCGCGATGATCGCGAGCACGACCAGAATTTCGATTAGCGTCAGCCCGGTTTCAGCGTCGGGCACCTGCCTCGCAGGAGCAGACGAGCGCGCGCCGGTTCCAATTAGCTTTTGGTTCTCGTCCATATTCGCTGATATATCCTGAAACGATGCAAAAGCCACTACTCGAACAGCCCTGGCCAGCCGTTTTCCGGTGCTGCCCGGTGGCGGGCTGCGGCGGGGAATTTGCCGGGTGACACCTGCCCGGACTCGCCTGGTCATCGATATATTCACCGCAGCGGTCGTGATCTCGGTCGCACTCGCGCTGGCCGCGCTGACATGGCGCTTGCAGGGCTACTCCGCAGTGCCCCCGGTGGCAGCTCCCTCACAGTCGGTGACGAGCAGCGCGGCGGACGCGGCTGCTGTATCGGCACTGGCGCCTTTCGGCCGTTCCACCGGCAACGCTGCGGTGGTCGGCAGCGGGGATGTGACGCTCCGCGCCATTTTCGCCGCTGTGCCGGCTGCAGCTTCCGTGACCTTGATCGCCGGTCCTGAAGGAAAGGTGGTGCCTTATGCAATCGGCGAGCTCACACCTGCAGGTGTCGTCGAAGCCATCGAGCCGGAGCGCGTCTTGTTGCGGAGCGGCAGTGGCCTCCAGGTCCTCAGTTTCGACCCCGCTGCCGCAGCGTCGTCATCCGGACCGGACGCGGAGGAGCCGCGAATCGCATCGGTCGCCGATCTGGCCGACCCTTCGGCGGAATTGCCGCCGCCGCCGCCTCTGCCGCCACCGGCCGCTCGCGGCAGATGAACTGTGCAGCTTCCGGGATCAGCTAACCCATTGTTTTTCCCTTGACCGAATCGTTAACCTGACGCAAATGAGTAGGTCCTCGCTAAGGGACAATTCGGGTTCGCATCGCAAGATCAAGCCCCAGGCGATTGGTTAGGTCTAGCTGGAAGCAGATCAGCCTTAGGTCGCAGGTACTGAACAATCTGGCTGGCCCCGCAACTCTTGGGGGGTTTGGTGATGAAACGTCGTACATTCATGCAAATCGGTGCCGCTGGCGGTGCCGCTGCCGCAATCGGGATGAAGACCGCCTCGGGTATCGCCCGTTCGAGCGATACCGAATTCGCGCTCACCATCTCTCCGGCCAATACCGAACTGATCGACGGTACGTGGGTCTACACGCTGTCGTATTTTCTCGGCTCCAGCCGACCGAGCCCTGAAATCAGGGTGACCGAGGGCGAGGAAATCTCGATCACGGTCACCAACAAGGACACGCAGACACACGGATTTGCGATCCCCGGCATCGCATCGGCGACGATACCCGCAATCGAACCGGGTGCTACCGCGCATGTGGTGTTCAAAGCCCCCTGGGCTGGCAGTTTCCTTTACGTGGATCCTTATAAGGAACCACTCAACCGCATCCTCGGTCTTCATGGCGCCTTCATCGTCGAAGCGGAGGAGGGGAAAACCCCTTATGGTTCCGAAACACCATTCTCGGGCCCGAAGCAGACGCCGCAGGTTCAGGCGCTATTCGATGCCCTGGGCGGCGGTGATCCGCGATTCCCGGGCGACCAGTGGCGTCGAAACGATCTGCGGCGCGACAAGCTGTGGCTGTTCTCGCAGACCGACCCTGCGCTTAATGCGCGCGTGGCCGCTGGTGAGATGGTCGATCCCGCGAAGGTGAAAGCCAATTTCGTGCCGCGTTATTTCACCATCAACGGACTGTCAGGTTACGACACGGCCATTCACGAAGGGTCCCATTCGGACGATGACGATGATGATTGGGACGATGACGACAATCCCGCGGGGCGGATCATGCCCTCGGGCAAGGAAGGTGAACCCTGCCTCATCCGGACGATGAATGCGGGCCTCGCAAACCATTCGGTGCACATCCACGGCAATCATTGCTTCATCCTGTCGGGAGTGGATTCCGAATATCGCAACGAGTGTGCATTGTACTGCTTCGAGCGCGACGTCTGGCAACTCAGCCCGATGCAGCGGACTGACGTGCTGCTACCGTTCAAGCGACCTCCGGATATTCCGCTTTCGGCATGGCCGCCAAAGGACGAACCCTTCCCGCTGCGCTACGTCATGCACTGCCATTTCGAGCTGTCCCAGACCGCAGGAGGCGGAAATTATCCGCAGGGAGCCGTGACGCACTGGGAGATGACTGCACCGCTTTGAGAACGGAATTTGGGAGGAGACCACGATGTCAAATCTGGAAGATACGGCGTTTGAAGAACGACTCACATTCTCGACCTTCGGCTGCGATCCGTTCAAGGCCGATCCGCGAACCCCCGACAGAGAGGATGCCGACGTCACGATCCGGCTCGAAGGTGCCGAGGGCATGGATCTGAGGGCACCGGACGGTCGCAAGATCAAGGTCTGGAGCTTCGAGAACAAATCGGTGCCGGATGGACAGAGAAGGCTGACCTATCCATCCGCGCCGATCCGCGTCAGGCAAGGGCAGATCGTCCATACAAGGCTGAGCACCTCCAAGGGCCCTCACACCGTACACCACCACGGGATCGAACCGAGCACCGCCAATGACGGGGTCGGCCATGTTTCCTTCGAAGTCGGCGATTCCTACACCTATCAATGGCAGCCCAGCAGCCCGGGAACATTTTTCTATCATTGTCACAGGAACACGGTTCTGCATTTCGAACTCGGAATGTTTGGCCTGCTCATCGTGGACCCCCCGAGCGGGCCCGGCAGCATCTATGAAGGCGGGCCGACCTATGATGTCGAACAGGCCTGGGTGGCGGACGACATGGATCCGCGCTTTCACGCCATCAGCAATCACGATGCTGGGCTGTGCGGGCTGGATGTCGGCCTAAATCGCTTCGAGCCGAAATATTTCCTGCTTTCGGGTGTGTTCAACAACCGCACCATGACCGATTCCCGCACGATGGTGAGTGCCAAGCTCGGGCAACGCATCCTCATCCGGCTGCTGAACGCCAGCTATTCGATCCTTCGCGTGGCGCTCGGCTGCGATGCGGAATGGGTGGCGTGCGACGGGCGCAACATGGGGCAAGATCCCTGGTGCGACACCGTGCCGATTCCGGCGGGAACGCCTTTCGAACTTACAACCGCACAGCGGTATGACCTGATCCTCTCGCCTCCTGCCAGGGGCACCTATCCGGTGCGGATGGAATTCCGTCACTGGATAACCGGAGAAATTCAGGATCGCGGCGCCGGCGTGGTGCAGACCAAGGTGGTGGTATCATGAGACAATCAGCCATTCGCATCTCCGAATCCTATCTCGTTGCGGAAGAGCAGAGAGCGGTCCTGGGGCAGGCAAGGCATCGCTACGGCGACAGCCAGCTTTCCCCGGACGAGATCGGCGGGCATTTCGACTATTCAGATTGGCGAGGGCGGTCCGTTTCGCAGCAGAACTTCCTCGGCCGCTGGACGATCCTCTATTTCGGATACAGCCGGTGCAATGGCTCTTGTCGAACTGTCGCTCCCATGATCGCACAGGCAGCCGATGAGCTTCGCGGCAAGGGCTACCCGGCAAAGGCGGTGTTCGTCGACATCGAAACGCAGCGCGTCGGCCCGGCCCGGATGATCAGCGGCGACGGGGTGGAGCATGGCGAACACAGCAACTGGCCGATGCGCTTCGCCATGTCGCGGCTCTATGCCGAACAGGGCGGCAAGCTGGAGGTGATGAGCGGAAATCGCGCGCAACTCGCACGGGCGACGGCCGGCTTCCACGTGCTGCGCGAACATGTACCGCCGCGCTTGAACGAGAAAGCGGTTAGCATCAATCATAGTTCGATTGTCTATGTGCTCGGCCTCGACACCTTCGTCGCCGCTTATGGCTACCACGACATGACCCGAAACGATCTGACGTCGCTGGTACAACAACTCGCCGCCGCAGAGCGGAAGAAGATCGATTATTCCGCGGTGCGAAACCGTTACATCAGCGGCGCTTGCGGAAATGAAGCAGCATGAGCGGAGTTACGCTGATTGGCGGTGCTTCTAACCCGGGATGCAATAGGCCTCGAGCTTGAGTTCGACGGGGATGAGCGTCCGTCCACGCGGATAGGTTCTCGCTTGCCGTTCTGCGTTGCGCGCCGCGACAAGGGCGGCGATCGCTTCACGCGCGTCTTCGCAGCGCTGCTGGCTGGGGTAATCCGTGATGGCTACGCCTGCTGGTTCTCGCAGGATGACCAGCTTGTAGGGCTGTTCCTCCTGCGCAACTGCCGCCGCCGACATGACGAGAGGCAAAAGGGCAAAATATCTGATCGGCATCATTCCTGTCCTTTTTTCATCGCACCCGCTTTGCTCCGCCAGCATACTTCTTTTCAAGGAACTGCGGAAGTATTGGTCCAAGGCGCATGTTCGATCTCCTGGGCAGGGACAGAGATGATCGCCTTCGACCGGGCAGATTTTGCACGTGCGTCGAAGAAGCGTGATGTTCTTCTCGGTTCGGCCTGCTATGTTGCCCGCCGATGGAACAGGCACCGACAGAGCGTCCCGAATACGTGACCGGATTGGATGAAGGTTCCGAACCGATGCTCCGCAACTCCAGCGGGATCTGGTCGCTCGACGGGGAGCGGCTGGCGAGCGTAGAGGATTTCGACGAAGGCCCGGCAGTGGTCCTCGTGCCCAGCGAACATGTGCTGCTGCTGGCGGTGGATCTTCCGCCGATCGCGAATGCGATGAAACGCAGGCAGGCCGCGCCCTTTGCCGTTGAAGATCGTATTGCTCAGCCGCTGGACGAGGTTCACGTCGCCATCGGAGACGAGATTGCGCCGGGTCGCTGGCTGATCGGCGTGGTTCGGCACGACACGATGCGCCAGTGGATCGCGCGGCTCGGTACTGCCGGACTGACTCATGCGGCCCTCGTGCCCGATTGCCTGTCCCTGCCGCGACCTGCCGGCAACAGCTGGTCGGTCGATCTTGCGGCAGGCAGGGCGATGGTCCGTCCCGCCGATGGTACCGGCTTCGCTGTTCCACTTGGGCTTCTTGAACGATCCTGGCGGTCTGCAGGGGAGCCCGAGTGCGTCGCATTCGGCGATGAATTGCCACCGCCCATGCATGCACCATCGCTCGAACTGCAGGCAGAACCACTGGCCGAACGGCTGCTCCGTCCTGCACTCGATCTGCGGCAGGGCATCTACGCCGCGCCGCGCCGCCGTGTCGATGCGCTGTGGAAACGTGTGGCGACCGTGGCGGCGCTGGGTGCGCTGGCCCATGCGGGAATCGCCATCGCAGACACGCTGGCATTACGCAATATTGCCGAACAGCGCGAGCAGGAGGTCCGCCAATTGGCGCAGACCCGGCAACCTCCGGTCATTCTCGGTCCGGACCTGTCCTCCACCGCCGGAACGCTGGAGGCGCAGGTTCTTGCAGAAGCAGAGAGCGGCGGCGCCGTTCAGCCCAGCCTGTTTCTGCCGCTGCTCACCCGTGCGGGGGGAGCATTGGCCGAAGTCGGGCCTTCGGTCACCTGGCGCTCGGTCGGCTATGACGGTTCGGGCCAGATCCTGACGATAGAGGTGGAGGCAGCCGACGCGGCGACCCTGCAGAGGGCAGCGAGCGCGCTGCAAGGCGCAGGGCTGCAGGTGACCCCCGGTGCGCCCGTCAGCGGCGGGATGGGCAGCATCGCCAGTTTCGCGGTGCGTGGCCAATGACCCGCGAACCCCGCTTCACCTTGCCTAATGTGGAACTGGGCGCGCTGGAGCCCTACTGGTATCGCCTGCGCGACTGGTGGGGCGCGCGCAGCTTGCGCGAACAGGTGCTGCTCGGCGGGCTTGCCGCCGTCGGCATCTTCGCTCTGCTGCTGCTTGTGCTTGCGCCGCTGCGTGAAGAGCGGTCGGATGCGATTGCCGATATCAGGGCAGCCAATCTGATCCAGGCGCGGCTGCTGTCGGGCGCGAGCATCGGGGCGCAGTTCCGCACCGGCGCACCTTCGGTAATCGTGAGTGAGACTGCTGCTTCGCGGCAGCTCACGATCGAGCAGGCGGAACCTGCCGGGACCGACCTCCGCGTCGTTCTGGCACCCGCGCCCTTCGATGCAGTGATGAACTGGATTGCCGAGGTGGAAGCGACGAGCAATCTGCGGGTGCGCGACCTGTCCTTACAGGGGCAGGGCGCTACAGGATATGTCGATGCCACCGTGGTGCTGGGCTGATGGACAATCCGCGTCCTCTGCCTCGCCCCGACCGCGACTTGCCAAGCGGCGCGGCTGCCGCGGCACCTTTCCTGCCTCCACATGCCTTGCGGGCTGTTGGTCCGATGGAAGACGAGGCACCGCTGGCACCCGCCATGCCTCGCACTGGCGCGCTGTCCTATTCTTTCGCGCGTGAGGGGGGCGTGCTGGTGCGGGATGATGGCGAAATGCTGGTCTGCCTGCACCGGGCCAATGCCGATCTCGCGAGCCTGCTCGAAGTGCAGCGACTGTTCGGCGATGTGGAATGGCGCGAGGTTTCAGACGACGACTTCACCGAAGCGCTGCAATCCGCCTATCGCGAGAACGCCGGAACGGCGGAAGATTTCGCCGCAGGTGACGATGTCGACCTCGCCTCGCTGGCCGACAGCGTGACCGAGGTGGACGATCTGCTCGACACGCGGGATGATTCTCCGGTCATCAGGCTGATAAACGCCCTGTTGCTGCAGGCGATCCGCGAAGGCGCGTCGGATGTACATATCGAGACGCAGGAAAAGCGCCTGATCGTCCGCTTCCGCATCGATGGCGTGCTGCGCGACATGATCGAACCGCGCAGGGCCCTCGCCCCGCTACTGGTGAGCCGTATCAAGGTCATGGCCCGGCTCGACATCGCAGAAAAGCGCGTGCCGCAGGACGGGCGAGTCAGCCTGCGCATCGGCGGTCACGAGATTGACGTGCGTGTATCCACCATTCCCACGCAGCATGGAGAGCGGGTGGTGATGCGCCTTCTTGATCGCGGGTCGGTGAAGCTGGAACTGGCGAGCCTCGGCATGAATGGTCGCGACGCCCAATTGCTCGACCGGCTGCTGCTTCGCCCGAACGGCATGATCCTCGTCAGCGGACCCACGGGCTCCGGCAAAACGACGACGCTTTATGCCGCGCTCACCCGGCTGAACGATCGCAACCGCAACATCATGACGGTCGAGGATCCGATCGAATATGAACTGGAAGGCATCGCCCAGACACAGGTAAATCACCGGACCGAGATGAATTTCGCGCGTGGCCTGCGCGCGATCCTGCGCCAGGATCCCGACGTCATCATGGTGGGCGAGATCCGCGACCGGGAAACGGCCGAAGTTGCCGTGCGGGCCAGCATGACCGGGCATCTCGTCCTTTCAACGCTCCACACCAACTCGGCCGTCGGCAGTATTACGCGCCTGATCGACATCGGTGTCGAACGCTATCTGCTCGCGCCGATGGTGGTGGGGCTGGTGGCGCAGCGTCTGGTTCGCAAGCTGTGCCCCGAATGCCGAGAGAAACGCGTCGCCGACAAGGCCGACGCCATCCTGCTCGACGGTGCGATCAGCGAAGGCGACACTCTCTGGCACCCGGTTGGCTGCGGTGCATGTCACGGCGAGGGATACAAGGGCCGGATCGGCCTGCACGAAGTCGTGCCGGTGGATCGTACGCTGGAAACGCTGATCCACGAAGGCGCATCGGAAGCGGAACTGACCCGCCATGCCCGGACGCTCAGCCCCTCGCTGCTCGACGATGGGGTGGCGAAGATCCGTGAGGGCCTGACCAGCGTGGCGGAAGTGGCCGGCGTCGTGCGCGAAGAAGGCTGACGTGGCAGGTTTCGCCTATCAGGCTATCGACGCGAAGGGGCAGACCCGCAAGGGCGTGATCGAAGCTGGCAATGCCGCTGCCGCCCGCGCAGCGTTGCGGGCGCAGAAATTGCTGCCGGTCGCCGTCACGGCGGGTGCGTCGACAAGCGCTGCCGTTGTGCGCCCCAACCGGACGATGGCAGGGCGTGAGAATGTGCCGGGCGAAGCCGCGGTTACGCGGCCCAGTTTACGCGAACGCTATGGCCGGGGGCGCCTGTCCAGCCAGGGTCTCGTCACGGCAACTCGCCAGCTCAGCACCCTGATCGGCAGCGACGTTCGGATCGAGGAAGCGCTCCGCCTCGTCTCCCGCCAGAACGACGCGCCTGCCTTGGCCGAGGTGCTGATGGATGTGCGCGGAAAGGTGATGGAGGGCTCGAGCTTCGCGCGCGGCCTGATGCAGCACCCCCGCATATTTCCGGATTTCTACGTCGCCTCGATCAACGCGGGCGAACAGTCGGGCCGACTGCCCGAAGTGCTCGCCTATCTGGCCGACTTCGTCGAGGCACGGCACGCCGCCAACCGCAAGCTGAAGCTGGCGCTGCTCTATCCCGCGCTGCTGGCCGGCGTCTCCGCCCTGATGATGACGATGATGATGATCTATGTCGTCCCGGACATCGTGCGGGTCTTCGTCTCGCGCGGGGCCGACCTTCCGCTGCTGACGCGCATGCTGATCGCGGTGAGCGGCGCCCTGAACAGCTTCGGTCTGTTCCTGCTCATCGGTAGCGTCGCAATCATCTTCTTTGCTCGGCTCGAATTTGCAAAACCGCACCGGCGGCTGGCGTTCGACAGGCTGATGGCCACGCGCCGCCCCTTCGCGCGGTTCAGCCGTCAGTTGAACGCTGCGCGCTTCGCCGCGACGCTGGCCACTCTCGTCCAGAGCGCAGTGCCGCTGCTCGATGCCTTGCGCGCCGCGGCGGCGGTGGTCCCCAATCGCCACGTGCGCGAGCGAATGGAAGATGTCGCCGACCGCGTTCGCGAAGGCGATAGCGTCAGCCGATCGATGCGCGAAGCGGACATTCTGCCGCCCATGCTGGTCGCCATCGTCGAAAGCGGGGAGGCGAGCGGCAAGCTCGGCCCGGCGCTGGAGCGGGCGGCAGGGGAACTGGACCGCGAAGTCGAGGCGCAGATGCAGGTTGCCGTGTCTCTGGTCGAGCCGATGGTGCTGCTGGCGATGGGCGGGCTGGTGCTGCTGATGGTGATGGCCATCCTGATGCCGATCATCGGCCTCAACGACCTCGCCATCGTCTGATCACTAATCAGCTCCGAAGCAGCCTTCAAGGTCAGTCTATACGAGTATCGTACCTTTGGCCGGCCAGCAGCGGAAGGCGCTCCACCGCCATCGGGGTCGGCCAGATGCTGAGCATCCCGTCGCGATCAAGCCGCATTTCGACAAGATGTTCCTTGCTTTGCTCCGTCATCAGCGCCCCGGCAGAGATTTCGTCGCTTGCCACAACATCGGCAGTCAGCGGCGGCAATTGCACGGGCAGGGCAGCCATAGCCTTGGCCGCACAGGTGACCGGTCCGGTTCCGATGTTGGCCAGCGCCACCTGATCGTCGCCGCCAAGTCGCAAATTATCTATTCGCGCCGCGCCGGTGAAGCTGCATGTCAGCGGCAGGCTGGGGAACAGCGCATCCAGGAGGCTTCCATCTATCTGGCCCGCTGCATCGTGCAGCGTCATGACGTCGCCCCGCTGGCTGATCACTCCGGCAAGGTCGGTGCCGCCGCCGGTGATACGCCAATCCGCGCTGAAGGCCAGGCGAGAAAGGGTGGTGATGGGAGCGAAGGACCATTCGACGCGGATGGTGGAGGCAAGCACCGCTTCGCCGTTCCAGATGGTTCCGCCCACCGCCAGCCGGTCGCTTTCATCCAGTACGGCTGCGGCGGGAATTGTGGCGATCAATCCGATCACATATGCTATGGCGGCGCAGCCAACGAATATCGCCGTGCGCCGCCGGTTCCGGTGCGGCGCAACAGGAGAATCTTGCCGTGCCAATGGATCGACGTCGGCTGCTGCGATCTGCGCCGCCATTCCTGCTTGCCCCGTCATTGCTGTCGGCATCTTCGCTTTCCCTGATTGCCGCACCGGCGACGGCGGCGCGTGCGGATGGGCCGGTGGCCCTGCTGATTCCCCGTAGCGGCCCCTATGCCGCATTGGGCCTGAGCATGGAACGGGCAGCGATGCTAGCGCAAGCAGCTTCTGGTGCGGACTCCTCGACCGGTCGCCTGTTGGTCATCGATACCGGAGGCTCCCCGCAGGGCGCGGCTGGCGCTGCGAACCAGGCGCGCAAGCGCAAGGCGGCGATGATCCTCGGTCCGCTGCTATCGGCTGAAGTTCCTGGCGTCGTGCAGGCGGCGGGCGGGCAGATGCCGGTCATCACCTTCAGCAACGATTCGAACTTGCGCGAAAGCGGTGCTTTCCTGCTCGGCGTGACGGCGCGGCAGAGCGTCGCCGGCATCCTGAGGTTCGCCGCAGACCGGGGTATCCGCTCCGTCGGAGTAGGGGCAGGAGCAGGGGACAATGGCTGGGCGGATCAGGTTCGCCTCGCCGCGACGAGCGAAGGAGAGCGGCTCGGCCTGCGAATAACATCCTTGCCAGCCGATCTTTCAAGCGGTTTCGGCGGCGGATATGGCGACACTTCCGACGGGCTGCCGGATGCTGTCCTGATGGCGGATGCGGCGAGCCTCGTCAGGGTTTCGCAGCAACTTGGCCGGCAGGGCATCCAGCCGCTGGGCGCATTTGCCGAACTGGAGGTGGACCGTTCCGCCTTTGCCGCTCTGGCGGGTAGCTGGCTCGCGCTGCCCGATCCTCGGGATTTTTCCGCTTTTGCACGCGACTTCGAACGCCGCATCGGCACGCGGCCCGGCATGATCGCCGCGCTCGCTTACGATGCCGCGAACATTGCGATCACGACTGCCGGTGCGGCTGGCCCCGGCCGTTCGGCCTTGCTCGCCGCAAATGGCTTCGACGGGGTTTGCGGCCATGTCCGTTTTCGGGAGGATGGCAGTGCCTCGCGTGCATTGGCCATCCTGGAGATCGCAGCAGCAGGCGCACGCAAGGTGGCCACTGTTACATCAGGGTGAGGCACGTCAGGGTGAGGCACTTCAGGGTGAGGGCAGTGGAACAAGAACCAGCGCGAGCGCCTGGCAGCGCCGGTTTCACGCTGGTGGAACTGCTGGTGTCGCTGCTGCTTTTCGCGCTTATTTCGTTGGCCGGCGTGGGCGTGGTGGAAACTGTTACCCGGGTTCAGGAACGTACCGAGGGCAGGGGTGAACGCCTCGCCGAAATACAGCGAGCAAGGTTTCTGCTGGCCGCCGACCTGGAGCAGATCGTCGCCGGTCCGGTGATGGAGGAAGATAGTTTTACCTTCCTGCGCGGCAGTGCGGCTGGTCCTTACCGTGTCGCCTACCGCTTCGCCGATGGCACGCTTTTTCGCGAAGCCGGAACCGTCGCGGCACCCATGCTGAGCGGGCTATCGCAATTCGGGCTGCGCTATTTGAAGGCGGATGGCTGGACCACTCAGCTTACGACGGAGGAGGATCCTTCGCGGCCCCGAGCGGTTGAATTGGGCTTTGCGCTGCAGGCGCGCCCCGGGCAGGCTGCAGGCCGGTTGCGGCAGATCGTCGAATTGCCGCAGGAGCCTTCGTGACCAGCGCCGCCGGTGCCGACCGAGGCGGAGATCAGGCAGGAATGATCCTCATCAACGTGCTCGTCATCGTGATGCTGGCGACCGCGGTGCTGGCCCTTATGATCGCCGGTGACGACAGCGATATCGAGCGCAGCATCCGCCTGCGCGAGGCGTCCGATGCCATGGCTGTCGCTCGGGGTGCGGAACTTTCGGCCATCGCAGCCCTGCGCCGCGACATGGCCGAAGGAGCGAACATGGATGCTCCGTCCGAAAAATGGGGCAGCATCGCAGACAGCAATGCCGCAATCGAAGGCGGCAGGTTCTCCTACGCCGTGCAGGATGCGCAGGCACGGTTCAACGTCACCAATCTCATCCGCATGGATGCCCGCAACTTGGCGCTGTTCACCGCGATTGCCTCCGGTGCGGGCTGGACCGAGGAGGATGTCGGCGCTCTGCAGCAGGCGGTGCTCGCGTCGGGGGACGTGCCTGACATCGACGATCTGCGCGCGATCGGCATTGCGGAGGACAAACTGGTCGCGCTGGCACAATTGGTGACCTTTCTGCCCGAACCCACGGATATAAACGCGAACACGGCCAGCGAAGGGCTGCTTGCCATCGTGTTGAACGATCCGGCGCTGGCCAGCCGCCTCGTTGCCGAGCGGGAGAGGAGCGGCGGCCTCACGCGCGGCGATCTTGCCGAACTGGGAATCGCGTTGCCTTCGGGCGTGTCAGTATCATCGAATTATTTCTGGTCTGGAGCCGGAGTGCGGATCGGATCGACCGTGCAGAGGCTGACCAGCCTGCTTCAGCGCAGGATCAGGGACGGAGAACCCGAAGTCGTCACATTGCAGCGATGGCGCGGTGCAACGCCGTTGCAGGCACCGGCGTTCCCCTTTGTTACGCCCTGAATTTCGCATGAGCATCCATCCTGTTCCAATGTTTGTAACCCATCAACTTAACCGAAGCACTGCATGGTGACGCAACTGCACGATTTGATGGCGGTACTTCCGGCCTGGTTCGCGGGCCTGCTCGGTGGAGTAGTGGGGCTTTGCATCGGCAGCTATCTCGCAACCGTTCTGTCGCGCTGGCCCCGAAATTTGCGGACCCGCGATGGACGATCACGCTGTGACAATTGCCATGTCGCTATCGGCCCGCTCCATCTGGTGCCGATCGCCGGTTATGTCATGGCGCGTGGTCGGTGCAGAAATTGCGGATCGAGCATCGACCCCGACCATCTGATCGTCGAAGCGATCTGCGGTGTAATCGGAGCGATTTGCGGCGCGGCCGGAGTGCTGCTGGTGGCACCGTTCCTGTGGCTGCTGGCGGTTCTCGCAATGTTCGATGCAAGATATTTCTGGCTGCCCGATCGCCTTGTGGCCGCAACTGCCGGCGCGGCGCTGCTGGTGCCGTCTGCCGCCGAATGGCATCTTCGTATTCTCGGCGGAATCATCGGTTTCGCAATGCTCTGGATTGTCGCCGCAGCCTATCGCCGGATCAGGGGCCGGGTTGGCTTGGGCGGGGGCGATGCGAAATTGTTCGGCGCGATCGGGCTTTGGTGCGGAGCCCTGAACCTGCCGCTCGTGCTCCTGATTGCAAGCTTGCTCGGCCTGCTCGACGCAGCAATTCGCACGGCACGCGGCGGTGACGCAGCGACCTTGCGCATTCCCCTTGGCACACATCTGAGCCTGGCTGCGGCCGGCCTGTTGCTGTTCCAAACCGCGCTGAACGGTTCTATCTAGATTGGCTTGAGAGAATATCCTGCCGGTAATCAAGATCGAGATGTTCTGCCAGAATCCGCAGGTCCTTGCGGCTGCCGTCGGTGAACAGGGGCAGCAGGTCTTCGGCCAGTCTCAGGACCAGCGTTCCCTCCTCAATAGAAAGCTTGCTCCCGACCAGCGAGCGGATCGAACAGCCGGCCAGTCGGCGGCAAAGCCGGATCGCAAACCCCCAGGCCTGCGCATCGTGCAGGGCCCCGGCATCGCACAGCTTGCCGAGTTCTGCGGGCAAGGTGGTTTTTCCGTTCTGCGCGAGCAGTGCCGCTGCCAGCATGGCTCTTTCCTTCGGCCTGATGCCGATCCAACGCTTGTGCAGCGCCCAATCAATCACGTGACGATCGCGCAGGTTGGTTTCCAGCCGCCTGCTGGCGAGCCCCAGCATGATGGCGACGAGACGCAGATGCTCCCTGTCCGCTTCCTTGCCGTTGTGGACCGCTGCAATCCAGCCAGCCAGAATCGTGGCCAGTTGCAGGGGCACCCCATGCGACGCGGAGAATTCCGAAACGCCGGACAGCAGCGGATCGCGGCTGCGTGTCTTGGGCGTCATGGCCCGGTGCAGCAATCCCTCGCGAAGTCCCCAGGCGGAAAAGACCAGCTCCGATGGAGCGAGCATGTCGATCAGTTCGAGCAGCAGGGCCGCCGCATCGGGCAGCATCGCCAGGCGGGACGAGGAAACCCCCGGGATCGGTCCGAGCTCGGCGGGTTTTCTGTCGGCAATCCTGGCAGCGATCCGCCGCGCCGTTTCGGTGTCCACTTCAAACCCGTGCGAATCTTCCAGCGGCGAACCGGTCTGAACCATGACAAGGCGCCCGAAGGCACGAAGCGATCCGCCGACGAGGTAAAGCACCTGCCCCGATTGAACCTCGAAACCGCTGCCGCGCAGGATCTTGCCGATGTTCGCGCCTGTGCGCGCCGGGTTCTTCCCGCGCAAGGCAGGCAGGCGCAAGGTGCCAAGCTCGGCACTGATGCCGTGCGAGACGCTGCCTCTGCCGAAATTCACCAGCTCAAGGCTTCCGCCGCCCAGATCGGCTACTATGCCTTGCGCGCCGGGAAATGCACCTAGCACCCCTTCCGCACTGGTCTCGGCCTCTTCCCTGCCGCTGAGCAGCCGCGGTGCGAAGCCGGTTGCACGAACAGCTTCGAGAAACTCTCGTCCGTTCGACGCATCGCGAACGGCTGCGGTCGCCACCACAGTCACATCCTGAACGCCCCAGTCCTCGACCAGCAAGGCGTAACGCCGCAAGGCGTCCAGGGCCATACTGGCCGCCTTGTCGGGTATGATGCCGGTTTCGGATAATTCACGTCCGAGCCGCGCCGATACCTTTTCATTGTGGACGATCTGCGGTGCCCGGGGCGGTCCGCCATAGATAACCAGCCGTACTGTGTTGGAACCGATGTCGACGACCGTGCGCCGCACTATCCGTTCGCCTTTGCGCGATGGTACGTTTTCATCAAGGCTGTTCATCGGTTCCGCTCCCCTTGGGCAGGGAGAGGCGCGGCACGTCCACACCGGTTTCCAAAGCACCGCCCCTGCCGGAAAGCGATGGATTGTTCATGAAATAACGGTGCAAATTGAACGATCTTTCCTCCGTGCTTTCACGTTCGTAACTGCCGTCAGGCAGCAAGCGCCAGCTTTGTTCGGTATCAAGCAGATTGGCGAGCATCACCTGCTCCAGCACCTGATCATGCACGGTGCGGTTGCGCAAGGGTACCAGCACTTCTACCCGCCGGTTGAGATTGCGGCTCATGCCATCGGCAGAGGATATCGCCACCCATGCCCGCCTGTGCGGCATCGCGGCCCCATTGGCGAAGGCGAAGATGCGGCTGTGCTCCAGGAATCGGCCGATGATCGATTTCACGCTAATGTTTTCGGACAGGCCCGGCACCTCGGGCTTGAGGCAGCAGATGCCGCGTACCACCAGATTGATGCGCACGCCGGCTGCGCTGGCACGATAGAGCTGCGCGATGAGATCGCGGTCCGTCAGCGAGTTCATCTGCGCCCAGATTGCCGCCGGACGGCTCTCTTGTGCATTTGCAATCTCGCGCTCGATGCGCTCGTACAGTTTTTCGCGCAGGCCTGTTGGCGAGAAGGTCAGCAGTTCCGTCCTGTTCGGCTCGACATAGCCGGTGACGAAGTTGAACAGGCGCGCCGCATCGCGCCCTGCAGCCGGATCGGCGGTGAAGAAGCTGAGATCGGTGTAGATCCGGGCGTTGATCGGGTGATAATTGCCGGTGCCGAAATGGCAGTAGGTGCGATAGGCATCGCCCTCGCGGCGGATGACCATCGACACCTTCGCATGGGTCTTCCAGTCGACGAAGCCGTAGATGACCTGCACCCCGGCGCGTTCCAGCTGGCTGGCCCACTGAATGTTCTGCTCCTCGTCGAACCGGGCTTTCAGTTCGACGACGGCCGTCACCGACTTGCCCGCCTCGGCAGCGGCTATCAGCGCCGAGATGATCGGCGACTGGCTGCCAGCGCGATACAGGGTCTGTTTCACCGCGACGACGTCCGGATCGTTGGCCGCTTGCATCAGAAAATCGACCACCACTTCGAAACTTTCGTAAGGGTGCTGGATAATGATGTCCTTTTCGCGGATGGCCGCGAAACAGTCGCCATCATGCTCCATGATCCGTTCAGGGTAGCGCGGATTGTAAGCCTCGAATTTCAGGGAGGGCGCATCAATATCGATGAGGTCGGCGAGACCGGAGAAATCGATGTGACCGTGAGTGCGGGCGACGATCGCGTGGTCAAGGTCGAGCTGTTCGTGCAATACAGCTTCGGCATCGGGATCGAAGTCGGTCTCGAGTTTTAGCTGGATAACCTCGCCGCGCCGGCGCCGCTGAATGGCTGTTCGGAAATAGCGGACCAGATCCTCCGCTTCTTCCTCGATTTCGATATCGCTGTCGCGCAGCACGCGAAACAGTCCGTGCCCTTTGAGGTGAAAGCCCGGAAACAGCAATTCGGCATAGCGGCAGATCATCTGTTCCACGGCGATGAAGATGCATTTGCCGTTCGCAAGGTCCTGCGGAATAGCCACGAAGCGCGGCAGCCCCGGCGGGATCAGGATCATCTCGATCAGATCAAGTCCGTCGCTCTTGCGCGTGAGCGAGAACAGGAGGCCCATCCCCTGATTCGCCACGAAGGGGAAGGGGTGGGCAGGGTCGATCGCCTGCGGCGTGATCACGGGGAGGATGTGATCGCGCACGTAAGCCTTCAGCCAGCGGGAAGGTTCGGCGGCAAGCTTCTCTCGCGTGAGCAAAGTGATGCCGTTATCGGCAAGTTCGTCCCGGAGATCCTCCCAGATTTCCTGCTGGCGCTTTTCGAGATGATCCAGTTCATCGCGAATGTTCGCCATCTGCTGCAGCGGCGTCATGCCGTCGACGCTGGGCTCCTCGATCCCTCGCTTGACCTGACCGGCCAGCCCGGCAACCCGAACCATGATGAACTCATCGAGGTTGCTGCCCGATATGGACAGGAACCGCAGCCGTTCGAGTAGCGGATAATCTCGATTGCAGGCTTCTGCCAGCACCCGGCGATTGAAGGCCAGCCAGCTCAGTTCGCGGTTGAAGTAGCAATCCGGCCCGTAAGGCGGGCTGGTGTGGTCCTGAGAAGATACGCGTTCGTTCACCACGCCCGCCTGCGCGGTGTTTGTGACAGTATCGATACGCCGGGACCGCATCATCGAAGGAGCCTATGCCCGTCGATCAAGCCCTGCAAGACATCGCCAGCAGCGGCCTTTTTGCAAGCTTGCACGATTTGGGGTTCAGTCCGGGGCTGGAAAGGGCTAGGCGGCAAGCCGTCGGGGAGTAGCGCAGCCTGGTAGCGCATCTGCTTTGGGAGCAGAGGGTCGCAGGTTCGAATCCTGTCTCCCCGACCAACATTCCCCCCGTTCCGGAACAATTATCGCAGCGGCGGCTCGGGTGGTGTGCAGGTTACGGTGGTGGGCCCGGCAGGACTCGAACCCGCGACCTAGCCGTTATGAGCGGCCAGCTCTAACCAACTGAGCTACAGGCCCGACGCACCGTTTGCGCGGCCTAGCCGCAGCCAATGCCAAGGGCAAGCCCGCTCTGGCTACTTCAAGCGAATCAGCGCTGCACATTCTGCATGATTTCAGCGACGGTCGTGGGTTGCACACCGCGCTTGCGCAATTCGGCATAGATGGTCCGCCACCAATCGTAGAGATCGTCCAGATCGTCCTCGCTGCGAACATAGGGGGTGTAGCCCGGCACGATTGAGGGGCTGTGAAATGACAGGATCATCACTGGCAGGTTCACTTCGAGCGCAGATTCCACGCCGCGCAGGGCTTCTGCCGCACTGACACCTTCCGGCGTGAGTGAGATGCGCTCCAGCAATCCGGCCCGTGCGAGTGCGCTACGCATCGCAGGAAGGTGCCTAAGCGCGGGATAAAGCCATTTGCCCTGCTGCCTCAGTCTCCCCGAGAACGGACTCGTAAGAGGTAGTTCCAAGAGGGTGCGCTCCTGATCCACCCAGTAAGGATGCGATGGATGGTTCCGGTAATCCGGCCCCTCGCCGGCGCTGTAATCGAAATGCGCGCGGACGGAACTGTCTATGGGAATGCCGGCATCCTTAAGCAATTCGGCGGTGTTCGGCCCAAGACCATAACGACCGGCGCGATAGATCATCGGCTGAACATCGAAGTTCTCTGCTATGGCATCGCGCAGGCGCAGGAATTTCTCCCTCTCGACAGCAGCAGGTAGATTGCCGGCGAAGCTGTTGCGGGCATTGACTTCCTCGCGGTGAGGCGGGTTGACCCAGGGGTGAAGCTGAATTCCGACCTCAGCCCTGCCGTCCCGAACGGCCCCGCCGATAGTGTCGATTGCGTATGAAGAATGGGCGATCGGCCAATCGATCAGATAGACGGGCGAAACGCCGATGTTCTCGCAAAATTGCTGAAATTTCCGCAATCTGGGCACGTGATCCAGCCCGTGACCGGTCAGAGAGAACGGACCGTTCCAGTCGAACTCTTCCTCGGTGTCGACGGTCAGCAATGCACGTGGCGCGAAACCCGGCTCGAAAGCTGCTCTGGCTTCTGGCGGCGGAACCTCGAGCATCGAGCGCGTGAAGATAATCGAACTCCCTCGTGGCGCTGACCGGTTCGATCCCACCTCGGTAGTGCCGCACCAGGCGCGGGCGGCGACCGCACCCCGCTAAGCGGAGGAAGCCTGCCGGTCAAATGCGGCATTCAGCAGCGGCAGGCGCAGCCGCACCGTATTGCCGGTCCTGTCGAGAGAGCCACCGGCCGCAGCAGCCTCGGCACGGCAAAGGCGCAGGACGAAACCTGTCCCGAACATGCCGACGTTCAGCGCGCCCGTCGAAGCCTTGTTCTTGAAAGAAAAGATGTCGCCTTCTTCGGTGAGCGAATCCGGAAGGTCGCAGACGACGGTTGCTCCTCGCGCATCGGACTTGATGCTGATCGTGATTTCCGTTCCGGCGTTTGCCGAACCCGCCAGCGTCGCCAGCAATCGCCAGATCAGCGCCCGGCATTCCTCGTCTGCGATCGGGACATGAACGTCTTCGGCTTCGCTTGCGAAGGAGAACGCCGCGCTGCGGCTCTGAAGAGAGGGGGCAAGCTGTTCGGCCGTTTCCCGTAGCACTTCCGCAAGATTGCTGCTGCCTGCTTCCGGTTCAAGAGCACCGCTTTCCAGCCGCGCCAGCCGGTCCAGCGCATCGAAACCCGACAGGATGCGTGCCGCATCGCCGGCGATCTCGGCGGCCAAGGCGCGATAGTCGTGCGGGACGGGCCCGAACAATTGCTGCTGGATGACCTCCGCGAAGCCCTGAATCGCGTTCACCGGCGTTCGCAATTCGTGCAGCAGCTGACGGAGACGGTCGTTCTGGTCGCCATCATGCTTGTCCGCAGACAAATCGGAGGCGCGGCGCAGGCGCCCAGCATATCCGCTGAACGACCCCCCAGGGATCGTGAATATGGGCGTGGCGTCCAGCCGCCACGATCCTGCAATCGCCGGAGCGCCAGTCAGAACAACCGGACAGGACTTGATGATCTGGCGCCGCTGAAATGCCTCGACGCCGTTGGCGACCAGTCCTTTCGGCAGGATTTCGGCAAAGCGCATCCCGTAGATCATCGCGCAGATCTGCGGTTCGGCTCTGTCGATCCGGCCTTCGGCATCGGTCGCGAAATCGAATGCATTCACCTCTCGGGGCGGGCGTGCCGAAGCGGATGCTCCAGCCGGATCGCCATCGCTTATGTCCTCGCGGCTCGTGCTGTCTTCGCGTGCCTGCTTGAAGGCTGCGATCCTTTTCACGAGTGCGCCGATGGCACTGTCGGGCTGTTCGGCAGCCGCCGCGATCACGTCATTGGCGGCCTCCGGCGGCTGACGGCGAGGTTGCAGCGAAGGTCTTGCTGGCTTCTCGCTTACAGCCGCTGAAGGTGCGGCTTTCGCCGGAGCTGCCTCGGCAGACGGGCAGGGAAGGCCGCGGTCGTGCACCCCTAGGCGCTCCAGCAGCGTGACGACCGAAAGCGGCAGATCCTTGCGCAAGCGCAGAAAACCGCGAGCCCTGACCGGCAGGCGTTCAACGAGCGCCAGCCAATCCGCCTCCGGCAGATCGGCCCTTGCGATGGCTGCCGCCGCGATGTCCGGATCCATTTCGGCCATCCGCTCCAACACGGAGGCATTGCGGATGCGCAGCCAGGGTTCACGCAGGATGGCTGCGCGAACTGGCGCGGAGATCATTCCCGACAGCGCGGCCAGACGCCGATGCGCCTCGTCGAGAAGGGCGCTGTCCGCCGCCGGTTCCGACGCACCGAGCAGATCCAGCAGCTGGCGGTACTGGGTATGCGCCGCCATCGCCCCATTCGTGCGCGCGCGCGTTACGGTGGCAAGGCGGTCGTCGATCTGCATTTGTCTCGAGGGTTCTCCGGAGCCTTCCAATTGGCAGGCCAGCGGCCCTGCTGCAATGGCGCTCTACCACTTCTCCCCCGCATGCAATTGCATCGTAGCGGGTGCGTTGCAAAGCGGGACAATTGCTGGCATCAATAATAATATTAGCCGCTCAGGATAGATGAGGCGGTGCTTATTGCTTAATCGACGCTACCTCTTCGGGTGAAGGAGGGTCGGACAGGTGAAGGGACAGGGGAACCATGGCAAATCTGGACCAGATAGACCGGCGGCTGCTGGCCGAATTGCAGGATGAGGGGCGCGTTACCAACGTGGAACTGGCGCATCGCGTCGGGCTGACGGCACCGCCCTGTCTTCGCAGGGTGCGATCGCTGGAAGAGGCAGGCGTCATTCGCGGTTACCACGCGGAACTGGATGCCTCGCAACTGGGGTTCGCCATAACCGTATTCGCGATGGTCAGCCTGAAGAGCCAGGCGGAAGAAGCGCTGACCGAGTTTGAGAACCATATGCGCGGCCTGCCGGAAGTGCGCGAAGTTCACATGCTGAACGGGGAAATCGACTTCATCCTGAAAATCGTAAGCCGCGATTTACAAAGCTTTCAGGAGTTCCTGACCAGCAAGCTGACGCCCGCGCCGAATGTTGCGAGCGTAAAAACTTCGCTGACGATCCGCACGGCCAAATACCAGCCGGGCGTGCCGCTCTGAACACAATCCAGGTCATTCAGTAACGGGCTGAATGGCAAATGCGGTTTGGCTAGGGGCCGCGAAAGTGTTGACGCGCGTTCGCTCACTTGAGCAAGGATGCAGCATGACCATGTATCTACGGCTCTTTCTCGCAAGTCTCATCTTCTGCTTCGGCTATGTGCCCGAACAGGCAGTGGCCGCGCAAACTGTGCATATTGCAGAAGTGCCGCCTTACACGCAGAAGGACAGCAGCGGCGGCTGGAGCGGCCCCGCCGTCGACCTGTTCCGTGCTGCTGCGCAGAATGCGGGCGTCGCCTATCGTTTCGAAGAAGTGCGACCGGCGGAACTGGCCACCTCCGGTGCTGCGGCCGCCTTCCCGGCCTATGCAGACGGTTCTTCACCGGGTGCAGGGCAGGTCGGTCCGAATGTTCAAAGCTTGCCATTCTACACTGACACGGTGGGATTGATCGGCGGAACGCAGGCGACGGCATTCGTGGAGGGCCTTACCAATTTGGCAAATTGGGGCTTTATGAAAGTGGTCCTGATCGTCAGCGGCCTCGTCTTCGTGGCGGGCGCGATCTTCTGGCTGGTGGAACGACGCGGCAACGATTCGGTGCAAGGTTCACAAGACCATCTCGCGCATCTCGGCGGGATCGGAAACGGGTTCTGGTGGGCGGGTGTCACCGCCACTACCATCGGCTATGGCGATATCGTGCCGAAAACGGCTGGCGGACGTTTCGTGGCCATGGTCTGGATGCTGTTCTCGATGGCCTTGACAGCGATTCTAACCGCCTATCTTGTCTCGCTGACTGGCAAGCCCGGCGGCAATACGGACCTTTCCAGCGCAATCGAAGGGCAGCATGTAGGCGTGGTGGCCGGTGAAGCCGTGCAACTTGCCGAGCTTGGATCCGCAGAGCGGGTGTCGCGGTTCGCAACTGCCGAAGAAGCCTTGAAGGCGCTGGACGAGGAGAGGATCGATCTAGTCGCCTATCCGGCGGCGCAGGCCCGCGCGGAGGCGGGTGATCGGAACGTGCAGGCGACCGGGGGTTCCGTGGTCTTTCCGCTGTTCCGCTTTGCGCAAGCCGGACCATTGTCGCGGGAAGTCGATCGCCTCATACTCACTCCGGCCTGGCAAGGCCGCGCCCAGCAAGAGTTCGGCAAGAACTGACCGCCCGCGGCAGGAGCGGTCAGCTCTCCCGCTCGGCCAGCCAGTCTTCCAGCCACTTGATGGAATAATCGCCCGTGCGAATGTCGTCCTGCTCAATCAGTTCCTGGTGAAGCGGAATTGAAGTCTTGACGCCTTCGATCACCATCTCCTGCAGTGCACGACGCAATCGCATCATGCATTTCTCACGGCTGCGGCCATAAACGATCAGCTTGGCAATCATGGAATCATAGTAGGGCGGAATGGAATAGCCGGCATAAATGCCGCTATCCACGCGCACGTGCATGCCGCCTGCCGCGTGGTAGGCCGTGACCTTACCGGGGCTGGGTGCGAAACTGTAGGCATCCTCGGCATTGATGCGGCATTCGATTGCGTGACCGGTGAAGCGGATCTCGTCCTGTGTGCAGGACAGATCCTTGCCGCTGGCAACTCGGATCTGTTCGCGTACGAGGTCGATGCCGGTGATCATTTCCGTGACCGGATGTTCCACCTGCAGGCGAGTGTTCATTTCGATGAAATAGAACTCGCCATCTTCCCACAGGAATTCGATAGTACCGGCGCCGCGATACTCCATATCGGCCATGGCCTTCGCCACGATGCCGCCCATCCGGTCACGCTCTTCGGCTGAAATGACGGGGGAGGGCGCTTCTTCCAGAACCTTCTGATGACGGCGCTGCAGCGAACAGTCACGTTCGCCCAGATGCACGGCATGGCCGCGCCCGTCGCCGAAGATCTGGAATTCGATGTGGCGCGGATTGCCGAGGTATTTTTCGAGATAGACGGTATCGTCGCCAAACGCCGACTTTGCTTCGTTCCGCGCCTGGCTCATCAGGGATTCAAGCTGGCTTTCGTCCGGCACGACCTTCATGCCGCGGCCACCACCGCCCGATGCGGCTTTCACCAGAACCGGGTAGCCGATCTGAGCCGCGATTTCGCGCGCCTGTTCGAAAGTGTCGATCGCACCGTCAGACCCGGGGACCAGAGGCAGGCCCAGCGCACCGGCAGTTCGCTTTGCCTCAACCTTGTCGCCCATCGTGCGGATATGTTCGGGCTTTGGGCCGATCCAGACAATGTCATGCGCCTCGACGATTTCGGCAAATTTCGCGTTTTCGGACAGAAAGCCGTAGCCGGGGTGGATCGCGTCGCAATGCGCGATCTCCGCCGCCGATATGATCGCCGCAACGTTAAGATAGCTGTCCTTGGCGGGCGGCGGGCCGATGCAGACGGCATGGTTGGCAAGGCGCACATGCATGGCATCGGCATCTGCGGTGGAATGGACCGCCACGGTTTCGATGCCCATTTCATGCGCCGCCCGCAGAATACGCAATGCAATCTCGCCGCGGTTCGCGATGAGAATGCGTTTTATCGGCTTGATCTCCGGCATCGTCAAATCAACCGATCACGACGAGCGGCTGGTCGAATTCGACCGGCTGCGCGTTGTCGACCAGCACGGCTTTGACGGTTCCGGCCTTGTCGGCGGTGATCGGGTTCATCACCTTCATCGCTTCCACGATCAGCAGGGTATCGCCGGCGGCAACCTTGTCGCCGATGCTGACGAAATTTGGCGATTCCGGTTCCGGTGCCAGATAGCAGGTGCCGACCATGGGGGATCGGATCGCATCCGCGGCGCTGTCCGGCGCAGCATCGGTCGGTGCGGCTGCAGCTTGCAACGGCGCCGGCTGACTGGCGGCAGGTGCGGCGGCCGGGGCTGCCATCTGCATGACCGGAGGGGCGGCGACGCTGCCTCGCGAAACACGGATCTTGCGCTCGCCGTCAGAAACCTCGATTTCCGTCAATCCGGTTTCGCCCAGCATCTCTGCCAGTTCGCGGACCAGCGAGCTGTCTACCGTCATCGCGCCATTGCTTTTGGCGGGTTTGTCCTCGGCATGGTGAGCCATAAGTTCCCTTTTGGAATATGTCAGTTGCGGGGCGGTCTATGCCGTGATGCCGCTGGCTTGCAAGGGCGCATCATCGATTCGCGGCGCATTTCCTACATTTCCGCTACAAATTCGAGAGCCTCCACATAGGATCGCGCGCCCTTTCCCTGAAAGGTGCGGACGGCGGCAAGGCCCACGTAAGTATGATGACGGAATTCCTCACGAGAGCGCGGGTCGGACAGGTGGACCTCGATCACTGGCGTACAAATAGCGCGGATCGCATCGAGCAGCGCAATGCTGGTGTGGGTATAGGCAGCAGCGTTCAGCAGGACGGCACGCGCGCCTTCGGCCTGCGCCTCGTGCAACCAGTCCACCAGATGCCCTTCGTGATTGGACTGGCGCAGATCGATCGAAAGCGCCAGATCACGGGCGCGGTCTTCCAGCATGCCTGCGATGTCGTCCAGCGTGTCGGAGCCATAGATTTCAGGCTCGCGCAGACCCAGCAGGTTCAGGTTGGGGCCGTTGAGGACATAGACGAGATTGCTCATGAAGCTCGGTTAGCCTTTGGCTGGCTGAACACCAAGCAGGTTTCAGGCGGAAAACTTGCGGCCCAGCCAAATAGCCGGTCGGTGGTCGGCAGGCCCGAACCGACCAATTTGTCAGTTTCAGACCCGCTGTTTTTCCTTCCAATTTCATGAAGCGAGTCACTCCAAGCAGCGCCTCGTTTGTTCAGCTTCATGTAAGCAGATGCTCTCTTTATTGGTAAGGACAAGAAAAGAAGAGGGATGACCATGCGCCTGAGGCTTATGATGAGCGTCGCAACTGTGACAATGCTTCTCGCGGCATGTTCGGTTCGCGAGGCGCGGATCGCATTGCCTGCCAATCTGACCGCATCGACCGAGCGCCTTGAACTGACCGGTATGGGCGGCGGCACTCGCGGCGACTTCAACCTGGCCGGAGCATACGGCACCTTCACCCGTTCGGCGGAGCGGATCGGCATCTTCGACCCGTTGCTCGTACGTCATCAGGGCGGCGGCGCTTTCCAGATCGAACCTGGGAGCGGCAATGCAGGGTTGGCGGGCCGCTGCAGCTATCGGGAGGGGCAGGTCAATGTCGGGCCCGTCGCGATTACTCCTGACCGCCTGGTTTATTATTGTGAGTTCGCTCGTGACGGGGCACCTATCGATGCCGAATTGATCATTGAAGATCCAAAGAACGCTTTCGGCACCGTTCACGGTCGATCCGAGCGTCAGGGGACAATCTTCTATGAAGGCCAGCAAATCGAGATCCGTTCCATTCACCGTGATGAAGGAGGCGGACTCCCGAGCCCGACCGCGCTCGGTTATCTACTGGTGGATGAAAGCGGCGAAATTGGCGCGATAGACATGAATGGGCTGAATAAGACCATCTTCGCGCCCTTGCTAGGCGAAAAGCGGGAAGCTGTCCTCGCCGCCGCATTGGCGCTGTCGATCTTCTGGGACCCGGCTGAGGTACAGCCTGATGAGTGAGGTGGTTCGGGGGCAAGGAGAAACGATCCTCCCTCGGCTCTGTGAACCAAGACCAATCAGCAGCAGGCAAGCTTGGCTTTAACTGAGCGTTTTAGCTTGCCTCATCAATGTGCGCGGTCGTGCAAGGTGGGGGCTTTCTACTATCACAACGGATTGCGGGATTACGGCTCTGCGCGAGATTCGATGACAGGGAGAAGTCCGCTTTCGCGCTTATCACCGAAGCATCGGTCTTCCAGCGAAAGACGCCATTGCCGGCATTCGCTCGTTGCTATAGGTTTGGATTTTAATGCTCACTACTCGGCCTGATTAGGTGAAAGCTGCCCTTGGATGCTGAGCGCTTTTACTTCATCGCATTGTAGCGCGACCGCAAGCTCCGCGTCCATTCCGCTTGTCCGTTCAATTCGGAGCGAAGTTGCATCTGCACAGCCAATTGGCAGTATACGGAAGCACCGCCTACTTGTCGGTTCCGCGCGCCTTCCCCCATTGGCGCGCGGCGGTGTAGCCGAGGTAACCCGTTCCGAACAAGGCGTAGAGCGGCTCCGGCAAACCTGCGAGATACCCGTTCATTCCTGCAGCGATGTCGAGCGCCATCTGCGGGCGAAAGGCCGCCAGCACACCCATTGGAAGTGCGGCCAGGATGATGACGTACATGACGTAGAGGAATGACGGACGCGCCCGGCTGGTCCACGGATCGTCACTCCGTGCTTCGGCAACGATCGCGGCAAGTTGCGCCTCGATCGCCTGCAATTCCTGTGTGCCCTGCATTTCCAGCAGTTCCAGCTTCGCCCTCGCGCGCGCCTCCTTGTCAGGGATGACCTTGTCGATGATCGATGCAATCGGTCCGACAAGTGATTGGATGAGGGCCATGACATTCCTTCCCGGTGTGTTTACGAGAAGGCTTTTAGCCATATAGGTTCGTGTAGGAAAGTTTTCTTGGCTAGGGTACAACCAGCCGTCGCTTACCTCGCCATGTCAAGGAGAGCCTGCGCCTGCCTCAGGTGAGGGCGGTCCAGCATCGCCCCCGCATGCCCGATGGTCCCTGCATCGGGATTGGCAGCGAACAGGGCGACAATCTCGCGTGCGCGGGCAAGTTCTTCCTCATCCGGGGTGAAGGCCGCGTTGATAATTTCCACCTGCGCCGGATGGATTGCCAGCATGCCGCGAAAGCCGGAACGCCGCAGCATCTCTGCACGCGTTTTCAGCCCTTCCAGATCGCGGAAATCCGCCATGATGGTTTCAATGGGAGCGACTTCGGCGGCAACCGCGCCGAGGAGGCAGAGATTGCGCGCGAGTTCATATAGCGGCGTATAGCTGCCGTCGGGCAGGGTGCGTTGGCTGGAGCCGAGGGCGCTGGAAAGGTCTTCCGCGCCCCAGCTCATCGCCACGAGCCGGTCCGAACCGGGATAGGTGCCGCGGTACTCGCCAGTCGTGAACATGGCGGACGCGGTTTCGGTGACGAGTGCGATGACCCTGGTGCTGCCTTGATCGATGCCGCTGACTGCTTCCAGTGCGGAAAGATAATGCGACAATTGCTCCAGATCGGCGCGGCCCGCGCTTTTCGGCAGCATGATCCCGCCCGGTCTGCCCGGCATCACCCGTGCCAGATCGTCAAGTGCCATGCCGCTGTCCAGAGGGTTGATCCGGACCCACAGCCGTTCGCGGTTGGTGGCGGATTCGAGAAAAGCGCGCGTTCTCTCACGCGCGGCGGGCTTGTTAGCCAAAGCCACAGAATCCTCGAGGTCGAAAATGACTGCATCTGCAGCTCCGCCGACAGCTTTTTCCATTTTCCTGTCGCTGTCCGCCGGGGCGAACAGCCATGATCTGGCGCTGAAACTGGCGGGCATGGCACATCCTTGAAAGAAGCGAATACGGCTTTTCTCTGGCGAAAAAGGTCGGCGCTGGCTAGCCCTCGGCGGCATGAAAACAGATCCGAACGAACCATTGCCGCCCAAGAGCCCCATGCCCCATTCCGGCCCTCTGGTCGGTGTGCGGGTCGTCGATCTGACCGCGATGGTCATGGGCGCGCATGCGACGCAGATGATGGCCGACATGGGCGCCGATGTCATCAAGGTCGAGGCTCCCGAAGGCGATCCCATGCGCTGGTCGACCGAGGGACCGGAACCCGAAATGTCCGGAATTTTCGTGAATATTAACCGGGGCAAACGCGGTATCGAACTGAACCTCGCAAGTTCTTCAGGCAAGGAAGCGCTGCGGGCGCTGATCGCGGGTGCGGATCTGTTCATCCATTCAATGCGTGCGAAGGCCATTGCGCGGCTGGGCTTCGACTACAACGCGGTGCGGGAAATTCGCCCCGACATCGTCTACGTCAACGGCTACGGCTATGGCCGCGCAGGGCCCTATGCCGACTTTCCCGCCTATGACGATACGATTCAGGCAGAGGTCGGGCTACCCCAGTTGCAGGAGATGGTGACAGGACAGCCCGGCTTCGTCGCCACGATCATGGCCGACAAGATCGCCGGTATGGCAATGTTCCAGGCCGCCTTGCTGGCGCTGTTCCACAAGCAACGAACCGGAGAGGGCCAGGAAGTCGAGGTGTCCATGTTCGAAGCGATGAGCGCCTTCATGCTGGTGGAACATGCCAATGGAGCCGTCTTCGATCCGCCCACCGCGCCCGCGCATTATCACCGGATTACCTCGCCGGAGCGCCGGCCCTATCGCACAGCAGACGGGCACATGGCCGCAATGGTTTACAACGACCGGCAGTGGAACGCCTTCGTGGCAGCCGTGCAACCGGAATGGTGCGACGACACCTACGACAGCCTGTCGAAGCGTGCAGCCAAGGTTGGCGAGGTTTACGCCAATCTTCGCCGAACCTTTGCGACACGGCCGACTGCGGAATGGCTCGACCTGCTGCGCGGGCTCGGCATTCCATGCGCGCCGCTGCGCTCGACTGCCGAATTGTTCAACGATGAACATCTGAAGGCGGTCGGTTTCTTCGAAAGCGTCGATTCGGACTACGGGCAGTTGACATTGCCCGGCATGCCCGCGCGCTTTTCGAAATCCCCGGGCAAGGTCGCCGGACCTGCTCCAAGGCGGGGCGAACACACTGCCGAGATTTTGCGAGAGTTGGGACTGGACGACTTGCCTGTTGATTGAACTCAGGCGAGACCGCGCGCGGTGTCCATCCGCGACGCGTCGCCGACCTGACTGCCGCCATCGCAGTCGAGAATGGTGCCTGTCACGTAGCAGGCCGCTTCGGAGCACAGAAAAACCGCGCATTCGGCCACATCGTGCGCGGTGCCCCAACGCTTCATGGCGATTCGCGCTTCATGAGCGGCCCGGGTCGCCGGGTCGGGTGCAAGGCGCTTCATGCCTTCGGTATCGGCAATCGGCCCGGGTGAGATGCCGTTTACCCGCACATCGGGGCCCCATTCCAGCGCAAGCACCCGCACGAGCTGGTTGATGCCCGCTTTCGCTGCGCATGCGTGGGATTGCAGCGCCATCGCGTTGACGGCCTGACCCGCGGTGATGGCGATGAGCGAGGCTCCGGGAGCGTCCAGCAAGTCGCGGCAACCTCTAAAAACGTTGAACGTGCCGTTCAGGTCGATGTCCACCACGGTAGAGAATGCATTCGCCGACATGTCGGTGGCAGGGGCTAGGAAATTGCCCGCCGCGCCGGAAATGACGATGTTGAAAGGGCCGAAAGCCTCATGCGCCTGCACCATCGCGCCACGCGTGCGGTCGTAGTCGCGAACGTCGGTAGACAGGCCGAGCGCACCATGGCCGATGGTTTCAGCGGCGCGCTGCGCCTTGCCTCCGTCGCGCCCGCATACAGCGACCCTTGCGCCCAACTCGGCGAGACGGATCGCGATGCCAAGGTTGATGCCGCTGGTACCGCCCGCGATGAACGCGGTCTTACCTGCGAAAAGATCGTCACGAAAAGGGCTCATCCATCCGGTCCTCGCTTCGGCGGGAATGCCGATGAAGCAGGATAGATCGGAATGGCTGATAAGGCGAGTAGTGCGGATGGCCGCGCTCGCGCAGGCCATCAACGAGGGGGATATTTTTACCACTGGTCGGGACGAGAGGATTCGAACCTCCGACCCCCACACCCCCAGTGTGATGCGCTACCAGGCTGCGCTACGTCCCGAGCCAGTGGAGCGCGGGCCTATAGGTCGTGGTTCAGCACTTGGCAAGCGGGGCGATGCAATGAAGGCGTGTAATCGGCGGGAGAATGCTTCGGCCATAAAGGTTGCAGCGCGACTCGTTGCTCTGCCCGCGCATTGCTGCTAGGCGCGCCGGACGCGGCAGGCCGAGCGATCGATTGCCGGAATTCGAATGCCAAATCCTCTGACGATACAGGCTTGATTTTGTGATGAATCATCTCCTCGCCGCTGCGGTCGGTGCCGACGCGCCGCCAGCATTGCTGCAGTTCCTCCCGCTTGTCGGCATGGGGCTGATCTTCTGGTTTCTGATCATTCGCCCGCAGATGAAGCGGCAGAAGGAACATGCCGCGAAGGTGGCGGGCCTGAAGAAGGGCGATCAGGTGGTTACCGCCGGCGGCCTCATCGGCAAGGTCGTGAAGGTCGACGATCATTATGCCGATATCGAGCTTGGCCAGAACATTCGCGTGAAGGCTGTGAAAAGCACGATCGGGGACATCATTCCCCCGGGCGGCGCCACCGCCGCCAACGACTGAGGCCTGATCCACCATGCTCGAATTTCCGCGCTGGAAGAAGATCTGGCTAAGTGGCCTGACGCTGCTGGCGATACTCGCCGCCCTGCCGTCTCTGCTGTCGGTCGTGAATGTCCGCTGGCCCGAGGCGTTGCCCGACCCGATGGTCAATTTGGGTCTCGATCTGGCCGGTGGCAGTCATATTCTTCTGGAAGCCGATCCTGACGAGGTCGCAGCATTAAGGCTCGAAAACGCCGAGGAAACGGTACGCAGTCTGATGCGGGATGCCGAACCGCGCATTCGCATCGGTGATCTCTCAACCGCCAATGGCCGTCTCAGCTTCATGCTCGAGAATGGCAGCGACGTGGACCGCGCGCGCGAATTATTACTGCCTTTCGTGAACGGCACCGGGATGACCCGGGAATGGGAACTGTCGGTAGTCGACCGGTCCCGTGTCATTCTGACGCCGACCGAAGACGGGCTTAGCACAGCCGTAGCTCAGGCGATGGACAGTGCCACCGAAGTCGTGCGGCGGAGGATCGACGAGCTGGGAACGCGCGAACCGACCATCATCCAGCAGGGTGACAATCGCATCGTCGTTCAGGTTCCCGGCCTTGAAAACCCCGACCAGTTGAAGGATCTGCTTGGGCAAACGGCGGCTCTTGAATTCAAGCTTGTCGATCAGACGGCACTGCCATCGGATGTCGCGCAGGGCATTGCGCCTCCGGGCAGCCAGATCGTGCCCTATGCACCCGGCACGCCGTTCGAAGGACAGTCGATTGCGGTTCGGCGGCTTGGCGGCATTCAGGGCGACAGCCTGGTAAATGCGCAGCAGACCTTCGATCAGCAGAACAACGAAGCTGTCGTCAGCATCGAATTCGATCAGCAGGGCGCATCACGGTTCGCCCGTTTGACCACGGAAAACGTCGGCAAGCCTTTCGCCATCATCCTTGATGGGGAGGTCTTGTCGGCCCCCAACATCAACGAGCCGATCCGCGGCGGTGCCGCCCAGATTTCCGGCAGTTTCACTGCGGAAAGTGCCAATGCGCTGGCTATCTCGCTGCGGTCGGGTGCGTTGCCGGTAGACCTAGCAGTAGTCGAGGAGCGAACGGTCGGCCCCGATCTTGGTGCCGATTCGATCCGCAAGGGTCTGCTCGCCATGATGATCGGCTCTGTGGCTGTCATCGTGCTGATGATCGTCAGCTACGGCCGATTCGGTGTTTATGCGACCGCAGCGCTCGTGCTCAACGTGCTGATGCTGCTCGGCATCATGGCTATCATGGGAACAACCCTGACCTTGCCGGGCATCGCCGGTTTCGTGCTGACCATCGGCGCGGCGGTGGACGCCAACGTTCTTATCAACGAACGGATACGCGAGGAACGCAAGCGCGGCCGACGTGTCGTCGCAGCGGTCGAGAATGGCTACAAGGAAGCCAGCCGTGCGATTTACGATGCGAACGTCACCAACTTCATTGCCGGCGTTCTGCTTTTCCTGTTCGGCTCGGGTCCGATCCGCGGCTTTGCAGTCGTGCTGATCATCGGCCTGTTCACATCGGTCTTCACCGCCGTCACGCTCACGCGCATGTGGGTTGCCGGCTGGCTGCGCAAGACGCGGCCAACAGACCTCAACATCTAGAGGCGAGCCACCATGCGACTTTTGAAACTCGTCCCTGACGATACGAACATCAATTTCCTTCAGTGGCGAATGCCCTTCTACGTGGTCAGCCTATTGCTGATCGCTGCGAGCTGGGTGCTCGTTTTCACGCAGGGATTGAACTACGGCGTGGATTTTGCCGGTGGTCAGGAAATCCGTGCGACCTTCGTCGGGCAGGAAGAAGCTGACATTCCGGCTATCCGCAGCACTGTTGGCGAACTGCAGAATGTCGGCGATCCCGTCGTTCAGCGCTTCGGTTCGCCGAACGAGGTCTCGATCCGCGTCAAACTGCCGCCAGAAGCAGAGGGCAATCCTGCATTTGCCGACCAGATGACGCGCACGATCACCGATGCCCTGCAGGCGGAGTATCCCTCTATCCGCATCGACGGGGTGGATTCGGTTTCAGGCAAGGTATCCGGTGAGTTCCGCGAAAAGGCTGCCTACGCGCTGCTTGCGGCCATGCTGGCGATTGCCATGTACATCTGGGTGCGCTTCGAATGGCAGTTCGGGGTTGGGGCGCTGTTTGCCCTGTTCCACGACGTGTCGCTGACCCTGGGCATGTTTGCACTTTTCCAGATGGAGTTCAGCTTGCAGATCATCGCGGCTATCCTCGCGATCATCGGCTATTCGCTTAACGACACGATCGTCATTTACGACCGGATCCGTGAGAACCTGAAAAAGTACCGCAAGATGCCCTTGCCTGAATTGCTGGACCTGTCGGTCAACGAGACGCTGGCACGCACGGTCATGACGTCGCTGACGCTGCTGATCGCGCTGATTCCCCTGCTGCTGTTCGGCCCAGCAAGTCTCTTCGGCCTTGTTGCGGCCATCACGCTGGGCATCTTCGTCGGCACCTACAGTTCGGTTTACATGGCGGCACCGATCCTGATCTGGCTCGGCGTGACGTCGCGCAGCTTCGTTCCCCAGGAGGGTGCCGCCGATCGTCAGGAGCGCATTGCGCGCGGGGAGGGATGAATTTCAGGCGGCGACGATTGGCACCGCCTGACCATTTGCGCTTACTCGTTTGAGAATCGCGCTGCTGTGCCAGTCAAGAATGCCTCGTAACATCTCGCCAAGACGGCGGCGTTCTCTCGCCAGCTGAACCTGCTCGCTGCTGCAACGACAGCATCGGTGGCGGGCGGTGCGCCCAGCAAATCGGCCACTCCGGTGACGATACTTTCAGTGTTCCGGTCCACGATCAATCCGGCATCTCTGCCGGTAACGACTTCCCGTGCTCCGCCTGCATCGGTGATGACGATCGGGGTGCCGCAGGCAAGAGACTCGATCCAGACGTTCGCGAGACCCTCGCTGGCCGACGGCAGCACCATGACGTCAGCCGCAGAGAGCAGCAGCGGCAGCAGATCGTGGTCGACGGAGCCAAGAAAATGGACTCTTTCAGCAATCCCGGCCCGCTCCGCCCGATCGCGCAGAGCGGCCTCGTCCGGCCCTTCACCCACGAGCAGCAGATGTGCTTTCGGCAAAGCTGAAAGTGCGGAAAGAACAAGGCGTTGCCCCTTGCGCTCGATCAGGGCGCCGACAGTCGCCAGCAGAGGCACATCGCCGGGTAGTTCGATGCGGAATTCGTCAGCTATCCTACGCCGCAAGGCGGTATGATCGAGAGGTCGGAACCGGTCGCGGTCAAGTCCGGTGTAATGGAGAGTAATCTTGCCCGGCTCCATGCCGATCGCCACCATATCTTTCGACAGGGCATTGCATACGGACAGCAGCACTTCCGCTCGCTTGGCACTCTCGATCATGGCCCTGCGCGCGTAGGGCTTGCTGCCCCAATAGTGAATGTCGGCACCGCGCGCCTTGATCGCAAAAGGTAGCGCAAGCGCTCGCGCAACCCGCTCGGCCGCTGGACCGTCGGGAAAGAAGAACTGCGCATCCACCATGTCGAACGGAACTTTTGCGTGCAGTCGGCGTGCAAGCGGCAGGACCGATCTCGCGATCATGGCCGGGTTGATCCGCCCGCCGATGCGCGGAAGCAGCGGAAAAGTCGGGCGGTGGACCGACACGCCATTCTCCACACCATCGACCGCAGCATGTTTGAGTGCGCGGTACCGGCCCCAAGCAAGTGGCGGCACACCAATGGGGTTGATGACGGTCACGTCCCACGCTTCGTGCCGGGCGAGCGCTTCCAGGGAACGGGCGACGAATGTGCCGAACCTTGGTCGATGAGAATTCGGGTACAGTGTGGAGATGGAAAGAAGGCGCTTTCGTGTCACCGGCGCTTTATTCCCATTCACAACCGGCGAACCAGCATCTCCGCCACTGCGATCCAGGCCGGGTCATCGACTACAAGCTGCTTTTGCCCAGCGCCGGGCGGCAGGATTCCCACCATGCCTTCGCGCCGGTCAATCAGGCGGCCGAACGCAAAGCGGCCACCTTTCCGTGGCACCAGAACGTCGCGATTTACGGCGCGCGCGGCATCGGAAGGTTCAGCCTGCCTGAGCCAGAGCTGGTCGCCGATCCGATACTCGCCCGCGCTGGCTACGATATCCAATACCATGAGCGCATCGCCATTCGTGGCCAACTCGCTCATGAGCAGCGCATCGCGCGGGCTCGACAGCGCCTCTGCACCCTTTTCGGTCAGAACCGCTACGATCTGCGGAGCGGCGAGGCCTTCGGACCGCACCAGCATTTCGGGTTCGACCCCTAGAGCAGCGCCGATACGCTCCATCCATTTCAGCGATAAATTGCGCATGCCGGTTTCCAGCCGACCGATCGTCTGCGCGGTGGTCGGCGGATCGCAAGCTGCCGCGACATCGGACAAGGTCATCCCCTTGTCCTTGCGGATCGCGCGGATGCGATTGATCATTGGCCATCTCCGTAACCAGAATGGTTTTTCACTTTCCTACAACCATGCGGTTTTGGCAAGCGCTGATCCGGCTTGAGAAGGATTCTCACAATGCAGCGCAAACTTGTGGAACGGGAAATGACATCGGGAGGGCCTTCGCGCCGTCCGGTCAACAAGCAATCCCGCCGTAGCGTCACGGTTAATGCCGCCGAATCGCCTCTGTCCTGGCTTCATGCACGTGGCCACATCGACGATCGCCTGTTCGACGCCGGCGAACGGCTGCGATCAGATTATGAGAAAGCGCAACTGAGTCCGCGCATGACCATGAGCTGGAGCCCGGTCCGGATAAAGGGGGGGTAACAGCGACCTGAGCCCGAAGGAACGTCAGCTAGCCGCAAAGGCGCGGTTCGACGCGGCGTTGGCAGAGGCAGGCACCGGATTCGCCGACATCCTCTGGCGCGTGGTCTGTGGCAGCGAAAGCTTGCCCGATGCGGAAAAAAGCATGTCCTGGCTAGCGCGCAGCGGCAAGCTGGTGCTGAAGCTGGCGCTGGACCGCGTCGCTACATATTACCGGATCAGCTAGTCGGGGCGCCGGGCCACCTCAGCTTTCGAGTGTTTCTGCCAGTTCCAGCCAGCGGTCTTCGGCGCTCTCCTTCTCGGCCCGGGCATTTTCGACCCCTTGGGAAATCTCGCGGAAACGCGCATTGTCGGCCGTAAACAGGTCCGGATCTGACAGGATTTGCTCTCCCCTGGCTATCGCGCTTTCCAGATCGGCAATGCGCTTCGGCAGGAGATCGTAGTCGCGCTGGTCCTTGTATGACAATTTGCGTGAGGGCGGGGGAGGGGCCGGAGTCGGAGAAGATATCTGGCGGCTTGGCGTCGATGCTTTCTCGGTCCGTGCCTTCGGCGTGCGGCGCGTGCGCTTTGCCTCCCAATCCGCATAGCCACCGGCCACGATATCGACCAATCCGCTGCCATCGAGACCGAGTGTCAGATTCACGGTGCGGTCGAGGAAATCGCGATCATGGCTGACGATCAGGACCGTGCCTTCGTAATCGGCAATGACCTCCTGCAACAGGTCAAGAGTTTCGAGGTCGAGATCATTGGTAGGTTCGTCCAGCACCAGCAGGTTCGATTTACGCGCAAATTCGCGGGCGAGCAAAAGGCGCGAGCGTTCCCCGCCCGAGAGCGTTGCCACCTTGGTGTCGACGATCCCGGGGTCGAACAGGAAATCCTTCAGATAGCCCTGAACATGCTTGCGCACGCCATCCACGTCGATCCAGTCGCCGCCTTCCGCGAGGATGTCGCGAACGCTTTTCTCAGGCTGCAGCAACGCGCGTTGCTGGTCGATCATCACGCCGGTCAGCGTCCTGGCGATCGTGACCTTGCCAGTGTCGGGCGGGATTTCACCGGTAAGCAGCTTCAGCAGGGTCGTCTTGCCCGCGCCATTGGCTCCGACCACACCTATCCGGTCGCCCCGCTGTACCCGTAGTGAGAAATCGCGAATGACAGGGCGTTCGTCGTAAGTCTTGGTCACCTTTTCCGCGACGATGACCGATTTGGATCGGGTTTCGTCCTCGCTCGCCAGCTTCAGCTTCGCAGTGCCTGCAGGGTCGATCATGGCAGCGCGACGCGCGCGCATTTCGTACAGTTTTTCCAGTCTGCCCTGATTGCGCTTGCGGCGGGCGGTGACGCCGCGTTCCAGCCAATGCGCCTCCAGCTTGAGTCGCGCGTCGAGCTTCTCGGCTGAGCGCGCTTCTTCCGCCATGACCTGTTCTTCCCAGGCCTCGTATCCGCCGAAACCGACATCCCTGCGGCGCAGCAGGCCACGGTCCAGCCATAGTGTCGCGTTGGTGAGGCGATTGAGGAAGGTACGGTCATGGCTGATGACAATAAAGGCGCCGCGATAGCGCCCCAGCCAATCCTCTAGCCAGTCGATCGCGGCAAGGTCGAGATGGTTGGTCGGTTCGTCCATCAACAGCAGGTCTGGGTCCTGAGCCAATGCGCGTGCGATGGCCGCCCTGCGCCTTTCGCCGCCGCTCGCACCCTGTGCCGCGGTCGTCATATCGATGCCGAGCTGGTCGGCGATCGCTTCCACTTCATAGCTTTCCGGCGCGTCGTCGCCGGCCAGCGCGAAGTCCATCAGCGTATCGTAAGCAGAGAAGTCCGGCTCCTGTTCCAGCACCGCGATACGCGTTCCGGGCTTCACCTTGCGCAGGCCGCGATCGGGTTCGATGCTGTCGAGGATCAGGCGGAAGAGCGTCGTCTTCCCAGCGCCGTTCCTGCCGATCAGCGCCATGCGGTCGCGGGGGCCGACGTGAAGATCAAGTCCGTCACTGTCGCCACCGCCGAACAGCCAGCGGCCACCCTGCTGAAGACCAATGCTTTCGAGGCTGAGAATGGGAGGTTGCGCCATGCGAGCCAGTTAGGGGGGCAAGCGAACATGGACAAGAGCGATGCGCAGCGGATAATGCCGGACCCTGATCCTGCGCGAGCGGTTCACTTGCCGTGCATCGTCAGGTCTGCACCTCTGGCGCAGGTCACATTGTGGAGTAACGAATCTATGGCACGAAATATTTATGGGCTAGCGGCCGCAATTGTTACTGCACCGATATTTGCCACAACAGCGGCGGCGGCAGAAATCCAGGTCGCAGCGCAGGGCCCTGTCGTCGAATTGAGCGTGACAGAAACCGTTCAGGCCGAACCGGACGTTTCGGAAATCACGGCGGGCGTTACGACCATGGCCCCGACCGCCGTCGAGGCGATGCGAATGAATGCCGAGCGCATGAATTCGGTGGTGGACCGGCTCGAGTCACTCGGGATCGCAGAGCGCGATATTCAGACCTCCGGGATCAATCTCTCAGCCAATTACGATTTCGATCAACAGACGCAGCGCCAGGTTTTCCGCGGGTATATTGCCTCGAACCGGGTACGGGCGAAGTTGCGGGATGTAAGCCGCACCGGGCCGGTCCTTGATGCGCTGGTCGCCGCCGGTGCGAACGATATCGGCGGACCGTCCTTCTCCATCGACGACGACACGGCTGCTCAGGCGCAGGCGAGGCAGGCGGCGATGCAGAAGGCGCAGGCGCAGGCGCAGGATTACGCCCGCTGGGCGGGTTATACAGGCGTGAGGCTGCTTCAGGTGAGCGAGAATGTCGGTTCAAGCCGGCCAGTTCCCTTCGCCAGCGACGAGATCATGGTGACCGGCAGCAGAATAAAGACACCCGTTCAGCCAGGACTGGTGGGGACATCGGTAACCATCAACGTTACCTATGAGATGACCCGCTAAAGTGTCTTCCGGGCAGCTTGAGACTTGCCCTGTCTCATTCAGAAGGGGTTAAAAGCCTTGGCCTTACGGTCTCGGACATGATTTCAAGAGCTTCCCGGATCGCCTCTTTCCTGCCTCGCCTGCGCACCGGTCTTGCCGTTGCAGCGGGTGCGGCCCTGACCCTGTCCGCTGTAGCGGCGACCCCCGCGGTCGCGCAGCGAAGCGAGCAGGGCGCGGCGCGCAAGGAGATGAAGGCGGGTAACGTCCTGTCCCTGCGCGAGATCGAACGGCGCATCCTGCCCACGATGAAGGGGTATGAATATCTCGGCCCTGCCTACGATTCGGCGGCGATGGCCTACCGCCTGAAGTTCATCAAGGACGGGCGAGTCGTCTTCGTCGATGTCGATGCGCGTACGGGCCGCGTGATCAACCGCACCCGGTGAAAACGAGCGGTCCGCGCATGAGATTGAAACTTTGCGTCGGCTTGACGCGTTCCTTCAACACGCCCAACTGACGGGCAATGACTTCGAAGGGGAACGGGGACCGATGCGCATCCTGATTGTCGAGGACGAACCTACACTCGGCCAGCAGCTGAAATCGACGCTGGAACAGAACGGCTATGCAGTCGATCTATCCACCGATGGCGAAGATGGCCACTACATGGGCGCGAATGAGGATTACGATGCCGTAATTCTCGACCTGGGCCTGCCCGAGATCGACGGGCTTACCGTTCTCGGCATGTGGCGCAAGGAAGGGCGGGTTTTCCCCGTCCTCGTCCTGACCGCACGCGACAGCTGGTCCGACAAGGTGGCCGGGCTCGATGCTGGTGCAGACGATTACCTGGCCAAGCCCTTCCAGACCGAAGAGCTGATCGCCCGACTTCGCGCGCTTATCCGGCGCGCGTCGGGAAACACCAGCAGCGAACTGACGGCAGGAGATGTCCGTCTCGACACGCGCAGCGGACGGGTCACTCTGAATGGCGAGCCGGTGAAGCTGACCGCTCAGGAATACAAGCTGCTAAGCTATCTCATGCACCACAAGGGCAAGGTGGTCAGCCGCACCGAGCTGATTGAGCACATTTACGATCAGGACTTCGATCGCGATTCAAACACGATTGAGGTTTTCGTCACCCGAATCCGCAAGAAACTGGGCGCGGATGTCATCACAACGATACGCGGCCTTGGCTACAGCCTCGACGATCCCGCCGACCAGCCGCGCGCCTGACGTCCCGCTGCGCGCGGGTGAGGATGTTCCGCCAGGAGGAGCAGACCGATCCGCGCCCGCGATAGGCGTGGAAGGGCCGCATACCGGCAGTCTGGCCCGGCGCATGATGCTGATCGCGGCAGGCTGGATCATGATTCTGTTGCTCGGCGGCGGCTTCGCGCTGGACCGCACGCTGGTGAACCTCGTCGAAGACAATTTCGACGATCAGCTGCGGTATATCCTCACCGCAATGATCGGGTCGACCGAAATCGAGCAGGGCGGTGAGGTCTATCTCAACCGTCCGCTTGGTGATCAGCGTTTCCTGGAGCCGGGCAGCGGACTATATTGGCAGGTCAGTGGTGAAGGATTTGAGGATCTGCCCTCGCGCAGCCTTTGGGACCGCCAGCTTGAGGTGCGCGGCGACCATTCGGATAATGATGTGCATATCTATGACAGCGCGCAGTTCCCGTCCGAACCGCTGAGAGTTGCCGAACGTTCACTGAAACTGCCCAATAGCGATACGAACTGGTGGTTTGTCGTTGCCGCCAGCCGCGAAGAACTGAACGCGCAGATCAGACAGATTCGCTCCATTCTTGTATGGAGCTTCGCCGTGCTCGGTTTCGGTCTGCTCGTGATGGCGATGCTCGTCACCTATTATGGCCTTCGACCTCTGCGCCGAATTCGTGTGGCGATCCAGCGCATTCGCACCACCGGCGAAAATCGCGTGACCGAACCGTTGCCATACGAGGTTCAGCCCCTGGTGCAGGAACTGAATGCGCTTCTGTCCCATTCGGAGCGCCAGGCAGAGGAGGCGCGGACGCATGCGGGCAATCTGGCGCATGCCTTGAAGACGCCGCTGACCGTCATCAACAATGCGGCCACAGCCAAGGCGCCCGATCTTCCGAACACCGTGATTCGAGAGGCGACGACGATGCGGCGCCATGTCGACCATCATCTGGCAAGGGCACGAGCAGTGGGCCGCCGCGCTGTCGGGCACGCACGGACGCCGGTGTGCGAAAGTGCGGAGGCCGTCCGGCGTGCTGTCGAGCGGCTTTACCCTGATGTGCGGTTCGACCTCGATGGCAATCGATCGGCTCAGGTTGCCATAGAACGGCAGGATCTTGATGAAATACTCGGCAATCTGATCGAGAATGCCGCAAAATACGGCGGCGGAAGCGTCTTTGTTACTGTCGATGCGGAAGAACTGAACCCGCAATGCGTCATCTGGGTCGAGGATGACGGGATGGGCATCCCCGACGAGGAGCGCACGCGCATCTTTGACCGGGGCGCACGTCTTGATACCGGAAAGCCCGGAACAGGACTTGGGCTCGCCATTGTGCGCGATGTGGCCGAAATCTATGGGGGGAGCGTGGAACTCGGCGAAAGCGAGGATCTCGGCGGGCTTCTCGTCAACCTGAGTCTGCCGCGCCCGCTCTGACCTGAAGAGGTAGGAATATCATCCCTGCAGCCCTGAATGGATTGGCTGCGATAACGTCAGAACCGATAGGCACAAAGAAACGGGGCCGAAATCGACCCCGTTCCATACCAGCTGTTCAGGAAGGTTCAGGCCGACAAAGGAATATCGTCTTCGTCGGCGAAGATGCCGATGGCCAGAGCGGCGATAGCAAAGAGGGCGAGAATACCGATAGAGCCACGGTCGCCCATGTCATTTTCAGCGGTGACCGGAGCAGCGGCACGATCGACAGTGGCGGCAGAAGCCATGACCGGCGCGGTCGCAAGGGAAAGGGCAGCTGCGGCTGCCGCGAATTTGGTCAATTTCATTACATCCTCCAGATTTGGATATCGCTTCCTGCAATACAATCCATGGTCCGATTGGCAACCGTTCAATCGCGCAGCCCACCACATCGGCAAGTGAGTGCGGCAAAAATGTGACGATATTATTGACCGCGCGCATTCTGATTATTGACCGCGCGCATTCTGATGGTGTCGAATGACTTCTTCAATGATGAAGCGGATGAACTTTTCACCAAATTCCGGATCGAGATTGGCTTCCCCGGCAAGATTTCGCAGCCGGGCGATCTGCTTTTCTTCACGTCCGGGGTCGGCTGGCGGCAGGTCCGCCTTCGCCTTGTACTGCCCGACCGCCTGGGTGATCCGGAACCGTTCGGCAAGGATATGGACGAGGGCTGCGTCAATATTGTCGATGGATCGCCTGTATCCAGCCAGTACCAGGTCTTCCTCAGCGCCCGCCGTGCCGGGCACGTAACGCCCTGTCGCACTTGCGGCTTTTGTTTCATCCTGACCGTGCTGACGACTGTCCATGCAGCAGAGGTAACACGCGCAAGCTGTTCGATCCATCCGGCAGAAGAGCGAATTCGTCTCGCCATGACTTGCTATCGAAGGGCGCATCGCCCATCTGCGCCTGCGACATGACGGCCGAAGTGGTCCCCCTCCCGCGCAAGCGACCCGAAAGCGCCCGATCCGGCGACAGCGATCCACCATCGCTCGATCCGATGCTGTCTCTTACGGCTGGCGGCATGAATTCGGTAAATTCCATCATCCTGGACAGGATGCAGAGCGAAATACCGTTGATACCCGCGCTGGCCGGGCATCTGATTTCCGGCGGAGGCAAGCGTCTTCGCCCGATGCTCACTCTCGCGGGCGCCGAACTGGTTGGTTATCAGGGCACACGCCATCACCGGCTGGCTGCTGCCGTGGAGTTCATTCACACCGCAACCCTGCTGCACGACGACGTGGTCGACGGATCCGATCTGCGGCGCGGCAAGGCGGCAGCGAATATCATTTTCGGAAACCCGGCAACGGTTCTTGTCGGGGATTTCCTTTTCAGCGGCGCTTTCGAACTGATGGTCGAGGATGGCAGCCTGAAGGTCTTGAAGATCCTTTCGTCTGCAAGTTCGATCATCGCGGAAGGCGAGGTCGATCAACTGACCGCGCAGCGGCAGATCGAAACGAGCGAGGAGCGTTACCTCGCCATCATCGGTGCCAAGACAGCCGCGCTTTTCGCGGCAGCCAGCAGGATTTCGGCCGTGGTGGCCGAATGCGACGACCGTCAGGAGCAGGCGCTCGACGATTACGGGCGGAATTTGGGTGTCGCCTTCCAGCTGGTCGACGATGCCATCGATTACAATTCGAGTGCCGCAGAGATGGGCAAGACCCGCGGCGACGATTTCCGCGAAGGCAAGATGACGCTGCCAGTCATCCTCGCCTATGCCCGTGGCGACGAGGCCGAGCGCGCCTTCTGGAAGTCCGCAATCGGCGGCCACTGCACCTCGGACGACGATCTCGGCGAAGCCATCTCCCTAATCGAGAAACACGACACGGTGGCCGCGACCCGCGACCGGGCCCGGCATTTCGCCAGCCGCGCGATCGAGGCGATCTCGATCTTTCCTGACAGCAAGGCACGCCGCGCAATGGCCGAGGCTGCCGAATTTGCCGTGGCGCGATTCTACTGAACGTTGGTCCGTGCAGCCACCCGGTCGCAGCAGGAGCGCCTGGCCTTGACTGATCACGAGCTGCCTGTCCATGCCGCCATGCCTGCACTGATGCAGGCGCTGGGCGAGGGGACCGGTGCGGTTCTTGTCGCTCCGCCGGGCGCTGGCAAGACCACGGCGATCGCTCCGGCCTTGCTCGAACAGGAATGGTGCGATGGCATGGTCATCGTCACGAGCCCGCGCCGCGTGGCCGCGCGCGCCGCTGCCGAACGCATGGCAGAAATCTTGGGCGAGGATGTCGGGCAGACCGTCGGTTATCTTACCCGTATGGACAGCAGGCAGTCTGCCGCGACGCGCATTCTGGTGATGACAGAAGCGATCTTCGTGTCGCGCATCGTTGCTGATCCGGAACTGGCAGATGTAAGCGCAATCCTGTTCGACGAGGCACATGAACGGCACCTCGACAGCGATTTCGGCCTCGCGCTGGCGCTCGAAACACGCGGTATCTTGCGCGAAGACCTGCGTATCTGCGTCATGTCCGCCACTATCGACGGTGCGCGCTTTGCCAGGCTGCTCGGCTTTGGGACGCCGGTGATCGAAAGCGAAGGGCGGGCATTTCCGTTGCGTATCGAGTGGCTCGGCGCGCGTCCCGACCTCTCCCTCGAGGACTCTATGACCTCTGCCATCATGCAGGCCTGGCGGGCGGAGAAAGGCGACATCCTTGCCTTCCTGCCGGGCGTGCGCGAGATCGAGCGGGTCGGGGAAAGGCTTGCCACGAAATTGCCGGATACACCGCTTCTCCCTCTGCACGGACAGGTGCGCCCGCCGCAACAGCGCGCTGCGATCCGGCGCGATCCTGAAGGTCGGCGGCGTGTCGTGCTGGCCACCGCAATTGCGGAAACCTCGCTCACGCTAGCGGGTGTTTCGGTTGTGGTGGATAGCGGAATGGCGCGCAGCGCCGAATACGATAAGGCTACCGGCACGGCCCGGCTGGTGACGATGCGCGCATCGCAAGCGGCTGCGGCGCAGCGGGCCGGGCGGTCTGCGCGAACTGGACCGGGTGTGGCGTATCGCCTGTGGGAAGAGGCTGCCCATGCGGGGCTCCCCGCCTTCACCGCGCCTGAGATTTTGAGCGCAGATCTGACGCCTCTGTCCCTCTCGCTCGCGCGCTGGGGTTCGGGCGATCCGCTTGAACTCCAATGGCTGGATCCGCCGCCCGCCGCCGCGCTGGCCGCTGCCGCGAACCAGCTGCGGCTGGCCGGTGCATTCGACGAGACGGGGCGGCTGACCGCTTTCGGTGAGAAGCTTTCCCGTCTGCCGATGGCTCCGGCCATGGCGGCGATGGTCCTGCATGGCGCGAAATCCGGTGCTGCTGGAGAGGCGGCTAGGATCGCGCTGCTGCTTCAGGAACGCGGATTGGGCGGCAGTGGCGAGGATCTGGAGCAGCGACTGGAACGATGGAATTCGGATCGCGGCAGCAGGGCGAGCGCCGCGTGCAAGCTGGCAGAACGCTGGGCCAGGCTGGCCGAACGCCTGATCGCCAGCGATTACGCCCGGACGCCGCCAGCCGGTGTGTTGCTGGCGCGTGCCATGCCGGGTCATCTTGCCCGCAGGCGCGATGCCTCTGGCGAGCAGTGGGCCTCAGCAGGAGGGCGCGGCTATGTTCTCGATCCTGCTTCTCCGCTGGCGAGGGCGGAATGGCTGGCGATCGGCGATGCACAGGGGCAGGCGAAAGGCGCGCGGATCACCGCCGCCCTGCCGCTCACGCAAGCCGAGGTGGAGGAATGGCTGTCGGACCGTATCGAGAAGCGCAGCGTGCTGCGCTGGAGCGACAGGCAGGAGCCTGCCCGGATCGAGGCACGGCTGGAAAGGCGTCTGGGCGCAATCGTCATGGCCACCGGTCCGGACCCCGCTGCCGACCAGTCCGCGCTGGAGGCAATGCTGCTGGCACGTGCGCGTGAGCAGATCAGCCAGATTGTGCCTGCCGATTTACTGGCGAGGGGGAGCTTCGCGAGGGTCGCGGCACTCTACCCGGAGCAGTTGGCCGAAGATGCCGAAAATTGGCTTGCACCGTTGCTGGCCGGGCGGCGCGATCTTGCTATTGAACCAGGTCGAATGGCTGAGGCCGCGCTTGGTCGGATCGACTGGAATGATCGTCAGAAGCTGGACCGGTTAGCCCCTCGGAACTTCACCTCGCCTGCCCAGACCAGCCACGCAATCGATTACACCGGAGACGATGCACCCAGTGTGGCTGTTCGTGTGCAGGCACTGTTCGGCCTGGACCGGCATCCGCAAGTCGGGGATACGCCGCTGCTGCTGAAACTGACCAGTCCGGCTGGTCGCCCAATTCAATCCACTCGCGACCTTCCGGGATTCTGGCGGGGCAGTTGGTCAGATGTGGTGAAAGAAATGAAGGGCCGCTATCCCAAACACCGCTGGCCAGACGAACCCTGGACCGAGAAGCCGAGCCTCAAGACCAGGAACGCGTTTGCCAAGTCTTGATTTTTGCCGGGAATGGTCGCAATTGCACAGCCATGCCTGCCCGTATCTATCAACGCCCGAGAAGCGCCATGCAGTCCGGCCGTGCGCGGACCGATGAATGGTTGCTCGAATTCGAACAGAGCGAGGCGCGCCGCGCCGACCCGCTGATGGGCTGGACTAGCAGCGGCGACACGCAGTCGCAGGTTCAACTGACCTTCAGCGATGTGGCCGAAGCAAAGGCCTATGCCGACAAGCACGGCATTCCTGCCCGCGTGCAGCCAACCCCACCGCGCAAGCTGAAACTGCAGGCCTACGCCGACAATTTTCGCTAAGACCGGCTTCGTATCAGCAAGCAGTCTGGACAAACCTGCGACCCTTCGCCATATGGCGCGCGGGAGTCGGGCGGACGTTTGCGTTCGTTCAACCTGGTCAGGTCCGGAAGGAAGCAGCCATGCCGGATTGCGGCGGGTCGTTCGGCTCCTTTTCCTCAGCCGCTGCATAGCGATGCGGCGGCGGATATCCGGCAAACACCCATGACATTCCGATGACCAGACCCTAACTAGTGGGCATGGATGATTCATCGCAAAATTCCGATTCTCCGCCATGGGACACTGGCTCGACGGGGCAGGATATAGGTTCGGAAGATGCGTCCCCTTCGGCTGCCGAACTGGAAGCTGCAGGGCAATCGGCCCTATTCGGCTCCGCGCCTGAAGGCGAGTCAAAGGCGGCATCCGACGAGCCGGAGATTACGAAAAGCCTTTCTGACACGCCGGTTGCTGCACCTCCCACAGTGCAGCCCTACCGCGTGCTGGCGCGCAAATACCGGCCGCAGACCTTTTCGGAACTGATCGGGCAGGAACCGATGGTCCGCACGCTCGGCAATGCGATCGAGCGTGACCGGCTTGCACACGCCTTTTTGATGACCGGAGTGCGCGGTGTGGGCAAGACCAGCACGGCCCGGCTTATCGCCAAGGCGCTCAACTGCATTGGACCGGATGGGAAGGGCGGTCCGACCATCGACCCTTGCGGTGAATGCGAACCCTGCCGCGCCATCGCGGAAGGGCGGCACATCGATGTCATCGAGATGGACGCCGCCAGCCATACCGGTGTCGACGATGTGCGCGAGATCATCGAAGCCGTGCGCTATTCCGCCGTATCTGCGCGCTACAAGATCTACATTATCGACGAAGTTCACATGCTGTCGCGCAATGCTTTCAACGCCTTGCTCAAGACACTTGAGGAACCGCCTGCACATGTGAAGTTCCTGTTCGCCACGACTGAGGTGGACAAGCTGCCCGTGACCGTTCTCAGCAGGACGCAGCGTTTCGACCTGCGGCGGATCCCGGCAGAGATGCTGGGCCAGCACTTCGCCAGCATCTGCCGGCGCGAGGATGTGGAGGCCGAGGACGAGGCAATCGCCATGATCGCTACCGCCGCCGAAGGTTCCGTGCGTGACGGCCTGTCCATACTCGACCAGGCGATCGCTCATGCCGACATGGGCAGCGGCGATGAAGAAGGTGAGGGCAGCACTGTCACGGCGCAGCGCGTGCGCGATATGCTGGGGCTTGCGGACAAGACCGCGCAGCGGCGCCTGTTCGCCGCCATTCTCGAAGGTGACGCCAAGGCATTGCTCGGCGGAATTGCCGACCAATATGCGCTGGGCGTGGAACCGCTGGCCTTGATGCGGGCGATGATGGACTTCGCGCATCGCATTACCGTGACGCAGGTCGGCGGAGAGTCCGATGCGCCCGACGCTGCAGAGCGCGCAATTCTGACCGATTGGGCGGCCAAGCTCTCGGCCGGGCAATTGCACCGCTTGTGGCAATTGCTCCTGAAAGGGCATGACGAGGTGAAGCTCGCGCCCGATCCGCTGGTTGCGGCGCAGATGGCGCTGCTGCGGGTTCTGCACGCCGCCGACCTTCCCGACCCTGGCAAGCTGGCGAAGCAATTGCAGGAATTGGCAGTTTCCGGCATGGCTGCTGCGCCGCAAATGCAGTCGAGCGAGGGCACAAGCTTACAGAAAACGCCGGCAGCCGCAGCAATGGCACCGCCGGCACGGCAGCTCGATTGGGCCGAACTCGTGGACAAGATCGAGTCGGTCGCAGGCATGCTGGTGGGCGACCAGTTGCGGATGCAGTTGCGCATCGTGACGCTCGAACCCGGGCGGCTGATCTATGCGATGAGCAAGGGCTTCGACACGGACTTCGGCCCGCAATTGCGGCAGGCGCTGCTGGAGGCGACCGGCCAGCGCTGGGAGGTCGAGCGGGTCGATGGCGATGCGGCAACAGGCGCACAGCCCTCCATCGTCGAACGGGCGGAGAGTGCCAGGGCGGACGCGAAGGCTGCGCTGCGCCGCGACCCGTTGGTCGAAGCAGCCTTTGCGGCGTTCCCCGATGCCGTGATGATCGAAGATGACGACCCGCCGAAACGACGGGAAATACCATTCAGCAGAAACGCATGATCGGAGAGAAAAATGCAATCCATGGAAGAAATGATCCAGGCAGCGCAAAAGGCTGCCGAACAGATCCAGACCCAGATGAGCGACACCCAGGCCAAGCTCGACGGTATTGAGGTCGAGGGCGTCGCAGGCGGCGGCATGGTGAAGGTGCGCTGCACGGCCAAGGGCCGGATGCTGGGCGTCACGATCGACGACAGCCTGATGAAGCCGGAAGAAAAGCAGATGCTGGAAGACCTCGTCGCCGCTGCATTCAACGACGCGCGCACGAAAGCCGACCGCGTGGCGAATGAGGAAATGCAGAAGGCTCAGGCCGGCATTGGCCTTCCCCCCGGCTTCAATCTGCCCGGGATGAGCTGACGACCCGTCTGCTCGGCCAAGGCACTGCGCCGTATCGGGTCGTTGCAGCCAGCGGCGACGCTTCCCATATAATTCGTCAGGATAGCGTCGCCCGCTGCTGATTGCCGGGCCATTTGACCGAAAGTATTTGCATGACCTTACTACCCCTCCTCCCCTTGCGCGATATCGTGGTGTTTCCCGACATGGTCGTTCCCCTGTTCGTGGGCCGCGACAAATCGGTTGCCGCGCTGGAGGCCGCGATGGAAGGCAGCAAGGATATCTTCCTGCTGGCCCAGCTCGACCCTGCCTGCGACGATCCGCAGCGGGACGATCTCTATGACGTCGGCGTGGTCGCTCAAGTTGTGCAATTGCTCAAGCTGCCCGATGGTACGGTGCGCGTGCTTGTGGAAGGCGGACAGCGTGCCACTCTGGAGAATTTGCGTGAGGAAGGCGAGTTCACCGTCGCGGAAGTGACCGTGAACGAAGAACAGACCGCCTCGGGCAGCGAAGTGACGGCGATGATGCGTCAGATCGTCGAGCAATTCGGCGAATATGCCAAGCTGAACAAGAAGCTGGGCGAAGGCGCTGGCGACGAATTGCCGGAGATCGACGATGCCGGCCTGCTGGCCGATGCCGTTGCCGGCGCGCTCAACGTGAAGGTTTCGGACAAGCAGGCCTTGCTCACCGAACCCGATCCGCTGAAGCGGCTGGAAATGGTGATGGCCTTCATGGAAGGCGAATTGTCTGTCCTGCAGGTGGAGCGCAAGATCCGCGGGCGTGTGAAGCGCCAGATGGAAAAGACGCAGCGGGAATATTACCTCAACGAACAGATGAAGGCGATCCAGAACGAACTGGGCGGCGAAGATGGCGAGCAGGACGAACTCGCCGAATTGCAGGCGCGCATCGACAAGCTGAAGATGCCGAAGGAAGCCAAGGCCAAGGCGGAGAGCGAGCTGAAGAAGCTGAAAGGCATGCAGCCCATGAGCGCCGAAGCCACGGTCATCCGCAACTATCTGGACGTGCTTCTCGGCCTGCCTTGGGGGCAGAAGAGCAAGATCAAGAAGGACATTGCCGAGGCGCAGCAGGTGCTGGACGCGGATCACTATGCGCTGGAGAAGGTCAAGGACCGGATCGTCGAATATCTCGCGGTGCAGGCGCGGACCAACAAGCTCAAAGGGCCTATCCTGTGCCTCGTCGGCCCTCCGGGTGTCGGCAAGACGAGCCTCGGCAAGAGCATCGCCCGCGCCACCGGGCGCGAGTTCATCCGCCAGTCGCTCGGCGGCGTACGGGATGAGGCGGAAATCCGCGGTCACCGGCGCACCTATATCGGCTCGCTGCCAGGCAAGATCGTCACCAATCTGAAGAAGGCGGGCAAGTCCAACCCGCTGTTCCTGCTCGACGAAATCGACAAGCTGGGGCAGGATTTCCGCGGCGATCCGGCCTCGGCCCTGCTCGAGGTTCTGGATCCCGAGCAGAATTCCAAGTTCCAGGATCATTACCTGGAACTGGATATCGACCTCAGCGACGTGATGTTCGTGACCACGGCAAACAGCCTGAACCTGCCGCAGCCGCTGCTCGACCGGATGGAGATCATCCGCCTGGAAGGGTACACGGAAGACGAAAAGGTCGAGATTGCCCAGCGCCACCTGATCGCCAAGGTCATCGACGAGCACGGCCTTGCAGAAGGCGAGTTCGAATTGACGGAGGCGGGTCTGCGCGACCTGATCCGATATTACACGCGCGAAGCCGGCGTTCGCACACTGGAACGTGAAATTGCTCGGCTTGCACGCAAGACCCTGCGCAAGATCCTGGAAAAGGACGTGACCAGCGTTACGATCACGCCGGACAATCTGGGCGATTTTGCGGGCGTGCGGAAGTTCAAGCATGGCAAGGGTGAAGATGATGCACAGATCGGTGCCGTGACCGGCCTTGCGTGGACGGAGGTCGGCGGCGAATTGCTGACCATCGAAAGCGTGACCACGCCCGGCAAGGGCGAGATCAAGACCACCGGCAAGTTGGGCGACGTGATGAACGAGAGCGTTGCCGCCGCATTCAGTTTCGTGAAGGCGAGGGCGCCCGCCTATGGCATCAAGCCCAGCATCTTCCAGCGCAAGAACATCCACATCCACTTGCCCGAAGGGGCGGTGCCGAAAGACGGACCGAGCGCTGGCGTCGGCATGGTCACGTCGATCGTGTCCACGCTGACGGGTATCGCCGTGAGGCCCGACGTCGCGATGACCGGGGAGGTCACGCTGCGGGGGCGGGTGCTGGCGATCGGCGGATTGAAGGAAAAGCTGCTGGCAGCCTTGCGCGGCGGGATGACGACAGTTCTGATCCCGGAAGAGAACGTGAAGGATCTGGCCGAGATTCCCGACAACGTCACGCAGGGCCTAGAAATCGTGCCGGTGTCGCATGTTGATGAAGTGCTGAAGCACGCTTTGACGAGGCCGACTTCGGAAATAGAATGGACGGAAGCGGACGACCTTGCCAGCCAACCTGCAGCGATCATCAACGGGCAGGGCGGCGCAGTCACCGCGCACTGATCAGCAAGCCAAGCAACCCTTACCGATCTGGAAATGACAGGCCGGTAAGGCGAGGCGCAGCGCCTCTGCTCTTCGTTTCGTCGCAATAGCAGCCCAATAAAAATCAAACTCGCAGTTTTCTGCGGATTTTTCTTTGACAGGTCGCAGCAAAGCGTATCAATTTGCGCGCCATCGGCGAGGCGATTCACCGACAACGCTGACTGAAACGAAATTAGGGGGATTTATCCATGAACAAGAATGATCTGATCACTGCAGTGGCGGACTCCAGCGGCCTTTCGAAGAATGATGCTTCGGGCGCAGTGGAAGGCGTTTTCGACGCCATCACGCAGGCCCTTTCCAAAGGTGACGAAGTTCGCCTGGTGGGCTTCGGCACGTTTTCGGTCGCCAAGCGCAAGGCATCGACCGGCCGCAACCCGCGCACCGGCGAACCGATGACCATCAAGGCATCGAACCAGCCAAAGTTCAAGGCCGGCAAGGGCCTGAAGGACTCCGTCAACTAAGACACTCGATAGCTGCCGGCTTAAATGCCGCAGAAGAAGAAAACGCCGCATCGGTCAATCCGATGCGGCGTTTTTCGTTTGCACCTGATGCGAGAAATTAGCCGGTGCGTGTAGCGATAGCGTAAAGCGCCACGGCGGCGGCGTTCGAAACGTTCAGGCTCTCGATAGCGCTACTGATCGGCAGGCGGGCGAGAGCATCGCAGTGATTTTCGATATTCTGCCGCATGCCTTCGCCTTCCGCGCCCAGCACCAGAGCCACCGGACCTGTGGGCAGCGCGGCAGCCAGATTGCTCTCTGCCTCTCCGGTAAGGCCGATCCGCCAGTATCCGGCGTCGGCTACCTGCTCCAGCGCCCGTGCCAGATTGACGACGCGCACCCAGGGCACGGTTTCGAGGGCGCCGGATGCCGATTTGGCGACGGTGCCACTCTCGGGTGGCGCGTGGCGGTCCTGCGTGACAATACAGGCGGCGTCGAAGGCTGCGGCCGACCGCAGGATCGCGCCGACATTGTGCGGATCGGTGACCTGGTCGAGAAAGACGATCACACGGCCGTCGGCCTGGTCCAGGACCTCGTCCAGATGCGTGTCCTCCAGCCCGGCACATTCGAGGACGAGCCCTTGATGCGGTGCGTCCCGCGCGACGAGCCTGCCGAGATCCTGCACATCCGCATATTCGACAGGGAAGTCGGCTGGCAGTTCGCCGTCCAGCGATGCCACGCCTTCGCGGGTCGCCCAAAGCTTGCGGTGATTGCGCGCGGGGTTGTTCAGCGCCGCTTCCACGGCATGTCGCCCCCACAGGCGTACGCTGCCCGTGCTGGCTCGCCCGCTGCCCCGCCCGCCCTGCATACGGCCGGCCCTGCCGCGCAAGGCCTTCTTGCGTTCGCCCTTCGCCACGTCTCACTCCTGATATTTTGATGATTTCTGCGGCCCTAGTGCCAGCAGCCCCATTGACAGGCAAGCGCCGCTTCGCCATTGCGCGCCTCTCGGCCGAACAGCCCCGCGTTGAGCGGGGATTGCAAACCGCTTCTGGCGGATCAGCAGGGCATGTGGACAGGTGGCCGAGTGGTTAAAGGCAGCAGACTGTAAATCTGCCCGCGCAAGCGTACGCTGGTTCGAATCCAGCCCTGTCCACCACTTGCCCTCAAGCCTTTGAACGGCAAGGAAATCGCGGAAATGCAGTGGCTTAGCCCCGGTCGGGTGCTACAATCGTGGCATGTAGGACGACCCCGTGTACCTCACCAAAAACAGTCATGGCGTGTACTATCATCGCCGCCCTATCATGGCCGAGGATCAAACCTTTTGGCGAGGTGCGGAGGATGCCCCGAAGAAAGAATGGAGCCGGTCGCTCCGCACAAAGGACTGCCGGGAGGCTGTCCTCCGCTTGGCCGATGCTGCTGATATGTACGAAGTGTAGCGGGAGAAACAGCTAATGCGCCATGCAGCAGACGACGACACAGAGCGGCGGCAGGAGAGCGAAAGAGAGCGAGAGGAGCGGGAGGCAGCGGAGATGGTCTTTGCGGAGCAGAGCGCACGTAGAGAGGCGCACAGAGAGCTTCGAATCGAGCGGCGCAAGCGCAGCTAAATGAGCACGGCAGAGCTATCTCCAAAGATGCTGCTTGGCATTACATCGTGAGAGAGCAGAACGCGGAGCTTGCCGAGCTGCGCGCGGCGGTCAAAACGGCCCGCCAAAGCGATACGGCGCTAGCCGGGGCAATCGGGCATCGGGCAAGCGAACCGAGCGGACCAACTGTAGAAGCCCGCATCGCGGCCTTTGAGACAGACAAGTCCCCGGCTTGAGCGGCAGCAAAAAAACAGTCGCACCCGTCTTCCGGGTGCTGCGGGACGTGTTCCCGAGTCGGGCGCTGACAAGCATTATCCGCCAAGATGCGCGCGCCCTGGTCGCTGTGCTGGAGGGCCTACCCGCAAACTTGGGCAAGAGGCGCGAGCTAAAGGGTCTGGCGGTGCCGCAAGCAGTCGAAAGGGGCAGGGCGCTTGGCCTGCCTACAATTAAACCCAAGACGATCAATGACCCTTATCTCATGCACATTGCGGCCATGTTCAACTGCGCAGTGAAGGAGCAATGGATCGCTTCCTGCCCATTCTCCGGCATGGCTGTGCACGATCCGGTGTGTGATGCGGAGCGTCCCGATCCCCTCATCTCTGAACAACTCCAGACGCTATTCATCAGTGCTCCCTGGGGTGCTCCTTGGACATTGGGAGCAGAAAAGCCAGGTGCTTACTGGGTGCCGCTGCTATGCTTGTTCCACGGCCTCCGCAATGGTGAGGCTGCGGGGATGCGCGTGGAGGACATTGACGAAGAGGACGGGTTTGCGAGCCGCCGAGCTGCCGGAGTGGACGGCACTTGCCTTGGCGCATTGTACGGAAAGCGGCTCCAGCCGGGTCCACGGGAACGGCCTGTCAGCACGGCAGAAGGCGGAGGCGATTGCCAAGGTGCAGTATCCCGGCTTAGACCTTATTCACTTGGCTGCCCCGAGCACCTCGGGAGACTGCTAGGAGGGGGAGGACAATCTATGCCGCTGCTAACGATTGCCACCGCAGGCGCTTTACTGCTGGTTGCCGATAGGTCGTCCGAGGATAGCTTATTGCCTTGCGGCCTCTTTGTTCACGACCCTCGATTGTAGAACAAGCGAATGTTCTGTATGTACTCGCCATGCTCCGTTCAGGTCATCTTTACCTGTTCCTCATCGTCGTTAGCATAGCTGCTTGTGACGGACCTCCCGATTACGCCTCGCTCTATCAAGTGGATCCTCAGGAACCAGCTTTCGCCGAGCGAGTGGAGGCACATGATACCACGCTGTGCAAGGAAAGGAGATTGGCCAACGAGGCAGTCTCAGCTTTGATGCCTTTCGCTGTTGATAGGCAGACTGGCTTAAGCAAGGAGGGGCAACACTATGTCTTTCAACATACGCGCTTCCACTTCCAAAACGTACAAGCTGATGAGGTGAACCTGAGCATGCCTGCGGTTGCCTGTCGTGCCACTCTGGTGATTGGAGAGCACCAAGCGCCGATGCGGTGGAGGATCAGCTCGGACAGCCTCGACACGGCGGATGGTGTATTTGTCTCTACGATGGATTTTCAGCCTCAGGTCACCGACGCGTTCCATGCAGCCGCTCAGACCGAGATGAGGGGGCTCGAGGAAGCTCGGGCAAAGCTCCGAGATGCAATTCAAGAATGAGGTACAACCAGGCCGCAGAGTTCACGGCTTGCCCCAAGTGCTACAATGGGATAGCACAAGGGTCCCAGAACCCCTTCTGTATACTGCTGAGTTAACACGATTTTTTAGGTGTCCATCGGCAATCCAGCCCTGTCCACCACTTGCCCTCTACTAATCACGTAAGCCATGTTCAGGCGGCTTCTGCCTCCAGCGTCTCGCCCAACTCCAGCCATTCGGCCTCGCGCTGCTCCAGCTTTTCGGCAATTGCAGCGCGCTGGCGGGCGAGCTCGCCCATCGACATCTTTGCAAGGTCTCCCGTTGCGCTTTCTGGCTCGAACAGGGTCTTGTCGAAGACGGCCAGCTGCTTCTCCAGCGCTGCCATTGCCTTCTCGCAATCCTTTAGCGCTGCCTTCCGCACGCGAGCAGCCTCGCGTTCCTTGGCCAGCGTCTTCTTGTCCTTCTTCGGCTTCTTTGCGCCGCCTTCTTCTTTAGGCTGATTCCTGCCGAGCACGAAATCGATGTAATCTTCCATGCTGCCGTTAAATTCGCTCGCGGTGCCTTCATCGACCAGCACGAGACGATCGGCCGTGAGTTCTACCATATGGCGGTCATGGCTGATGAGGATCACCGCGCCTTCGTAGTCGTTCAGCGCCTGGACCAAGGCTTCGCGGGCATCGACGTCCAGATGGTTCGTCGGCTCGTCGAGGATGAGCAGATGCGGCGCATCACGGGTAATCAGCGCCAGAGCAAGGCGCGCGCGTTCGCCGCCGGAGAGCGAATCGACCTTGCTGATCGCCCGGTTGCCCGAAAAGCCGAATCGCCCCAGCTGCGCGCGAATCGCGCCGGTCGGTTTGCCCTCCATCACCCTGGTCATATGCTCCAGCGGCGTGGCGTCGCCTGCCAGTTCCTCGACATTGTACTGAGTGAAATAGCCGACTTTCATCTTGCCGGAGACATTCATCTCCCCTTCCATCGGGGGAAGCTGCGCTGCAAGCAGCCTGGCCAGTGTCGTCTTGCCATTGCCGTTGCGGCCCAGCAGCGCAATGCGCTCGTCAGGGTCGATCCGCAGGTTCAGCCGCCGCAGGACAGGATGGTCATCGCTGTAGCCCACCGAGGCGAAATCGAGGGTGATGAGCGGCGGCTTCAACTCGGACGGTGCCGGGAAGTCAAAGCTGAGTGACGGATCCTCCATCAAGGCAGCAATGGGCTGCATCTTCTCCAGCATCTTCGCGCGGGACTGTGCCTGCTTGGCCGTGCTCGCCCGCGCGCTGTTGCGGGCGACGTAATCCTGCAGGCGGGCGCGCTGCGCATCCTGCGAGGCCTTGGCGGCGGCGAGCTGTGCCGCGCGTTCGGCGCGTTGCCGTTCGAAACTATCGTAGCCGCCGGGATACAGCGTCAGCTTGCCGCCCTGCAGGTGCAGGATATTGTCGACGACATTGTTCAGCAGGTCACGTTCATGGCTGATGACGACCACGGTGGCGGGGTAGGATTTGAGGAAGTTTTCCAGCCAAAGCGTCGCTTCAAGATCAAGGTGGTTCGACGGCTCGTCCAGCAGAAGCACGTCGGGCGCGGAATAGAGCAGGGCGGCGAGCGCCACGCGCATTTTCCAGCCGCCGGAGAAATCGTCGATGGGTTGCTCCTGCATGACTTCGTCGAACCCCAGCCCGGTCAGGATACGTGCGGCCCGAGAAGGCGCGCTATAGGCATCGATGGCGAGCAGCCTTTCGTGCACATCACCCAGCCGGTCGGGATCGGTACAGGTCTCCGCCTCCGCCAACAGGGCGGTGCGCTCCACATCGGCGGCAAGTACGGTATCGGTGGGCGTAATATCGCCGCTGGGCGCTTCCTGCGCGATATAGCCGAGGCGCATTCGCTTCGGCATTTCGACCGTGCCTTCGTCGGGTTCAAGCGCGCCAATCATGACCTTCATCAGCGTGGATTTACCCGCGCCATTACGGCCGATCAGCCCGACGCGGCTACCGGGAGGAATAGCCGCCGTGGCCGAATCGATGATGGTGCGGCCGCCGAGGCGCACGGTGATATCGTTGATGGAAAGCATGAGCGCGCGCGTAGCACCGACGGCGTTAAAAGCCTAATGCGCAAATGCAGCATGAGCCTCTTCGCGTCAGGCGCCAGTCAGCGGCACAAGGGGCGTTGCGCCCAATATCCTGTCGGGAGTGGGCGCTTCGTGTGGCTGGCTCGACGGCTCTTCCAGCGAAACCGCGATCGCGCTGCCTTCGACCATCGCGTTCCGCAGCTCCGGCGACAGCTGGAGGGTGACCGTCCCGTCCCTGTCGGCAAAGCCGAGCGAGCGCGGGGCTGCGCCTTCGCCGATGACCCAGACTTCCGGCACCAATTCTCCTTGCGGAATGTCCGGCACCCGCAAGGTCAGCGCGCCGGTGTCGCGGTTGTACACCCCGCTGAGCAGGATTTCGGATTCGCTTCCCGTAATCTGCGCGACGCTGATGGTTTCGCCCAAATCCACGGGCCGCTCAACCTCGACGATCCGGTTGCGGACCACGGGATCGGGACGATCAAACTGCCAGAGGCCGGCAAAGGCGAGGGCGGCGACTGATGCGGCCAGCGTGGCGAATTTCCAGCCAGCAGCATCCCCGCGATTGTCATTGGCGGCAACCTGCTCAGACCCGGTTTGTGCGAGGGGTGCTTGCAGCTTGCGCTCGATATCGGGGAACAGGTCCCTCTGCGGGCCTTCCCCGGGCAGATCGAGAAGCTCGGCTGATGCGCGCTCCGTCCACTCGCTGACCAGTGCAGCAAAATCGGCATCCTGCGCGATCAGCTGCTCTGCTTGCAGGCGCGCCTCTTCCTCCGCAAAGCCGAAGGCATATTCGGCTGCCAGCAGATCGCGCTCGTTCGAACCGGAGGGTGGCATGTTCGGGGGCTGGTTGTCAGCCATCGGCCAGCCCCCTCTTCATCGACATCAGCCCGCGCCGGATGCGGCTTTTCACCGTTCCGAGCGGCACGTTCGACTGTTCTGCAATCTCGGAGTAGGTCATGCCGCGAAGAAACGCCTCACGGATATAGGAGCGCGTGGGATCTTCGAGGTCATCGACGAGCGCGGTGATGCGGTCGGCCTCCTGCTCTCGCACCAGGCGGTCGTCCGCAGCTTCGCCATCATCCGCTATGAACTGCAGCGCGTCGTCACTTACCGTCGTGCGGCGATTCTGGGCGCGATACCAGTCGATGGCGCTGTTGCGAGCGACCATGCTGAGCCATGCCATCGCCGATCCCTTGGCAGGATCGAACCCGGCGGCGCGGTTCCAGACCTTGATGTACACGTCCTGTAATACGTCTTCCGCGGCCTCGCGGTTTTGAACCACCCTGAAACAGATGTTGTAAAGTTCGCGGGCGGTAGCTTCGTAGAGGCGGCGCAGCCCGGCTATGTCCCCCGAAGCGACGGCGGACAGATCATGCTTTAGCTGTGCCTGATCAGCCAGTCCCGACATGTTCGGCCGTGTGAAATCCTGTCCTGCGCCTGCGCTTCTATTGCCTGACTAGCTGCTTGCTGCCGCCTTGTCCCGAAAAATCACTGCCTCCCTGCATCCGCCTCAACGACCCGGGCGTAGAAGATGTGAGGGCGCCAGAAATGATGCCCGGGTAGTCACCTGAAGGCCGGGCGACTGCGCATGCATCTTCATCGGCATGCGCTACCCAAGTGCCACCCGGAATTCTCCATTCCGGCTGGGTCGTGCGTCGGGCCTCTGAGCACGGGCTTCTTCTTCCCGGGGAGCCCGTGCTCTTTTTCGCCCGATCGACGCGGCGGCTAAATTGCGATCGCACAAGGTGTTGCGAGGCGCGGGCGGCGTGCTAGTCAGGGCCGATGAAACCGACTTATCACCCCGTCATTTCGGCTACCGGCCTGTATACGCCAGCCGAAAGCATCTCGAATGCAGAGCTGGTCGAAAGCTTCAATGCCTTTGTCGTGCGGCACAATTCCGCCAATTCCGCAGCCATCGAAGCGGGTGAGATGGAGGCGCTGCAACCCAGTTCCGTCGAATTCATCGAGAAAGCGAGCGGTATCAAGGCTCGCTATGTAATGTCGAAGGATTCTGTGCTCGATCCTTCAACGATGGAGCCGCGGATGGCCGAGCGCGGTGACGACGAGATGTCGATCATGGCCGAGATCGGCATCAAGGCCGCTGAGCAGGCGCTGGAACGCGCCGGCCGCGATGCTGCCGATGTGGATGCCGTGCTGTGCGCCGCATCGAACATGCAGCGCCCCTATCCGGCCATGGCCATCGAAATTCAGCAGGGTCTGGGCATAGAGGGTTTCGCCTTCGACATGAATGTCGCCTGCTCCTCCGCGACCTTTGGCATACAGACGGCGGCGGATTACGTGCGGGCAGGCAATGCGAAGTCGGTGCTGGTGGTCAGCCCGGAAATCACCTCCGGGCACCTCAACTGGCGCGATCGGGACAGCCATTTCATTTTCGGAGATGTCGCTACGGCGGTGTTGGTGGAGGATTCCTCCATCGCACCCAGGCCGCACTGGGACATCGTCGGAACGAAACTGAAAACCGTCTTCAGCAACAACATCCGCAACAATTTCGGCTTCCTCAATCGCGCGGCGCCGGAAACGAAGGATGCGCCCGACAAGCTGTTCGTTCAGGAGGGCCGCAAGGTCTTCAAGGAAGTCGTGCCGATGGTTTCGGCCTTGATCCTGGAGGAAGCCGAGCGTCTGCAGATCGACCCCTTGAAGCTGCGCCGCCTTTGGCTGCACCAGGCGAATGCCGGTATGAATCGGTTGATAGCGCAACGCGTGCTGGGCCATGAGGCGAATGACGATGAAAGTCCGACCGTGCTGGACACCTATGGCAACACGTCGAGCGCCGGTTCCATCATCGCATTCCACCTTAATTCCGATGATCTCGACGCTGGTGACGAGGGGCTGATCTGCAGTTTCGGTGCGGGCTATTCCGTGGGTACGGTATTCGTGAAGCGCCATGCCTGATCATAATTCAGGTCGGTTGGGAACTGCGGGACCGCTTGTGGATGCGGCCGGCAAGGCGTAGGCCGGGGCATGGCTGGGGAGATATTCGACAACAGGGGCCGCGGCGATGCCGGCTGGCGCATGCCGTCCATCCATCCGGAAGGACGCCGCTTCGGGCTCATCGCGCTTGGCGTGGCTCTGTTCCTTCTGCTGGTGCTGGACTGGGAATTGCTTGGCTGGCCCGTCCTGGCGCTGGCCATAGGCATATTCGCATTCTTTCGTGATCCCGAACGCGTGGTCATGCGTGACGACGATCTGATACTCTCTCCCGCGGATGGACAAGTAATCCGCATCGAGCAGGTCACACCGCCCCGTGAACTCGTGGACGATGATGGCGGCGGAGTATCGGGCCTGAACGGCGAAGCCGCGACGCGCATCTCGATCTTCATGAGCGTGTTCGATGTGCACATCAATCGTGCACCGATCGGCGGCACTGTCCGGCGCGTCGTCTACATGCCAGGGCGGTTCCTCAATGCGGAACTCGATAAGGCGAGTTCCGAGAACGAACGGCACCACATCCTGATCGAACGGGCAGACGGGCGAAAAATCGGCTTTACCCAGATCGCCGGACTGGTTGCGCGGCGGATCGTGCCGTGGGTCAAGACAGGTGACATGCTCGCGGCGGGCCAGAGGGTAGGGCTGATCCGGTTCGGCAGCCGTGTCGACATTTATCTTCCCGGCGGGACCGATCCGGCCGTGCTTATCGGCCAGCGCGTGATTGCCGGTGAAACCATACTTGCCCGCTTCGGGCATCAGGAATTGATTGAGGGTGTGCTGCAATGAATCAAGACGATCGCTGGATCGGGCCCAGAGCCGCCGAAGACGAGGTGCCGCAGACACGGGGCGGCGCGCGCGGTCTGTCGCTGCGCGCAGTGCTCCCCAATGCCATAACCGCTGCGGCGCTATGCAGTGGGTTAACGGGTATCCGTTTCGCCATCTCCGGCGATTGGGCGGAAAGCATCGTAGCCGTCATTCTGGCCGGTGTGCTGGACGGGCTTGATGGGCGTGTCGCGCGCATGTTGAAGGCGCAATCGCGATTCGGTGCGGAGATGGACAGCCTGGCCGATTCGCTTTCCTTCGGCATGGCGCCTGCGCTGATCATCTATCTCTGGTCGCTTCAGGATCTGACCCGGCTCGGCTGGTTTGCCTGTCTCGCCTTCGCAATCTGCTGTGCACTTCGTCTCGCGCGTTTCAACGCACAGATCGATACCGACGACCAGCCGCATAAATCAGCCGGGTTCCTTACCGGGGTGCCTGCGCCTGTCGGGGCCGGGCTCGCTTTCCTGCCGTTCTATATCTGGATGGCGACTGGTTCGGCATTGTTCCGTGAACCGGTGCTTGTCGGCATATGGCTTGCCATCATCGCGTTCTTCATGATCTCGAACATCGCGACGCTCAGCTGGAAATCCATACGCCCAAGGCGCAACGTGCGACTCGAACTGATCGGGGCGGCAGGCCTGTTATTCGGTGCCCTGCTTCTCGAACCCTGGTGGTCCCTTGTCGGGATCTGCGCGATCTATCTCGCGCTGATGCCCTACGGGTTCTATCGCTATGCCAAGGTCAGGCGGCAGCGGTCAGCGAAGGGCGATCCGGTCGCGCCGCTGAACGCGATGGACGCATCGGACGCGGCTGCGCACGATAGGCCGGCATAGCTGCCTGCACGGGAACGCGCGTTCTAACCATGCTCGCTGAGCGACCGGCATCCAGCATCGCTATCTGCTTGCGTAATTGGCCGGCACCATGAGCGGCCCGCAAGAACCCATCTGCAAGGACGAGAAATGCCGCGGCAGCAGCGGCAAGAAACAGTGCGGGAAGGATGGTGGCGAGCATGAGACTTATCTTTCTTGACGGGCTTTCGAAAAATCGGCGGCCTGTGTATATGTCTGGGGATAAACCCCGGGACAGGATTGCGTTCCCTGATCTGGAAGGTTGTTCTCTCTTTGTTCCGTGGTGTCAAGCGATATAAGCGGCAGGTGCTGATATCTTTGCGATGAATCGAGTCTGGTAATTGCCTCGGCGAACGGCTATGGGCGCCTCACCTGCCATAATCGTGGCCAGATTTCTGGTTGCTGACTGGCAGGCAATCCACATGGAAAGCACCACATACCGGTGCCGCAGCGGGTAACGGGGTTTCGGCCCCCGCCGCACGGTTCCAGCTTTCCAGAGGCTCAACCGGAAAGGAATTCTACTATGGCGGCACCTACCGTCACGATGCAGCAGCTTATCGAAGCCGGTGCACACTTCGGCCACCAGACCCACCGCTGGAACCCGCGCATGAAGCCGTATATCTTCGGCGCGCGTAACGGTGTTCACATCATCGATCTTTCGCAGACCGTGCCGCTGATGGCCCGTGCGCTCGACTTCGTTCAGCAGACCGTCCGCGCTGGCGGCAAGGTGCTGTTCGTGGGTACCAAGCGGCAGGCGCAGGAGCCGGTTGCGGAAGCGGCGCGCGCTTCGGGCCAGCACTTCGTCAATCATCGCTGGCTCGGTGGGATGCTGACGAACTGGAAGACCATTTCCGGATCGATCAAGCGCCTCAAGACCTTGGAAGAGCAGCTTTCGGGCGACACTTCGGGTCTGACCAAGAAGGAAGTTCTCCAGCTGACGCGTGAACGCGACAAGCTGGAAATGTCCCTTGGCGGAATCCGCGACATGGGCGGCATTCCCGACGTGATGATCGTGATCGACGCGAACAACGAAGATCTCGCCATCAAGGAAGCCAATGTTCTTGGCATTCCCGTGGTCGCGGTGCTCGACACCAATGTCGACCCGAGCGGAATCGCTTTCCCTGTACCGGGCAATGATGACGCGGCCCGCGCCGTTCGCCTCTATTGCGATGCCTTTGGCGAAGCAGCCCAGACGGGCAAGGGTGAAGCGGTCGCACAGTCGGGCCAGGATTTCGGCTCGATGGAAAACCCGCCGGCAGAAGCCGCCACCGCCTGAGAGCGTCCACGCTGACAATTCGCGCGCCGGACGGGTCTGACCTGTCCGGCGCTGCAAACATTATCGAGAAGGAACAGACATATGGCTGCCTATACCGCCGCTGATGTGAAGAACCTGCGCGAAAAGACCGGCGCGGGCATGATGGACTGCAAGAAAGCATTGTCGGAAACGAATGGCGATGTCGAAGCCGCCGTGGACGCCCTGCGCGCCAAGGGTCTTGCCGCCGCCCAGAAGAAGTCGAGCCGCACGGCTGCAGAAGGCCTGGTCGGCGTTGCCGTGTCCGGAAACCGTGGCACGGCTGTCGAGGTGAATTCCGAGACCGACTTCGTCGCCAAGAATGATCAGTTCCAGGATTTCGTGCGTCAGGTGACCCAAGTCGCTCTCGAGAAGCAGGCCGACGAAGTCGATGCGTTGAAAGCTGCCGATTATCCCGGCGGCGGTACCGTATCCGACAAGCTGACCGGCAATGTCGCGACAATCGGTGAAAATCAGCAGATTCGCCGTATCAAGAGCGTGTCGGTGGGCAACGGCATGGTCGTCCCTTACGTGCACAATGCCGCCGCTCCAAACCTGGGCAAGATCGGTGTTCTGGTCGCTCTGGAAAGCGAAGCGGGCGCAGATGTTCTCGAACCTTTGGGCAAGCAGCTTGCGATGCACATCGCTGCCGCATTCCCGCAGGCGCTGAATGCCGAGGATCTTGATGCCGACGTGATCGAGCGTGAGCGCGCGATCGCCAAGGAAAAGGCTGCCGAAAGCGGCAAGCCCGAAAATGTCCAGGACAAGATGGTCGACGGCGCGGTGAAGAAGTTCGCCAAGGAAAATGCGCTGCTCAGCCAGATTTGGGTCATGGACAACAAGACTCCCGTGTCCGAAGTCGTGGCGAAAGCCGGCAAGGATGCAGGGCACGAGATCGTGCTGAAGGATTACGTCCGCTTCCAGCTCGGCGAAGGCATCGAGAAGGAAGAAAGCGATTTCGCAGCAGAAGTGGCAGCTGCCGTCGGCGGTTGAGCCCTTCACGGCTGGTGAAAAGATGAAGGCCCGCCGGACATCGTGTCCGGCGGGTTTTTTCACAACTTGCCTTATGCCTTGGCAGGACGCCGCGCGCCTCTATAAGGCTCTGAACTCCACAGTTTCGACGAAAGATCTATCCCTTCATGCCTGCTCCTGAATACAAGCGTATCCTGCTCAAGCTTTCGGGCGAAGTGCTGATGGGGTCGCAGGAATATGGCATCGATCCGGCATATGTGTCCCGCCTTGCCGAAGAGGTGAAGGCGGCGCGGGAGACTGGTCTTGAAGTCTGCCTCGTCATCGGAGGGGGCAATATTTTTCGCGGAATCGCAGGTGCGGCGCGCGGTCTTGACCGCACGACCGGCGACTACATGGGCATGCTCGCAACCGTGATGAATGCTCTCGCCATGCAGAACGCGCTGGAGCAGCTGGGCGTCGCCACGCGTGTGCAGTCGGCAATACCTATGGCGACGGTCTGCGAACCCTACATCAGGCGCCGGGCCGAACGACATCTGGAAAAAGGCCGCATCGTCATCTTTGCTGCCGGTACGGGCAATCCGTTCTTCACGACCGACACCGGCGCGGCCTTGCGGGCGGCGGAGATGAATTGCGATGCCTTGCTGAAGGGGACCAGCGTAGACGGTGTCTATGACCGCGATCCCAAGCTGTTCCCCGAAGCGCGCCGATACGATACAATCACTTATGGCGAAGTGCTGTCACAGAATCTCAAGGTGATGGATGCTGCCGCAATCTCGCTGTGCCGCGAGAACAGCATACCCATCGTGGTCTTCTCGATCCGCGAACGCGGGAACGTCGCGCGCGTTCTCGCCGGAAGCGGAATTCAGACCATCGTACAGGAACAGGTTGAGGATTAAGCGAACATGGCAAAATACGATCATTCCGATATCGACCGCCGCATGACAGGCGCCGTGGAATCGCTGAAGAGCGATCTCGCCGGTCTTCGCACCGGGCGCGCGAACACCACGCTGCTCGATCCCGTGCATGCCGAGGTTTACGGTGCCATGATGCCGCTGAACCAGGTGGCGACCGTTTCTGCACCCGAGCCCCGGATGCTGAGCGTTCAGGTCTGGGACAAGGCCAATCTCTCCGCTGTCGAGAAGGGCATTGCGAAGGCCGGACTTGGCCTCAATCCGATGATCGACGGGCAGACCATCCGCCTGCCGATCCCGGATCTCACGGAAGAGCGGCGTAAGGAGCTCGCCAAGCTGGCGGGGCAATATGCCGAAAAGGCGAAGATCGCCATCCGCAATGTTCGCCGCGACGGCATGGAAGCGCTGAAGGAAGACGAGAAGAAGAAGGACATCTCCGAAGACGACCGCAAGCGTCTGGAAGAAGATGTACAGAAGCTAACCGACAAGCACGTCGCCGAAGCGGATCGCGTGTCGGAAGCCAAGGAAAAGGAAATCATGACGCAGTAAGCGTCCTGTAAGATTGCCGGAACCGGGACAGACATAATGGGCGAGGACAGCGACAGCCGCGCGCGGCACGTCGCGATCATCATGGATGGCAATGGCCGCTGGGCGCGGCAGCGTGCCCTTCCGCGTGCCATGGGCCACCGGCGCGGCGTCGAAGCGGTTCGCAATCTCGTCCGGGCGGTCAAGGGGATGGGCATCGAATGCCTCACTCTCTACGCCTTTTCGTCCGAAAACTGGAAGCGGCCGGAGGATGAGGTCAGTGACCTCATGCAGTTGATGCGTCGCTTCATCCGCAGCGATCTTCCGGAATTCATTGCGAACGATGTTCGTTTGAAAATAATCGGCGATTACAGGGCCTTGGCGCCGGACATTGTCGAGATGCTTGAAGACGCTCTCGACAAGACCAGGAATGGTTCGCACATCCTTGCTGTCGCTTTGAATTACGGATCGCAGCAGGAAATCGCCCGGGCGGCTACTGCCGCTGCGGCAGAGGGCAGCATTACCGCGGAAGCGATTTCAGCCAACCTCGACACGGCGGATTTGCCGCCGCTTGACTTGCTCATTCGCACCAGCGGAGAGGTTCGTCTGTCCAACTTCCTGCTGTGGCAATGCGCCTATGCGGAAATGATCTTCACCGAAGTGCTGTGGCCGGACTTCACTCCGGATCACCTGAGCGCCGCGCTCGATCAATTCTCGTCCAGGGAGCGTCGATATGGCGGGCGATGATTTCGTAAGCGTCGAGCGCAAGCGCGACCGCCTGAAGCGGTACATGACCGTTCCCTTCGCGGTGCGGACATCCGACCTTCCGAAGCGCCTTGCGTCTGCAATCGTGATGCTGGTGATCACTGCCGTCGCATTGTGGCTTGGCGGCATATGGCTGGATGCCTTCATCCTCGCGGTTGCATTCGCCACTTTCTGCGAATTTGCCTTTCTCATTTCGCGCATGACGAACAGTTGGCCGACGCGCGTTTTGGCGACTCTCGCCGGAGCGATCTATATCGGCATAGCTGCTCTCGTTCTGGCCGGTGCGGGCAATTTCCTGCTGGTTCTGGTCATCGGCGCCACTATCGCCACGGATACCGGTGCCTACTTCATGGGGCGCGCAATCGGCGGTCCTAAAATCGCACCGTCCATCAGTCCTTCGAAGACATGGGCAGGCCTGTGCGGCGGGATATTGGCTGCCGCTGCCTGGGTGATCGTGTGGGTGCTGTTCATGAACGATCCGGAAACTGCAATCGGCCCCCCATTCGCGCTCGGCATATCTGAAAGCTTCAGCAGCCTGTTGCTCGTCGCATTGTTTGGCGGAGTTCTTGCGATACTAGCCCAGGTTGGCGACTTCTTTGAAAGCTGGCTCAAACGCCGGGCAGGGCGCAAGGACAGTAGCAATCTCATTCCGGGCCACGGCGGCTTCTTCGATCGCGTTGACGGCATGCTGCCCGTAGCCCTTGCCGTGTCGGCAATCGCAAGCCTGGCAGCTAACTGATGGCTGTGCGCAGCATCTCGATCCTCGGCGCGACCGGCTCTGTGGGTGCATCGGCGCTGGATCTCGTCCGCCGCAATCGCGATCAATGGCGGGTCGTGGCGCTTACCGCCAATTCAAGCGCCGACGAACTGGCAGCGCTGGCCAGGGAATTCGGTGCAGAGATCGCTGTCGTGGGCGGTGAGGCGCACCTGCCGGCCTTGCGCGACGCCCTGGGCGGCAGCGGGGTGGAAGCGGCAGGCGGACAGCAGGCGCTGTGCGAAGCCGCCTCCCGGCCGGCCGATCTGACACTTGCCGCTATCGTCGGTTGCGCCGGACTTGCCCCGACAATGGCGGCGATCAGAGAGGGCGGCACGATTGCCCTGGCGAACAAGGAAGCGCTTGTCTCTGCGGGCGCGGTGATGATGGCTGCGGTCGAGCGCAGCGGTGCGACTCTCCTGCCCGTGGACTCGGAACATAACGCAATATTCCAGTGTCTTGCCGGCAATGCACTCGACCAGGTGCGAACAATCACGCTTACCGCGAGCGGCGGGCCTTTGCGCGTGTTCAGTGCCGAGGAACTGGCGAAGGTCACGCCGGCTCAGGCTGTGGCCCATCCGAATTGGGATATGGGCGCAAAGATCAGCGTCGATTCCGCGACCATGATGAACAAGGGTCTTGAATTTATCGAGGCGCACCATCTGTTCCCGGTTGGACTGGAACGCATCCGCATTCTTGTCCATCCGCAGAGCGTCATCCACTCCATGGTAGAATATCGCGACGGGTCGACGCTGGCGCAGCTAGGGCCGCCCGACATGCGGGTGCCGATCGCCTCGTGCCTTGCCTGGCCGCGCCGCATGGAGACCCCCTGCACGCGGCTTGACCTAGCCGCCATAGGCGAACTGTCGTTCTTCGCGCCGGACGAGGAACGCTTCCCTGCTACCCGCCTCGCCCGGGAAGCGGTGCAGGAAGGGGGCGCGGCGCCCGCGGTTCTGAATGCGGCTAACGAGATCGCCGTGGCGGCATTTCTTGCCGGTCAGATTGCATTCACCCGCATCGCGCCACTGGTGGCGGAGACACTCGATGCGCTGCGCATCGCCACTCCACAGACGCTGGACGACGTGCTGGCCGCAGATGCGGAAGGCCGCCGCCGCGCCGCTGCCTTGCTGGAACAGGACTGATCTTGGAATCCCCTCCATTCTGGATTTACGCTCTCGGGTTTCTGCTGCTGCTTGGCCCGTTGGTCACCGTGCATGAATTCGGTCATTACCTGATGGGGCGCCTGTTCGGTGTGAAAGCCAAGGCATTTTCCGTCGGTTTCGGCAAGGAACTGGCGGGGTTTACCGACAAGCGAGGAACGCGCTGGAGATTGTCGGCCCTGCCGCTGGGCGGCTATGTCCAGTTCAAGGGCGATATGAATCCCGCCAGCATTCCCGATGCCGGTGAACGGGCGCATGCAAGCGCGGAGGAACGCGAGGGCAGCTTCCCCCATGCCCCATTGTGGCAACGTGCGCTGATCGTCCTTGCCGGTCCGCTGACGAACATCATCGTCGCGGTGGCGATCTTCGCCGGGTTCTTCATGGCCTACGGCAATCCGGTGACCCCACCGCTCGTGACGGGTTTTGCCGAGGAGTCCGTGGCGCGAGAGGCCGGAATTCGCGAAGGCGACCGGATTGTCGCCATCGATGGCAATGCCGTCGATGATTTCATGGAGGTGCGTGATGCGGTGATGCTGCACCCCGGACAGCCGATGGAACTGGTTGTCGAGCGCAGCGGCGAACGGCTTTCTGTTCCGCTCGTCACGCAGGATTACACCTTTACCGATCAGTATGGCAATCAGGGCCGGATCGGGTTGTTGGGCGTGCAGGGCGATCATCTCGAATTCGAGGATGTGGGCCCGGTGCAGGCAATCGGCCTTGCTGCCGAATCGAATATTCGGCTTGTGCAGATGATGGTGGAAGGTATTCGCCAGATCTTCGTGGGCGAACGGTCTGTGCGTGAACTTGGCGGCCCGATCAAGATCGCCAAATATTCCGGTGAGAAATTGTCGCAGGGGGCGCTGCCCTTCATTGAATTCGCAGCGCTGATCTCAATTAACTTGGCATTCATTAACCTGCTGCCAATTCCGGCGCTCGATGGCGGGCACCTTGCGTTCTACGCTGTCGAAGCAATCCGCCGCAGGCCCATCGGGCCGCGCGGCATCGAATATGCCTATCGCGGCGGTGTCGCGCTGGTGCTGGCGTTGATGGTCTTCGTTACCATCAACGACATAGTCTCGCTGCCGATTTTCGGCATTTGACAGGCGCTTCATCGGCAGTGCGGGTGCAACGCTACGGAGTGCAGTGGGTGGCAATCGCTTGATTGGCCCGGCTGCATCGGGCAGGGGGCGCGGACGGGTTTCGCCGGGGGGCGGAGCCGACCCTTTTCAACGAAGGGGGCGCAGAATTTTTATTGGACGGGATCACCCTTGTCGATGATTGGACGGACTATGACCGGCGCAGAAAATTTCGTTGCCGGTAAGCGGCTAGCTCTTGCATTGCTCGGCGGGACCATGCTCGCCGGAATGCCGGTTGCGGCGCTGGCGCAGGACACGGGGGATCAGCCCGACCCCGCGGACGCCCAGCTGGCGATGCCCGCAGCGCAGACCGTTCAACCCGCAACGCCTTCGCCGATGGCGCAGAACGAGATCATCCGCACGATTGCCGTGCAGGGTGCCGAGCGGCTGGAGCCGCAGACAATCCTCAGCTATATCAAGCTGCGCCCGGGCCAGGAATACACCCAGCAGGCAGCCGACCAGGCGCTGAAGGATCTGGCGGCGACCGAACTGTTCTCCGACTTCACGATCCGCAACAACAATGGCGCGGTGGTGATCGAGGTCACTGAAAATCCCGTCATCAACCGGATCATCCTGGAAGGCAACAAGCGGCTTAAGGACGACAAGATCCTTCCCGAAATCCGCCTTGCGCCGCGCCAGATCTTCACGCGTTCCAAGGTTCGCGCAGACGTGGCTCGCATCCTCGAACTGTACAAGCGCCAGGGCCGGTTCGCCGCCACGGTCGAACCGCAGATGGTGCAATTGGCGCAGAACCGGGTCGATATCGTCTATGAGATCACCGAAGGGCCGAAAAGCAAGGTCCGCCAGATCAACATCATTGGCAACGAGGAATTCTCCGACAGCGACCTGCGCGGCGAGATGGTCACCAAGCAGGCCCGTCTGACCAGCTTCCTGAGTTCCAACACCAGCTACGACCCTGACCGGCTCGCTTTCGACCAGCAGAATTTGCGCAAGTTCTACCTCACGCAAGGTTACGCCGATTTCCGGGTCGTTTCGGCTGTTGCGGAGCTCACGCCCGACAATCGCGACTTCATCATCACCTATGTGGTCGAGGAAGGCGAACGCTATCGCTTCGGCGATGTCGAGGTCGATAGTCAGTTGCGCGATTTCGACAGCGAAGGCCTGACCCGCAGCCTGCAGATCAAGGAAGGCGACTGGTACAACGCCAAGACGGTCGAGGACACCGTAGAGCAATTTACCGAGTTGGCCGGAACCTTCGGCTATGCTTTCGCCGACGTGCAGCCGCAGTTCCGCCGCAACCGCGAAGATCTGACGATGGATGTCACCTTCGTCATCAGCGAAGCGCCGCGCGTCTATGTCGAACGGATCGACGTGAACGGCAACACGCTCACTCAGGACAAGGTGGTGCGCCGCGAATTCCGCCTGGCGGAAGGCGATGCATTCAATTCGCTGGCCGTTCGCCGCACCAGCAACCGCATTAAGTCGCTCGGTTTCTTCCAGGAAAATTTCGAGGTCACCCAACGAGAGGGTTCGACGCCCGATCAGATCATCCTCGAAGCCAATGTCGAAGACCAGCCTACGGGTGAATTGCAGCTTTCGGCTGGCTTCTCCTCGATCGAGAGCTTCATTCTCGCCGCCTCGATCCGAGAGCGGAACTTCCGCGGGCGGGGGCAGACAATCGGTCTGAGCGCGAACTATTCACGCTTTTCGCGCTCTTTCGGTCTCAGCTTTTCCGAACCCTATGTGTTTGACCGGAACATTTCCGCCGGTATCGACATCTACCGCCGCGACCTGAACAGCCCCAGCTTCAACAATCGAATCTCGCGTTACGAACAGTCGACCACTGGCTTTACAGTGCGCGCAGGTGTGCCGCTCACCGAATATATCTCGATGGTAGGCAGCTATACCTTGAACTTCGAAGATGTTTCGATCGACGAATCACAATTTTTCTCAGACCTGGACGGCGACGGCATAGCGACTTGCGATCCTTTTCAGGCATCGCGCTATCTGTGCGATGCCCTGGGCGAGCGGACCAGCTCCATCCTCGGCCTGACACTTTCTCTCAATCAGCTCGACAACACATTCCGACCTACGAGGGGTCGCAGCATGTCGATTTCCGCGGAATATGCAGGCCTTGGCGGGTCAGTCGAATATCTGCGCCTGCGCGGCAAGGCGGCGCAATACTTCAACCTCGGCAATGGCTTCATTTTCTCGCTTACGGGTGAAGGCGGTGCAATCCGCGGCCTTGAAAACCGGCCCGGTGCAGATGACGTTCGCCTGACCGACCGCTTTTTCCTTGGCGAACCGCAATTTCGGGGTTTCGACATCCGGGGCGTGGGGCCGCGCGTAGTGAGGCAGCCGATCGTTGCCGGTGAAGACGGCGAACCGATTATCCTAACCGACCAGGACGGCCAACGGGATGATCCGATCGGCGGTACTGTTTATTACCTCGGCCGAGCGGAACTTGAGATACCTCTCGGCTCTGGTGCCAGCGAACTCGGCCTGCGTCCGTCTGTCTTCATGGATGTCGGTGCCCTTTTCAACGTGCGCCAGCCGGAACTGCTGAACGCTCCCTTCCCGGATGGGATCAGCAGACAGTTGCGTAATGCTGACGGTGAACTGCTGTATCTCGGCCCGAATAGCACGCTTGTCGCTACTCCGAACGATGCTGCAGGCAATCCTCTCGATCCTGCCCTTCAGCAGGTGGCCACCCCTTTCCGCGAAATCTTCGTGGGTGATTCTGCCAGCCCGCGCCTGTCCGTGGGCATCGGCGTCAACTGGAACTCGCCTTTCGGCCCGTTCCGCATCGATCTCGCCAAGGCCCTGCTGACGCAGGACGGCGATGACACCAAACTCTTGACCTTCAACGTAGGGACGCAATTCTGATGAAAACCTTTCTCAAGCCTCTGATGATGGCTGGGCTGATCCTGACCGCATCCGCACCGATCGCTGCCGTACCCGCCGCTGCCCAGCAGGCACAGGGCTTAGGCGTCGTAAACCTGAACGCCATCATCGCGCGCTCGAACGCTCTGCAGACTGCGGAGCAGCAGCGCCAGACCACCTATGCCGCTCAGATCCAGCAGGCGACGCAGCGCCAGCAGCAGCTCGCCGCCCAGCTTCAGCCGCTTTACACGCAGTTCCAGGCGGCGCAGCAGAGCAACGCAGGGCAGCAGGCGCTGCAGCAGCAGGCGGCGCAGATTCAGCAGATCGAAGCTGCCGGGCAGCGTGAATTGCAGACGATCCTTCAGCCGGTGGCTCTCAGCCGCGCATATGTTCAGGAACAGATCGAGGAACAGCTCGACAGGGCGATACAGCAGGCCGCGACGAAGAAGCGCATCGATCTCGTCATCGAGGCGGGTCAGGGCGGGGTCCTCTATGCCGCTGCTCCGCTGAACATCACGCAGGATGTGCTGACGGAGCTCAACACCCTGCTGCCCAGCGCGCAGCTCGTGCCGCCGCAGGGCTGGCTACCGCGTGAAATTCGCGAACAGCAGGCAGCCGCAGCGGCCCAGCAGGCGCAGCCCGCTGCCGCGCCCGCACCCCAGCAGCCCACCGGCCGCTGATAGCATACACACGGATAGCGAAGGGGCAGGGTGATGAGCGATACCGAACCGGTTGTCTGTTACGACATCAAGAAGGTGCTTGCCGCCCTGCCGCATCGCTATCCCATGCTTCTGGTCGACAGGGTGAAAAGCCTGGTCAAAAGTGAGGAAATTCACGCCATCAAGGCGGTGAGTTTCAACGAAGAATATTTTCAGGGGCATTTTCCCGGTCGCCCGATAATGCCGGGCGTGCTGCAGATCGAGGCCTTGGCGCAGGCCGCCGGAATTCTGGCGGTGGAAACACTTGAACTCGCCGGTAGTGGCAAGCTCGTTTATTTCATGGCGATCAGCGAGGCCAAGTTTCGTGCTCCGGTGGAGCCGGGCTGCCTGCTGGACCTGAAGGCCGGGTTCGTCCAGCAGCGCGCGCGCGTTTGCAAATTCTGGGGCAAGGCCGAGGTTGAAGGCAAGGTGACATGCGACGTGCAGTTCACCGCCATGATTGCCGATGCACCGGAAGAGGGCGCCTAAAGCGCTTGTAATCCACTGCCGCTCCCGCTAGGCGCGCGGCTTTCCCGGGCAATTGCCCACACCCGATATTTGCGGGCCCGGTCGGAACCGGTCCCATGCACGGAGACTACGCCATGAAGGCCGAAACGCACCCAGATTATCACACCATCACCGTCAAGATGACCGATGGCACCGAATTCCAGACCCGTTCCACCTGGGGCAAGGAAGGCGATACGCTCACGCTCGACATCGACCCGACCAGCCATCCGGCGTGGACCGGCGGCAAGCAGCAGCTTCAGGAAGGCGGCCGCGTTGCCCAGTTCAACAAGCGCTTCGGTGGGCTTTCGCTCGGCAAGAAGTAAGCGTTCAAGAGATAAGCGGTCGCAAGACCGTTTAGGAGGGCGGTCCGACGGGGCCGCCCTTTTCATGTATCCGCCACAGATCTTGAACTGTATCGAGAATGATCGGTTCAAGCGTTTCGATCGGCGGCCACGCGTACCCGCTTTGCAGTCGAGCGAAAGCTGCGTCTCTCGTCTCGCGGTCAGGCCATAAAGCGATGGCATGGTATATGCCGTCCTGCGCCTGTGCCAATAGCGATCCCATCGAGTCGAGGGGTGCAAGGTCTCGGGTCGCTGCTGCCCAGGTCAGGCGAAAATCGCCGAGATGTTTGACTCCGATCCGCCAGCGATAGATTACAATCAGGCCAGGGCTGGCACTCAAATCCAAGGCCGTTCGCGGTACCATTTGGTAATGATATATTTGGTGCCGCGCCGCACCTTCATTCCGTGATGCATCGTGTGCGAATTGCCGCTCCCGTCGGGCCGGCGGTTGTTCCAGCACAGTAGCTTGCCCTGTTCGGGAGCGATCGTCTTGCGAATGCTCCTGAACCGCGTGCCGCCCCCGGCCTCCACATTGTTCAGGTACACCATGAAGGTCCAGCTTCGCTGCCCGGCAACCGAACAGAAGCGGTGGTAGTCCGGACCTTCGGGTTTGAAATAGTCGGTGTGCGCTTTGAATTCCTGACCAACGGCATAGCGCTGGCCCTGAACAGGTTCGCCATGAGCAGGGTCGATCCCGGACAGGTCGGTCAACGCGGCTTCGAGGGCGATCACCGCGGCATCGTCTTTCGGCAGATCGCAGGTTTCACTCGTGCGGAAGGCGCTGTCGCCATTGTCGTCGGCAATCGTGGATGGTCGCCGGTCCCGGTCGATCAGCGCAACCAGGCTTTCGCAGATGTCAGGAGCGAGGAAATCGCGCAATTGCAGCAGTTCGAGTTTATCTGTCGGAACTCGCTGCATTCCGGCATGCGCGGTCAGACGTGCCACTGAAGATTCGCCGGGCGATAACATCGTCTTTCAGGATAGAGCGCGGATCGCCTGCCGCAAGCCTGAAACAATATTGCGCGTAAAAAGCGTTATGGCATTTTTCCCTTCCAAGATTACCATGTTTGTGCAAGAGGGTCCGCCCGGTGGCTACTACCCCTTGACCGGGTGGTGATCCGCCGTAAAGCCCGCCCATCCGAAGATGCGCGGCATCGTGTGGCGATCGTAGCTCAGTTGGTTAGAGCGCCGGTTTGTGGTACCGGAGGTCGGGGGTTCAAGACCCCTCGATCGCCCCATTTTTCCCGCTTCGTATCAGGAAATTACTGCTCCTCGTGCAACGGGATATTGCGATGACGGCCTTCTGGACCGAAGTGGATTTCGACGATCACGAGCAAGTCCAGCTCGTGCGGGACATGGCCTCGGGCCTGACAGCCATCATCGCCATTCATTCCACCCATCTCGGCCCTGCTGCCGGTGGTACCCGCTTCTGGCATTATGCCGAACCGCGCGCAGCCATGCGCGACGCCCTGCGCCTCAGCCGCGGGATGAGCTACAAGAACGCTATGGCCGGGCTACCCATGGGTGGCGGCAAGGCCGTGATCCTGGCGGATGAGTCCCGCGAAAAGACGCCCGGGATGCTTGCCGCCTTCGGCGATGCCGTCCAGAACCTCGGTGGCCGTTATGTGACGGCTGAAGATGTCGGCATCAGCGAACAGGACATGGTCGCAGTCGCCCGCCGGACTCGTTACGTGTCCGGCTTGCCCGTCGACGGGGCCGGCGACGCGGGCGGCGATCCTGGCCCTTTCACCGCCATGGGAATTTATCACGGCATTCGTGCTGCGGTAGAGCACAAGCTGGGCCGCAGCGATCTGTCGGGCGTCCATGTTGCCATTCAGGGCACCGGCAGTGTGGGGGGCGGCGTTGCACGGCTGCTGGCGAAAGACGGGGCAAGGTTGACGCTGGCTGATGTAAATGCGGAACGGGCTGCCGCGCTCGCCCGCGAAGTCGGTGGCGAAGTAGTTGCCACCGACGCGATCATGGGCGTTCAATGCGACGTGTTCAGTCCCAATGCGCTCGGCGCCATTCTGGACGACGACGGCATCGCACGCCTCGAAACGACCATCGTCGCTGGCGGCGCGAACAACCAGCTTGCGCGCGAGGAACATGGCGCGAAGCTCTTCGAACGCGGCATCCTCTATGCTCCCGACTATGTCATCAATGCGGGCGGTATCATTTCGGTCACGCTGGAATATCTGGCGCGTGAACACGGGCAGCCGAGCGACATCAACGAAGTTCGCAAGCGCATCGGGCAAATACCCGTTCGGCTGAAGGAAATCTGGCAGGAAAGCGACCGGACCGGAGTGTCGCCCGACATCGTATCGGACCGGATGGCCCAGCGCCTCATCGGACGGTAAAAGCGGCGGATCCGTGCTGGGTTCACGAGGCTGACGAGGCGCTGATCATCGCAGGCTTTGCTTGCAGAACGGGCATCTTCCTGCCAAAGGCTGGCCCTGGAAAATCGATATGCATGGCTTCGCCAATCCCAAGCGCTTCCTGTCGCTCGCACGCTGGCTGACACCGCTGTTTATGCTGAGCGGTCTGCTGCTGGCAGCGATTGCGCTTGCCTGGGGTCTGTTTGCGGTTCCGCCCGACAGGTTGATGGGGGAAACGGTCCGGATCATGTTCATCCACGTACCCGCCGCATGGCTCGGGATGGGCGGGTGGACGGCACTTGCGATCGCCAGCCTCGTTTATCTCGTCTGGCGCCATCCGCTGGCTGACATCGCCGCCCGTGCCGTAGCTTTGCCGGGTCTGGTTTTTACCGTCATCTGCCTCGTCACTGGCTCGATCTGGGGCCGGCCCACTTGGGGGACCTGGTGGGTTTGGGACGGGCGTCTCACCAGCATGCTGGTGCTGGCTTTCCTTTATCTGGGTTATATCGCCCTTGCTCAGGCAGTGGCGCGTGAAGGGGCCTCGGCTCGCATACCAGCGATCTTCGGCCTCGTTGGTGCGGTCAATATCCCGATCATCAATCGTTCGGTCGTCTGGTGGAATTCGCTGCATCAGCCGCCGAGCATCACGATGGGCAATTCTACGATCGATAGCCAGTTCCTCGTTCCCTTGCTGCTGGCGACTGCAGGATTTTCGTTGTTGATGGGCGGTATCGTGCTGGCACGCATGCGAACCGTCCTGGCCGACATGCAGGCTGAGGCCCGCTTTCGCAGGAAGGTCGCGACGAGTGGCGGCAATCATTCACATCAGGCTTCCCTGCAGGGCACTGCCTGATGCGCGAAGGGCTGGATCAATGGCAATTCGTGTTGGCCGCTTATGCAATCGGCATATTCGCCACGCTGCTGCTGGCGGCGCATAGCTGGCTAGCGATGCGCCGGGCCGAAGCGAAACGCGCCGCGACAAGGCGGAAATGAACGCTCTCAAACCCAAGCATCAGCGCCTGGTCCTAATCGTGGTGTCGCTGATCGCGTTGATGGTGGCGGCCCTGGTGGCAGCCTATGCCTTGCGCAATCAGGCGAGCTACTTCTACGTGCCGAGCCAGTTCGTGTCCGAACCGCCGGAAACCGGCCGGGCCGTGCGCCTGGGCGGCATGGTGCGCGAGGGATCGCTTGAGCGACTGCCGGACGGCGTGACCGTCGCGTTCATCGTAGGCGATGGCGATGCGCAGGTTCCGGTACGCTTCACCGGGATCGTGCCCGATCTGTTCGTAGAAGGATCAGGTGTGGTCGCAGAAGGCCGGCTCGGCCCGGAAGGCACTTTCATCGCGGACAACCTCCTAGCCAAGCATGACGAAAACTACGTCCCGCGCGAACTGGAAGAGATGACCGCCATGCAGAAGCGAGAAGTCGTTGCAGAGACGGAAGCCGCAGCGGGGCGGGCGATTACGCAATGATTGCCGAACTCGGCCTTGCTGCATTGTGGCTGGCAGCCGCACTAGCCTTGCTGCAACTGGCGACGGGTGTTCTGGCGCTGCGCAGCGGCACCAGCGATACTGGCGCGATCCTGTCCGCGCTGGTTCGTCCAGTGGCGATCCTGCAGGGCCTTCTGGTTTCTTTCGCATTCCTGATGCTGATGTGGCTGTTTGCCCGCACCGATCTTTCAGTCGCGCTGGTCGCCGCCAATTCGCATTCCGACAAGCCCATGATCTTCAAGCTGGCAGGTACGTGGGGCAATCACGAAGGGTCCATGCTGCTTTGGATCACGGTCATGGCCCTGGCCGGAGGACTAATCGGGCTGGCGGAAAGGCGCCTGCCGGAACCGACGCTGCTCGCCACATTATCTGCGCAGGCTTTTGTCGGACTGGGTTTCTATGCCTTCCTGTTGTTCAGTTCCAACCCGTTCGCCCGCCTGGCGCAACCTGCGGCGGAGGGGATGGGGCTGAACCCCTTGCTCCAGGACATCGGCCTCGCGCTGCATCCGCCTACCTTGTATTTCGGCTATGTCGGCCTCTCGGTTGCTTTCAGCTTCGCCGTCGGAGCGCTGGTCACGCGGCAGGTCGGGCCGGATTTTGCCCGCGCCATGCGGCCGTGGGTGCTTGGCGCCTGGATATTCCTGACACTCGGCATCACCGCAGGCAGCTATTGGGCCTATTACGAACTTGGCTGGGGCGGCTGGTGGTTCTGGGATCCGGTGGAGAACGCTTCGCTCATGCCGTGGCTGGCGGCAACCGCGCTGCTGCATTCGGTCAGCGTGCTGGCCTCGCGCGATGCCTTGCGGGCATGGACGATCATGCTGAGCGTCGTGGCCTTTTCCATGAGTATGCTCGGCACCTTCCTGGTGCGATCGGGCATTCTTACCAGCGTTCACGCCTTTGCCGTCGATCCGGAACGCGGCACCTTCATCCTTGCTTTGCTGGCGCTGTATGTCGGCGGCGCGCTGCTGCTCTTCGCCCTGCGAGTGCAGACCGTGACCGAGGGGGAGCGTTTCGCCGTCACCAGCCGCGAGGGCGCTCTGGTGGTGAACAACGTGCTGCTCAGCGCCATTCTCGGGATTGTGCTTCTAGGCACGCTCTATCCGATCCTTACCGAGGCGCTCGGATTCCGCGTTTCCGTCGGGCCGCCGTACTTTAACCCTGTGGGGGCAATATTCGTGATGCCGATGCTGGCTGTCATGGCCGTTGGCCCGCTACTACGCTGGCGGCGTGACCGCCTAGAGCGGATACAGAAACCGGCAGTGTTCCTTATCGTCATGGTAATTCCCGCGATCATACTGTCGTTGATGGTGGGCTATTCGGGCATTCTGCCCCTTCTCGGCGTTGGCCTTGCTGCCGGGCTTGCTGTCGGCAGCTTCCTGCCGCTGCGCGGGCGCAATCTGTTGCGCGTTCCGCTGAATGTGTGGGGTATGGTGATCAGCCACTTCGGCATCGCGGTCGCCCTGTTCGGAATGTCGAGCGAGGCGGCCTGGTCGGTCGAGAAGCTCGCTGCGCTGAACGCCGGTGACCAGACGCAGGTCGGCCCCTGGACTGTCGATCTGACCGATGTGCGTCCACGCGCAGGGCCGAACTGGACGGCGATCGAGGGAACGATGCTGGCGCGCTATGGCGAGCAGGACCCGATCAAGGTCGCTCCGCAGTCACGTACCTTCTGGTCGCCTGTGCAGCAGACCACGGAAAGTGCGTTGTTGACGCGCTGGAACGGGCAGCTCTACGCCGTGATGGGTAGCCAGGGCGATGATGATCGCTGGCAGGTGCGGCTGTGGTGGAAACCGTTCGTCACCTTCATCTGGTATGGCGGTATCCTGATCGGGCTTGGCGGATTGCTCGCGCTGATCGGGCGCCTGCAGGGCGACTGGAAGCGCCGGCATACGGAGCGCCGTATTGCCGAGAGAGCCGCGGCTGCATGAAGCGCCTCGTCATCATCATCGCGTTGCTTGGCCTCGCTGGCTTCGTCGCACTGGCGGCTGTAAAGATGCAGCAGCCCAGGGACGATTTCGTGCGCAGCGCGATGATCGGTCAGCCTCTGCCGGCATTTGCCCTTCCTGCTGCGAGCAGTGAGGGTGAAGAGTTGACCCAGGCGGATTTCCGCGACGGAACACCGCGGCTGCTGAATGTATGGGCAAGCTGGTGCGTACCCTGTATCGCAGAGGCGCCGCAATTGTCCGAACTTCAGCGGCAGGGTGCGGATATTGTTGGCGTAGCCATCAACGATACGCCCGAGAATATCGCGAAGTTTCTTGCCGATTACGGCGATCCGTATTCTGCGGTCGCAAGCGACCGGATGTCGCAACTGCAGCTGAAGATCGGATCGTCGGGAGTGCCGGAAACCTTCGTCATCGATGGCGACGGCGTCATTCGCTATCAGCATCTGGGCGATATCATGGAGCGCGACGTTCCGGTTCTGATGGCCGAACTGCGGAAAGCAGGGCTGTGATTGCCCGCTTTTCTGTAGTTGGAGCGCTTCTGTCGCTGATGGTTGCGTCACTGACCTTGCCAATCGCCGCAGCGGCAACGCCGCATCCGCCTCTTGCATACCGTCAGCTGGACAACCCTTCACGCGAGGCTGCCGCGCAGGAACTGATGGAGACCCTGCGGTGCCTGACCTGCCAGAGCCAGTCCATCGCCGATAGCGATGCTCCCATGGCGGCCAGCATGCGGCATGAGGTCCGCACGAGGATCGCGGCGGGCGAGGATCCCGAGGCGATTCGCAACTGGCTGATCCAGCGTTATGGCGATTACGTCAGCTATTCTCCGCAGGTTGGGGCCGCCACATGGCCGCTTTATGCCGGGCCGATCGTCCTGCTTCTGATTGCCGGTCTGCTGATCAGGCATCGGCTGGGAGGGAAGCGATGAGCTGGTTGCCAATTGCCCTCCTTGCCGCACTCGTATTCATCCTCGCCGCCTTGGTGTTGAAGCTGCCGCGACCGCTCTGGACCCTGTTCGCAGCCGCGCTGACATTCGGTCTGGCAGGTTATGCGTGGCAGGGTTCTCCGGGGCAGGGCGGCGCGCCGGCGGAACCTGCTGCAGATGCTTCGGAATCAGGGGAGGCACTGGTGGCTGCGCGTCGCAGCATGTTCGCCAGCGAATTGCCTCCGCCGCGCTGGATCACGGTGGCGGATGCCTTTACCCGCAAAGGCCGGTATGAGGATGCCGCCAACATGCTGCGAAACGCGGTGGCGGAAAATCCCGACGATCTCGAGGCTTGGCTCGCCCTCGGCAACGTTCTGGTCGAACATGCAGATGGGGCACTGACGCCTGCAGCAACCTATGCATACGATCGCGCCGAACAATTGGGACCCGACCATCCCGGCGCGCCTTTCTTCGTCGGTATCGCCTTGCTGCGGTCGGGCGAACCGCAACAGGCCCGCGATGCCTGGGCCGAACTGCTTTCCCGTACGCCTGTTAATGCTCCTTGGCGCGGCCAGCTTGAGGACCGGGTCACGATCCTTGACCAGTTGCTGGCCATGCAGGCGCAGCGGATGGGACCGCCCGACCCGGTGCAGGATGATACGCCCGCTCCTGCTGGTCCGGCGCTGCCGCCCGCAATGCCCTGACCTGACCTGCTGTTGCAGGGCCCTGAGTATGCTGGTAACGGGCGTCGCCTTGCCGCGCCCGGCATCAAGCGTGACATTGAAAGCCATTCGTCATGACCGAAGCTGCGGTTCCGCAAAAGCATCCTTCCGCCGATGCCATTCCCCCTGGCGGGCGCGGAAATAGGTTTTCTCCGAAGGCTGCACTGGCGATTGGTTCAATCGGGATCGTGTTCGGCGATATCGGAACCAGTCCGATCTACGCCTTTCGGGAAACCTTCGTCGGGCCTCATCCGCTGACGCTCGACACCCTGCACGTGCTAGGCGTCATGAGCCTGATCTTCTGGGCGATGACGCTGATCGTTTCGATCCAGTACGTGACCATATTGATGCAGGCAGACAACAAGGGGCAGGGCGGCAGCCTGGCGCTGGTTGCGCTGATCTCGCGATCGCTGTCGAAGTCCCGCTATGCGTGGATAACCGTGCTGCTCGGCGTATTCGCAACATCGCTGTTTTACGGCGACAGCATGATCACGCCCGCAATTTCGGTGCTTTCCGCCGTGGAAGGCCTGACCGTTGTGCAGGCAGGGCTCGAGCCACTGGTTCTGCCGATTGCACTCGTGCTCCTCATCTTCCTGTTCATCATCCAGAAGCGCGGCACCGCGAAAGTGGGCGCACTGTTCGCCCCCGTGATGATCGTCTATTTTCTCGTCATCGCCGTGCTGGGCACTATTCAGATCGTGCAGAACCCGGGCGTGCTCGCGGCGCTGAATCCCTGGTATGCGGTGCAGTTCTTCATCACCGACAAGATGCTGGGATTTCTGGCGCTTGGCTCGGTCGTGCTGGCGGTAACGGGTTCGGAAGCGCTGTATTCCGACATGGGCCATTTCGGCCGCGGACCGCTGCGCCTGTCATGGTTTGGCTTTGTCATGCCATGTCTGCTGCTCAACTATTTCGGCCAGGCGGCCATGATCATCAGCCTGGAACCGATCGCAGCGGCAGAAGCGATCAAGAATCCGTTCTTCATCCTGGCGCCCGAATATCTGCGCTTTCCGTTAGTCATCCTCGCGACGGCGGCCACCTTCATCGCCAGCCAGGCCGTGATTTCCGGTGCGTTCTCCATCACGCATCAGGCCATGCAGCTGGGCTTCATTCCCCGTCTGTCGATCCTTCACACCAGCGAGACCGAAGCGGGTCAGATATACATCCCCTTCGTCAATTGGGCGCTGCTGGTCGCGGTATTGCTGCTGGTGGTGACATTCGGTAATTCGTCCAGCCTCGCATCAGCCTACGGCATTGCGGTGACGGGCGCGATCCTGATCGACACCTGCCTCATGGCGGTGTTGCTCATCGCGGTATGGAAATGGCGCTGGCTGTGGGCTCTGCCGGTCATTATCCTGTTCTTCATCGTGGACGGTGCATTCTTCGCGGCGAACGTTCCCAAGATCCCTGACGGTGGCTGGTTTCCGCTGCTGATCGGCGCGATCATCTTCACGTTGCTCACCACCTGGGCCAAGGGGCGCACGCTCATGCGCGAACGCATGGCCGAGGTCGCGCTGCCTATCGAGATCTTCGCAAAATCTGCCCGGAACAGCGCGGCACGCGTGCCCGGGACCGCTGTGTTCATGGCCTCGAATTTCGGCGGCGTGCCATCGGCCCTGCTGCACAATATCAAGCATAACAAGGTGCTGCATGAACGCGTCGTGGTGCTGACCGTCCTGATTGCGGACGAACCCTACGTCGATCTGGACGGGCGATACGAGGTCAAGGATCTGGGAGACGGCTTCTACCGCATGGTGCTGCATTACGGCTTCATGGAAGAAACCGACGTGCCGCTCGCGCTGAAAGATGCCGATCTTTGCGGCGGCAGCTTCGACATGATGCGCACCAGCTTCTTCCTGTCGCGGCAGACGCTGCTACCGTCGAAGAACCCGGCCATGCCTATCTGGCGAGAGCGGATCTTCGCGTGGATGCTGCGCAATGCGGCGACGGCGATGGAATTCTTCCGCCTGCCGACAAACCGCGTGGTCGAACTGGGAAGCCAGGTAGAAATCTGATCCTATTCGCCGGTAGGCGGCCGGTCCGATATGACCTCTTCCTTGCGTTCGGGATCGAGCCCGTGGCGCATCAGCATGGGTATCTGGCTGAAGGTGAAGAGAAAGCTGACGGGCAGGAAGACCCAGATCTTGGCCGCGAGCCAGTCCCCGAAAGACAGATAGAAGCGCAGGCCCTCGTTCAGGGCGGCAAGACCAAGAAAGAATATGCCCCAGTTTCGTGACAGCTTCATCCAGCCGGCATCGTCCAACCCTTCGAATGCCGCTTCCAGCAATATCTTCAGGAGCGGGCGTCCCATCCTGTAACCGACCAGTAGGGCGACCCCGAAGATCGTATAGAGCAGCGTCGGCTTGATCTGGACAAAGTCGGGATCGCCGAAGAAGACCGTCAATCCGCCGAAGCCAATGATCAGGGCGGTTGAAAACCACAGCATCGGCGACACCTTGCCAAGGTGCCATTTCGAAACGGCAAGGGCGATCACCGAAGCAACCATGAAGGCCAGTGTGCCGCGAATAACCGCGGCGATTTCCCCAACGGGCTCCGGCTCGTCCGGCGAGAAATAGCGGTAGGTGAAGAAGAAGACGATCAGCGGTCCGTAATCGACAGCGACGTTCAGCCAGCCGGATTTCTTCGGCTTATCTTTGATCGTATCGTTCATCAGGCAACTCCGGCGATCACGCGGGCGACAAGGTCAGGGTCGAAGGGGCGCAGATCGTCGATCTGTTCACCGACGCCGATGGCATGAATGGGCAGGCCATATTGCTGTGCCGCCGCCACCAGGACACCGCCCCGGGCCGTGCCGTCCAGCTTGGTCATGACCAGGCCGGTCACGCCGGCAACTTCGCGAAACGTCTCGATCTGCTGCAAGGCATTCTGCCCATTGGTTGCATCCAGCACCAGCACGACATCATGGGGCGCTTCGGGATTGATCCGGCCAAGGACGCGGCGGATCTTTGAAAGTTCATCCATCAACTCGCGCTTGTTCTGCAAGCGGCCCGCCGTATCAACGATCAGGGCATCGGTGCCGCGATCGGTAGCCGATTTCACCGCGTCGAAAACGATGCTCGCGGGGTCGCCACCTTCCGGCCCGCGGATCAGAGGTACGTCGATCCTGTCCGCCCAGGTCTGCAACTGCCCGATTGCGGCGGCGCGGAACGTGTCGCCCGCGGCCAGCATGACAGCGTAGTCGTCCTCCTGAAACCAATGCGCCAGTTTGGCGATCGTGGTCGTCTTGCCGCTGCCGTTCACCCCGATCACCAGGATCACCTGCGGGCGCGGGAAAGCGGTGACATCCAGCGGCTTGGCCACGGGTCGGAGGATTTCTGCAATCTCCTCGGCTACGGCTTCCTTCAATTCACGTTCGGTGATGTCGCGGCCGAAGCGCTTTTCAGCCAGACTCGCCCGAATGCGCGCAGCGGCCGACGGACCGAGATCGGAGATGATGAGAGCGTCCTCGACATCGTCTAGGGTCGCATCGTCCAGCTTCGCGGTGCCGACGACCCCGTTCAGATTGGAAGACAGCCTTTCCGATGTCTTGCGAAATCCGCCTAACACGCGGGCGGACCAGCCGGTCTCGCTCATATCAAAAGGCCTTCCTGAACAGAATTTGGTTCAATGGTGACGAGGGTACCCGCCGCCGTTCCGGCAGGCAGGCGCAGCCGCGCGAAGTGTGGAGTGTAGCCCGTACCGTCTCTTTCGGCGAGGACCGAATGGGATTGCCCGGTGAGGCTGTCCAGCCAGGCCGCTCGGCGCATGGAGACGGCGGCGCGCAGATCGGCGGCGCGCTTCTTCACGATTTCGCGGCGCAGCTGGGGCATTCGCGCTGCCGGTGTGCCCTCGCGCGACGAAAAAGGGAAGATGTGACCATGGACGATATCGAGTTCATGGATGATCGAGAGATTGGCCTCGTGCATGGCTTTACTCTCTGTCGGAAAACCGGCGATGAGATCCGCGCCTATCGCGATCTCCGGGCGCGCAGCTTTCAAGCGCGTGACAAGATCGACGGCATCGGCACGGAGGTGACGCCGCTTCATGCGCTTCAGGATCAGGTCATGCCCATGCTGCAGCGACAGGTGGAGATGCGGCATGAGCCGATCCTCACCTACAAAAAGTTCGAAGAGCAGCGGGTCGATCTCGATCCCATCGAGCGACGACATGCGAAGGCGGGGCAGTTCGGGAAAGGTGCTCAAAATCGCCGCCACCAGCGCTCCCAACGGCGGACTGCCCGGCAGGTCATGCCCCCAGGATGTCACATCGACGCCGGTCAGCACCAGTTCCGATGCGCCGCGATCCAGATGGAGGCCGACCTCACGCAGCACTTGAGCGATCGTCAGCGAACGGCTGGGGCCCCGGCCCCGTGGAATGATGCAGAAGGTGCACGCATGGTCGCAGCCATTCTGCACGGTGACAAAGGCACGGGTGCGGGCAGCAGGGCGAGGGGATGCGTTCGCGGCAACGTTCCAAGCGCGCGGGTCCAGCTTCGCTCCATTGGGGATGATCCCATCCACCTCGGGCATGGCGGCGATGGCTTCGCGTTCCACCTCGGCTGCGCATCCTGTCACTAACAGGCGCGCATCAGGGCGAGCGCGGCGGGCGCGGCGAATGGCCTGGCGGGTCTGGCGCACAGCTTCCGCTGTGACCGCGCAACTGTTGACCACGATCATGTTGTCTTCAGCGCCGAGCAGTTCACGCAGTCTTTCGCTTTCGGAAATATTCAGCCGACAGCCGAGTGTGCGAATTTCAGGCCCGCTCATAGATAGTCCTGCAAGTCAAATTCGCCGCGAAAGCTTTCCTGCGCCGGGCCTGACATGATGATCGGCCCGCTGCCATCCCAGCTGATCTGCAAGGCGCCGCCGGGCAGATGGACCGTCACCTCATTATCCACCAGCCGCCTGCGAATGGCGGAGACTGCCGTGGCGCAGGCGCCGGTTCCGCATGCGCGTGTCAAACCGGAGCCGCGCTCCCAGACGCGCAAGCGAATGGTGCCCCGGTCAGTCACGGTGGCGACGTTCACGTTGATGCGCGCGGGAAAGAGTTGATCGTTCTCGATTTCGGGCCCGAGATGTTCGAGGGGAATGTCCTCCTGCCGGTCAACGAAGAAGACCACATGAGGGTTGCCGACATTCACGGCAGCCGGGTTTTCCAGCACGTCCCAAGCCACCGGCATCGCCAGCGTATCCATCGGGTAGGCCAGCGGCACCGATTCCCATTCGAATCGCGGGACGCCCATGTCGACGTCGACTCCCGAATCTGAAGGATGGGCCGAGACTATACCGCTCTCGGTCTCGATCCTTGCCGGTCTGCCATGAAGAAGCGCCACCGCCCGGCTGGCATTGCCGCAGGCGCCGACTTCCCCGCCATCGGCGTTGAAAATGCGCATGCGAAAATCCGCTTCTGCTGCACTGGTTGGCTCAAGACGCACCAGCTGGTCGCACCCGATCCCCGTGCGCCGGTCTGCAAGCGCGGCAATGGCGCGGGTGGACAGCACCGGCAGTTCCTGCTCCCGCGCGTCGAGAATGACGAAATCATTGCCGAGGCCGTGCATCTTGACGAATGGAACGCGCATGGCCTGCGCATCTAGGTGCCCATGACCCCTGCGTCCAGTGGCGCAGCCGATCAGCCTGCCTGGCTGACAGGCTCGGCAGCGTCTGCTGGCATGAGGATCGGCAGGTCCGCAGCAGCGCCGCTATGCTTCAGCAGACCGAGCGATTGCAGGCGACGCCTTACGTCACCTCCGCTTTCGGGCTTTCCGTAATGATAGCCCTGGCCCTTGAGTTGTCCGAATTGCTTCAGCGTATCCAGAATGCGCCCATTCTCGATGCCTTCGGCCGTGATTGGCAGGTTCAGGCCTTCACCCAGCGAAATAATAGCCTCTATAAGCTTGGGATTGGCCGTGTCGTTCTGAAGTTCCTGGATAAAGCTGCGATCGATCTTGAGCCGGTCGAAGGGCAGGCTGCGTAATTGGGAAAGGCTGGAATAGCCGGTTCCGAAGTCGTCCAGGCTGATGCGCACGCCCTGATTTTTCAGGCTGGTGATCATCACGCGCACATTGCCGAGGTTCTCGTGAAGGCAGCTCTCGGTAATTTCCAGATCGAGCCTGTGCGGCGGGAAATTGTGCTGGATCAAGGTCTTCAAAAGCTTCTGCGAAAACCAGGGATCACGCATCTGAACGGGCGAGATATTTACCGACAGGGTCAGGCGCGGATCCCAGTGGGCGGCTTCTGCCAATGCCGCATTGATCAACTGGTCGGATAATTGCGTGATCACGCCGATTTCCTCGGCGATGGGAATGAATATTTCCGGGCTGACTTCGCCCAGCTTCGGCGAATGCCAGCGGGCGAGCATCTCGAACCCGACCAGCTCATTCGTTTCGAGATCGATCTGCTGTTCGTAGAAGGGCTGGAATTCGCCGCCAAGCAGCCCCTGCCGAATGCCCGTTTCAATCTCGTTGCGGAGCAGGAGTTCCTTTTCCATCGGCATTTCGAACCAGAAGAAGCGGTTCTTGCCCTTCTTCTTCGCCTGATACATCGCGATATCGGCCTTGTGCAGCAAAGCCTGCGCCACCGTATCTTCTGCATCCTGTGCTTTTCCGCCTGCGAATTCCTTCGAGGCGGAAGAGGCGATCATTTCGGTCGATGCTATGCCGATGGACACCGTGACCTGCGCACTGATCCCGTGATCGTCAAAAGTCGCCGGGATGGTGTCGACGAGCTTTTCGGAGAAGCGGTCAATATATTCCGGCTTCGCGGCATCGTAGGGAACGACACAGGCGAATTCGTCGCCGCCCAGGCGGGCCAGCAATGCATTGCCGGGCAACAGCATGGCAATCTGTTCTGCCATGCGTACCAGGATGCGATCGCCGGCAGCATGACCGTTCAGATCGTTGACCTGCTTGAAATTGTCGAGGTCGATCATGAGGAAGGCGACGGCCTGCCCCTTCAACTTGCTGGACTCCACGAGCCGACTGGTCGCAGGCGAAATGCTGCGGCGGTTCAGGCAGCCGGTAAGCGGATCGGTTTCGGCCAGCCGCCGCGCTGCTTCTTCAGCCTCGCGGCGTTCGGCGATCTCCTGCGTCAGTTCGCGGTAGCGGCGCCAGCCGAAGATGATGAGCGCGATGTTGAGGAGCAATGCGTTGACCAGCATTGCGTCGGGTGCGGCGCCGATTCCCCGCAGGTTGCGAACGATCATCGGCAGGACCGATCCACCCGTACCGACGAACATCAGGATCGCACCTGTCGCGATGCCGAGAGCGATGAAATCGCGCTCTGCAGGTCCGACTTTCGATGCTACCTGTCTGAACTTGTCGCCCATCCGCCTGTCCGTCGCCTTTCGGCGCACCCCGTTGCCCCTTGTTCTGAGTTGGAATGAGGGATTACACTGAAGATCAGGTTAATTCGGAACCTGTCCTGCAGCGAGCCAGTACTATTTCGATCAGGCTGCCAGCCTTTTGCCTGAACGGGCGAGCTAGAGATTCCAAAGATTGGAGAATTTGAGTGCCACGATACTGGTTGATGAAGTCCGAACCCGATGCCTATTCATGGGACGATCTCGAAGCGGCGGGAGAGGGCGTCTGGGACGGCGTTCGCAACCACGCGGCCAAGAACAATCTTGCAGCCATGGAAGTGGGCGACCAGGCCTTCTTCTACCATTCGAACATCGGCCGCGAGATCGTGGGCATCATGGAGGTCAGCGAGGCCGGCCTGCTCGATCCCACGGACAAGGAAGGCAAATGGGCCGCGGTCAGAGTGATCCCGCGCACGAAACTGCCGGCTACCGTTACCTTGAAATCGATCAAGGCGGCTGACGATGAACTGGGCGAGATGCAGCTGGTCAAGCAGTCCCGTCTTTCCGTTTCGGAAGTGACCAAGCACGAATGGTCGAAGATATTGTCGATGGCAGGCATTTGAGCGGAACTGCACGATGCGATGAGGCGTTTCTTTCCTGCACGGCGAATCCTTCGCCGCATCAAGGAGCAACGACATGGGTGAACTCGGAGACAAGGCCAAGGGCGTCGCGAACGAGGCTGCCGGCAAGGTCAAGCAGCAGTCGGGCGATCCCGAAACGCGGGCCGAAGGTCATGCGCAGGAACGCAAGGGCGAAGCGCAGAACCTGAAAGGTGAAGTCAAAGGGGCCATGGGAAACAAGGTCTGAAACACTTCAACCTGCGATGAAAGAAGGGGCGCTGTTCAGCGTCCCTTTTCATGTCTTCCGTATTTGAGAGCCAATCAGCGGCCTATTCGCCTTTCTCGCGAAGGCCGCTGATGGTGGCGCCGCTGGCCGCCAGCTGCTCCACATCAATGATGCAATGGATCACCCGAAGTCCCGTTCGGCCCTGCGCCGCCATGAGGCCGTTTCGAAATTCGTCCGTCGTTTCACATCGGACCGACCATGCACCGAAGGAAGCCGCCAGAGCGGCGAAATCCGGATTGACCAGACATGTTGCTGAAATTCGTCCGGGGAACTCCCGTTCCTGGTGCATCCGAATGGTTCCGTAAGCTCCATTGTCGACAATGACCACGATCATGTCGAGCCCGTGCTGCACTGCAGTGGCAAGTTCCTGCCCGTTCATCAGGAAATCGCCGTCGCCCGCCACGGCGACGATCTGCCTGCCGGGAAAGCGTGCAGCCGCTGCCACCGCTGCCGGAACGCCGTAACCCATGGCTCCAGCAGTCGGTGCCAGCTGCGTCGGGAAGCCTTCGTAGCGCCAGTAGCGGTGCCACCATCCCGAGAAATTACCAGCGCCATTGCAGATGATCGTGTCGGCAGGCAGCGTATCGCGCATGAAGATCACGCATGCCGCGAGGTCGAGCGGATAGGCGCTTTGCGGAGGCGGCGATGCCCAATCCTCCCATTCCCGATGAGCTTCTGCACCGGCGTCGAAATCGGTAATTCCGTCGTCCCAAAGCGCTGCCGTTTCCGCGAATTCCGCCATATCCGCACAAATCGCCAGATCGGTCCTGTAGACCCGGTTGAGTTCCTCGGGATCGGGATGCACGTGAATCAGCACCTGGCCCGGATGCTCGGGCGAGGGAAGGGTGTAACCATCGGTCGTGGCCTCGCCCAACCGGGCGCCGATCGCCAGGACCAGATCGGCATTTCTAACCCGATCGACCAGGGCCGGGTTGGGTCCATAGCCAAGGTTGCCCGAATATACCTTGCTGGATGGCGCGATGGCGTCCTGACGACGGAAGGCCGTAGCCACCGGCACACCAATGCGTTCCGCAAACAGTGTAAAATATTCGCGGGCCTTGGCGTTCCATCCGGCGCCCCCGACAATTGCCACAGGCGAAGCGGCGTCGGCGATCATGGCCATCATCGCCTGCATGGCGGATGGGCAGGGCGGCTGGGCAGGACGAAGAATTTCGGGGCGAGGAAAGAGGCCCTCGACCGTTTTGGACAACACGTCTTCAGGCAGGGCGAGAACGACCGGCCCTGGACGGCCGCTGATCGCCGTTGCATAGGCGCGCGCGACATATTCGGGAATCCGCCGCGCATCGTCGATCCGGGCACTCCATTTCGCCAGCGGTGCGAACAGGGCGGGCATATTGACCTCCTGAAAGCCTTCCCGGTCCCGCATTGCGCTGTCCACGTCTCCGACGAACAGGATCATCGGCTGCGAATCCTGCATGGCGACGTGTACGCCGATACTTGCATTTGTTGCCCCGGGGCCACGGGTCACGAAGCAGATGCCAGGCCGTCCCGTCATGGTCCCATCGGCGCAGGCCATGAACGCGGCGCCGCCTTCCTGGCGGCAGGTCACCACATCGATGTCGTCACGGCCGTGAAGTGCGTCCAGAACCGGCAGGAAGCTCTCTCCCGGCACCGTGAAAATCCGGTCGCAGCCCTGATGGGCGAGGCAATCGACCAGCAGTTCTGCCGCCGATACTGGCCCATCGTCTGCTTTTTCGGAAGAGACGGGGCGGTCGGCGGAAGAGGAATGATCGTGGTTCATGCCGGAAGACTAGCCGTAACTCACAAAGCGGGCAATCCGCGGCAGGCTACGGCTGCATTGCCCCGGAGACACGCCTGAACCATCGATCATGGTTAACGTTTCATTATGCAACAGGGCGCAATCAGCGGGAGCGAAATAGTTACCGGGAAGTTAACGTCTGCATCATGAGACGCTCCCTTGTTCTATCCGATGAAGCCGCTCGCCACCCATTTCTGGCCAGCCTGCCCCCACACGTCCGCAGCGGCGCCGACCCCGTCCCGGCCCGCCCTGAGTGGAAATTGACGAGAGACGATGTGAGCGGATTTCTTACCGCCTATTTCGGCTGTCTCGTTGCGGTCGGCATATTCATCAGCTGACCAGCCTTCGCGGCCCCATCATCACGGCACAAGCGCGTGCCGTTCATGCCGTTCCGCAACATAGAGCCGCGCACCCAGCCAGGCTGAAACGAGGCACATGGCGGCGCTCAGCAGCAATTGTTCGACGATGGGGATGCCAATCATGTTCAGCAGCATGACAATGGCCGATCCGCCGACCATGGCTCCGGAATTTACGATATTGTTGGCCGCGATGGTGCGCGCAGCCTGCGTCTTTGGCACAAAGGTTGTGAGGAAGGCATAGAGCGGCACCACGAACATGCCGCCGGCCACCGCGATCCCCATCAGCGATACCATCATCTGCAAGGCAAGCGGTTGGGCGAGGAATTCCGGAATGTTTCGCAGGTGACCCGCGGGCGGAATGTTCCACCTGTCGGCCACCATGTAGAAAGCAACGACGAACAGGCCCATCGTCAGCACCGACACAGGTGCGAAACGCGCAGAAACTGTCCCTTTCAGCAGCGCATTGATCGAAACCGAACCCACAGCCACGCCAACCGAGAAGATCGCAAGGAACAGACTTGCCACTTCGCGCGTGCCGCCGATCACATTGTTGACCAGAACGGGAAAGTGGATGAACAGGACGGTGCCGATCGTCCAGAAAAAGCTGATCGCGATAATGGCCAGCCAGACGCGCTTGTCCTCACGCACCTGCCGGATGATCGTTGCGGACGCCCTGAGCACATGGAAATCCAGCGGCTCCGGCTCCTGCATCGCGGGAGCCGGGGGTACCTGCCGACCCGAAATGTAACCCAGCACCGCAATCAGCAGGACAAGGAACGCTGCAGTTGCCACGCTGATGAAGCCTGCCAGAATCGTGCCGAGCAGAATAGCGATATAGGTGCCCGCCTCGACCAGGCCGGTCCCGGCCAGCACTTCGTTTTCCTTCAGATGTTGGGGGAGAATTGCATATTTGATCGGGCCGAAGAACGTCGATTGCAGGCCAGTCAGGAACAGCGCCAGCAGCATCAGCGGGATTGCAATTGCCTCTACTCCGAAGCCCACCCACGCCAGCAACAGCCCGGCCGCGCCGATGATCATCAGCCCGATTTCGCACAATTTGACGATTCGGATGATCCGCGCCTTGTCGCGCATATCGGCCAATTGGCCGGCGAGCGCGGAAAACAGGAAGAAGGGGAGAATGAAGAGCAGGCTGGCGACGGAGCTGAAGATGCCGTCGGCCTCTTCCGACCGGTACACGGCATAGACGACGAACAGGACCATCGCGGTCTTGTAGAGATTGTCGTTGAAGGCACCGAGCAGCTGCGTGATGAACAGCGGCAGGAATCGCCTCCGGCCCATTAGATGCGTAATGGTCGTCATGATATCCTACCGCGAACCCATATTTGCACACGGCCCTAGAGATATGCGCGATGCGGACAAGGACTTTCGCAAATGGAAAGCGCTGTCCCGCTTTTGCAGCAGCGGAAGGTGCGCTAGGGAGCCGATGCGATGATGACCCTTCCCAACATCCTGACGCTGTCGCGAATCGTGACCATACCATTGCTGGCGGCGCTGTTGTGGTGGCCGCAGTGGCAGCTCGGCTATGCGCTCGCCTTTGTGCTTTACTGCCTGATGGGCATCACCGATTATTTCGACGGCTATTTCGCCAGGTCCAGCGACAAGGTGTCGCGGCTTGGCCAGTTCCTCGATCCCATAGCGGACAAGTTGATGATCGCCGCGGTGATCCTGGTCCTGACCGCACAAGGCTATCTTCGCGGTCCTTACGTTGGCGACCTGCACGTCGTGGCAGGACTCATCATCCTGATGCGCGAGATCGCGGTTTCGGGGCTGCGCGAGTTCCTGGCCGGGCTGCAGGTCAGCGTCCCGGTCACGCGGCTGGCGAAATGGAAAACGACACTGCAGCTCGTGGCGCTCGGCGGTCTGATACTGAGCGGTGCCCTGCCGAATTGGGATTGGCTCCACCTTCTCAGCCTGATTGCGCTGTGGAGCGCGGCTGTCCTGACGGTAATCACCGGATGGGATTACCTGCGGGTCGGTCTCAGGCACATGGACTGATCGGCGCTGGTTTAGACTAACCGAGAATTGGAATACCGAACCTGTCGCGCGGATCGTTGCTGTCGAAATCTTCGTCCGGAGCGGAAAAGCCGAAGTGCTCCACAACTTTCTGATGCAGCGGCACTTCGAACTTGATGCCTGCGTTGCGTCCGATGCGCCAGACTATCCGGCCCGGCATCGTTGCCAATTCCCGCAGCCGGACTTCGACTGCGCTGCCTTCGCTGAGGTTGCCGCTGCGCGTCTCAATCATGCAGCCGCCGGACGACAAATTGTACAGCATCACGACGTCGCGTTCGCCTGCGATATCGCATTCGATTTCCTGATCGACGATGAAACGATTGTAGGAACGCATGTGTAACCCCCGGATTGTGGGCGTTACCTAGACGCAAAGTGATCAATAATTAGTAAATCAGCCGGCGCGGACTTCTTCCGCCAAAAGCCGGAATTCCTCCGCTCGTGGAGAATTCCGGCGCCAGGCGAGGACGATCTCGCGCGTCGCGGCCCTGGCCTTCAGCGGGCGGGCGACCACCTTCGTGTCGCGCAGAATCCCGGCCTCCAGCGCCATTTCCGGCAGCATGGTTACGCCGAGCCCGTTATCGACCATCTGCACAAGCGTATGCAGGCTGGTTCCGATCATGGCTGCGCTCGCGCGCAAGCCCGGTCGGTTGCAGGCGGCGAGCGCATGTTCCTTCAGGCAATGGCCATCCTCCAGCAGCAGGAGGCGGCCATCGTCGATCATCGAAGCGGGTATGGATTCAGGTGGATTGCGCGGTTCGCCTTCGGGCATGGCGACGAACAGGCGATCGTCGGAAATATGCGCCGTGTCCACTTCGCCGGTCGGAAAGGGCAGGGCGAGCAGCACGCAGTCGGCCCGGCCCTGGTGCAGCGAATCGATAGCGTCCTGACTCGGCTCTTCGCGCAGGAACAGCTTGAGGTCGGGCCGTTCCCGCCTCAGCCGCGGCAACATGCGCGGGAGCAGGAAAGGCGCGATGGTCGGTATGACGCTCATCCGCAATTCGCCCGAAAGCGGTTTGCCCGCGGCAAGCACGAGTTCCGAAAGCTCCTCCGCCTCGCGCAGCAGGCGATGTGCCTTTTCGACGACCTGATTGCCAAGTGGCGTGAAGCGGATGACCCGGCGGCTGCGTTCGACCAGCGTCACTCCCAGCAGCGATTCGAGTTCTCGAATACCGGCGGACAGCGTCGATTGCGAAACAAAGCTCGCTTCGGCAGCGCGGCCGAAATGCCCATGTTCGTGCAGTGCCACCAGATATTGCAGCTGCTTTATCGTGGGCAGATAGGTGCTCACTCTTCCTCGTCTCCGACGGAGTTGTCGTTGAACACTGCCGGGGGAGTGTTCAACGCAGGATCTGCCCCCCGCTTCGTGTCGTCACGTTCGAAATGCGTCATCTCGAGGCGGCCCTGCTTCACGGTAAAGCCGACGCGGCCCTCGACCAGCTCAAGCGCATCCTTGCCAAAGACGTCGTAACGCCACCCCTCCAGCACCGGCAGGTCGCGGGTGCCAGCGGCGAGAGCTTCCATTTCGTCGCTGCGGGTCAGCAGGCGCGGGGCGACATCGATCTCTCGGCTGCGGATCTTCAGCAGCAATTTCAGCAGATCGGCCACGAGAGCGCCTTCCTTGCCCAAGGGCGCGCCGCGCTGATTGCGTTCCGGCATTTCGGATTTGGGCAGCGGTCCGGCACCCGCGATCACATCCATCATGCGCTTGCCGATATCATTGTCCTTCCACGCGGCGGAAAGGCCGCGCACCTTCGCAAGGTCGGCCTGGACGCGCGGCGGGTGGGCGGCGATGTCGGCCAGGGTTTCGTCGCGCATGATCCGGCCGCGCGGAATGTTCTTGTGCCGTGCCTCGTTCTCCCTCCATCCGGCGAGAGCCTTGAGGCGGCCCAGCACGTCGGCCTTGCGGCTCTGAGCGCGAATGCGTTTCCAGGCCTCGCCGGGGTCCTGCGCGTAATTGGCGGGATCGGCCAGCTTCTCCATCTCGGCATCGAGCCAGACGCCGCGGCCCGTTCCGATCAGCTTCTTCAGCATCTTGGGAAACAGCCGCGACAGATGCGTCACGTCGCCGATCGCATATTCGATCTGCCGTTCGGTCAACGGGCGGCGGCTCCAGTCGGTGAAGCGTGCGCCCTTGTCCACCGTGATGCCCAGCCAACTTTCCACCAGGTTCGCATAGCCGATCTGTTCCGACTGGCTGATCGCCATCATCGCGATCTGGGTATCGAAGATGGGGTGCGGAGTCTTACCGGTCAGATTGTAGATAATCTCCACATCCTGACCGCCCGCGTGAAAGACTTTCAGCACATCCTCATTGTCGCAGAGCAGATCGAGCAGCGGGGTCAGATCGATGCCTTTCGCCATCGGGTCGATGGCGGCGGCTTCCTTGTCATCCGCGATCTGCACGAGGCAGAGCTCCGGATAATAAGTATTCTCGCGCATGAATTCGGTATCGACCGTGACGAAATCGGCATTGGCGAACCGGTTGCACAAGGCGGTCAGTTCATCGGTCGTGGTGATGAGATCGTGTATTTTCATCGTTCTTTTCTATATGCGGGCGGCACGCCACCCTGCGGGCCAGAAGCCCCTGCCGAAAGCGCCGCGTCCTTGACAAAGAGCGGTGCTTCCCCTGTTAGCGCCCCATTCAGGACAGACCGGTTCTGCAGGTGCAGCGCCGGTCGAAACGCCTTAGACCCATAGCCTCCCGAATGGAAAGACTCTCCATGCACGCCTATCGCACCCATACTTGCGCCGCGCTTTCGAAAGACAATGTCGGGGAAACCGTCCGTCTGTCTGGCTGGGTCCACAGGAAGCGCGACCATGGCGGCGTCCTTTTCGTCGATCTGCGCGATCATTACGGCATGACCCAGATCGTCGCGGACGAGGACAGTCCGGCGCTCGCATTGCTGGAATCGCTGCGGGTGGAAAGCGTCATCACCATCGATGGCGAGGTCAAGGCCCGCAACGAAGCGACGGTGAACGCCAACCTGCCGACCGGTGAGATCGAGGTTTTCGCCCGCTCCGTGACTGTGCAGAGCCGTGCCGACGAACTGCCGCTGCCGGTCGCGGGCGAGCAGGAATATCCCGAAGACATCCGCCTGAAGTACCGCTTCGTCGATCTTCGCCGCGAGACCATGCATCGCAACATCATGCTGCGCAGCGACGTGATCACCTCGCTCCGCCGCCGCATGGTGGAGCAGGGCTTCCGCGAATATCAGACGCCGATCCTGGCAGCGTCCAGCCCTGAAGGCGCGCGAGACTACCTGGTGCCCAGCCGCCTGCATCCTGGCACATTCTACGCGCTGCCGCAGGCGCCGCAGATGTTCAAGCAGCTGCTGATGGTGGCAGGCTTCGACCGCTACTTCCAGATTGCCCCCTGCTTCCGCGACGAAGACCTTCGTTCGGACCGCAGCCCCGAATTCTACCAGCTCGATTTCGAGATGAGCTTCGTCACGCAGGAAGACGTGTTCAACACTATCGAGCCTGTGCTGGCTGGTGTGTTCGAGGAATTCTCCGGCGGCAAGACGGTTACGTCTGCCGGCGAGTTCCCGCGCATCCCCTATGCCGAAGCAATGCTGAAATACGGTTCGGACAAGCCGGACCTTCGCAACCCGCTGATCATCAGCGACGTGACATCGCATTTCGAAAAATCGGGGTTCGGCCTGTTCGAAAAGATCGTCGGCAGCGGCGGCCGCGTGCGCGTCATCCCCGCGCCGAACACTGCCGACAAGAGCCGCAAGTTCTTTGACGACATGAACAATTGGGCACGCGGAGATGGCTTTGCCGGCCTCGGCTATGTGACTCGCAAGGGTGGCGAATTCGGCGGTCCCATTGCCAAGAACCACGGGCCGGACCTGATGGCCGACCTGTATGACGAACTCGGCCTCGGACCGGATGACGGGCTGTTCTTCGCAGCTGGCAAGGAAGCCGAAGCAGCCAAGCTGGCCGGTGCCGCGCGGACCAAGGTGGGCGAGGAGCTCGGCCTGATCGAGCAGGGCTGCTTCAAGTTCTGCTGGATCGTCGATTTCCCGATGTTCGAATATGACGAGGCGCTCGGCAAGGTCGATTTCAGCCACAACCCTTTCTCGATGCCGCAGGGCGAGATGGAGGCGCTGGAAGGCAAGGACCCGCTCGACATCCTCGCGTGGCAATATGACATCGTGTGCAACGGCTACGAATTGTCGAGCGGGGCGATCCGTAACCACCGGCCCGACATCATGTACAAGGCTTTCGAGATCGCCGGCTATTCCAAGGAAGTCGTCGACGCGCAGTTTTCCGGCATGATCGAGGCGTTCAAGCTGGGCGCGCCGCCGCATGGCGGATCGGCCCCCGGCATCGACCGCATCGTCATGCTGCTGGCAGATGAACCGAATATTCGCGAAGTCATCGCCTTTCCGCTGAACCAGCGCGCGCAGGACCTGATGATGGGTGCGCCGTCCGCCGTCAGCAAGCAGCAGCTGAAGGACGTGCACATCAAGCTGCTAGAAGAGCCGCGTGCGGCCGACGCGGAAAAGGCGAGGACCGATCAGCTGGGTGACTGAAGGCGGGCCTTGTGCCGCATGGGCACTTGCCAGCCAGCGCCCCGTTCATTAGGGCGAAAGACAAATGAACAACCCGCAATTTTGAGAGGGAAAACATGAGCGATACTGCTGAACGCGTACAGAAGATCGTCGTCGAACATCTGGGCGTCGAATCCGACAAGGTGACCCAGGAAGCCAGCTTCATCGACGATCTGGGTGCGGACAGCCTCGACATCGTCGAACTGGTCATGGCGTTCGAAGAGGAATTCGGTGTCGAAATTCCCGACGATGCGGCTGAAAAGATCACGACCGTCGGCGATGCCACGAAGTACATCGAAGAACACAAGGGCTGATCGCCCGCTGGTCAAACTGCCTGGCAGATCATTTCGGGCTCGCCCCGCCGGACAGGCCGGCGGCAGGCGGATCATGACAGGCTCGACCCGGTAAGGGCCGGGCCTGTTGCATTTAACGGAGAGTCGCATGCGCCGTGTCGTCGTAACCGGTCTCGGTCTCGTAACCCCGCTCGGGGCCGACGTCGAAACAGTCTGGTCCAACATCCTTGCCGGTAAGAGCGGGGCAGGGCCCATCACGCGCTTCGACGCATCGGACCAGAAATGCCGCATCGCCTGCGAGGTGAAGCCGGCTGACCACGAATATGGTTTTGACCCGAACAAGCGCGTCGATCACAAGGTGCAGCGCCAGGTCGATCCGTTCATCGTCTATGGCATCGACGCCGCCGGTCAGGCGATCGAGGATGCCGGGCTGGAGGATATGGACGAGGCGACGCGTTTGCGTGCCGGTTGTTCCATCGGGTCGGGCATCGGCGGGCTTCCCGGTATCGAAAAGGAATCGCTGGTCCTGGCCGAGAAAGGGCCGGGCCGCGTTTCGCCGCATTTCGTGCATGGGCGGCTGATCAACCTGATTTCCGGCCAGGTCTCGATCAAATACGGCCTGATGGGCCCGAATCACGCAGTCGTGACCGCCTGTTCCACGGGCGCGCACTCGATCGGCGACGCGGCGCGGATGATTCGTGACGACGATGCCGACATCATGCTGGCCGGCGGCGCGGAAGCGACCATCTGCCCTATCGGCATCGCCGGATTCGCCCAGGCGCGCGCGCTCAGCACTGCGTTCAACGACCAACCCGAAAAGGCGAGCCGCCCCTATGACGAAGCGCGCGACGGCTTCGTCATGGGCGAAGGCGCAGGTGTCGTCGTGCTTGAGGAATATGAGCACGCCAAAGCCCGAGGCGCGAAGATCTACGCGGAAGTGATCGGTTACGGCCTCTCGGGCGATGCATATCATGTCACGGCGCCGCATCCCGAAGGTTCGGGCGCGTTCCGCTCCATGCAGATGGCGCTCCGCAAAGCCGGTGTTGGCCCCGCAGACATCGATTACATCAACGCGCATGGCACTTCGACGCCGCTGGGCGATGAGCTTGAGCTTGGCGCAGTCCGCCGCCTGTTCGGTGACGACATTGCTCGCGTTTCGATGAGCTCGACCAAATCCGCCATCGGGCATCTGCTCGGCGGTGCCGGTGCAGTTGAGTCCATCTTCTGCATTCTCGCCATGCGTGACCAGATTGCGCCGCCAACACTCAACCTCGACAATCCGAGCGACGGCTGCGTCGGAGTCGATCTTGTGCCCCACACGGCCAAGAAGCGCGAGATTCGCGCCGTGCTGAACAACAGCTTCGGCTTCGGCGGCACCAACGCAAGCCTCGTGATGAAGCGGCCCGACTAATCATGATCAAGCGGGTCTGGATCATTGCCGCCGCGGGGCTGCTGGCTCTGCTGGCCGTCGCCGCCTTTTTCGCGGCCGGCTGGTACGGCGATGCCGATCTCGATGAAGATACCGCCTTCATCGTACCATCGGGCTCCAGCCTGACGGCGGTGGCTGCCAAGCTCGCGGATGAAGGCTATATCGGCTCTGCTGACGCCTTCCTGTTGCGGGCAAAGATCTTCGGCAGCGGCGATCCGATCAAGGCGGGCGAATTCATGCTTCCCGCAGGATCAAGCCCGGCGAACATACTGAAAACGCTGCAGCATGGCGAAGTCATCCGTCGCTTCGTGACGATCCCGGAAGGCATGCCTTCGATCCTGGTGCATGAACGGCTCATGGCGACCCCGCTGCTGACCGGAGACGCACCCGTTCCGGCGGAAGGAACGGTTCTGCCGGATACCTATGATTTCGAACGGGGAGAATCACGCGCTGCGGTGCTGCAACGCATGCAGGACGCCATGAGCGAAACCCTGGCGGAGCTTTGGGCCAAGCGCGGTTCGAACATCGCTGTGTCCACACCGCAGGAGGCCATCACGCTGGCTTCCATAGTGGAGAAAGAAACCGCTGTTCCCAGTGAACGCGAGATGGTTGCAGGTCTGTACTCCAACCGGGTGCGCCTGGGCATGAGGCTGCAAGCCGATCCGACGATCATTTACCCGATTACTCAAGGCAAGCCCTTGGGAAGGCGCATCCGCCAGTCCGAAATCGCGGCGGTAAACGATTACAACACCTACAGCATGGTCGGCCTGCCCCAGGGTCCGATCACCAATCCCGGCAGGGGCGCAATCGCCGCCGTGCTGAACCCGGCAGACACCAGCGCGATCTACATGGTCGCAGACGGTACGGGCGGCCATGCCTTCGGCGATACGCTGGCCGAACATAATGCCAATGTGGCGAAATGGTTCGCGCTGCGGCGACAACGCGGCGAGATGTGAGAGAGGCGGTTGTCAGGCGATGCGCCTCTGATCCTGACGGCGGACCTGCCGCAGGACATGCAAAGCTGGGCCACAGGCCTGCGCGACCAATATTTCCCGCCCGAGCGCAATCATTTGAAAGCCCACGTGACCCTGTTCCATGCGCTGCCGCCATCCTGCGAAAGAGAAATCCAAGACGCACTGGCTGCCATCGCCGCCCGGTCGGCACCGGTGCCAGGCAGGCTCGAGGGGCTGATGTCGCTGGGGCGGGGAAACGCGCTTAAACTGGCCAGCCCGGCGATGGTGGAGATCTGGGAGGATCTGGCGGACAGGTTCCACGGCCTTTTGACGCCGCAAGACGGACACAAGCCGCGCCTGCACGTCACGATCCAGAACAAGGTGAGTCCAAGAGAAGCGAAGGAACTGAACGCCATCCTCGCGCCGCAGATCATGGGGCGGGAATTTCGCTTTCGCGGCCTGTCGATGCATGCCTATCGCGGCGGACCCTGGGACCATCTGAAGTCATGGTCTTTTCGCGGTTGACCGCGACACACAGCCGCCCTAAACGCGCCGCGCTGGACAGGCAAAAAGCGATGCACGACATCCTTTCCTTGCCCGTGGCGGAGTAGCTCAGCTGGTTAGAGCAGCGGAATCATAATCCGCGTGTCGGGGGTTCGAGTCCCTCCTCCGCTACCAATCTTGTCGAACGCGGTGCGCGTTCGGTTTTCCTCTAGTCTGTTATCCGGTGTAAGCTGTCACCCCGGTCTGGCGAGGTTTTTCGTCATCGACGGAGGGGCTGCAACAGCACTAAGTCGGGCTATGAAGTCGAACGGATTCGTCCCGTCCACGCGCGGAAACCATTTGGGGAAGATTTATTTGTGAACCCAAACAAACACATTGAGGATTATCTTACCTATTTCCTGCGTATGAGTAATGAGCCTCACTACGCTGTGCTTTTAAACGGCGCATGGGGAACCGGCAAAACGTTCTTCGTCAAAAGCTTGCTGAGCAGACTGGCTGAACCAGACGGCTTTGTGTATGTTAGCTTATATGGGCTGAAGTCCACAGAGGAGATCGACCAGGCCGTTCTCCGTGCAGTCTACCCTTTCATCGGGACGAAAGTCGCGCAGCTAGGCGGGCATGTCGTCAGGGCAGCTCTGAAGTTCGGCGGAGTTGAGACAGACATCGGTATGGCTGACATCCTGCCAAGCGCTGTCGATAAGATTTTTATCTTTGACGACCTCGAAAGGGCTCAGCTCACACCAAACCAGACACTCGGCTACATCAACGAGTTTGTTGAACACATGGGCCGGAAGGTCTTGATCATCGCTAATGAGGCCGAAATTAGTGCTCGCAACTATCGGGTCATTCGAGAGAAAGTGATTGGAAAGACGCTACTGGTTCAGCCGGCTCTAGACCAAGCCCTTAGTTCATTTGTCGAAAAGATCGACGACAGCGGCCTGAGAGATCTGGTGCTGGCGAACACACCTTTTATCGAGAAGATCTTCATCCAGTCGGGGACAAGTAATCTCCGCATCCTTCAGCAGACCTTGTGGGATTTCGAACGGGTCGGAGCAGCCCTGACTGAGGAAATGAAGGAGAATGAGCCGGGCGTTAAAGCGCTCATTGGTCTTTTCTTCGCTCTGTCGATTGACCTGAAGTCCGGCAGTATTGCGCCTCATGTCCTGTCAGAACGATCGGCAATCGTCGGCCCCAGTGGCTGGCTTCTCGCCGCCCCAGACAATCACCCCATGCGAAAGACTATGGAGCGCTATCCAGAAGTTAATGTCGGCGATCAAATTTTATCCGACCAGGTTTTGGAGGATGTTTTAGTCAGAGGCTCGATCAACGTGGAAGAGGTCAGATCGACAATCTCGCAGAGCACATACTACGTTAGTAGCTCGGAGGAGCCGGCATGGCGCACTGTCTGGTATGGTTGGGAGCGTTCAGAAGAAGAGTTCGAAAACGCGCTCAAGAGGTTCGAGCAGCAGGTTCTAGAACGAGCTATCACCGAGCCCGGTGAGGTAGTCCACATGTTCGGGCTCCGGCTCTGGCTGAGCGAAATTGGAGAGCTTCCCATCGCGCTGTCGAAGGTGGTGGCTGAAGGGAAGGCTTACGTGGATGATCTTTACCAGGCGGGCGAGCTGGAGCCGTTACCAGAAGTTGCGGACGACGACCTGAGATATGGCGGATGGGGCGGCCTGCAAATTCGCTCACTTGAGCATGGAGAGATGAAGGAGCTTTGGGCATACTTCCGTGAAAGGAGGGGAGCGGCAGCGAAGGACGCACTCCCTTCTTTGGCTCGCGAGCTTCTATCGGAGTTGGCTAAGGATCCTGATCTCTTCGAAAGACGTATTTCACCCGAGAGCGGAGACGACAGCACGTTGGCGAGGGTGCCGGTAATGACGGCGATGCCCGTCGATGAAACGATAGCGGCGCTGCTCCATCTGCACCCGGTCAAGCAATGGCGGGTGTTCGCCGGGCTTCGTGCTAGATACGAGCACGGCTTGATTGATCACCGCTTTCCCGAAGAGCGGATTTGGGTCTCGAAGTTCGCGGATCACTTGCGACCGCAACTTGTGGATCAGCGACCACTCACTCGTGACCGCTTAAATCGTCAACTGGACGCTCTCCTGGAGCTGATTGGGCCCCCTCCAGAAGATGGAGCTGCCGGCAAGTAGATGAGTGCTGTGTCGGTGAGCGGCACACGTTCAAGGTGCAGCAGCCGCGCTCAGTTTTTCAGCATGATCTGCGCTTCCTACCACATGCATCATGCGGTGGCAGTTTGGGCACAACGCTACGGTGTTCTCAATGGTATCGGCGCCTCCCTGCGAGAGCCACTGGACATGATGCACTTCGAGGTAAGGCTCGCCCGCCTTCGTTGAAAAAGGTGCGGGCTTGGTGCACAGCTGGCAATGACCAGCCGCGCGACGCTTAGCGTATTCAGCAACCCAAGGATTCCGCTGATACTGCTGCGTTATAGCGGGCCTCACTCCCACCCGAGTGCTGCCGCTTTGCTTTGCCTTCGCCTTCAAGGCCGCATCGCTAAGGGCCTTGGCCCTCTTGGCTTGTGCCTCCGCCTCAATCCGAAGCGCTTCTAAGGATAATGGCTTGGTGCTGCCCGTCTTGGGAGTGACGGGAAAGATCCACACTTTACGGCTTGTCCCGTCCTCACCATTCTGCGCGTCTTGATAAGGTTCTGAGGCCAGCTCGACCGGTCCGACATAGGAATAGACGCTTGGCTTGTGCACCTCGAATAAGTGCACAGCCACGCCGTTCACCGAGCTTTCTGCCAGCGTCTTGTTCTGCATGAAGCCGATCGATTGATCTCCCGACTTGCCCATGCCGGTGTAGTGCAGGACCTCGCCGACCCAGCGGTCGATATACAGGCCCTTGAACGGGTCACTAACGATCACTGGACTTGTAACGTTTTTGCGCCGGTCACCTGAGCGATTAGAGCTCGCAACAGGAGACCGACGAGATGATCAAGCATACAGAAGAGTTCAAGCAGGAGGCGGTG
>NZ_JAAFZT010000014.1 GCF_013336795.1 Alteripontixanthobacter muriae | reverse complement strand
CACCCGTCGCCGACATTCATATCTGGGCGGCATCAGCCCACTCGCGTTCGAAGCCAAGGTGGCATAATGAGAAGGTGACCGGCACAAAACCGTTACAAGTCCATCAAGATCGATCAGCTCTTCGAATTCGATCTTGAGTTGATCGAGATCCCACTCACCAAGCTCAGCGGTTCTGTTGAGCGCGAGGCTCAGCCTGCGTAGTTCAGGCTCCGGCAGGTGACTGCACTCGATTACCGGGATTTCGGACAAGCCAAGATACCGCGCAGCTTCAAGCCGAAGATGGCCATCTACAATCACGCCGGCGGAGACGAGGATCGGCTTACAGAAACCGCTCTCTGCTATCGAGGCAACCACGAGTTCAAGCTGCTTTGGGGTCGTCTTGCGTGCGCGGTGCGGCGACGGCTTCAGCTCATCGATTGCGACATTTGCGAACACAAGATCGGGACGGATGTCGTTTCTCTTGCCTCGCTCGCGCCGGTCAGCGAGGTTGCGTTTAAACTCCTGCCGCTTGCGCAGCCCCCGCGTCTTGTTGAGCTTCTGCTCTTTCAAACAACCCTGCTTCAGTCTCTTCGTACCCATTTCGAAACCCCCAATAGAAAACCCGCCAACCGCTGTTGCGGATGACGGGACGGGGTTGCCTCAGGAACCCGGACCTCGTTCACACGCCGCAGCGCCTGATCTCAAGGTCGACCGGTGTTCCTACGTGGTCGAGCAGCCATCTCTGACTACCACCCTATGGAATAGGACCAGGCTCGCTCATGCAAGCAGAAAAATCGAGCATGGCTCAATTTCTTCGAAACTTGCGAAAAAATGCAGTTGTCAGCTTAACGCCGCGCACGGGCCGCTGGAATAGGCGGCGCTTGTCGTTCAGATGATTTCTGCGCAAGGTCATCGGGTCAGGCCAAGCCCGTTTCGCGGTGCCTTGAAGGGGATAGTTGATGAACGTTTTACATGCAGGCGCAATCGCCATTGCTGCCGTCGTCTTCAGCGTTTCTGCTCCTGCACGGGCAGAGACTGTCTACATCATGGCCGAACGCCTACTCGATGTGGAGACAGGGAAGTATGTGAGTGCACCGCTTATCACGGCAGTCGACGGCAAGATTACAGCAATCGAAAGCGGCGGCTCCGCTCCTGCTGGATCGAACCTGGTCGAACTTACCGGGCTTACCGTCCTGCCTGGCTTCATCGACATGCATGTGCACCTGGATGGGCGTCCGGAATACGGAGGTTACTCGCGCCTTCAGTTTACCGATCGGTTCTGGACAGTTGTTGGCGTGGCCAATGCGAAACGAATGCTAGAAGCGGGTTTCACAACCGTGCGCAACGTCGGAGGGGACGACTACAATGTGACAGGCCTCGATCAAGCCATCGAAGCTGGCTGGGTAATCGGACCGCGCATAGTAAATGCGGGCTACTCACTGGGTGCGACTGGCGGCCATTGCGATGAAACTTTCCTGCCTCCAAGCTTTGCAGCGAAAAGCCCGGGAGCAGCCGACGGTCCTGAAGAACTGAGACAGAAGGTACGTGAGCAGCGCAAATACGGCGCTGAAGTGATCAAGGCGTGCGCTACCGGCGGAGTGTTCTCCCGCAATACGCTTCCTGGTCAGCAGCAAATGACCGAGGAAGAGCTTCGAGCCGTTGCGGATGAAGCTCACTTCTGGGGCCTCAAGGCCGCTGCTCACGCTCATGGTGCAGCTGGCATCAAGGCTGCAATCCGCGCGGGGTTCGACACGATCGAACATGCCAGCTTTATAGATGATGAGGGTATTCGCCTTGCCAAAGAGCAGGGCACCTACCTTTCGATGGATATCTTCAACACCGAATACACTCTTTCTCAAGGAGCAGAAAACGGCGTGCTGGAAGAGAACCTCGCCAAGGAGCGGATGGTCAGCGCTGCTCAAAGAGAGGGCTTTCGGAAAGCCAACGCCGCCGGAGTGAAGATGGTGTTTGGATCGGATGCAGGGGTTATGCCGCATGAAACGGTAGGCGGTCAGTTTGAAGTAATGACGCGCTTCGGAATGACGCCGATCCAGGCAATCCGGGCTGCGACGACCACCGCGGCTGAAGCGCTCGGCCAAGCTGGTGAAGTCGGTACACTGCGCCCGGGGGCCTGGGCCGATTTGGTTGCGGTGAGGGGCGATCCGCTGGCAGATATCACCGTGCTTGGCGAGGTGGACGCCGTTCTGAAGGGCGGCGTGAGGGTGAATTAGTGTAGACCCCTCCAGTGAAGCTGGTGTGTCTGTCCACCCCCTTCCGGCCATGGACTCTTCGCGTCCAAGCATTAGCTTTCAGCAGCTTTCCCGTTAATCACGAGAGTTGTTCCCGTTCGCCCACGCTTATGTGGCTCTGACCCCGCTCTATTCAGCGGTTTCTCGGCCATTCCGATCGGGCCGCCACCTCAGTTTTCCCGTTACTTTCCCGTTAAATCGTAGGGGAAGGGGAGGGCGGTTCGCAGGTGACTGCCTCCTCCGCCACACACCCCCAGCACTCGTCTCCTGTAACAGGCCCGCCGCGCAAAGCGGCGGAACAGGCGAGCGTGCGCGGGCCAATCCGTCACAGCCCAACTGGTTCGCGAGCGTCTCCAGCCACAACAGGCCAGGTTGAACGCGCCAGTCTCTGCCCAGATCAGCAAGGGTCCGGTTTCCCTGTTTACAGGCAGGAACAGGGAAAATTGCGCATTTTAAGCCAAAAACAGGCCATACCAGCGCTATTCTGCGCATGAGCGCAGGATGAGATCGCGTAAAATCAGCAGCTTACGCCCACGAAACACCCGTTTCCCTGTTCTTCGCCATAACAGGGTAGTTAATCGGCCATAACAGGGGCTTCAATCGACATAGCAGGGCCTGTTATCCTGCATAACAGGGATTTCACGAAGGCCAGCCCAGCACTTGACGCTGCTCGTTCCAGCCCAGCGGGATGGCAATGCTGCGCAGCCGCTCGAGACTAAGGTCTGCCGGCTGGCGCCCGGCAAGGATGTCGCGCTGGAGGTCGGGCGCGAGAAAGGCGAGGCGCAGGATCCTGCGATCATATTGGGATGCAGGTGCCACTTCGACGAGCGGCAGTCCGCGTTCGCGGCTGATCATCTGGTGAGCCCTGCGAAGCGCAGCAACGAGAGTTGGATCGACCTGCGGCTCGCGTCGATCGCCTGCGCAGACCAGTCGCTGCCCGCCGCGCAGCGGAAGCGTGACTCTGACCTCGACCCGCACATTCTTACGATCGGCATGCAATATCCTCTCACCAGGGCCCAGTTGAGCAGCAAGATCGGCCGCGTGCCTGACGGGCAGATCGACCAGCAGCCCACGCTCGCTGAACCGCAGGGAGGTGATAGTGCCGAAGGTTTCTTCCGGTCCAAACCAGCGCTCGATCAACTGCATCACCAGCTTCTCGAGAGCAGGCGCCGAGATGCGCCGGACATGTTCGTCTCGTCCATTCTCCTTCCTTGCAAAACCCTGCTGGAGGGAAACCGATACGTAGTACCGATAGGCCCGTCCCGACTTGCCTCGCGAGAAGGTCGGGCTCATCGGCTCTCCGCTTGCATCGAACAGCTTGCCCGTAAGCGGTGCCTTGATGATGCGGTGATCGGCTGCGGCATGATGGCGCCGCGCATTACCGTCGAGCTGGCGCTGGACCTGATCGAACAGCTCCTCATCGACAATGGCGTCGTGCTCTCCTTCGAAGCTCTGCTCCCGGTGCACGATGCGGCCGAGATAAATTCGGTTCCGCAGCAGATGGAACAGCGCTCCCCGGCTGAACGCACCACCACCGCTCGTCTTTCCTGTTGCGGTGATCCGCAGCTTGGAACGGGTACCCTGTTCCTCCAGTTCACGCTGGAGAGCATGCACCGAGCCGAGCTCGAGATAGCGCGCAAAGATCCTTCGCACAGTTGCGGCTTCTGCCTCGTTCACCCGCAGCTTGCGCGTACCTGCCTCGGGAAGATCATAGCCCAGCGGCAAATTGCCACCCATCCACATGCCCTTGACCTTGGATGCAGCGATCTTGTCGCGGATGCGCTCGCCGGTAACCTCGCGCTCGAACTGGGCAAAGGAGAGAAGGACATTCAGCATGAGCCGACCCATGGAGTTGGTCGTGTTGAACGACTGGGTGACCGAGACAAAGCTGGTGCCTGCCTTCTCGAAGATCTCGATGATGCGCGAGAAGTCCGCAAGCGAGCGGGTGAGCCGGTCGATCTTGTAGACTACCACGACATCCACCTGGACTTGTAAAGGTTTTGCGCCGGTCACCTGAGCGATTAGAGCTCGCAACAGGAGACCGACGAGATGATCAAGCATACAGAAGAGTTCAAGCAGGAGGCGGTGCGGATCGCACTGACCAGCGGGTTGCCGCGACCGGGTTGCATCGGATTTGGGGATAGGGAAGTCGACGCTGGGCAAGTGGGTATCTCAGTATCGGCCCAGTGATCTGGTTTCAGCGCCGCAGGCAGATTT
>NZ_JAAFZT010000013.1 GCF_013336795.1 Alteripontixanthobacter muriae | reverse complement strand
CCGAGAACCAGAAGAAATTTGCCATCCACATGCCTCCTCACTGGAGGCTCATGAATCACATCCCAATGCCGCTGTGAATCCTGTTTATGGGTCCGGACCCTAGATGACGCTTCACATCGTAAAGGTAAGTTTTTGGAGGGTAAATGCGGGATTATAGAACATTAAAATTATTATTTATCTTCTGGACCTTTGCGTTTCTCGTCAACTCTTTGCGCGCCCACGCCGTCGGTGAACTGCCGTTTCATCTCGCCGGGGGCCACCGGTTGGCAGCTTTCGCGTTTGCGGCCACGATGGCTTTCCTGCTCACTCGTATGCTGGAAAAAACCGACAGTGTCCGCGCTCGAATGATCGCGTCAGGAGCTGCCTTGAGCATAATGCCACTGGCGCATTCGCTGTTTCTGAAAGCGAGTTGTGCAATGGCGCCCAATGAGGGCGTCGCCCCGATGACCCATCGCGAATGTGTTGTTTAGGCTTTGATCGTGACCGGATATTTTGCTGCTTGGATCGCGATCCATTTCGCGCTGACTTATCATCAGAAGTGGCAGGATCTACAAAAATCCCTGCGGCGGATCGATCTAGGCAATCCTGTCCCCGAAAACGATGATCCCTCCACAGGCCCGTCGCGGGACGGTTCGACCGTGCAGGCGTTTCGGGCCACGAACGGCTGCAAGCACCTGAAATTGCGCGCCGAAGACATTCAGTGGGTCGAAGCGCAGGGCGATTATGCGCTGTTACATGCATCTGGTTCAAGCGGGATGATTCGCCGCACGCTTGCGCAATTGGAAAGCGGATTGGGACCGAATTTCATTCGGGTTCACAGATCAGCGGTGGTTCGCCGCGAAGCGATCGTCTCGGTTACCAGGCGGCAGAGCGGAGCGCTCTCGCTAACGTTGAAGGACGGGTCGAGTGTGCCTGCAGGCCGCAGTTATGTTCGAGGGCTAGGTGAATTGCGCAAACGGGTCTGATGCCCGGCGTCGAGCAGGTGACATTCGTCGTTCCCGCGTGTCATTCATCGCGGAGGCGGTTCGTTTCTCCTCAGCATGACCTAGGAAGACATGAAGGAGTTAACGATGCCTCAAACCCATAACCGAATTGCTAGCTTGCTGTTGCTGGATGACCTCGAGCGATTTTCAGATTTCGGATTGTTGTTGCTACGGTGTGTTACCGGGGCCTTCCTCATATATCAGAGCCACGACAACGTTTTCAGCGCCGAACGCATGGGCGAATTTGAAGCGTTCATGCTGCAATTCGGGTTTAGCAATCCCGAGTTCTTGGCACCCTTGTCCGTTTATGCGCAGTTTATCGCGGGCATTGGATTTGTCTTGGGCGTATTCACGCGCTGGCTCGGCTTGGTTACCACCTTCAACTTTATCGTCGCGCTTGTCATGGTCCATTGGGGCCAGGACGTGCCCCAGATCTGGCCCGCGGCTGTCCTGGTGTTCCTTGGACTTTATTTCGGAGTGCGGGGAGCGGGGCGATTCAGCATCGACCACAAGCTCGGGAAGTCTGATGAACGCACTTAGCGCAGGAGTCAGCGATGATGGAGATCATCCAGGCCAACTGCTCAGTCCGTTCTAAAACCGAATGATCTCTCGCGGCATTGACCGGGTTGTCTGCCTACCGCCAGCAGCTCACCCCCGCTGATTTCCTGTCCCAGATAGAGATTGCCGAGTTTGTTTTGCCATCGGGTCCGTGAGCGGTCGTCGCTAGCAGGCCCTAACGCGAACCCGGTCTCGCGGCTCCGCCAGACCTGCAACCCCTCGACAGCTTTCAAATCTTGAATTTCGCTCTTTCGTGCGAATGCTCTGAAGCCTATTATTTAGCCGAGATGGCCCTGCTGCAATGCTTTCAGAGCTGCACGGGTCCGATCGCGCGCGTCGAGCTTCAGCAGGAGGTTGGAGACGTGGTTCTTCACAGTCCCCTCCGCCAGCGCCAGCAGATCGGCAATCTCCTTGTTGCTGTAGCCTGCGCAGATCAGATGCAGGACCTCGCGTTCTCGGGAGGTCAACGTCTCGGCGGCAGGGTTATCGGAGAACGGCGTATGGCCTCGCCGGATTGCAGCCATAAGACTTTCGGTCATGGCGGGCTGAAAGGCCGTTCCACTGTTGGCCAGCGCCCGAATGGCACGGGCCAGATCCTCCAGCGAGACATCCTTGAGCATCAGCCCCTTGGCCCCTGCCTTGATGGCCCTGAACGCGGCGTCGCCATCGTCGAAAGTTGTCAAAACCAAAGTGGGCGGAAGCGCACCCGCCTCGCCAAGGGTCTTTAGAACTGCGACCCCATCCATCCGGGGCATACGAATGTCGAGGAGGAGCACGTCGGGCGCGAGTTCCGGGACCCGCTCCACTGCCTCTTCGCCATCAGTCGCCTCTCCGACGACTTCGATGTCAGGCAACAGCTCGAGCATTCCGCGTATACCCTGTCGGACCAGCGTCTGGTCATCGGTGATCACAACCCGGATCATGCGGTTTGCGGCGCAACCGAAGGCAGCCAGGCATCGACCGTGAAGCCAGGTTCCCCTCCCGTTCTGACCGCCAGGCGTCCGCCGAGGCTCTCAAGCCGCTCGCGCATGCCGAGAAGCCCGGAGCCGGAGGAGGGCGCAGCGGGACGCGCGCTGCCATCGTCACGAGCTATCAGTCGCACGCCTTCCGCGTCCGAGGCCACATGAAGCCACAGATTGGATCCGTGGGAGTGCCTGATCGCATTGGTGACGGCCTCCTGCGCGCAGCGCATCAAGGCATGGGCCTGTTCGGGGCTGACCTGCACGTCCGGATCGAAAGCGACATGGACCACCGGACTCGGAACGCTTCGCGCAAGCCCTTCCAGCGCATTCTTCAAGCCGCGGCGTTCATCCTCCTGCAGCGTCACCACGACATCATGCACTTTGCCGAGCAAGGCGCGAGCGAGTTCGTTCGCCTGAGCGACATGGCTTCGGGCGCGGTGGGCATCGGCTACGTGGATCGCGATCTCAAGCTGCAAACCGAGCGCGGTCAGTTCGTGGCCCCAGGCATCGTGCAATTCGCGTGAGACATTCAGGCGTTCCGCATTGCGAGCGTTATTGGCAATTATGGTCTGCATGGACCAGAGCTCGCGATTGATTTGCGCAGAAGTTTGGGCCGTTGCTTCTTCCCTTCGCAGCGCCTGTGCCGCAACGACAAACAGCAGTTGTAGCGCGAAGGCCTTTGCAATCACCCAGCACAGATCGGGACGGGACGACAAGGCTAGTGCGCCGATCACCACCATTGTCTGAATTGCGACCCAGCCGAGCGCCCTTCCGAAGCTCGTCGATACGCCCACCTGCCATGCAACGATAATCAGGAAAGCCGTCATCATCGGCCATGAGGAAATGAAAGCCATGCTCGCGACCGCGATGATCTGAATGCAAAGTAGTGTATAGCGAATGCTCGGCCGGCACTTCATGACACTGGCGCCGAGGACGGCTGTCACAAAGGCAGTAAACGCGATCGCCAAAGGCGCTGACGCGGGCACCATGCCGTTGAGAATGATCTGGAGGACCGGCCAAGCCAGCGTAAGCGCGACAGCCAGCGCGGCGACTGAAAAGATCCACCTGTGCCGATCGTCCAGGCCTCCTGCCTGAAGCGGGGCGATGGCTGCGGAGCGGTTGCCATGAGTGAGCCCGGTGGAACTCCCGTTGCCGCCGGCTTCTTCGGCCACGCGCAGAGTGGCGACGACATCGCGCACCTTCGCCAGAAGAATGCGCGCCATGTCTTTTGCCTGCACCACGTGATTGTTCAATCTCTGCGGTTCGCCCTCTCTCTCGGCGATGTCGAGCTGGCACCCCAGCGCAGTCAGTTCGTTGCTCCAGGCATCGTGCAGATCATGCGAAATCCGTAGGCGCTCGGTATTGCGAACCCTGCTGGCGATGATGGCTTGTGCGGATCTGATATCGCTGTTCGCTTGAGCCAACGCGCGCGCCGCTGCCGCCTCTCTCTTGACCGCCTCTGCCGTGAGTACGCAGCAAAGCTGCAACACCAATGACAGAATAAAGATGTAGGACAGTTGCGTGCCCGGAGTGAAAGAAAGCGCTCCCACGATCGCCAGGGACTGGAAGCCGATCCAGATCATCGCTTTCACAGGCGTCGTCGCGATCGCCACCTGCCAGGCGATGATGACGAGGAATATCGACATCAGATCCTTGGGGTGGATCAGGGCCATCGCCACAACCGCCGCAAGCTGGGCGCACAGCAGCGCCCAATAAGCCCCGGCCCGCAATTTCAGGAAAGCGCCGCCGACGAGCGTCGCTCCGAAGATGCCAAAGGGAAGAAGCCAGATTGGCGGCACAGGGAAAGGCCCCCGCATCGTTCCGGTCACCAGTTCACGCGAAAATGGCCAGCCCATCGCAGCCCACACAGCCAGTGCTGCGACTGTGAAGACCCATTGATCCCAGCTTCGTGCCTGACCTTCCATGAGGTGAATTTTGCCACATCTGCGACCCCTGTGCCATAGGCCAAAAGTCATGGCCCGCAGGTGTGACCTACGGCACTTATTTCGCGCGCAGGAGAGAGGCAAGAGGGAGGAACCAAAGCGAAGGACTGGACATGATGAGGTTCGCCAGCATTACCGCCGCCCTGTTCGCCTCTGCTGCGCACGCACAGATGACTCCGCCCGGAACGCAGCCGCCGGTTGACGCCTCGCCGATCGCAGCTCCCACGCAGCGCGCCACCGCCTACGAGCCGGAATTCTTTGCACCTTTTGCACCAAGCACTGCGCTCGACATGGTGCGCCGGGTCCCGGGCTTCTCTCTTGAGGAGGGCGATGCTGACGTCCGGGGTTTCGCCGGGGCGGCCGGGAACGTGGTCATCAACGGGGTCAGGCCAAGCTCGAAGGCGACCACGCTCGAGACCACCCTGGCGCGTATTCCGGCGGACAGCGTGCTGCGCGTGGAAGTTGGGCCGGGCGATCTTTTCGGGGCCGAATATTCGGGCAAGAGCCAGGTGCTCAACGTGATCCTGTCCGGCGTGGGAGGAACCAGCGGCAATGTCACCGTCTCAGCCCGACGTATCTTCACGGGGCGCATCACGCCCAATGCAGCCGGCTCGGTCATTTTCCAGCGCGGAGCTTCGACCATCAGCCTGGCCGCGGCGAGTGAGCACAATCACTTCGTCGACGAGGGAACCGACGAACTTACGGACCTTGCCACAGGCGATCTCGTGGAATTTCGCCGCAAGTTCATCAGCTATGATGACCGCGACACCTATGTGTCCGGCAGCTGGGCGCTCGAGCAGGCCCCCGACAAGTCGATTCGCCTGAATGGTCGATGGGAGCCTAGCACCTTCGAGGTGGAGCAGGATGTCCTCGTGATACTTGCCAACGGTCCGCCGCGCGACAACATCCTGTTACAACGCAATAATGAGCCGTCTTACGAACTGGGCGGTGACATGACCCGGCCGCTCGCCGGCGGGGCGATCAAGCTGGTTGCGCTCGCGACTCGGGCAGAACGGGACAATTTTTCTGCTTCACGCAGACACAACGGACTGTTGAGCGACGATGCGCAGGTAATCGGCGGCTTCGAACAAACGCAGCAGGCCCGACTGGACGAACGGATCGGCCGGTTGGGCTGGTCGCATCAGGACCTTGCCGGGTTCTCCTTCGAGGCGGGCGGGGAAGCGGTGCTGAATACGCTCGAAAGCGATGTCGAACTCTTCGTGATCGGTCCGGACGGAGCGCGGACGCGGATCGATCTGCCCATCGACAATGCGACGGTGAAGGAAGCGCGAGGGGAGGTTTTCTTCAGCGCAGGCCGCCTGCTCAGCCCTGCATTGCGAGTGGATACCGGGCTGAATTACGAATTTTCGCGGCTGAAGGTGCGCGGCGACGCAACTGCTGACCGAAAGCTTCGCTTTCTCAAGCCCAGCGCGACGATCGACTGGAGGCCGGGCGGCGGATGGCACACCCAGTTCTTCATCCGCCGCAACGTGGCACAGCTCGATTTCTACGACTTCATCAGTGCCGCCGAATTGTCGAGCGATCGCATCAACGCCGGCAACGAAGATCTGGTGCCGCAGCGCGCCTGGGAGTTCCGGCTGACGGTCGATCGACCGATCCTCCGCACGGGCCTGGCGAAGCTCGATCTGGGCCATGATCTCGTCAGCCTGCTCCAGGACCGGGTGCTCGTCTTCGACGACGAGGGGCAGGCATTCGACGCACCGGGGAATATCGGGACCGGTCGACGCTACTTCGCCAAACTGACGCTGGATGCGCCGCTCGGCAATCTGTGGAGCGGGCTTCGGGCAAAGTTCAGCGGACAGATACAGCGAACCCGCGTCGAAGACCCGATCAGCGGCGAGATGCGCAACTTCAGCGGGTTCTTTCGTGACTGGGAGTGGAGCCTGGACGTTCGGCGCGATGCCGGCGATTTCTCCTACGGCTTCGAGGTCGCCGACGGAGACCGCTTCACCTTCTTCCGCACGGATGAATTCGACACCAGCTTCAACGGCGGCCCATTCGGCGAGGCATTTATCGAATACCGACCCGATGCGCGCACCTTCATCATATTGGACGTCGATAATCTGTTCGATACCGGGGGCAATCGTGAGAGGTTGATCTTTTCTCCCAATCGAGCTTTGCCGGACTCGGTGGCCAGAGAGTTCCGGGAGCGAAAGCGCCACCTGAGCTTCGGCATCACCTTGCGGCGCAGCTTCGGCGGGGAGAGTGCCATCGAAAAGCCCGACATTTCCTGATCTTGCCGAATCAAGGCGTTTGCTGCTCATTCGGTGCATGCAACATATGCAGAACTTGGAGGAAATCCCACACAGAAGGAAACCTTGTTCTGCTGCCTCGAAAAGGGACTGCCCGTGGCTGAGAAAAACGGTCGTGGCCCGACAGTGGACGGAACCGTTACTTACGGTCCGACCACTCTCCTACGATATACTCCGGTATTTCTGTCGATCGAGTTGGCTTCTCAAGGAAGTAGGGAAGCAGATAGGAGAAGTAGATGCGATGGCCATAACCATTCGGATGATGGATGAAGTCGCCGAAGATTCTCTCGATGACTTGGCGATTCTCTCCCATTGACTCGAATGCTGAGTAGATATCGACGAGTGGAATTCCGTTCTTGAGGGCGACATCTTCGACCACATCGTTATACGCAATTGTCGAAGCAGGGTCTTCGTATTCCCAGAGTTTATTCCTCTGCGGGAAGCCAACCAGGACTACTTGTTTGCCTTCTTGTATAGCTTTGAGAGAAACCTCTTCGAGTCGATCCTCGAATCTTTGAAGATACTCTGCTCCGTTCGAATGGTCGTTTATCCCGAAGGCGATTATCAAAATGTCGTCAGAAGGCTTGATGTAATCGTCGTAATCGAGCCAGACTGACCTGATTTGCGAACCCGGCACAGCACGGTTGCTGACATTCAGCTTGGGAAAATACTTGTCGAGAAGCTGGCAGAAGCTGTCGGGTTCGCCCACCCGGAAGAACGCATTAAGCCGTGTCAGAGCCAGACGAAATACTATCACCAATGCAAGTCACATTTCCGGCTCGCGCTAAATTGCCGAGTGGTTCTATTGTTGTTGTGAATGCATTAGCATCGTAGGTCACGAAGACCTGATACGGCACTGTCTTCGGCGGGTTTCTCGGATCAGAATTGAAGACGAAATTATTGCCGGTCGTCTTCGTGTAAACATACTTCCCGAAGTCCGGAATTCGGGTCGTGAAGGATGGTAAAATTGCGCGGACTTCTGTTTGGGCGAGGAACAGTGAGGAACCGCAGAACGGCTATTTTCTGCTACTTTAGCAGTGTTTGGAAATGGCGGGGAATTGCCGGATACAGGCAATTGGCGGTGCTGTCGGTCTAATCACAACTTGTCTTTGGTAGACGAAGCATGCCCCTCGAGAGCTACGGTTCAAGCCATGAGGTTTCGCCACCCAGCCAGTGCGGCCGAGCGGCGGGTCTTGTAAGTTTATCTGTCGATCAGAAGGCTTTCGAGGTTGAATTGGTTGTGGACGCTGGAATGGGCCGACGAGAACTTCTGTAAGCTCCTCATCTTTCGAAACCTCGACATCGCCCGCTCTCTTCGCAGCCATCTGCCATTTCGACGCAGTGCTGGTCTGATCGTGCTCATATCCATTCTCACCATCCGAATCGCAGGGAAGCGCGAAAGCTGTAACCGATATTGCCGAACTGCTCCTCGGCCCCGAGTTCCGCGCCAAGTGTATAGAACTCGTCGCCACCATAGCCCTTGATCCTTGCGAACCAGCCGCTGCCGCGTTGTTCGGGAAGCAGGACGAAATCCTCGCCGTCAGCATAACGAGCAGTCGTTGCGCCGAGTTCGCCCGACAGCAACTGCCGCCAGCCGCCTTCGCCTTCGAACCGGACCCAAGACTTGTCGCGTGCCTGCATGCCGAACAGATCGGCGCCAATCGCTATCCCGAGATTTGCGCCAAGTTCATCGCTTTCTCGTTCGGCTACGGTCAGATTGAGTGCATCCCCGCCGGTCTCTACATAGCCGTCTTCGGTCAGGCTGAGATAATCGAGCACTATCGAAGGCCGAACGAAGAAGAATTGCGACCCGCCTTCCAGCGACAGACCACCCGCAGCTGAGACGAAATCGCCCGACCACGTCCGGTCGATCATGAAGGAGACGGCATCGTCGCCCGTTCCGCCTTCGAACGTGCGGTTGCCTTCAAAATCGGATTTGCCCATCCCCGCCCGCGCAAAGGCGCCGAGCGCGCCGAATTTGCTCCGCCAATGAACCCCGGCCTCGTAACTGTTCGAGACGATTGCGTTGGCGGCACCTGTCTCGTGTTCGTTCCATATCCAGCTGCCGGTCACGCCAAATGCGCCGATGCCCGAGAGGTATTCCGCACCGCCGCGAAAGCCCAGCCCGCTGAGTTCGTACGAAGCCGCGTCCCCGCGATCCTTGTCAGCAGACCAGCTGGCAAAGTCAGTGAGGATGCGCAGCTTGCCTTCTTCGCCGATGGGGCCGACCGGGTCGATCAGGTGACGGTCGAAAGCGCGCAACCCCTGGCTGACACCTTCGAAAGTACCGCCCGCATGATCGGGCAGTGTTTGCGCGACATAGGCCTGGAACAGGTCTGCCTCACCAATTCCGAGGAATATGTCGGCGACATCGTCATCCTCTGCCAGCGCGACATAGAGGTGGTCGAACGCGGCGGCTTCGGCGCGGTTAAGCCCCAATTCGCTGGTAGCCTTGCGGTCGATGTCGACGCTGACTGTGTCTCCCGAAACGGCGAGCGCGGCCTTGTACATGAAGGGAACGAGCGCGCTGTCCGCGGTCAGCTTGTCGGCACCCGTCAGGCTGTCGGCCGTGATGATATCGTACAGACCTTCGGCATCGGCGATTTCCGTGAGGCGTATCCGCACCTTGGCGCCCGGCGCGAAGGTAGCGGTTCCGTTCACGTCAAGGGCTGTGGACTGGCCTCCAACCTTGCTGAGCGTAACGCCGATGATCCCCGTCGATCCGACATTCAGCGAGCCGATAGTTGCCGGCCCGGTCAAGGCGAGCGTACCGCCCGTGATGGTGACGCCAACATCGGAGGCATTCACGAGCCTGCCGACGAAACTGGATGAGCCGGTCAGGGTCAGACTGCCAGCGCCGCCGCCAAAATTGGCCGTGCCTTCGAAGCGCGAGCCATTGGCCAGCGTCAACTGGTCGGCCTGACCGCCGAACATTGCCGTGCCGTTGAAGACGGCATCGCCCGACAGCGCCATCCTGTCGACACCGGCGCCGAAGCTCACACTGCCCCTGACCGTGCCATCGGCAAGGTCGAGCAGGTCGGCACCGGTGCCGAAGCGGATATCGCCGTCGATGGCAGGCGCAGTGACGCCTGCGGCCACGGCGGTCTGCCTCACCGTCGCGCCAGAAGCGCGTGCAGATAGGTCGATGGCGACATTCCGCCCCGATCCCGCTGCCGCGCCGGAGGCGATGATCTTGCCGCTGTTCTCCACAAGCGCCACGGTTCCGCTGTCGTCGCGAATTGCGAAGGCCGAACCTGCGGCCACAGTGCTCGCCTTGATGGTCCCGCTGTTGCGAAGCAGCGGCAGGTTCGCGCCTGCATCCACAGCCACGGCGGTCGCTTGCCCAGCGCTTCCGCTAACGGTCGCACCGATCGTATCGGCATTGCGCAACTGGGGCAGCGTTGCGCCCGATCCGATGCGCAAGCCGGTAGCAGCCGCACCCTTCGCCGTACCCGTGATCGAACCTTCGTTCAGCATTCCGTTCGCGACCGAAACCGCACCGCCGCGACCGCCGACCATTATTCCGGTTCCATCTACGCCTGCATAGACGCCGTCGCCCGCCACCGTTCCATCTGAGATTATGCCAAATCCTGTCGCCGTGCCTTGCGTTGCGCCGATCGTGATCTCGCGGTCGGCCGCGCCGATGAGGACTGCAGGAGCGGCACCGTAAGAGGTGATCTTGGCGCTGCCCTCCTTCGTATCCTCGATCCCGTCCTTGTCCTCGTCCTTGTCGTCAGCATTCGCATCTTTCGGAGCGACTTCGAAGATAATGCCTTTCGCCACGTCGCCCTCGACCAACAGCGCACTACCGCCTTGCAGAAGATCGTCGGCATCCAGCTTGGAGGCATCGCCCGACGTCGTCGTCTTGCGATAACCCGTGACAGAAACGTCACCCTGGACGACAAGAGCGCCGCCGAGGTCGCCAGCGAATCTGGCGCCGACCGAGTTGGCTCCGGTTACTCCGATCTGCCCGGCAAGTCTGACATTGCCGGTAATGTCCTGCGCCGCCACGCCCGTCGATCCATCGCCGATTACGTTCGTCTTACCCTCGTGTCGAAAGCTGCCGTCGAGCGGGCCGTTCAGCGCAATACCTGCGGATGAATTGCCTTCCACCGCGATCGTGCCGCTATGCGTCACGTCGCCCTTCAGCGGCCCATTCAGCCTGATTGCCGCACGCCCCTGGCCGAGAGCGAACGGTCCGTCGAGGTCGCCATCCTTGTCGCTGTCCGAAGGCGCATAGGTTTCATCGATCGTGATCGTCCCGCTGTTCACGATGTTCGCCGTGCGTCCGCCAGTGACCATTATGCCGGTGCTTCCCGCACCGTTCGTGACGGTGATCTTCCCCTCATTGCTGACGTCGCTGTTAGAATTGACCGTCACTGCATCGCCGGCCGAGAGCACGATTGATCCGTTCGTGCCGATCTTCAGATCCTGACCATTGGCCAGTTCCGCCGTTCGCACCGGCTGGGTGCGGGCATTGTCGATCACAGTCTGGGCGCTGAGCGGTGCGGCGAGCGCCGCCAAGGCGGTGCCGGCGAGAAGCGTACGGTACATGATTCCTCCTGGTTCTTCATCACGAAGACGGAGGCCCCGCACGGCAGCCTTGGCATTCTTTCGAAAAAATTTCCGGTGGCGTCAGAAGCGGGCGTCGAGCCCGATCCGGACGGTACGCGGTGCCAGCGGCGTCACCTGCTGGCGGCCGATGGCCAGCGGCGTGCCCAGTGCAAATCGATTGCCCTCTACATCGGCGATGTTGGTGAGCGACGCGGTCAGCCCGACCCGTTCGCGCCCGAAGCGCAGCAGCAATCCGCTGCCGAGATAGTCGCCCTGCAACTCGCCCAGTTCCGGCCCGACGCCGAGGCGGGATTTGCCGATGTAACTCGCCCAACCCTCAGCATCCAGCGTGAGGCCGGAGGCAAATTCGCGCTGCCATGACAGTCCCAGTCTTCCGGAGAAGCGCGCGATGTTCGGGATCTGCGTGATCCGGTCCAACGCGACGATTACAGGCTCGTCCACGCGGCTGTCATTGAAGCTGGCTCCGGCTTCCAGCCTCAATTCAGGGGCTACTTCCAGGCCTCCGGCAACGCTGGCGGTCCAGATTGTCCCGTTTCCGATATTAGCGGTGGTCGGCAGGCCGGTACTGTCGATGAAATCGGCCTGTATGTCTCGCCAATCGGTGTGCGAGACGTTCGCCGACAGGTCAAAATGCCCTCGGCCCGGGTTGCCGATGCCGAGTCCGAATTCGACGGTCCTGGTCCGGTCGGAGCGGAACTGGCGCACGAAGTCGTCGGCAATGGCCAAGCCGCCAGGCCGGAAGCCTTCCTGATAGCGGACATAGAGGCGCATCTCCGTTGCCGGCTGCACGAGCAGCGCTGCCGAAGGCAGAAAGGCCGTTTCACTGCGGCTGGCGGTTATCGCAGCTTCGGCTGCGCTCAAAAGGCGAGCAATATCCTCTCCCGATCCGCCGAGCCGCGCATGGGTCAGGCGCGCTCCAGCCGACAGGATAACAGGTTCGAACAGGCGCAGGCTTGCCTCGCCATAGCCCGTCAGTTCCTGCACCGTATTGAGCACGCCTGTCGTGCGCATCAAGGCATCCCTGCTTCCGAGGGATCGGGTCAGACGCGTCTCATTATCGACGAAACTGACACCCGCAAGCCAGCCGAGGCGATGGTCGAGCGGCTGCCATAGCCGCGTCTCGTTCGCGACCATCTGCGTAGCGTTCTGCTGGACGAAGAGCAGCGGTTCCTCTCCCGGTTCTGTCGCATCGTATCGTTCGAGCAGCTCCTGCCCCGCAATGCCGGTGGACGATCGCAGGCGGAGCGAACCGATCCGGCCCGAGAGGACGATTTGCGCCTGACCGTAGTCGGCGCTGGCACCCTCCTGCACCCGGGCGGAACTTTCGAGCGGCGCACCCTTGCGGTCGGCATATTGGCTGTCGTCGGCCCTGGTGCTCTGGCCCACGCCAAGAACATCTACCGACCATCCAGGCGCCAAGCTCACGCGAAGGGCGGCACGCCCCGCCACGATCCGAGTGTCATTCACATCGCGGCGACCGAGATGCGGCTTGTCGACATAGCCGCCTTGGGAAAGCATGTCGAAATTGACGCGGAGCGCTGCGCTCTCCTGAACGAGCGGCAGATTGAGCGTGGCATGCACATCCGCGCCTGGTTGGCCTTGCCGGACAAACGACCGGCCGATCACTGCGCTTAAGCTGGCTTCTCGGAGTTCGGGTGCGCGCGGCACCAGTCGAATGATTCCGCCGAGCGAGCCTGCGCCATACAGAGTGCCTTGCGGGCCTTCCAATATTTCAACCCGTTCCATATCCGAAAGGCGCAGGTCGGGATCCGGGGCGTTGTAGCTTAGTCGCAAGTCGCCGAGATATTGCCCCACCGTCGCCTGCGTAGGTCCGGTGAAACTCGAATCCGCGATGCCGCGAATGAACAGCTTGTTACGGCCGCTGCCGAGATAGGTTGAACTGACCGTTGCGATCCTCTGGGTCAACTTCTCGGTTCCGCCGATCCCGCCCCGCTCCAGCCTCTCGCCATCAAGGATCGAAACCTGCGCGGGCAGTTCGTCGACCCGAAGATCGCGCTTGCTGGCGATGACGATGATGGGTTCGACTTCGACTGGCGGCAGCGGCTCGGCCCTGGCAGGCTGCACGGGCGGAGGCGCAGGAGGTGGGGGGGCTCTCTTTCTGACAGGACGGCGGCGCTCCTGCTGGGCGACGAGGCGCCATGCACCGCGCCCGACCGGGACCGCCCTGAGGCGGTTTGCCCGCGCAATGCGCCGCACCGCTTCAGCGCCATCCATTCGCCCGCGCAGACCCGGCACGCGCCTGCGGGCAAGAGCGGGGTCTGCGATGACGATGCTGGTTCCGGTCGCCCGCGCAACAGCGATGGCCACATCCGACAGTCTGCCGGCAGGCACGGCCAGGTTGCTTTCGCGCGGGCGAGAGGGGTGGCGCCGGCGGCAATCGCCAGGGCCAGAAGGATAGAGAAAATCTTCATTTATCAGTCGAGCGACAAAACCCAGCCTTCACCCACCGGGCGCGCCCTGACGCCGAGCAATGCTTCGAGTGTGCGCGGATCAGACCGCACCGGGCCTAGCGCGATGCTTCCGGAGAGGCGCATTGCTTCACTGCCGGGCTGCACGGAAAACGCGATCCCTGTGGCGCGCGTCAGATCGAGGGTGATTTCCTCAAGTGTGGCATCGCGGAAAGTGGCCCTGCCATCTGTCCATTCGCCGATTTCGGCGGGGGGCAGTGCGGTGATGACATATACGCCCTCGCTGCGCACCACGCCCTCGCCCGCGTCGATGCGAAGGTTCTGCGCCTGCGGGTTCACGATAACGGCTCCTTCGGCAACGGCCACGTCCAGCCGTTCCCTGCCGATCCGGACATCGAAGATCGTGCCCACATCGACGAGCGTATCCCCCGCGGCGACAAGGCGGAACGGATCGCCCGCATCATGCCGGATGCGGAACAACGCATGGCCGCGCTCCAGTCGCGCCGAGCGGGCATCCTCGCCATCGACCACCAGTCGGGTCCCGCCTGCCAGCTCAGCGGTACTCCCCTCGCCCAGGGCCACGATCATGCTCTCGCCCATGGGTGTGACGTAGACCTCGTCCGCAGCGCGAATCTGCCAGACGCCCGCCGCGACCAGTCCTGCGAGGCAGGCGGCCAGCGCAGGCCCGAACCATCCGCGCCGCCAGAGCGTATGGAAGGTGTCCTCATCGTCATTGGCGGCGACGAGCGGCTCTTCGACCGGATAGTCGATCAGCATTCCTGTTGCCGAGCCGACCTGACTCATCAATTCGTCATAGGCACGCGCATGGTCGGGATTGCTTTCCAGCCATGAGGTAAACCGGTCCCAATCCTCGAAGGCGGGATCACCTGTCAGCACCGCCCAATGCGCCGCTTCGTCGCGAATGTGTTCGTCAGGATGCATTGCAGCTACCTCCTGACTGTAAAACGGAGTCATGGCGCTCAACCCTCATCGATGCGCCTCCAGACTTCGCACAAGGCCTGATAAGCGCGCCTTAGATCGCTTTCGACCGTGCTGAGGCTCACGTTGCATTCCGCGGCGACATCCCGCTGAGGAATTCCGTCGATCCGGTGTCGCCTGAAAATCGTTGCGGCGCGTGGGCCAAGTGCATCCAGAGCCTCGTGCACCATGCGCGTGTGTTGATGGGCGGCGATTACCCGCTCGGCGCTGGGCGCCGCGTCCGTGTCGTCGAGAACGCCTGGCTGTGTCTCGGCCCAGGCACGATCCCGCTTGGCTGCCTGCACCTTCGAACGGTATCGGTCGATCATCAGCCGGTCCGCCGCGCGCATCATGTAGGAAGGATGCACCGCAGCTTCGTCGTTGCCCGCAGCGAGCAACCGCATCCATAGATCCTGGAGCACATCCTCCGCCTCGTCTCCAGCGCCGCGAGCCGTCAGAAAGCGCAGGAGCCTCTGGCGATTGGCGACAAACGCCTGTTCGAGCGAAGTGGGGGACGAGACTTCCTGCACAATCTTATGGCCGAGCGACAGGATGGACGCGCGTAGGTTGAACCTGGGAAATGTAGCCCACGCATGCTGGAGGAAGGCCAGTCGGCGGCCGTAAGCACGTCTGCATAAGCCATCACCTTTCACAAACGATGCCCATCAGGCTCGATTGCGACTCTGGCGGAGCCGATCGGCGGAGAATGGCGCTTCCGCTTATTCGTCGATTTCACGACTTCTCGCAAGATCTCCTGGCACGGCACGATAGCGGCAGTTGCGGCGCTTTGCAGACGCGCAGTAACCGACCTATGTTTTTCACCTTCGTAATGGCGAGGACAGGTTTCTCGACCCCGACGGTCAGGGCCAGGTTGTCCACCGGCTCGACTTCGAAGACGCCGTGGTTCTGATCAGGCGCAAGGGCGCCCGGAGGCCAGTATTGCCCAAGAAGCCCCTCACCGTCGATGCGCTCACGCATGACGAGGATACCCGCAAGAACGCGTCGACGGCGGAACTCGAAGCGTTCGTCGATGCGGAGATCAAGCGCCCGATGGTCACGGCTTACGAGCGGCGCAACAAGGATCTCGATCCGCAGCTCGTCTGGCGGGGGAAGGACGTCGCGGACTGGGCGACCTCGTGGTCAACGCACCGCCGCTCTATATTCAAGAGAAGATCCATCCCAAGGCGATCATCGAGGACCTGAAGCGCGCCAGCGCGCGCGCAAAGAGCAAGAGAAGCCGAGCCGGAGGAAGCGCCGGACCTGTTTGCCGATTTCAACGGGCTCGATCCCGAGCAGCGCACCGAGTTCTACCAGCACGATCAGCACTGGTCGAACCGAATGATACTGGGCGACGGGTTGCAGGTGATGGCGGCCTGGCCGAGCGCGAGAACCTCAAGGGCCGGGTGCAGTGCATCTATATCGACCCGCCCTATGGCATCAAGTTCAACTCCAACTTCCAGTGGTCCACCACTTCTCGTGAAGTGAAGGACGGCAATGCCGACCACCTGACGCGCGAGCCCGAGCAGGTGAAGGCCTTCCGCGACACCTGGCGCGACGGCATCCATTCTTACCTCACCTACCTGCGCGACCGGCCAGGCGAATGGGGGTGTCTCATTACACCGTTCATGGCTTCCGCTCCTCGTTTCGCGACTGGGTCGGCGAGAAGACCAGCTTTCCTCGCGAGGTTGCCGAGGAGCCCTTGGCACACACTCTCGGCAGCGCTGTCGAGCGCGCCTATCGCTGAGGCGACTCTTTTGAAAAACGTCGGGAACTGATGAGGGCCTGGTCCGACTACTGCACTGGACCTGGCTGACAAGCGCCCCCGAACCAAGCGATCATCCAACCCTACTTGCAACCCTACTCCTTCAGCTTGACTGGCACGGCCACGTCCAAACTACCTGGGACGCGAACCCTTGGACCATCGCGCTTGCCGCTGACGAAAGAAACATCTGGGTACTACCACAAACAGGTAGGTGGCGGTGCTGTCAGTCTGATCGCAACTTGTCTCTGAATGGCAAAGCTCTCCCCTTCCGGCATGGCTCAGGCCATGAGGCTCTTCCACTCGGCGAGTGCTGCCGAGCGGCGGGTCTTGTAAGTTTCTCTATCGATCAGGTGGCGTTCGGAGTTGAAGTGATTGTGGACGTTGGCATGGACGGAGGCGAACTTCTGTAGCGCCTTCATCTGCCTAAATCGCAGCATCGCTCGCTCTCGTCGTCGGAACAAAAGGTGGGAGTTCTCCACCCTGTTGTTGGCCCAGCGACCTATCTCCTGCTTATCCTCACAGCCAAGCTCGCTCATCGCTGCCTTGTAGGAGCGCAGACCATCAGTGGTGATGATGGCGGGTGAGCCGTTGCGCTTGAGCGCCTTCTTCATAAACCTGAGCGCTGCGGACTTGTCTCTGGTCTTCGTGACGTAGCTCTCGAGCACCTCGCCTTCCTGATCCACCGCTCGCCACAGGTAGTGCATCTCTCCGTTGATCTTCACATAAACCTCGTCGAGGTGCCATTGCCACTGACGGAAACCCCGCATCCCGCTGGCCCGCTGACGGCGGATGTCAGCAGCGAACAGCGGGCCGAACCTGTTCCACCAGTGCCGCACCGTCTCGTGGCATAAATCAATCCCGCGCTCGGCCAGCAGGTCTTCCACATTGCGCAACGACAGCGGAAAGCGGACGTACATCATCACGACGAGCCGGATCACCTCCGGCGATGAATTGAAGTAGCGGAATGGGCTGGCTGGCTTCTTTGGACGTGGCATCGTATCGCCCTGCCCGCTCAACCCTTACCAGCAGGTGCATTTGCTCTGAAAGTGCCGGCTGAACCCTTCGCGGCGACCGCCTTTTAATCGACGGTTCAGAACCGACCAGATGTTTAGACAGCCAAGCCCGGTACGATGCAGAAGCCAGGGCAGGAATAGCTATTGCTGCAGCCGCGAGAAGCGGTAATGCCCAAAGCGCGACGGCTATGGCGATGACAATCCAAAACAAGATATTTTCCTTTAGCAAATAGGAGCTTGGCCCCCTTGCTTGACCAATCCTCTTCTCGCCGTAACGTTCCTGACAAGCACTAGCTCCCGACTCTGCTCAGAGCCCCGAGAAAACGAAGTTGCAGCGGCTGCTTGGGAGAATTATTTGCGCCAACCGCTAGGGTCCACCGGCATGCCCAGAGATACCTGAGCTGCTGAGAGAGCTAGCCGGACCGAAAAAGTTAGCGGTTCTCAGAACCCTCAACTTTCCTGAGCGTCTGTTTACCAGGCGTTTAACCCATTAACTTCTTTGATTTCTTCTCATCTTTATAGGGTCGCTTGTGCCGCCAAGCCCTGCTTCCCGGTGCCTCAGTGATCCTGAGGAAATGACATGAGTTAGTCCGAAAATTCGCGTCCACCCCGGATCGGCTGTTGAGGCTCAGGGACAAGTTGAGCGCGAAGCATAAAAGAGTCCTTTGACAGACCAGAAGCTGCTGCTGAACGAGCGATCTCCCCTCTCGAATTTGCAGCAGTATGCTGTGCTCGATGGTCCGCTGCCAGAAGCCTTCGAAGAAAACATTTCGCTCGTAAGAAGCGTCTTGAAGGTGCCAATCGCAGCCGTATCCCTGATTGCACGCTCAACGCTACAGCAGGCTCTGCAGATTAGATGCCTGTTCATGACGCGTGTTCGACAGCAATGATTGTGCTAAGCCGCTGTCGAGGATTGTGCTAAGCCGCTGTGGAGCCGGGCTTTCTCCATCGCTCGCGCTCTCGGCGGGCGTGGTTCATATGTGACCTGAGCCCCCCGCCGGTTTGGGAGGAGGGAAGGCCACCCCGCCGGGCTCGCTCAAACAGTAGGGGCGTCAACTTAATCGTCGCAAAACGGCCCGGTTCAGCCGTACGGCAAAAGTCGCTACAAGATTTTGACGATTGCATTCATAGCGCACCCCTCCGCCTCCAGCCGCTATCCTTCGTTAGAACATCTGGCACAACTGGCCGTTTAAATCAGCGGAGCGCGGGTCTCGTCTGGAGTTTGATGTTTAGGCGGCGATCCTGCGGTGCTGCAAGCCGCGATGTTGGATGTTCTGTCGTTTGATCCTTTCTCGCTGTTTGATAATGGATGCGGCGGGGCCGAAGTAGCCCTCAGCGGGCGTCACATTGTCGAGGCTCTCGCGGTAGCGATGGTGGTTGTAAAATTCGGCGATCGCCACAATCTGCTGCTCGAAAATCCAGATAGAGCGGTTTCTCCCTCTTCTCCGGTGACCCGCGTCAGCGGGTCAATTAAGTATATAGGTCCCCAATTTCAGGAAAGTTATTCGAAAGATTAGAGCTGTAAATGATAGAGGACCTCTGTTGAACTTCTCCTTTCGGCTCTAGAAAATGGCGAGTGTCAACTATCTCTTGATCAAGCCATGCAGGCTACGCTTTTTTAAGGTGCCCCGAACCTCTCGAACGGCAGGAATTGCAGAAGGCGCGCCCTTTTAGTCAACCATCTTCTCACAGGCTGATCATAAAGGCGAAGTACCATTAGGCTCGTTATGATGGCTGTGATCAACGAGATCCCTCCCAGCACTGAGTCTCGAATTGGGAGCGAGGTCGATGCAATGGCGAAGCCAATCCAAAGGTAAACTGGCCAATGTATAATGTAGAGGGGGTACGACAACTCTCCGAACCACTTGCAGGCCCCGATCCAGCGATTGCTAGCCCGCGCGGAACCTAGAATTATCAAAGGAAAGAAGAGAAAGACAGACGCCATCTGAAATGCAACTGAGCTGAATACACCTGACAGAATTAGCACCAATGTGCTACCTGCAATGCCGATGTGAAGAGGCAATATCCGAGCGCTGCCCCTACAATGAACTCTATACAGGAATATTCCAGCCCCCATCCCGAACATGACTCGGATCAATCCTGACCAGAGCAAGTCAGGGCTCCAGCCGACGTCGAATGTCTGATAGCTTATGACAGTAGAAAATAAAGCAGCAGCTGAAAATAACAGCAGGGGGCCGAGCAGATGAACGCGCCACACACCAAGCCCGAATAGAATACTCGCGATTACCTCAAATAACAAAGACCAAGCAGGAGGATTAATAGGAAAAACACTAGGGTCAATATTGCTATATTTTATCTCAGGCACCAACAATATACTTTGAAATAGGAGCCTTCCAAGATAGCCTGCATCCGTGCCACGCATAAGGTAAGCAGAAGCACCTACGAGTGCCCCTACTAAAATCAGCGGGTACAGTCGGATGACTCTAGCGATAAGGAAGGGTATAAACCACCTACCCCGAGCCAACTTCCCCCCATACGCGTGGGCTAGAACAAAGCCACTTAACATGAAGAAGAAGTCTACCGCCAACGCACTGTTTGTGAGGTGCCGGTCTACGCCAAGAACGTTGTTTAGGTGCCCGACTGCGACTGCAATGGCCGCTACGCCTCGCAAACCGTCCAAGCCGACGAAAGTATATCGCGTCGGCTGCGACCGTTGATGCGGGCAAGTTGTCAAACACTCTGCCAAATGGCGCATCAACCTCCCTCAGCCAATCGCATCCTAGCCAATGATCAAAATCATCGGCGTGAGCAAACTTCGCTCACTTTTCGCTGAACGAACGGCTCCGCCATGCCTCGGTGCAGCAGCCACTGGCAAGACCGCCCAAATGTAATGACCCACTCTGGAACGACAAGCATGCTCCGCCGCTCTCCACCCCCGCGTCTCGAAATGCTTCGACATCCGTGGTACAATTCTTCTGGCGCTCTAGCTTTTGCGTAAGCGGGTGCGATCAATCGGACCTTATGGCGCACCTTAGTCAATTCGCGCCCCTTGTTATCCCCGCCGCCGCAGGCCAACATCCGACCACCACAAGCAATCGCGGCAGTAAGCGGAAAGGCTTGCTTATCGGGCGGGCCGAGTACGCGGCCTAGCAGCTATAGCCCGGTTACGTACGCGAGCTCTCGGAGTGCTTGTTCTACTCCAGACCCAGCAGCAGCTGCCGAACTCAAACTGGCCCCGCAAGGAAGCGGAGGCTGTTCGAAAATTGGATCGGTGTGGTACAGGCAGAGTTATTGGTCGTACAAGCCAGCCTCACTTGTGCGATGCTTGCATGGTGACCTGTCAGCTAATCGATTGTGCTTGAAGGAGTCCTTGGACTTGAAAAGTCATAAGAAACACCTGAGCCTTACGCTTAAGCCCCTTAAGATAACCAGAGCCCTCTCTTTCGCCGCTGGTGTGCTCGCTATCCTCGGCGTTGCGGCCAGTATCGTTCTTCTGAGTGAACCAGCACGAGGAACAGGCGCCCTGCGGCTATTCACGTTGGGAGATGATGGAAATGTGCCGACATGGTTCTCGTCCGTCCTACTCGGCCTATGCGGCGTTCTTTTAGCCTTGATCGCGGGCGTGCGGAAGAAGCTCAAGCTTCCGGAAGTCTGGCATTGGACTTTTCTCTCGTTTGTGTTTTTTGCTTTGTCTGTAGATGATGTTGCAACAGTACACGAAAGGTTAGGAGATCTGCTTACGAAGCAGCTCTCAATGGTCAGGGAATTAGGTGGCGCATTTAGCTATTCATGGATCTTACTGGGACTGCCGGCCGTGGTGATGCTAGCGATTGCCCTGTCACCGTGGTTTTTCCGATTACCATCGAGAACACGAGTCCTCTTTGCAATTTCGGCTATCTGCTTCGTTGGCGGTGCGATCGGTTTAGAAATGGTCAACGCCTCAATTGCTTACGGCCGAGGTAGCGAGAACCTACAATACCAACTGGTCACCGCGGTTGAGGAAATTCTCGAGATGGCGGGTCCCATCATCTTCCTATATGCCCTGCTCGGCCACCTAAGGACGATGGTCGGCTCGATCACCATAGAGCTCCAGGCGCCCTCGTGTTGTGAGTGAGTTCAAGCCGACTACTGCTAATTGGCGCGATCTATTCAGATGCCTCATCCACCCAGTTTGGGCCGCTGATTGCCGACCGGCCAGCAACATAGTAGTTTTCTTCGTCGCAATGCCCATAAGCGCGAACACGTCTCGGGGCGGGCGAGCATTCACCTGCAGCAACCTTCGTCAACCTTGTTGGAAACTCCGGCGTGAGTGACGAAGGCACAGAAACCCGGCACGCTACAGTCGGCGTCGTTGTTCCCCTGTACAATGCAAGCCGTACAATTGCTGCCACACTCGACAGTATTTCGAAGCAGACATACTGTGATTTGAAAGTTATAGTCGTTGATGATGGATCGTCGGATCACAGCCCTGGCATTGTTCGCCGAAAAGCTACTATAGACAAAAGGATACACCTCATTCGGCAGCAAAATGCCGGAGTGGCGGCAGCTCGCAACCTAGGCGCCGCCTACGCAGATACCGAATTCCTTGCCTTTGTAGATGCAGACGATCTCTGGGCTCCAAATAAGATAGAACTTCAGATGCGGAGTCTTCAAGAAGGGAGTGAACCCGCAGGTCTGGTATACTCCTGGTTTGCATTGATAGACGCGGACGACAGGATCTTATCGACTGAGTACCGACCAACAGTTCAAGGAACTGCTTTAGCTGACCTGTGCAGCGGAAATTTCATCGGAAATGGCAGCTCTATCATTGTGAAAAGATCTGTATTCGAGGCAGTAAACGGCTTTGATTCTAGCCTTAGGTCGCAAGGAGCTCAGGGGTGCGAAGACCTTATGTTTTACCTTTCGGCAGCGGAGCTGACCAGCTTTCGGGTGGTGAAGAGACACCTCGTCGGCTATCGTCGCACCCTCGATAGCATGTCGAGTGATGCGTGGCAGATGCACCGATCCGCGGAAGCTGTTCTTTCCCGCTTCCGGGCGAAGTATCCAGAACATGAGACAAGATGCAGAGCCCACCTCGACGGTCTTACTGCCTGGCTCATCGAGCGATCGATTCAGGCGCGGAAGTTCAGAACCGCCCTCGAGATGTACGGCACACTCGTAAAGCACAACCGAGAATTGGCGAAATCGCGGAAATTGTATTACATTCAGTTGAGCCTGAAGTCTGTACTCCTTCCAATCTGGCTTAAAGATTTCCGTCGGAGGCTGCTGCGCAGCCGCTACGGAGATCTGGATTGGTAGGGATCAGGAGGGAGCTAGAAGCTTTATTGAGATGAACCTTACGATAGTGAAGAACCTTGTGTGGAGAAGATCAATGCAAGCATTTTTGAGCTCCGGAACTTGCTAAATGCCGAAATCTGTCGGCTTTGTCATACTCTCACATCAGAACCCGGCTGGCGTTCTTCGCCTCATTGACACGCTCAATAGACTGTATGATTTTCCTCCGATTGCGTGCCACCACGACTGGCGTCAGACCTCCTCCGAGCGCCCCGAATCTGGCAAAAACGTCTCCTTTGTCTCTAATCCCGTTCGCACGGGCTGGGGACGTTGGTCTGTCGTCGAAGCTACATTAAGCGCACTCCAATTACTTTACAGCAAAGGACAGCCAGACTGGTTCTACGTATTGAGCGGAACTGATTACCCCGTCGTCCCTGGCAGGGATGCTGTATCTGACCTTGAAGAGAGAGCTTGTGATGCTTTCATAGACGGCTTCGCTTTAGACGCCGCGCTGGCCGGAAACATCCCGGCTGCTCAACTCCCGCTCTTAAATCATCACCGAACCCCGGGCAACGTACAGATTGCGCGAACCCGGTATCTGACCGCAACGATCCGGATCCCCATCCTAAGGCTCTCACCACCGAGTTACTCCACCAGCGCGCAGTCCTTTCCGAGGTTGGGGGCGCACACGATCAGCCTTCCATTCTCTTCGTGGCGTTCGCCCTTCGGACCCTCCTTCAAATGTTACGTAGGAAGCCAGTGGTTTACTGCAAACGCGAGGGTGGCCCACCGGCTACTGAGTCCAACTGAAAAAGATAAAAAGCTTCAGACATACCTTAGAGGCCGCGTTGTTCCTGACGAATGCTACTTTCAAACTGTCATCTTGAACGACAAGCAATTTAAGACCACCGGTGAAACGTACAGATATTTGAATTGGCGAAGCGGCGGCGCCCATCCCGAATGGATTTCGGCTGATCAGGTGCCGGAGATCATCAGCTCTGGTGCACACTTTGCGCGGAAGCTCGAGGCAGACTCGGCATCACTAGATATCCTGGACAAGGAACTCGGCATAAGAGCAGATCAGCGCTCTTTCTAAGAAATCCAAGTGGCAGCGCGTAATGGAATAGGCAATGATTTTTGCGTCAATTATGGTGTGCCTGGCTACTGCGAGGACGAGCAGAGCGCTCTCTCTCAGACATACTCTTAAACTCAGCAAGTTCAGACAAGCTTCCCGCCTGAACGACTTTCCCCTCTGAAATGACTATGCCTTGTTCGCAGTACATGAGTGTTGCGGGGCGATGACTTATCACTAAGGTAGTCCGAGCCCCCCCTGTCTCACTCAGCAGTGTTAGCAGGCCCTCTTCGGATAACCCGTCAACAGCATTAGTCGCCTCATCGAGTATCAACAAGTCAGGTTTCCGTGCAATTGCTCGCGCGATACCAATTCTTTGCCTCTGGCCGCCAGATAGAGCTAAGCCTCGACTTCCGACCACTGTATCGTAACGCTGAGGCAGCCCTTCGATAAACTCATTGGCGTGTGCTATTCGACTGGCCTCTCTGATGCTGTCGGCCGACAGGTCGGGAAGGCCAAAAGAGATGTTTTCAGCAATTGTACCATCTACGAGATCTATATCTTGCCCCGCAATACCAATGGCCCTGATCCATTGTTGATGATCGATTTGTGACAATGGAGTGCCATCGATCATGATCACACCGTGCTGCGGGGTGAGAAGCTTGGTTATCAAGTTCACGACAGTAGATTTTCCAGAGCCCGAGCGGCCAATTATCGCGGTGGTGCTGCCAGCCGGGATACTGAAGCTAACCGAATCAAGTGCTGCTTCTTCTTTTCGGCCCTCATAGCAGAAGGTCACATCGACGAAGTCCACTGATGACTGGAGACTCTCAAAAGGTAACCCCCTCGTTACGCCGACAGACGATCGATCACGAGAAAGCAGCCATTCAACCTCTTGGAGCTGAGCCGATGTACTGGAGACCGATAACGCTGCTGCCTCCATCTGTCGGAGGTGCGGCTGCATGCGGTTAAGCAGCACGAGGAAAGCCGCCAACACGGGAAGAGAGACTCCAAGGAAAACGCCCAGGAGCAGGACGATCAGGATGAGAAATGCATGGAGGCTTTCTAGGAGCGCTGCAGTTGCGCCAGAAATTCTGTCCATCCTCAAAAAGATCTCACGAAGACGGTCTGACGCCGCAGCAAAGCGATCGTGCTCATCGGCGCCCTGGTCAAAGAGCCTGATGACTCGCGCACCGTACACCGCGAAAAGCATCCGTTGTGCGAGATGCTCGTTAGCAGCTCCCGAGGATGCACTACATTCTTCGAGACGCAACATACCGCGGCTCTGCACAATTCGGACTGTTAAAGCTCCTAGCACAACGATGAGAAAAAGAATCCAGCTTATTGAAAAAAGAATAACGGCGAATATAGCTATTTTTGCGATACTTGACACGCTTGCTAAAGCGTCGCGGAAGGCATCAGCAACCCGCCAAGATTCTGTACTTATTACGTTCACGAGTTTGCTGGGTTCTACACTTAGATGGAATGCATAGCTTCTACTTTGAACGCTCTGTGATAACTGCGTAAGTATGTCGTGAGCGATGCGCCCGTAGATCCATCCGGAAAACAGGTTGGATGAGATTTGCGCGGCCCCCTTGAGAATGACAAAGACCAGCATCATGCCAGCGATAAACCAAATTCTTTGATCCGGTGGATACGCACTGCCGAAATCTTGCAATTGAGCGAAGATGCCAGAAGATTGATTTGAGCTATTAACATCTCCTAAAAGGGTCGACAGAAGCGGAACCAAAAGGCCAATCGCCAGCCCTTCTAGCGCTCCGTTCAGGACTCCAAAAAAGACCACTACCGGTATAGACCAGTAGTATTGGCGAGCGATTGCGGTGAGTTGAGGAACATCTCGCCACGCCATGAACGCGCAGATCATACTGAGCCGCGGCTGACGATAGGTGAGCTAATTTCTCGACGATCAGGATCTTTTTGGAGGAGCGAGACTGATTCTTTCGAGCTAAATATCGCAATTGATTCTGCCGATCGTGTGGAACTGTAAGCCGGAAGCCTCGCCTGATCCTGATCTGATGAGGTATGATCCTCGATTCCGTCACGGGGCACCGCATCATCCTTTCGAGCTCTAGCCGCGAAGCAGCATAAGCCACTTTGGCCCACGAACGCGTTATATATCACAGGGCTTGTTAGCAGGACCACCCGATATATTTTGAAGCCGACCGTTGGAACCTCCATTCAAATGAGGCTATGCTATTTGTAGAGCAAGCTCGCGTCCACGTGCGCTAAAGTGATGAATCGCCGACCTCTCGCGTATGCCGTGACTGCACGATGCTCATTGTAGAACCCCACTGCGAACTGCGGTAGCTGCAATCAACCGAAAGAGGCGAGAAGCGACATGGATCGACTCAGAAGCCCTGCGACGCCTAGCCAGCGTGCACCCTCCGGGGTGAGTGTCATCATTGCGACTTACAATCACGCGCATTATCTCGCCGCGGCTCTCGACAGTGTAATGGCTCAGACGTTGTCCCCTGACGAAATCATCGTCGTCGATGATGGGTCAACTGATGATCCATCTGCAGTGACTGAGGAATACCCGAACGTTCTCCTGAAGCGGCAGGCGAATGCCGGATTGTCAGCGGCTCGTAACGCTGGTCTCAAGCAGGCAAGCGCGCAGCGAGTCCTCTTTCTCGACGCTGACGACCTCCTTACACCCGAAGCTCTGGCGGCCGGCGTCAGCTGTTTCGATACTCATCCCAGCGCAGGCTTCGTCTACGGCGGACACATGCGAGTGGACGACCATCTCATACCAATTGGCGGGCCGCGCTTCACCTCTGTGGCGGAGGGAGCGCACGCGCGTCTCCTAACCGGTAATCATGTGGGCATGCATGCCACCGTGCTCTATGATCGAGCTAAGCTGCTCTCAGCCGGTGGTTTCGATACTCGGCTGCGTCGCTGCGAGGATTACGATGTCTACCTCCGCATGTCACGGCTCCATCCGATCGCGAGCCATTCCGCCACGGTGGCGCTCTACCGAATACACGGCGTTAACATGTCATCGAATAGCTCAGAGATGCTACGCTGGGCTGAATATGTGCTTTGGCTGGATCGTAGGCGCGGATTTAGAAACGCAGCCGAGCGTCGGGCTTGGGAGACCGGGATGAAATTCTGGCGCCGCTGGTACGCTGACGAGATTATTGAACGGGCCGGACACGGAGCGAGTCAGCGGATCGCAAGTTTAGCGCGAGCGATGAGCTTATCTCCTCGCCATATTGCTTGGCGGGCAGTCCGCGCGGGTTGGCAGCGCTTGCCACAGCACATGGTCAGACCGATTCGGAAGCTTCTCGGCCGCTCGCGCAAGCACCTGCCGCTCGGAACCGTGGATTTGGGGGATCTTAATCGCACTCAACCTGTCAGCATCGACTTTGGCTGGGATCGCGGCAAGCCCATCGACCGCTATTATGTGGAGCGTTTTCTGGAGCAGAACGCCAAGGATATTCGCGGCCGCGCGCTCGAGATTGGAGACGCGAGCTACTGCAGGCGTTTTGGTCAGGAAATCGAACAGCAAGACGTTCTGCATGTTTCGGAAAGTGCACCGCAAGCCACCATTGTCGGCGATCTCGCGCGGGCAGGAACGCTTCCCGAAGCTGCTTTCGATTCTATCGTGCTAATCCAGACCTTACACCTGATCTACGACATGAAAGCAGCCGTGGAGGAGGTCTACCGCGCCCTGAAGCCAGGTGGAATTCTCTTGCTAACTGTACCGGGGATCAGTCCAATCGATCGGGGCGAATGGGGCCACACTTGGTACTGGTCGTTGACCGGTCAGGCAGCACAACGGCTCTTCAGCGAGGTTTTCGGAATCGGAAACTTCTCGGTCGGGGTCGACGGCAATGTGTATGCCGCCACTTGCTTCCTTCAAGGCTTAGTCCTTGAAGAGGTCGACCGCGCGAAGCTCGACGAAGGCGATCCATGCTATCCAGTAATTGTTTCAGTCCGAGCGCGCCGGCTGGATGCTGTCATATGATGTCTTCGTTGCTCCGCAGAGTATTGGGCCGTTTCGAAGGCCCTTTACGGTACCGCTTGAGCGGCGCGGCCTTCGGTGGTCAGAAGCCAGCAATACTAATGTACCACCGAGTGGCGAAACCGGCGGTAGACCCATGGGGGCTGGCGGTCGCGCCAGAACGGTTCCGCGAACAGCTAAGCGCGCTAACAAAAGCGCGGAAGATCCTCGCAATGGACGACTTCGTAGCAGCGTTGACGAAAGGCGTCCTGCCGTCCAACGCAGTCACGATTACCTTCGACGACGGTTATCGCGACAATTTCACCAGCGCCGCGCCGCTCCTCGCGGAAGCCGCCGTACCGGCCACAATCTTTCTGACCGGCGACATGATCGGCCGACGGGATGGCTTTTGGTGGGACGAGCTTGCGCGAATGATCCTGCTTGAGAGAGGACCGATACGTTACGCACTCATTCTTGCGAAAAAGCACGTGCAAAATCGCATTCCGGCTATGCCTGTTACGGAGCTGCCCGACCAGAAATGGCGAGCCTGGGAGATACCACGTACCGAACGGCAGGCGGCCTACCGGGAACTTTGGGAGCTGCTCGAACGAGTGCCGCCGTCTGAGCGACAGAAAGCAATGGCCGATCTGCGGCGAACTGCGCCTCCGGTGCCGGCAGACGCTGACGAGCTACCAATGAGCGCCGCCGAGGTTACTTGCCTCGGGCCGGGCATTACGATCGGGGCGCACGCGATGACCCATCAACCTCTGACTAGCCTACCACCTGCCGAGCGTCAGGTCGAAATCGCCGAATCTAAAGTACTCTGCAGTCGATGGGCCGGTCGAGCGGTAACCGGCTTTGCCTACCCACATGGCGACTGCGATCCTGAGACGAGATCAATGGTTCGAGAGGTCGGCTTCGCTTGGGCCTGCTCGACGCGAGCGGCAACTGTCGATTCGAAAAACTATGATCTGTTCAACCTTCCTCGTCTCTCAGCCCCCGATGTCACTGGAAAGGTTCTGCTGCGCACGCTCAATAGGGCGTCAACATGACCGCTGCTACCGGCCCCCGCGTCAGTGTTGTCATGATATTCCTGAACAGCGAACGCTATATCGCTGAAGCGATCGAAAGTGTGCTGGCGCAGGACCTCCGAGACTTCGAACTGATCATGGTAGACGACGGCTCCACCGACGGCTCCACGGCACTTACCCGCGGCTACGCAAAGCAATATCCAGATAGATGTTTTTACCTAGAGCATCCGGGTCATGCGAACCGCGGGATGAGCGCCTCGCGTAATGCCGGTGTGCGGCTAGCTCGCGCGTCCCTGCTTTCCTTCATCGACGGCGATGACGTGTGGCCACAAAGCAAGTTACGGGAGCAGTTAGAGATTCTCGACGCTCATCCCGAAATTGGAATGGTTGCAGGGGCGGCATGCTACTGGCGCTCCTGGCAGGGCGGAGAGGATGAGTGCGTTCCCGGGGGCCACATCCAGGACCAACCAGTGCCCCCTGGCGCGGCAACTACCGCCGTCTACCCGCTGGGAGCAGCACAGGCACCATGCATGTCGATTATGATCCGGCGTGAAGTTCTGGAGCGTGTAGGCGCTAGCGAGGATAGCTTCACCGGGATGTATGAAGACCAAGCATTATTAGCCAAAGTCTATTTGGAAACAAGCGTCTGGTTTTCCAGTCGCCGCTGGCTGTTCTATCGTCAACATGATATGTCCTGCATGGCTGAAAGCGAACGCTGTGGCACCTACCACGTGGCACGCAAGCGGTTTTTGGATTGGTTCGAGACCTACCTCGTGCAACGCGCCGTCAGCGATCCGGCGATATGGGTGGCGATCAGGAAAGCTCAATTCCCATACCAACATCCGTGCTTAGCTGCCGTGCAGGCCCGAGCGGCCAAGCTTAGCCACCTGCTGCGCCGCGCAGTAGGAAAGGTGAGGCGAGCATTTTGAGCTCTATTACGTGAGGCCACTCCAAGAAGTTCCGCTCACTCGAGTCCCCTCACCAGTCACCTCCTCAGGGCACGGCCGCAAAAAGAGCGGGCAGCTTCTTATCGCGTGACATTTGAGGAGGTCGATCGTTATCCGGTGGATATCGATCATGGAAAGAGGCGACTGCTTACAGCGCCGAAAAGCGACATCTCAGAGGGCCGCATACCTGCCATTCACCCGTCCACGCTCCACCAGTCGGGCCAGTTCACCTTCTGCGGCGTGCGGGTGTTCCGCCACACTTCTCGCTGCTCGTCTTCTGACAGCGTGCGGCTTCCCAGTCGCTCGAGCGCCGCCTCGACGATCCAGGGGCTGATCTCCCACCTGACCCGCTTCTCATCGGCAGGATATTTCAGCCTGGCAAGATCAAGCGTGTCGAGAATGGCATCCGCTCCGCTGCTGACGGACTGGAGTAGAATGACGTGGATGGGCTCTACATCCTCCCCGCCCCGTGCAGCGCGCGCAGCTTCGATCGCCTCGAGCGAGGAACGCGCGGCGGCACTGTCGCCGGCAAGCCCCTTCTGCGTCAGCTGAAGCAGGAACGCCTCGGCTGCGGTGACCCTGCGCTCGCGTCCTTCCTCGCGGATCGTGACCATCTGCCCGAGAACGGCATCGTAGGGCAACGATCGATGGCGGTTCTTCGGCCGGCCCTTCGGATTGCCGGAGCGTCCCTTGCTGAACCGGGTGGCGGATGGCGGCTTGCCATAGCCGACCGGCTCGGCATCGCTCATGCGATCCTCCCGCGCGGCCAGCGCAGCTTCTCGGGTTCGAAGGTGAAGAACCTGATGTCCTCCATGTTCTTCTCCGAGATCTTCCGGCGGCCCGGCCGGCTGAGCGCTGCCTGCGTGGCTCAGGTGTGCACCTTGATCCGGCTCTCAAAGCAGGGTTCGACATCGGCTATGCCAAGGATGCGCAGTGCCTCGTTGGCGTTGTCGGAAGAATAGTGGTGGCTTACCTTCATGTTGTTTGCAGCAGGCTTCGCAGTCTTGAGAAGCGCCACCTCCCGCTTCTCAATCATCTTCAGCACCTTGCGAATGGCCATTTTGCTGCCCTTGAGCGCTGCCTGGTAGGTCTGCATCTGCAGTGCCTCGTCGACGGTGAGTTCGCGCTCCCTGCCGCCCTGCGTCATGGTAAGTGTCTTGTCGAAGATGATGTCGAAGGCCGAGACATGGGGACGCCGCTGCTTTGGCCTGCCTGCAGGATTGCCGGAGGTGCCCTTTTCGAACCGCGTGCTACCGGTTTTGCTGGCGACACTGTTCCCGTCCGAGCCGCCGCTTCTACGCCGGTCGCTGCTCCCGCTCATGCTGCTGCCTCGCCGGCTGCTGCCCGGTGCACCAGCTGCGGCGCCTTGCCGGTGATTTCGGACCAGCGGGTCATCGCCACTTCGACATAGGCCGGATCGATATCGAGACCGCGAAAGGCACGCCCTACCCGCTCTGCTGCGATCAGGCTGGTGCCTGAGCCGAGGAAGATATCGAGCACGAGCTCGCCCTGGCGGGTCACGTCGCAGATCGCATCCGCCACCATGGCGACCGGCTTTACCGTGGGATGCAGGGCAAGATCCTCGCGGCGGCTGCCCTTCAGCGAGTTGACCGAGGCATAGTCCCAGACATTGGTACGGTAGCGTCCGTGCTTTCCCAGCTCGACATTGTTGATGTGCGGAGCATCGCCCACGCGGTAGACGAACACCATCTCGTGCTTGGAGCGATAGAGCGAGCCCATCCCCGCATTGCTCTTGTTCCAGACGCAGATGTTGAGCAGGTCGCCATAGAGAGCGGTGCCGGCCGCACTCACATCGTCCATGTGCCGCCAGTCCATGCAGACGAAGTGCACGGAACCCTCGCGCGATACCGATGCACAGGCACCCAGCGTATCGGACAGGAAGCTGCGGAACTCCGAGGTGCTCATCTCGCCCGAGGCCATCGCGAACTCGCGATGACGGCCCTTTGCATTGACGTGGCCGTTGACCTTCACATTGTAGGGCAGATCGAGAAAGGCGCAGTCGATCTGCGCCCCCTCGCCCACTATTGCCGCAAGGAAGGAACGATCCCGCCCGTCACCGCAGCCGATGCGGTGTTCGCCCAACTGCCAGATGTCGCCGGTCTGGACCCTTGTGGAGATCGGAACGGCAGGAATGACCTCGTCATCGGGATCGGGACTGTCTGCAAGCACCACGTCGATCTCGCCGGTGCTGAATCCGGTGAGCGAGAGGTCCATCTCGAACTCGGGCAGGGAGAGCTCGGCCAGCTCCAGCTTGAGGATCTCGGTATCCCATCCGGCATTGAGTGGACTTGTAACGGTTTTGTGCCGGTCACCTTCTCATTATGCCACCTTGGCTTCGAACGCGAGTGGGCTGATGCCGCCCAGATATGAATGTCGGCGACGGGTG
>NZ_JAAFZT010000012.1:173620-197118 GCF_013336795.1 Alteripontixanthobacter muriae | reverse complement strand
ATCTGCGCCTGCCGCCGCGCCGGCCCAGGCGCCCGCGGCCCGCCCAGCAGCGCCGGTAGCCGCGCCGAGCGCGGAGCGGCTCGCCGCCGTGCAGGCCATCGCCAAGCCGCAGACCGACGATCCCGGTGATGACGAATATTCCTATGGTTTCCGGCTGTGGGACGCGGGGTTCTATCCCGAGGCGCAGCAGCAACTGAATCTTTTCGTCGAGAAATACCCGAACCATTTCCGTGCCACCTATGGCCGAAACCTTCTGGGCCGTGCCTATCTCGACGATAACAAGCCGCGCGAGGCCGCCCCGTGGTTCCTGCGAAACTACCAGGCCGACAAGCAGGCGGCGCGTGCACCCGACAGCCTGCTTTACCTCGCCCGATCGATGATCGCGATTGAAGATACCGAACGGGCCTGCATCGCCTTGGCGGAATTCAGCGACACCTATCCCGCCATCGCGGCGGGCAGGTTGTCCAGCGACTATCAGGCCAGCCTGACACGGGTCGATTGCGACTGACGTAATGCTGCGTCCCGGCTGTCCGACTCCTGCGGCGGTAGAAAGGTTCGCGGCCGATCTGGCCGCGATCTTTCCAGCCGGGGATCGGCTGGGCATCGCCGTTTCCGGCGGGCCGGACAGCATGGCGCTGCTGTTGCTCGCCCATGCGGTGCTGGGCGGCAATGTCGACGCTGCAACCATTGATCACGGCCTGCGCCCGGAAAGCGGGGCCGAAGCGGCCATGGTGGCCGATCTATGCCGCGAATTGGGTATCGCGCACGAGACCATGCGGGTCGATGTGCCTGCCGGCAATGTCCAGTCCGCTGCGCGAAAGGAGCGCTATCGTGCGCTGAATGCATGGGCCGCGCGGCGCGATCTGTCGGGAATCGCAACAGCGCATCATGCCGATGATCAGGCCGAAACCCTGTTGATGCGGTTGAACCGCGGAAGCGGGCTTTCGGGCCTCGCCGGCATCCGTGCGAAAACCCAGGCTCCAGGAGGAGAGGCACTCCTCGTCCGACCCTTGCTCGACTGGCGCAAGGCCGAACTTCTCGACCTCGTGACATCCGCTGGCGTTTCCTGTGCCGAGGATCCTTCCAATCGCGACGCGAAATTCGATCGCGTCGCCATGCGCAGGCATCTGGTCAAGGCCGAGTGGCTGGACCCGGCCGCAATCGCACGCAGTGCTCGTCACCTGGGCGAAGCAGAACTCGCAATCGCCGGCATGACAGGCCGCATCTGGAACGATGCGGTAATCATCGAGAAGGACGCCTGGCTCTATTTTCCCGGGCGTTCCCCACCTGAAGGTCGGCACTTTATCCACCTGGAAATCGTGCGCCGCATACTCGGCGGAAATGCAGGAATTCGGGGAAACGACATTGCGCGCGCCGTCGATCGCCTGTCGGGCGGAGATGCGGCCACGCTCGGCGGGCATCAGGCGCGGGTAACGGAAAGAGATGGCGAGACCGCCTGGATATTTACCCCGGAAAGCCCGCGCCGAACTGGCTAGATCAGCGAATCTCCTGTCCCGATCCGCTTGCCGCGCGTGATGATGACGCGGTCACCCTTACGGGCGGCGGCGAACAGCTTGGCGGCGAAGGGGTCGGGTGTGCCGATGCAGCCGTGGCTGGCATAGCCGTTCTCCACCTCCGACCCGCCGTGGATCGCAATACCGTCCCAGGTCAGTCGCAAGGTCCAGGGCATCGGCGCGTTGTTGTACTTTTCCGACACGTTGTGCCGTTCCTTGGTCAGGATCGGAAAGCTGCCGAGCGGGGTAGGGTGTTCCTGCGTGCCCAGCAGTACCGCCGTCGCGCCGATCTCATATCCGCCGCGGAAGACCGAAAGCACCCGGGCTTCCAGATCGACGGTCATGACCAGCGGACCCTCGGGCACGCCTTCTTCATCCCAGTGCCATTCGCCGTAGCGGATCGGCCCTTCGATCGGCAGCACGCGCTTGATCACGAAAGGTTCGTCTGCTGCCATTTCGGTGGCGGTTTGGCGAAGCGGGGTTCCTGCTTCTTCGGACTCGTTCAGGACCGATTGATCAGCAGAAACGGTATGATCGGCTGGCTGAGCTACAGGCACAGTGTTGCGGGCAGACAAAGCCACGCCGCCAAGGGCAAGCCCAATCAGAGCGGTCGTTCCGCCGATCCATCGCGCCATTGCGTCCATGGTGCCACTATGCGCGAGCGGGCGGTTTGTGCCAGTTTCCGCAATGGCCGGTCCCGGTTCGGGACAAAGTTAAAGCTTATTTAAATATCAGCCATGGGCACCGAAAAGATTGGCGATAGCGGTCGATATCCGCAGGTTCAGGGCCTGAGCGCGTTCGATCGGATCGATATAGACCCTGCCGATGGTGGCATAACCCTCTCCCGGGCCATCAGGGTAATCGCTGGGTTCGTCGACTGCGAAATCTTCGGGTTGCGGGAAGCTGGTCGGATAGGCCCGCCGCAGCTGTGCGATGGCATCATCGATGCGCAGGGTGAATACCATTTCCAGCACATCCTCGCGGCTGATGTCGTTGGCGCGGGAAAATGCCGGAATGGACACGGCCTTCAGGAACATGTGCTGCATCAGAGCGAGGCGCAGCGCCTGCAGCACGCCGATCTGACGGCGGATAGTCTCGCGGTTCTCCAGAGGAGCCTCGTCCGGCAGCAAGGCGAACAGCCGGTGCAGTTTCAGCGCATCGATGCGCAACCGGCTCGCCAGGCGGCGAAACACGCCGGTGCGGTCGTCCTGCACCAGATATTCGGCAAGCGCCTGGCACGCAGTCGAGACGCCAGCCTCGTCACCGCGGTAGGGGCGGCTCGCCCAGAAAGCCGAATTGAACAACTCGCCATAGGCAGCGACGGTCTTGATGCTGGCGAGCGCGTTGCTGGCCCGGACATAGCGCACGATCTGCCGCCCGCGTTCGCTGCTGGACAATAGCTGGGCGATCTCTTCGTAATTGCCATCCGCGGCGCTGCCGATGCCGGCGATGATGTTCACTGGATAGCCCAATTGCTGCAGGATTGCATTGTGCGGAATGGCGCGGATCTGCCGCAGGTTGATGTCGCGATCCGCCGACAGGTCGGACTGGCGGCGCGATTTGCGGCTGCCGGTGGTATTCAGCAGGCCCAGGCCGAAAGCGGTGATCGCACGGCTGTAGATCCGGCTTTCCAGATGGTCATGCTGGTGCGACCGGACCGCGCGGTAGAAATCGAGGCTGATTGCCGTCTGCTGATAGAATGGATCAGTCGGAGCCTCGCCATCGGTTTCCGCAGGCCGCAATTCAGCGATGCGCGACAGCGTGGCGAGCGCCAGTTCCGGCGTGGCGAAGAACAGGTAACCGTCGCCGCCCTGGAAGCTGGCTTCGGGTTCGATCCTGATGCCAGCGCGCAGGAAGCGGCGCCTGGCCCAAGGGCTGAGCGGCCACGCCAGGCGGTCCGCAAAGCTGCCCGGATGCGCCCCGCGGCCCATGCCCTCGCCATGCGTGTTGAAGATGAGAGCGGCTACGTTCGTGAGCCCGTTGTCCGCCAGGGCCTGCGCCATCCGCCCCTGCAGCCGTTCGATCGACAGGCTGGCTGGTACCTGCCCGACGAAGCGCCCGGCATCCGAAAAGCCGGTCTGTATCGCGATGCGCCCGCGGCCGCGTGCGTAGGTCTGGAAACAGGGTTCCGCGATCAGCGCATCGAGCAGGCGTCCGCCATGTTCCAGCGCGGTTTCGGTTTCGAACAGGGGCGATACATCGACCTTGTCCTCGATGCCGAACAGGCGGGCGAAATACAGCGCGGCGAGAACGGTCGAAGGCTGTTCGCATTCGGCGATCAGCATGCGGATAGGTGCATCACCGTCCACATGTTCCAATATCTGCGCCATGGCGAGGAACTGGCGGATAGCGGTGCTGCTTTCGACGGCAAGCGCGGCGAAGTTCACCTTCAGCGGCTTCACGCTTCCCAGCAGGTCGCGCAGGACGGCCATCGCGCCCTGACTCGCGAGATCGAGCCCGCTATCGGGGTGGATCCTGCGGCGGATTGCATTGTGCAGCTGGCTGGAGTTCACGCGAAAATGGATGTGCCCCATGCCGAGGCCATCGGCGCGCATGGCTGCTGCGAGGACCTTGAGCGCCCTCGAATGCGGAATATTCCCGGCAGCTTCCGCTTCGAGCTTCGCGATTACCGGAGCAAGGCTCAACATCTTGCGCGGATCGTTCGCTGTCAGCCGGTTGGCGGCCAGTGACAGTGCTGCGGGATCGGAGAGATCGGCGGCGAAGTCATTCGCGCGATCCTTGGCGTATCCGGACGCGGGACGCAGTTCGCCCAGCAGCGGATGCGCCGAATCAATATTTTTCAGCTGCGCGCAGTAGCGTTCGAGCCTCTCGGCCTTCTCTGCCAAGCGGAAGCCGATGGAGGTGTACCATTTTATGTCGGTCCGCCCGTCCATGTCATATCCGACCCAGGTTGCGAAACGGAAGGGCAGCGCCGCGAGGTCTTGCCACTGGTCGGGCCAGTTTTGCCGGGCATGGTCGAGTATATTGCCGACAATACGGTCACGCGCATCCTGCGCATTGGCGATGGCACGCATGGCGCGGCCGTGTTCGTAGCTGAGAGTAACTTCCTGCCGGTCGGTAGAAGCCACGCAGGCCTGTGACCCGATTTCGTCCGGACCGCCTGCTGCCTGCGCCACGGCTTCCGACTGCTCGGGCGTGAGAAGAAATGTCGGGTGCGCGGTAAAAACGGCGTGAAGCTGGGGTTGCTCCCACCGTTTGCAAAAGGATGCGAAATCCAGCCCGTCGTTTTTCGTAAACACCGCGTCGTTCGCGTCAGGATCGACGGGGGTCACCAGCCTTCGCAAGCGACCTGCACGGCTTTGCAGGGCCTGGCATTCCAGTTCGGCGATCAGGCTCTCAATGGTTTCCAGATCGATGGAGCCGGACTCCAGCGCACGCGAGAGGTCGAGCGACAGCTGGAAAACCGGATTGAACAGCGGCGTCTCACGCGTTCTTTCATGCAGCGATTGAAGCCGTTCACTCAGTTGCGCGACGGTTTTCAACTGTCCTCTCCCCTTAGCGCCGCGGCATTGCGGGCGAGGGCGGCAACATGGTCGCCATCAACTGCGTCGCCAGATGCGTAGCGCGGCGCAACCCAGCTTCCACCGACGCACAAGACAGGGTCGAAGGCCAGCCATTCGGGTGCATTCCGCAGCGAAATGCCGCCGGTGGGGCAGAAGCTGCATTGGCCGAACGGTGCGGCTAACGCTTTCAGCGCGGGCAGACCGCCAGCAGCCACGGCGGGGAAGAATTTGAAATGCTCCAGACCTTTGTCCAGTCCGCGCATGATATCGCCCGCAGTGGCGATGCCGGGCAGGAAGGGCGTGTCTGTTTCCGCCGCCGCGTCGGCCAGACTATCCGTCAGGCCAGGCGATACGACGAATTCGCTCCCAGCCTCTATTACAGCGTGCAATTCCGCAGCGTTGGTGACCGTTCCGGCCCCCACGATGGCGCCGCTAACCTGCTTCATGGCGCGGATCGCATCCAGGGCAGCCGGTGTGCGCAATGTGATCTCCAGAACCCGCAGGCCGCCCGCGACAAGAGCCTCTGCAAGCGGCACAGCATGGCGCACATCGTCGATCACGATGACCGGAATGACCGGCGCGGTCAGCATGATGGTTTCGATCGGTTTCACGGGCAGGCCTCCGGATGTTCAATACAGAACGCAGCCGCCGCGCCCGACAATCCGGGTTGCGGATGCGTGACGAGTTTGACGGGGATTGTCTTCATCAGGTCGGTAAATCGCCCCTTGGCCGTAAAGCGATCGGCAAATCCTGACGATTGCAGCGTCCTGCACAGGCGCAGTCCCAGTCCGCCGGCCATCGCAACGCCGCCCCAGCCCCCGTGAGTGAGCGCTACATCGCCGGCTACACTTCCCAGCACCATGCAGAATCTCTCGACGGCGGCTTCGGCCAGATCGTCGGAGCCTGCCATCCCGCGTTTCCAGATCTCGACATCCTTCAGATCGGAAGGATCGCGGTCGCTCTGCTTTGCCAGCACCTGATAAATGTCGACTATGGCGGGACCGGATACGACGCGCTCGACTGAAACCCGGTCGTGCCGCTGTCGCAAATGGGCCAGTATTGCGTCGTCCACCTCATCGACCGGTGCGAAATTCACATGTCCGCCTTCGGTCGCCTGGACCCGGTGATTTCCCTTGCCGTCGCGATGGAGATGCGCCACGCCAAGTCCGGTGCCCGGGCCGAGTACACTGATCGTGCCTTCCTGCGCAAAGGGCTGCTCAGGCCCGGTCAGGTGCATCAGATGGTCATCATCCGCCCGCGCCACCGAATGGGCGATGGCAGCGAAATCGTTGATGATCGTCATACGTTCGATGCCATGACTATCGCGCAAATCATCGAGCGAGATCGACCAGTCATTATTGGTGAAGCTGATGGTCCCGTCGGTGACGGCGCCGGCAATCGCCAGAGCAAGACTGTCCGGAAGCGTTCCGCCGCAACATTCGCGGAAGCTGTCCTGCGCGCTCTCGAACCCGGAGTGCTCCCGCGTGGCAAAGGTCGATACTTCGCCTAACGAGATCTTGCCGCCTTCAGCGACCGTGGCAAGGGCGAAGCGGGCATGCGTTCCACCGATATCGGCACAGGTGATCTGCATGGAACGGTCCTACAACCCTGCGGTGGCAAGCATGGCTGAGCCGCCTTGCTCCGCTTCATCGGCATACTGCCGGAACATGGCGAACAATTCGCGGCCCATCCCGCTTTGCGCTTCGTTCATCGGTGCGGGCTCGCGCTGCGACAGATCGGCAGCAGTCGCTAATGTGCCGTCAACTGCGCTCAGTCGCACGACGTCGCCGTCGCGAAGGAGGGACAATGGACCGCCTCCGAGCGCTTCGGGCGAGCAGTGGATGGCGGCGGGCACCTTGCCGCTGGCCCCCGACATCCGCCCGTCGGTAATCAAAGCGACCCGGTAGCCGCGATCCTGCAATACGCCCAGAACCGGTGTCAGCTTGTGCAATTCGGGCATTCCGTTGGCGCGCGGCCCCTGGAAACGGACGACCACCACCACGTCGCGGTCGAGTTCGCCTGCTGCAAAGGCCTCGGCAACCGCCTTCTGGGTCTGGAATACCCGGCAGGGAGCCTCGATTGTCCAGCGGTCTTCCTCGACCGCGCTGGTCTTGAAGGTGGCACGGCCCAGATTGCCCTGCACCAGCCGCATGCCGCCATCGGGCTGGAAGGGGTTGGAAACCGGGCGCAGCATGCTGTCGTCACCGCTTTCGCCAACTTCGCGCCATTCGAGTGCGTCGTCCTTGTCCAGACCGGGTTCGCGCGAATAGGCGTTGAGGTCGTCGCCGCCGACAGTCAGGAGGTCAGGGTGGGCTAGTCCTGCATCGAGCAGTTCCCCGATGACGTAGCCCATGCCGCCTGCGTTATGAAAATGGTTCACATCGCCCGCACCGTTGGGGTAGACACGCGTCAGCAGGGGAACAGCGCTCGACAGTTCGGCGAGGTCGTTCCAGTCGATGACGATACCGGCGGCCCGCGCCATGGCCGGAATGTGGATGGCGTGATTGGTCGACCCGCCGGTAGCCAGCAAGCCGACGGCTGCATTGACGATGGACTTTTCATCGACGCAGCGGGAAAGCGGCCGGAAGTCATTACCCTTACCTCCGATTTCGAGCACGCGATGCACGGCCGCGCGGTCGAGCGCCTGGCGCAGTTTCGTGCCGGGCTGGATGAAGGCCGCGCCCGGAATGTGCAGGCCCATCATTTCCATCATCATCTGGTTGGAATTGGCGGTGCCGTAAAAAGTGCAGGTTCCGGGCGAATGATAGGATCCCGCCTCACTCGCCAGCAATTCCTCGCGCCCGACCTTGCCTTCGGCATAGCGCTGACGGACGCGCTGTTTCTCCTTGTTCGGAATGCCCGTTGGCATCGGCCCGCCGGGTACGAAGATCGCGGGCAAATGGCCGAAACGCAGCGCACCGATCAGCAGGCCCGGCACGATCTTGTCGCAAATGCCCAGCAATGCGACGCCGTCGAAAACAGCATGACTCAGCGCGACAGCGGTGCTCAGCGCGATGACGTCGCGGCTGAACAGCGACAGTTCCATGCCCGTTTGCCCCTGGGTCACGCCATCGCACATCGCTGGTGTGCCGCCCGCAACCTGCGCCGTCGCACCCATCTCGCGGGCATAGATCTTCATCCGGTCGGGATAGCGGCCATAGGGCTGATGCGCCGAAAGCATGTCATTGTAGGCGGTGACGATGCCGAGGTTCGGCCCGCGATGCGCCATCAGCGCGGCCTGGTCCTCCTCCGCTCCGGCATAGGCATGGGCAAGATTGGAACAGGATACGGTCGAACGATCCGGCGTCTGGTCCGCCTCACGCTGCATCAGCTCCAGATAGGCGCGGCGAGTGGGCAGGGACCGTTCGGTGATCCGCTGCGTCACGCGGTGGATGGTATCGTGCAGGCTCGTCATGCTTGGCCTTTCCTATTCATGCCAGCTGACGCCGTCGCGTTCGGCAAGCGCGATGGCGGCGCTCGGCCCCCAGCTTCCAGCGGTATAGTTCTTCGGCCGGACGGATTCAGCCTCCCACAAGGCGCGGATCGCGTCGACCCATTCCCATTGCGCCTCGACCTCGTCGCGCCGGACGAACAGTGTCTGGTCGCCCTCGATCAGATCGAGCAGCAGCCGTTCATAGGCGATGCGGCGGTGCGTGCCTGTGAAGGCATCGGGCATGGCAATGTCGAGCGGGACCGAGCGCAGGCGAATGCCTTCGCGGTCGAGGCCGGGCATTTTGGCCATCAGGGACAGCTGGATATTCTCTTCGGGCTGGATGCCGATGACGAGGCGGTTCGGCTGCAGCCTGGTGCCCGCTTTCGGGCTGCTGTCGCCGTTGAAAATCGAATGGGGAACGCAGCGGAACTGCACCACGATCTCGGTCACGCGTTCGGGCAGGCGTTTGCCGGTCCGCATGTAGAAGGGCACGCCCTTCCAGCGCCAATTGTCCACATGCGCCTTCAGGGCGACGAAGGTCTCCGTGTCGCTTTCGCTCTCCAGTTCGTCGTCATAGCCCGGCACGGCCTGACGCTCGATTGCTCCTGCGGTATATTGTCCCGTAACGGTCTGGCCAGCCTCTACCTGGCGCAAGGCTCGCAGCACCTTCACCTTCTCGTCACGGATTGCCGTCGCGTCGAATTTGCCGGGCGGCTCCATCGCGACCAGCGCCAGCAATTGCAGCATGTGGTTCTGCACCATGTCGCGCAGGGCGCCGGCATTATCGTAAAAGGCGCCGCGGCCTTCAAGGCCCACGGTTTCGGCCACAGTGATCTGCACATGGTCGATATGCCCTGCATTCCACAGCGGTTCGAACATGATGTTGGCGAAGCGCAGCGCCAGCAGGTTCTGGACGGTTTCCTTGCCGAGATAGTGATCTATGCGGAAGATCGCGCTTTCGTCAAAAACGGACGCGACGGCATCGTTGATTTCCTTGCTGCTGGCGAGATCCCTGCCGAGGGGCTTTTCCAGCCCGATCCGCACATTGTCGTCAGTCAGGCCGGATTGCCGAAGGCCCTTGATCGTCGGTTCGAACAGACTCGGGGCGGTGGACAGGAAAATCGCGAGGCCGCCGCCTCTTTCATTGCCGTCCTCGTCGCCGCTTCTGCCGATCCTCTCGGCAAGTTCATCAAAGCCCTCCAGTGTCGTTGCATCCAGCGGCTGATAGGACAGCCGGTTGAGGAAATCGGCCATGCTGCCGCGCCGGTCGGCGGGCAGATGCTGCTCCAGCGCTTCTCTTGCAAAATCGCGATATTCCGCATCACTCTTTTTCGACCGCGCGGTTCCGACAATGCGCAGGTCGTCGTGCAGCAGTCCGTCCGCATCCAATGCGCAGAGCGAGGGCAACAACATGCGCTGCGCCAGATCGCCGGTAGCGCCGAACAGCAGCAGGCGATCGGCAGTGAAGATGTCGGCTTTGTTCTGCGGCATCAGTTTCTCCGAATCTGATTGGCGCGCGCGCAGGCACGGCTTGTAACGGAGCAGGGATCATGCCGATCAAGCAACTTGCTTCACCTCGACCGTCTTCTCCATGAACCGGGTACCGCCGAAGCTGGTCATGAAGCTGACGTCGGCCGCATCCCTGCCAACGCCGATCTTCACGATGTCCTCCGCATGGGCCATGCCCGTCGCGTCGACCAGGTACCATGCGCCGCCACCCGGAGTGGTACGGTCCTGCAGGAACACCTCGGCCACGGCGTGGAAATCGGGCGGGGTGACTCCGGGGGCGAAGCAGCTGACGAATCTGGCAGGGATCGCGGAGGCGCGGGCCAGGGCCACCATGACATGCGCGTAATCGCGGCAGATGCCGCGCCGTTCGACGAAACTGTCGACGGCCGTGGTGGCCGCCGTCGAAGCACCGGGTTCATAGCTGAAATGCGCTGCGACCCAATCGTGCATGGCGACAATGCGTTCGCCGCCGAATATCTCGCCGAATTCGTCGTTCACGAAGCCCTGCAGCCGGTCGGATTGGCAATAGCGCGAATCGAACAGATATTTTACCGCTTCTCCGGGCAGATCATGCGGCTCCATCCGATGCAGGGGGGCGAGGTCGGTCAGCAAGCGCTGGACTTTCACCTCGGCAGAATAGGTGATGTCGAAGCGGCCTTCGCTGCGTATCCAGATGCGTTCGCCGATATTGTCCTGCGCAGGAACCCGGGCGCAGTGTTCATTGGCCGAAAAGCTGGTGTTGCAGGAAATGATGTCCTGCTCCGGTATATCTGCCGCCTCGAACTGCAGCAGCACGTCGGCAGGTTGGTCGGTTTCATAGGAGAGGTTAAGGTCGATTTTTATCGTCATACCGGGTGAACGGCGGACTCCGGTGAATGTTTCGCCTGAACGCACAATAGCGGCAGGCATGCAGCTGGCGCTGGTCAGATGGCGGGTGGCACCCCATCTGTACGGGTGTGACGTGGCAAGGCGATCTGTTCGGAAATGAGAATGGCGGCGGCTTGCCGGTCGAAGGTCTTCGGCTGGTGGAGGAGGCTGTTTTGCCAGAAGCCGAAGCCGATTTGATGCAGTGGATCGACGCGGCACCCCTTGCGCCATTCAGGTTTCAGCAGTGGGAGGGCAAGCGCCTGACCGCGCATTATGGCCGCGCCTATGATCATGAGAAAGGCTTGCAGGTGGAAGCCGACCCAATGCCTGCATGGCTGTTGAACTTGCGCGCAGGTCTTGCGCCCTTGTTCGGCATGGCGGATCAGGACTGGGTTCAGGCGCTCTTGATCCGCTACGATCCCGGTGCGGGGATCGGCTGGCATCGCGACCGCCCGATCTATGGGCGGATCATGGGCCTGTCGCTCGGCGCTCCGACAATCCTGCGCTTTCGCCGGCGGCTAACCAAGGATTATGGCGAGGGCGGTCGGACGAAATTCGACCGAGTGCCCGTCGCCTTGCCGCCGCGTTCACTTTACCTGCTGGAAGGTGCGGCACGGCAGGAATGGGAACATTCCATTGCGCCGATGGAGGATACCCGCCGTTCCATTACCTTCCGGACCTTGCGCTGATCAGTCCGATCCTGCGATGACGCCGAACAGATCGTGCTCGTCGGCATCCTCTACCTCGACCTGCACGATATCGCCCGCGCGCACATGGGCAGGAACATCGCGCAGGAACACATGTCCGTCGATTTCCGGCGCATCCGCCTGGCTGCGTCCGGTGGCGCCCAAATCGCCATCCTCATCCGGTTCGCCGACCTCATCGAGGATGACGGGCAGGGTCCGACCGATTTTCGCAGCCAGCTTTTCCGCCGAGATGCGGGCGGTCACTTCCATCAACCGGGCGAAGCGCTCTTCCTTCACCTCTTCGGGCACCGGATTGGGCAGATCGTTTGCAGCGGCTCCTTCGACGGCTTCGAAGCGGAAAGCGCCAACGCGGTCGAGGCGGGCTTCTTCCAGCCAGTCCACCAGATATGCGAAATCGTCCTCCGTCTCGCCCGGGAAACCCACCACGAAGCTGGAACGGATGGCGATTTCCGGGCAGATTTCCCGCCAGCCCTTCAGGCGCTCCAGCACCTTCGCCTCGTTCGCCGGGCGCTTCATGGCCCGCAGCACGGAAGGGCTGGCATGCTGGAAGGGAATGTCGAGGTATGGGGTAATCAGCCCCTCCGCCATCAGCGGAATGACGGCGTCCACATGCGGATAGGGATAGACGTAATGCAGCCTGATCCACGGCGGAGTGCCGTCGTCGGTGCGCAGCAATCCAAGTTCACGCGCAAGGTCGGTCATGTGGGCGCGAACCTCGCGCCCGTGCCATTCGCGCGGCTGGTGACGAATATCGACGCCATAGGCGCTGGTATCCTGGCTGATGACCAGCAGCTCCTTCGTGCCGGCAGCGACCAGCTTTTCCGCTTCTCGCAGCACCGCGTCGACGCGCCGGCTCACCAGTTTCCCGCGCAGATCGGGGATGATGCAGAAGGCGCAGGAATGATTGCAACCTTCCGAAATCTTCAGATAGCTGTAGTGGCGCGGGGTCAGCTTTACACCGGCTTCATCGAAAAGCTGCGGGATCAGATCGACGTAAGGCCCCTGCGTCGGCGGAGCGGCTGCATGAACGGCCTCAACCACCTGTTCGTACTGATGCGCTCCGGTGACTGCCAGAACCGCCGGGTGGGCGGCGCGGATGGCGGCGGCATCCTCGCCCATGCAGCCGGTCACGATGACACGGCCGTTCTCGGCGATAGCCTCGCCAATGGCAGCAAGGCTTTCCTCCTTGGCGGAATCGAGGAAGCCGCAGGTGTTCACCAGCACGACATCGGCCCCGGCGTAATCCGCGCTCATCGCATAGCCGTCGCTGCGCAAGCGGGTCAGGATACGCTCGGAATCGACCAGCGCCTTGGGGCAACCGAGGCTGACCATGCCGATTTTCTTCGTGTCTGGCACCTTGGCGGGGTGAATGTTAAGTGTATTGTCCATGGATCGTCGCGCCCTTACACCCATGCGCGCCGTTTCACCAGCCTGTTGGGTGATGCAAGGAAAACGGTCGCATATGGGCCCAGTGAACTGGTTGGCGGTGCTTCTGGCGGCAGTGGTCGCGCAGGTGGTCGCCTTCATCGTCTTCAATCGCAATCGCCGCGGAATGCGGGTTGGCCGCGACCCACGGGTGGAGGTGGTGAATTTCCTGCTGCTGCTGGTAACCGCCAGCATGATGGGACACATGTTCGCGCGGATCGATCCGGCCAGATGGTGGCTTTATCCCATGATGTCGGGCGGCTTGGCGCTCGCTTTCGTAATTCCTGCGCTGTGGAGCGGCTACAATCGCCGCCGCGTGCGCCGTGCGCTTGCCTTGCGCGATGCGCTTTACTGGTTGCTTGCCTACCTCGCCATGGGCGGTGTGTTCTACCTGCTGCGATAGGCGATTGGGCGGTCAGAGCGCCGTTGGCGCGTCGCCATGTTCCCGCCCGTTCAGTGTCGGCACGATCTCCACCACCACATCGCCCGGCCTCAGCGACTGGCATTCGCTTTCCCAGAACCCAAGCGCCCTGCCATCGCGATAGACACGAAGGCCGCGGCCGCCAGTGGACAGTTCGCTGATGGCTAGGCCGCATTCCTCCGGTTTCACTTCACGTTCCACCAATTGTACCCGACCGGCCACGCTGGCGAGGTCGGCCATGTATTCTGAGATGTGCGCGCCCTTGGCACTGCCTGCAAGCAGCAAGCCGGTGAAGCGCACGGGATTTATCACGTTGTTGGCGCCCGCCTGCCGCGCCAGCAATTCGTTGTCATTTGCCCGCACCACGACAGAGATCGGGACATGCGGCGCAAGGTGGCGCACCGTGAGAACGATAAGAATGGACGTATCGTCGCGCCCGGCAGAAACCAGAACATTCGCGGCCTGCTCGATACGCACGGCGCGCAGCGTGTCATCGCGGGTGGAATCGGCTGCCATGACAGCACAGCCGAGCGATTCCGCATGCGCGAGACGTTCCTCGTCTCCATCGATTACCACGATGCAATTCGGGTCCGTGCCCCGCTCAATCAACTCGCCCACGGCTTCGGAGCCGGAGATGCCGTAGCCGAGCACCACGATATGGTCCTTCAGCTCTTCCTGGATGCGGGCCATGCGCCATTTCTCCCAGCTGCGCTTGATGATGAAATTATAGGCCGTGCCGACAAATATGAAGAACACGGCGAAACGGATCGGCGTCACGATGATCGCCTCGACCATGCGCGCGCGGTCGGTAATCGGCGCGATATCGCCAAATCCGGTCGTGGTGATCGAGATCATGGTGAAATAGACGACATCGGAAAAGCTTACCTCGCCATCCAGATTGTCGACCAGCCCGTCGCGGTCCCACCAGTGGATCATCACCACGATCATGACTAGGAAGATCGCCAGGCCGAGGCGGATACCAAGGTCGCCCCAGACCGGCACCTTGACCGCGCGGCGCAGGGGCCGGAACCCAGGGCCGCGCATGGTCCGCTCCTCGGGGCCGCCGGTCGGCGCGCGCTTTGCCGATGGCTTCTGCGGCTTGGTACGGCTCATGCGCGAGAGGCCCTAATTCTCGCCTGCGAGCAGAGGCGCCGGATCGACCGGGCGTCCATCGCGCCTGACTTCGAAGTGCAACTCCACTCGCTCGGCTTCGCCCGCATCGCCTGCGATGCCGACGCGTTCGCCGGATTTCACGACATGCCCTGCAGAAACGGTAATCCGTTCCAGATGGCCGTAGACGCTGCGCCATCCCTGTCCGTGATCGATGACGACCATGCGGCCGAACCGCTCGGGCTCGTTGCCGGCGAAAACCACCGTCCCGTTGGCAGCGGCGCGGACCATGTCGCCCGCGTCGGCTGCGAAGTCCAGGCCGTCATGACCGCCGCCATCTGGACGAACCGCGAAGCCGAGCATGATTTCTCCATCATGCGGAGCGCGGAAGTAAGGCCGCTCGCGGGCTGCAACAGTCTGCGGTGCCTTCACCACGGCCGGGATGATCAGGACCTGTCCGATTTGAACTTCGTACGGTTCCTCCAGCCTGTTCGCGATGGCTATGTTCCTGAATGGCACCCCATAGCGCCGGGCGATCGACAGTCCGGTGTCGCCCTCGCGCACCTTATGCGACCGCTGCCGGGGAATGATCAGTTTCTGCCCCAGCCGCACGGAATAGGGCTCCTGCAACCCGTTCGCGGCGGCAATCACGGCAGCCGGGACGCGGGCGCGATTGGCGATGCCGTTCAGCGTTTCGCCTTCCTGCACGACATGACTGGTTTCGGTCGCGGGGTCGCTGGCCAGAGCGGGGGGTGCGCTTAGAAGAACCGCTGCGAAGACCGCCACAGGAGCAATGCGCCGCATCAGGATTCATACCTGTCGGCTAGCGCGCCCAGCGAGGAATGATGCGTGAGGTCCAGCTGCAGCGGCGTCACGGAGACATAGCCATCGTCGATGGACTCCAGGTCGGTACCGCGATCAAGCGAATGTTCGATCGCGTTGAGGCCGAACCAGTAATAGGGATAGCCGCGCGGGTCACGCCCGACGACCACCGAACCGCGCGAATAGTCGTGAAATCCCTGTCTGCAGACGCGGATGCCTTGCACCTTGTCGGCGGCCAGCGGCGGGAAATTGATGTTGACCAGCGTTCGTTCCGGCAGAGGCGTATCGAGCAGCGGTTCGATCGCGCGGACAGCCCATGCTCTTGCGGCGGCAAAGGGGATGTCCTGACCATGGCTCTCACGCGAATAGACCTGGCTCAGCGCGATGGAACGGATGCCGGCCAAGGCACCTTCCACTGCCGCGGAGACCGTGCCGGAATAGGTGATGTCGTCGGCGAGATTGGCTCCGCGATTGATGCCGGACAAGATCAGGTCGGGCGGACCGCCATTCTCTTCCGTCAAGACCATGCGCAGCGCCATCATGACGGAATCGGTCGGCGTGCCGCTGACGGCGAAGCGGCGCTCGCCATGCTTGTGCAGCCGCACCGGGCGGTTCAGGGTCAGCGAATGGCCCGCGCCCGACTGTTCCTCGCTTGGCGCGCAGACCCAGACATCGTCGCTCATCTCGCGTGCGATCTCTTCCAGAACGTCGATGCCCGGCGCGTGAATACCGTCGTCATTGGTGACAAGAATACGCATCAGCCGATTGCCTCCAGCTTCGTCATTCCGCCCATGTAGAGGGCGAGGGCGTCGGGAACGGCGACAGAGCCATCCTCCTGCTGATAGTTCTCAAGCACCGCGACCAGTGTCCGGCCAACCGCAAGACCCGAACCGTTCAGCGTATGCACGAAGGCAGTCTTCTTGCCGCCTTCACCTGCGGGGCGATATCGGGTATTCATCCGACGCGCCTGAAAGTCGCCCGTGTTCGAGATGCTGGAAATCTCCCGATAAGCGTCCTGTCCCGGCAACCAGACTTCCAGATCGTATGTCTTGCGCGCGGTGAAGCCCATGTCGCCCGTGCAAAGCAGCATTCTGCGATAGGGCAGGCAAAGCGCTTTCAGCACGCCTTCAGCCGCGGCGGTCATGCGTTCGTGCTCCGCCTCGCTGTCTTCGGGCCGCACGATGCTGACCAGTTCCACTTTCTCGAACTGATGCTGACGTATGAAGCCGCGCGTGTCGCGGCCTGCGGCCCCAGCCTCGCTGCGGAAACATTGGGTCAACGCTGTCAGGCGGATCGGCAAGGCACTTTCGTCCAGGATCTCGCCCTGAACGGCATTGGTCAGGCTGACCTCGGCAGTGGGAATGAGCCAGCGGCCATCCGTGGTCTGGAACAGATCTTCGGAGAACTTCGGCAGCTGGCCCGTACCGAAGGCTGCTTCGTCGCGCACCAGCAGGGGCGGGGCGCATTCGGTGAAGCCGTTCTGTGTCACCTGCATGTCCAGCATGAACTGCCCCAATGCCCGGTGCAGCCGGGCTATCGGCCCCCGCAGGAATGTGAACCGCGCGCCGGAAATCTTTGCGCCGGTCTCGAAATCCAGCCCCAGCGGCGGCCCAAGGTCGGCATGTTCGCGCGGGGTGAAGGAAAACTCGCGGCGATCGCCCCAGCGGGCCTGCTCTAAATTCGCACTCTCATCCGCGCCATCCGGCACGTCATCCGCTGGTGCATTGGGCAGGGCAGCGAGCCGGTCGTTCATGTCGGCGGAGAGCTGGCGGTCGTCTTCCTCGAACGCGGGTAGCGTCTGCTTCAGCTCGGCGACCTCGGCCTTCAGCGTTTCGGCAAGCGTCGTTTCGCCCTTGGCCATGGCCTGCCCAATAGCCTTGCTGGCTTCGTTGCGGCGGCCCTGCGCCTCCTGCATGCGGGTCGCCACGGCCCGGCGGCGGCTGTCGAGGTCGAGAATGGCCGCGGCTGCAGGCTCGGCTCCGCGCCGCGCCAGGCCGGCATCGAAAGCGTCGGGGGCGTCGCGGATCACACGGATATCATGCATGGCGGTGCTATTGGACAGGCAGACGGGCTTGTCCACCCTGCAAATAATGCGACATTTCTGCACAGGGCTGGACGTAGGCCTCGCGCTCTGGCAGCGAGCAGCACTTCGTTCAGCCGCTGGAATGGCGAGATAATTTGCAACAAAAACACGCCCTTCCGCCTAAGCGCACCCGCTTCATAGATGTGCTCGACGGCGGCATTCGCACAGGACGGCGGCTCGGCTGGCTGAACCCCGTGCGCCTCGACAGGCAAACGTTGATGGACAGGGCCGCGGCGCAGGCGGGGCTGGACGATTTCGGCGACGGTTGGTTCGAGAAGCCCTTCGACGTGCTGCTCGATTCGGTGAATGCCGAAGCTAGGCTGAATGCGGCGGGCGAAGTTTCCGCCCAGCAGCAATTCCAGAAAGTGCTGGTGGACAGGCTATGGGCGCAAATGTGGTTTGCGCGGCATCCGGAGATTTTGGCTCGCCCCGTCAAGCGGCCGGTGGTCATCGTCGGTCCGATGCGGTCCGGAACCACGCGGCTGCACCGGTTGCTGGCGAGCGACCACCGCTTTTCGCACATGCGCAGCTTCGAGACGATCAGCCCGGTGCCGCGCCCCGATTTCGAAGATCCGTCGGTGCGCGACTTTCGTCCGGTTCTTGCCTCGCGCATCATGAAGGTCGCCCGTCTCGCCAACCCGCGCACCCTGTCGATTCACCCGACCGGCCCATTTGAGCCGGAGGAAGAACTCGGCCTGCTAGTCGCAAGCATGTACGGGATGAAGCACGAGGCGCAGTGGCAGGTGCCGACCTATGGCCGCTGGTGCGAAGATGCGGATGCAACACCTGCATACCGCTATATGGCTGACTTGCTCAGATTGATCGGATGGTCGCAGCAGGTCTCCAGCATCCGTCCGTGGATATTGAAGACGCCTCAGCACATGCTGGACCTGCCGGCTTTGCTGAACGTCTTCCCCGATGCCCGGCTGATCTTCACCCATCGCGATCCGATAGCCGTCGTTGGCAGCGCCGCCAGCCTCGCCTGGAACCAGACCATCATCTATTCCGATGACGTCGATGCGGCGGACATCGGGCGGGAATGGCTGCGCAAGACGGAGCTGGAGATCGCCCGCATGCGCAAAGCACGGGAAAGCATCCCCGCCGAGCGCATGATGGATGTTCAATTTGCCGACATGGACCGCGACTGGCGCGGAACGATGGCGCGAATCTACGATTTTCTCGAGATGGACATGACACCCGCGCAGCCCGCGATGGAAGCTTACGTCACCCGCTCGCGCAAGCTGAAACAGAAGCCGCATAATTACAGCCTTCAGCAGTTCGGGCTGACGGAAGAGGAAGTGACGGACAGTCTTGGCGACTATGTGCGCAGTTTTGCCGTTCCGGTGGAAGGCGCAGCGCCCACGCCAGCTTGCCGCAAGGCCGGTTAGGTGTGGGCAGGCGTGCATTTGCGCCGGGAGAAAGGGCAGGCACGGCACGCAGGAAGCGGTGGCCACGAGAGACTGACGACAAAGCTACCGATCTCAGTATCATCGGCGGATGAAGTCTTCTTCATGGAAAGTTCCCGGGCCGAGTGCCTGGAGCCGCAACAAGGAAGGCGAACAACGCACGAGGCAACGGTCTGCATCGAGCGTTAATCGCGACATCGTGCCGCTCAGGGCAGCACTAGGGCAGATGCCAAACCCGGGCGCGCCGAATACCGATGCTGCCTGGCAGGAAGCGCTAAAGCCGAACAAGGGTGCTGACCGGAGGCGGGAGCTCTATCTTGATCGTGATGACCGGCGGAAACGCCTGACAGCTGCTAGCGTGGAAGTAGCTCCATTCGTTCAGGCGCTGTGCCTTCTGCCACTCCGACCCGGTGCGATTGCCGGTCTTACAGTCAGCGATTTCGAGCCTCGCAAGCGCACGCTGACAGTTGGTAAGGACAAGGATGGGCGACCGAGACAGATCCCTGTGCCGCCCGCACCGGCAGAATTTCTTCAACAACAGTGTTCTGGAAAGCTGGGGGAGGCTCCGCTTTTCAGTAGGGCCGGTGGAAAGGCTTGGGACAAAGAAGCGTGGAAGGGACCAACAAGGGGAGGCCGCAGCCAAGGCTCCTTCCGCGGTCTCTGCCTATAGCCGTGTGTGACAGCCAATCGTGAAACGCGATAACCTTCTGGTTTGCTGCGAAATGCTGGCCCATGTAGTTGGCGAAAGCTCGAAACCTTATTGCGCCGAAATCCCCGTCAATGTCCGCGGATGTCCACCCACGTTTCATGTTTTCATGGCAACGCGAACCATCTCTTCTAAGTCATTGAAAAGATGGTGGGCGCGGCAAGGATTGAACTTGCGACCCCACCCGTGTGAAGGGTGTGCTCTACCACTGAGCTACGCGCCCGCCGGACCGACTGGCAGGACCGCGCCTTTGCCACCATCCGCCATGCTTGGCAAGCGGTGACCTGCGGGGCGCGGCTCGCCTCCAGACGCGGGATCAGTTAATCAGCCGCGCCAGCATGGCCAGCCACCCGCTGTCGAGCCGTCCGGAAGCAGAGCGGTGCGGGGCGGGGCATTCCAGGCAATAGGCCTGCATCCCGCGAGTGCCGGTTAGCCGCTCAAGGTCGCCTTGCAGCTGGGCGAGCAAGGCATCCTGCTGGCCTGCGAACATGGCGAAATTGTCGAGTGCGGGGCCACGCGCCTCGGCCGGCATGAACAGGCTGCGAAGCAGCGTATCGTAGGTGCCTTCTTCGGTGCCCAGGAAGACCGGGTGCCAATCGTCACCAGCCAGCCCGGCCTTGGCAGCGACCCATCCCAGGGCATCGTCCAGACCGCCATATTGATCCACCAGGCCGATCTGGCGGGCGGTGCCGCCGTCCCAGACGCGGCCCTGCCCGATCCGGTCCACGGCCTGCGCCGACAATCCGCGTGATTGCGAGACGCGGGCGATGAAGTCGTCATATCCGTCTTCGATCGTGCTTTGCAGGATGGCATCCACTTCGGGCGGGAACCCCGCGACAAGGTCGGGTTGGCCGGAAAGTACAGTGGTTTTCACCCCGTCGGAGGATACGCCGATGCTGTTTGCCGCTTCCTCGAATGTCGGGATTACGGCAAAGATGCCGATCGATCCGGTGATCGACTCAGGCTCGGCGAAGATCCGGTCGGCGGGGGTGGCGACCCAGTATCCGCCGCTGGCCGCGACATTCGCCATGCTGACGGCGACGGGGATGCCCTTCGCCTTGTGGCGCAGGACGGCGCGGCGGATTTCCTCGCTCGCCAGGGCCGATCCGCCGGGCGAATCGACCCTGATGACCAAGCCCTTCAGATCCTCGTCCAGAGCTTCGTCGAGAATGCGGGATATCCGGTCCCCACCGGCGGTGCCTGGGCCTGCATCACCGTCCACGATGGTTCCGGCCACAGTGACCACGCCGATCCGCTCGCCGATCTCTTCCAGCGGATTGTCCGCCAGCCACGGTTCGAGTTCGGTATGCGCGAAGGCACCGGGCATGTCGTCCCATTCGTCCTCGCCCGAGATCTCCGCTACGCGCGCCCCGAATTGCGCCCGGTTGCCAAGCTTGTCGACGAGCCCTGCGCGCAGCGCTGCGGTAGCGAGATCGCCGCCATTGGCCTGCAACCATTCGGCCGGATTCTGCGTCACGCGGGCGATATCGGTGGAAGGCCGCGCCTTTTTTACATTTGCCTGCCATTCCTCCCACAGTGCACCATAGAGAGCTTCGTAATTCTCGCGTGCTGCGGGCGACATGTCGCTGCGCAAATATGGCTCGACAGCGGATTTATATTCACCGACCTTGTAGACGCGCGCATTCACGTTCAGTCGGTCGAGCAATTCACCATAATACAGGCGATTGCCGCCCGGACCGGTGATGCTGGCGCCGCCCATCGGGTCGAGCCAGACCTCGCTGGCGTGGGCGGCGAGCATCATCCCGTCATCGGCATAGGCGACAGCATAGGTCAGAACCGGCTTTTCCGCTGCGCGTACGCGGTCGAGAGCGCTACCGATTTCCGTAAGATGTACCTGTCCGCCGCCCATGAAGCGGGTGAGGTCGAGCACGACGGAGCCGATCCGGTCGTCATCCGCCGCCGCATCCAGCGCGCGGACCAGTTCACGCACAGGATATTCGCCCGTGGGCGCAGAACCGGATAGCAGCACGGCGAAAGGATCGATCTCGGTACGTTCCTCGACGATAATTCCGTCGAGTTCGAGAAGAAGCGCGCCGTCCTGTACCATGGCCGGGCTGGGCCGTGCGGTCAGCACCGCGTAGAGCAGTGCAAAGAAAAGCAGCAGGAAGACAAGGCTCAGCCCGTCCTTGATGCCGACCAGCAGGTGCCAGACCTTGCGTGCGAAAATCATCTGAAATGCGTCCCCGATTATATCGTCCGCAGCCTATCTAGGGTTCGCTGCCTGTTCCTGCCACCCGAAACCGCTTGAGCGACATACCTGGCTCGATTAAGGGCATGGCCTTGATGGCACTGCCCGGCACCTCCTCCGCAGCGTCCCGCCACCCGGCGGGTGGCCTGGCCTTTCCGCATCGTGACCTGCTGGGCATCGGGCGGCTCGAACGTCACGAAATCCTGTACTTGCTGGACGAGGCCGAGCAGTGGATTGAGCTGAACCGCCGCAGCGCCAAGCGCGCCGATGCGCTGACCGGCCTCACCATCATCAACGCCTTCTTCGAAAACTCTACCCGGACGCTGCTCAGCTTCGAGATCGCGGGCAAGCGCCTTGGTGCCGACGTCGTGAATATGCATGCGGCAACCTCCAGCGTGAAGAAGGGCGAAACGCTGATCGATACCGCGATCACGCTGAACGCCATGCGGGCCGATGCCATCGTGATCCGCCATGCATCGAGCGGGGCGGTCGCGCTGATTGCCGACAAGGTGGACTGCCCGGTTCTGAATGCCGGAGACGGCAGCCACGAACATCCGACGCAGGCATTGCTCGATGCGCTCACCCTGCGCCATGCGCTGCGCGCACGTGGAGAGGCGGGGGATGATTTCACGGGGCAGACGATCGTCATCTGCGGCGATATCCTGCACAGCCGGGTCGCACGGTCCAACATCCTGTGCCTGACCGCGCTGGGTGCGAACGTCCGGGTCTGCGCTCCGCCTGCGCTGCTTCCAGCTGCGATAGAGGCGATGGGCGCCACCCCGTTCCATTCCTTCGACGAGGCCCTGTCAGGCGCGGACGTGGTGATGATGCTGCGGCTGCAGACGGAGCGCATGGCGGGGCAGTTCATCCCTTCGCCGCGCGAATATCATCATCTGTATGGCCTCACGCGGAAGCGGTTGGAACTGGCGCAGCAGGATGCATTGGTGATGCATCCCGGGCCGATGAACAGGGGCGTGGAGATCGACAGCGACGTGGCCGATCTGCTGAATCGTTCGATCATCACGCGGCAGGTGGAGATGGGCGTCGCGATGCGCATGGCCTGCCTCGATGTGCTGACCCGCCGGCAGCGCGGGGTGGACGGCTGGGATGATCTTCAGGCTGACGGAAACTGGCCATGAAGCAGGCGCGGGCAGTGTTCCTCAAGGGCGGTCGATTGGTCCTGAACAGCGGGATCGTCGAAGGCGGCTTGCGCATGGTGGACGGACATATCGCGGCGCTGGGCGACATCGCGCCGCAGGCCGGTGACGAGGTCATCGCAGCGAACGGCCGCCTGATCATGCCGGGCCTCGTCGACCTCAGCGTCTTTTCGATCGACAAGCCCGCGTTCCATTTCGGCGGGATCACCCGTGCGGCGCTGATGCCGGACCAGGATCCGCCGCTCGACTTCCCGCCCCGAATCCGCTTCGCAGCGCAGAGCGGCAAGCCTGACCTGTGGGTCCACCCGCTTGCGGCGGCGACCACTGGACTGGTAGGCGAGCGCCTGGCCGAAGTGGCGCTGATGCGCGACGCGGGCGCTCGCGCAATCGCCACGGGCCGCCGCTGGATCGGCGATTCCGGCATGATGCTGCGCCTGCTGCAATATGCGGCCATGCTGGACCTCGTGGTAATTGCCCATGCCGAAGATGCGGCGCTGTCGGGTCCTGCCGTTGCCACCGCAGGCGAAATGGCGACGCGGATGGGCCTGGCGGGCGCGCCCGCGCAGGCGGAGGAATTGGCGGTCATGCGCGATATCGCGCTTGCG
>NZ_JAAFZT010000012.1:121482-173567 GCF_013336795.1 Alteripontixanthobacter muriae | reverse complement strand
GGGTAACGCCGGCGCACTTTATGCTGTCAGACCTTGCGACCGGCGATTTTCGTACCTTTGCAAGGCTGTCCCCGCCGCTACGGTCGGAAGAGGACCGCCACGCCGTGCGCGAGGCCATTGCCAACGGGACCATTGATTTAGTCTCGAGCGGTCACGACCCGCGCGGCCCGGAGGACAAGCGCCTGCCTTTCGCCGATGCGGCGGAGGGCATGGCGGGTGCCGAAACCCTGCTGGCCATGGTTCTGACGCTCGTACGTGACGAGGTGATCGACATGCCGCGTGCTTCTGCGCTTCTTGCCGCCAATCCGGCGCGCCTTCTGGGCGTGAACGCAGGCGAACTGCGCAAGGGGGCAGAGGCCGACATCGCCATTGTCGATCCCGAGAAGCCATGGATCGTGGACAGCCGCCGGATGGAAGCGCAGGCGGGCAATACGCCTTTCGACGGGCAGCCGACCCAAGGCCGCGTAATGGCGCTGTTCAAGGGCGGCGTAAAGGTTTGATCTAGGACAATTGTTCGTCCAGACTGCGGCTGATCGGCGTTTCGACATCGCCGGTATGCAGGGTCGAAGCAGGCTCGATCAGCAGCACCCAACATTCCTCCTCCGCCACCGGATTGTGGCGCACGCCCCTCGGAACGGTCAGGAACTGACCCTCTTTCAGATCGACGGCGCGATCTTCAAACTCGATCCGCAGCGCGCCTTTGACGACATGGAACAACTCGTCCTGCGTATCATGGGCATGCCAGACGAACTCGCCCTTCAGCTTGGCGACTTTCAGCAGATGGTCGTTCACCTGACCGATAATTTTGGGCGACCAGAAATCGGTGACGCGGTCGAAAGCGGCTTCAAGGTCGGTGGGGTTGATCATTGCGATAGGCCTGCGCGGTTGACGTCAGGCGCTTCAATCGTCGCTTCTGCGCGATCGTGCAAGATCGCGCCGACAAAGCAAGGCCCGACGCGCCGGAGAGGGCGGGCGGGCCTGCATCCGTTAGAGATGAATGGATCAGCGGCGCGCCATGCGGACGCCCTGATCGAGTGCGCCGGGCAGCGGCTTGCCTTCCGCCCAGGTAAAGCAACCGTGGCCCGAGGCCTTGACCGATGCACACATCGAACTGGCAGCGGCTTGCCGCAATCCGCCCGCTGACACGCGGTAATACGTCTTTCCGCGCACGAGGGCGCGGGTGATGACCATGTCGTGATTGCGCAGTTCGGGATAGCGGTCGGCATAGATGTCCCAGGCACGGCGAGCGCGATCTTCGCTCCCGAATGAACCGAGCTGAACCAGGTGGCTTCCGCCTGCAACACGAGACGACGAGGCTGTGCGTGGTGCCTGCTTCGGCGCCTCTCTTGCAGCTGGCTGGCGAGCCGGGATGGGCTGAACAATCTCGCTGCTGGCGAAAGCCTTGGTGAACCCTGCAGGTTTTGCTGCGGCTTCAGTCGCTACTGGCTGCGGAGCCGCGGCTATCTTCACCGCCGCGGCCGGCGTGAAGGCGGGAGCGGCAGATTGCGTCGGTATCGGAGGAAGTTCGGCAGCGGGTCGCACCTCGGCATATTGTGCAGCCGGGGGTGTATTCGGAATTTCTACCTGAGCCATCTGCTCTGCGGCTTCTGCCACGAGTTGCTGCGGGCCGGGGTTGTTCGAAAGTGCCAGCGCTGCCGGCTGGCCGGCATCTGCAATCACCGGAACCTGCAAGACGTTCGCGATGCGCAGGTGTGCCTGATCGGGTCGTCCCGATTTCGCCCATTCCGCGATACGCGCGTCGAGCTGACCGGCCGGAACATCTTCCGCCGCCATGATCTTCGCACCGCTCCAATTGCCTTGCAGGGCGTAGGCATAGGCGAGATTCTGGCGAAGCTTCACGGTAGTTTCCCCGGCCCGCAGGGCATCGCCAAGGATCTGAACGCCGCGGTCCGGCTCACCCGCCAAGGCCAGGGCGAGGCCGAGATCGGCCGGTGCGATGTCGGGCGCCCATTCATCGAGCAGGTCCAGTGCCGCGCGCTGTTCACCCTGCGCAACATAGGCGAGGGCGAGGCTGAGCGCAGTGCGAGCGGAATCGTCGCCGAGTTCCAGCGCGTCTTCGAAGCTGGTCGCAGCCGATGCGAAGCGGCCGGCATCCATGTAGGCTGCGCCGAGCATGGTGCGATAGGCTGCATTGCGGGGCTCGGCCTGAACGGCAGCCTCTGCATGGGCAACCGCCTTCTCGTGATTGCCCTGCGCCATTTCCTTCTGCGCGTGGGCAGCCGAAAGGTCGGCACGCGGGGCGCTGCTGGTGGCGCATCCGCCGAGTGCGAGGGTGGCAAGTGCGGTGGTCGCGGCGAGCGCGATCCTGCGCGTCTTCGGATTGGTCCCGGTCATGGCATGTCCCCTCATGATTTGGTGCGCCGCTGCAATTGCGCGGCCAAGGTATCGAGTTCGGGCATGTCGCCCAGCATGGCATCCAGCGCGTCGGTGACGATCTGCTGGGCGCTGCGATTGGCTATCGTGCTGGCCAGACGCAGCTTCAGATGGCGTTCGGCATCGAGGCGCAGGGTAAAGGCTGCACGCTTGCCGCGCGATGCCGCTGACTGGCGCGAGGTAATGGACGTGACATTCCGGAGAACCGCCGCTGCATTCTTCGGCAGATCGACTGCTTCCTCGTGCTCGCCCATCGGCTCTACAGCCTTGGTGACAGGCCGCTCCTCGCCCGCAGAAACATGCCGTGGCGAGGTTTCCACAGCCTTGATGCGCGTAGCGATCTCGTGCTGCTGGCGGTGAACCGCCGGCGGGACAAGCTGCGCACGTTTGTCCGCGAGAGCAGCCTCTGCCTCACGATCGTTGGCGCGGGCTTCCGCCTCGGCTTCCGGATTGGCGGGTGCGGGGGTCAACTGGACGACTTCGCCTTCACATGAGGCGTCATCGTCCTGCTCACCCATGTCATTCCAGCCCAGATCCTCCAGATTGGCCGGGCGGCCCGGGATCAGCGGCGTGAGTTGCGGGCGCATGGCCGGCCTGGCGCCGCCCTTGCGGGCAAGCAGCGTCGGGCTGAGAGATGCGAAACTGGCTTCCGACATGATATGCGTTCCTGTGCGGGGTTCCGCTATTCAGCGATTCTACTGGGCGACCCGGCGGCCGAAGCCGCCTGCGGGGCGATGGGTTCCGGCGTTGCGAGCGGCACCGGATGCCTGATGCATTCCGCCGGGCGCTGCAAAGACCGTGCGGCGGAAGTTCTTTTCCAGCCGGTCGTAGATGTAACCCCACAAAGCCGTGACCTCGTTCGCGCTGCGGCTGTTCGGGTCCACTTCCATGACGGTGCGGCCATCGATCATGCTGGCGGCGAAATCGGTGCGGTGATGCAGCGTGATCGGCGCAACGGTGCCGTGCTGCGACAGAGCCACTGCCGCTTCCGACGTGATCTTCGCTTTCGGAGTAGCGGCATTCACCACGAACACCAGCGGCTTGCCGGCGCGTTCGCAAAGGTCGACCGTGGCACCGACGGCGCGCAGATCATGCGGGCTGGGCCGGGTGGGCACGACGATCAGTTCGGCAACCCCGATGACCGATTGAATGGCCATGGTGATGGCGGGCGGCGTGTCGATGACCGCCAGCTTGAAACCTTGCTGACGCAGGATCTGCAGATCGTTCGCCAGCCTGGCGACGGTAGTCTGGGCGAAGGCGGGATATTCCGCCTCGCGCTCGTTCCACCAGTCTGCCAGCGAACCTTGCGGATCGATATCGATCAGAACCACCGGACCTGCGCCGGCGCGTTGCGCCTGAACCGCCAGATGCCCGGACAGGGTGGTCTTGCCCGATCCACCTTTTTGCGATGCCAATGCCAGTACACGCACGGACTGGTCCCCCTGAATTGATTGACGGATAAACCGTATGAAACCCTGATCGGGCCTCGTCATTGCGACCCGCCAGCAACTGATGCACAGGATACCCCTAATTTTGAGTTAAGGAGCACTTCGGCCTTGGCGTCTGCGTGCAGTCTTTACGGAAGGCCTCGATACAGCACCGGCCTTTTGTTCTGAGGGAAACTCTTTGCTAACACTGCATTCACTAGGAAGGGCTGCGAAAAGGGCCGGGTTCGGCTCGGCAGAAAAAGACAGGCGGGCAACATGACCATGACTGGCAAGGCTTTTCTGAAAAGTGCGACCAGCAGCAATACTGGATCGTCAATGACACAAGCCGGTGCGATGCGGCCATTCCTGAGCCGGTTTGCCGCCGCAATGCTCATGTTCGGCCTGTCCGGCACGATTCCCACTCTTGCAACTGCCCAGACCGGGAACGCGACCGTGGTGAAGACCGGTGTGGATGCCTGGAGCGCCGGAGATTACGGCACTGCGGTCGAAATCTGGCGAGGGCCGGCAGAGGCGGGTGACGCCGACGCGCAGTTCAATCTGGCGCAGGCTTATCGCCTCGGCAGGGGAGTGGCGGCCAACATCATCATCGCCGAACGCTACTATGCGCAGGCGGCGGCGCAGGGGCACATTCAGGCAGCGGACAATTACGGTTTGCTGATGTTCCAGGACGGGCGGCGCGAGGCTGCGCTGCCCTATGTGCAGGCAGCGGCCGACCGCGGCGACCCGCGCGCGCAATATCTGCTGGGTATCGCGCATTTCAACGGCGATCTGGTGCCGCGGGACTGGGTTCGTGCATATGCATTGCTGACCAACGCGAACGCCGCCGGTCTGCCGCAGGCCACCTCGGCCATCGCGCAGATGGACAGGTACATACCGCTGGAACAGCGACAGCAGGCGCAGATTGTCGCAGATCAATTGCGCGATGCCTCTGATTCGCGGCGCAATGTCCAATTCGCCGCTGTCGATCTTGCCCTGAGGCAGGGGGGCTCGGGAGCTATCGTGCCGGTTCCTGCAGAAAGCGCCACTGCCGCTCCAAACGTGGAAGAGGCACGGCGTGCCGTCGCCTTGGCAGCGAGCGCGACCGGCCTGCAAAGTCCGGAGCAGGCAGGAGCTGACCCAATCCGCGGCACCGCGACGCAGTCAGTGCCAGAAGTGCCCACATCAGGCACGGTTCCAGAGACAGTCCCGGTTCGCGACATCCCGCCGACCGCACCGCCCCCAGTCATCACCCTTCCGGAGGCTGGTGCTGGAGCCGCTACAGAACCGAAGCGGGACGGTCCCTGGCGTGTTCAACTCGGCGCGTTCTCCGTCGATGGAAATGCAGAGAAGCTCTGGGATCGGCTTGCATCAAGGCCGGAACTGGCCGGAACCGAGCAGATCCTCATTGCATCAGGGCGGCTCACGCGACTCCTGGCCGGCGGATTCGCGACGCGCGCGGAAGCCGCTGCTGCCTGCGCCGCGCTGAAGCGGGCAGGCCAGGAATGCCTGTTAATGCAATAGGCCGCGTTCCAGAGCGAAAAGCCTGCCGTTTCTGACAGCTTCTGCTAGTTAGTCAGTTGAACGGGGGTGAGAATATGGACGAGGCTGAGCACAGGAGTCAGGCGGCGCAGGGGCTGACAGGCGAAGACCCGGGCAACGTGATGCAGCCAATGCCGATTTCCAGAACCGGCCAGCCGCGCATCGCCAGCCTGGATTTCATTCGCGGCATCGCCGTGCTCGGCATATTGCTGGCCAACATCGTCGCTTTCGGACAGCCCTGGTCGGCCTATCTGTGGCCGCCTGCCTTCATGGTCGAGCACGGTAGTGCCTCCGACGCATTGTGGCTCGCCCAGTTCACGCTGATCGATGGCAAGATGCGCGCCCTGTTCACGTTGCTGTTCGGTGCGGGCATGGTGCTGTTCGTCGACAAGGCGAAAGAGCGCGGGGCCACCAGATGGCTGCAGGCGCGGCGACTGTTCTTCCTTTTGCTATTCGGCCTTACCCATTTCCTGTTCATCTGGCGCGGCGATATCCTGACTCTGTATGCCGTCTGGGGCCTCGTCGCCCTGCTATGCATCGGCTGGGACGCCAGGACACAATTGATCATCGGCCTCATGGGCTTTCTGGCCGGTGCGCTGCTGATGACGGCCATGGGCGCATCGATGTATGTCATGGGCGGGACCGAGGCAGGCACGAGTGCGGCATTGGCCGACGGGCAAGCCATGATGCTCGCCAGCAAGGCCAGCGAGCTGGAGGAAGGCGCCCGCGACGCCGCCATCGTCATGGACGGCACCTACGCACAATATGTCGCGCATAATTTCAGGGGTCACCTCGAAGACATTGGCAGTGAATTGTGGCTGACGGTGATGGAAACTCTGCCTTTGATCCTGATCGGCATGGGCCTGTACCGCCTCGGCCTTTTCACCGGCGGTATGGACCCGGTAAAACAGCGGAGATGGGGCTGGGCGGGGCTGCTGACAGGCGGCGCCTTGACCCTGACCGTCGGACTCTGGGTGCAGAGCACGGGCTTCGACTATTTCGCGGCCATTTTCGGCTATATCGGCCTCAGCAGTTTCGGGCAGCTGCCGATGGCGCTCGGAATGGCGGCGTTGCTCGCCTTGTGGGCGCCCAAGGCGGGCGGCTGGCTCGGCCGCCGCCTTTCCGCTGCCGGGCGAATGGCCTTCACCAATTACATCGGAACGTCCATCCTGATGATGGTGGTGTTCCACGGCCGATTGGGTGACCTGTTCGGCAAGCTGGACCGCGTTGGGCTTTATGTGGTGGTTCTGGCCGCATGGGCAATCATGCTCGTGGTGTCCGAATCGTGGCTCGCACGGTTCCGATACGGGCCGCTGGAGTGGTTGTGGCGCTGCCTGACCTATGGACGTGTTTTCGCCCTCAAGCGGTAAACTATCCTTCGCGGTCGTGGCGCCGCCTGAGGATTTCGCGCGAGATCTGGCGGCGCTCGCGCGGCGAGGTGATGGCAGCGCGCGTTTCCAGCAGGAACAGCAGCAAGGCCAGCACCAGTTGCACCATTGCGACGATCCATGCCGCTGCAACCCAGGTGCCGATCTGAGGACGAATAAAGGCGCTGATGAACAGCAGCGCGACGACGAGGCAGATGGTCAGCGCTGCCGCCGTGGAGAGGTTGACCGCCGCCTGCGCCAGGAAGCGCCGCTGCCGCAATGCAGGAAGCTCTTCCGATTCGCGCCCGCCTGTTCCATCGTCTTCGGCTTCCTCGATCCGGTTCACTCGCTCCACAATCCAGATCAGCCGCGTGTTCATCACGTTCAGCACCGCGCCGATCGCCGCCAGCAGAAATACCGGGGCGAGGGACAATTGCAGGATGTGCTGAACGCGAACAGTGCTTGAAGTGCGTTCGATCAGGGTCGTGGTGATGTCCGCATTCGCGGCGATGAAGTCGAGGATCATGGCATGACGTTCAGATGAAAGGGTTCTTCGGGCTTTTCAGATTGACCCGCACCGGCACGGCCTCGAACCCCAATTCGCGCCTGATGCCGTTGACAAGATAGCGTTCGTAACTCGTCGGCAACGCATCCAGTCTTGTTCCGAACACCACGAAACGGGGCGGCCGCGTGCCGACCTGCGTGATGTAGCGCAGCTTGATCCGGCGGCCCTTCGGCGCTGGCGGCGGATTGGCTTCCAGCGCATCGTCGAACCAGCGGTTCAGCGCGGCAGTGGGCACCCGCTTGGACCAGCTTTCTCGTATTTCGAACGCAGTGGAAAGCATCGTGTCCAGCCCCTTGCCGGTCCGGGCCGAAACGGCGAACAGCGGCACGCCCTTCACCTGCGCCAGCCCTTCGTCGAGCGCGTGACGAATGCCGTTGAACAGGCCGCTGGCATCTTCGGCGATATCCCACTTGTTGATCGCCACCATCAGGGCGCGCCCTTCCTCCAGAACCATGGAGGCGATCTTGAGATCCTGATGTTCGAGGCCCTGCGTGGCGTCGAGCAGCAGCACGACGACCTCGGCAAAATCAATGGCGTGACGCGCATCGCTGACGGCCATCTTTTCCAGCTTGTCGGTGATCCGCGCTTTCTTGCGAATACCCGCCGTGTCGATCAGGCGAATCTCGCGCGTTTCGTCCGTCTTGGGATCGCGCCACTGCCAGTCGATGGCAATTGAATCGCGGGTGATTCCGGCTTCAGGTCCGGTCAGCAGGCGTTCCTCATCCAGCAGGCGATTGATCAGCGTCGACTTGCCTGCGTTCGGTCGCCCGACGATGGCCAGCTTGAGGGGGCCGGCAACAATCTCCTCGACATATTCCTCACCGCGATCTTCCGCGGCATCGCGGGCGTGCTGGCGGGCGATCTTCGCCTCCTGCTTCGCGATGTCTTCGGCTGCCTCGCGCAGCTTTTCGCCTTCGCCAAGGATTGGCCAGAGCGAATCGAACAGATCGGCAATGCCGTCGCCATGTTCGGCCGAAACTGGCACAGGGTCGCCGAAGCCGAGCTGAAAACATTCGTAGATGCCGGGCAGGGCGCCGCGCCCTTCGGCCTTGTTCGCCACCAGGATGACCGGCACTTGCTGCTGCCGCAGCCAGAGCGCGATTTCCTGGTCGAGCGTCGTGATGCCGACCCGAGCATCCACCACCATCATGGCGACATCCGCGCCGGCGAGGCTCAGTTCGGTCTGCTGGCGCATCCGACCTGGCAGCGAAGCAGGATCGTCATCTTCCCAACCAGCGGTATCGACGATCTGGAACTTCAGCCCCGCGATCTCCGCATCTCCGGTGCGGCGGTCACGCGTGACGCCGGGCTGATCGTCGACCAGCGCCAGCTTCTTGCCGACGAGCCGGTTGAACAGGGTTGACTTGCCGACATTGGGCCGTCCGATGATGATGACTTGCGGTAACATGATTTTGCGCAAGTGGCCTTTCGGAGGCGCTTTGGCAAGAAACCGCTGTCTTCGCGCTTCGGGGAATCTACGACACTCTTCAGCGGGTTTAGCAAATTCTTAACCATATTCGGCGCAGTCTCGCGCCATGAACGGGGCTAAGACATTGTTTATCGCGGCAAGCCTGCTTGCAGTTCCAGCGCAGGCCTGGGCGGAAGATGCGACGGGTTTTCGTTCCTACAGCGGGGATCGCGCAGCAAATTCGCAGGAGTTGCCGCCTTACCTGCAGTGCGTGCCTTATGCCCGGCAGCAATCGGGTGTCCAGATTTATGGCGATGCCCACAGCTGGTGGGACCAGGCTGCGGGCCGGTACGAGCGTGGGCATGAACCGCGGATCGGGGCGGTAATGCACTTTCCGCCGCATCGAAACATGCGGCTGGGCCATGTCGCCGCAGTCAGCCGCATTCTCGATTCCCGCCGCGTCCTGCTGAGGCATGCCAACTGGTCGCCGATCAACGGACGGCGCGGACAGATTGAAAACGATGTTCTGGCGGTGGATGTCTCGCCCGGTAACGACTGGTCCAGCGTGCGAGTCTGGTATGATCCGATACAGGATCTGGGGCGGACGGCTTGGCCCGTGTCGGGATTCATCTACGCGGACGGTGCGGCTCCTGCGGACAATACGAAGCTCGCCAGCGCGCCGACAGCGGAGCCGGTCCGCCGCGAAACTTCACCGGAATTCCGCAATGCTTTTGCCGATATCGCCACCGAAGCGCCTATCTCCAAGCGCGCTCGTTTCGCCAGGGCAGACCGTGTAAAATCTCCGGCTAAGCAGCACCGCGAGGCTCGTAGGCAAGCCGCACGGCCAGTTAAAGGCGATGCCGCTCCGACCGACAGGATTGCAGCGGCAATCGCACGCTACGAGTAGCCGAAGTGCTTAAGCGATCTTCCGGTTGACGGGCGCATCGTCGCCCAGATCTTCGTACCAGGCCTCGACCGGCCCGGTCAGGCGGATGGTCAGCGGATTGCCTTTCCGATCCACGCTCTTGCCGGCCTGAACGCGCACCCAACCCTCGGAAATGCAATATTCCTCGATGTCGCGGCGCTGGGTTCCCTTGAACCGGATGCCCACTCCGCGCTGCAGCTTTTCTGCATCGAAAGCCGGTGATCCCGGATTGACCGAGAGGTGATCGGGCGGAATGTCCGCAGCACCGGAAGGGGCGGGTGAGATGGTTTCGTCGCTCATGGCTCAGCCCGATAGAGCGGGCCTGCGCCATTCGCAAGCGCGCTCGTCACGGACTCCCTGGCCTTGATCAGTCCGGCGGCGGCACGAAATGCGGCGGCACGATCTCGTCGCCACCGCCCTGACCGGGTTCGTCGACGTCCTCGCGCTCGATCTCGATTTCTGACGGGCCGGTCGGCTCGATCACATCGCCGTCGTCCGGGAAGGTTTCGGGCGGCGTGTTGCCGGGGAAGTCGCTGTCCCCGTCGGCGCGGGGCAGCGTTGCCGCATCGCTCGCCCGCACGGCGGGGTCGATGGCCGGCGGAGTGGCTGGCGGGATCACCGGCGTCGTGTATTCGTCGCCGGCACGGGTGCGTCTTTCTTCGATGATCATCATGCGATCCTTTCCACAAGGGGAACGGCCCGGCGAGCCCTTGCGTTCCCTGTCGCCGGTTGCAGACATCGCCGCGCTTGCCCTTTTCCCCTTGTGCTTATACAGGCGGGCGCTTGCCGTGAGGCTCGCCCTTGCGCGGCTTCGTTCGGGTTGCGGGCGTGGCGGAATTGGTAGACGCGCTTGGTTTAGGTCCAAGTATCGCAAGATGTGGGGGTTCGAGTCCCTTCGCCCGCACCATTCCGCCGCCCGGCGCCGCCTGAATTGAGGCTGCGGGCAGGCGGAACGGACACGAAATTTTGAAAAACGCCAGATTCTTGAAAAGGCAGCAAATCGCATCATGCAGATCAATCAGACGAAGAACGAGGGGCTCAAGCGCGCCTATCAGCTGACCATTCCCGCCTCCGACATCGAGAAGCGTATCGATGCCGAAGTCGCGAAGGTCGCGCCGCAGGTGAAGATGCCGGGATTCCGCCCCGGCAAGGTGCCGGCCAACCTCGTCCGCAAGATGCATGGCGAACAAATCCACGCGCAGATCGTGAACGAAACGGTTCGCGAATCGGTCGACAGACTGATGAAGGATGAAAAGCTGCGTCCCGCGATGCAGCCGTCCATCAGCTTCGATGAAAGCTATGAAGAGGGCAAGGACGCCAAGCTCGACGTCGAACTGGAAGTGCTGCCCGACGTGCAGGCACCCGACACGGACGGTATCAAGCTGGAACGTCTGACGGTTCCCGTGACGGACGAACAGGTGGACGAGGCGCTGCAGAACATCGCCAGCCAGCAGAAGAGCTACAAGGACGCGGCCAAGACCAAGAAGGCTGGTGAGGGCGATCAGATCATCATCGACTTCACCGGCAGTATCGACGGTGTCGAATTCGAGGGCGGCAAGGCCGAAGGCGCGCCGCTGGTCATCGGTTCCGGCCAGTTCATCCCCGGTTTCGAAGAGCAGCTGACGGGCGTGAAGACCGGTGAGGAAAAGACGATTACCGTCAATTTCCCCGACGATTATCCGGCCGAGAACCTGAAGGGCAAGGAAGCCCAGTTCGCTATCAAGGTGCAGCAGGTGAAGGTCGAGCAGGAAACCAAGCTCGACGACGAATTCGCAAAGTCGCTGGGCCTCGAAGGCATCGACAAGCTGCGCGAATTGCTGCGCGGCCAGCTGGAGCAGGAAACCAATGGCCTGACCCGCACCCAGATGAAGCGCCAGCTGCTCGATCAGCTGGCATCGGGCCACGACTTCCCCGTGCCGCAGAGCATGGTCGAAGCCGAATTCGAACAGATCTGGAACCAGCTGCAGCAGGAAGCTGCCCGCGACGAAAATCCGGAACAGGCGATAAAGGAAGTGGAGTCCGAGAAGGACGATTACCGCTCCATCGCCGAACGCCGTGTCCGCCTGGGCCTCCTGCTGTCCGAAATCGGTCAGAAGAACGGTGTCGAGGTCAGCGGCCAGGAAATGAACATGCTGATCCAGCAGGCGGCTCAGCAATATCGCCAGGAAGATCGCCAGCGCTTTATGCAGTTGATCCAGTCCGAACCGATGGCCGCCGCGCAGCTGCGCGCGCCGCTATATGAAGACAAGGTCGTCGACTTCCTGTTCGACAAGGCGGAAATCACCGAACGCGATGTTACGCGCGAGGAACTGGAAGCCGCGATCGAAGCGGAAGATCAGACGGGCGAGGCAAAGCCAGCGGCGAAGAAGCCATCTGCGAAGAAGCCATCTGCGAAGAAGAAGGCTGCTTCGAAGAAGGATTCTTCCGACGAAGCTTCTTCAGACGAGGGTGCGAAGAAGGCCCCGGCGAAGAAGCCTGCCGCCAAGAAGGCCGCAGCTGACGCCGATGATGGTGACAAGCCCGTTGCCAAGAAGAAGGCACCGGTCAAGAAGGCTGCGACCTCCAAGGCTGCCGACGAAAAGGCCGGCGATGCCGAAGCCGCTGCAAAGAAGCCGGCCGCAAAGAAGGCACCAGCCAAGAAAGCTGCTCCGAAGAAGTAAGCTACAAGGTTAAAGAAACCCCGCCGGACCGTATGGTGCGGCGGGGTTTTTCATGCCTGAGGCGATGGGTGCCGTATCTCGAACGCCTTAACGCACGTGCTCCGCGAAGTCAGCCTTCGCTTATGTCGCCTTCCATCTGCTCTTCTGGTGGTTTCTTCCTGGTCGATGCCATCCTGGCCTGTGCCGCCGACCTGTTGTCAGCCGTCTTGTCGTCATCCTCACGATAAACATGCGCCCCTGCATCCTCGACATACTTCATGAAGCGCATGGTCGTCGTGCCATGGACGACGATCGAAACAAGTATGGCAAAGCTGACCGTACCCCAAAGGGTCATCATCCCTGGAAAGTCGCCGTGGTTCTGCGCATAGGCGAGATAGTAGATCGAGCCGAGACCTCTGACGCCCAGAAACGCCATGGCTGCCTTGCCCCGCCGCGGCAAGGGACTTCTGAATTCTCCTATCAGCCCGCCAAGAGGTCTGATTGCAAAGATCAGCAGCAGCCCCAACCCTGCCTGCGCCCAGGTCAATTCGTCCATGACCCCGCTTGCCAGCATGCCGCCAAAAGCGAGCAACATGGCCACGAGGATGACCTTCTCGATCTGTTCGATGAAATGGTGCAGCACCAGATGATAACTGCTGCGCGCCTCCCTCTGCCGGACGATCACTGCAGCGACGAACACGGCAAGAAAGCCATAACCATGGCAGAGTTCGGCAACCCCATAGGCCAGCAGCAGCGCACCGAAAACGATCGGCCCTTCGGATGTGGAGTATTCCTCCATGGATTTCTCCACATCCGGTGCATCGCTCCCGGCATAGCGCTTGAACACGAACCATCCGGCGGCCCAGCCGATCAGGTAACCGACGATGGTGCCCGCGCCCATCCTCCAGACCACGTCCTCGGCCAGCCACAACAGCGTCCAGCTGCCCAGAGTCGTCATCCCGATCGCGGCAATTGCCAAATGGATAAAAGGGAAGGCCAGACCATCGTTCAGTCCAGCCTCCGCAGTGAGATTGAATCGCAGATCGTGCCGCTTGTCCTTGCCCGGCGGACCGACCTGCACGCTTCGCGCAAGAACCGGGTCTGTCGGTGCCAACACGCCGCCGAGCAGGATCGCACTCGCCGGAGCAAGACTTAGTGCCCACCAGCCATACAGCGCGACCAGAAGAATGGTGATCGGCATCGTAACGCCGAGCAACGGCAGGATCTGCTTCCAGTTGGGCCAGGTAAGTGGCCGATCGATAGCAATGCCCGCTCCCATAAGGGACACGATGACGATGAATTCGGTGATGTATTCCAGCGCATAGATGTCCGTGGAATCGATCAGCGGATTGATGTTCGGCAAATCGAACGGAAGGGAAAACAGCGCCCAGCCAGCCGCAACATAGACGATGGGCAGGGACAGGATGTTGCTGCGAGAAAGCGCCTTCTCGATACCGACAGCGAACATCAGCCCGAGGCCGAGGATGACGAAAGATGCGATCCGTGGGTCCATCGACAGCGCTTAGGCGCTGCCTGTGGTACCGGCAAGAGAATGCAGCAAAGCCGCGAGTGCTGGGCGGTCTGGCGTTGGTCCCCACCGCTGAAAGCGAGGCACATGCAATTTCACGCTGCGCGCGCGTTCATGGCCGCGCCCGCCTTCAGGACCGCCGCATGCCGGATGCCGGCGCTGGGTTTATCGCTTACCGCGAGGTCGCTCGCCCGCGCCGGACCAAATGTGCACACCACTCAAACCGGCATATCATTGCCGGCATGGGCAAGGCTGGCAGCCGCCATCGGCAGTTCGCGCGCTTCCATGTTCCGGAACGAAGGTCTGATCGCTCATGCCGGATCGGGGTTAATGCCCTTGAACATCGCGCCGGCAACGCCGACATAGCGTTTCGACATCCAATCCACGAGGCAATACATGATCGATCTGTTCGGCAATTCTGGTGAAATTCACGGCACGCAGGGCCAGTTCACGCGCGATCCGGTTACCGGCGCGCTGGTCCCGATGGTCGTGGAACAGACAAGCCGTGGGGAACGCAGCTTCGACATCTTCAGCCGCTTGCTTCGTGAACGCATTGTTTTCGTCACCGGACAGGTGGAAGACGGCATGGCCTCGCTGATCACGGCGCAGCTGCTGTTCCTCGAGAGCGAGAATCCCTCGAAGCCGATTTCCATGTATATCAATTCGCCCGGCGGCGTCGTCACGGCGGGCATGGCGATCCATGACACCATGCAATACATCAAGCCGCGCGTCTCGACCGTCTGCATGGGGCAGGCAGCCTCGATGGGCAGCTTCCTGCTGGCCGCGGGCGAACCCGGTATGCGGATCGCATTGCCGAACGCCCGTATCATGGTTCACCAGCCCAGCGGCGGCGCGCGCGGCATGGCTTCCGACATCGAAATTCAAGCGCGCGAGATCCTGCGCATTCGCCAGCGGATGAACGATCTTTACGTGAAATATACCGGCAAGAGCCTGACGGAGATCGAAAAGGCGATGGACCGCGACACTTTCCTCGAGGCCGACGAAGCGATGAAGTTCGGGATCGTCGACAAGGTATTCGAGACGCGGCCCGAGAACGAAGGCACGCCGGAAGATAGCGACAATCCGACCGAAAAGGGTTCGGGCGGCGCGCCGGAATAGGGCAGGGCCGGGCCGGTAGGCGAAAGGTTTCACTTACCGGCTGCACCTGCCCTTCACCCTGGGGCAAGAGCAGTATGCTACAGCTATCGGTTGATAAATGAACTCCCGGCTATAGAGTCGGGCGAATCTGCCGCCGTGCGACATTCGGTGGCATTCGGGAAAACGGGACATGACCAAATTGAGCGGTACGGACTCCAAAAGCACACTTTACTGCAGTTTCTGCGGCAAGTCGCAGCATGAGGTGCGCAAGCTGATCGCGGGACCAACGGTGTTCATCTGCGACGAATGCGTGGAACTGTGCAACGATATCATTCGCGAGGAAACCAAGGCCGGGATCGCTGGCCGCAAGGAAGGTGACGTTCCGACGCCGCTCGACATCTTCACGACGCTGAACGACTACGTCATCGGTCAGGACCGGGCGAAGCGCGTGCTGTCGGTTGCGGTTCACAATCACTACAAGCGCCTCAAGCACGCCGGGAAGTCCGGCGATGTCGAACTGGCGAAGTCGAACATCCTGCTCGTCGGCCCCACAGGCTGCGGCAAGACGCTGCTGGCCCAGACGCTGGCGCGTACTTTCGACGTGCCGTTCACAATGGCCGATGCGACGACCCTTACCGAAGCCGGCTATGTCGGCGAGGATGTCGAGAACATCATCCTGAAGCTGCTGCAGGCCAGCGACTACAATGTCGACAAGGCGCAGCACGGCATCGTCTATATCGACGAGATCGACAAGATCACGCGCAAGGCAGAAAACCCCTCGATAACGCGCGATGTTTCGGGTGAAGGGGTTCAGCAGGCGCTGCTCAAGCTGATGGAAGGCACGACTGCCAGCGTACCGCCGCAGGGCGGGCGCAAGCATCCGCAGCAGGAATTCCTGCAGGTGGACACGACGAACATCCTGTTCATCTGCGGCGGTGCTTTTGCGGGGCTGGAAAAGATCATCGCGGATCGCCTGCAGAAGCGCTCCATCGGTTTCGGCGCTCATGTGGCCGACCCTGACAAGCGCCGCGTCGGCGAATTGCTGGAGAAGGCGGAGCCCGAAGATCTGCTGAAATTCGGCCTGATTCCCGAATTCGTCGGTCGCCTGCCGGTAATCGCCACGCTGCGCGATCTTGACGTGGCTGCGCTGGTCGAGATTCTCAGCGAACCCAAGAATGCGCTGGTCAAACAGTACGGCAAGCTGTTCGAGCTTGAAGATGTCGAATTGACGTTCACCGGCGATGCGCTCGAAACCATCGCGCAGAAGGCGATCCTGCGGAAGACGGGTGCGCGCGGACTGCGTTCCATCGTTGAAGGCATGTTGCTCGACACGATGTTCGACCTTCCTGACATGGAAGGCGTGACCGAGATCGTCATCGACAAGGACGTGGTCGAAGGCCGCAAGGATCCCGTGCGGGTCATGGGCGGCGAAAAGAACAAGGAACAGGCTGCCTGATCTCTCGGCGCCGCGCGGCAATTCCGCGCGGCGCACCTTTCCCAGCCGATGAGGTGCGTGCGTGAAGAAGCTGCTGATCGGCCTCAGTCTTCTGCTGGTACTTGCAGCCGGAGCCTGGTATTTCGCCTCGCCCGGCTATGCTGTCATGCAGTTGCGACAGGCTGCCGTCGAAGGCGATGCTGAAGCGCTTAGCGAAAGAGCGGATTTCAAGTCGATCCGCGAGGGCCTCAAGGCAGATGCCCGCTCCCAGGTGGAGGCGGAAGTCGCCTCGGGCCGAGGCGGCGCGCCTGCCAAGTTCGGCGCGTCTCTGGCGCTTGGTCTGATTGGCCCCGTGATCGACAGGCTGGTGACGCCGGAGAATGTCGCCACTCTGGTCAGGGAAGGGCGCGCTCTGAATGCCGGCGAGTTCGCTGGAACCCCGCAGACGCAGTTGCCGACTGCACCAGTAGATGAACGGCGCGATGAGGCGGAGGACTGGACTATCGAGCGGGATGGCTTTTCCCGCTTTCGGGCTTTTTCACCCGCCAATCCGAACGCTCCCGTCTTTATCTTTGAAAGAGACGGTCTGGGCTGGAATCTGACCCATATCGCCCTGCCCGGTGGCGATCTGCCGCTGGGCGCTGCCTAGCAGCCTTTCATCGCGCATTCGCGGCTCTGTTCGATCTGCAGCGTCGCATGGCCGATCCGGTGATGAGCCAGAAGCTCTCTGTTCGCTTGCCGCAGGAATTCGTCGCCCGGATGACCGCCCGGCATGACCAGATGCGCAGTCAGCGCCGTTTCCGTGGTGCTCATCGGCCAGATATGCAGGTCGTGAACTTCGCTGACTCCGTCGAGATGCGCGAGGAACTGGCGAACGCTCGCTTCTGAAATACCTTCAGGCACTGCAAGAAGCCCCATGCGAAGGCTGTCTTTCGCCAGCCCCCAGGTGCCCCATGCGATCACCGCTACGATGATCAGGCTCGTTACCGGGTCGATCCACGAGGCACCTGTCAGCAAGATGATCGCGCCCGCAATGACGACGCCCGCCGACACCAGCGCATCTGCAGCCATGTGCAGGAAGGCACCGCGAATGTTGATATCGTCCTTCCGGCCGCGCACGAACATGAGCGCGGTCGCGCTGTTGATGGCGATACCGATCCCTGCCACGACGATCATGGTCCATCCCTCCACCGGCGCCGGATCGGCAAGGCGATGCAGCGTTTCGTAGAGTATCGCGCCGATTGCCACCAGCAGCAGAGCGGCATTGCCGAGAGCGGCAAGGATCGTCGAGCTTTTGTAGCCATAGGTAAAGCGGGCGTTGGCGGGCTTCTTCGCCGCAATGCTGGCGCCCCACGCCAGCAGCAGGCTGAGCACGTCGGAGAGATTGTGGCCTGCATCGGCGACCAGAGCCATCGAACCCGAGATGAAGCCGTAAGTCGCTTCGATCACCACGAAAACGGAATTCAGCACCACTCCTACGGCGAAAGCCTGCCCGAAATCTGCCGGTGCATGGCTATGGCCCGCGCCGTGGCCTGCGTGATGCGAGTGATCGTGACCTGCCCCCATGAGCCTTACTCGTAGACGCAAGCGTCAAGCCCGTCACGCCTGACGGAGCCCATACGCGCGGCGATCGTATTGCCATAGCGGCGGGTAAATCCGCTCGGATCGACGACCGATCGTTCCTTGGGAAGCGGCAGCGCCGCCGCCATTCGGCTGGCTTCCGAAACCGAGAGGCGACTGGCGGAATGGTCGAAATAACGCTGCGCTCCGGCCTCCGCGCCATAGGTGCCAATGCCGGTTTCCGCCACGTTGAGATAGACTTCCATGATGCGCCGCTTGCCCCAGATCTGTTCGATCAGGAAGGTGAACCAGGCTTCCAGCCCTTTCCGCACATAGCCGCCGCCTTGCCAGAGGAAGACGTTTTTCGCAGTCTGCTGGCTGATGGTCGAGCCGCCACGGATCACGCCGCCTTTTTCCTTCGCCTGCAGATTGCGCTGGAACGCCTGCTCAATGGCTTCGCGATCGAATCCGTCGTGGCTGCAGAACTTCCCGTCCTCCGCCGCGATGACCGCCGAAACCAGATTGCGGTCAATGGAAGCGAGCGGTTCCCAATCCCTGGTCACGCTGTTCTCGTCCATCGCCATCGTCGCGGTGAAGGGCACCGGCACGAAGCGGAACAGGATCACCAGCAACAGGCTGATGCCAATGAAGCCGACGATCAGCGAGACAAGGGTTTTCAGGATGCAGCCCATCCGCCCTTGTTAGCGTGAACGTTCCGCCAGGCAAGGGCCGCCGGGCGGGACGAATGAAAACGGCGGCGGCTGCAACCAGCCACCGCCGTCAAGTTTTCAGCAGATGTGCCCGGTAGGTTTACGCCGCTGTAGGCATCAACCTGTCACCGGCGATCCGTTGCATCGCCTTCTGCAGTTTCTCGAACGCGCGCACCTCGATCTGGCGGATACGTTCACGGCTTACATCGTAAACCTTCGACAGTTCCTCCAGCGTCTGCGGATTCTCCGTAAGGCGGCGTTCGGTCAGGATGTGCTTTTCACGGTCGTTCAGGCTGTCCATTGCTTCGAGCAGCATGTCGTGCCGCACCTCGGCTTCCTCAGCCTCCGCGACAACCGAGTCCTGCAACGGACGGTCGTCGGTCAGCCAATCCTGCCACTGGCCGGCGCCTTCCTCATCCCCGCGCATCGAGACGTTGAGCGACGAATCGCCCCCCATCATCATGCGGCGGTTCATGTTGATGACTTCCTGTTCAGGCACGCCCAGATCGGTGGCGATCTTCGTCACGTCATCGGGATGAAGATCGCTGTCCTCATAGGCTTCCAGCTGCTTCTTCATGCGGCGCAGGTTGAAGAACAGCTTCTTCTGCGCGGCCGTGGTGCCCATTTTGACAAGGCTCCAGCTGCGCAGGATGAATTCCTGCATGCTCGCCTTGATCCACCACATGGCATAGGTCGCCAGGCGAAATCCCCGGTCGGGTTCGAATTTCTTCACGCCCTGCATAAGGCCGACATTGCCTTCCGAAATCAGGTCGGAAACAGGCAGGCCGTAGCCGCGATAACCCATGGCGATCTTGGACACCAGCCGCAGATGGCTCGTCACCAATTGCGCTGCGGCCTCCGGGTCCTCATGCTCGGCGTAACGTTTCGCGAGCATATATTCCTGTTCGGCCGTCAGGATCGGAAATTTCTTTATTTCAGACAGATAGCGGTTGAGGCTTTGTTCGCCGCTCAACGCAGGTACTGTCAAAGACTTCTTCTCGCTCACTTCTTTCCTTACCTTTCAGCTTGCCGGACTTATCGGTACCGGCTCATGCGCCCCACTTGCCCGGTGCGCCCGCACATCGGGCGGGCCGGGCGAAGACGGGATTTCCTAGAGATCTCCGCCTCGGGATTATTGTTATCCTAGACGATTCCGGCGAACCTTGCAGCGCGTTTCCTCGATTTCAACGAGCGGTTTCCTCGATAAGTTCCTGCATATCCGCCGGTATCTCGGCGTGGAATGCCACGCGCTCACCCGTCGCCGGATGAACGAAACCGAGGGTCGCGGCATGCAGGGCCTGGCGGGCAAAGCCTGTTTCCTTCAACAGCGCCCGCAGCGGCGCAGGGGTTCGTCCATAGACAGGGTCTCCTATTAGCGAATGACCTATTGACGCAAGGTGAACTCTGACCTGGTGCGTTCGCCCGGTCTCCAGTCGGCATTCAATCAGCGCGCAATGCGACAGGCGCTGCACCGTCGAAAAATGCGTAACCGCGCGCTTCCCCCGGCTGGATGCGTCATCCAGCACCGCCATTTTTTTGCGGTTCCGATCGGATCGGCCGATCAGCGTCTCGATCGTGCCCGCAGCCGGCATGGGGTGCCCGCCGCAGATCGCGCGATAGGTGCGGGTGATCGAATGATCAGCGAATTGCGCTGCCAGGCCTTCATGCGCGCGGGCGCTTTTCGCGACGACCAGAAGCCCGGACGTGTCCTTGTCGATGCGGTGGACGATGCCGGGCCGGGCAACGCCGCCGATGCCGGACAAGCCGCCACCCTCGCCGCAATGATGCAGCAGTGCATTGACCAGCGTGCCGTCAGGATTTCCCGCCGCCGGGTGGACGACCATGCCCGCGGGTTTGTTGACGACGACCAGGTCGGAATCCTCGAAGACAATGTCGAGGTCGATGGCTTGCGGGAGTGCGGCAGCCGCGCTTGGAGCGGGGACGTCGATGGCGTATTCCTCGCCTTTCGCCGCCTTGGCCGAAGGGGAAGCGGCAGGCGCTCCGCCAAGCTTCACGCATCCGGCGGCCAGCAGCGCCTTCACCCGCTCGCGCGAAAGGCCGGACGCCTCGGCAAGCACCTTGTCGAGCCTGCCGCTGCTACGCAATGTGCCGGTGATGATTTCGCCCGAATCCATGCTAGAGCGATGGGCAATGATTGTCGAACTCTCAAGTGCTGTCTTTGCAGATATGTGCGATCACGCCGCCTTGTCGCATCCGGAGGAAGCATGCGGCCTGCTGCTGGGCACCGGGTTCCGCATCGTGGAGTATGCGCCTGCCGCGAATGTGCACCCTCAGCCGCGCACACATTTCGAAATCGACCCCATTGCGCTGATTGCCGCCCACAAGGCTGCGCGCGCAAGGGGCACGGCGATTGTCGGTTACTTTCATTCCCACCCGCAAGGCCCTGCGCGACCCTCCGCAACCGACAGCGCCATGGCCGCACATGACGGAGCTGTCTGGGCGATCTGGGGAGAGGGCGGCATCAATTTCTGGAAGGACGAGGCAGATGGCTTCGCTGCGCTTCCCTATCGCCTGTCCGATGGTTAAGGGTTGCTCGCACACCTGCACGAACATTCCACGGACCAGCCCTGCCAATGAACGATAATGCTTCCACCGAACTTGCCTCCCTACTGTGTTCGCGCTTGTGCCACGATCTTCTCAGCCCCGTGGGTGCGCTGAGCAACGGTCTGGAATTGCTGGCGGACGAAACCGACCCCGAGATGCGCCAGCGCTGTTTCGAACTTCTGGAACAGAGCGCGAGGATCAGCGCGGACAAGCTGCGCTTCTTCCGTCTGGCTTTCGGGGCCGCAGGCGGCTTCGGCGAGATGGTGCCGGTGGAGGAGCCCCGGCAGTTGATCGAGGCGCTGGTCGGCGATGCGAAACGGATCGAGATCAATTGGGCGCTCGCCACCAGCGAATTGCCGAAAGGTGCGGTGAAGGTCTTGCTGAACCTTGCGCAGGTGGCGCTCGACTCTCTTGTACGTGGCGGCACCCTGGACATCGGCGCGGAAAACCGCCCCGGTGAAGCCGTGGAGATCGTGGTGCGCGCCGCCGGACCGAAGATCGCATTTGACGAAGTGATCGGGAACACGCTGGAGGGCCGGATGCCTGAAGGCGGACTGACGAGCCGGACCGCAGCCGCCCGGATGGTTGCGCTTGTCGCCAAGCAGGCGGGCGGCGGGCTGCAGTTCCATCGCGGCGAGGGCACTCTCGTCCTCGGTGCCGTATTGCCGCAGGCCTGATGCAGATGGACGAACTGGTCCACCGCCTGGAACCTTCGCCCAATTTCAACGACCGCGACCTGCCGGTCTCCATGGTGGTGATCCACTATACCGAGATGACGGATAAGGAAGTCGCGCTGGAGCGCCTCTGCGACCCGGAGAGTGGTGTCAGCGCACATTACCTCATCGGCAGCGATGGCGAAGTCGTGCAAATGGTGGACGAGGACAAGCGCGCCTGGCACGCGGGCGTCGCCTATTGGCGTGGGCACAAGGACGTGAACAGCGCCTCCATCGGGATCGAACTCGACCATCCCGGGCACAAATTCGGCTATACCGAATTTCCCCGCGTCCAGATCGATGCGCTGGTTCCGCTGCTGTCGCGGATGATGAAGACGCATGACATCCCCCGCGCCAATATCGTCGGCCATTCCGACGTAGCGCCGATGCGCAAGATAGATCCGGGCGAATTCTTCCCGTGGAACCGGCTGGCGGAATATGGGCTAGCGCTGCCGACACCAGACGCGAAGCTGGGCGATCCTTTCCCCAATGACGGGGCGTTCTATCTCGCGCTCGAACGCTATGGGTACGACATAACCAACGGTCATGCCGCGGTGCGATCCTTCCAGCGGCGCTGGCGTCCGCACAAGATCGACGGCGAGATCGATGGCGAAATTCGCGCGATCCTTTTTCAGCTGCTGCTGGACAGGGACCGCGGGAACGCTAGATAGGCGATGTGCCAGGGGGCTGGGCAGTCGCGTCGCTGGGAACAGCGCCGAGGAAAGTCCGGGCTCCACGAAACGAGGGTGGCGGGTAACGCCCGCCGGGTGAGGGCCGCGAGCAATCGCGTTCCGAAGCCCAGGGAAAGTGCCACAGAGAGCAGACCGCCCCGCCATTCGCATCGCGGATGAAGGGGCAAGGGTGAAAGGGTGCGGTAAGAGCGCACCGCGCGCGCCGGTAACGGCGGCGGCATGGTAAACCCCACCCGGAGCAAGACCGAATAGGGGCGGCGCGCCTTGGGTTTGCGCCTGAGGCTGGCATGTTTCGTGCCGACCGCCCGGGTTGGTCGCTGGAGCCATGCGGCAACGCATGGCGTAGATGAATGGCTGCCCTTGCAGGGCCGGTGCACCTCGGTGCATACCGCCTGCAAGACAGAACCCGGCTTACAGGCCCCCTGGCACAGCTTCAGGCCTGGACTCGTTGCGAAGGAACAGGCCCGCCATGACTCATCAACCGAGAAGCGCCGCGCAGCGGATAGCGATCATACTGGCCGTCATCTTCCAGATCGGGGCGACCTTCCTGCCGCAGTTCGGCATCGGCGCAGAAATCGGCAGTCGGTCCGATGAGACGCGAACGCTCATTACGCCGATTGGCTGGGCATTCGCCATCTGGGGGCCGCTGTTCTTCGGCAGCGCCATCTTCGCGCTATGGCAGGCCATCCCGGCAATGCGCCGCAACGCGCTGCTGGACCGCATCGGCTGGCCGGCTGCCCTGGCGTTCACCGGAAACGGAGCTTGGGCCGTTTATACGCAATTGGCCGATCTTACCGTCCTGTCGGCAATCATCATCGCCGCAACCCTTGTCTGCCTGTTGATCATCTTACGCGAGTTCACGAAATTCGGCAGGCCGTTCACAACGGCGGAGCGGTGGGTTGCGGTACTGCCGCTGAGCGCATTGGCAGCATGGCTGACGGCGGCAACGATCGTGAATATTTCCGCCACTCTGCAGTTTCACCAGGTCTTCGGTTCGGAAGAATGGCCAGTGCTTGCCGCAGGCATCGTGCTGATCGGCGGGATCATCGCCGCTGCTGCCACGGCCCGCAGCAAGGGAAATCCCTATTATGCCGCAACATTCCTGTGGGCACTGCTGGGCATTTTCATGGCGGGCGGGCAAGTGGCAACGATCATCGCCGCTTCCTGCATTCTCGCCGCCTTGTTCGTCATTCTGGTCACGCTTATGAAACTGCGCATACCTAAATACCGTCGCCGCTGGTTCGGCTAGGCGCTTGCGGTACTGCGACCGGACCTGAACCTTCGCTCCGTCCATCGTTCAGTTTCGTGGCACCGGCGAAGGCACAGATTGCGGGCATGAAACTGATGATCCGCTATTCGCTCGCTCTGGCAGCTTTCGGCACAGTGGCCGCGCCCATCGTCACTGGTCCGGCACTGGCCGAACCCGCTCCCGGAGCATCGGCCTGGGAAATCGGCCCGATCATCGGGCGGCGCAACTATTCGGTAAACATGCCGCTGCGCCCGACGCCGACCCGTGACGGGTTCGCGTTCGACTTTCCCGGGCCGGAGCGTGCGGATGGGCATGTTCACTACGTCACCTTCGATCCCGGATCCCTGGATGGCGCCAGGAAAATTCGCTTCACCTACCGGATCGACGCAGCGCCGGGTGTGCGGTTCGTGCCGCAGGAAGCGCCGACACGGCACGCCACGATCGCGCTCTTCTTTCAGCGCCGGGGAGATAATTGGCGAGCCAAGGGCAAGTATGAACATTACCGCTGGTTCGCGCCCCGCGACAGCTTGCAGGATATTCGGCCTGGCACGCACACCATGACGGTCAGCCTTGACGACGAATGGATATCGGTGCTGGCCCGTCCGCGCAGCGAAAGGCCCGAAACCTTCCGCGAGGCCTTGAGGGAAGCCGGGCGGGTCGGCTTCGTACTCGGTTCGAGGGGCGGGTACGGCCATGGCGTCTTCGCCACCGGACCAGCCCGTCTGACCGTCACCGGATTCGAGATCCTGTGACGGCGAGGGCACCTGCCACCTGGAGAGCGTTTTAGCCCCGGCCGACGCTGTAGTAGGTAAAGCCAGCAGTCTGCATTGCCTGCGGCGAATAGATGTTGCGCAAATCGACCATTATCGGCGACCGGAGCAAATTCTTCACCCGGTTCAGGTCTAGTGCGCGGAACGCATCCCATTCGGTGACCAGAACGACCGCGTCGGCTCCGTCGATAGCGGAGTAGGGGCTGCTGGCCATTTCGACTCCGGGCATCAGGGGGCGCGCCAGCTCCATTCCTTCAGGATCGTATGCGGTGACCTCTACCCCAGCATCGTTCAACGTCTGCGCCACGGCGATTGCGGGTGAATCGCGCATGTCGTCCGTGTTGGGTTTGAAAGTCAGGCCCAGCAGCGCGACTTTCTTGCCACGCGCAGCGTCCTCGCCGCCCAGCGCATCGACGACCTTGCGGCCCATCGCCCGCTTGCGACTCTCGTTCACTTTCACCACCGCTTCGACGATGCGCGACGGGCTGCCAGCATCCTCGGCCGTTTTCAGCAGCGCCAGCGTATCCTTGGGGAAGCAGGATCCGCCATAGCCCGGGCCTGCATGCAGGAACTTCGGCCCGATCCGCCCATCCGTTCCGATGCCGCGTGAGACATCCTGCACATCCGCGCCGACCTTCTCACAAAGATCGGCCATTTCATTGATGAAGGTGATCTTGGTCGCAAGGAATGCGTTTGCGGCATATTTGATCAGTTCCGCACTGCGGCGGCTGGTGAACAGGATCGGGGATTCATTGAGGAACAAAGGACGGTAGATCTCGCGCATGACTTCGCGCCCGAACTCGTCATCGGTTCCGATCACGATCCGGTCGGGCCTCTTGAAATCCTCGATGGCCGCGCCCTCGCGCAGAAATTCCGGGTTGGAAACGACGGCGACCCGGTGGCCCCTCTCGCTCGAGGCGCCGCTTTCAGCGATAATTCTTTCCACCGCGTCGCCAGTGCCCACGGGAACGGTGGATTTGGTGACCACGACCGTATCGTTGGTGAGATTGGCGCCGATCTCCTCGGCAACACCGTGAACGTAAGACAGATCGGCATGGCCATCGCCCCCGCGGCTGGGTGTACCGACCGCGATGAAAACGGCGTCCGCACCTTCGATACCTTCGGCAAGGCTGGTGGTGAATGACAGCCGGCCCGCAGTGACATTGGCTGCGACCAGCGCGGCGAGGCCGAGTTCGTAGATGGGCATTACGCCCTGGTGCAGGCGATCGATCTTCGTCTGGTCCTTGTCGATGCAGACGACCTCGTGACCGAAATCCGCGAAACATGCCCCCGAGACCAGGCCTACGTAGCCTGAGCCTACCATCGCGATCTTCATTAACGAGAACTCCTGCTTTCGATCCGAATGTCACCGTCTTCTTCGACAGCCTGGATATAGCGGCGGCTTGTTCCCTCCAGAACCAGCGCCGTCAAGCGGCCGGTACGATAGGCGCCCGTGTCGAGCCCGATACGGTTGCTGCGCTCATCGACATCCTCGCTGATCGAATGTCCGTGCACGACCATGTGAGGATGGGCTGCCCCATGGCGCAGGAACCGTTCCCGAATCCATAACATGTCGCGCCGCTTCTGTTCCTCCAGCGGAAGGGCGGGATCGATGCCGGCATGAACGAACAGATAATCGCCCGCGACCAGATATTCGTCGAACCCGGCCAGAAAATCCCGATCCTCGGGCGGAACGGCGGCTATCATCATGTCCTGAAGATCGTGCAGTTCGGCATTGTTGTACCGCATCCGGTCGACGCCGTAGCTAAGGATCGTTTCGCGCCCGCCGTGCTTCAGGAAATGGCGAAGGACATCCTCGTCCTCGAAGCTTTGAAGAAACATCTCCTCGTGATTGCCGGCAAGCAGGCGAACTTTGCGGCGATGCTGCAACTCCCGGGCGAGCCTTATGACCCCGGCGCTGTCGGGTCCGCGGTCGACCAGGTCGCCCAGCAGGACAATGGTCGTTTCCGCTTCGCCAGATGCCGCATCGTCGGCTTCGATGGCGTCGACCAGTTGCGAGAACAGGTCGTGGCGACCGTGAATGTCCCCGACAACGTAGAAGCGCTCGCCTTCGGGAACGGCATGGGAAGGTGCGGCGCGGCGGCCGCGAAACATCTGGCGAAGGGGTTCGATCATCTAACTTGGTTCATTTCCTGGGGGCGCTTATGCGAGGAGGACGCATGGGGCAATCCGTCGTGGGATGCGAATAGAACACGCTATCTGGCCTGACCCTTAATATGCGTGAGATCGCCTTCTGGTGCCAAGATCGCTCAATTCCCTCCTGATTTTCGCACATGCGCAATAAGTCTTGTGCAACGCAGCAACTATGGGCATGATTGTTGCGCATCCGGACATGGCCGTCCATTCGAACGAGGTGGCCGCCGAAAAGCAGGTGGGACGAAAGCGACACTTACCAAGAGGAAAAATGTCATGCTCACGTCCAGAACGACTTTCGCCGCGCTAGGTGCTGCGGGTATTTTCGCCTTGTGCGGTCCTGCTTCGGCGCAAGAGGCGCAGGACAAGAACGTGCCGCTCTCGACCGGCAACGATCTGACCGCCCCGCCATCCGGAATAGAATTGTCCGGCAATGTCGCCATCGTCAGCGACTATCGCTTTCGCGGGGTTTCACTGTCGGGCGGCGATCCGGCGATTCAGGGCGGCATCGACCTTGCGCATCAAAGCGGTTTCTACGCCGGCACCTGGGCCTCCAGCATCGACGGTGGGGATGCTTTCGGCGAAATGGAACTCGACCTGTACGCAGGATACAACACCGGCATCGGCAACGGCCTCACCCTCGATGCCGGCCTGCTCTATTACGTCTATCCGACGGGCGACGACGGTTCGCAAACGGACTATTTCGAACCCTATGCATCCATCGGCTTTCTGATCGGCCCGGCAGAGGCAAAGGCCGGGGTCGCCTATGCCTGGGAGCAGGATTCCCTCGGCGGCAGCGACAACCTTTATCTTTATACCGACGCATCTGTCGGCATCCCGACGACGCCGGTGACCGTTACGGCTCATCTCGGCTATACCGACGGAGCGCTCGCGCCTGCCTTGCTGGCCGGCGGCACTGACGGTTCAGGCTTCGACTATTCGGTCGGAGCAACTGCGGTGGTGCTCGGCGGCATGGAACTGGGCCTCGCCTATGTCGGAGTCGACGGCCCATCGATCGATGGCCTCACCGATGACACAATTGTCGCATCGGTGGGCTTCAGCTTCTGAAATCTTCGGCCTTGGCAGTTGCCATGGCGGGGTCTGCGCGACAAATGGTGCGGACCCCGTTTCTTGCGCAAGGCTGTTTCACGCATGATTAAATTTCTCCACACGATGATCCGCGTTTCCGATCCCGATGCGGCGATTGCATTCTTTCGCCTGATCGGCCTTGAGGAAGTGCGGCGCTTCGATGTCGAAGCGGGGCGCTTCACGCTGATCTTCCTCGCTGCTCCCGGGCAGGAAGGAGTGGCAGAGCTGGAACTGACCTATAATTGGCCACCCGAGGATGGCAGCGCGCCCGAAGAGTTCAGTGGCGGCCGCAATTTCGGCCATCTCGCCTACCGCGTCGAAAATGTATACGACACCTGCCAGCGGCTGATGGATGCAGGCGTCACGATCAATCGCCCGCCTCGTGATGGGCACATGGCCTTCGTGCGTTCGCCCGACGGCATTTCGGTCGAATTGCTGCAGGACGGCAATCTGCCTCCGCAGGAACCCTGGGCCAGCATGGAGAATTCCGGCACCTGGTGATCTTTCACGCGGCTGTCGTTTGCGAATTCCGGCCTCTATTCATGGTTAATTTCCTGCCGCCAGAAGTCCTCATTCGCGTTGCATGGCGCGGACCTATTCGATAGGCGACGTCGGGCAGAAGGTGGCCTGTGGGCCAGGGGGCGCAAGTGTCGTTGTTGGGATTCGCGCCATGGGAATGGCTCGCGCTGGTAGAGCACGAATTGCTGCTGTTTGCCGGGTTCTTCTTCCTGCTCGGCGCACTTGACGAATTCGCTGTCGACCTGATCTGGATCTGGCTCAAGCTGACGGGCAGAGCGAAAGTAGCACGCCTTGCTGAAGAGAAAGCTTCGTCCCCGCTGCTTGGCCGTGCGGCGGTGTTCATTCCCGCTTGGCAGGAAGAACGGGTGATCGGCACCACCGTTGCCCATGCACTGGCTGTTTGGCCGCAGCAGGACTGGCGGCTTTACATCGGGTGTTATCGCAACGACTCAGCAACGGCCGAGGCGGCCAGGTTCGCTTCCCGAGGCGATCCGCGCCTGCATATCGTCACTCTCGATAGCGACGGGCCGAGCACGAAGGCCGATTGCCTTAACTGGCTCTATCGCGCGATGGAGCAGGACGAGGCGCGGTCCGGCAAGGCGTTCCAGATGGTGGTGCTGCACGATGCCGAGGACATGGTCGATCCCGCAGCGCTGACTGTCCTGGATGCTGCGATCTGCGGGTCAGATCACTCATCCCGAGCAGACTTCGTGCAACTCCCGGTCCTGCCGATGCCGCAGCCCGGATCGCCGTGGATATCCGGCCACTATTGCGAAGAATTCGCCGAGGCGCATGGCAAGGGCCTTGTGGTGCGCGACGCCATCTCCGCCGGGATTCCAGCCGCGGGAGTGGGCTGTGCGAATTCGCGGCAGATCCTGGCGCAAATGGCGGCAATGCAGAGTTCTCAACTACCTTTTGCGGCCGATTGCCTGACCGAGGATTACGAACTCGGTCTCAACGTCACTGCTCTCGGCGCAAGAGGACGTTTTCTGCGGCTCCGCCACAGCGACGGAAGACTGGTCGCCACGCGAGCGTTTTTTCCCGCCCGGATCGATCAGTCCGTGCGCCAGAAGACCCGCTGGGTACATGGTATTGCCTTGCAAAGCTGGGATCGGCTCGGCTGGTCCAGCCGGGGAGGGCGAAGCGGACTGGCGGAGATCTGGATGCGTCTGCGCGACCGCCGCGGTCCACTGACGGCACTTGTGCTGGCTTTGGCCTATCTGTTGCTTGCCCTCGCCGCGCTCGGCTGGGGTGCGGCGCAAATGGGTTATGCAGTGGCCTGGCCTCTCTCGCCTGCCATGGAAGCGCTGCTGATCGCGAATTTTGTCGGCTTCGGCTGGCGCATTCTCTGGCGCTTCGCCTTCAAGTTGCGCGAATATGGACCAGGTCAGGCAGTAATGGCGATATTCCGCATCCCTGTCGCCAATATCATCGCGATCATGGCCGGCAGGCGCGCCGTCATGGCCTATCTGCAGACCCTCCGCGGGAAAGCGATTTTCTGGGACAAGACTTCGCATGACGCGCATTCGGTCTGGATCGCCAGCCGAAAGGCGACGCAGCGACGATCAGGCGCGCTGTGAACAAGTCGGCCACGCAGATGGCGAGGCGCTGGCGCGGCGAGCCGATCGTCATGCTGGTGCTGCTGCTTGCAGTCTAGGCAGGTGCGCGCAGCATCTTGTGGGATAATCCTTTCGCAATGCCCAAACTGCCGGCCGGTTGGCTTCTGCCAAAGTCGCACCTGTCCGGCCTCGCTCCTGCGGCGGAAGAACCGTCTGAATGGCGGATTGCCGATGATGTGAAGCGAGATGGCGCGACAATGGTGACCGCCAGGAGTCAGCTTATCTACCCGGTATCAAGGCTTGACTCCGTCCAGAGTGAAACCGCCAGCAAGCTGTTCATGCTGGAGGGCGTGGGAACAGGCGGCGGGCCGGTACAGATGGGTGCCTTCCCAGCAGCACCCTTCCCGGCAGCGCCAGTCCTGCCTCCTGCCATGCCCTTTCACCGGGAGCCGGCTAAAGCAGCGCCAGGAGGTAGTTCATGGACGGGTGACGCATGGGTATTCCTGCGGCCCGAAGCGATGAACAGGGCCGATGCGAGTGGGGCGCTGGTGACATATGGCGCCAGTCAGGCGGGGGCAGTGCTGCGATACCGCTTGTCCAGGCAGTCTCGATTTGCGCCGACCGCCTTTATTCGCGCCAGCAGCAGCCTGGCTGGCACCAGGCAGGCCGAATTGGCTCTCGGTGTCTCGGCACGACCAGTGCAAAGGCTGCCGGTCACGATCCATGCGGAAGTGCGCGCCAGCGAGATTGCCGGTGAAACAGAACTGCGGCCTTCCATTTTTGCCGTGGCGGCTCCCCCTGCCGTGGAACTTCCCGCGCGTATGCAAGGACGGTTCTATGCACAAGCGGGATATGTCGGAGGCTCCTTCGCAACTGCTTTCGTCGACGGGCAGGCGAAGATCGACCGTGAGATCATCCGCCTTGGTCCAGAGGCAAGCCAGGCTTCTTCCGGACAGCCGCCTCGCCTGCGCGCGGGTGTCGGTGCATGGGGCGGGGCGCAAAGCGGTGCAGCCAGAGCGGATATCGGCCCGACAGTCTCGGCACAGTTCGACATCGGGCGATTGCCTGTCACCGCCGCGGCGGATTACCGCTTTCGCATTTCTGGCGAGGCGCAGCCCGCCTCAGGCGCGGCGTTGACGCTGTCGACGAATTTCTGACTGCGCAGCCCACCCGCTGCTTCCCCGACCGGCCAGCGTGGGCTAGGCGAGCGGGGTAATGGATGTCTATCTTCCCATCGCCAATCTGTCGGTCAATGGTCTGCTGATCATTGCGCTCGGCGGGCTGACCGGCATCCTGTCCGGCCTTTTCGGCGTGGGCGGCGGGTTCCTGACCACGCCGCTAATGATATTCTACGGAATTCCGCCAACGGTCGCCGCTGCATCGGCGGCAACGCAGGTTACAGGCGCCAGCGTGTCCGGCGTCTTCGCCCATCGCAAGAGGGGCGGCGTTGATTACCGCATGGGCGGAGTCATGGTAGTGGGCGGGATGATCGGCTCGGGGCTGGGCGCGCTGCTGTTCCGCTTCCTCGCCTCCGTCGGCCAGATCGATACCGTCATCAACATACTTTACGTTCTGCTGCTGGGCACGATCGGCGGGCTGATGATGCGCGAGGCCTGGGCCAGCATCCGCCAGTCGCAGAAAGGCGTGCCGCCGCCGGCGCGCAAACGGCGGCATCACCCGCTCATTTCCGCGCTGCCGATGCGCTGGCGGTTCTATAAATCGGGCCTCTACATCTCGCCGCTTGCGCCGCTGATCCTGGGTGTCCTGGTCGGAACGCTGACCATGCTGATGGGTGTCGGCGGCGGCTTCATCCTCGTGCCCGCCATGTTGTACATTCTGGGAATGAGCGCGGGCGTGGTCGTCGGCACCTCGCTGTTCCAGATCCTGTTCGTGACCATCACCACCACCATGATGCACGCGCTTACCACGCAGGCTGTTGACATAGTGCTGGCCGCTCTGCTGCTTCTCGGGTCGGTGTCGGGCGCGCAGATCGGCACGCGCATGGCGGTCAAGTTCAAGCCCGACCTGCTGCGGCTGGCCCTTGCCGCCATCGTGCTGCTGGTTGCCTTGCGCATGCTCTACGGCCTTGGCGTCAGGCCGGACGAGATCTATTCGGTCGCGCAATTATGATCCGTTCACTTTTCCTGATGATCGCAGCCGTTCTGGTTCTTGCCGCGCTCGCCGCGGGGCCGGTCAGAAGCCAGGAGCGGGATCCCATTCTCGTACCGGCGGTGTCGCAGCAGGAAGTTCAGGTGCGGCAGGGCTTCACCGGGACCGAGCTGCTCCTGTTCGGCGCGATACTCGATCCGCGCGGAAGCCGCGCTGCCGATGGCTATGACATCGTCGTCGTGCTGAAAGGTCCGGCAGAACCGATCCGCGTGCGGGAGAAGGAACGGGTCGGCGGCATCTGGATCAATTCCGAGAGCACCGCTTTCCGCTCGGCCCCCACGTATTTTGCCGTGGCATCTTCCCGTCCCATCGGCGAGATCGTCGATGAGCGGACCGCGGCCATTTACGAGCTTGGCCTCGAATTCATCCAGCTTTCGCCCGGGGGAACGATTGACCCTGAAGAACAGGCGCGATTCACCTCCGGCCTGGTCGACCTGCGGCAGCGGCAGGGCCTTTACAAGCAGGACATGAACGGGGTGACCATCGAGGAAGGCGTTCTCTACAAGGCGCGGATCTCGCTTCCTTCCAACGTGCTGACAGGCCAGTATACTGCCGAAACTTTCGCCATTACCGATGGCCGGGTGATCGCCTCCGCAGTGGCCGAGGTGGAAGTCCGGAAGGTGGGCTTTGAACGTTTCGTCGAGGTGTTCAGCCAGTCGCAGAGCCTGCTTTACGGCCTTCTCGCGGTCTGTCTTTCCGTGTTCATGGGCTGGCTTGCCGGACGCTTGTTTGCACTGGTCTGAGCCTCTCGATGCGGCGGAGCTGCAATTGACCGCTTCTTAACCATCGCAGCCTTATTCCCCAAGATGACCAAACGGGGGCGCATGACAGCTATGAACGATATGGCGACGAAGAATCTTACTGGCACAAGCGCTGAGGCGCAGGACAGTCGCATCGCCGAGGAAATGAGTGCCGAAAATGCGGCACAGCCGATCGGTGTCGTTCTCGAAATCGCCGGTTCCGGTTCGCAGATCGCTCTCGACCTTGAACGGCTGAACCAGTGCATGGAGGATGCCGATCCGTCCATCGCGCTAGCAGGGCAGGTCGGATCGCAGATCAAGATACGTGTTGGCAACAGCTGGCTGCTCGCCAGCGTGCGCAACCAGCGGCAGGACCGCCGCGCGAATGGCGGCGTCATCGCCGATATCGATTTTCTCGGCGAAGGGCAGGAGGAAAAGCTGACCGGGCGCATTCACGGTTTCCGCCGGGGCGTCACCCGTTATCCGGTTCCGGGTGCGCTCATTTTCCCCGCTACCACGGAAGATCTGAAGCAGATTTACGCCAGCGACGGCCGCTCGAATATCCAGATCGGCACTGTCTACCCGACGAAGGACATTCGCGCAGGTCTCTACATCGATGCCATGCTGGGCAAGCATTTCGCGCTGCTGGGTTCGACCGGGACCGGCAAGTCGACCAGCGCCGCGCTTATCCTGCACCGCATCTGCGAGGCCGCGCCGCAGGGTCACATCGTGATGATCGACCCTCATGGCGAGTATTCGGCGGCTTTCCGCAGCAACGGCTTGATCCTGGATGTCAACAATCTGCAGCTGCCCTACTGGCTGATGAATTTCGAGGAGCATTGCGAGGTTCTTTTGTCGAGCAACGGCAACGAACGCCAGATCGACATGGATATATTGGCCAAGTGCCTGCTGAAGGCGCGCAGCAAGAACCGCCTCGCCGAACAGATGGGCAAGATCACCGTCGATTCGCCGATCCCCTATTTGCTGTCAGACCTCGGCAATGAAATTCAAAATGAAATGGGCAAGCTGGACAAGTCGAACTCCAGCGCGCCCTATATGCGCATCAGGAACAAGCTGGACGAATTGAAGGCCGACCCTCGTTACCAGTTCATGTTCTCGGGCATGCTGGTGGGCGACACCATGGGCGATTTCATCAGCAAGGTGTTCCGCATGCCGAGCGACGGAAAGCCGATTTCCATCGTCGACGTCTCGGGCGTTCCGTCAGATATCACGGCAACCGTTGTGGCAGTCCTCGCCCGACTGACATTCGATTTCGCAATCTGGGGCCGCGAGGAAAAGACTCGTCCGGTCCTGCTGGTCTGCGAAGAAGCGCATCGATATGTTCCGAACGAGAAGAACGCCGATGAAAATTCTGTCGGCAAGATTCTCAGCCGCATCGCCAAGGAAGGCCGTAAATACGGGATTTCGCTGGGTCTGATCACGCAGCGGCCTTCAGACCTTGCCGAAGGCGTGCTGTCGCAATGCGGCACCATCATCTCGATGCGCCTCAACAACGACAGGGATCAGGCCTTTGTGAAAGCCGCCATGCCCGAAGGCGCGCGCGGCTTCCTCGATTCCATCCCGGCACTCCGAAACCGCGAATGCATCATCTGCGGCGAGGGTGTGGCCATTCCCATCCGGGTCAGCTTTGACAATCTGGACGAGGTCAAGCGCCCGGCTTCCGAAGACCCGAGCTTCGTCGAACTCTGGCGCGAAACCGGCGGCGAGGAAGAAGCGGTGCAGCGCATCGTGCAGCGTTGGCGTTCGCAGGGTAAGTAGCCTTGGGCGTGCGCGAGCGCGGTCAGGTGCCGCGCTCGTCCCCGAACAGATGGATGTGCAATCGGTCGCTTAGCCGGAAGCCGTGCTGGAGGCACAATGGCACCAGCCATTCCTCGCGCTGACGAATGGTCGCGCTGTCCGTCCCTTCCGGCATGAGGAAGACTCTTTCGGGCGATATGGCATGCTGCTCCACTATCATCGCGGCTTCGGTCACGTCGTCAGGAGTGGCGACGACAAATTTGAACCACGCGCGGGGGTCTGCGGCATAGCTGCGCAGGCGCTCGGGTATCAGCGCGAGGTCGGCAGGATTGCCGCTGTGCGAGAGCTTGGGGCTGATGTTGTACTGTCCGATAAAGGCGTCGAGCGCGGGCGGCGCTTTCGTGGTGCCGTTGCTTTCCACTTCGACGAACAAACCCGTCAAGCGGCTTTGTAGCACATCCAGAACGCGGGTCAGGGCAGGGGCCTGCAAAAGCGGTTCTCCGCCGGTGATGACGAGCCTTTGCTGACCCAGGCTGGCGACAAGATCCGCCACTTCCGCTTCGTCCATGCGTAACTGGTTGGGCGCGCGGGCGAAGGTTCCTCCGCCGCGATGCGGGCGATCATCGCCATCGAAGTGCCAGGTATATGCGGTGTCGCACCAGACGCAGGCCAGATTGCACCGCGACAGGCGCATGAAAGTGCAGGGCACACCGGCAGACGGACCTTCGCCTTGCACCGATGCGAAGATTTCCGCTTTGCCCGGCGTGATAGTTGCAAGGATCAGAGTCATGGCAGAAATGGCATCGTTGCGGATCGTCCCGGATCAGCCGAGGCGGGCGAGGGCTGCACGAAGGCGGTCGGCTTCGCTCGCGTGGTGCTCCATGTCCGCTTGCGCCTTTTTCACCGCTTCGGGCTTTGCCTTCTCGACGAATTTCGGGTTCTCGAGACGCTTTGCCAAACTGCCGACTTCCTTCTCGGCATTTTGCAGCGCCTTGTTCAGGCGCGCCTTTTCCGCTGCAATATCGATCACCCCTTCAAGCGGGATCACGAACACATCCGAACCGGCCATGACCTGCATCGCCGGACCATCGGGCGCTGCAAGCACATGAATTTTGGACAAGCGCGCGAGGCGTTCCAGCGCCGCCCTGTTTTCTGTCATGACCTGCCGGGCTAGATCGCCGGGCGCGGCAACATACGCCTCCAGCTTCGCGCCGGGAGGGATGCCCAGCTCGTTCTTGGCAGCACGAAGCGCTCCGGTCAGACTGATCAGCCATTCCACCTGACGCTTGGCTTCCGCATCGACACCGGCCGCGGGTTCGGGCCATTTCGCGGTGATCAGCGGGTAATCGCCGCGATTCCCCTGTTTCGACCAGAGTTCTTCGGTGATGAACGGCATGAATGGATGCAGCATTACGTAGATCTGGTCGAGCACCCATCCCGCGACCATGCGGGTTTCCTCGTCGATGGTGCTGCCTTGCGCAGGCTTGATCAGTTCCAGATACCAGTCGCAGAACCGGTCCCAGACAAAGTGATAGACCGTGTTCGCCGCCGCATCGAAGCGCAGGTCGGCCAGGGCCCCTTCCAATGCCGCCAAAGTGTCGACGACTTCGCCGACGATCCAGCGATTGACTGCTGAATTGGCCGTCGGAGCTGCGATCTGCTCGCTCGCCTCGATCCCGTGCGACTGGCAGAAACGGGTGGCATTCCAAAGCTTCGTCGCGAAATTGCGATAGCCCTCAAGCCGGCTTTCGTCCATTTTGACGTCCCGGCCCTGGCTTTCCATCGCCGCCATGAAGAAGCGCAAGGCATCGGCGCCAAACCGGTCGATCAGCCCCAGCGGATCGACGACATTACCTTTGGATTTCGACATCTTCTGCCCATCGGCGGCGCGCACCAGCCCGTGCAGATACAGCCGCTTCCAGGGCACTTCGTCCATGAACTGCAGGCCCTGCATCGCCATCCGGGCATCCCAGAAGAACAGGATATCGAAGCCGGAGATCAGCAGATCGTTGGGGTAGTGTTTCGCCAGCATGGCCGTGTCGTCGGGCCAGCCAAGGGTTGCAAAAGGCCACAAAGCCGATGAGAACCAGGTGTCGAGAACGTCCGGATCCTGCGTCAGGGAAACGCCTTCACCGGCCTGCGCCTGCGCCTCCGTCTCTGTTTCGGCGACAAAGACGTTTCCGTCTCCGTCGAACCACGCCGGGATGCGATGGCCCCACCACAATTGGCGGCTGACGCACCAGGGCTGGATGTTCTCCATCCAGTTGAAGAAGGTCTTCTCCCAGCTTTTCGGGACGATTTCGATCCGGCGATCGCGAACGGCCTGCATAGGCGCTTCGGCCAAAGCCTCGGCGTCGACATACCATTGATCGGTCAGCCAGGGTTCGATCACCACGCCGCCCCGGTCACCAAAAGGCGTGGCGATCACGCGATCGTCGGTGCGTTCGAGCAGACCTGCTTCGTCCATCATCCCGACTATGCGCTTGCGCGCCGCGAAGCGGTCCATACCGATCAGTTCGTCCGGCACCAATCCGTCCGCCGTCTGCACCACGCGGCCTTCCGCATCCAGCATGTTGAGCATGTCGCCAGCGGCGATGCCGGCGCGCTTGCCGACTTCGAAATCGTTAAAATCGTGACCAGGGGTGATCTTGACCGCACCCGATCCCAGTTCCGGATCGGCATGTTCGTCGGCCACGATCGGCACTTCGCGCCCGGTGATCGGCAGGCGGATCGTCGCCTTGTTCTTCAGCAATTCGGCATAGCGCGGATCGTCCGGATGCACGGCCACGGCCATGTCCGCCAGCATGGTTTCAGGCCGTGTCGTCGCCACCGAAACGTTGCCGGACCCGTTGGCCAGCGGATAAGTGAAGTGCCAGAACTGGCCGTTCACATCCCGCGTTTCCACCTCGAGATCGGAAATCGCGGTCTTGAGCTTGGGGTCCCAGTTCACCAGCCGCTTGTCGCGGTAGATCAAGCCCTTCCTGTGCAGGTCGACGAATACCTTGACCACCGCCCGGGTGAAATGCGGGTCCATGGTGAACTGCTCGCGGCTCCAGTCCATCGAACAGCCGAGGCGCCGCAGCTGGCGCGTGATGGTGCCGCCGCTCTCCGCCTTCCAGTCCCAGACCTTGGCGATGAAATCCTCACGCGAGTAATTGGTGCGCTTGTCCTGGCTCTTCTCCAGTTCACGCTCCACCACCATCTGCGTGGCGATGCCGGCATGGTCCATGCCCACGACCCACAATGCATCCTTTCCGCGCAGCCGTTCGTAGCGAACCATGATGTCCTGCAACGTATTATCCAGCGCATGACCAATATGCAGCGATCCCGTCACGTTCGGCGGGGGGTTCACGATGGTGAACGGCTCGGCATCGGGACGGGCTGGGCGGAACAGGCCGTTATCCTCCCAATGGGCAAACCAGCGCGCCTCGATCGCGGCGGGGTCGAAGGTCGTGTCGAGCGGGGAAGTGGTGTCGTTCATGGCAAAAGTGCCTTTGCCAGCGGGATTGATTTGGCGCAACGGCTTGTCGGCAGCGCGTTTTGCGGACATATCGCCTGAGAGATGCAGAGCGGGGCACACTTTTCGCTGGAAGACGAGCGCAGCCACGGCAGCGAAAGCACCGGTGCGCGGCTGCTCTTGACGGGGCCCTATCTGGTCTCCACGATCGGCGGGGTCGACCGGGACTTGCGCAGCATCAACGGCTCCGTCTCCACCGTAGACCTTTCCGGCGTGACGGAAATCGACACCGTAGGGGCCTATGTCGCCTGCAGCCTTGCTCAGAAGCATGGTGCCGAGGTCGTCGGAGCGGACGAGCGTGCGAGCCGGCTGATGAAAGCCGTTGGGCCCAGCGCGGGCGGAGAAGCGAATGTCCGGCCCGAACGCCCCGTCACATTGGCCCGCGTGCCCGAAACGGTGGGTGAGGGCGTCTTCGAATTTGGCGGCGGCATAAAGGGCCTGATCGCGTTCATCGGTGCACTGATGGCGAGCTTCGGCACGCTCATCCTGCATCCGCGCCGTTTTCGCGGCAAGGCGCTGGTACGTCAGATGGAGTTGGTCGGTGTTGCGTCGCTACCGATCGTCGGCTTGATGAGCTTTCTAATCGGCATCGTGGTCGCGCAGCAAGGTGCGGTGCAGTTGCGGCAGTTCGGTGCCGAAATCTACACGATCAATCTGACCGGTCGCCTCAACCTGCGCGAACTCGGCGTCTTGATGACCGCCATCATGATCGCCGGCCGTTCGGGCAGCGCGTTTGCCGCGCAGATCGGGACCATGAAGCTGACGGAGGAAGTGGACGCGATGCGGACGATCGGTATTTCGCCGATGGAGGCTCTGATCGTCCCACGCATCCTCGCCGCTTTCCTGATGATGCCGCTGCTCGGCTTCTATGCCGCGGTCATGGCGATTATTGGCGGTGCGTTCATCGCCGATCTGACGCTTGGCATTCCTTTCCTGACATTCCTCGCCCGCATTCAGGAAGTGGTGCCGATCTACGATCTTTGGGTCGGGTTGGCAAAGGCGCCGGTTTTCGGCCTGATCGTCGGTATTGCCGGCTGCTATCAGGGCATGCAGGTGAAGGACAATTCCGAACAGGTCGGCCTGCGCACGACTAAGGCCGTGGTGCAGGCGATCTTCATGGTCATCGTCCTCGACGCCTTCTTCGCCGTGTTCTTCACCAAGGTGGGCTGGGCATGATGGACAGCGATTTCACCTCCGCCGACAATGAACTGCAGCACGATGTGCAACCCGGCAGCCCACATGCGAGGTTCCGCGGCGAGCACCCTATCGTGGTGCGCGGCCTGACGAACCGTTTCGGCAAGCAGTGCATTCACGAGGATCTGGAACTCAAGGTCAACCGCGGGGAGATTCTCGGCATCGTCGGCGGGTCCGGCACTGGTAAATCGGTCCTGATGCGCTCCATCATCGGATTGCAGAACCCGACAGCGGGTGAAATCGAGGTTCTGGGCAGGTCGATGACCGACGCCGAGCCTGATGAGGAAGTGGGCGTCCGCAGCCGCTGGGGCGTTTTGTTCCAGGGCGGCGCGCTATTTTCGACGCTTACCGTGGGTGAAAACGTCGAGGTTCCGCTCAAGCAGTTCTATCCTGATATCGAAACCGACCTGCGCCACGAAATCGCCCGGTACAAAGTGATTCTCTCGGGCCTGCCCGAAGAAGCAGTGGCCAAATATCCCAACGAATTGTCGGGCGGCATGCGGAAGCGCGCGGGCCTTGCCCGTGCCTTGGCCCTCGACCCCGAACTGCTGTTCCTGGACGAGCCGACGGCGGGGCTGGACCCGGTGGGTGCGGCTGCATTCGACCGGCTGACGCGCGAACTGCAGGAGACGCTAGGACTGACGGTTTTCCTGATCACGCACGACCTCGATACTCTTTACGAAATCTGCGACAGGGTTGCGGTGCTGGCTGACCGGAAAGTCATCGCGGTCGGCACGATCGACGAACTACTTGCTCTCGATCATCCGTGGATTCAGGAATATTTCAACGGTCCGCGCGGGCGTGCCGCGCAGGCCAGCCAGGAACGTGAACAGGCCCGCATCGCCCGGGCTGCCGGCCCGGAGGCGGATACGCCTGCGATGGACAATCCCGCGCAAGGTGGGGCATAGGACAGATAATGGAAACACGGGCAAATCACGTATGGGTCGGCGCCGTCACCCTCATCCTGCTGGGTTTGCTGGCATTGTTCATCGTCTGGCTGGCGCGGCTGGGCACGGCCGATCAGAAGGAATATGACATCTTCTTCAACCAGTCCGTGGCCGGTCTGGCGAACGGATCTGAAGTGACCTTTGCCGGGGTGCCTATCGGTCAGGTCAGCCAAATCCGCCTGTGGGAAGACGATCCGGGTTTTGTTCGCGTGCGCATCAGGGTCGAGCCGGATGCCGCCATTCTTGTCGGAACCACGGCCACGCTGCAAAGCTCCTTTACTGGCGTCTCCACAATCCTGCTGGACGGCGCGCGCCGCAATGCGCCGCCCATCACCTGCGAAACAACTGCCTGCCCTGAAGGCGCGCCCGTCATTCCGCCCAAGGCCGGCGGTTTTGGTGAGATCATCGCGAATGCGCCGCTGCTGCTGGAGCGCCTCGCCACCTTGACTGAGCGTCTGACGATGCTGCTTTCCGACAGCAACCAGGGCGAAATCGCCGGAATTCTGCGGAACACGAACGAGATATCGCAGGCGCTGGCGGACACTGCCCCGCAGACGGAACGTACGCTGGCCGAATTGCAGGTCACCCTTCGCGAGGCGAGCAACGCACTCGTCGGGTTCGAACGGGTAACCGGATCGGCTGACCGGGTGCTGAACTCCACCGACCGCTTGCTGAACCAGGAGGGTGCCGCATTGGCCGACGAGGTGCGCAAGACGCTGAACACGGCCAATCAGGCCGCCGAAGCGCTCACTGCGACTTTGCAGGATGCGCAGCCCGCTGCACAGCAATTGAGCCAGAGCACAATTCCGGCCGCCAATGCCACGCTGGAAGATTTGCGGGCAACCAGCCGGGCACTGCGGCAGGTGACGGAGAAGATCGAGAATGAGGGCGTTTCGTCTCTCATCGGCGGGCAGAATCTTCCCACCTATGATCCCGATGAATGATCCAGGCCGAACGCCCCCTCGCGCGCAATCGTGCCGAAACCTGCAGAATGCCATGAACAGGACACTACGAATGATCCGTCCCGCAAGAACATCCTTCATGGCAGTGGCCGGTGCACTGGCGCTGTCGGGTTGCATCAGCTTCGGTCCCGATGTTCCCGACAGCCTGCTGACCCTGACGCCTCTGACCGTGGCGACCCCTGGCACGATCAGCACCGGCACGCCGGAAAGCGCCATCGCCGTCAAGGAACCGACGGCACCGCAAAGGCTGGCTGTCGATCGCGTACCGGTGCAGATCGACAACACGAATGTCGCCTATCTGGAAGGCGCGACCTGGGTGGAAAGACCGGCGCGCCTGTTTCAGAATCTGCTGGCGGAAACGATCCGCCAGCGTTCGGGGCGGATCGTCGTCGACAATGACGATTCCTCGATCACGCCGCAGGTTCAACTGCGCGGCGCTATCCGCGAATTCGGCTACGATGCGCAGACGCAGACAGTCATGGTGCGGTATGACGCAATTCGCGAGATAAATGGCGAAGCGATCCAGACGCGCCGCTTCGAAAGCGTGGTACCTGTCGCCTTGCCAGAAGCAGCGCCGGTCGGCGTGGCGCTGAACCAGGCCGCGAACGATGTCGCCACGCAGGTGGCGGACTGGATCCAGTAATCTGAAGGCTGCGCCCGTGACGCTGTTAACTTTTAATTGCGTAGTAGTGTCAGGAATTGCGCGGCCTTCATGAAACCCGCATGACGTGATGCATTGCGGGCCTCTGCCTCGGCATCCCGGCCCCATAGGCGGGCTTGCCAATCCGTTTCCAGTTCCGACGCATGCCAACCCGCTTCCGCGTCCATCTGATCGTCCGCGACCGCGAGAGCGATGGTGAGCGAAGCAGCAAGCGCAGCAAGGTTGTGCAGACCCGCCAGCGTGAACGCGTCCATCCGTGACAATCGCCGCCGCAGCTTTTCGGCGGTTGCGGGTGCAAGCGGGCGATGCACGATGCCCGACACGCGCGGCATGGTGATGCCCTCGCGCTCTTCCAAGGCTGCGACCAGTGGCTCCCAAATACGCTGCTGTTCGGCAAACAAGGCGTCTTCGGGATCGGCGCGATAGGCCAGAGTGTCAGTCTCGGCGAAGGCAAGTACGGTTTCGACCGTCTGGTTCGAAGCGGCACGAACTATATCGATTGCGTGGTCGGCCATATCGCGCAACGGGAAGCTGCGGGGGTCGATGTCCTCTGCCTGCTCGCGCCATTCCCTCGCCATGGCTTCGGCAAGCTGCATGGTAGGGACTACTTGCGGATGTCCGCCTTGCGTGCGGATCGGCCTGCCATCCAGCAGCACGCGCCAGCCGCCGTCCTCTCCATCGTCGCGGCGGACGCCGACGTCGCTGTAGAACCGTTTCATCGCTCCTTCTTCCACCAGCGGGCGAGGAGGGCCGGGAAGAGGAAGAACTCCATCGCGCCAAGCACGAAGAGCATATAGCCAAGGGACGGATCCAGAGGCAGTTCGCCCGCGATGATCACGATGCCAAGCACGACCATTACGATGCCAGCCAGCCGCAGCAGCTGGAGCATCCAGAAACGCGCCATGGCCGGATCACGTTGCTGGTCATCCATCGCGAAGTATCCTTTCGAGCGAGTCCATGTCGCCTGCAACGCCGCTGGCCCCGGCTTCAGTCAATTCCGCGGAATCGTGGTAGCCCCAGCCGACCCCGATTGCGCGGACGCCAGCGTTTGCCGCCATCTCCATGTCGTAGGTGGTGTCGCCGATCATGACGGTGGTGCTCGCATCGACACTGGCATCCAGCATTGCCGCGTGCAGCATGGCCGGGTCCGGCTTGGAAGGGTGGCGGTCTGCCGTCTGCAGCGACACGAACCAGTCACCCATGCCATGAACCTCCAGACAGGATGTAAGCCCGCGATCGGATTTGCCGGTGGCGATCGCCACAGCCCAGCCATCGCGGCGCAGATTGGCGACGAGCTCGCGAATGCCGGGAAAAAGCGGCTCCTCCAGCCGCCCCTCAAGGCGACTGTTACGGAAAGCCTGCTTGTAGCCTGCCACGACCGCAGCCTGGACTTCGGCAGGCGCAGAAGGCGCCAGCAGCCTGACCGCACCGGGCAGGCTAAGTCCAACGATGCGGCGAACCTGATGGTGATCGGGCGCTTGCAAGCCTGCTTCGGCAAAGGCGTTATCCATCGCGGAACAGATAGCCGCCTGACCGTCAACCAGGGTCCCGTCGCAATCGAAAACTGCCAGCTTGCGGCTCATGCGCGCTTAACGCCCCCTGCCGCCGCCCGGCGTCCGCGACGGGCGACCTCCCGGCTTTGCTGGCCCACGGCCAGTGCCGCTCTTGCCGACCGCAGAACCCTTGCCCTTCGTCACACCCTTCGCCAGCGGCTTGCGGACCGGCGTCTTGCCCTCAGCCCGGCCGCGCCGCTCACCGCGTCGTCCTTTCCTGACCTGCTTGGCGTGCTGCCTCGCCGCCTGCTTGCGTTCCGCCTTGCCGGGAGGGGGCGGGCCTGTCTCCGGCTCCGCATCGCTGAGGGAGGGATCGAAGCCGAGCTGCTCCATGCTGGCCGCAAAATGTTCCGGCAGATCGGCCGTTACGTCGATCATGTCGCCATCGGGATGGTCGATGATCAGGCGGCGGGCATGAAGATGCATCTTTCGGCTGATCGATCCGGTCAGGAAGGCGTCCTGCCCGCCATATTTGCCGTCACCGACGATAGGGTGGCCGATTGCGGCCATGTGGACACGCAACTGATGCGTGCGGCCTGTGAAAGGTTCCAGTTCCACCCAGGCGGCGCTGTTGCCCGCCCGTTCGACGATGCGGTAGCGAGTTTTCGCGCTCTGGCCGTTTTCCTCGTCGACATGCATTTTCTCGCCGCCGGTGCCAGGCTGTTTCGCCAGCTTCGCCTCGATGATGCCATTTGCCACGTCGGGAACGCCGACCACCAGCGCCCAATACACCTTGCGCGCGGATCTGCCGGCAAACCGTCTGGAAAAGAAGGCGGCGCTACCGGGTGTGCGAGCGATGAGCAGCACGCCGCTGGTATCCTTGTCCAGCCGGTGGACGAGGCGCGGGCGCGGCACGTTAGGCCCGGCGAACGCGTCGAGAAGGCCATCGACATGGTGATGCGTACCGGTGCCGCCTTGCGTGGCAAGGCCGGGAGGCTTGTTGAGCATGATGGCGGCGCGGTCCTGCTCGATCACCATGGCTTCCGCCGCCGCAACGTCCGCATCTGTCAGGACGCGCTTCGGCGCAACGCCTCCCGGAGGTGTATCGCCGCCTGGCGGCACGCGCAGGGTCTGGCCCGAAGCCAGGCGGTCGTCGACCTTCACCCGCTTGCCGTCCACGCGTATCTGGCCGGTGCGCGCCCAGCGCGACACCATGGCGAAGGACACCTGCGGCAGATTGCGCTTGAACCAGCGGTCGACACGAATGTCGTCGTCGTCCTTGGCAATGCGGAACTGCCGCACAGTGTCTGCGGGTTCGATCCTGCTCATGCCATCATCCTTGTCCAAGCATTCGTATCAGCGCCAGCCCGATATAGAGACCTGCCAGGCCGGCAACCATGCTCGACGCGGCATAGAGCAGGGCAAGGCCCGGTTGCCCGCGCTCGATCAATAGCATCATATCGAGGCTGAAGGCCGAAAAAGTGGTGAAGCCGCCCAGCAGGCCGACGCCCAGAAACAGGCGCAGCGGCTCCGTGGTTTCGGCGTCTGATCCCTGGCGGGCGAGCCAGCCGAACAACAAGCCCATCGCGAGAGATCCCAGAACATTGACGCTCAGCGTCGCCCACGGGAAGCTGCCGGCGCCTTGCTGGCCGGCAAGGCTGGTCATCCCGCGTCCGGCCTGATACCGCAGGACTGCGCCGATTGCGCCGCCAAGGCCCACCTGCAAGCTGGCGGCGAGGGGAGCGATGGATGGGGCGGAGCCGGTCATAGGCGGTGCCCTTACCTGTCGGTGCGCGACTTGCAAAGCCGGCCCGGCAAATAGGATGCAGGCGCGACGCAATGCTGCGATGCTTGCAAATCGGGTGATGAAACGGTATACACATGGCAGTTCCAGTCGATCCGCACAGGATTCGGCGCGGTTTTCGTTGGTGCGGAAACACGTATTTTCGTCAGGATATGGGCGCATTCCCGCATATGGCGCGGGCTCTGTTCCCCTGCTGTAAGGTTAAGTAATTTATGCAGATCATGGTTCGCGATAACAATGTCGATCAAGCCCTCCGCGCGCTCAAGAAGAAGCTGCAGCGCGAAGGCGTCTATCGCGAAATGAAACTGCGCCGCCATTACGAAAAGCCCAGCGAAAAGCGCGCTCGTGAAAAGGCTGCCGCCGTTCGCCGCGCCCGCAAGCTCGAGCGCAAGCGGATGGAACGCGACGGTATCAAGTAAGGCGGCGCGGCCCGGCGCCGCCCGTATTGCTCCCGTCATAACATCAAGCGCAAAAAACTCTGCGGAATTATCAGCGTCCGCGGCAGATTGCGCCCCATGGCGGGAAAGATCGATTCGCTTGAAACCGATGCAGCGATAAGCCATCAGGGCGCGGAATTTGTTTCCGCGCCCTTTCGTTTGGGCACCTTTCTGCCTTCTATGGTCCTCCACCCGGATGACCGTACATGCCATTTCCAGGACAGATCATGACCGAAGTCACCCGCGTACCGATCCAGCCCGTCGACAGGGGAACGCTCCCGAAAATGTGGATCGCGGTGGCCCTGGCCGTGCTGCTGGCGGCGGGAGTCGCCTGGGCAACGGTGCCCGAAGGTGTCGAAGTGACGACGATCACACCCGGCACCGGACCCAGCCCGTCGGAAGACGACGTCGTGCTGGTGAACTATGTCGGCAAGCTGCCGACCGGGGAGGTGTTCGACCAGGCGGAGGCGACGCCGCTGCCGCTCGAAGGCATGATCCCCGGCTTCACCGAAGGCGCTCAGAAGATGCAGAAAGGCGGAAGTTATCTGATCGAGATTCCTGCCGAGCTTGGCTATGGCGCGGAAGAAAAGGTCGATCCTGCGACCGGGGAGGTGCGCATCCCTGCGAACAGCACTCTCCTGTTCGAAGTTGAACTGATCGATTTCATCTCCCGCACCGATTTCGAACAGAGGATGCGCGCGATGGAGCAGATGATGCAGATGCAGGGCCAGATGCCGGGCGCTCCCGTCGGGGCGCCGCCTGTCGTCACTGTGCCGCAGAACTAGCCTCGCGATCACGGCGGAGGGGCGGACAGATGGATGATCAACCCGCCGATGCTTCTGCTTTTGCACACAGAACAGCCGCGCCCGAACCCGGCACGCCAGCGGATCAGCCAGGGAAATTGCGTGAGGCCTCCGTTGAAGTGTGGCCTGCGCGGGAATGGGTGCTGGCTGGACTCCTTGCGCTTGCCGGCTTCGTGGTCTGGGCGCTGATCGACACTCGCGAAGAGGAAGCTTGGCGCCTCGCATCGGCTGCATTCGTCGCTTTTGGAGCGCTGGCGGCAGCGTTCACGCTGGACCGGAACCGATGGCGAGAGCCCGCAATCTTTGCGGCGCTGGTCGGGGCCGTCATGGGCGGTTTGGCCTGGCGGATCTCCGAGAATTCCGATGCGGCGGCGGGTGAGCCGTTCATATTCGCCGCTGGCCTTCTCTGCATCGGCTTGGCGCTTCCGCTGTATCAAGCGGGCTTTCACCGCCACCGCCTGTCTACCTCTTACGCGCAAACCCATCATTACGTCTGGACCGACGCGATCGGCGCAGCAGGTGCGCTGGCCTTCACGGGCCTGACGTGGCTGGTCCTGCTGCTGATCGGTCAATTGTTCGAGCTTCTCGGCATCGATCTGATCGTCGAACTCATGCAGCGGGACTGGTTTGTGTGGACGCTGTCCGGAGCAGCTTTCGGTGCGGCACTCGGCCGGCTGCGCGGCGAATCCACTGTCCTTGGCACGTTACAGGGTGTGGTCCTGCTGCTGCTCTCGTTGCTTGCGGTCCCCGTGGCCGTGGCTCTCGTCCTGTTCCTGGCAGCCATGGTAATCTCCGGGCCGGACGTCCTCTGGGCCGCGACCAGCAGCGCCACGCCCATTCTGCTGGCATTGGCGGCGGGCAGCTTCATTCTCGTCAATGCAGTCATCAGGGATGCCGACGATGCAATGCGATCGTCGCGAGTGGTGCGATGGGCGGCCTTACTGCTGGCAATCTTCATCCTGCCGCTGACCCTGTTCGCCGCGATCTCGCTCGGAGTGCGAATTGCCCAGCACGGATTGACGCCGGAACGACTCTGGTCGCTCGTCGCCATTGGGGTCGGTGTAGCATATGGGGTCGCCTACGCCGCCTCCTGGCTGCGCGCCCGTTTCGGGCCATTCAGCGACTGGCGAGCAGGCATCCGGCAGACGAACCTCATCCTGGCCGCTGCCACATGCACGTTGGCCTTCCTGCTGTCGCTGCCGCTGATCGACTTCGGTGCCATCGCGGCACGCCAGCAGGTTGCACGATTGCAGGGCGGCGAGGTCACGCCCGGCGAGTTCGATTTCACGGCATTGCGCTGGGATTTCGGCGATAGCGGAAGAGAAGCCCTGCAGTTTCTGGCGAACAGCCGGGCCTCCAGCGTGGCGAATTCGGCAAAGGAAGCCCTGGCGCAGGATGTCGAGCCTGCGCGCGTTTTCGGCGGGGGTATCCGGCAGCAGGGTGAAATCATCATCGCCGGGGTTGAGGACCCAGCTTCGCAGGACAGGGTTCGCCGGCAAATCCGCGGCCAATTGCGCTATCATTGCGAGACGAAGTGCCGGGTGCAGGCCGTCGGCCCATGGCCGGGGGGTGGCACGCATCTCGTGCTGGTAAGCACCTTCGGGGTCACTCATCTGGTGGTGGGTCCGGGCGATCGCTTCCTCATGCCGGGGATCGGCAACGGCTATCTTACTGGCGATCCGGCGCGCCCCCCTGAAGCGGCTGAGCCGGAAAATGCTGTGGAATTGCGACCCTATGCCGGCAGGCAGATCTATCAGGATGGCAGGCCCTTCGGAGAACCCTTCGCCTATCCGCCGAAAGACGCGCTTGAAGCAGGCCGCGCCGGTCGCTAACGCGCTTTCCCATGTCCGTAGATAAAACTCAGGTCGCGAAGATCGCATCGCTCGCGCGGATCAGCATGGGCGAAGCCGAGCTTGACCGCATGGTTCCCGAACTCAACAATATTCTCGACTGGGTCGAACAGCTTGGCGAGGTGGATACCGCGAACGTCGAACCGACCACCGCCGTCATCGCCAATGCGTTGCGCCTTCGCGCCGATGTGGTTGATGCCGATCCTCTGACCGGCGGCAATTTGCGCGAACGGGTGCTGGCCAATGCTCCGGATGCCGAACACGGCTTTTTCGCCGTACCCAAGGTGATCGAATGACCGACTATACGGAACTTGGCGTTGCGCAGATCCGCGACGGTGTGCGCGGGGGCTACTTTACCGCTGCCGAGGTGGCTGACGCCTTCAACGCGGCTGTCGCGGGCGCGACTTCACTCAACGCCTTCATTACTCCGACGCCCGATGTAGCCGTGCGCCACGCCGCGCTCGTCGATGCCGATCGCGCCGCCGGCAAGGAACTGGGCGCGATGGCCGGCGTGCCCATAGGCATGAAGGATCTGTTCGCGACACGCGGCGTGCAGACCACGGCGGCGAGCCACATTCTCGAAGGATTCGTTCCCGAATACGAGAGCACCGTGTCCCACAATCTGTGGAGCGCCGGGGCGGGCATGCTGGGCAAGCTCAATCTCGACCAGTTCGCGATGGGATCGAGCAACGAGACCAGCTATTTCGGCAATGTCGTGAACCCTTGGCGTCGCACGGGCAGCGATGTCGCCCTGACGCCGGGAGGGTCGAGCGGAGGTTCCAGCGCCGCCGTCGCCGCACGCATCGCGCCCGCCGCCACGGGCACTGATACTGGCGGATCGATTCGCCAGCCCGCTGCCTTCGCCGGTATTTGCGGCATCAAGCCGACCTATGGCCGCTGCAGCCGCTGGGGTACGGTTGCTTTCGCCTCCAGCCTTGATCAGGCTGGGCCGATGGCGCGCGACGTGCGCGACTGTGCGATCATGCTCGGTGCCATGGCAGGCTTCGACGCCAAGGATTCGACCAGCCTCGACTTGCCCGTGCCCGACTGGGAGGGTGCTCTCTCCGCCGATCTGAAGGGCAAGCGGGTCGGCATCCCCCGCGAATACCGCATGGACGGGATGGATCCCGAAATCGAAGCGGCGTGGGACAAGGGCAAGACCATGCTCCGTGACGCCGGTGCCGAGGTCGTCGACATCAGCCTGCCGCATACGAAATATGCGCTGCCTGCCTATTACATCATCGCCCCTGCCGAAGCCTCCAGCAATCTCGCTCGCTACGATGGCGTCCGCTATGGTCTGCGCGAATTGCCTGAAGGCGCGGGCCTGCAGGACATGTATGCCGCCACCCGTGCGGCCGGTTTCGGAGACGAGGTCAAGCGCCGTGTCCTGATCGGCACCTATGTGCTGAGCGCCGGGTTCTACGACGCCTATTACACCCAGGCGCAGAAGGTGCGCACGCTGATCGCGCGCGACTTCGCGGAGGCATGGAGCGAGTGCGACATCATCCTCGCGCCGACCACGCCCAGCGCCGCTTTCCCGCTTGGAGAGAAAAGCGACGATCCGCTGGCGATGTATCTGAACGACGTTTTCGCCGTGCCAGCCAGCCTTGCGGGCCTGCCGGCGATGAGTGTGCCCTGTGGTTTGAACGGACAAGGCCTGCCGCTCGGTCTGCAGATCATCGGGCGGGAATTGGATGAACAGGGTGTATTAAATGCTGGCCTCGCCATCGAAGCGCGGGCCGGGTTCGATGCGCGGCCGGAAAAATGGTGGGGCTGACTTGGCCGATCTCCTGCGCGCTCTGCTGGAGATCATCGTCAACGGTTTAGCCGAGCTGATTGCCGACGGTTTCAAAAAGCCGGCGCGCGCATTCTGGTTTCGAGTACGGGGCAAGAAGCTCAAGCAAGCCGCCAAGACGCAGTCTGCGGCCCGGCGAGCGCGCCGGATGGCCCGGCATCAACGTCGCCAGCAGCGCAAATGAGCAGCGGCCCAGGCGACCTGCGCCTGCCGGATAGCGGTCGATTTATCGCGCTCGATTCGCTGCGCGGGGTGGCCGCCCTGCTGGTCGTCTCCTTTCACGTGTTCGACGGCGGCGTCGCGCCGAACTGGTACTTCGCCCGGAATGGTTGGGTGTTCGTCGACTTTTTCTTCGTGCTTTCCGGCTTCGTCATAGCGGGTGCTTACGGTGAGAAGCTGGCGCAGGGCTTCCCTGTGCTGCGCTTCATGGTGCTGCGCTGGGGACGCATTTTCCCGCTGCATCTGGCAATTTTAGGCCTGTATGTTCTGGGCGAAACCACGCTTCTCATCCTAGATCCCGACAACATGCGCGCGGCGTTTCAGGGCGAGCGGAATTTGCGCGATTTCGTTCTGACGGCCACGCTGACGCAGGCCCTCATCCACCCGACGCCGCTCGGCTGGAATGCGCCAAGCTGGAGCATCTCGGTCGAGATCTGGCTCTACGCTGCAATCGCATTTGCGTGGAGGTATGGAGGACGTGCTGGCTGGCTGCTGGCGGTATCTGCGGCTGTAGCGGCCTGGCTGCTGCTGGCGTGCGGCTTCTCCGGCTGGGTGACGCCGCTCAATCCCGATCTCGTGCGCGGCGTCGCGGGGTTCGGTCTCGGCACCGCATGCTGGATGATCTGGAAACGGTGTGCCCATGCGTTCTTGCAGCGCCTTTCTGCGCCACTGGTGTCCCTGCTTGAGATCGCCTGCGTCACCGCTCTGATCGCAGTTCTGGCGCTGGAGTTGTCGATTGCCTTGGCCGATTTCATCTTTGCACTCACGTTGCTTTGTTTCGCAGCGGATCGCGGCGCTGCGGCGCGTCTCCTCGCCACCTGGCCGTTCTTCTGGGCCGGAGTCCTGTCCTACTCGATCTATCTCGGCCACTCCGTCGTGCTGCTCGTTCTCGCCCGTCTGCAGGCCGCACTGTGGCCCTCCGCCGGGATCATCGGAGAAACAATGACCGGCTTGGCCGTGCTGACAGGCAGTGCTGGCTTCGCATGGATCACATGGCGGCTGGTGGAAGCGCCTGCCCGGGATTGGTCGCGGCGGCTCGCTGCACGGATGGGCGTGGGCGCACAGGAACGTGCTGCGCCGACGATCTGAGTGCTAGCCCCGCGCAAAATGCTTGGCAGCGGGCGGTCCGCCCATTATCGCACCGCACCATGAGCAATTACCGTATTCAGGGCGAAACCGGCGAGTGGGAGGTCGTAATTGGCCTCGAAGTGCATGCGCAGGTCACCAGTCGCGCCAAGCTGTTCTCCTCCGCCGCGACCGACTTCGGCGCGGAACCCAACGCGCAGGTCAGCCTCATCGACGCCGCAATGCCCGGCATGTTGCCGGTGCCGAACCGCGAATGCATCCGCCAGGCGGTGCGTACGGGCATGGCCATCGACGCGCAGATCAACAAATGGTCGCGTTTTGACCGGAAGAACTATTTCTACGCCGATTTGCCGCAGGGTTACCAGATCAGCCAGCTATACCATCCGCTGGTGGGCGAGGGTGTTCTGACCATCGACGCCGATGACAGGGCGGGTATTCCCGAGGCGAAGCGGATCGGCATAGAGCGCATCCACGTCGAACAGGACGCGGGCAAGCTGATGCATGATCAGCATCCGACGATGTCGTATGTCGATCTCAACCGGTCCGGCGTTGCTCTGATGGAAATCGTCAGCCGCCCCGACCTTACCTCGCCCGCGGAAGCCGGGGCTTATGTCCGGAAATTGCGCTCCATCCTGCGCTATGTCGGATCGTGCGACGGCAACATGGAAGAAGGATCGATGCGGGCGGACGTCAACGTCTCGGTCCGCAAGCCGGGCGGCGAACTGGGCACCCGTACCGAAACGAA
>NZ_JAAFZT010000012.1:0-121433 GCF_013336795.1 Alteripontixanthobacter muriae | reverse complement strand
CGAATCGGAAGCGCGCCGGCAGGTCGATCTGATCGAGGATGGCGGCGCGGTAGTGCAGGAAACCCGCCTCTACGATCCTGACCGAAATGAAACCCGCTCGATGCGCAGCAAGGAAGATGCGCATGACTACCGCTATTTTCCCGATCCCGATCTGCTGCCGCTGGAACTGGACGACAGCTTCCTGGCCGAATGCCGCGACAGCCTGCCCGAACTGCCCGATGCCAAACGCGCGCGTTATGAAGGCGAACTGGGCCTGTCCGCATACAATGCGAATGCTCTCACTGCGGAGGTCGAGACCGCTCGCTGGTTCGAGGAACTGCTGGGCGAAGCCGCGGCCGCTCAGGGCAAGCCCGAGAAGGACGTGGCGAAGCAGGCTGCGAACTGGCTGATGTCCGAACTTCTCGGCGCTCTGAACAAGGTCGGTGCGTCACTGGACACATCGCCCGTCAGCCCCAAGGCCGGGGCCGAATTGCTGGCGCTGGTGGGTGAAGGCACCATTTCCGGCTCCATCGCCAAGCAGGTGCTCGAAACCATGCTGGAAACCGGTGACGGGGCGACTGCCATTGTCGAACGTGAAGGGTTGAAACAGGAAAGCGATACCGGCGCCATCGAAGCCGAGATCGACAAGGTTCTTGAAGCCAATCCGGACAAGGTGGAGCAATATCGCGGCGGCAAGGACAAGCTGTTCGGCTTCTTCGTGGGTCAGACGATGAAGGCCATGCAGGGCAAGGCCAATCCGCAGGTCATCAACGAATTGCTGAAGCAGAAACTCGGCTGATAGCTGTCAGCAGATGAGGCGGCTGGCCTGCTGCTGCCGTTGCAGCCGCTGTTCTGCCCTCAGCGAAGACGCGCAGAGGTATGCTGCATCGTTCGAAGTGGTAAGCGCCGCAGTCGTTCCGGGCTGGCGCGATGGCCTCGCTCCGCGTCTGAAAACCGCAATCCATCGCATCCGTACTACTCCTCAATGCCCTGAGGAGGTTTATAGTACGGGCGAAAGACGTGGTCGTGACTGTCTGAAGACTGATTGATTACCGCCAAGGGCAAATACTGAAGGGGCCAACGCCGTTGCCTGAGCGATTTCGAAGCCGGCAGTAGAATGTCCCTTGAACGAACCGGTCCCAACCGGATGGGAGCGCCCCACGGCCGCGACGCGTCGATCCCATAAACCAAAAAGCCCGCCGGATCGCTCCAGCGGGCCTGATGTTTTGTAACAGCTGAATTCAGCCCTTGCGTTCGCCGGTCATCGGCATGGACCCGAAAGCGCCTGCGTTCACATTGCCGGTCAGCTGGTCGCCGTTCACCGTCGCTTCGCAATCGAGCGTCATCGGCATGGGGACAGTCATGTTCATCTTCCAGGTCAGCTTGTCGTTGCCGACGATCTTGCCGTCTTCCACTTCCATGCTGCCCATCTGGCCGGCATTGGTGCCGGTGAAGGTCTTGCCATCATCGCCGGGCACTACGGTGAAGGTGCTCTTCTGGTCGCCCATCGGGCTCTTGGTTACGCATTCGTAAGTTCCGGCTACGGACATGAATCACTCCATTTTCTAGGTTGCTGGCCCGTCCTTCGGGCCTTGCTTACATGATTGTCAACAGGTGCGCGCCCGCTCAGTTCCCTTCCAGCTTACGCACTTCGATCGGCAGACCGAGAGCTTCCAGTTGCGGCCGCACGGTTTCCTCGTCGCCGACCACCACGAAAACCAGATCGTCACCGCGCAGGGTAGCTGCAGCTTCCGCGTCAAGCTGCTGCGGAGTGAGTGTGGCGTAACGGTTGGCCAGCGTTTCGTAATAATTATCCGGCCGGTCGTATGTGACGATGTCGACGATGCCGCCAAGAACATCCTGCGAGGTTTCGAAGCGGCCGGGCAGTTCACGGACATTGCCATTGATGAGGCGGGTCAATTCATCCTCGGTCACGCCCTGCCCGTCGGTGTAACTCGCCAGATCCTTGCGCAATTCGACGATGGAATCGCCGGTGCGGTCGGCCTGAACGGGCGCGTAGATGAGGAAGCTGCTGCGATCCAGCGGCGACTGGACAATGCTGCGCACTCCGTACGACCAGCCCTTCGTCTCACGCAGATTCATGTTGATCCGGCTGAGGAAGCTGCCGCCGAAAACCTCGTTTGCAGAGTCGAGCAGGGTCAGGTCGTCGGTGCCCATGCGGTCCAGAACCCGGCCCGCCAGGATCGTGCTTTGCGGACTTTCCGGCCGATCGATGAGGATGATCCGCGACTGCTGGGTCGGAACAGCTGCGTCGAAGTTCTTCTGAGGCGCAGGCGTCGCCGGCGCGCGCCAGTCGCCGAAGGATGCCTCCAGAAAGCGGGTTATTTCAGGAAGGGTGGTATCGCCCACGACATAGATCCGCGCCTGATCCGGGCGCAGCCAGGTGCTGTGGAAATCAGCCACGTCCGCGCGGGTCAGCCGCTCGACGATCGCCGGATCGCCAGTCCCGCTGGGCGGGATGCCATAGGGGTGCTGGCCGAACAGAACCGGCGCGAGCGCGCGCTGGGCGATCGCGCCGGGATTGTTCATCTCGTTGCGGATGCGAGTAAGTTGCTGCGTACGAACACGCTCCAGTTCGGCGGGATCGAATGCGGGGTTGCGTATGTAATCGGCCAAGAGGGCCAGACTAGGCGCAAGATTGGGCGTCAGAGCATCAAGGCTGAAGCTGGTAGTGTCGACATCTGCAAAGCCACCGATGTTCGCGCCCAGCCGTTCCTTGGCGATGGCAAGCGCTTCGGAATCGAGCGTCTGCGTGCCTTCATCCATGGCCTGCAGCATCAGCGACTGAACGCCAAGCTGCTCGCGCGGGTCGGCGGCATAGCCTGCATCAAAGCTCACCCGCGCCGTGACCAGCGGCACGGCGTCGCGGCGGGCGAAATATACTTCCATCCCGTTCGACAGGGTGGCGCGTTCGATGTCAGGGAAATCGAGAGGCGCGAGTTGTTCCATGTCCGGCAGTTGCGACCGGTCCGCTTCGGCCATGCGGGTCGCCGCCTGAATGCCGAGGGCGGGGGAGAGCGCCGGATCCATGAACCAGGCGGGCGAATTCAGGCCGCTGCCCGGCTCTCCGGTGAAATATCCGCCGCGATCCTCGCCGCCTTCCTGCCGCGTGCCGGGTTCCACCGTCAGGCGGAAGGCGGGGCGAGAAGCCCATTTTCCGAAGACAGTTTCCACCTGTTGCGGGGTCATTGCCGCGGCGCGGCGCAGAACATCCTTGTACTCGGCCGGATCGCCTGAATAGAGGAGGCCTTCGGCAAGGGTCGGCGCCTTGCCGCCGAAACCGCCGACGCTTTCCAATCCGCGGATCTGGCCCGCGGTGTAAGTCGTGACGGCCCGCTGCAGTTCGCTTTCCGTCGGTCCGTTGGCGATGAACTTCGCGATTTCGGCATCCAGAGCGGCGGCAAGCGTTTCCTTGTCCACACCGGGTTTCGCATCGGCATAGACGACCAACTGGCCAGCCTGCGCATAGACACCGGCCTGCGCCACGACCCGCACGGCCAATTGCTGTTCGCGCACCAATGCATTGTCGAGCCGTGAACTTGCGAGACCACCAAGAACTGTCGCGCCCATGGCGACCGGCAGATATTCTTCATTGTCGAGGCCCGGGATGGCCCACATCCGGTAAACTCGCGGCGTTGCCACCTGATCGTAGATCACCTTGTCCACGGGCGCGGGCAGCGTGGGGACAGGCGCGGAAACCGGCTGGATCTCGGGCCCGCGCGGAATGGCACCGAACCATTTGTTGACCTTGGCACGGGCCGTGGTGGTGTCGATATCGCCCGCCAGCACAAGGATCGCGTTGTTGGGGCCGTAATGGTCGCGGAACCATTCCTTCACATCGTCCAGAGTCGCGGAAGAAAGGTCATCCATCGAACCGATGGTCGAATGGTGATAGGGGTGGCCGGAGGGATAGAGCGTTTCAAGCTGCTCATATTCAACGAGGCCATAGGGCTGATTGTCGCCCTGCCGCTTTTCGTTCTGGACGACGCCGATCTGGTTATCCAGTTTCTCCTGCGTCACTGCGCCGAGCAGATAGCCCATGCGGTCCGATTCCAGCATCAGCGCCCGGTCGAGCGCGCCGGTCGGCACGGTTTCGAAATAGTTCGTGCGGTCGAACCAGGTCGTCCCGTTGAAATCGGTCGCGCCGACCTGCTGCAGCGGTTCGAAGAAATCGCCCGGCGCATTTTCGCTGCCGTTGAACATCAGATGTTCGAACAGATGCGCAAAACCGGTCTTGCCGCGCGGTTCATGCTTGGAGCCAACGCCGTACCAGACCGAAACCGCGACTACTGGAGCCTTGCGGTCTTCATGGACCAGAACGGTAAGGCCATTGTCGAGTGTGAACCGGTCGTAAGGTATGGAAACTTCGTTGATCAGCGCTTCGACAGGAGCAGGCTCGGCAGCGATCGCGGGCGCGGCGGACGCCAGCGGATCGGCCATGCCGGCGCGGGGCGCATCGGCTGGCACGGTCGCGCAGGCAGCAAGGGACAGGGCCAGCAGGCTGGATCCGACAAGACGTAACTTCATGTTTTCCCCCAAGGAAAGCGTGGTTCGAACGGTCGGCCCTTATGGCAGCCGCTTCTCAGGTCGCAAAATTAACCGAAGCTCATTGCCCCGTCACCACTTTTCGCGATGCGGCATTCGCCAGCGCATCGCGGCGCCAGAAGTGCACCGGTTTGAGCCGGTGCTGCACGAAGAGAGTGGACTGGTCGTTGTAGTGGATACTGCCGGGCCTCGTGGTGGCGGAACCGAATGGTTGTATGGATTGGGACCGCACGGGGCCGCTGGCCGGCCATTCCATGAACATGACGAAACTGTCGCCATGACGCACCGAAAGCCGCCCGTCTTCATGGACATCCCAGCTGGTGGAGGCGCGCAGAGTGTCGCTTCCGCCATCCAGCGGCAGGTCGACATCGCCCTGGCGCAGCCTCAGCAATTGCGACATCGGCGGGTCGAGTCGCCCGAAATGACGCCTGAGATGATCGGCAGCCTCCGCCAATTCGGTGCGGGCGTCGGGCCACTTGCCGTTCTGATATTCGGCAGACATGAAATCACGCAGCAACAGCAGCGCTAGCGCATCTGCGCGCGCGACATTGTCGGCGCCCAGATCCCATGTGCCGAGCAGGCGCTGTGCCTCCCTCAGCGCGGGGTCGCGGGTGAGTTCCAGCGCCGCGATCTCGTCCAGCATCCGGGCGACATAGCCCTCCCGGTCGTAAGCCGTATCGTATTTGATGGCTTCGAGCGTCGCCCTGTCGATAATTCGTGCCGCTGCCATCAGCCGTGCCGCGCGCCGGGCGCGATTGGTGCTCTTCAACTCCACGCCCATTTCGGGAGGGACCGAACTTGGGTCAAGATCGCTGCCCGGTCCGGCGGCAGAAAAAGGCGTGTTGTTGGCATTGAACAGCCAGCCCGAGGCCGGGTTTACATACTTGGGAATGGCGGCGTAATCGACCGGGCCATCCCAGATGAGCGCGCTGTCGTCACCAGGCAGGATCCCCCGCCAGTCTGCGCCCTTCAGCCGGTCAGGAATAGCTGCATTGTAAATATAGGCGATGTTCCCATCGGCATCGCCATAGATGAAATTGGTGGACGGAATATCCATACGGGCAATGATCGATTCCCATTCCTCGAGATCAGCAGCCTTGTTCAGGCGATAATAGGCATCGAGTTGGCCAAGCTGGTCCATGCCGCCATAGCGAATGGCAAATGCACCGCGATCATTCTTGATTACCGGGCCATGGATGCTGCGATAGACGGTGCGGGATATGGGAATGACGAAGGGCCCAAAACGGACTGGCAGGACGAAGCTATCCTCCACCAGGGGCAGCCATTCGCCGTCGACCCGGTACTTGGTGCCGTTGTTGTTGAGAATCAGCTTGTAGACATCGACCATGTCGGGGCGGTTGACCGTGTTGGTCCAGCCGAGATTCTCATTGTGGCCGAGAAAGGGGAAGGGGCTGCCCGGGAAATTAGCACCAGCAAAGTGCCAGCCTTCGCCGCTTTCGACCACCAGTTCGTACCAGGACACGCCGCCGCGCCAGGGCTGGTGAGCGTTGCTGACGAGGCGCGTCACTCCATCCCCCGACTTCTCGGGAGCGATCGCAAAGGCGTTGGAGCCCGATAGCGCGCCATCCTCTCCCATCGGCAAGGGCAGCGCCAGAGGCGAGCGGGACTGGGCTGAAGCAATCTCCTCGTCAGGGTGCACGGCGAAGCGTTCCCTCGCTGCAGCGCCGATCGGTGTGCCGGGATCGGCGGAAACCGGGGCGGTCCGGGGACCGTATTCCGGTCGCAGCTGTTCTCCTGCGACCAGCGGAGCGATGACATTGTTCAGCCCGAAGAAGAACGGCTGGCGCAGGGCGAAACCGGTCGCCACGTCCTTGCCGTTCACCGGAAATAGATTCGCCAGCTTCAGTTCGGACGGATGTTCTGCGGCATAGCGGTTGAGGCCGGCGGCATAGGCTTCGAACAGTGCGCGCGTGTCGGCGGGCACAGATCCGTAGTGGCGGTCTGCCGTGCCGCGAGCGTCGAGCAGGTGGTAGGCGAAATCTATCTGCGCCCCTTCTTCGCCCGCAATGGCGCCGTACCTGCCGCGGGTCATGGCGATCACGTCCTGCAGGGTGAAGAAATCGTCCTCCGCATGGGCGACGGCAACGCCATAGGCGACGTCGGCATCGGTTTCGCCATAGATATGCGGAACGCCGAATTCGTCGCGCAGGATTTCAGCGCGATATTCCCGCCCCAGAGCAGAGGGTTCCGGCGGGCCGTAGGAGCGGGCAGTGAATGGCTCCCAGACGATCAGTGCGACCAGAGCCGCCAGCAACAGGACCAGGAATATCCATCCCAGGCGGCGCAACCATCTACTTGTCATGCGGCAACTCTCCCTCCGGCTGAGTAGCCCGCTTCGGTTTGGCGGAAAAGAGTAGAGGCAGGATTTTTCGGCCGAAATTCGGCTCCGGTTAGTGCATTCTTTGCCAACGAAGCGTTCGGCAGAGCAGGGGCTGTCACCCTTTGCCGTGACCCCCATATGCGAGTAACACACCTGCGGGCTGCACAATGCAATCACCCCTTGAGTTGTAATTATGCAACACTACATTGCATATGTAACACAGTGAGGAACCGGGAATGAATCTGGAGAAATTTACCGACCGCGCGAAGGGTTTCCTGCAAGCGGCCCAGACGGTCGCCATTCGCATGAACCACCAGCGGATCACCCCGTCGCATCTTCTGAAGGCGATGGTCGAAGACCCCGAGGGCATGGCCAGCGGGCTGATTGCCCGCGCGGGAGGCAATCCGCACATGGTGGAGGGCGAGGTGGATGCGTCGCTCGCCAGGATACCTGCCGTGTCAGGCAGCGGCGCGCAGGCTACGCCCGGCTTGGACAACGACGCGGTGCGGGTGCTCGATCAGGCCGAACAGGTCGCAGACAAGGCCGGCGACAGCTATGTCACCGTCGAGCGATTGCTGATCGCGCTCGCGCTCGCCAGCACCACCGATGCAGGCAAGGCACTCGGCGCCGGGCAGGTTACGCCCGCGGCGCTGAACACCGCGATCGAGGAACTGCGCGGCGGACGCAAGGCCGACACGGCCAGCGCCGAGGAAGCCTATGACGCGATGGAAAAATACGCCCGCGACCTGACCCAGGCCGCGCGGGACGGCAAGCTCGACCCGGTTATCGGCCGCGACGAGGAAATCCGCCGCACTGTTCAGATCCTCGCGCGCCGGACGAAGAACAATCCGGCGCTGATCGGCGAGCCTGGCACCGGCAAGACCGCCATCGCCGAGGGTTTGGCCCTGCGCATCGCCAATGGTGACGTGCCTGACAGCCTGAAGGGCCGCACGCTGATGAGCCTCGACATGGGGTCGTTGATTGCCGGTGCGAAATATCGCGGCGAATTCGAGGAACGGCTGAAGGCCGTTCTGGACGAGGTGAAGGGCGCAGGCGGGCAGATCATCCTGTTTATCGACGAGATGCATACGCTGATCGGCGCTGGAGCCTCCGAAGGCTCGATGGACGCAAGCAATCTGCTGAAGCCTGCCCTGTCGCGCGGCGAGTTGCACTGCATCGGCGCCACGACGCTCGACGAATATCAGAAGTATGTCGAGAAGGATCCGGCCTTGCAGCGCCGCTTTCAGCCGGTCTTCATCAATGAACCCAGCGTGGAAGACACCATCTCGATCCTGCGCGGGATCAAGGACAAATACGAACTTCACCACGGCGTGCGCATCACCGACGGTGCCATTGTCGCGGCGGCGCAACTGTCCAACCGCTATATCGCCAATCGCTTCCTGCCGGACAAGGCCATCGACCTGATGGACGAGGCGGCAAGCCGCATCCGCATGGAAGTGGAAAGCAAGCCGGAAGAAATCGAACAGCTCGACCGCCGCATCATCCAGCTGAAGATCGAGGAATCGGCTCTGGCGAAGGAAAGTGACGAGGCTTCGCGCGACCGCCTCGAGACCCTGCGCGAGGAACTGGCCAATCTCGAGCAGAAATCATCCGAACTGACGTCTCGCTGGCAGACAGAACGCGACAAGATCGCAGCCGAAGGCCGCTTGAAGGAGCAGCTGGACCAAGCCCGGCTGGAACTTGAGCAGGCGCAGCGCGAGGGCGATCTGGCGCGGGCGGGCGAGCTTTCCTACGGGCGTATTCCGCAGCTGGAGAAGGAGCTCGAAGCTGCTCAGGGCCAGACAGAAAATGCTCTTTTGCGCGAAGAAGTGACGGAGGACGACATCGCCGGTGTGGTTTCCCGCTGGACGGGCGTGCCGATGGAAAAGATGCTCGAAGGCGAGCGCGAGAAGCTGCTCGACATGGAGAAGATCCTCGGCAAGCGCGTCATCGGGCAGGCCCAGGCGGTCGAGGCCGTGTCCAAGGCCGTGCGCCGTGCCCGAGCCGGTTTGCAGGATCCGAACCGCCCCCTGGGATCGTTCCTGTTCCTGGGGCCCACAGGTGTCGGCAAGACCGAATTGACCAAGGCACTGGCGAGTTTCCTGTTCGATGACGATGCGGCGATGGTACGGATCGACATGAGCGAATTCATGGAGAAGCATGCCGTCGCCCGGCTGATCGGCGCGCCTCCGGGCTATGTTGGTTATGAAGAGGGCGGCGTCCTGACGGAAGCGGTGCGGCGGCGGCCATATCAGGTCGTGCTCTTCGACGAGGTCGAGAAGGCCCACGCAGATGTCTTTAATGTTCTGCTGCAGGTGCTCGATGACGGCAGGCTGACCGACGGGCAGGGCAGGGTAGTCGATTTTTCGAATACCCTGATCATCCTTACCTCAAATCTCGGCAGCCAGTATCTCACCAATCTGGAGGAAGGGCAGAGCGTCACCGATGTCGAACCTCAGGTGATGGATGTGGTGCGCGCACACTTCCGGCCCGAATTCCTGAACCGGCTGGACGAGATCATCCTGTTCCACCGTCTTGCGGCCGAACACATGGCACCGATCGTCGATATCCAGCTTGGCCGTGTTCAGAAGTTGCTCCGCGATCGGAAGATCACTTTGGAACTCACCGAGGCGGCCCGCCGCTGGTTAGGGCGGGTAGGCTATGATCCTGTTTATGGAGCAAGGCCGCTCAAACGCGCGGTTCAGCGTTATGTGCAGGACCCGCTCGCCGACAGGCTGCTGGCCGGCGACATCCCCGACGGCAGCACCGTGCATATCGACGAAGGTGACGGCGAGTTGAGGATTATCGTGGGATAATCCCTCGCGCTTTCAGTCGCAGCCCGTCCGGGAGCGCAAAAAGAGGGCCCCGGTTTCCCGGGGCCCTCTCTTTTTACGTGCAACGAATTAGAACTTGTAAGCTGCATTCGCGAAGAAGGTACGCCCCGCGTAATCGTAGCCCGAGTACAGCGGTGCGTTCCCAACACTGCTGAAGCCGACTGCAGAGATGCGCGGGGGCCGGGTGTCAAACAGGTTACGAACACCGATGGTGAATTCGTAATCGTCTTGGCCGAACTGAACTGACGCGCTGTGGAGGAAGTAATCGTCCACTTCGAGAAGGTAGATGTCACGGAAGGACTGCACCAGTTCTTCGTCTACTTCACCCGTGATGTTGTCGAAGGCGAAGAAATCGTAGGTGGCGTTCCGATCTCCGTCAGTCCAATCGACACCGTAACGCAGTGTCACATTATCCATCGCGTATGTTGCGTCAAAGGTGCCGACCCAGTCAGGGCTCGTGACGATGCCATTGGCGTCGTCGAGGAACTCTTCAGGGAACAGGCGGGTCGACTGTTCGGTATACTTCGTCACATTGGCATTCAGAACGAAGCGGCCCGGGCCGATATCGCTTGAGAAGCGGCCATTGAACTCGAAGCCCTTAACGATGTCTTCGGCAAGATTGACGAAGCTGCTGGTGACTTCGAGCTGATTGTTGGTGTTACGATCAACGAAGCGGCAGAAACCACCGGCCGGGTCGAAGTTCGCTTCACCATAGCAACGGTTCAGGATCGTTCCGCCCGCGAGGTCGGACACGCCGTTCTCGACCTTAATGTCGAAGTAATCGAGAGCGAGCGTGAGAGACCCGATCGACTGCGGGATCGGAGGACTGACGACCGCGCCGACCGACCAGTTGGTCGACGTTTCCGCTGCCAGGCCAGTTTCTGCGCCGCCTTTACGGAGTACCGTGATCCCGCTCGTCTGAACGAACGTGTTCACGTCGATCCCGACAGCAGCACAGTTCGCGGCAATGATCTGCTCGTTCGGCGTACGTGCAGCCGGGTTGGCCGGAAAGTTGTCCGAGTCGCAAGGGTCCGAACCCGATCCGAGGAACCCGCTGGTCGCACCGAGGAACTGCTCGGCAAGAGCCGGTGCCCGGTACGAGGTGCCGTAGCTTGCGCGAACTCCGACGCCGGGGAAGAATTCCCATTCACCCGCGACCTTGTAGGTGACGTCGCTGCCGTAGGATTCGTAATCCGTGTAACGTACCGATGCGTTCAACGTCAGATTTTCGAAGAACGCACGATCCCTGAGAAGCGGAACGAACACTTCGCCGAAGACTTCCTTCACGCTGTCCGAGCCGACCGTGGGGGTCGAAGCCGTAAGGTTGTAAAGGTTGCCATTGACCGAGTTTTCATCGGGCTGATCGTTGATGCTCTGCTTGCGGTACTCTGCGCCGAGTGCGAGCTGCACCTCACCGGCGGGAAGCGTGAACAGCGGACCGTCGATGTTTGCCGCGAAAGTCGTTTCGCGGAATTGCGTGGTGCCGATGGTATTTGCCAGGATGTAATCCCGATACGCCTGCGGCAAGCGACCGCCAATCGTGTCGGCATTGAGCGGCGGGGCAGCCACACAGCTCGGATTGATTGCCTGGCTTGCGCAAACCACGTTGCCGTCAGCGTCGAGAACAACATCCGTCGATGCAGCGATACGGTCGGTAAGGAACGTTTCGGCTTCGTAGGTCGCGTCGTTCCAGGACTTGCCGACATAAACGTCATAGCGCCAGTCGGGAACGAACGCCAGGTCACCACGGAGACCGCCGCCTGCACGCACATAGTCGACGTTCTGACGGCTATCGGTCAATCCGAAGCCGATGAAGGCGCGGGCCCCAAGGAAGCCAGTTCCGGTGGTTTGGTTCGGGAAACCGAGAATGGAATTCTGGAACTGAGCGGGCACCAGCGGATTGATCCGGCCCGTGGGTGTGAAATCGTCGTTCAGGTAGATCGGGTAATCGAGCGAGAGCTGACGATAAAGAACGGCTTCCGACTTACGCCGGGTGGCGAGAATGTCGGCGTACAGTTCGGCATTGCCCAGAGCATCGAGCTCATACGACGCGCTGAGATAGCCGGTGTACTTTTCAAGCGGCGTGATCAGGAATTCGTTTTCCTGAACCGGATCGAAAGTGTCGCGGGTGTTGAGATTGACGCCCGAGAAGCCTGGCGTGGGTCCGCTCACGTTGGACGCATCGGGTACAAGACGGTTGAACCTTCCGATTACTCCCGTCAGACGATCCGGAGCATTTCGCGTCGAAACACCAAGCGTGTTGATCGTGACACCGCCGTTATCGAGACCGAAGCACTTGGGCTCGCCGGTAGCGGGGTCAATATAGTCGCCCGAACCGAATTCGCTGCCTTCACCATCGAGGAAGCCGGCGATAGGGCAATTGAACCAGTCGTTCTGATTGCGCCGGTAGCCACCGCGCTTCGTATATTCAAACGAGCCAATCAAGTTCAGGCGGTCGGCCTGGAAGCCGAAGGACGCTGCTGCACGAGTCGTAACGCCTGCGCCGACTTCGGGAACGTTGACCTGCAGGTCGAGGTGGAGACCGCGAAGCTGGTCGTCGGTGATGATGTTGACAACACCTGCAACTGCGTCAGAGCCATAAACAGACGAGGCACCAGCCTTGAGAACTTCAATCCGCTCCACGATCGCGGTCGGAAGGACGTTAAGGTCGGCAGCCAGCAGGGAGCCGCGAGTACCACCCGGCGCAAGACGGCGCCCATTCAGCAGGATCAGCGTACGTGCCGGGCCGAGGCCACGCAGACCGAGTGTATTTGCACCCGTGCCGCCGTCCGTTACGAAACCGGCATAGTAGTTGTTGATCTGACCCGCGCCGGCGGTAACCGCATTGCTCTGGAGCGCATCTGTCGAAGAAGCGAAACCACCCTGAGTGATCTCGTCGGCAGTGATGACCGTGATCGGTTCAACGGTCGAAAACTCGTCGCGGCGGATGCGCGAACCGGTCACGACGATCGTATTTGGCATTTCCGCGGTGGTGTCGGCGTTGCTGAGGTTTGATTCATCCGGATCGCAGACGCCGTCATCGTCGAGGTCCGGGCAGTCCACAGTCGGCAGGCCCGGAGAGCTGGCTTGAGCATAAACCGGGTTTGCGAACGCGAGTGCCGCAATGCCGGCACTGGCGAGAAGGCCGATCCTGGCGTGAGGGACGGTGTTAAGAAAATAGTTCATGTGGTTGGTCATTCCCCAAGGGTTTGCCGGTGCGACCCGGCCTGAATTCGACACGAAGCAATAGGCGCTGCACGCTCGTGTGCATCACGCTAGCGGTATCGGACTGCCGCAAGCGAGGGCTTGGCTGCAATGCTTATTAAGCGCGCGCTCATGTTTGGGTAAAATCTGTCGCCAAACTGCAACACTCCCGGTCTCGGCAGTTATTTGGTCTTCAGCGAACCCGTCGGCCCTTTACGCCGATGCCGCCGTTTACCCGCACGAAATATGTTCCGAGCGCCGCTTTCTTGAACTCGACACTGTCACCGACTTCGATCCGCCGGAGGCGCGAGGGAGCATTGAGGATCTGCCATGTTCCTCCATCCGCTATCTGGAACAGGAACGCGTCCTCTCTCAGCTTGCGTACGGCAGTTACGGTAGATGTCAGCGTTTCGAGTTCCTGATCGCCCTGATCGCCGCGGGTCTTGAAAATGTCGATATCGGGGAGCGAGAAACCGAAGAGGCGGCGGCGCGTCTGACTGACCGCCTCCCGATCGAGGATCCGCAGCTCTCCCTGATCCGTCGCCTGCGTCACTGCCGCGACCGAGCGGTCGTAGCAGGCGAGGCGTTCAGAGTCGCTTGGTACGTTCTGGCAGGCGCGCAGGCTTTCGATATAAGCGCTGTCTGCATTGTCCTGTGCGTGGGCGCTGCCGGGCAGCAGGGCTGCCGAGCCCAGAAAAAGCAAGGTTCTGCCGTTCATAAGATGTTTCATCGAACTGCCTTTTGAAAGAGGCCGCTTGCATGGCCGGGTAGGGCTGCGGATTGGCACATTCGTGCCGCTTCACCAACTGTAACTTGAAAGTCACACACCGGCGTTCACGCAATCCGACCGCCCTTTTCGGCGTTGCAGCAACAACAATCTTTCGCCTAGACGTCTGCCGTTCGGGCCAAAGGTCCGATGACTTACATGTTTAAGAAGGCGCCCTGTGGGGGCCATCAACAAGGGGATTGGAATGTCCAACCGTTTTAATAAGGCCGCGCTGCTGGCGGGAACTGTCATGGCTGGTGCCATGATGACCGCGCCCGTTCATGCGCAGGTCGTCGACGATAACGATCTGACCGATCAGGAAGTCGCTCTCCAAGCTGCTCCCGATGAGCGGATCGAAGATAACTTCATCGTCGTGACCGGTTCGCGCATTCAGCGCAGCACCACGGCAACCGCCGCGCCGATCGCTGTTGTAAACGACGAAGAGTTCAAGCTCTCCGGTACGGTCAACGTCGAGAACGTGATCAACACCCTTCCGCAGGTCGTGCCCGGCACCACCGCATTCTCGAACAACCCCGGCAACGGTACGGCTACGCTGAACCTGCGCGGCCTCGGCACGAACCGTAACCTCGTCCTGGTCAATGGCCGCCGCTGGATGTTCTTCGATACCACGCAGGTCGTCGACCTGAACACCATCCCGTCTTTCCTCATCGACTCGGTCGACGTTGTGACTGGCGGTGCCTCCGCAGTTTACGGCTCCGACGCTATTGCCGGCGTGACCAACTTCCGTCTTCGCAACATCGAAGGTGTCGAGCTTGGCGGCCAGTACAGCCTGACCGAAGAAGGCGACGGCGCACGGTATGAAGTGCATGGTGCGATCGGTACGTCCTTCGATGACGGCCGCGGTAGCGCCACCGTATTCGCCGAGTACTACAGCCGTGATCCGATCTTCCAGGGTCAGCGCGGATTCTCGAACTTCGCCCTCGGCGGCGAAACCAGCGGCGCTCCGCTGCAGCAGTTCGGTTCTTCCACCCTGCCTTCCGGCGTGATCCGCTACTTCGGTGACGGTGACACGACAGGCACTGAGTTCGACGCAAACGGTGCAGTCGTATTCGACGTCCCTGGCGATTTCCGCCAGCGTCGCGGCGATCTCTACAACTACGCTCCGGCTAACTACCTGCTGATCCCGCAGGAACGTTACCTGATGGGCGGCTATGCCGACTACGAGTTCTCCGACGGTCACGAATTCTACACGGAAGTCACCTTCGTGAACAACCGCGTAGCGACCGAACTGGCGGCAACGCCGGTGACCGGCGACTTCATCGTCGATCTGGCAACTGTCCGTCCGTTCCTGAGCGCTGCCGATTTCGCGCAGTTGCAGCAGCTGGAAGCAACGGAATCGACCGGCGCTGGTGACGGTCAGGTCGAATTGTTCCTTCAACGCCGTACGGTTGAAACCGGTTCGCGCAACAGCCTGGACGAGCGTAACGCGTTCCGTGTTCTCGGCGGTGCTCGCGGAGCGATCAACGACTACCTGAACTATGATGCCTATTACATGTATGCCCGCACTCGCAATGCGAACGTACAGGAAGGCAACATCTCGCGTTCGGCTTTCCAGGCGGGGCTAGACGGAACCCCAGGTGCCACGCCGATCAATATTTTCGGTCCGGGTACGCTGACGCAGCCCCAGCTCGACGCTATTTCCATCCTGGCGCAGAATGGCGACATTTCCACTTTGGAAGTTGCCAACGCGGCAATCTCCGGCACGGCGGGCGATTTCGGCATCGGTACGGCTGAAGCCATCGGTTTCGCCGTCGGCGTAGAATATCGCCGGGTGGCCTCGCAGTTCATTCCCGACACCGCTCTTTCGTCGGGCGATGTCATCGGCTTCAACGCCGGCGATGCTACCGAAGGTAGCTACGATGTGCGTGAAGTGTTCGGCGAAATTAACGTTCCGATCGAATTCGGTTCGGCCCGTATCGATATCACGGGTGCGGCTCGATATTCCGACTACTCGCTGGAAGCCGTGGGTGATGCGTTCACCTATGCCGGCGGTATCGAATTTGCTCCGATCCCCGATGTCACCTTCCGTGCGCAATATCAGCGTGCGATCCGTGCGCCTAACATCGGCGAATTGTTTGCAGGTCAGGCAATCGGCTTCCCGGCTGCGACCGACCCGTGCGCAAGTGCAGCCTTCATCGCCGCCAACCCCGGTGCGCGTGAGCTTTGCATTGCTACCGGCGTTCCCGCAGGCAGTGTCGGCGATTCGTCGATCCAGCTGAACACGCAAATTCCTGCGCTGTTCGGCGGTAACCCCGACCTTCAGGAAGAAACGTCTGATAGCTTCACCGCCGGTGTTGTCCTGCAGCCACGCTTCATCCCGGGCCTTATTGTCACGGCCGACTACTTCGACATTGAAGTGGAAGACGCGATCTCGCCCATCGGTCTCGGTACGGCGTTCGATCTCTGCTTTGCTCAGATCCAGGATATCAATGATCCGATCTGCCAGGCCTTCGTCGGCATTCGTAACGGCATCGGCGCGATTACGACGGCTAATCCGCCGCTCGTATCCACCGCCAACATTGCCACACTCGGTACGTCGGGTGTCGATCTCGAGGTGAGCTACACCACTGCAGTGCCGTTCTCGTTGCTGACCGACACGGGTGAGCAGGACCTAAATCTGTCGTTCCTCGGCACATGGACCGAATCCTCGTTCTTCGAACCGATCGCTGGCCAAGGTGATGTTATCGAATGTGCAGGCCGGTTCGGTACGGTAAACTGCGGTAATCCGACACCGGAATACAAGTGGACCAGCCGTGCTTCCTTCATCGACGGTCCGCTGACAACTTCTGTCCGTTGGCGCCACCTTTCGTCCGTTCAAGACGACAATGATGATGTTGATTTCGCAGAATTCAATGGTTCGGAAGAAATCGACAGCTATGACCTCATCGACCTGAGCTTCGCTTTCGACGTAACGGAACAGTTCAGCATCGCAATGGGTGTCAACAACCTGTTCGACACGCTGCCTGACACGCCGATCTTCAATGCGGCCGGCGAAGTGATTAACGACACGAACAGCCTGCTGCTTGGTGACAACCAGGAACAGGCAAACACCTACGCCGGTGTTTACGACGTTCTCGGTCGCGATTTCTTCGTCTCTGCGGCATTCAAGTTCTAAGAACTTCGCAGAAACAAGCATGAGAATGGGGCGGCGAACCTTCGGGTTCGCCGCCCTTTTTCATGGATGTTGAAATGCGCCAGTACCTGTCGCTTCAGATGTGGCGAATGGTCCGGAAGTCCGCGAAGGGACTCGAAGATGACCGGTCGTTCAGCGGCTTCACTGCCGATTGGACCAGACCGGCTTGAGCGAGCAGCGCAGCAAAAGCCTCGGGCCGTTCAAGATTTGCAGCAGCCTCTTCCAGAGACTGAAGTCGAGAGATCTCGCTGCGGGCTTTCGCCGTAATCTCATCGAGAAGTGCCACGATCTGCATTGATGCCTGGTTCCCGTTGATCAGCGACCGCCGAACGGCTTCCGCAATCTCCCAGGCGGCCGATCCGTGGCCGAAACGACGCGCCCCTTCTGCAGGCGCGGCAGCAAGGTTAGGTGGCACGATCGAATTTGCGCCAGTCCGGCGCAGCGAGAGGCTGCCTTTGGCCTGCTCGACCAGCTTCGCCTCGTCCAGAGCCCAGCTTATCTGGTGCCTGCGCGCGCGATTGTGAGCGACAATCGGACTATCCGGGCGATGGGTCAGCAAGGCTGCGACCCCGCCTGGCTTGAGCGCCCTGGCGATCTCCTGCGCAGCCTGCTCCATATCGGCATATTCGAATCCAAATTGGCTCACGATCGCATCGAACCAGCAATCGCTGAAGGGTAGAGATTCGATGGCAATTCCGGCCCGAACTTTCGATCCGCGCGGCGGCTCTGGCAAAACCATGGCCTGGTCGACGCCGACCAGTCTGGCGTCCGGCCGTACTGCGGCAATCCAGCGCATCACCCTGCCGTCACCGGTAGCCAGATCGAGGATGCGCGATTTGCGCGGCAGGTTCTTCGCAAAACCTTGCCACTCACGTTTCTGCACGTCTTCTATGCCGCTGGCTCCGCCGGGCAGGCAGCCACCGCCTCGCCGCTGGCGGCGATCCCTGGTCCAGAAATCATCCCAACCCCTGCTCGGATCAGGCCCAGTGGAGTTCCCGGTCATGTCCCGCGCTTTCCACTATCCGGCACTATGTCGAAAGCGACTGTCAAGCGCTGCCCCGCCGTGAAAGCCGTGGTTCCGTGGTAGAGCGTGCTGGGAAACAAGGCCATATACCCGGCACGCGGCTGCAGGACCTTCAGGGGCTGTAGGTCGAGGTGGAGGTCCCTGGGTGGCCGCCCAAGTTCGAGCCACCCCTCTCCGGTAATCGCGGGCTCAGGCAACATCATGTACAAAGCCGACGAGACCACGCCCTGCGGATGAATGTGGCCTGCATGATGGTCGCCGCCGCCTGAGAGCCGCACGGACCATGAACCGGCAAGATGCCAGGCTTCGTCGCGATGTCGCAGGAGCGGGTGGCCCGTATCGGTTGCGGGAAGGCTTCGGCGGTATCGATCAACCGCTTTTTCGATGCTTCGCCGCAGAGCCAGAAGCTCGGCCTCCGCCCTGTCGAACAGCAGGCCGCGCGTCTGCGTTCCCCCGCGCAGCGACTGGCCGAGAGGCAGCGCGGATTTGTCGTGCAACTCGTCAAGCAGGGCGATAGCCGGCGGGAGAGTTTCCTGCCAGTCATCCAACTCGATCATGCGGACAACCTCCGGCTGACCGTGAAGCCATTCGCTCCGCGCATCATCGGTCACCCGCCAGACAATGTCGCGCAGTGCCCAAGCCGCAATGTCTTCCGGCTGCTCGGCAAGAACTCGTTCGAGCAGTTGTTCCGCGCGTGCAAATTCACCAAGGCGGATGCGGTGGCGGGCCTCCTGTAGATACCTTTCGCCACTCTCCGTCTCCAGATCGGAGAAAATCCGCTCTGCTCGTTCATTATCCCCAGCCGCCCCCGCGTGGGTCGCCTCCAGCAAAGCAAAGCGGGAGGCATCGCCAGCAAAGCGGTGCTTTGCCCGTGCCGCGACCTCGGCTGCTTGTTCGAAAAGATCCATGCTGGCCAGAACGGCAGTGTGGTCGATCGCAATTGCGGAAAGGGCGGGGCGGGCGGCCTGCGCCGCATCGAAGTGGCTGGCGAAGTCGGCTTCACCTGCGGCCAGCCTGAACTGCGCCAGTGCGCGCAGGGCTTCCAGCCATTGCGGCGCCTGCTGCACAAGCGCTTCGGCAATCTGCCGGGCGCCCGCCGTGTCCCCGGCAACGTCGAGGGCCTGCGCCCGGCCAAGCCAGAGATCCGCTTCACCCCTGTTCACGGCAAGTGCGCGCTCGAAACGCTGAGGCGCATCCTCTTCGCCGCGTTCGAGCGCAACCCTGGCCCGGCCATGCAATGCTCGCGCGTGGGCATCGTCCAGCGCCAGTGCCTTGTCATACCAGATGGCCGCTTCATTCAGCGAAGCTGAACTTCGCGCCGCAGCCGCGCGGGCCGAACAATACCGCACATCGTTCTCGCCTTCAGCCTGATGACGGCGAAGAAGCGCCAATGCTGCCTCGTTCTTGTCCTGCCTCGACATCGAGATGGCGTGGTTCAGCAGGAATTCGAGCCTCTCAGGTGCGAGGTCGCGGGCTTGACCGAAGTGCTGCTCAGCCCCTGCATAATCCTTCAACTGCATGAGGAGATTGCCGCCGCTGTTCCACAGCTCTGCACTTCGCGGGTGGAGGGCAAGCCCCTTCTGGAGAAGTGAGCGGGCTTCCGCCTCTCTGCCGTCGCGCGCCGCGGCCACCGCGCGATTGCGCCAGTCGAGCGGGGAGGGCTTATTCATCTGTCGCGCAGCCATCCCGTGATCGCAAAGCGGCCGACCGGCGCAAAGGGCGGGACATAGGATACGGCATGAGGCCGGGGCACCGCAAACAGGTTCAGCGCGTTGAAGCGGGGGCGATAGCCATGCACGATATCGCCCTCCTCATCGTAGAAGTTCAGATAGCCGCCCCAATCGGGATGCCAGTCGTCAGGAGCCAGGTTCAGGACATAAGCGACGCGCCAGCCTTCGGCGACGTGACTGTCGATATGACGCGAAAGGAAATGCTGCGGCGCATAGAGCGTAGCCTGCGCATCGGCCTTCACCAGTTCGGCAATGCCGGTCACGTCCCGTACGAGGCCCAGAAACTCGGGAGCGTTCAGATGTTCCAGCAGAATACCGTGCGGGGTGGTCGCTCCTCCGGCGTGTTGCACATCCTCTACCAGCGAATATTGCGCATAGAGGAAGGCGTAATCGCCCTTTCCAGCCGCGCGATACGCATCCTGCGCCAAGTCACGCATGCGCTGCTTGCCGGATTGTGTGGTGATCTCTCTCCCCGAAATGCGCCGTGGGCCTTCATCGGCCTCTCCGTCCTGCCCTTGCGCCGCGACACCGAAGCGCGTTTCGCTCGCCAGAAGGCGCCGGATTTCACAAGCGGCTTCCGTGGTCAGCACATCGCGTATCTGCACTCTGCCGCTGGCGGCAAATTCAGCGGCGTGAGAAGCGCGGTCGAGGCCGGGATTGATGGCGAAGAGTGTCTTGGTCATGGCGATATCACCGTTCTATTCGCCTGCCTTGTCCCTTGGCAAGGAGCTACGATCCGAAAGAGGAGCGGGCGCCGATTTGCCAACCAGTAGCAAGCTGCAACCTGCTTGACCGGCTGCGGGACGCTGGCTACCCCTTGCGCCAAAATAGCGTCGAGAGGATGACCGAACATGACTACAGCCTATATCGTCGATGCGGTTCGCACGGCCGGGGGGCGCCGGGGCGGGCGCCTTGCAGGGGTGCATCCCGTCGATCTCGCCGCGCAATCGCTCAACGCCATCGTCGAGCGTAGCGGCATTGACCCTGCGACGGTCGAGGACGTGATCATGGGCTGCGTCAGTCAGGCTGGCGAACAGTCGATGCAGGTCGGGCGTAACGCCGTTCTCGCCTCGCGCCTACCCGAAAGCACGCCCGCCGTCACTATCGACCGGCAATGCGGGTCGAGCCAGCAGGCTATCCAGTTCGCGGCGCAGGCAGTCATGAGCGGAACGCAGGACGTCGTCATCGCCAGCGGCATCGAAAGCATGAGCCGCGTACCGATGGGCTCGACCGCGACGCTGCACATGAAAGAGGGCATGGGTCATTACAAGTCGCCCGGTCTGGAGCAGAAATACCCCGGCATCATGTGGTCGCAGTTCAAGGGCGCGGAGATGATCGCGGAGAAGTATGGCTTCTCCAAGGACGATCTCGACCGCTTCGCCCTGCACAGCCACGAAAAGGCGATTGCCGCCACCCGCAACGGCGCCTTCGATGCGGAGATCGTGCCTGTCGAGATCGAGACTCCCGATGGGACCGAGATGCACAAGGTCGACGAAGGCATACGCTTCGACGCGACGCTGGAAAGCATCGCAGCCGTGAAGAAGCTGTCGGAAGAAGGCCGCCTGACTGCCGCGAGCAGCAGCCAGATCTGCGACGGTTCCAGCGCTGCGCTGATCGTTTCGGAAAGGGTGCTGAAGGAGCAGGGTCTGACGCCCATGGCCCGCATCCACAACATCACCGTCACCGCAGGCGACCCGGTTATCATGCTGGAAGAACCTTTGTTCGCGACCGACCGCGCTCTCGAGCGCGCTGGCATGACCATCGGCGACATCGATCTGTACGAGGTCAACGAAGCTTTCGCACCGGTTCCGCTCGCCTGGCTGAAGCATGTCGGGGCCGATCCCGAACGCCTCAACGTGAATGGCGGCGCGATTGCGCTGGGCCATCCGCTGGGCGCATCGGGCACGAAGCTGATGGCGACTTTGCTGCATGCGCTGAAGGCGAACGGAAAGAAATACGGGCTGCAGACAATGTGCGAAGGCGGCGGCGTCGCCAATGTCACCATCGTCGAAAGCCTGTAAGCCGAACAAGACAAACATCCAAACGAAAGAGGATAAGCCATGAAGATCGACAGCAATGTTTCCGCCATCGTGACCGGCGGCGCATCGGGCCTGGGTGCCGCCACGGCAAGGGCGCTGGCCGCACAAGGTGCAAAGGTCGCCATCTTCGACCTGCAGGAAGAAAAAGGACAAGCGCTGGCCAAGGAAATCGGCGGAATTTTCTGCGAAGTGAACGTAACCGACGAAGCCAGCGTCGATGCCGGCTTCGCCAAAGCGCGCGAGGCGCATGGGCAGGAGCGGGTGCTGGTTAATTGCGCCGGCACAGGCAACGCGATCAAGACCGCGCGCCGCAACAAGGAAGACGGCTCCATCAGTCACTTCCCGCTCGATGCATTCAATTTCATCATCCAGATCAATCTCGTCGGCACTTTCCGCTGCATTGCAAAATCGGCAGCCGGGATGATGACGCTGGACCCCATGGAAGACGGCGAGCGCGGCGCTATCGTCAACACCGCCTCCGTTGCGGCGGAAGACGGCCAGATCGGCCAGGCTGCCTATTCCGCGTCGAAGGGCGGCGTCGTCGGCATGACCTTGCCAATCGCGCGCGACCTGATGAGCGAGGGCATTCGGGTGAACACAATTCTGCCCGGCATCTTCAACACGCCGCTGATGAATGCTGCACCGCCGCAGGTGAAGGATGCACTCGCGCAGTCGGTGCCGTTCCCCAAGCGGCTCGGCAATGCGGAGGAATATGCCCACCTCGCCATGACGATGATCGAGAACGGCTACTTCAACGGCGAGGATGTCCGCCTCGACGGCGCCATCCGCATGGCTCCGCGCTGATCCGAAAAGCAGTGACCCGGGGGTAGAGGCGATGGGCTTTTCGCAGATACGTTACGAACGGCAGGGTAAACTGGCGATCCTGACACTGGATCGTCCCGAGAAGCTCAACGCCTATACCGGGCACATGATGAGCGAGATTACGGCGGCGCTGGACGAAAGCGACGCTGACGATGCGGTGAGGGCGGTAATCTTCACCGGGGCAGGGGAGCGGGCCTTCTGCGCCGGGGCCGATCTGTCGCCTGCGGACGGGGATGCACCTTTTGCCAGCAAGGACGAAGTTTCGGACCTGTCCGACCAGCGGGTGCGCGACGGTGGGGGCAAGCTGACCCTCCGCCTTTTCCGGTCCAAGAAGCCACTGATTGCCGCGTGTAACGGCGTGGCGGTGGGGGTGGGCGCCACCATGCAATTGCCGATGGACTTCCGCCTCGCTTCGGAAAACGCCCGCTATGGCTTTGTCTTCGCCAAACGCGGCATCGTGCCCGAAGCGGCGTCGAGCTGGTTTCTGCCGCGGCTGGTGGGCATCAGCCGGGCGCTGGAATGGTGCATGACGGGCCGTATTTTCGGCGCGCAGGAAGCGCTGGAGCACGGATTGGTCCGCTCGATCCATGCACCGGGTCAACTGATGGATGCGGCGATGGAGCTGGGGAGCGAGATTGCCGACAACACCTCCGCCGTATCCGTGGCGATGACCCGCGCGATGTTGTGGCGTCTGAGTGCCGAAGAGCATCCGATGATGGCACACCGTGTCGACAGCCGCGCCATCTATCGCCTATCGCGCAGCGGAGACGCCCAGGAAGGCGTTGCCAGCTTCCTCGAAAAGCGCGAAGCGGACTTCACGGACCGCGTGTCCGCAGACATGCCCGACTTCTATCCCTGGTGGAACGAACCCGAATATGAGTAATGCCTGGCACATTGGCGTAATTGGCGGATCGGGTCTGTACGATGCCGATCTGCTGGAAGATGCGCAGCAGATTACTGTCCAGTCGCCTTTCGGCGAACCTTCGGGGCCGGTGACGACAGGCTTTCTGGGCGATGTGCGGTTCACTTTCATCTCGCGCCATGGCACCGGCCACAGGCTGACGCCCGATGCCGTGAACTATCGTGCCAATATCGACGTCCTGAAGCGGTGCGGCGTCACTGACATTCTCGCCATATCCGCCGTAGGTTCCCTGCGCGAGGCGATGGCACCCGGCCATTTCGTGGCGGTGGATCAATTCATCGACCGAACGGCGGGCCGTGAACGCAGCTTCTTCGGACCGGGCTGCGTCGCTCACGTCGGCCTTGCTGATCCGGTCTGCGCCAGGTTTGCTGCGCTGGCAGGCGACGCTGCCGAAGCGGCTGTAGCCGATCTTCACCGCGGCGGAACCTATGTAGCGATCGAGGGGCCGCAATTCTCGACGCGCGCGGAAAGCCGCATGTTCCGCGGCTGGGGCGGCGACGTCATCGGCATGACCGGCATGCCGGAGGCGCGGCTCGCCCGCGAGGCGGAACTGCCATACGCCATGCTCGGCATGGTGACGGACAATGACAGCTGGCGTGACGAGGAAGCGGGCGTTGAAGCCACCGACATCCTCGCAGTGCTTGGCGCCAATGCCGACAAGGGGAGGGCCACCCTGCGCGCCTTGGCCGATCTGCTACCGGCGGATCGAACGCCGAGTCCGGTCGATACGGCGCTGGAACACGCCATCATCACCGCACCCGATCAGCGTGATGCGAAGCTGATCGCGCGTCTCGACGCGGTTGCAGGCCGGGTGTTATTCTGACGGCTGCTCAGGCGCGGGCTTGCAATCTAACAGGTTTCGATAGAAACCATATTCATGCAAACGCCCGAGAAGACGAGTAAAGTTCCGCGCCACGGCCTCGCGGAATTCCTGCCCTATCAGCTCTCCATCGCCGCAAACGCCGTCAGCGACCGGATTGCGGAAGCCTATCAGAGTCGGTTCGGGCTGAAGGTCACCGAATGGCGGGTCATGGCCGTGCTCGGCGATGCCGGCAAGCTGACGCAGCGGGAACTGACGGCGTTGATCCGCATGGACAAGGTGGCGATCAATCGCGCCTGCAAGCAGCTTGAGAGCCGCGCCCTGCTGACCCGCGCGCCCAATCTGCGCGACGGGCGTTCGCATCATCTGGTGCTTACGGATGAGGGCAGGGCGATGCATTCACGCATCATGCCGCTTGCCCGTTCGATCGAGCGCCGCCTGTTTGAACCTTTCGACGAGGCGGAACAGACGGCGCTTCGCAATCTGCTGGAAAGAATGCGTGAACAGGCGGAAAAGATCGGTCCCGGTGCCGATTACGACGCCGGGGCCTGAGTTTCGCCGGTTCTGGTCTGTGCGTCTAACTGCCAGGCTTTTCGGCAAAGGCATCGCTGATTGAACAGGCCGCCGGGCCCAAAATAACAATGAACAACACCGGCAGGATGAACAGGATCAGCGGCACCGTCATGATGGCGGGAAGCCGCGCGGCCTTTTCTTCCGCCCGCATCATGCGTTCATTGCGGAATTCGGCCGAGAGCACCCGCAGGGCCGATGCCAGCGGCGTGCCGTATTTCTCGGTCTGCACCATAGTGGTCACGACGCCTTTCACCGACTCCAGATCGACACGATAGGCCAGATTGTTGAAGGCCTGCTTGCGTTCGGTCAGGAACGACAGTTCGATTGCGGTCAGGGCGAATTCGTCACCGAGTTCGGGATAGGCCCGCCCCAGTTCCTTGGCCACGCGGTTGAACGCTGCATCGACCGTCAGGCCGGCTTCCGCGCAGATCACCAGAAGGTCGAGCGCGTCGGGAAGTCCTTTCCGGATTTCCACGGTGCGTTTGCCAGCCTTGTTCTTGAGGAACAGTTCCGGACCCTTGTAGCCGACCAGGACCATGACGGCGAAGGCGGCAAACCGCTTGAAGCTGCTCCAGTCGGCGAACATGTCCGAGACATAGAAAAGCAGCAGGCCGACGATCCCCAATACGATCGGCGCAATCAGCCTCGCACCGATCACCATGACGGCCAGTTCCTTGTTGCGGTAGCCTGCATGCGCCAGCTTCTGCTGGATGATATCGATCTGGCTCTGCTGCAGGACCTTCATGCCCGAAAGCGTGCCTTTGACGCGTTCGGTCTTGTCGTTCTTGCGGACAAGGCTGGTGCGCTTGCGGCTGTTGCTGTTGACGATGCCCGCCTTCAGTTCCTCGCGCCGCGAGGTCAGCGCCTTGACGCGCTTGGCCATCGGATCCCTGACGGTGACGGCCGCATAGATCGCCAGCAGCACCGCCATGGCGGCGACCCCGGCCAGAATGCTTCCGACCATGATGACATCGACGCCAAGAAGGGTCGGACCGTCTGAACTGTTGAACATTGCCTTGATCCTGTCTTCAGATTTCGAAGCTGACCATCTTGGCCATGATGAACGCGCCGATGGACATCCACACGACGCCGCCCAGACCGGCCACGATCAGGCGGTCCTCTTCGAAGAAGCCGCCGACGTAAGAAGGATTGATCCACCAGATCATGACGAACACGATGAAGGGCAGCGCGCCGACGATATAGGCGGAAGCCTTGGATTCCGAACTCATCGCCTTGATCTTCAGCTTCATCTGCGCGCGTTTGCGCAGGACATCGGCAAGGTTCGAAAGGGTTTCGGCCAGATTGCCGCCCGTTTCACGCTGGATAGCCAAAGTTATGCAGAAGAAATTGAATTCCGCGATGCCAAGCCTGTCGGCCGTTTCCTGGAGTGATTCCTCCATGGTGCGGCCGATCTTGATGCGTTCGGTTATGCCCTTGAATTCCTGACCCACGGGGCCGGGCAGTTCCTGTGCCACGACGCCCAGGGTCTCGGTAACCGGCAGACCGGAGCGCAGGCCGCGAACCAGCAGTTCGATGGCATCGGGAAACTTGCTGTTGAAGGCATTGGTGCGCTTCTTGATGAAGAAGTTGACGACCATGTGCGGCAGCCCGAGCCCCACGACCATGCCGACGCCCAGCGACAGGGCAGGGGAGCCGGAGCGCAGGAAGAGAACGACCGTGGCGGCCAATGCGAGACCCAGCGATGCATAGAGGTAGTTCTGCACCGTCCAGTCCTTACCGGTGCGGTCCAGCCGCATGGCCAGCGCCTCGGCCTTGCTGGCCGACCCGGCGATGCGGTGCATCTTGGGCTTGCGTGCCGCGATTGCCTTCTTGAGCTGCGATTCGACCTTCGTGTCCGTGCTTTCGGAATGGCGATAGCGAACGGCTTGCAGCCTGCGCTGGCTTTCCTTGACTGCAGAAGGGCCGGCCAGCAGCACATAACCGATGGTCAGGAATGCCATCAGTCCGCCGCTTACCAGCAGGAGCTGTATGATGCTCATGCTCTCGTTCCGCCTTTCATCGTCGCTACGATCCGCCACCAGCGCATCGCTGGCATCGGGAGTGATGCGGGCGGCGGCAAACAGGACCCGCCGCCCGCAAACCGGGAATTTACCCCGCAACCTTTTCGGCTGCGGGCTTCTTGTCCTTCTTCGCCAGCAGCGACTTCAGATCGAAGCTGGAAAGCAGGCTTTTCTTTTCGGGTTCGTCCAGGCCCGCATCCTCGTCACTGGCACCGATGATACGGTCAGCCACCTGGCGGATGACACCTCCGGCCTTGCTGCTCCGATTGGCATCGACGAAGGTCTGGCCAAGCTTCGCCGCATTGGTCGCGGCCTTCACATCGTAGGGGATCTGGAAGTCGATCTTGCGTTCGATGCTGGCTTCGAAATCGGACTTGCTGATTTCGGCTACACCCGACTGCACCTTGTTTGCGATGATCAGCGGATGTGCATGAGATGCGTTGGTCTTCAGCCACGACAGGATACGGATCGTGTCGCGGGCGGATGCCAGTGTCATTTCCGTCATCAGCGCCACCACGTTCACATCGCCGAGCAGATGCGGGAAGTTGATCAGCATGTTTCGCGGCAGATCGATGACCGTCATCTCGAACGCCTGGCGGAACTCTTCCTCCAGCTGCACGAATGCGGAGCCGTCGGTCATCAGCGGGGCGTTGATCGGGGCTTCTGCCGAAAGGATGGCGAGATTGTCGTTCGCCCTGATCATCGCACGTTCGATGAACAATCCGTCGATACGGCTGGGATTGTCGATTGCGTCAGTCAACCCGCGGCCGGGTTCGAGATCGAGCGCCAGCGCTCCGGTGCCGAAATGCACGTCGAGATCGAGCAGGGCGGTCGGCAGCTTCTTGTCTGCGCTGAACGTCCATGCCAGCGAAGTCGCCAGCATGGATGCACCGACGCCGCCGCGCGTGCCCACAACAGCCGTGGAGATGTGCCGCTTGACCGCATCGGGATCGTTGGCTTTGGGCGAGTTGAAGACCGCCTGCGCGCCGTTCAGCGCATCGCGCAACTGCCCGGCCGACAGCGGCTTGAGCAGATAGTCGTGTATGCCGCTGGCGAGAAGGTCGCGGTAAAGGCGCACGTCGTTCACCTGGCCGACCGCGATCACGACCGTGCCGGGCTCGCAAACTTCCGCCAGGGCGTTAATGTCGTTCAGCGGATCGCCGCTTTCCGACAGATCGACCATCAGGATGTTCGGGCTTGCGCTGACCGACAGGGACTGGACAGCGTTGCGCAGCCCGCCCTTGTTGCACTTCTCGGGCTGCCAGCCCATCTCGATAATGACCGGGCGCAGGGCGTCGAGCGCGTTCTCGTCGCAGATATAGGCGGCGAAAGGATCGCGATTGCCGGGCAGTCCGGCTTTCCACGGAGCATTCATGTTCAATTTCCTCCTGAACCGCCGCCAGCGCCGCTGGCACTGCTGGACTTGTTGAGCCCGCCTTCACCCGTGGGAGCCTGGTCGCGGTAACTGGTGATCGCCTTGCTCGAGGTAAGGACCACCGTTTCGCCGGTGCCGGTCTGGCCTGCGATCAGATCTTCCGGATTGGCGATCATGCTGGCCAGATTGCTGTTGGTCGCACAGCCGTAACCCGGGTGAGTGCCGTTGGTGTAATTGGCCTCGCCCTTGACTTCCCAGTCAGGGCAACCCGGCACCGATGCGGTGGTGCGGGTGATGATCACGCGAGTCTCTCCCGGATCGACGTAACCGGCCGTGACCGGCGCGCCTTCGCTGATCAGGATGCCGCGCCGACCGGCCAGTTCGGCAATTGCATTACGTGTCGCCTGGCTGCGCATCGGATCGTCGATCGAGATCCTGTCACCATAGCGAAGGTCCATGGCTTCGAACCAGTCGGCCAGGCGCTTCTGTTCGGGAACGGGCACGCCACCGGGCCCGGTGTTCACATCCAGCGTGTAGTTGGTGCGTTCCACCACCGGCTGCTTCACCGAATAGAGGCTGCGATTGTCAGGCATTCCGCCACAGGCGGCTAGGCCGAAGGTTGCGGAAAGGGCGAGGGCCGCCAGCGCGATGCGCCGCACGGAACCGGTGCCTGACTTGGTGTCGGATTGGGTCATCGTCATTCACCTCTACTCAATTGAAGCTGAAGCCCGGGGCAGGCGCGGCAGCGGCCTCGGCCGTGCGATTGCCCTTGCGCTTGCGTTCGGCACGGCGGTTGGTCTTGTCGGTCCCGTTCTGCGCCGGGACAATGGCGGCAGCATCGACGGTGGAAACCGCCGGTCCTGCGGGAACTTCGGATTCCCGCGCTGTCGGCATCGGACGGCTCGCGCCGCTTATGCCGTCATTTTCCATGAAGCCCAGCAGGCGCTGCGCTTCGTTAGCGGCGCGGAAACCGTCGGTCGGCAAGGCGATCTCGTTCGCATTGACCGGGTTCACCAGATAAGGCGTGACCACGATCACTAGTTCGGTCTCTCCCTTGCGGAAATTGGTGGAGCGGAACAGATTACCCAGGATCGGCACATCGCCGAGGCCCGGGGCCTTCTCGATCGTGTTCTGGCTGTTGTTGCTCATCAGGCCTGCAATCATGAAGCTCTGGCCGGAGCCGAGTTCCACTGTTGTTTCAGCCCGCCGGATGGTCAGGGCCGGAACCTGGAAACCGTTCAGAGTGACGGCTCCCTGACTCGACAGTTCGGACACTTCGGGGGCCACACGGATCGAGATGCGTCCATTGGCGAGAACCGTGGGCGTATAGGCGAGGCTGACGCCGTATTTTCGATATTCGATCGCCGTGGTGCCGAGGCCCTGGCTGATGGGAATGGGAAATTCACCGCCGGCGAGGAAATCTGCCGTTTCGCCGGAAAGCGCCGTCAGGTTCGGCTGCGAAAGAGTGGTGACCAGGCCGACGCGTTCGGCAAGGTCGAAGGCGGCAGCCACGTCGAGCCCGAACAATTGTCCAGCCAGGTTGATCGCTGTCTGACCGGGCGTGTTGCGCTTGAAATCATACGCCGTTCCGCCGGTGACGAACCTGCCGGTCTGCGGATTGAAAGGCAGTTCCAGGCTGCCGGGGGGCAAGCCATAGACGTTCGATGCATCGACAAGCGGGAAATCCGACACGTCGATGTCGCCGATCGAGCCGAAATCCCGGCCACGGCCCACGCCGAACATGAAGCCGCCCGTATTGTCGCGGGTCTGCAGATTGGCACCGATTTCCCGAACGAGCGACCGGCTGACTTCGGCGAAGCGAACCTGCAGATTGACCTGCAACGGCGTCGCCATTTTCAGCCGGGTGATCACATTCGCGCCGTCACCCAGGAATGCCTGCACCAGCCGTTCGGCTTCGGCCGCATCCTCGGGCGCTGCGACGGTTCCGGTCAGGAGCACGGTATTGGTGCCCATCGTCGCAACGGAGATCTTGGCTTCCGGCATGGCCAGGCCAAGCATCTGATCGACGCTGTCGATGTTCGATCCCACGCGGATGTTGGCGGCCCAGATGACATCGCCGGCGTCATTGCTGGCATAGATCGTCGTTTCGCCGCCGTTCTTGCCGAAGACATAGAGCTGGTTGCGCGATTTTACCTGCACATCGGCAATGTCTTCATTCGCGACGAAGACGTCGGCCATGGTGCCCGAGACCGTCACCAGTTCGCCGCGGCCGATGGACAGGACGATGTCCTGCGAAGGGCGAACGACGGACTGGGCCTGGGCGACCGGTGCGGTCAGCGCGGCGAGCGGAGCGAAGGCGATCCCGGCCATGATAGCTTGCGGCAACAATTTGGCGGTTAGGCGGCGTTTCATCATCGTGCCCCTGTTGGTGGCGGCTGGCCTGTCGGCCCATGCCTTCATGCGGCGGATTTTCTGCGGGTTGCGGGTCATGTCAGTTGGTCCCCACCGGTACTTCAGTGGTGTTCTTGCCCCGGGTGACCCGGACCGTTGGCCCCGTTTGCACCGGTGCGGAGCTGGCGCCGCCTTGCGGTGCCGGGGTCGATACGCCCATGGAAGGAGCGGCGATTGTCATCGGCTCGGGCCGGGAGCTGGTCATCGCGGGCATGGACCGGCGCTGGAAGCGCGATACGTCGCCTCCGGTCACGAAGGTCGCGGCCTTGTCGCTGGGACGGGTCATGGCCGAGCGCAGCAGACGTTCCTCTTCTTCTGGCGTGGCATCGTCGGGAATGTTCACCACTCCCTCGGCAATCGCCCGTTCCAGCTCGCTCTGGCTGTCCGCGATGGAGCGGAGCGAGAGGCTGAGCGTGCCGATGGTCTGTGCCACGGCCACCTTCTCGGCGATCTTGGGTGTCACTTCGAGCGTGACGGTGCGGAAGGCGCGAACGACCGTCTTGCCCTCGACGGTTTCCTGCGTGGTGGACTGGTCGGTCGCGAGAACCCGAAGATTGCTGAGGATCGTTTCCGAAGTCTTGAGATCGGTGCCCTCGGCGCCCTTCACGGTCTGCGTCAACACCAGGTCCACTCGGTCGCCCGGGAAGACGAAGCCGCCGACGCCGGTCTTGGCGGAGACGGGAACGGTGACGGCGCGCATGCCCGGACCGAGAGCCGCAGCAAGGAAACCGCGGTCGCCGGGTGCCACGAGAGAGCCTTGGGTCACCGGCTCACCAGCGGTGATGGGATGGCGCACGACCGTTCCGAGCAGCTTGGCGATGTCAGCTTCACCGTCGATGAAATAGGCGTCCTGCACCAGGCCTTCGGGCCATTGCTGGAAACCGATGGCATCGGCGGTGACGATCGTGCCGACGGGCAGGCCGCGCTGGGCGACCAGGACCTTGGGCCCGACGGGAACTGCAACCGCTGCTTCCGCCTGCGGGGCGCTGGCCCCTGCAAAAATGCTCCGCGCTGCAACAGCTGTACCGATCGCAATGATCAGCGCCCCCAGCAGCAATACCAGCTTCTTCCTGTCCATGGCTTATCAAGCCCCCTATTTCAGACCGGCAACTGTGCCGGCCAACATGGTTTTCATTATTATCGTCAGAATGGTTAAGATCGGGTTCACCCCAATCCGGCGCTCGCCAGTGCCGTGGGATGCTGCGCGTCAGTCGGCATGGCCGCGGGCAGATAATGGGTGCCCAATACCCAGATTCCGGCGGCGGCTATGGCGACGCCGTAGGGAATCTGAAGGCGGTCCTTCTGCCGCCGGGCAACGTGCCACGCGCCGGCGACCAGCGTCAGGACGCCGCCAACCAGCGCCATCATGATCAGCAGCTTCAGGAACCACGAGGGTTCGATCCACAGGGCCAGCGCGGTCAGCAGCTTTACGTCGCCGCCGCCCATCATCCGCATCGCGAACAGGGCAGCCAGAACCGCAAAGGCAGCAGCGGCAATACCGATCTGCATGGCGACGCCGGGCCACAGGGAAAGGCCGCTCGCCCACCAGTAGAGGGGGGCGGCAAGCGCGATCCCGGCGTTCAGCCTGTTGTCGATCTGCCGCCAGCGAATGTCGGTGAAGGCAGTAACCAGCAGCGCAATTGCCAAGCCTGCGAGCAGGCCGTAGTGAAAATATCCGCTAAGCATGTGACCCCCCAAGGTCCCCTTGATGAGGGCATTGCTACAGGCCAGTGCTTACCAAATAGTAACCAAGGGCAGGAGGGCGCCATTAGCCAAACGGATCATATCGACGCCGACCCTGCGGGTTCGATACAGCAAGCGCAGCCGATAGACCGTCGCGCCATTCCCGCCCATGCGGTTGAGAAGCGCTGGATTGCCGCCGATGGGCACAGCATCCGCCGGATCGACTGGTTGTCTCGTCCATCGGAGCAAAGCTCCTCGCGCGGGTCGATCCTGTTCCTGCCCGGCCGCGGCGATCATTACGAAAAATACCTGGAATCGCTTGAGGAATGGCATCGCGCAGGGTGGAATGCGACCGCGATGGATTGGCGCGGGCAGGCGGGATCGGGTCGGCTGGGGATCGATCCGGTGACCGGCCACGTCGAGGACTTCGCCGTGTGGATCGATGATCTGGCTCATTTCTGGGGTGAGTGGAAGGACAACAACCCTGCGCCTCATGTGCTGATCGGCCATTCCATGGGCGGGCATCTCGCCCTGCGCGCAGTGGCAGAGCGAAAAATTGTGCCTCACGCGCTGGTCATGTCCGCGCCGATGTTGGGCTTCACCGACAGCGCAGCGCCGAATGGGCTGATGCACCTTGCCGCGCGGACAATGGCGCGCCTCGGCCATCCGGCGCGGCCTGCATGGAAATGGAGCGAGAAGCCGGGCGAAATGCCAGCCAGCCGCGAAAGACTGCTGACCCATGATGCCGACCGCTACGCTGACGAAGCGTGGTGGCGCAAAGCCAGGCCCGAGCTTGTCATGGGGCCGGGCAGCTGGCGCTGGGTCGAGCGGGCCTACCGCTCAATGCGTGATCTTACCGCTCCCGGTTTGCTCGAGACGATCAGCATACCGATGCTGATCGTCGCCACCGACAATGACCGGCTGGTCGGCTGGAAGGCCATCCAGGCAGCCGCGCGCCGACTGCCGCAGAGCGAATTGGTTCGCTTCGGCGCGGAGGCCCGGCACGAGATATTGCGCGAGGTCGACGAGGTGCGAAACCGTGCGATGTCGCACATCGATGCTTTTCTCGCCCGCGTGGCACCCGCGCAATCGGGGCGGGCCGATGAGGAAGCGGCTTGAGCGACAGGTATGATTTCGCGATTGTCGGCGCAGGAATGGCAGGCGCAAGCCTCGCCGCCGAACTGGCACCCCACGCCAGCGTCGTGGTGCTGGAGGCGGAGGACCGGGCGGGCTATCATGCGACGGGCCGTTCCGCTGCGTTCTGGGAAGAATGCTACGGCGGCCCGCAGATCCTGCCGCTCACTGCCGCATCGGGAGCCTATCTTCGCGACGGCGGCTTTCTCCAGGTACGCGGCGCATTATACATCGGCCGTGATGCGGACGCAGCGCTGCTGGACGGTTTCATCGAGCGCTTCGCCGCCACGGAGGCCACGCTGGAACGGCTCGACCAGTCTGCCCTTCGCCGGATGATTCCGGGGCTCAGGGCCGAATGGACAAGGGGCATCTTCCAGCCCGCCTGCGCCGACATCGATGTCGCGGGGCTGCACGAACATTATCTGAAGCGTGCGCGCCGTGCAGGCGCAGTTTTCCACCGTTCGCAGCGCGTCACTCGCATCGAAGAACAGGCACAGGGCTGGCGACTGGCTGCCGCTGGCGGAATGAAGCTTCAGGTCAGCACCGTCGTGAATGCGGCTGGGGCGTGGGCCGACGAGATTGCGGCGCTTGCAGGGATCGGCCCGCTTGGGATTTCGCCCTTGCGGCGAACCGTCGCACAATTGCGCATCCTGCCCGAACCGCCTGCACAAATGCCACTGGTTCTGGATATTGCAGGCCGTTTCTATTTCAAGCCGGAGCACGGACGGCTCTGGCTCAGCCCGCATGACGAAACGCCGAGCGCGCCGGTCGATGCTGCTCCCGAGGAATGGGATGTGGCTCTCGCGATCGATCGTTTGCAATCCGTGGCCGATTGGCAGGTGGAAGCGGTTGAACGCAAGTGGGCCGGTCTGCGCAGCTTCGCGCCCGACCGGCTGCCGGTCTATGGCCGCGACCCCCGCTCCCCGAACTTCGCCTGGTTTGCGGGGCAGGGCGGCTTCGGCATCCAGACGGCGCCTGCTGCCGCCAAATTGATGGCGCGCCACTTGTTGCACGGCCGGGTCGATGAAGTGCAGATGAGCGGCGGTGCAGTAGATCTATCGCAGTTGCAGGCGGAAACCTACGCACCCGACAGGCTTATCTGAGCGCAGCAACCGAATCGGCCGCATCGCTGGCCAGCCGGTCGACCCTGTCGTTCTCCGGATGACCGGAATGGCCCTTCACCCAGCGCCATTCGACCTCGTGAGCAGCGGCGGCGGCGATCAGTTCGTGCCACAAATCGGCATTGCGCACCGGCTTCTTGCTGGCGTTGATCCAGCCGCGCTTCTGCCAGCCTGCGACCCACTTAGTCATGCCGTCCAGCACATATTTGCTGTCCGAATAAAGCGTCACCCGGCACGGTTCGATCAGGGCCTGCAGACCGCGTATCGCCGCGGTGAGCTCCATGCGGTTGTTGGTCGTCGCCGCGTCGGCGCCCGACAATTCCTTCTCATGCGCGCCCAGCCGCAACAACGCGCCCCAGCCGCCGGGACCGGGATTGCCCTTGCACGCGCCATCGGTGAAAATCTCGACTTGTTTCATGCGGTCAATGTGCCCGTTGAAATTTCCGGCGAAAAGAGCTTCGCGCTTTTCTGACCGTAGAACTGCAATCGCCGCGCGAAGTCCATCGGGTCCTTGCGTTTCACCATGGCCCCTTCTTCGGCATGCAGCCAGTCATAGGCGCGAGTCGCGATGAAGCGCATGCAGGCACCTTGGGCGAGAACCGGCAGGGCAGCGCGCTCCTCGTCCGAGAACGGGCGGATGCTTTCATAGCCTTCGCGCAAGGCATTCGACACTTCGGAATTAAAGCATCGCCCGTCCGACGTGAAGCACCACGCTGCGTGAGTCACCGCGAAATCATAAGCAACCATGTCGTTGCAGGCGAAATAGAAATCGATCATCCCGGCCACGCGGTTGCCGCGCATCAGCACATTGTCGCAGAACAGGTCGGCATGGATGATGGACCGGGGAAGGTCCTTCGGCCATTTCGCCCGCAGCTCCGGTAGTTTCATGCGAACGAGACCGGTCAGCGCAGGATCGATCTTGCGCAGATTGTCCTTTCCGCAACTGTCGAACAAGGCACGCCAATCTGCGGGCCTCAGATCATTCGTCCGGGTTTCGCCGTAATCGCGGCTGGCGATATGCAGCCGTGCCAGTTCCACCCCGACTGCCCGGGCCTGCTCGGGGGTCGGCCTGTCGACCGACACACCGGGGAGATATTCGATGAGTGCGATTGCCTTGCCGTCGATCATCCGCGACGCAGCACCGTCATTATCGTGGATCGTCCGCGGAACTGGCAGGCCCTTGGCGGACAGATGATCGAGCAGGCCGAGGAAGAACGGCAGATCCTTCAGCTCAATCCGTTTTTCGTACATCGTCAGGATAAACCGGCTGCCTGCGGTGTCCAGATCCGAACCGGCGCTGCCGTCCTTCCGCGCGCCCGGCCCGGTAGTCTCGATCAGCCAGTTGCTGTTGGACACGCCCTCGGCAATGCCCTTTGCGGAAACGAGTTCGCCGACATCGTAATGCGCGATGATGTCGGCGAGGTCTTCCGCGCCGAGGTGAGTATAAACGGCCATTTTGCGCGCTCCAGGCCGGTCAGTCCATCAGCTGGCGAGGCAGCTTGAAGACCATTTTTTCCTCGGCAGTGACGAGCGTGTGTTCCTCGACATCGCGCCATTCGGCCAGCCGGTCGACCACTTCACGGACCAGGGTTTCAGGGGCAGAGGCTCCGGCCGTCAGACCGATCGTGCCGACGCCGTGCAGCCACGCCGGATCGATATCGTCGGCGCGCTGGATCAGCCGGGCATTGGTGCCGCAGCGCTGCGCGACCTCGACGAGGCGGACGGAGTTGGAAGAATTGGTCGCGCCGATTACCAGCACCAGATCGCTGCCGGGGGCGATCGCCTTGACCGCCGCTTGTCGGTTCGACGTGGCGTAGCAGATGTCCTCCGCCTTCGGTCCGACGATATGCGGGTATTTGAATCTGAGAGCGTCGACGATCGCGGCCGTATCGTCCACCGAAAGCGTCGTCTGGGTCAGGAATGACAATTTGGTTTCTGACGAAAAGTCCAGAGCAGCGACATCCTCGACCGTCTCGACCAGCGTCATTTCGCCTCGCGCCACCTGGCCCATGGTGCCGATCACCTCGGGGTGACCCGCATGCCCGATAAAGATGATGTGGCGGCCTGCTTCGATCTGCCGTTCGGCCTGGCGGTGCACCTTGCTGACCAGTGGGCAGGTGGCGTCCAGATAGTCCAGACCGCGCCGGTCGGCTTCGGCGGGAACGGATTTCGGCACGCCATGCGCGCTGAACACGACAGGCGCGCCGTCGGGCACTTCCTCAAGTTCCTCGACGAAAATGGCGCCTTTTTCCCGCAGGCTGTCCACCACGAACTTGTTATGCACGATCTCGTGACGGACATAGACCGGCGCACCATAGCGGGCGAGGGCGCGCTCCACGATCTCGATCGCCCGGTCCACACCGGCACAGAAACCGCGGGGTGCGGCGATGAGCAGGGTGAGGGCAGGTTTGCCTTCCACGGGATTACCTCCGATAGGAGCGCCTCGCCGGGCCGGGGGCGTGTTCTGCAAGGGAGCGTTCATGCATCCCCCCCTAGCCCTTTCGCCCAAGCACCGCTAGGGCTGCGCGCCATATGATATCGAGGATTTCGCCGCAGATGACACCGAAGACCGCATCTTTCCGCCTGTTGAGTGTTCTTGCCGCCGGTGCCGCCCTTGCCGGATGTGCGAAGGATGGCGACCTCGTTCTGGGCGAAGGCGTCGGCATTTCGGCGGTGCGCAGCGCCTGCCCGGCGGTCGGCGTTCCGGATTACACCGGCAATATCACGACCTTCCGCAGCCCGGATTCGCGCACAGTCAACGACCTCGATGTAACCGCTGCCATCACCAACGTTCGCAGCACGTGCAATGATACGGGCGACAGGATCTATTCCGAAGCCAGCTTCGACGTGCGGGCGCGCAGGGCCGACACTCGCGGCGCGCGCAGCGTGGAACTGCCCTATTTCGCCACCGTGCTACGCGGCGGCAGCCAGGTCGTGTCGAAGCGGGTCGGAACGGTCCGTATCGACTTCGCTGACGGGCAGGAACGCGCGCAGGCAAGTGCCACTGCCGGTGCCTTCATAGATCGCGCTGCGGCGACCCTGCCGGACAATATCCGCACCCAGATTACCCGCCGCCGCAAGCCTGGTGATGCCGATGCCGCGCTCGATCCCCTGGCCGACCCCGCCGTACGGGCCGCGCTGCAACGGGCGAGCTTCGAACTGCTGGTCGGCTTCCAGCTGAGCGAGGAGCAGCTGGCCTATAACGCGACTCGCTGACCGGATTGCACGGCAGCCCATTTCGTCGGGGCTTTGCGAAACAATGCGCTTGGGCTAGGCGCGGGCCATGTCCGAACAACAGATGCCTCGCCGCAATACGATCCACGCCGCTTTTGCGGAAAAGCTGGACGCCATCCTGTCCGCGCTCGAGATGGAGGGCAATCTTCCGCCCGAGACGCCACGCGCCGGGGTGACAGTGGAGCCGCCGCGCGATGCTTCGCATGGCGATCTGTCCACGAACGCCGCGATGGTGCTGGCGAAGAAGGCCCGCACCAACCCTCGTGACCTGGCCGCGAAGATCATCGAGAAGCTGGACCGCGATGCCGACGTGGAAAGCGCCGAGATCGCAGGGCCGGGCTTCATCAATCTGCGCCTTGCAGAATCGACCTGGCGCGAGGAGGTGGCCGCCATTGCCGCACTGGGGGATGATTACGGTCGCTCCGACATGGGTGCCGGCACGCGGGTGAACATCGAATATGTTTCCGCCAACCCGACCGGGCCGATGCACATGGGCCATTGCCGCGGCGCAGTAGTGGGCGACGCACTGGCGGCACTGCTGGAGCATGCCGGGCACGAGGTCATTCGCGAATATTATGTCAACGATGCCGGTGCGCAGGTCGATACGCTCGCCCGCAGCGCGCATCTGCGCTACCGCGAAGCCTTGGGTGAGGACATCGGCGCGATACCCGAAGGCCTTTATCCGGGCGAATATCTGCGTCCCGTGGGAGCAGCGCTGGCCGAAGAACTCGGCGAAAAATATGTCTCGGCGCCAGAGGAAGAGTGGCTGCCCGTCTTCCGCAGCCAGGCGGTTTCCGCGATGATGGATCTGATCCGGCAGGATCTGGCCCTGCTGGGCATTCATCACGACGTGTTCGCTTCGGAAGCGGAGTTGCAGAACGCGGGTAAACCGTACGCTGCCGAACAATGGCTGCGTGCGCGCGATCTCGTCTTTGACGGTGTTCTCGAAGCGCCCAAGGGCAAGACGCTGGATGATTGGGAGCCGGTGGAGCTGCCGCTGTTCCGGTCGACGAAGTTCGGGGACGATCAGGATCGCCCCATCCGCAAATCCGATGGGAAGTGGACCTATTTCGGTGCCGACCTCGCGTATCACATGCAGAAGGCGGAAGATGCCGATGCGCTGATCGACATCTGGGGCGCCGACCATTCCGGAACGGTGAAGCGGATCAAGGCTGCCGTCGCCGCGCTGTCGGAGGGTGAGGGCAGGGCCATAACCTTCGATGTGAAGCTGGTGCAGATGGTTAATCTGCTGCGGGACGGCGAACCAGTGAAGATGTCCAAGCGTTCCGGCAATTTCGTCACTCTGGCCGAGGTCGTCGAGGAAGTCGGCAAGGATGTCGTCCGCTTCACCATGCTGACGCGCAAGCCGGAAGCGCAGATGGAATTCGACTTCGCCAAGGTGATCGAACAGTCGAAGGATAATCCGGTCTTCTACGTGCAATATGCCAATGCGCGTATCCATTCGACTTTGCGCAGGGCCGCGGCCGATGGCATTGCGCCTTCTCACGAGAATATCGACCTGCTCGGCACGGCTGACCTCGCGCTGGTCAAGCAGGCGGCGCAGTTCCCGCGGATAGTGGAAGCGGCGGCGCAGGCGCGGGAAGCGCACCGTATCGCCTTCTACCTCTACGATCTTGCGGCGGCTTTTCACGCCTATTGGAATGCGGGCAATGACGATGCTGCGAAGCGGGTCATCACCGCCGATCGTGATCTGACAGCGGCAAGGCTGTTCCTCGTGTCCCAGGTTGCGCAAGTGATTCGTAACGGTCTTGCTATATTGGGCGTCGAACCTGTCGAGGAGATGTGACCATGGCCGACAACGGACGCCGGGACGATGATTACGAAGCTGGCGAAGGTGCCGATCCTGAATTCGCGCCTGATGGCGATGAAACCGGCTTTTCGCCCGAAGACTACCGCGCGGCCGATGAGTACCGGACCGGCGATCATGCAGAGGCAGATGGTGCATACCGCACGGATGACGAACTCGCTCTCAGCCGAGAGGACGAGCGCCTGCCGTGGCTCGAATCGGCAGATGATGACGAGGAAGAGGGCGGCGTCGACACGGCCCGGCTGATCGGTTTCGTCCTGCTGGCCTTGCTGGCACTGGCCGTTCTGGTTGGCGGCGGCTGGTATCTTGCCAATACCAGCAGTGACGGCGGGATTGTCGCCGATGGCAGCACCATCGAAGCGCCCGACGAACCATACAGGACCCGGCCCGCAGATCCTGGCGGCAAGGAATTCGCCGGCACGGGCGATGTCGCGCCCGCGGTCGCCGAAGGTCAGACCCGCGAAGGACGCATCGCCGAAAACGACGCGCCGCGCCCTTCCATCAACGTGGCACAGGAAGAAGAGGCACCCGAACCGGAAGAGACGCCCGAACCAGCGATCAACGGAGTCGCTGTGCAGGTGGGTGCCTACTCGAACGAAGCCACGGCCGAGGCTGGCTGGCGCGAATTGCGCTCGCGCACGGATCTGCTCAATGGCGTGAATTACCGCATCGTTCGCGGCAACGCAGACATCGGCATAGTCTACCGTCTGCAGGCGGTCGCGGGCGACCTGTCGTCCGCTCGCCAGCTGTGCACTTCGTTGAAGAACGACGGCGTCGCCTGCCAGGTGAAGCCCTGAGCCAGCGCTGCAAGCGTCAGTAATGTCCACAACGCGGGTTTCGCAATCGCTTGCGAAACCCGCGTTTTCCTGCGATTCCCGCCTGCATGACACCAGCGATCTTCGGCATGTCGGGGGCCAGGCTCACCGACGATGAGCGTGACTTCTTTCGCGACAGCGTGCCTGCAGGCTATATCCTGTTCGGTCGCAATTGCGTTGATCGCGAGCAAATCCGCGCATTGACTGCCGAATTGCGCGCCCTGCATGGGCAGGACGATCTCTTCATCTGCATCGATCAGGAGGGTGGCCGGGTCGCGCGGATGAAGCCGCCTGAATGGACGCGCTTTCCCGCCGGCGAGATCTTCGACCGCTTGTACCAGGTGGCACCCGCATCTGCGATGCAGGCGGCGCGGCTGAACGCGCATGCTCTGGGTCTGGAGCTTGCGGAGGTGGGGATCACCGTGGATTGCCACCCCCCGCTCGATATCCGCTGGCCAGGCGGCCACGATGTTATCGGCGACAGGGCACTGGGCGCCGAACCGATGCAGGTTGCGGCGCTGGGCCGGGCGATCCTGCAGGGGCTTGCCGATGCAGGCGTTGCAGGGTGCATCAAGCATATGCCCGGCCATGGTCGATCGAATACCGACACGCACAAGAGCATGCCGACGATCGAGGCAAGCGCCGAAGAGCTTGCAATTGACATGCAGCCCTTCCGCGCGCTCAATCACGCGCCCATCGGCATGACGGGTCATCTGCTGTTTACTGCATGGGACACGGAAAACGCCGCGACTCTGTCGCCGACGATCATCGAGAACCAGATCCGCGGTCATATCGGTTTCGACGGTCTGCTGCTCACCGACGATATCGACATGCAGGCACTATCGGGGACGATCCCCGAGCGGTCCTCCCGCGCGATTGCCGCCGGCTGCGATCTGGTGCTGAATTGCTGGGCGAAGATGGATGACATGACCGGCATAGCCGCCGCCTTGCCCCAAGCAGGTGCGAAAACCCGTGAGCGCCTGCGGGCGGCGCTGGAAGGGACCGGCGCCAGGGAAGGCCCGCCGGACAAGGCAGAACTGCTCGCTGGTCGTGACGCCTTGCTCGCTGCGGCGGGGATTGCCGGGTGAGCGGCACGGGGTTGCTGTTTGCCGTTACGGAACCGGCAGGCGCCCGTGCTACCGATCATGGGGCGGGACCGACGACCGCAGATGACGCGGCGCTCTATCTCGAACTCGACGGGTGGGAAGGACCGCTGGATCTGCTGCTGGACCTTGCACGGCGGCAGAAGGTCGATCTCCGCGCCATCTCCATTCTTTCGCTGGTCGACCAATATCTTGATTACATAGAACAGGCCGAAGCGCTGAAGCTCGAACTCGCGGCCGATTACCTCGTAATGGCGGCATGGCTCGCTTATCTGAAATCCGCTCTGCTGCTTCCGGCTGAGGAGCAGGAGGAGCCGGGGCCGGAAGAGCTGGCGCTGCGCTTGCAATTACGGCTGGCACGGCTCGGCGCGATGCGGGAAGCGGCGGCTCGTCTGCTTGCCCGCGATCGGACGGGGCGAGATGTCTTCCTGCGGGGGGCGCCCGAAGGTCTGCGCACCGATCGCAAGGTTAAATGGCAATGCGACTGGTTCGCATTGATCCAGGCCTACGGACAAGTGAAGGCCCGCACCGCGCCTGCAGTCCACATGGTGCGCGACAGGCCAGTCATGACGCTCGAAAGCGCTCTGGAGCGGGTTGCGGCCATGCTGGGCGTCAGCCGCGACTGGATGAGACTGGAAGACTTGCTGCCCCCCGTGGCCGAGCCGGGGTGGGAGCGGCCGCGCCTTCGCCGCAGCGCGCTCGCTTCCAGCTTCGTCGCCGCGCTCGAACTTGCGCGTACCGGGCGCGCCGAATTGCGGCAGAATGGCGCTTTCCAGCCGATGCTCCTGCGCCGCACTGCATCGTGAATCCCCCGGCAGAAGAGGCTGATGCGCTGACGAGGGCAGTCGAAGCGACGCTTTTCGCCTCCGAGGAGCCGCTGACGATCGCAGCATTGTCCGCTCACCTCGGCGATGCGGATGCAGCCGAGATTCGCGCCGCGGTCAATGATCTTGAAACGTTCTACGCCGGCAGGGGTGTGGCACTGGTCAGGCGCGGCGCGGCCTGGCACTTCCAGACCGCGCCGGATCTTGCCCATTTGCTACGGCGAGAACGCGAGCAGGTGCGGCGCCTGTCGCGGGCGGCCACCGAAGTTCTGGCGATCGTCGCCTATCACGAACCCGTCAGCCGGGCGGAAATCGAGAGCATCCGCGGCGTTCAGACGGCGAAGGGAACGCTGGACGTGCTGATGGAGGCGGGTTGGATCCGCGCCGCCGGACGAAGGGATGTGCCCGGAAGGCCCGTAATCTACGCCACCACTCAGGAATTCCTGGCGCATTTCGGCCTCGCCTCGCGCCGCGACCTGCCGGGCATAGACGAATTGAGAAGCGCCGGATTGCTCGACCCGGTAGATGATGCTTACGATGCGCTGTCAGGTCCGAACGAAAGCGACGGAGCTGCCGGTCCTGACTGATGCATCGCTGGCAAAGTCCGGGCACATCCACTATATCGAAGCATGGAACCTAGGCAAAAAAGGATCGCCTCATGGGTAGTATTGGCCCAATTCAGCTGCTGATTATCGCCGTCGTCATTCTCGTGCTTTTCGGCCGGGGCAAGATTTCGGAGATGATGGGCGATTTCGGCAAGGGCGTGAAGAGCTTCCGCGCCGGAATGAGCGACGAGGACGAGGCGCATGCGGCAGAAGCCAAGCGCCTGAACGCCCCGGCGTCGCATAACGCACCTGCAGTCACGCCCGCTCCGCCGGCCACTGGCAACGCACAGGAAACAGCCAATGTTGCGGATGCTGCCGGGCAGGATGCAGCCACGCGCGGCGACGCGCCCCGCTGACCTGACGGGCGGGGACCATGTTCGATATCGCTGCGAGCGAAGTTCTCGTCGTCGTCATCGTGGCGATATTGGTCATTGGCCCCAAGGACATGCCCGCCGCTCTTCGCGCCGCCGGTCGCTGGATCGGGAAGATCCGGCGAGTGTCCGGCCATTTCCGTTCCGGGCTCGACACGATGATCCGCGAGGCGGAGATGGAGGATATGGAACGCAAGTGGCGCGAACAGAACCGCGCGATCATGGCGGCTCACCCCGATGTCATGACAGCGGAGGACTCTGGGATAGTGCCCGATGACGGTGCTGCAGGCGCATCCACGGCCTCGTCTGCCGATGACAAGCCGCACAGCGAAAGCGCAGAAGATAGCATGGGCGTTTCGGCCGAAAGCCGCGCACAGGCCGAAATGCGGGCCGGAAACGATCCGCAGAATCATGTCCAGCGCCCGCAAACAGACATGGACGCTTCAGACAAGGCGGCACGCTGATCATGGCAATCCAGTTGAGAGATATTGACGAAACGCAGGCCCCGCTGCTGGATCATCTGATCGAACTGCGCACGCGCCTGGTGCGTTGCGTCATAGCGCTGGCGATTGCATTCGCCGTGTGCCTCTATTTCGCCGATGATATCTTCGGCTTCCTCGTCCGCCCACTGACCGTCGCCTTCGCGGAAGGCAACCAGCAGGGCCGGCTGATCTACACGCAGCTTTATGAAGCGTTCTTCGTGGAACTGAAAGTGGCGCTGTTCGCAGCGTTTTTCATCAGCTTTCCGATCATAGCCAATCAATTGTGGGCATTCGTCGCGCCAGGCCTCTACGCGAAGGAGAAGAGCGCATTCCTGCCGTTTCTCATAGCCACGCCGATCCTTTTTACCGCCGGGGCATCGCTCGCCTATTTCGTGGTTATGCCGACCGCGTTCATCTTCTTTCTTGATTTCGAAGGAACGTCCGGGGGGCTGGCGCAGGAAGCATTGCCAGCGATGGGAGAATATCTCGCATTGGTCATGCAGTTCATTCTGGCATTCGGTATCAGCTTCCTGCTGCCGGTATTGCTGCTGCTGTTGAACAAGGCCGGCATTGTCTCACGCGCGCAACTGATCTCCGCCCGGCGTTACGTGATCGTACTGGTGGTGGCCGTAGCTGCCGTGGTTACTCCGCCGGACCCGGGTTCGCAGCTCGTGCTCGCCATTCCGCTGATGCTGCTGTTCGAAGGATCCCTGGCCCTGATGTGGCTGGGCGAACGCCGCATGAAGAAGACAGAAGCGAAGCAGGTGGCCGACAGCTGAACCGGGCCCGCGCGGGTCTCTGTTTCGGATACCGGAGTAATAAACGACTGCTCATTCAGCAGATACAAAAACGGGGCCGAAAGGCCCCGTTTTCATTACGCTATGATCGAACGATCAGGCGCTGATAGCGTCTTCGTCATCATCGACAGCGATGATGATGCCGGCGATCACGGCAGCAGCTGCCAGGATCGCGAGAATGATGCTGGAACCGCCCAGTTCGCTCTCGCCTTCGACGGGAGCGGCAACGCGATCCACGTTGGTCTGCGCCAGGGCAGGCGATGCAACCAGCGAAAGTGCGGCAGCAGCGGCTGCCACGTTACGAATCTTCATATTAGGTTCTCCTCGATTGCTCTAAATTCTAATCTGCTCCGGCCGCCGTAAAGCATGCCGTTTATAGTCGCAACCCCGGTATTCTACTGTCTGGGCGCGATGGCACCGAATAGGTGGCATCTGTTGCCATTTGAAAACACTATCCGAAACGCGTGTGGGATATCACACGCTGACGGCATCGTCGTCATCATCTGCCGCAAGGAAGATGATGGCAGCAATCACCGCCGCGATGCCCCCCAAGAAGACGAGCGTATTCTGCTGCGCTGCCAAATTCATAGAACGCTCGACCGGAGCCTGCGCACGGGCGATTTCTGCCTCGGCCTGCTGAGCCGCGACTGGAGCGGAAACGAGCGCCATTGCTGCCAGTGCAGGGGCCATGATGCGAAACTTCATTCGAATTCTCCGTTTGGCGAAATCCGCATTCCACCTTGCCGACGCTTTAGAAGCAGTCTTGCACGATTGAAACACGCAGTATCCCGCAATCAGACCGACAATGCGGCCGACAATATGAGGGAGCGGTTAACAGCGGCTAAACGCGCGCCCCCACAACGCGCAGCTCGGGTCCGGATCAGTCGCCCCGACGCCAGACCCTTTCCCCGCCAATCCATGTCTCCAGAACCCTCGTGGCACGGAGTTCGGCAGGTGAGGCAATCATCGGATCACGGTCGATAAACAGGAAATCCGCGCGCTCCCCTGGCACAAGCCGCCCGAACCTGCCCTCGGCAAAACCGGCATAGGCTGCGTTCGACGTGAAGCCTGCCAGAGCCATCTCGCGCGAAACCGCCTGTTCGGGCATCCATCCGCCCGGCGGCATGCCCTCGGCATCCGTCCGGGAGATTGCAGCAGCCAGTCCGGCGAAGGGATCGGGAGATTCCACCGGCGCATCGGAGCCGAAGGCTAGCCTGCTGCCAGCCTCGTCAAGCGACGCCCACGCATAGGCACCGGCTAGGCGCGGCGGATCCAGCCGAGCCTCGACCATCGTCCTGTCCGAGGTCTGATGCACCGGCTGCATCGAGGCAATGATGCCGTTCCGGCCAAACAGCGGAATATCCGCCGGATCGACGATCTGCGCATGTTCGATTCGCCAGCGCCTGTCGCCGGGATAGCTGCTAGACAGTTCCTCGATCGCTTCCAGCACTTCGCGATTGGCGGAATCGCCGATCGCATGGATGGCAAGCTGGAAATCCTCCATCGCCGCGCGGCTCATCAGATTGCGCAATTGTGCCTGCGTCATCAAGGGAAGGCCGGTGTTGCCGGGGTCATCGGCATAGGGTTCGAGCAGCCATGCACCGCGCGATCCCAGCGCTCCGTCCAGATACAGTTTAACGCCGTTGAGGCGCAGCCGGTCGTCGTAAAGCCAGGGAGTAGGGGCCGGGCCGCCGATCAGTTCCATGGCGTCCACCCCGTGGGCATAGGCCATGATCCGCATCTTAAGCGTGCCGATATCTCCTGCGCGGCGATAGGTCTGCCAATCCTCGATCGTGGTGCCCATGTCTGCAGCCGCGGTGACTCCGGAGGAGAGCAGACGGCGCTGCGCTGCAAGCAGGGCAACGTCACGGTCATCAGGGCGGGGCGGGGGGACGGCCTTCTGCACAAGCTCGCCCGCGGCATCGACAAACACGCCTGCTGGTGTCTGCGAACCGGCGATGCGTTCTATCCGTCCGCCTGCGGGATCCTTCGTATCGGCGCTAATCCCGGCTGCCGCGATGGCGCGCGTATTGGCCCATCCTGCATGACCGTCCACCCGTTCGAGATAGACCGGCCGATCGCTGACGGCTGCATCCAGTTCCGCGGCGGTGGGAAAGCGTCCCAGTCCCCACAATTCCTGGTTCCAGCCGCGCCCGATGATCCATGGGCGCTCCGGGTTTTCGGCCGCGAAGGCGCGGATCGCCTCCTGCGCTTCTGCCAGGGAACGGGTCTGCGACAGGTCGAGCGTGAGCGCGCCGAAGCCGAGGCCCATCACGTGAAGATGCGCATCGATCATGCCGGGCACCACCACGCGGCCCTGCCCATCGACGCGGTAATCGGTACGCACCGGCCTGCGGTCGCGGCTGTCGAATACCTGCTTCACCCGGCCTTCATCGTCGATCCACATCGCTTCGAAGCGGTCCACTTCGCCGTCTTCATCGATGGTTAGGCCCTGAATATTGTCGACCAGCACATCGGCCTGGGCTGTTTGAGCCAGAACAAGCGCGGGGAGGGCGAGCGCCAGCTTGCAGGCGGTGCGGAGCAGTTGCATTCTCATGTAGTCTTTCCTTCGGAGCCTTCCGGCAGTCGTCTGATCAGGGCGCTGGTATCCTGCCGGCCGGCGCCCATCGCCTGCAGATCGGCATAGAACTGGTCGACCAGAGCGGTCACCGGAGCGGATAGCCCGAGCCGGCGAGCCTCGTCGAGTGCATAGCCCAGATCCTTGCGCATCCAGTCGAGTGCGAAGCCGTGGTCGAATTCGGCCGCGACCATCGTCTGCCAGCGATTCTCCATCTGCCAGCTTTGCGCAGCGCCGCCGGAGATCGCCTCAAGAACGCCTTCCATGTCGAGATCTGCGGCTTCCGCGAGGCGAATCGCTTCCGAAAGGCCGGCCAGCGTTCCGGCGATACACATCTGGTTCGCCATCTTGGCCGTCTGGCCTGCACCCGCAGCGCCGACATGCACGATCCGGGCGCCGTAGCTCTCCATCACGGGCCGCGCGCGGGTAATCGCCTCTTCCGTGCCGCCGCACATGACCGCCAGCCTGCCGTTCTCGGCCCCCGCCTGGCCGCCGGAAACCGGAGCATCGATCGCGGCGAAACCTGCATCGCGGGCGGCGTGGTCCAGCCTGCGGGCCATTGCAGCCGAGACGGTCGTATGGTCGATGAACAGAGCGCCCGGCGCGATCGCAGCGAAAGCCCCCTGATCGCCAAGCGTCACAGCTTCGAGATCTTCATCATTACCCACGCAGGTGAGGACGATCGCGGCTCCGGCCGCTGCTTCCGCCGGCGTCCTGGCGATCTGCGCGTCGTGGCCTTTCGCGCGCTGATCTTCGAGCCATTGCTCCCCGCGGCTGGTGGTGCGGTTGTAGGCCGTGACGGAGTAGCCGGCTGCGGCAACGTGCCCGGCCATAGGTCCACCCATGACGCCGAGGCCGATGAAGGCGATTTTCAGAGGTTCGGTCATGGCCGGGGGATGTGACAAATCGAGCGCGAAAGCAAATGCCGCGGCGGCGCAATGCCCGGCTTGTCCTTCCGCCATTCCCCAGCCTGCATTTATCCCGTAAGGGCCGCTGCCATGACGCACAGCATCGACCAGGCCGCCGCATCCTCCTCTGCCCTAACGGAAGAGCTGCCTCTGACATTAGCCGACGTTCAGGCGGCGGCGGATCGCATCGCGGGATCGGTCGTGCGCACGCCGACCATGTTCAGCCAGACGCTTTCCAACATCACCGGCGCGAAAGTCTGGCTGAAGTTCGAAAACCTGCAGTTCACCGCTGCCTACAAGGAGCGCGGCGCGCTTAATGCGTTGCTGCTGATGGACAAGGCGCAACGCGAACGCGGCGTGATCGCCGCGTCTGCGGGCAACCACAGTCAGGGCCTCAGCTATCACGGAACGCGTCTGGGCGTGCCGGTCACCATCGTCATGCCACGCACCACGCCTACGGTTAAGGTGATGCAGACCGAAAGCGTAGGCGGCAATGTCGTGCTCGAAGGCGAAACCTTCGACGAAGCCTATGCCCATGCCCGCAAGCTCGAGAAGGAACTGGGACTCACCTTCGTTCACCCCTTCGACGATCCGCATGTCGCGGCAGGTGCAGGGACGGTGGCGCTGGAAATGATGGCAGATGCGCCGGAACTCGACTGCATTGTCACGCCCATCGGCGGCGGCGGGTTGATCTCCGGCATGGCTACGGTGGCCAAGGCGCTGAAGCCCGAAATCGAGGTGATCGGCGTCGAGGCTCGCCTGTTCCCCTCGATGCACAACCGCCTGTCGGGCGAGTCTCTGCCCTGCGGGGGCGATACGCTGGCCGAAGGCATAGCGGTGAAGGAACCGGGCCGGTTCACCGAGCAGGTGATCAGGCAGCGGGTCGACGACATTCTGCTGGCGGATGAGGCATCGCTGGAGAATGCCGTTTCCCTGTTGCTGCAGATCGAGAAAACCGTTGTCGAAGGGGCAGGTGCCGCTGGTCTGGCGGCGGTTCTCGACCATCCGGAACGCTTCAGGGACCGGAAAGTGGGCCTGGTACTTTGCGGCGGCAATATCGACACGCGCCTGCTGGCGAATGTGCTGCTGCGCGACCTCGCCCGTTCGGGTCGCCTCGCGCGGCTGCGGATAACCCTGCAGGACCGGCCCGGTGCGCTCTACAAGGTAATGCGCGAATTCGAGGCGCATAACGTCAACATCATCGAAATATATCACCAGCGCATTTTCACGACCCTGCCGGCGAAGGGATTGATCACCGACATTGAATGCGAAGCGCGGGACAAGCAGCAGCTCGACGGGCTGATCGCCGAACTCCAGGGCAAGGGATATTCGGTCAGCCAGGTCGAACTGAACTGACGCGCTGACCGCAAAAACCTGAGGCTGTACGATTCGTGGTTAAAAGGCTTTAACCTCTCGCGCATCGTGGCATAATCACTCGGGCAGGACAGGCGATGCTTCGCCTTTCCGGCCGCAAGGATGAACGACCGACAGGATAACAGCAGCCCCCGTGACCGCCCTATGACCGCCCCCGTCAGATTTCCCCGCTTCTTCGTCACGAGCCCCGCGCCGTGCCCCTATCTGCCGGGCCGCAGCGAACGGAAGGTCTTTACCGAACTGAAGGGCGACAATGCCGACCAGCTGAACGAAGCGCTCGGCCGGATCGGGTTCCGCCGCAGCCAGACGGTCGCTTACCGGCCCAGCTGCGCCAATTGCCAGGCCTGCGTATCGGTACGTGTCGCGGCACTGGATTTTCGCCCCTCTGCCACGCAGCGCAAGAACATGCGCCGCAATTCCGATCTCGAGGTGACGGAATGCCGCCCTTGGGCAACGGCGGAACAGTTCGAGCTGCTGCAGAAATATCTCGGCATGCGCCACCCCGATGGCGGCATGGTGTCGATGGATGAGATGGATTTTGCGGATATGGTGGAACACACGCCGATATCCAGCTATGTGACCGAATACAGGGAACCTTCCGCCGATGGGAAGCCGGGCCGCCTGGTGGGCGCCTGTCTGACCGACCGGCAGGGAGACGGGTTGTCGATGGTGTACAGTTTCTACGACCCTGAACATGAGGCGCGGTCCGGTCTTGGGAACTACATTATTCTGGACCATATTCGCCGCGCGGGCGAAGATGGGCTGCCGTATGTCTATCTCGGCTATTGGGTCGATGGGTCGCCGCGCATGCAGTACAAGGTGCGCTACAGGCCGCTTGAACGGCTTACCCCGGGCGGCTGGGTGCGGATGTCAGCCGAACAGCAGGACGCCCTCATCGCCAGTTCCGTCGCCGGCACCGGTAAAGCCGGGGCAGGCACCGCACCGGGCGAGAAATGGCAACCTTCCGGTTCCCACAAGAAGGTCGCAGCAACCAGCAGCTGACATCGCCGTCCGCAAGTCCGCATTGCAGCAGCTGGCGTTGTCCACCGCTGCCGTTGCTCTTTGCCTTCCTCTTTCCCTTCATGCGCAAGACGGATCGGTGTCGCCGCGCCTAGAGGATCTGATTCCCGATTCAGCGGTGGCCAATCCGCAGGAATGGGCTGTCGAAACCGCTCCCGATGCCGCCGATCTGCCGGAGCCGGTCGCAGAATTGCCCGAACTCGCAGCTGATTCGCCCTTGGCGGACATGCCGCTGATCACCGTTCCCTGGCCGGAAGACGATCTCGATCTGCCGCAGCTTGCGCCGCTCGAGCCTGAAGACGACATCGAATTCGCCACTTTCGACGAACCGCTGCTGGCACCGCCCCCGGTGCTGGTAGAGCGGCGGATCGACGACAATCTGGTGATCGCCTATCCGGAACGCGCCGAAGATTTCCCGCCGCGTGACGATTTCGTCGAGAGATTTGCTGCTCTCTCCACTCTGGAGGAGCTGGAAGGCGAGGAAGCGAATGTCGCCCAGCTGACGGCGCGGGCGCGCCGCGACGAGGAATTGCTCGGGACCCTTCTACGTATCTACGGCTATTACGATGCGCAGGTCTCGCGCACCATTGCTGCACCGCAGCCCGCCGCAGGCACTGCGTCCGCCGACGCCGGGCGCACCACGGTACGTTTCGACATCATTCCCGGCCCGCGTTACCGCTTTGGTGAGATCGACCTCGGCAATCTGACTGCAGCGCCTGATTATGACGAACTGCGCGGTGCCTTTGACATCGCCAGTGGGATGGACCTTTCGAGCGACCGGATCGTCGAGGAACAGGTCGATCTCGACATCGCGCTGGGCGAAAGCGGCTATGCCTTCGCCGAGATCGATGCGCCCGAACTTGTGGTCGACCATGCACGGCTGGAAGGCGATCTGACGATGGTCGTTCGCCCCAACGGCAAATACGCATTCGGCGGCGTCGTGAGCTCCGATCCCGAATTCCTCGGCAGCGAGCATCTGGCAGGCATCGCTCGCTTCGAGGCTGGCGACATCTACCAGCGCAGCCTGGAACTGGATCTGCGCCGTGCAGTGACGGCAACCGGTCTGGTCTCGACCGCGAGTATAACGCCGCGCCGGATTGCGGAGCCGCAGGGCGATGAACCGGGCGTGGTGGTGCTGGATGTCAATTTCACCCGTGCGCCGCTGCGGACCGTGGCGGGCGCAATCGGCTATGGGTCGGAAGAGGGTATCCGCCTCCAGGCCAGCTGGGAACATCGCAACCTGTTCCCGCCTGAAGGATCGCTGCGGGTGCGCGGCATTCTGGGAACGCAGGAACAATTGGCCGGCATCACCTTCCGGAAGAACAATTTCGGCGGGCGGGACAAGGTGCTGACGCTGGATGCCTATGCCAGCACGCTGGACAGCGATGCCTATGACGCCCGTACCGTCGCGCTCATCGGCACCTACGAGCGCCTGTCCACGCTGCTGTTCCAGAAGCCGCTTAGCTGGGGAGGCGGCTTCGAACTCATCGCCACGGATGAGGCCCCGGCCTCGGTGCGCGAATCGCAGACTCCGCGCGAAACCTATTTCGTGGCGGCGCTGCCCGGCCAGGCGCTGATCGACACGACGGACGACCTGCTCGATCCGACGACCGGCTACCGCCTCGGCTTGCGCCTTTCTCCCGAAATCTCCCGCAACCGCGGCACGCAGAGCTTCTACCTGCGCAGCCAGATTGATGCGAGCTACTACCGCCGGATGTCCGAAGGGGTGGTGCTGGCGGGCCGGGTGGCAGTGGCGAGCATCCCGGGAGCGAATCTTATCGATATCGCACCTTCCCGCCGCCTTTACGCAGGTGGCGGCAGTTCGGTACGCGGCTATGGCTTCCAGCAGATCGGTCCGCGCAATGCGTTTGGCGAGCCGAACGGTGGCCGTTCGCTGGTCGAGCTGGCACTGGAGGCCCGCATCCAGACCGGCATCTTCGACGGGGCGCTATCGGTGGTCCCCTTCGTCGATGCCGGAACGGTCAGCGTTGGTGCCGCGCCCACTCTGGACGTGCTGCGGGTCGGCGCGGGGGTCGGGATACGGTATCAGACCGGGTTCGGCCCGATCCGGGTCGATCTCGGCGTTCCGATCAACCCCGGGCCGGACGACAATCCCTTCGCCGTCTATGTGTCGCTGGGGCAGGCCTTCTGATGGCCGGCGACCACCTTGACGATATTCGCGAAGACGGCGCTGGCAATGCTGCTGGCCATGATCGCAGGGCTGGCTCTGTTGCTGCACGCATTGTGCGATGGTCGCTCGGGATAATTCTGGCGTTCGCGCTTGTTATCGTCGGCGGATTGGCCGCGCTCGATACTGCGCCCGGCAGGCGCTTCCTGATCGACAGGATAGAAAAACTGGCGCCCGCATCCGGCCTCGGCATCACGATTGGACGCATCGAGGGGAGCATCTACAGCTCCGCCACGCTGCACGATGTCGCGCTGTCCGACCCTGAAGGCGTGTTCCTGTCGCTGCCCACCGTGGCGCTGGACTGGCGCCCCTTGCGCTGGTTCACCAGCGGTCTGGACATCCGCGATCTGCTGACGCGGGGCGGCACCTTGTATCGCCTGCCCAATCTCCGGCCGGGCGATCCGGAATCGCCTGTTCTGCCCGATTTCGACATATCCATAGACCGTCTTCGCATCACCGACCTGACGATTGCGCAACAGATTCTCGGCGGGGGAAGTCGCACGATCGATCTGGCGGCCGAAGCCGATATTCATTCAGGCAGGATATACGCCAAGGTGCGCGGTGGCCTCGGCGGAGGCGACCGGCTGTTCGCGCTGATCGACGCCATGCCCGACGAGGATCGCTTCAACCTCAGCCTCGACTACGCTGCGCCTGCGGGCGGCGTTCTGGCCAGCCTGCTTGGCGCGGACGAGGATTATCGCGCAATCGTCGACGGGCAGGGATCGTGGACGAACTGGGCAGGGCGCTTCCTTGTGGAGCGCGCGGGCACGCGTTTCGCGGTCTTCCGCCTCGCCAACCGCAGCGGCGAATATGCAATCGCAGGTCAGGTGACACCGGGCACCGCGCTGGACGGCCTGCCAGCCGATCTGGTCGCGGGTGCGCTGTCGCTGAGGGCAACCGGCACTTTGCAGCAGCGCATCCTGCAGGGGCAGGCGAAATTCGCTTCCGATGCGGTGATCGGGGCAGTGCAGGGCCAGGTAGATCTCGGCCGCAATCTGTTGGAGGATGTGCGCTTCGCCCTTCGCCTGCGCCAGCCGGACATACTCGGCGGCGATCTGCGGCTTGAGGGTCTTTGGCTGAGCGGTACCGCCGACGGTGCTTTCGGCAGCCTGAGCATTCGGCACCGGCTGACGCTCGACCGTCTGCTATCCGGTGAAATCGCAGTGACCGATCTCCGGCAGAATGGCACTGCCAGTCTGGATGGATCACGGCTGCAACTGCCCCTGAATGCAGAGGTGGGGCGGATCAGGCTCGGGAACGAGTTGCTCGATCCGCGCCTCGTCGGCGGCACTGTCGCAGGCATGCTGATCGCCGACCAAGGCCGTCTGTTCTCGGATGAATTGCGCGTCCGCTTCCCCGAAACCAGTGCTGAGCTGGCACTGCGCGCGCGGCCTGCCGATGGGGCCTATACTCTGGCGGGGCCGGTTCGGGCGCAAGGGCTGCAATTTCGAAATATCGGCCGTGCCAACGGCAGCGCACAGATCGTTTTCGATGTTGCCCGCAACCAGCCCTGGACCCTGCGAGGCGTTGTCGATGGGAGACTCGTGCAGGTCGCAAATCCCACCCTGACGACGATTGCCGGAGAGAACATCCGCTTCGCCGGAGGAGTGACTTTCGGCAAGGGCCAGCCGCTTTCCTTCCGCCAGTTTCGCGTGAACGCCAGCAAGCTGCAGGCGGAACTCGACGGACGCATCGCGGATGGCCGCACGACGCTGGCAGGACGCGGGCGGCACGTTCAATTCGGGCCATTCACGGTCGAAGGCACGCTGATACCCTCCGGGCCGGAAGCCGTGCTGGTCTTTGCCGATCCGCTGCCGCAAGCGGGCTTGCGCGATGTTCGCGTGGCGTTGCGCCCTGAAGATGGTGGCTTCTCGCTCGCGGCAAGGGGACAGTCTCTGCTCGGACCTTTCGACGGTGATTTCCGCCTGTTCGCTCCGCCCGGGGGCGATGCCCGCATAGCGATCGACCGGCTGCAGGTCAGCGGCACCGATGTCACTGGCGATCTCGTCCTGCAGGGCGGCGCGGCAAGGGGGCGGCTCGGCTTTGCGGAAGGCGGTGTCGATGGTGCGATCCTGCTGGCACCGCGCGCGGGCGGCCAGGGCTTCGATATCGATCTGACCGTCCGCGATGCGCGCTTCGGAGGGGACACCCCGCTCGCCATCGGCCGGGCGCAAGTCGATGTCACCGGCTATCTGGCGGATGGCAACAGCACGATCGATGGCGAGGCGAGTGCGCAAGGCCTCAGCTATGGCAATATTTTTATCGGGCGCCTGGCAGCCGAGGCCGAACTGCGGAACGGGCGCGGCAGGGTGGACGCGCAGATCGCCGGACGCAGGGGCAGCCAGTTCGAACTGCGGCTGGCCGCCAATGTCGCGCCAGAGCGTATCGCGGTCGCTGCACAGGGGCGCTACGCCGGGCGGGACATCACGATGCCGCGCCGAGCCGTTCTGGAGGAAAATGCAAGCGGTGGCTGGACCTTGCGCCCCACGCAGGTGAATTACGGGCAGGGTAGCGCCATCGCGCGGGGCCGCTTTGGCGGGAGCGAGACAGCGCTGGAACTGCAACTGGCCGACATGCCGCTGGCCTTGCTCGATATTGCGGCTGACACCATCGGTCTGGGCGGGACGGTTTCCGGAACTGTCGATTACAGCCAGAGCGCCGGGGGACTGCCGACCGGGCAGGCACGGGTCAAGATCGACGGCCTGACCCGCTCGGGCCTCGTGCTGACATCGCGGCCCATCGATCTTGCCCTCGTCCTGCGGCTGACGCCTGACCGGCTGGAGACGCGTGCGGTCGCGACAGAGGGCGGCGAGAGGCGCGGGAGGCTGCAAGGCCGCATAGCCAATCTGCCGGGGCAGGGCGGGCTGGCCGATCGGCTGCGCAGGGGCAATCTGGCGGCGCAGCTTCGCTATGCCGGGCCTGCTTCGGCCCTGTGGCGTCTGGCGGCGGTCGATACCTTCGACCTTACTGGCCCCGTCGAGATCGCTGCCGATATCACCGGCAATCTCGCCGATCCGCAGGTGCGAGGTTCTCTCTCAACCAGTGATTTGAGGTTGCAGAGCGCGCTTTCCGGAACCGATATCCGCAACATCCAGGCACGCGGCACGTTCAATGGATCACGTCTACGGATCGCCCGTTTCGCCGGTGATACACCGAATGGCGGCACCGTGGTCGGCAGCGGCACGGTCGATCTCGCCAATTTGGGGGCAAGAGGACCGGCACTGGACATCAAGGTCGCGGCATCGAACGCCCTCCTGCTCAATCAGGCCGGTCTCCAGGCCGTCGTGACCGGGCCCTTGCGGCTCGTATCGAACGGCATCGGAGGCACCATCGCCGGGCGCCTGGAAATCGAACGGGCGAGCTGGCGCCTGGGCCGCGCGGCCGAGGAACTGCGGCTGCCGCAGATCGCGACCACCGATGTGAACCTGCCCTATGACGTTGCGCCCGCCCGCCGCCGCAGCGCGCCATGGCGTTATCTCATCAATGCCCAGGGCAACAACCGCATCGATGTGGACGGGCTTGGACTCGAAAGCGAATGGAGTGCCGATCTCAGCATTCGCGGAACGACCGACGATCCCCGTATCGGCGGCGATGCTCAGGTGGTACAGGGCATCTACAGCTTTGCCGGTGCGCGTTTCGACCTGGAGCGTGGCCGCATCGATTTCGACGTGAACGGCCCGATCGATCCGCGCATCAACATTCAGGCGGAAAGCCGTCAGAACGGCATAGATGTAACCGTCAATGTCGAAGGAAACGCGCAGTCGCCCGAGGTGCGCTTCTCCTCTACGCCGATGCTGCCTGAGGAAGAGATCCTCGCCCGTCTTCTGTTTGGAGGATCGATCACCGCTCTGTCAGCAACCGACGCGCTGCAACTGGGCGCGGCGCTGGCATCTTTGCGCGGCGATGGCGATGGCGGGCTGGACCCGATCAATTCGCTGCGCAACGCCATCGGTCTGGACCGCCTGCGGATCGTGAATGCCGATGCCGCCCTGCGGCGCGGAACCGGCATTGCCATCGGCAAGAACTTATCCCGCCGCATTTATGTCGAACTGATTACCGACGGGCGCGGCTACAGCGCGACCAGCGCCGAATTCCGCATCACTCGCTGGCTTTCGCTGCTGGCAAGCATTTCGACCATCGGCCGCGAGAGCGTGGTCGCTGAAGTCAGCCGTGATTACTGACCCGCAACGTTGTGCGTGTGCCTATTCGGAGTCGGTGGATGTTGCCGGTTGCGGAGCAAAGATGCCGTCCAGCGGAATGACAACGCCATTATCCGCCACCAGCGCTCCGCCCGTCAGCGGCACGGAATCTCCGCCCTTGCTGGCGATCAATGTTTCGCCCTGAAGCGAAAAGCTGACCGTTCCCTTGCCCAAGGTCCGCATCTCTACAGGCCCGCCCTGTTCGATAATCGCCTGCCGGATCATCGCCGGCGTGAGGTGTCCGGGCAGAATGTGATCGCGAATGAGCGCCACGATGATCGGCAGCGCCGCCTCGTCATCGATGTTTGGCGGCAAGGCAGATGTCAGCGCATCGTTGCCGGGAGCGAGGACTGTATAGCTTGCTGGTCCGTCGAAAACTGCGCCGAGGCCTGATGTGGTAAGGATCCCCGACAGTCTCGACAATTCGTCCACTCCGGCGATGACGGACGCCAGTGTGCGGGTCGAAACCTGTTCAGCCGGCTCTTCCGCTGGCTGCTCCTCACCGGGACTGCATGCAGCGAGGCCGATCGTTGCCGAGACTGCAATGAACCAGGGGACGCCGCGCCTCATGCGAGCAATTCAATTGCGGCACGAACGATCCGGGTCGCCGGATCGATCTCGTAAACATAGCCATCGGAGTAGCGATAGTCTGCATCGGGGGTATCGCGATATCGCTCCCGATAGGCACCCGGCACATTGTAGATATCGTATCCGCTGGGCGCTATTTCGCCGACGTTGAATTCGTCTCCGGTCAGCAGCGCCGCGATGGAGGTAATGGCTGAAGATTGCGGATTGAGGCGGTAGATGACGTCGCCGGCATAGCCGTAATTGCGCGGCGGCCCAAGATTGTAATATTCAGTGAAATAGTCCGGCACCTGATTGCGCTGGTAGCTTTGCGGCCAAATCCTGCCGATCGACAGCGCTCCGCCCAGCAGCGGGATGTATCCGAGCAAGCCACCGCTGTCGCTGAACCGATAGAGATAGCCGTTACCGTATCGGTAGCGACCGTCCTCAAGATTGCGATAACCGAAGTAGTCGGCTCCGTAGCTGAGAAAGCGCTGCTTTTCCTGCCCGGGTGGCAGGCAGCCGTTGTTCTTTCTGGCGAGGCCCGGCGGGCATCCGCGGATCAGATAGTCGCTTTGCACGAACTGGAACTGTGCACGGTCGCCGACGATACGCCTGGAGATCGGTTGGGTGTTTGCATCGGCCCGGCGCAGATTGCCTTGAGCGGCATTCCGACCGTCGGAACGGGACCGTCCATTGTTCATCGCATCGGCTTTGCGGGATCGACCGTTCGTTTCTCCGGACCGCAGATCGCGTGAAAAACTACGATCTTCAGCGCGACCGGCTGCAGAATTACCGCTTCCCGACGTAACCTGCCCCTTGCCGCGCATGGCGTTCGGACTTGCGCTCTCAGTCGCCCGGTCCGGACCTGTTGCAGGATCTTGCCGCTCATCTGCCGCTTCATCGGAGCGCCGGGAGGGAACGCCTCTATCAGTTCGGTCAGATCCGGCCCGACTGTTCTGCACATCGCCATTCTGCCTCGGCGTCTTGTCGGCTCGCTCACGATCAGCCTCTTTATCGCTTCTCTGTCCCTGTCCTTGTCCCTGTCCTTGTCCCTGTCCTTGTCCCTGTCCCTGTCCTTGGCCCTGAGCGGAGGCGATACCACCCGATACGCCCAAGATGGCGAGCGCAGCAGCGATCATGACAATGTGGCGCATTTGAGCCTCCTTCGTCCTGCAAAACAGGCTCGCTGCGCCATAGGTTCCCCTTTTCCGCCCCTCGAAGCGCACCTGATGCATGGTTTGCGAGCGTGATTAACCGGCAGGCAGGATTTAACCCTGCGAATACAGCGCGGCCTCCGCCCTGCGGCGATTCACCAGGCCGGGAAGAATATTTCCGGCGGCTCTGTTCCAGCGGGCAAATTCGGCAGCCGCGGCAGATTTCCGGCCTGCGCGATGGTGCTTTGTCAGTGTGGCTCGGGCGATTGCTCCCGTGTTATAGTGGAAGCTGACAAGGGCGTCGAATTCGGCTTGCGAGGTGGGAGCACCGCCGATCGCGCGGGCAACCTCCTGCGAATAGCTTGCCAGGTCTGCTACGAGCCGCGCGTCGCACTGGTCCTGCGTCCACAGAGTGCCGCGGGCAATCCCCGTGCCCGTTGCGCCCCATCCTATGGTCCAGGGGTCGCCGCCACTGCCCGGGTCGGGGTAGGCCTCCACCAATCCGTCACGCCTGATCTTCGCACAACCTTCGAATTTCTTGATGAGCGCAATGCCTTCAGCCGAAATCATGGACGAACGCGAGCTGCTCAAGTCGCCACTGTCTTCACGCCCGAGAGCATTCTCGATAGCTAGGTCGAGTTCGATGACCTCGGAAGCGCGAAACCCGCGCCCGAGGATATTCCGAACGGCATCGAAGATGGTTTTGCGCTGCATGAACTGCCTCTCGACCTGGATGAGGAGGCGCAGGCATTACGCAGCAAAGGGCGCTGTAGGAAAGGCTTTTCAGCGTTGAAGCAAATGAGGCGCACGAGATCTCTCCCGCACGCCCCATCAGGATTTTCAGCCGTCAGGCGCTGTAGTAAAGGTCGTATTCGACAGCGTTCGGGGTGGTCTCCACGCGCATGACCTCTTCCCATTTCAGTTCGGCATAGGCGTCGATCTGGTCTTTGGTGAAGACATCGCCCTTGAGCAGGAATTCGTAATCGGCGTCGAGCGATTCCAGCGCCTCGCGCAGCGATCCGCAGACGGTCGGCACGTCTGCCAGTTCGGCAGGCGGCAGATCGTAGAGGTTCTTGTCCATCGCCTCGCCCGGGTCGATCTTGTTCTGAATACCGTCGAGGCCTGCCATCAGGATGGCGGAATAGGCGAGATAGGGGTTCGCCATCGCATCGGGGAAACGGAATTCGACGCGCTTCGCCTTGTCGCCCGCGCCATAGGGAATCCGGCAGGACGCAGACCGGTTGCGGGCCGAATAGGCCAGCAGCACGGGCGCTTCGTAGCCCGGGACCAGACGCTTGTAGCTGTTGGTGGTCGGGTTGGTGAAAGCGTTCAGCGCCTTGGCATGCTTGATGACGCCGCCGATGAAATAGAGGCAGTTCTGCGACAGGCCAGCATAGGCGTTGCCGGCGAAGGTCGGCTTGCCGCCTTCCCAGATCGAAAAATGAGTGTGCATGCCGGACCCGTTATCGTCCTTGATCGGCTTGGGCATGAAGGTCGCTGTCTTGCCGTAGGCGTGGGCGACCTGATGGACGACATATTTGTAGATCTGCATGTTGTCGGCCGTTTCCACCAGGGTGGAGTAGGTGAGGCCGAGTTCATGCTGAGCCGAGGCGACTTCATGGTGATGCTTGTCGCAGTTGAGGCCCATCTCGATCATGGTCGAAACCATCTCGCCGCGAATGTCTACGGCGCTGTCGACCGGCGCGACGGGGAAATAGCCGCCCTTGGCGCGGGGGCGGTGACCCATGTTGCCGGATTCATACTCACGCCCAGAATTGGTCGGCAATTCGATGTCGTCGATGCTGAAACCCGACGCGGCATAGCCGTCTTCGAAGCGGACATCGTCGAACATGAAGAATTCCGCTTCCGGCCCGACGAAGACAGTGTCACCGATGCCGGTCGTCTGCAGATAGGCTTCGGCGCGCTTTGCTGTGGAGCGGGGATCGCGGGAATAGAGTTCGCCGCTGGAGGGTTCGACGATGTCGCAGAACATGATCATCATCGGCGTGGCGCTGAACGGATCGATATACGTCCGCTCCAGATCCGGCCGCAGGATCATGTCGCTTTCGTTGATGACCTTCCATCCGGCGATCGACGATCCGTCGAACATCAGGCCGTCTTCCAGCTCATCCTCGCCCAGCAGATTGGCGACCATCGTCAGGTGCTGCCACTTCCCCTTGGGGTCGGTGAAGCGCAGATCGACCCATTCGATGTCGCGGTCCTTGATGTCGCTGATGATTTCCTTAGCGGTGGCCATTGTCAGTCCTTCTCGATTGAAAACTTGTTGCTGCGCTGATGTGCAGCGATGACGATGTCTATAAAGCGTCCTCGTCGCGTTCGCCGGTGCGGATGCGGAGCGCGCTTTCGATCGCGGAAACGAAGATCTTGCCGTCGCCGATACGCCCCGTCTGGGCAGCGGACGCGATAGCTTCGACGACGCGATCGGCAATATTGTCGCTGACGATGACCTCCAGCTTCACCTTGGGCAGGAAATCGACAACATATTCCGCGCCCCGGTAGAGTTCGGTGTGGCCTTTCTGCCGCCCAAAGCCTTTCGCTTCGGTCACGGTGATCCCGGACACGCCGACTTCGTGCAGTGCCTCTTTAACTTCGTCCAGCTTGAACGGCTTGATAATTGCCTCGACTTTTTTCACGCTGCCTCCCTTGACCGCGATTTGTAACGGCGCCCTGCATGCGGTTCTGCGCCGATCGCACCGCGATTTTCCGCTCTGGTCGCAGGCGCTGCTTCGCGCGCAACCATTCAAGAACCATGCCAACCGGATCGCCAGCACGGAACTGTCGGTCAGCGCCGGTTTCGCACCAGGCTGTCGCGCTGCCTGCAGATGTTCAGCGCCCGATTGCGCGAATTGTGCCCACAAGCTGCAACTTTTTTAGGCAGAAAGTTCAAGCCCGCTCGTCTCTTCGCGCCCGAGCATCAGGTTCAACGACTGGACGGCAGCGCCGCTCGCTCCCTTGCCGAGATTATCCAGCCGGGCGACAAGGCGTACCTGGTCTGTCTCCATGTCGGCGAAGACGAACAATTCCATGCCATCCCAGGGCGCCGCGCCGCGTTGCAGCAGCAGTTCCTGCGGCATCTTGCCCGTGCTGACGCTGATGATGGATGAATTGCGATAGTGCGCTGCCAGTGCGTTTCGCAGTTCCGGCGCTGTCGCCGCACGCGGCATGGCGCGTAAGGATAGCGGAACCTCGACCACCATGCCCCGCATCGCGTCCACGACTGCAGGTGCGAACAGGGGCGGGTGGGCGAGTCCGGCATGGATCTGCATTTCTGCCAGATGCTTGTGCCCCATGGCATAACCATAGCCGCGCCATGCCAGATCGCCTTCAGTTTCGAACCGATCGATCAGCGCGTTCCCGCCACCTGAATAGCCCGACACCGCATGCACGCTGTAAGGCCAGTCCGCCGGTAGCAATCCTTCGCGCACCAGAGGAGCGACGAGGGCGAGAAATCCCGTGGGATAGCAGCCGGGATTGCTGACGAAGCGCGCTTTCCGGATCGCATTGCGGCCATAGATTTCCGGAAAGCCGTAAGTCCAGCCATCCGCCACACGATGTGCGCTGGAGGCATCGATGACGCGGGTCGAATCGCTATCGATCATGCCGACCGCCTCGCGCGCCGCGTCGTCGGGCAGGCACAGGATCGCGATGTCGCAAGTGTTCAGCGCATCGCGGCGAGCGTCCCCATCCTTGCGAAGTTCGTCGGGCAGGCGGTGAAGTTCGACATCCTCCCGGCCCGACAGGCGCTGGTGAATCTCCAGCCCGGTGGTGCCTGCAGCCCCATCGATGAAAATCCGCGCTGCCATTTCAATTGCCGGCCAGGCTGCCGATCTCGACATACCCCGTAGGCCCTGCAGGACCGCAGCATCCCCAGCACCAGCCACCGGCGAAATCGAGTGCTTCGAAGGTCGATCCGCTTTCCATTTGGGCGACCGCCGCAGCATCGGCGGCAGGTGCGAAGCGCAATGTCGCGCCGTCAACCCCGATGCTACGCTTCTGCGGCTGCACGTAATGCGTAACCAGAAAACGGTCGGCCAGCGCGATATGCGCCATGTCACCGCGCAGGGGCAGGGTGCCCGGTTCCGGTTTGTCGACCGGACCGGCCAGTGTCACAGTGCCGCGCGGGAGATCATATTGGCACGCTTCGCTCACGGTCTCGTTCAAGCCCTTGTTGATTACAGCGGGCCATCTAGCCGCTGACTGCGCCGGTTGCAAACTTGCGGCAATCGCGATTCACGCAGCCGGATACCGCGCCTTCAGCATGTGAAATGCCGCCCGAAGACCAAGTGCCGCGCCGCCCTTGGGCCTGCCGGGCTTTGCCACCGGCTGCCATGCGAACGTGTCGAAATGCGCCCAGTCAATGGGCGATCCGTCGCTATTGTCGCCCACGAATTTGTCGAGGAACAGACCGGCCACGCTGGCTCCGGCGAAAGAATTGCCATGTGCATTGTTCGTATCGGCGATATCGGAACTGAGGAATTCCGCATATTGCGCGGGCAAAGGCAGGCGCCAGCATTCATCGTCATGCGCCTTGCCGGCGTCGAGCAATGCCTGCGCCGTATCGTCGCGCCGCGTCATCAGGGCGGGCAGATCGGGTCCGAGCGCCACCCGCGCCGCGCCGGTCAGCGTCGCGAAATCGATTATCAGTTCAGGGTCATCCTCACTCGCCCGGGTCAGCGCATCGGCCAGAATCAACCGGCCTTCCGCGTCGGTGTTGCCGATTTCGACCGTCAGCCCCTTGCGGGATTTCAGCACGTCGCCCGGGCGGAAGGCGTTGCCCGCGATTGCATTTTCCACAGCGGGCACCAGCAGGTGCAGCCGCACGTCCAGCCCCGCTTCCATAATCAGTCCAGCCAGCGCCAGAGCGTGCGCCGAGCCGCCCATGTCCTTCTTCATCAGCTTCATGCCGCTGGCGCTTTTCACGTCGAGCCCGCCCGAATCGAAGCAGACTCCTTTGCCGACAACTGCGAGCCGGGGCGCGTCCTTGCGGCCCCATTCCAGCCTGATCAGGCGCGGCGCATGTTCGCGCGCCGCGGCCCGGCCCACTGCGTGAACCATCGGGTAATCGCGCTCCAGCGCATCGCCGCGCGTCACGGTCAGTTCCGCATCGTGCAGCTTTGCCAGGCGTTCGGCTTCGGCTTCCAGCGCTGCCGGCCCCATGTCTTCGGCCGGCGTATTCACCAGATCGCGCACCTTGTTCACCGCACGGGCTTCAGCCTGCGCGGACGGAATGTCTCTTGCATTCTTCGTCAGCAGGATGCGCGGGCCGGTCTCACCGGGCTTGCTGAGGTAACGATCGAAGCGATATTGCGCCACTTGCCAGCCATGCAGGGCAGGACCGGGCTCATGGCCGGTAAGGCGGTAAGTGCCTTCCGGAAGAATTTCAGCCAGTTTCGCAAGGCACCAGCTCGACAGATTGCCGACATCGGCCACGCCGCCCACGGCAAACCAGCCAGCCGGCTTTTCGGCCCCGAACGGGACGATCGCTGTTTGGTAGCCACTGCCATCGAACTTCTGAGCGTCGAGCACTGCCTGCTGCCCTTCGTTAAGGCTCTTGCGCCATCCATCGAAAGTGTTCTTGTCGACAATGTGGAGAGAAATTGCATTCTGGCCGCGATCGGCCTCTATCAAATCGGTTTGAACAGTCATATTTGCGTCATGGCACAGGTCAGGTGACTTGTCAGCTTTCAGGCGCTGGCGCATATGAGAATCATGCTGCGAGAGATAAAGTAGATGCGGCTCGAGTCTGTTGCGAAACCGGCAATCGGGTTAGTAGCCGCATGCGGGCTCTGCGCCTGTTCGCCCGGAGCGACCGGGGATGATGCAGTCGGCACTGGCCAAGAAGATAGCGCCGCAGCCGTACCGCGGGCGGAAGCGACGGCTTTGGCCGATGACAGCACGCAGGCAAGCGCGAGCGCCACAGCGGCGGCAAGCGAGGCCACTGCAGGGGGCGGTGCCTTCTCGGTTGCCGAAACGAACGATCTCTACGAATTTGAATATTCCTGGCCGGAAGCCGCAGGCGACGAGCCGGGCCTTCGCGCATTGCTCGACCGGCGGCGTCAGAACAGCCTCGAATTGCTCCAGGAAAGTGCGACCAGGGGGCGCGACGGTGCGCGGGACAGCGGCTTCCCCTACAACCGCTATCTGCTGCGCGTGGAGTGGGAGGTGGTGGCCGATCTGCCGCGATATCTCTCTCTTTCGGCTCGCCGGTCCAGCTATACGGGCGGTGCTCACGGCAACTACGGGTTCAATTCGCTCGTCTGGGATCGGGAGAGCCGGGCTGCCTTGAAACCGCGAGCATTCTTCAGCGACATGACCGCGCTGGAGAACGCGGTCAGGGAGCCATTCTGCACGAAGCTGCAGGCGGAACGCGCAGAACGCCGCGATGGCACCGATGCCGCCGATATCGCCGATGATTTCAAGCAATGTCCGCCGCTGAAAGATCTGACGATTCTTCTCGGCTCTTCGAACGGGCGCAAGTTCAACCGGCTCGGCCTGCTTGCCGGACCTTACGTGGCGGGCCCTTGGGCCGAAGGCGCCTACGAGATTGACGTACCGGTCAGCGAAGCGGTTCTGAGCGCGGTCAATCCGGAATATCACGAAGCGTTCGCCTTGCGCTGACCGGGCCCTGCGCTGACCGGGCCCTGCGCTGACCGACGGGAAGAAGCCGCGGTGGCACCCCTCGCAATTTCTTCAGGGTAACGCTACATCTGCAGGCATGACTCAATATCAGACCATCGACGGCAACGAGACCGTCATTCGCGACGGCACGATCAAGCTGCACACCGAAGCCGGATTCGCAGGAATGCGCCGGGCCGGGGCATTGGCCGCAGAGATCCTCGACGAGGTGGCTCGCATGGTCGAACCGGGCATCACCACAGCCGCCATCGACGACAGGGTCCGTGAAATGACGTTGGACAATGGCGCAGTTCCGGCAACGATGGGCTATCGCGGCTACGAGCATAGCTGCTGCATCTCGATCAACCATGTCGTCTGCCACGGCATTCCCTCTGAAAAAATCCTGAAGGAAGGCGACATCGTCAATGTCGACGTCACCCCGCTGCTGGACGGCTGGCACGGCGACACCAGCCGGATGTACATGGTGGGCGACGTATCGCTGAAAGCTCGTCGGCTGGTGGACGTGACACATGAATGCCTGATGCTGGGGATCGAGGCTGCACAGCCCGGTGCGCGGCTGGGCGATATCGGTGCGGCGATCGAGGCGCATGCCCGGCAATACCGTTACGGCGTGGTTCGCGAATTCTGCGGCCATGGCCTCGGTCGCCTGTTCCATGACGCGCCCGAAGTCGTGCATGCGGCGAAGGCGGGAACGGGTCCGGAATTGAAGCCCGGCATGTTCATGACCATCGAACCCATGATCAACGCGGGCAAGGCCTGGGTGAAGCTGCTCAACGATGGCTGGACGGCGGTTACTCGCGACAAGTCGCTGTCGGCGCAGTTCGAACATTCGATCGGAATTACCGAAACGGGCAACGAGATATTCACGCTCAGCCCGACCGGCCTGCACAAACCGCCTTACGCGGTCTAGCTGTCCCGCGCCGCCCGGATGGCGGCACCGCCAGCGAATGGCGCAATGGCGAGCGCCACGAGGCTGATCGCGGCGGCGAGCAAAATGCCTCCGTCATCGGGTCGTGCAAGGCTGCCGGCGCCAAAGATCAGGATTGGCGTCGCCAGCGGCACCAGAAGCAGTCCTGCCAGTGCGGTGCCGCCGCGAAGTCCGGCCGTAAGTGCAGCGATGGTAACTCCGATTGCGGCAAGGCCAGGCGTTCCGGCCAGCAAACCCAGAACGACGATGCTCAAGGTAGAGCCATCCAGATTGAGCAGCACCGATGCGGGGAGGGCTGCCACCATCAGCAGCGGGGCGAAACTCAGCCAATGCGCAAGCACGCGAATGGCTATGGCCGCTTCGTCGGCAATACCGCGTATGGCCAGCTGATCGAAGACACCCTGCTCGATATCGGGTGCCACGAGCCGGTCCAGCGGCAGGATGGATGCGAGGAGGGCTGCAACCCAGATGACGCCGCCGCCGGTGCGCCTCAGAAGGTCGGCATCCGGTCCCACGGCGAAAGGGTAGAGCATCGCGATTGCCAGAAAGAACAGGAACGGCAGTAGGCTTTGTCCGCGTCGTCCGCCCGGCAGGAGCATCGCCAGATCGCGGCGTAGCAGGGTGGCGAAGACACGCATCACCAGGGATGATCGCGCAGATCAAGGGTGCGGAGGCCGGGCACCGCGATCGGCTGATGCGACGCGACGATAACGATACCGCCCGCCTCGCGCTTTTCGGCAATCAGCGATTCCACCATGCCGCAGCCCTGGGTGTCGAGCCCGTTCAGCGGCTCGTCCAGCAGCCAGTGGTCGGCGCGCTGCAAGGAGAGGCGGGCGAAACCTGCGCGGCGGCGTTGCCCGGTCGAGAGATAACGCACGGGAACATCGGCCAAATCCGCCAGCCCGTATGGTTCCAACCGGACCGGACGTCCGTCCAGCCTAGCCCAGAAGGCGAGCGCGTCGGCCAGCGGCAGCTCCGCGTCCAGCGCCGTGCGGTCCTCCAGATAGCTGACGATTCCTTGCCAGAGGACATCACCCGGCGGCCCTGCTGCATTGAAGCTGCCATGCCTTGCAGGCTTCCGCAGCCCCGCAAGCATCTGCAACAGACTGGTCTTGCCGATGCCGTTCGGACCGACCAGATGCAGCGCTTCACCAGCCTCGAGCGTGATGTTTAGCCCGCCGAAGAGCGGACGCTCGCCACGTCGGCAATACAGATCGCGCGCGACAAGTGCAGCCTGCACGCCGGCCTCCGCTGCCCCCTGACTTGCTGCATCTTGCATGAGGGTGTGCGTTAGGCGAAAGGCCGCCAGCGAACAAGCGAAGGAGACGCCTCATGACCCTGGCCAGACTGAATGACGCAGAACGCGCAGCCGCGCTGAATGATTTGCCCGAATGGTCCGAAGTCCGCAGCGGGAAAGCCATCGAGCGGCAGTTCACCTTCGCCGATTTCAGCGAGGCCTTCGGTTTCATGACCCGTGTGGCCCTGCTGGCCGATTCGCAGGATCACCACCCCGAATGGTCCAACGTTTACAACCGCGTGACAATCGCGCTGACCACCCATGACGCTGACGGGCTGACCCAGCGCGACCTGACGATGGCCAAGGCGATCGACGCTTTGCTTTGATCCCTCAGCGGCCGAGCGGCTGCGCTGCATCGCGCGCGCGTTTCCGCACTCTGCCGGGCATCCACCGCGTGCCGAAGGCGAGGGCCTTCGCCGTCTTGCCGACCGTAGTGTGCAGCCTTTCGCCATGAACTGCGTCCCAGGCCGCCTGCGCCACCTGCAGGACGGGCGTGATCTCCAGCCCGGCGTCGGTCACGCGCTGACGGATGTTCTCGTTGCTGCGCTGATTGGGCGCATGTTCCAGCAGCGGCGTGTCGATGAAGGCCGGCATGATGGAGCGCACCCTGATGTTGTCCTCGCTCCATTCCGCATCCAGCGCCTCCGTCACGGCGCGAACCCCGAACTTGGTCGCGGAATAGACCGATGCGCCGCTGGTGCCGTAGATACCGGCCGCGCTGGCGGTGTTCAGCAGGCAGGATTCCGGTGCGCTCTTCTGCAGGTAAGGATAGACAGCCTGCGCGCCGAACAGCACGCCCTTCAGATTGATGTCGAGGCAGCGCTCGATCTCCTCGACCGAGTTCTCCGTCAGCGATCCGCCCAGCGGAATGCCCGCATTGTTGACAAGAACATCGATCCGCCCGCCGGCGGCGGTGTTGAAGGAGGATAGCGCCCGGTCCCAGGCATCGCGGTCGCGAACGTCGAATTCGTGGCTGTAGGAATAGCCTCCGGGCAGCATCGCCTCGGTCTTGCGCATGCCGTCCGCATCGATATCGCCAAGCCCGACGAACCAACCGCGCCCGCCAAAATAGGCTGCGATAGCCTGACCGATGCCAGAGCCGCCGCCGGTAATGAAAATCGCCTTGCGCTCACCCAAAGTCTCTCTCCTGCCCTGTTCTTTGCGCAGGTAATAGCCAGCGGTCGAGCCTTTGTCAGCAGCCTAGCACTCTAGGCATCCTCATTCCTGATCTGCGCTGCTTCCAACCCTTCGACGAATTCGGCTCCCGTCACGATTTCCGCCGTGGCATCGTGCAGCGTACCGCCGATTTCCTCGGCTCTGCCGCCGAGGAACTGCGCGAGGAAATTCTCTGCGATGGCATTGAAGGCGATGTTGTTGGCAGGCTTGGCAAAACCATGCCCTTCGTCGGGGTAAAGCACGTATGTCACGGGAATGTCGCGTGTCCGCATGGCGTCGACGATCTGGTCGCTTTCGGCCTGGTTGACGCGGGGATCATTCGCCCCTTGCGCGATCAGCAGCGGCCGCACGATGCGCTCGGCACTGTGGAGCGGGCTGCGCTCCTTCAGCAAGGCGAGGCCGTCTTCCGTGTTCGGATCGCCCATCCGGTCGTGGAACTGCCGGATCATCGGCACCCAATAGGGAGGAATTGTTTCCAGCAGCGTCTGCAAATTGGAAGGTCCGACGATATCCACCCCGCAGGCGAAGACTTCGGGCGTGAAGGCGAGCCCCGCAAGCGTCGCATAGCCGCCGTAGGATCCGCCCATGATCGCGACCTTGTCGCTTTCGGTCACCCCCCGCTCCACCGCCCACTCGACTGCATCGAGCAAATCGTCATGCATGGCCTTGCCCCACTGGAGGTCGCCGGCCGAGATGAAGTCCTTGCCGAAACCGGTGGAGCCGCGAAAGTTCACGCTCAGAACCGCATAGCCACGATTGGCGAGCCATTGATGCATCCCGTTGAAGCCGTAGGCATCGCGCGCCCACGGCCCGCCATGCACCAGCAGGACCATGGGTACGGCTTTCGTCGGCTTCCCCTCGGCATCGGGAGCAGAGATGGCGGGCAGCGTAAGATAGCTGGGCAGGGTCAGACCGTCACGCGCCGTAATTTCGAATGCCTGCATCGGCTGGAGCGGCGCTCCTTCCAACTCGGGCCGCGCAGTATAGAACGGCGTCAGCGATCCGGCTTCGCGGTCGTAGATCCAGCTCTGCGCCGGCTCCGTCAGCGGGTCGTTGGCGACGATCCATCTGGTATCGTCGCGAGTCCTCGACTGGACGCCGAAAGCGCCTTTCAGATTGTCCCGCAGGAAATCGAGCGACTTGCCGATTTCCGGATCGAGAGCGGTCCATTCGTTCCGCAGGTAATTGACGGAATAGGCCTGCACCTCGCCCGTCTGTTGATGCTGCATCGCGCTGCCGATGTCTGCACGGTCGTCTTCCGCGATCACCCGCCGTTCGCCGGACTTCGTATTTTCGGCGATCAGCGCCGCGGTGTTCCGGCCCCGGCTGTCGATCCAGTACAAGGTCTGTCCGTCCGTGGTGTAGCCTGCCGGGCTGGTCGTCAGGCTGTCGGCAAGTGTCGTGCTTTCCGTGGGCTCCTCCGCCACGGTGCCGTCTTCAACCGCGAAGTAATCCATTCCTCCGGCTTCGTTCGGCTTGATGGCCATGCGGATGACGAGGCTGTCGTCCGCGAGGAAGCCGGCGTAACCTTCGTTGCGCAATACCTCCGTCAACTCGCCCGAGTTCAGATCGAGCATCCAGATATCGTGATATTGCGCATCGCGGTTGTTCAGCCCGACCAGAATGCGGTCGCGGATGGTTTCCGAAGCACCGGCAATCTGCACCCGCGTATTGTCGAAGGGAGTTAAGGTTCGCTCCTCGCCGCTGGCGATGTCGACGCCATAAAGCAGGAAATTCTCGTCGCCGCCCTTGTCCTGGATGTAGAGCAGGCTGCGCGAATCGGGTGCCCAGAAATACTGCCGGATTGGGCGGTCGGTCGCCTTGGTCATCACCCGGGCGTCGTCAGGATTGGAGAAGGGCGCCATCCAGACATTCAGAACACCGTCCTTCGGTGCCAGCCAGCTGAGCCATTCGCCATCAGGGCTGATCTTGCCCGCCGCTCTGGTCGGATTCCCGAACAAGGCGTTGCGGGGGATCAGCGGCACCTTCGCCAGATCAGGGTTGTGGGCGGGGGCGGTGCTTTGTGCTGATGCTGTCATGCACTCCTTTTTGGGTGCAGAGACAACACTTGCAAGGTTCGGCGCGGGGAGTGGCAAGAAAACGGGAAGCAATGAGGGATATCAAGAGTAGTTGACTACTCCTAAAGTAACCTTTACTACTCATTCAGATGCGTTGCAGGGAGGGTATCATGTTGACAGTCGACCAAATCTCGAGGGGCCGGGCAGGTTTTCTTTTGTCGAACGGAATCGCTTTCGCCGTGTGGCAGATGATGGAGATCCAATTGGTGCAAGATGCGCTGGTGGAAAGCATCCATTCCTTTTTGAGCGCATCAGCCGTCACCTTGTGGACCGTCACCTTGGTCGCGTTGCTCGCTCCGGCCTTCACCCGCGAGAGAACGACGGTAGAAGACGAGCTTACCCGCCGAAATCGTCGCACCGCATTCAACTGGGGATACTGGATTTTCATCGTTTGCGCCATCCTTGCCCTCTTCGCCGCGAGCAATACCACCGCGCCCGCCGATGACTTGCTGCGCGCGGTTCTGATTGTCGGCGTTTCGGCTCCGGTCATTCGTTTCGCCGTCATGGAACGGGCGCTGCCTGATGGAGAGTGAGCGGCTGAACAACTCCATGAAACTTCATCGCGGGAGAGCTGGGCTCACCCAGGCGCAGCTCGCAGATTCCGTGAACGTGACCCGCAAGACCATCAATTCTGTCGAAAACGGTGTCTTCGTTCCATCGACCGTCCTCGCTCTCAAGATTTCCCGCGCGCTTCAAACACCCTTCGAAACACTCTTTTCCCTGCCGGAGGGATAGAACGAATGCGCGGGTCCATGTGACCGATCAAGTGGGTAGTGGAATCGTTAGCTGACCGGCCATGACCTGCAGGAGAAAGCCGGAGAGCTGATTATGCTCTCCAGCTTAGAGCGCAGATGTGTTGTAAACATGCAGGGTGAACATCACCGCGTCAAACGGATGAAAGTGCATCTTTTCAGTGGTTTAGCAAGCTGGTATCTTTGGCTACTACTGCAACAACCCGGCGCCTATCCGTAAATCGAACGTCGGCTTTCGGGAATTGCTAATTCATAGACGAACGGCCGATTTTGGGTGGGATTCCGAAACGTCCGTTTTTAGAACGTCGTTTGATTAAGCAGACGCTGCTGGGGTGAGCGGAAGATAAACATATGCCCGCAACCGATCGACCGGCACTTCTTCGGGGTCGTCGAGAAAATGAATGAGCAACGGCTCGTTAGCAATTGAGAGTTCGGCCAAGACCGCTTCTCGATAAAGGTCGTCGATGGCTGGATGAATCTCATCATAATCGCCCACGTGCGACATGCGTAGCGCAAGCCCTCCCGCAATCAGGGTTTGGTGGACACCCTTCCCGATTGTTGCACTCTCCAACGTCGTGACAGCGCAATCGAAACGGCAGTTTTGCGCTGCCACCTCGCGGGGATCGTCGTATGGTATACCATAAAGTCCCGAGATATTATCGGGAGACATGTGCTCCATTAATCGCTCGAAAAGGAGGTTAAAGCCGTGGTTGAGTTCGTTGTAATCGCCGATGTTGCGGAGGACTGCGAGGCGAAGCGGCATTAGCGATTCGATCGCTATTTCGAGAGCTGGCATTGTTTCACTCCGCTCGACTGCGGGTCGTGACAGTTCGGCTGCCACCTTGCTGCGTTGATCGACGTCATTCTTCAGTAACGACGGGGTTACGTTCGCCCGCTCTTTCAAAGCACGCGCATGGGCTTGGCTCGTTGAATACCCGGCACGCTCCGTTGCTGCCATGATGCTATCGTCGAGCATCGGCAGGCTTCCGCCGAGGCGCGCTCGCGTGAGGGCTGCGCCGATAGTTTCGCCGGTCATGACCCGAAAGACACGGTGAAAGTGGTAGCTCGAGAGCGCTGCCGCCGCTGCCAACTGGTCAATCGTTGGTGCGTCGCCGTTGGCAAGCCTTTGCTGCATCAAGGTAATCGCACGTTCGATACGATTGGCGTAACATGATCTCTGGTTAGGTTTCATACCGGTCTCCTTGCGCCCTATTATGCTGCCCACATCTTCCGGTCGTTTCCGATCTTGCGCATTTTCGCGAAGACCGTTCACAGAGCTCTCGAATGTTTGCGCTACGGCGGCAATGGCGTCGTTAACCGACGGGCAGCTTTTGGCACAGAATGAAGAAAGCAGCCAGTCTGCTTGTGGCGAACTGCTGAAGGCGAGCGGATGTCTGTTATTGGGGTGGATTGCAGTCGTTCTGCTTTTGATGCCATTACCAGCACAATGGACGAGATATTCGATACGATTGCAGGAAAAATAGACACTGATGGCGCGGTAGAAATTACCGAGGATGAAGTTCTTATGTGGGCCACCGAGCGCGGTCAAACGGCATCCAATTTCCTCGATAGTTTTGGCTTTGAGCTTGCTAAGCGGTTCCATGCGGGCGAACGTTCTTACGCCTTCTGTGATGAAGTAGTGAATGAATTATGGGTGATTCTAACCGGCTGGATGGGCGACCATTTGAGCGAACCATTTCCCAACACGTTCTATGAAATTTTCGATGCATTCGATGCTGGGGAATATTATCGAAGAGCAGACAAGTCCGACGACCCCGTTAGCCAGTTCACCAAGCCGATGATCGCTGAGCTTATCCGGAAAAGTCGCTAGGCGGTTTATTAGGATCGAACGAAAGCCACATTGTCCGCTTTTGGGTCTATTGTGTTGAAAAACTCCGCAGCCACTTTTCGCCGGTAACTTTGGAACGTGGGTAGCATCCTGAGCGCATTATTGATTAACAGGACTGAGCTTCGTTGAATCATTGTTGCCGAAAATTCGGACCTGAGCGCCGGCGGCCGAGTTTTTCAACACAATAGGGTCGGAAGCGGACAGGCAGCTTAATCCACCAGCTTCAAGGGAACGCGGTGAGGCCGATCAGACAGGTACACAACCTAGCGAGTAGTAGTGCCAGGTGAAGATCGCCGCCGAGCCGCGGAACGGACGCCAGTCTTCGGCGAGTGCGCGCGTCTGCCTTTCGTTCGGGCGCTCCGGCAGGCCGAGTATCTTGCCGATCCCCGCCATCACCGCCAAGTCTCCGGCGGGCCAGATATCCTCGCGCCCCTCGGCGAATAGCAGGTAGATCTCGGCTGACCAGCGTCCGATACCCTTAATGCGGGTGAGTTCTGCGATGGCCACTTCGTCGTCGGCGGGCAGGTGTTCGAGGTCCAGTTCGCCCCGTGCAAGCAATTCGCACAGCGACCGGGCATAGCCCTGTTTCTGCCGCGAGAGGCCGCAGGCGCGGAGGGCATCATAGTCGCGCGCCAGCAGGTCATCCGGCTTCATCTCGGCCCCAAGTTCAAGCTCCAGCTTGCCCCAGACCGATGCCGCCGCCGCGACCGACACCTGCTGCCCGACAATCGTGCGCAGCAGGGTGCGATACCCCGGAGAGCTGATGCGCGGCTGCGGGTATCCGGCGAGTGCGAGCGCGCGCGCCATCGCAGGTTCCTTATCTGCGATGGCGTCCAGACCGGCCTTCAGTCGTTCGGCGCTCAGCCCCATTTCAAATCTCCCATACGCCTGCCCCCAGCATCGCCGAGCCCACCTTGCCAAAACGGGTCGCCTGTCCTAGCAGCTTGCCCCGAATGGCCCGCACGTCCTGACGGGCCGCTGAAATTCGGGGATCAAGGCTCATCATGCCCACATTGAATGTCGTCAACCGTGAAGGCGTGGAATCCAGCATCGAGGCGCAGGACGGCCTGACGGTCATGGAAGCGATCCGCGACAACGGGTTCGATGAATTGCTGGCCCTTTGCGGTGGCTGCTGTTCCTGCGCGACCTGCCACGTTCATGTCGATCCCGAATTCATGGGCAAGCTGCCTCCGATCAGCGAGGATGAAGATGATCTGCTGGAATCCAGCGATCACCGCACCGAGAATTCCCGGCTCTCTTGCCAGATTGAATTTACATCGGATCTTGACGGGTTGAAGGTAACCATCGCACCCGAGGATTGATCAAAAGCAGCGGATTGGGGCTGCAAGCCTTGATAGGCGCAGCAGAAGTGCAATTGCATTGCGAAGCTGCCCGGCTGCCCCTACCTCTCGCGCCATGATGCTTACTTCTCCGCGCAAGGATACGCTCGAATTGATCGGCAATACGCCGCTGGTGTTGCTGCAAGGCCCCAGCGAGGCTGCGGGTTGCGAGATCTACGGCAAGTGCGAATTCACCAACCCCGGCGCGTCCGTGAAGGACCGCGCGGCGCTATATATCGTGCGCGAGGCAGAGGAGCGCGGCGAGTTGAAGCCCGGCGGCACCATCGTCGAAGGAACCGCAGGAAACACCGGCATCGGCCTCGCTCTGGTGGCGAATGCTTTGGGGTATCGCACGATCATCGTAATGCCCGAAACGCAAAGCCGTGAGAAGATGGACACCCTGCGCGCGCTGGGTGCGGAACTGGTGCTCGTGCCCGCCGCGCCCTTCGCCAATCCCGGGCATTTCGTGCATACCTCACGCCGGCTTGCCGAGGAAACCGAAGGAGCGATCTGGGCCAACCAGTTCGACAATACCGCCAATCGCAAGGCGCATATCGACGGCACCGCGGTGGAATTATGGGAGCAGATGGAAGGCCGCATCGACGGCTTCACCTGTGCGGCGGGCACCGGCGGTACAATCGCCGGCGTTGGCATGGGACTGAAAAGCCGAAACGAAGACGTCACCATCGCGCTGACCGACCCGCATGGCGCGGCGCTGTACAATTACTACGCCAATGGCGAATTGCAGTCGGAAGGGTCGTCCGTCGCCGAAGGGATAGGGCAGGGCCGCATTACCGGGAATCTGGAAGGCGCGCCGATCGACACGCAGTTCCGCATTTCGGACGAGGAAGGTCTCCAGTGGGTTGCCCGATTGCTGCAGGAAGAAGGTCTGTGCCTCGGCCTGTCGAGCGGCATCAACGTGGCAGGTGCCGTTGCGCTTGGCAGAGAACTGGCCGCGACCAAGGGCGAGGAGGCGCGGGTCGCCACGATCCTTTGCGACACCGGCTTTCGCTACCTGTCCTCGCTCTACAATCCCGAATGGCTAGCCGCCAAGGGATTGCCTGTTTTTGACTGGCTCAGGCCTGCGGATTGACTGAAGCGCCGCTTTCTGTAGCCTATGCGCCGATGGCGAAGGCAAACACGAACGGCATCGCCGTGGCAAATGGCGACCGGCTGGCAGCTCCGCTCGGCGGCACGCGCGCGCAGGCCATGCAGCGATTGCAGGTCGGTGTGGCTGGCCTGATCGCCATGCTGCTGCTGATTGGCCTCGCCAGCATCATCACGCAGTGGGCCGAGGAAACGGGCCGGGCGGCGGTGCCGGAAGCCGTCGCTACGGTCGCCGCCCCGCCCGCGCCGACAAGCGATCCGCTGGCCGATGCCGGGGTTGTTCCCGACATGCCTGCGGGACCGACGCCTGCTCCCACGACCGTGCCATCGCCTTTGACCGGCGCGCCAATCGTGATCGAAACACCGGGAGACCCGGATGCCGAACGCCCCTGACTGTGTGATGTGGAGACGCCGGACTGCGGCTCTCCATGCTTTCCTCGGCGCTGCGCTGTTGGCGGGTTGCTCGGGTAGTCCGGATGTGTTGCCAGCCGATGATCAGGTTGCTGCCGCTGCCGCAAGTGCCGAACGACAGTCTGGTCAACCTGCGCTGGGGCTTCTGACCACTCTGCCAATCTACTGGACCGAAAGCCCCAGCTTCGCCGGTGCGCTTACCAGTGACATACCGTTGCACTGGGCGCGGGAATGGCTGGCCCGGCAATATGATCTGAGGCCTGTCGATACGCTGGACGCAGGGACTCTTGCGCGGCTGGACCATCTTCTGCTTGCCCAACCCCGTGCGCTGTCGGGCATGGAGAATGTCGCCCTCGACCAATGGGTGCGCGACGGCGGGGAAGTTCTGCTGTTCGCCGATCCGCGGCTGACCGGTCATTCGATCTATCCCATCGGCGATCGCCGCCGGCCGCAGGACGTCGTTCTGCTCTCACCGATACTGAAGCGCTGGGGTCTGGATCTCACTTTCGACGAAAGTCAGCCGCTGGGCGAAAGCAGCGTGGACGTTCTGGGACAGCCGCTGCCCGTGAACCTCGAAGGCAGTTTCCGTCCGGTCGCCACCAGTGCCGATGCGCCGTCCGATTGCCGCATGATGGCCAGCGGCCTCGTAGCGCAATGCGTGATCGGCGAGGGGCGGGCCGTAATCGTAGCCGATGCGGCCTTGCTTGAAGATGGCGACCACGGAGCCGAAAATGCTCCGCAGGCTCTTGATGCATTGCTGGATGCGGCCTTTGGAACATCGCCGCAGCGCTGACTGGCTTCGCATCAATTTACGGGAAATCACGGGCAGAATACGGGGATGGTGCGGGATCACTCATTCGCACCTCCTGAAAACCAAGCAAAATCGTTGAAAAGCGTTCCGGCCATTAACCATGCCGATCAGCAGGTCATACAATAAAATCCTATAAAATCAACCGCATGTCGTATTATCCCGCGATTTCCCGTATTTTCCCCTTCCATCCCCCTGCGGGTGGCGTTAAACAATTCTCCTATCGGACATGGAGTCTCGGAATGCGTGCTGGGGTGGCAGCGCGAGCCCACTGCGAATGCGCGCGGTGGGACGGGGAAGTCATCGTCGTGTTGAGGGGAGATGGGGGAAGGTGGCCACGGCGCTACAGCACGGATATAGCGGGCAGGCCTATTCGCCGCAGGGCGATAAAGGCCGCTTCGTTCTGCCGCCGCTGTTCCGCAAGGCTGTCAAGGAATCCAGCGAAGGCCGTGTGCTCTGCCTTGCCAAGCATGATCGCTGGAATTGCCTGACCGGGTTCGGTCTTTCCCGCCGTGCAGAACTCGACGCGCAGGTCGATCGCGAAGAAGCCATCGCAATCGAACGCGGCACGGAGTTTGACCGCGACATGCGCTCCATGCAGCTTTTCGGCTTCAACGAAGTGCCTTTCGATGACAGCGGCCGCTTCGTCATGCCCGACCACCTTACCGCACTTGGCTGCATAGAAGACGGATTGTACTTTCAGGGCGCAGGTCGCTTCTTTACCATCTGGAACCCGGAAGAACTCGCAAAGATGGGCGCCGGTTGGGAAGCGGCGCAGGCTGCCTGTGCCAATTTGCTGGCCGATGCGAAGGCGAAGCGCAAATGAGCGCCGTCCCGCATATTCCCGTGTTGCTCGATGAAGTGGTCGAAGCGCTCGACATTCAGCCCGGTGCAGTGGTGGTCGACGCCACTTTCGGCGCTGGCGGCTATACCCGCGCCTTTCTGGATGCCGGTGCGACCGTCCATGCCTTCGACCGCGATCCCGATGCGATTGCAGCAGGGCAGGACTGGGCGGAAGCGGCTGGGGAGAACCCGCGCCTCATATTGCATCCACGTCGCTTTTCCGAAATGGCGGGCACGCTGGCAGAGGCCGGCGTGGAGCAGGTCGACGGCGTGGCCATGGACATCGGCGTATCCTCAATGCAACTCGACCAGGGGGAGCGCGGCTTCGCATTCTCGGTCGACGGGCCGCTGGACATGCGGATGAGCCAGGCTGGCCCAAGCGCGGCCGATTTCCTGAACGAAGCCGACGATGCCGCAATTGCCGACGTGCTCTACCTGTATGGCGAAGAACGCCAATCGCGCAGGGTCGCTCGCGCTATCGTCGCCGCACGGCCGCTGGAGACCACCGGCGATCTGGCGCGGGTCGTGCGCAAGGCGCTCGGCCATCACCCAGGCGCGCCGAAAGACCCTGCGACGCGCACGTTCCAAGCCGTCCGCATCCACGTGAATGCCGAACTCGATGAGCTGCGCAGCGGCCTTTCCGCAGCGGAGAAGGTGCTTCGTAGCGGCGGGAAACTGGCTGTCGTGAGCTTTCACAGTCTGGAGGACCGCATCGTGAAACGGTTTCTGAAGGATGCAGCAGCAGTTTCTGCAGGTTCGCGCCATCTGCCCATGGCGGAAACCGGCCCCGCGGTTTTCACGAATATCTCGCGAGGGATCCGTCCCGGAAATGACGAGATCGAGCGCAACCCGCGCGCCCGTTCCGCCACCCTGCGCCATGCGACCCGCACCGACGCTGCGGCAAGGATGGCAGCGTGATGGTCGCGGGCAGCAGGATGCGGCAACTGGGATGGGCGGTCGTGCTCGGTATCTGCCTGGCTGTCTTCGCCGCGCTCACCTTCCGGGTGAATGCGGTGAAGAGCGAAGTGCGCCTCGCCGAACGGCAGATCATCGCCTTGCAGCGGGAAACGATCCTGCTGGAAACGGAGTTCGAGACACGGGCAAACCAGCAGCAGCTTGCCGACTGGAACGTCGTGGACTTCGGATATGAGGCACCACGCGCCGATCAATATGTCGATAATGAGCGCGAGTTGGCCGCCCTTGCAGGTCCGCGTGCTGTGGGCGCACCCGATCCGATCCGGGTCGCGCGCGCTGCCGATGACGAGGCGCTGCTGGCCGAAGGCCTGCCCGCGATGGTCTCGCCCGTGACGGGTCGCCCTGCCGGGCAGGAACAAGCGGATCGGGATGAAAGCCGCACGCTGGCCGAACGCCTGACGCACGGCGGAACCTTCAGCACCCGCGGCATGGGGCTGGGTGCTTCGGTTCTGGAGAATGGCCAGTGACATCCATGACCTACAGCACGGCAATCTCGTCCGGCCGGGCACAGTTGGTCGATTTTCGCCAGCGGACGCTGGCAGTTGCGCGGCTGCGGGTGCTGCTGGTGGCAGCCATGTTCGTCGTCATCGCCCTTGCTGCAGTCGCGCGGATCGGCTTTCTGGGCTTGTCCGACCGGACCACCCGCACGACCTCTCTCGAAGAGGCGCTGCTGCCATCGCGCGGTGAGATCACCGATCGTAATGGCGTGCCGCTGGCCCGCGCCTTTCCCGCTTATGCCCTGTGGTTCAATCCTGAAGCCTTGGGCGACACCGGTTCGCCGCTGGTGCAGGACGCGGCGAGCGTGGCCGCGCAGTTGAAGCAGATCTTCCCCGAAATGGACGAGGCCGATGTTGCGGCACGTCTCGCCAGCGGCAAGGCGGGCTATCTGCGCCGCCGCGTTCTTCCCGAACAGGCGAACAAGGTTCAGGCGCTGGGTGAACTCGCACTCGAAATGCCGAAGGAAAACGACCGGCATTATCCGCAGGGTACGATGGCAGCTCACGTGCTCGGCTATGTCGCTGCCGACGGCAAAGGCCGCGTCGGCATGGAACAGGTGCTCGATGACCAACTGAGCGACCCCGCCCGGCGTGCAACGCCCAGCGCCCTTTCCATCGATATGCGCGCACAGGGTGCGCTGGAAGACGAGCTTCGCCGCGGCATGCTGTCGACCAACGCGATGGGCGCGGCCGGCATCGTGCTCGATGTCGATACGGGCGAAGTGCTCGCCCTGGCTTCCCTGCCGGAATTCGACCCGAACCGCATCGACGCCGATGGCGAAAAATACATGTTCAACCGGGTGACGAACCAGGTCTACGAACTCGGCTCCACCTTCAAGCCGCTGACCGTGGCGGCGGCCATCGATGCCGGCGTGGTGCGCGATTTCGGTAAGCGGTACAACGCGCATCCGGTAAAGGTCGGCAGGTTCAGCCTGAAGGACAGCCACTTCCTTGGCGATACGTTGAACGTGCCCGAAACGCTGATCCACTCCTCCAACACCGTAACGGCGCGCATCGCCGATGAACTGGGGCCGGAACGGATGCGCCGGGTGATGATGGATCTCGGCATGAACGATCGCCCCGCCATCGAACTGCCCGCGCGCGGGTTCCCGATCTGGCCGGGCGAGAAATGGCCGCGCCTTCGTAACATGACCGTCAGCTATGGCCACGGAATCGCGGTGACGCCGCTGCACCTGGCCAGTGCCTATGCGGCGATGGTCAACGGCGGCATTTTCCGGCCCGCGACCATGCACCGTATCAAGCCCGGTGAAGCGCCCAGAGGCACGCGCGTCTTCAAATCGAGCACCTCTTCCCGCATGAGGCAATTGCTGCGGATGATCGCGGTGTATGGTACCGGCCGCAATGCCGATGCGCCGGGCTTCCGGGTGGGCGGAAAGACCGGTTCTGCCGAAAAGCCGGGCGCGGGCGGCTATCGCCGTTCGTCGCTGGTTTCGACCTTTGCCGCTGCGTTTCCGATGGATCGTCCGCGCTATGTCATCATCGCCATGCTGGACGAACCCAAGGGCACGACAGCCAGCTCGTTCCAGAGAACGGCGGCATGGAATGCGGCACCCATCGTTGGGCGTCTGGTTCCCCGCATCGGACCCATCCTTGGCGTGCGGCCGGATGATACGAGGGACGTGGACATGAGCGATCTCGAGCCGCTTGTCGGCGGGGGTGCATGATGAAACTGCGCGCGATCCACCCTTCGGCGGGCGGCAGCGACAATGCCGACGCGACGGTAACAGGCTTTGCCATCGATCATCGCAAGGTCGCGCCGGGAACGGTTTTTGGTGCGTTTCGGGGCAGCACTGTCAATGGAGAGGACTTCATAGCAGCGGCGGTCAGCGCAGGCGCCATCGCGGTGGTCGCCAGACCGCAGGCGCGGGTCGAAGGTGCGCTGCACATAGTAGACGAACAGCCGCGCCGCCTCTTCGCGCAGCTGGCGGCGAAGTTCTTCACACCCGTGCCTGACACAATCGTCGCGGTCACCGGTACCAACGGCAAGACCTCGACCGTCGAAATGACGCGGCAATTGTGGCGCATGGCGGGCGAGCGCGCGGCCTCTATTGGTACTCTGGGCGTCACCACGCCGGACGAGAGCGTCGCCACCGGCCTGACCACCCCGGACATCGTCACCTTCCTGTCGAATATGGCGGGGCTCGCCCGCGAAGGCGTCACCCATGTCGCCTATGAAGCGTCGAGCCACGGCCTGTCGCAATATCGTAATGAAGGGCTATCGGTGAAAGCCGCAGCCTTCACCAATTTCAGCCGCGATCACCTCGATTATCACGCTGATATGGAGGATTATTTCTCCGCCAAGCTGCGGCTGGTGGACGAGGTACTGGACGGTGACGGCACGCTGGTCGTGCATCTCGACGGCAGCGAATGGATGGCCCGAGTGGCCGAAGCTGGCACCACCCGTGGGTTACGGGTGTTGACCGTGGGCGAGCAGGGCGAATTCATTCGCCTCGTCAAGCGCGATGCTACGCAGCTCGGGCAGGAACTGACCCTGCAGCATGAGGGCGCGGAAAGGATTGTCCGTCTGCCGCTGATCGGTGCCTATCAGGCACAGAACGCAATGGTGGCGGCGGCTCTAGTGCTCGCGACGGGCGGGCAAGCCTCGCAGGTGTTCGATGCGATGGGCAGGCTGCAGCCGGTGCGTGGGCGCCTGGAGCGCGCCGTCATCACGCAGCAAGGTGCACCGGTCTACGTGGATTACGCGCATACACCGGATGCTCTGGAGGCAGCGATGCAGGCTCTTCGGCCGCATGTTGAAGGGCGGCTGATTACTGTCCTCGGCGCTGGCGGCGACCGCGACATGGGCAAACGCGAACCGATGGGCCGCGTCGCTGCCGAGCTTTCTGACATGATCATCGTGACAGACGATAACCCGAGAGGCGAGGATGCGGCTGCAATTCGCCGGTCGATCATGGCGGGCGCTGCCGGGCAGAAGGCGGAGAGATGGGAAATCGCCGACCGCCGCCAGGCCATCGCTGCCGCCGTTTCCGCGGCGCGGCGCGACGATATCGTCCTTGTCGCAGGCAAGGGCCATGAACAGGGCCAGATAGTTGGAGCGGGCGAGAACATGCGCGTGCTCGCCTTCGACGATGTAACCGTTTCGCGTGAGGAGGCTGCCCGATGAGCGCCCGTAATGCCCTTAGGCAATGGCCGGTAATTCAGGCCGATGCCCTGCCAACCGCCTTGTGGAGCAGCGATGAAATCGCTCGTGTGACCGGCGGTCGGGCCAGCGCGGCCTTCCAGGTTTCTGGCGTGGAAATGGACAGCCGCGACGTTCGGGGCGGCGATCTGTTCATCGCCTTGAAGGGGGAGGCCATGGACGGCCACCGCTTCATCGAAACCGCATTTTCTAACGGGGCAGCCGCCGCGATCACAGATCGCCCCATTCCGCAGCCGCACGTTCTGGTAGAAGATACCACGGCTGCGCTTCATGCGCTTGGCCGCGCGGCGCTGGCACGCACAAGCGCCGTCAGGATCGGGGTGACCGGCTCGGTCGGCAAGACCGGCGTGAAGGAAGCGATCTTTGCAGGCCTCGACCGGTCGAGCAGGGGCGAGGCGCATCGCTCTGTTCGCAGTTACAACAATCATGTCGGCGTTCCGCTGTCGCTGGCCAGAATGCCTGCGCGCAGCCGTTTCGGCATTTTCGAGATGGGCATGAACCATGCCGGCGAGATGGCGCAACTGGCCGATCACGTCCGGCCGCATGTGGCGGTGATTACCACCATCGCTCCGGCTCATATCGAGAATCTGGGCAGCGAAGAGGCTATTGCCGATGCCAAGGCGGAAATTTTCGGCGGTGTTGTCGAAGGCGGAACGGCCATCGTGCCCGCCGACAGCCCGCATTTCAAACGTCTTGCCGATCACGCCGCAAAGGCGGGCATCAAGCTGGTTTCCTTCGGGCGCTCGGCCGAGGCCGATGTGCGGCTGCTGGACGCGATCCCTTCTGCCAATGGTGGGTCGCTGGTTACGGCGGACATGGGCGACACGCGGGTCTGCTTCTCGGTCGCCGAACCCGGCGATCACTGGATCTCCAATGCGCTTTGCGTCATGGCCGCAGTTCGCGCCGCGGGCGGTGATCTGGGGGCTGCCGGGCTGGCCCTTGCTGAAATGGGCGGGCTGAAAGGGCGGGGCGCGCGTCATCGGTTGGCTGCTCCGGGCGGTCACGCGCTGATGATCGACGAAAGCTACAACGCCAATCCGGCGTCGATGCGGGCGACCTTGCGCGCGTTGGGACAAACGCCGGCCACTCGCCGCATCGCAGTCCTTGGCGCTATGAAGGAACTTGGCGACTTCGCGCCGCGCTTCCATGCCGATCTTGCCGAACCGCTGGCCGAAGCGAAAATCGATTTCGCCATTCTCGTGGGCGAGGAAATGCGCAGCCTTGCACGCAGCTTGGGGAAAGGTGACGGGGGTGCGCTTGCAGCCGGGCTTCACTTCGCCCATTGCGATGATCCCCAGGCTGCCATCGCGGCGCTGGAGGATTACGGGATAACCGCCGGCGATGCCGTTCTGGTGAAGGGATCGAATTCGGTCGGGCTCGGCAAGGTGGTTGCCCATTTCACGACCAGGGAAGGCTGAATGCTTTATCTGCTTGCCGAATGGATGAACTTCGAGGGGGTCTTCAACCTCGTCAGATATCAGACCGCACGCGCAGGGGCGACGCTGGTCACCGCACTGTTCATTGGCCTCATCATCGGACCGCGCTTCATCCTGATGCTGCGCGTCCGCCAGGGCAAGGGCCAGCCCATCCGTGCGGACGGACCGCAAAGCCATCTTGCCAAGGTCGGCACGCCGACGATGGGCGGGCTGATGATGCTGGTTTCGCTTATGCTGTCGCTGATCATCTGGATGGATCTGCGCAATCCCTTCATCTGGGCCTGCCTCGCCGTCACTGTCGGCTTTGGCCTGATCGGCTTCATCGACGATTACGATAAGATCACGAAGAAGAGCCACCGCGGGGTGTCGGGCCGGGTGCGGCTGCTGCTGGAGTTCGCGGTTGCGGGTGTCGCATCGTGGATCATCGTCAGCCAGATCAACACGTTCCTGTATGTCCCCTTCTTCTCCAACCTTGGAGTAGAAATGGGCTTTATCTATTACGTGTTCGCTGCCTTCGTCATCGTGGGCGCGGGCAATGCGGTCAACCTGACCGATGGGCTGGACGGGTTGGCGACGATGCCGGTCATCATTGCGGCCGGTACCTTCGCCATCATCTGCTACCTTGTCGGGCGCGTCGATTACTCCAGCTACCTCGGCATCCCGCATGTGCCGGGCGCGGGGGAGCTCGCGATCTTCTGTGCCGCCATCATGGGTGCGGGCCTCGCCTTCCTCTGGTTCAATGCGCCGCCTGCCGCCGTTTTCATGGGCGACACCGGCAGCCTGGCGCTGGGCGGAGCGCTCGGCGCGATCGCGGTTGCAAGTCACCACGAAATCGTGCTGGGGATCGTCGGCGGGCTGTTCGTGATCGAGGCGCTGTCGGTGATCATCCAGGTGTTCTGGTTCAAGCGAACCGGTCGGCGTATCTTCCTCATGGCACCCATCCACCACCATTTCGAGCAATTGGGCTGGAAGGAATCGACCGTCGTCATCCGGTTCTGGATCATCTCCATCGTGCTCGCGCTCATGGGTCTGGCAACGCTGAAGCTGCGGTGAGCGGGCGATGATCACCTCCGCCGTATTCGCTGGCAGAAGTTACGCGGTACTCGGCCTCGCACGGTCCGGCGCGGCGGCGGCGGAAAGCCTCATCGCCAGCGGCGCGAAGGTCACCGTCTGGGACCGGCAGGACGAACCGCGCGAAGCCTTCACCGGCCGGGCGCAGGTCGCGGACCCGCTCACCTGCGATCTGACCGGCTTTGATGCGATTGTGGTATCGCCGGGCGTCCCTCTCAATTCGCATCCCATAGCAGACCGGGCGCGGCAATTCGGCGTGCCGATCATCGGCGACATCGAACTGTTCGCACAGGCCCGTGCGGAATTGCCGCCGCATCAGGTGGTGGGGATTACCGGCACCAATGGCAAATCGACGACGACCGGACTTGTCACACACATCCTGCGAGAGGCCGGAAGGCCGGTTCGCATGGGCGGCAATATCGGCCTGCCGATTCTCGCGGCAGACCCGCTCGAGCCGAACAAGAGTGGTGTGGGGGTCTATGTGATGGAACTGTCCAGCTACCAGATCGATCTCACGCGCTCGCTCGCCTGCGAAGTTGCTGCTCTGCTGAATATCTCGCCCGACCATCTCGACCGGTATGACGGGCTGGAAGCTTATGCCTTCGCCAAGAGCCGGTTGTTCGCGATGCAGGGTTCGGGCCAGCTCGCGATCTTTGGAACCGGCGATCCGCTGACCCGCGCCTTCAGGGATGCGGCGCAAGACCGGCGCGGAGCCGACCGGGTGCGATCGATCGACACCGCCCGATATTCTGAGCGGCAGCACCTTTGGCCTTCGCTGCAGGGACCGCACAATCTCGAGAATGCAGCGGCAGCCATCGCCATCGTCACCGAACTCGGAGTGCAGGAGGTCGAGTGGGCACCGGCTCTCGTAAGTTTCGGTGGCCTTGCGCACCGGATGGAACGGCTCGGCGAATATCGCGGCATCCTGTTCGTAAACGACAGCAAAGCGACCAACCCGGCCTCTGCGGCCCCGGCGCTGGCCGCCTTCCCTCCGGACGAGGCAATCCACGGCGGCACGCCGCGCATACACTGGATCGTTGGCGGGCTTCCGAAGGAAGACGGCCTTGGGGAATGCGCGCAATACCTTGCCAATGTCGCCTGCGCCTATACTGTCGGGGAAAGCGGCCCGCGCTTTGCAGAATTGCTGCAGGGTAGTGTTCCGGTCGAACCGTCGGAGATGATCTGCGAGGCGACCCGCCGCGCGCTGGGATCGGCGCGGGCAGGAGATGTCATCCTGCTCTCTCCCGCTTGCGCCAGTTTCGACCAGTTCCGCGACTATGAAAAGCGCGGCGACCATTTTCGAACGGTGGTCGAAGTGCTGACCGGCAACAAGCTGGAAGCGGGCAGCGCCAGCATCTCTGGCTTGGAAGTGCGAAACCAATGAGCATCGTTCAACCCTACATGCCCCGCAGTTCGGATCGCAGCGCGGCGAGGCATACACACCGAACATCCAGGCGCAATGCGATGCGGATCTGGTGGCGCGAGATCGACAGGGTGCTGCTCGCCCTCGTTCTCATTCTGATGGTCATCGGAACGGCGGCAGTGGCTGCGGCTTCGCCCGCCAGTGCCCGGCGCCTATCCACATCGGACACCACGCTGCCAGATCTGTTCTTCTACTGGGCGCATCTGCGCTGGCAACTGCTCGGCCTCGCCGTGATGATCGGCGCATCCATGCTGTCGCGTTGCGCGGCCCGGCGGCTCGGCATCGTTCTTGCCGGAGCGATGATTGCCCTGCTGGTGCTGGTTCCCTTCATTGGAACGGAAGTGAACGGCGCGCGGCGCTGGATCAATCTGGGCGTCGGGTTCCAGCCATCCGAATTCCTGAAACCGGCATTCGCGATTGCACTCGCCTGGATCCTGTCGTGGCAGCTAAAGGACCGGAACCTGCCGGTCATGTGGGTCATCAGCGGCCTCATGGGCGTGGTCGGCGGCTTGTTGATGATGCAGCCCAACCTTGGCGACACGATGCTGTTCGCCGGGGTGTGGTTCGTGATGCTCCTGTTATCGGGCGTGTCGCTCAGCCTGATCGGCGTACTTTCGGCAGCAGGCGCCGCAGCCTTGACGGCGACCTACTTCCTTTACGACAATGCGAGGCATCGCATCGACGATTTCCTCGGCGGCGGAACCGCATTCGACCAGGTCGATCTGGCGGAACGCACCCTGCTTGCGGGGGGCTGGACCGGCAGCGGCTTCTGGCTTGGGGTCCGGAAGATGAACCTGCCGGAAGCGCACACCGACTATATTTTCTCCGTCATCGGCGAAGAATTCGGGCTGATCGTCTGCGCGATTATCGTGATCCTGTATCTCGCCATCATCTTTCGCGTGCTGACGCGCCTCGTGGATGAAGAGGATCTGTTCACCGTTCTTGCCGCTGCTGGCCTTGCCGCGCAGGTCGGCGGCCAGGCCTTCATCAACATGCTGGTGAATTTGCAGCTTTTCCCGTCCAAGGGCATGACCTTGCCGCTGGTAAGCTATGGCGGATCGTCCACTATCGCGGTATGTCTGGGCGTCGGCCTGCTCCTGGCCATCACGAGGCGCAATCCCTTTCTGAGGCGCGATACGCCGGGGCTGGGCGCGCTGATGACCCGTAGATCGGCCAGCGGAGGGCCACGGACATGACCGGCCAGCTACCCGGTTCGAATCGCCATTTCGTTCTTGCCGCCGGTGGTACGGGCGGGCACCTGCTGCCTGCTTTCGCCTTGGCTGCGGAACTGGAGGCGCGCGGCCACCATGTCGCGTTGATTACCGACAGCAGGGGCGCCGAGATTCCCGGCAAACCCGATTTCCTGCCTGCTCATGTGCTGCCAGCCGGCCGTTTCGGCAAGAACCCGCTGCAGTGGCTGCGCGGCGCACGCTCGGTGATGCAGGGACGGAACATGGCGCTACGACTGTTCGAAACCTTTCAGCCGAGCGCCGTCGTTGGCTTCGGCGGATATCCATCCCTGCCCGCGCTGCTCGCCGCGGAAAAGGCCGGCATACCCAGCATCGTGCATGAACAGAATGCCGTTCTGGGGCGTGTAAATCGGCTCTTTGCCGGCAAGGTCGCCGCGATCGCCACTGCCTATCCCGAAATCGAGCGCCTGAAGCCTGGGCACGCAGGCAAGGCGCATCTCGTCGGCAATCCGGTCCGCGCCGAGGTTCTGGCCCTGCGGGACGAACCCTATCCCGCTTTCACGCAGGACAGCCCGTTGCGGGTGCTGGTGACGGGCGGCAGCCAAGGCGCGCGCATTCTTTCGGAGGTGGTTCCCGACGGGCTGGCCATGCTGGCGCCCGCCTTGCGCGCGAGGCTGCAGGTTACGCAGCAATGCCGTCCGGAAGACATCGGAGCCGTTCGCGAACGCTATCTCGCCCACGACATACCCGCCGAGCTGGGCACCTATTTTGAAGATATGCAGGCAAGACTGGCCGACACCCACATCTTTATCGGACGGGCGGGCGCTTCAACGATTGCGGAACTGACAGCGGTGGGCCGACCTGCGATACTCATCCCGCTGCCGATCGCCACCGACGATCACCAGGCTGCGAACACGCGCGAGATGGTGTCGAAGGGCGGCGCGCGGGCGATCCGCCAGCAGCGCTTTACGGCGAAAGAACTGGCGAAGCAGATCAACGCACTGGCGCATTATCCCGAAAGCCTGGCGACAGCCGCGCATGGCGCCTGGAACTGCGGACGTCCCGAGGCGACGGAGGATCTGGCCGATCTGGTGGAAAGCTTTGGCGGAGCCGACATGATGGACGTGATCCGCGTAAAGCCCGGTCAGGCGCAAGGCGCGAAACGACGGGCTGATACAGCACGGCAGGGGGCCGGATCGTGAAAGGCGTCGCAGCCGACATCGGCACGATACATTTCGTCGGGATCGGCGGCATCGGCATGTCCGGCATTGCCGAGGTCATGCATAACCTCGGTTACAGCATCCAGGGCTCCGACATTTCGGAAGGGCCGAGCGTCGAGCGCCTGCGCGCGCGCGGAGTAAGGGTTTCTATTGGGCATGCGCCTGAGAACGTCGCCGATGCGGCCGTCATCGTGACCTCTACCGCGGTGAAGCGGACCAACCCCGAAGTCGTGGCAGCGCTCGAAAACCGCATTCCCGTAGTCCGCCGGGCCGAAATGCTTGCCGAACTGATGCGGCTGAAGCGCACGGTTGCGGTGGCAGGCACACATGGGAAGACGACAACCACCAGCATGATCGCGGCGCTGCTTGATGCCGGAGGTATTGATCCGACGGTCATCAACGGCGGGATCATCAACCAATATGGCTCCAACGCTCGCCTTGGCGACAGCGAGTGGATGGTAGTCGAGGCGGATGAGAGCGATGGCAGTTTTCTCCGCCTGGATGGGCAGATCGCCGTGGTCACCAATATCGATCCCGAGCATCTCGACCACTATGGTGATTTCGATACCGTGAAGGACGCATTCGTCGAATTCATCGAAAATGTACCGTTCTACGGCGCGGCGATCCTGTGCATCGATCATCCCGAGGTGCAGAACATCATCCCCAAGATCCGGGACCGACGCGTGATTACCTACGGGTTTTCAGCGCAGGCGGATCTGCGGGGCGAGAACATCCGTCCGGACGATGCCGGCAACATCTTCGACGCCGTGTTGCGCGAAAGGGACGGCTCGCTGCGCCGTATCGAGAACATCCGCTTGCCGATGCCGGGCAGGCATAATGTGCAGAACGCCCTGGCGGCGGTGGCTGTGGCGCTGGAGATGGGCTGCGGCACCGACATCATCTGCAATGGTTTCGGGCAATTCGACGGCGTGAAGCGGCGCTTCACAAAAGTAGGGGAAGTTGCGGCCGACAGCAGCAAGGCTGTCATTATCGATGATTATGCCCACCACCCGGTGGAAATACGCGCCGTGCTATCCGCTGCGCGAGAGGCTGCTGCATCGGGCCGGACGCCGGGCCGCGTAATCGCGGTAATGCAGCCGCATCGCTATTCGCGCCTCGGCGATCTGATGGACGACTTCCAGACGGCGTTCAATGATGCCGACATCGTCTATGTCACACCTGTCTATGCCGCCGGGGAAGATCCGGTCGAAGGTGTCAGCGCCGAAGCGCTCGTGTCCGGCCTGAAGGACCGCGGACACCGTATGGCGCGCACCATCGAAGAAATGGATGAACTGGCTGCAAGCCTTGCCGAAACGGTGCAGGGCGGCGATATCGTTGTCTGCCTCGGTGCCGGGGACATTACTCGCTGGGCGGCCGAACTTGCCGACGCCATCCAAAGGCACCAGGCATGAGCCGGCCGATGCAGGATGACCGCCAACCCGAACCGCCGGTCTGGATGAATGGGATCAAAGGAGAACTGACCCCGAACGCGCCGCTCGCCAAGCTGGTCTGGTTCAAGTCCGGCGGATCGGCGGACTGGCTGTTCGAACCTGCAGACGTGGACGATTTGCGCCTGTTCCTCACCCGGCTGGAAGGGCAACTGCCGGTCATGGCTTTGGGGCTGGGGTCCAACCTCATCATCCGCGACGGCGGCGTTCCGGGCGTGGTCGTCCGCCTTGGCAAACCTTTCGCGCAGGTGGAAGTAGGCGAAGAATGCATGGTCAGTTGCGGGGGCGGAGCGGCCGGCATCCTTGTCGCATCCAATGCGCGTGACGCGGGCGTGGCCGGCCTGGAATTCCTGCGCGGCATTCCGGGGACGGTCGGTGGCTTCGTGCGCATGAACGGCGGTGCCTATGGCCGCGAAGTGGCAGATATTCTCGTGGATTGCGATGTCGTCATGCCGGAGGGGGAGTGCCACACGCTGCCTGCGGACGATCTGCGCTATTCCTACCGGCACTCCGCTCTGCCTGAGGGGGCAATCATCACGGCGGCACGCTTCCGCGGCCATCCTGGCGATCCGGAGGAGATCGGTGCCGAGATGGACCGTATCGCGCAGGCGCGGGAGGAAAGCCAGCCGCTACGCACCAAGACAGGTGGCTCGACCTTCAAGAACCCGCCCGAGGGCAAGGCATGGCAGATGGTGGACAAGGCTGGCTGCCGCGGTCTTACTCTGGGCGGCGCACAGGTCAGCGAAAAACATGCGAATTTCCTGATCAACACAGGCAATGCGAGCAGCAGCGATATAGAAGGCCTCGGCGAATCGGTGCGCAATCAGGTTCGCGAAAAACTGGGCGTCGCGCTCGAATGGGAAATCCAGCGGGTGGGACGGCCCTGAACATGACAGGCATGGAACTTTCATCATGACGACACTCGCGAAGCAGCATGTCTGCGTCCTGATGGGCGGCTGGGCGAACGAGCGCGAAGTGTCGCTGATGAGCGGCAATGGCGTGGCCGACGCGCTGGAAGAACGCGGCCATCGCGTCACCCGCCTCGACATGGGCCGCGACGTTGCCGCCCGGATCGCCGAAGCATCGCCGGATGTCGTCTTCAATGCATTGCACGGCGTTCCCGGAGAAGACGGTACGGTGCAGGGCATGCTCGACTTGATGGGCATTCCCTATACCCATTCGGGGCTCGCGACATCGGTGATCGCGATCGACAAGGAACTGACCAAGCAGGCGCTGGTCCCCCACGGCGTTCCGATGCCGGGTGGCCGCGTGGTCAAAAGTGCCGATTTGCACGACTCCGACCCGCTGCCGCGTCCCTATGTGCTGAAGCCCGTCAACGAAGGTTCCAGCGTCGGCGTCGCTATCGTGACCGATGACGGGCGCTATCCTGATCCGATCCCCAGCGATGCCGAAGGGCCTTGGCAGCAGTTCGAGACCCTGCTTGCCGAACCCTTCATAAGAGGCCGCGAATTGACGACTGCCGTCATCGACGGCCCGGATGGTCCGCGCGCGCTGGCCGTCACGGAATTGAAGCCGAAGGCGGGTTTCTACGACTTCGCCGCCAAATACACCGATGGCATGACCGAACATGTCTGCCCCGCCCAGCTGCCAGACGAGATCACGGCTTTGTGCCTGCAATATGCCACCCAGGCGCACCGGCTGCTGGGTTGCCGGGGCACCAGCCGCACCGATTTCCGATGGGATGACGAACAGGGCGAGGACGGTCTGTTCGTGCTGGAAACAAATACTCAGCCCGGCATGACACCGCTCAGCCTCGTGCCGGAACAGGCGCTGCTCTGCGGCATGAGCTATGCCGATCTGGTTGAGGCGATCGTCGCCGAAGCGCTGCGGTTCCATTCCGCGAGAGATGGCGAAGGCCGCCGCGATGGCTGAACGCATCAAGCGCAAGGGCAAGGGGGTCAGGCGCGCCGCTGCGGCATCCAGCCGCGCCGCCAATGCACGCCGCGCCAAGGCGACGACCGGCAGTGCGATGGACGCCGTGATGCAGGTGCTGCCCTTCACCGAAGACCAGCTGCACCGCGTTTTCCTTGCCGTGATCCTCGGCGCGGCCGTGGCGCTTGCCTGGTTCGTGGCCAACCTCGCCGGTGTGCCCGCCATGGCGACGCAGCAGATTGCCCGCGTGGCGGGGGATGCGGGGTTCGAGGTGCGCCGCGTGCAGGTCAGCGGCGTCGATCGCATGAATGAACTCAAGGTCTATGAGCGCGCGCTGGGCGAGCGCGACCGGCCGATGCCGCTCGTCGACCTCGATGCCGTGCGCCTTCAGATGCTCGATCTCAGCTGGGTAAAGGATGCCCGCATCTCGCGGCAGCTTCCCGATACGCTGGTGGTGGATATCGTCGAACGCAAGCCGCATGCGGTGCTTGCCCGGGCGGACCGGATGATGCTGATTGATCCGACTGGGGCGGAGCTGGAATCGATCTCTGCCGAACAGAGCAAGGGCATGCTGGTCATTTCCGGCCCCGGTGCCCAGCGGCAGGTGGGCCCGCTGACGGATCTGCTCAATGCCGCACCTGCATTGAAATCGCGCGTCAGCCATGCCGAATGGATCGGCAACCGGCGCTGGAACCTGACCTTCTCGACCAACCAGGTGCTGGCTCTGCCGCAGGGGGAAGACGCTTCGTCGAAGGCGCTGATCTCCTTCGCCCGCATGGACGGGACACGCCGGTTCCTGGGCGGGCAGATCGCCACGTTTGACATGCGCGTGCCCGACCGCATCTATGGCCGCATACCCGGCAGGGCGAAAGAAATGCTCGAAAGCCGGGAAAATCCCTGATGGGCACACCGCGTATCAGCAGGGTCTTCGGGGCCGTAAACATCGGTTCCTTCCGCATCTCGGCCATGATCATGGGCGTCTCGGAGACGGGCGACCTCGTGGTGCTGGGTTCGGGCCACCGTGCCAGCGAAGGGATCAAGAGGGGCTATGTCACCGACATGGCGGCCGCGACCCACGCCATCCGGGACGCGGTTGAACGGGCAGAACGCAATGCCGGAACCAGCATCAGCAGCGTCTGGGTCGGCTGTTCGGGCGCAGGACTCGCCAGCCAGATCGCCAAGGTCGAGGTCGATATCGGTGGGCGGCGGATCGAGGAGGAGGATATCGAGCATCTTCTTCTCGCCGCACGGGACAATATCCAGCCCGACGGCCGCGAGGTCCTGCATGCGCAGCCCGCTCATTACACGCTGGACGGGGTGCATGGCGTGGCCAGCCCCAAAGGGCTGCATGCCGAACGGTTGGGCGTCGATATTCACGTGATGCTGGCAGACGGCGCGCCGGTCCGCAATCTGCTGGAAGCGGTGCAAAGCGCTCATCTTGGCGTGGAAGCCGTTGTTGCAGCACCGATCGCGACCGGGCACGCCTGCCTGACGCCTGAGGAACGCGAATTGGGCGTCGCTCTGATCGAGATCGGCGGAGAGGTGACCAACGTATCGGTCCATGCAGGCGGCATGCTGCTGGGACTTACGGCCATACCGACAGGTTCCGGCGACATTACCGATGCGATCGCCAGCGCGTTCGGCATCCGCCGCTCACAGGCCGAACGGCTGAAATGCGTCGCGGGATCGGCAATTGCGAGCCCTACCGATCACCGTGAAATGGTGTCGGTAAATGGCCCGGGCGACGGGCAGCCCGGCGATGCGAACGCGATGGCGCGCGGGGCGGATGACGCTAACCGCATCCCGCGCGCAGAACTGGTCTCGGTCGTTACGCAGCAATTGTCGGGCCTTACCGATCAGATCGGGCGCAGCCTCAAGGCCATGGGGTTCACAGGTGCGAAAGGCGGACAGGTCGTGCTGACTGGCGGCGGTGCGGAACTGGCCGGCTTTGCCGAGTTTGCGCAAGGAGCGCTTGGCCGCCCGGTGCGGATCGGCCGGCCACCTGCCCTTCGCGGCCTGCCAGAAGCCCATTCGGCACCGGGCTTTTCGACGCTCGCCGGGCTTTGCCTGTACGCATCGGAAGATCCGGTCGACATCCGTACGCTGGGCGACCGTGATACGCAGACGACGCGCTACACCGGCATGAAGCTGATCGGGCGCGTCGCACGCGCAGTGCGGGAATATTTCTGATGCTTCGCTGTTCCATGCGCCAGCATCGGTTAACCACTGTGGACAACGCGTTGCAGCCCGTGCAAATTTGGTGCGAACGTGCCAGAACGCCGACGCCGACGCGTCGAATGTCCAGGTCTAGAACACACATCGCTGAATTTCCCCGGAGGGAAGCTGAACAATGAGCATCAATATCGGACCCGCTGCCGTAGACGACATGCGTCCCAAGATCACCGTTATCGGGGTCGGCGGCGCGGGCGGCAATGCCATCGCCAACATGATTCAGGCCGAGATCGAGGGCGTCGAATTCATCGTCGCGAACACCGATGCGCAGGCATTGACCAACGCCGTTGCGGAACAGCGGATCCAGCTTGGCCCCGACATCACCGGCGGGCTGGGCGCAGGCGCTCGTCCGGAAGTGGGCAAGGCGGCGGCCGAAGAAACCGTGGGCGACATCGAGGATGCGCTCGAAGGCGTGAACATGTGCTTCATCGCGGCGGGCATGGGCGGCGGCACCGGCACCGGCGCGGCTCCTGTCATCGCGGAAGCGGCGCGGCGCAAAGGTGTGCTGACCGTCGGCGTCGTCACCAAGCCGTTCCTGTTCGAGGGCACTCGCCGCATGCGCGCAGCAGAGGCCGGCATCGACGAATTGCAGAAGCATGTCGACACGCTGATCGTCATTCCGAACCAGAATCTGTTCCTGGTCGCCAAGGCCGAAACTACCTTCAAGGAAGCGTTCCAGCTTGCCGACGAAGTGCTGCAGCAGGGCGTCCGCTCCATCACCGATCTGATGGTGATGCCAGGCCTCATCAACCTCGACTTCGCCGACGTTCGTTCGGTGATGGAGGAGATGGGCAAGGCGATGATGGGTACCGGCGAAGGCGAGGGCGAGAACCGTGCGCTCGAGGCAGCCGAACGAGCCATTGCCAACCCCCTGCTCGACGGTGTGAGCATGGCAGGCGCCAAGGGTGTGATCATCTCCATCATCGGCGGCGAAGACATGAAGCTGCTGGAGGTGGACGAAGCGGCTAATCACATCCGCGAACTGGTCGACGAAGACGCCAACATCATCTGGGGCTCGGCGTTCAATCCCGACCTCGACGGCAAGATTCGTGTGTCCGTGGTAGCGACCGGCATCGAGCAGACGGGCGACCGTTCCGCTGCTCCGACTGCCTCGAGCGAAAACCGCAACTTCTCACTGGGCGCGTCCCGCGCTCCCAAGCGTCCGGTGCTGGAGCTTCCCGCCGAGGATGAAGAAGTTCCAGCCGAGGAGCCAGCGATCTATAGCGATGCGGACGATAGCGCTTATTACGGCTCCGGCCAGCCGCAGGGCGATCAGGACGACGAAGAGTACGCCGAAGACGAAGATGACGTCGATGATATTGTCGATCCGCTCGCCGGTCTTCGCAATGCTTCGGACGATGAGGATGACGGTCGCCTCGCCAATCCTGCCGACAGCAGCGGTGTGGGCGTGGTCGGATCGGCGGGAGGAAGCCGCGACGATGACGAACCGCTTGACCTGACCGTTGACGAAGAAGCGGAAGGCAACGATCTGGCCGATGCGCGCCGCAGCCAGAATGATCTTCTTCTGAATGCCGACAGGCTTGCAGAAGAGGACCGGCCGGTCGAGGCGAAAAGCCCGGGCCGCCGCCGCGGTCTCGTGTCCAGCGATGGTGACGAGCAGCCTGCAAAGGCACCGCGTGCAGGTGCGGGCGGCGGCAGCACGCTGTTCGAGCGGATGGCCAATCTGTCACGGGGTTCAGATTCGAGCAGGGACGATGACGATGATGACGATGATGCGTCTTCGCTCAGCATTCCGCGCTTCCTCGGGCGTCAGAACAACCAGTGATCGCATGACCGGCGGAAGGTCTCAGCTTTCCGCCGGCGCGCCGCGCTTCGGCATCCTGTTCCGTGCAGGTTAAGGCTGTAATGGCACCCTGCGCCCTCTTCGATGGAGAGCACGGCTGATGACCATGCAGGAGCAGATAATACAGTTTTACCTGATCTCGACCGCCAGAATGAAGTCGCCGACAAGCGAGATCGCCGGGCGGATCGCCGTAGCCCTGATGGCAGGCGGCGCAATTGTCTTGCCGGCAGCACCCGCCGCAGCGCAGACCGTGTCGCGCCCCGTGGTACAGTCGCTGCCGTCCCCTGCAGTTGCCGATTTGCAGACTGCCCTGCGTCGGCTTGCCCGCGATACGCGCGATCTCGACGCCTTGATCGATGCAGGAACGGCTTCGCTGCAATTAGGCGATATCGATGCGGCCATAGGCTTTTTTGGGCGGGCCGAAGATCTGTCGCCCGGCAATCCGCGAATAAAGGTTGGGCTGGCGGGTGCTTTCCTGAGGTCGGATCGCCCGCTGGAGGCGCTGCGCCTGTTCTCCGAAGCGGAAGCTGCCGGTGCATCCACGGCTGCACTCGCCGGTGACCGCGGCCTTGCCTACGACCTCGTCGGGGACAATGTGAGCGCACAGGCGCAGTATCGCAGCGCGATAAGCAGCGGCGGTGATGCCGAAATGCAGCGGAGACTCGCCCTCAGCCAGGCTATAGCGGGAAATCGCGAAGGGTTCGAGCAGACGCTTCTGCCGCTGCTGAACAATCGTGACTTCGGCGCCTACCGGGTTCGGGCTTTCGGCCTCGCCATATTGGGCGATGAAGAGGAAGCCGTCGCAATTGCCGAGGCGGTGATGCCTGGGCACCTGTCGGACAAGATCGTCCCTTACCTGCGCTATATGCCGCGCCTGACGCGCGCGCAGCAGGCCGCGGCAGGCAATCTCGGCATCTTCCCGCGAGCGGCGCAGATCGGCCGCGACGATCCCCGTATCGCGCAATATTCTGCCAACGCTGCGCTCTCTGCATTGACGCCCACTCAGAACACCGTGCAATCGATCGGCAGCGGTTCGCGTCTGGCGCCTTCCGGACCGCCGCTCGGCGGGTCTTCTGCGCGGACCGCTCCGGCGACCGAACCAAACCCCGGCCAAGCGACTACGCGCAGGGTCTCGCGTTCAGCCAATGCTAGCGCGGGCTCGCAGGCGCCGCGCGACGATGCGGAAGCCAGACGGCGCGCCCGTATCGCTGCTCGCCAGGCGCGGTCGAATCGGCGATCCGCGTCAGACCCTCTGTCCCGCGCTTCAGGTACGGGTCGCACGTCGCCGCCGGTGCAGAAGCCGGTGCAGACTGCCTCACCGGCTCCGGCGCAGGTGCCTGCCGCGCAGCTTGCCGGCGTGCGGATCGAAGTTCCTGAACCGGCTGTGCAGAACACGAGCAGCGGTGTCGCAACGGCCACTGGCGAACTACCTGCATTGGTAACCAATCAGGCAGGGACACCCACGCCACTCCAGGACACTGCTTTGGTGCAGTCACAAGCTGCCCGCCCGGTGATAGCGCTTGCCGAACCTGCGGCGGAAAATGTGCCGAGCCCATCGGATACGACCGCCGCAGCCATGCCGGTCATTGTCGCCAGCGCAGGACCTGCCGCCACAGCATCGGGCAGAGCGACCTCCGCTCCAGACCTGCCCGAACCGGCCAGTGTCGAAGATGCTTTCGCGGCTTTCGCGCTCACTCCTGTTGCGGCGCCTGTCGGCGGCATCGACATCACGGCGATCGATCCCCCGCGCGAAATACGGCGGGCTGAACCGCGCCCGGCGGCGCCTGTGGCAGAGACTCCGCCGCCTCCCGCTCATCCCAGTCGCATCTGGGTGCAGGTGGCGACCGGGCGCGATCGCGATGCTCTGGCTTTCGACTGGCGCCGGATCAGCCGAAAGGCCGGCGATCTGCTGGCGGACCAGAAGGGCCATCTCGCGGAATGGAACGATGCGAACCGGCTCCTCGCTGGGCCGCTGGCTTCACGCTCTGCCGCGCAGGAACTGGTGACCGCGCTTAAGGCGGAAGATGTCGACAGCTTTGTGTTCACCAGCCGCGCGGGCGAGGTCGTCGAGCCGCTCGGCTGAGCGATACCTGCTGGGGGAACCTGGCTTGTGCACAGGCTTTGAACAGGACAGCCGACTTGTCCCCAGAAGCAGCGGGGGGGCAGTATTGCGCCGGATCGATGGTAAGATGCATCCCGTTGGCATGAGACGAATGGAACATTGCCCGTGATGACCGATATAGAAGATACCGCCCCTCGGGGCGAAGATGCCGCGCCGGTCGACATGCTGTCGGCCCTGTTCGAAGCGCGCGGATGGGCATTCGATGCGCTGAGTGACGAGGAAATGTCCGGCGAGATCCAAGGCGCATGGACGAAGTACCAGATGCGCGCGATCTGGCGCAGCGAAGACAATGTTCTGCAATTGCTTTGCATGCCGGAAATCCGCGTATCCGATGCCCGCCTGCATGCGGCGCACGAGTTGCTGGCGCTGGTGAACGAGCAGGTATGGCTCGGCCATTTCGACGTTTGGTCCGCGGGCGGAATCGTCGCCTATCGCCATGCCACGATGCTGGGTGATGACGGATTGCTCAGCGTCGGACAGGCGCAGGCGCTGGTCGAAACCGCCGTTTCGGAATGCGACCGGTTCTATCCGGCGTTCCAGTTCGTGCTGTGGGGCGACAAGACACCGCAAGAGGCGCTGGAAAGTACGATGATCGATGCGATGGGCGAAGCCTGAAAGTGGCCGGCGGCTCGGTGCCGAACCCGTTTGGCCATGTGCTGATCGCAGGCTTCGGCACGATGACTCAGGCGATGCTGACTGGCTGGCTGCGCGCGGGCTACGCCCCCGGAACGTTCTCGGTCTACAATCCCCGTCGCAAGCCTGTCCCCGAAGGCGTGTCGATAATGACCGAATGGCCCAGGCAAGCGCCGGGTGCCGTGGTCCTGGGCTTCAAGCCGCAACTGCTTCGCGCGCTTGCTGCCGAAATGCGCCCGGTGGTCACGCGGGGCACGGCGGTGCTGTCCATCCTTGGCGGCATAGGTCTGGGCCAGCTGCATGGAGCATTTCCGCAGGCTGGTTCCGTCGTGCGGTTCATGCCCAATCTTGCTGTTTCGCTAAACCTGACGCCCATCCTGCTGGCGGGCGAGGTGGAGGCCGACACAAGGGCGCAGGTTACCGCCTTTGCCGATGCTCTCGGCAGTGCGGAATGGATTGCGGAAGAGGCCGATTACGATGCCGCGACAGCCCTGGCAGGTTCCGGCCCGGCATTTGTCTATCGCATGATCGACGGCTTCTCGGAGGCTGGCGCGCGGCTCGGGCTGGAGCCTGAATTGTCCGCACGATTGGCGCTGGGCATGGTTCAAGGCGCCGCCGCTCTCGCGGCCGAGGCGGATCGCCCGCCTGCAGAGTTGGCGGATGCGGTTGCCAGCCCTAACGGCATGACGCGGCGCGGCCTCGACGTGCTGGACGAGCGCGATGCGCTTGTCGAATTGCTGACGAAGACCTTGCGCGCAACCCGCGACAGGGGCGGGGAAATGGCTGCGCAAGCCGCTGCCGAGGGTTAATGCGAAATCCGTTCGCGCGCGCCGGTTTTCCTTGAATTGCGCGGCAATAATGCCGATATTGCGGACATACCGGCACGACTACAGACTGCCGGCAATGGAGTAGAGATCGAAATGGCGAATTGGAACGACAATCCGCGCACGCGCACGGGGTTCGGCACGACCACCGGGATGACCGGTGATGTCACCGGTCGTACCACCTTCGACGCGGGCCTTCGGAAGCACATGCTTTCGATTTACAACTACATGGCATCGGGTGTCCTGCTTACCGGCATCGTGGCGCTGCTGTTTGCACAGTCCGGCCTGGCCGCGACCCTGTTTCAGGGTGGCGGTATCCTCAGCTGGATCGTCATGCTGGCACCGCTCGGCTTCGTGATTGCCATGGGCGCCGGTTACAACAAGTTCAGCAAGACGACGCTGCAGGGCCTGTTCTGGGCGTTTGCGACCGTCATGGGCCTGTCGCTCTCGACGATCTTCCTCGTCTATACGGGTGAATCGATTGCCGCGACTTTCTTCGCCACGGCCGGTGCCTTTGCGGGTCTGAGCCTGTGGGGTTATACCACCAAGAAGGATATTTCGGCCTGGGGTAGTTTCCTGATCATGGGCGTTATCGGCCTGATCATTGCCAGCATCATCAACATCTTCCTGGGTTCGGGAACGCTGGAATTGGCGATCAGCTTCCTCGGTGTGCTGATTTTCGCGGGCCTCACGGCTTATGACACGCAGCGCCTGAAGAACGACTACCTGGCCGTGCAGCAGATGATGGTGACCAACCCCGGTGCGGCGCAGGCCGTCAGCACCGGCAAGATGGTCGTGATGGGTGCGCTCACCCTCTATCTCGATTTCATCAACATGTTCCTGTTCCTGCTGCGTTTCATGGGCAGCCGCGAATAAGGTTTTGCGTGGCGGGTGATTTTTCCGCCGAACTCAATTCATCGTGCCCGGAGTGCCGTTCGTGCATTCCGGGCATTTTCTTTACCATCTTGATTCTGTAGGCTGATCCCTTCATCCCAGCGCAATATTCGCGCTGGCACGCTGTTCGCGGCGCCGAGGAGGGTTCGCACCAAATGTCCCATAGTTCACCATTGAAAATCCGATATCTGGCGATTGCAGGGGGGCTTATTGCCCTTTCCGCCTGTAAGACAACGCCGCCACCCCCGCCGCCGCCGCCGCCACCGCCGCCGCCCCCGGTCGCCAAGGTCATTCCGCCGCAGCCGACGCCTCCCGGCAATGCGAGCGAGACGATGCCGATCCCGCAGATCGGCCCGGACGGCACTCGCATGACGGTGAATGCGCATATTTCGCCGGCGCAGACCGTCTGGAACCTGCGGTCGGCGCTGAACGTGGCGGCGCTGAATTGTCTTGATCCGCAATATGTCGCCATCCTGCCGAACTACAGCCAGTTCCTAGACACGAACGAGAAGGCTCTGAGCACGGCGAACAAGACGGTTACATCGGAATTCGTCGAGCGTTACGGCCAGAAGCGCGTCGCCCGCGACGAGCAGGATCTGTACATGACGCGGGTCTACAATTATTTTGCGACGCCGCCGGCACAGGACGCATTCTGCGACGCGGCCCTGGCCGTCAGCAACGAAGCGCTGATGGTCAATCCTGCGGATCTGCAAAGCTTTTCCGAACGCAGCCTGCCGGTGCTCGAAAGCGTGTTCGAAGACTTCTTCCAGTCGTTCGAACAATATCGAGTCAACCTTGCCGCGTGGAATGCGGAATACGGTCCGCCCGAACCGGTCTATGCGACGTATGACGATCCTTTTGGCCCCACGCAGTCCACTTTGGTTGCGGGTGAGGCAACTTCGAACGATGGGGGCTATTCCGTCCCGGGTTTCACCGTTCCAGGGTCAGCCCAAAGCGTGACGACACCTTCCGCCAACATGGCGACGAGTGCCGGGGCAATGGTCACCACGCCTCCGTCCGGCTTGGAAGACGGCATCGTGACCGCTGTCGACGTCGCGCCGAGCAACGCCGTTCCCATCGTGCTGCCTGGCGAGGAAGACGCGGCTGCGACCCAGTCCTATGCGCCCGGTACTTACACGCCGATGCAACCCTCCGATGCGGCGGTGCCCGCGCCGCGCTTCGATCTGGATGCCCCTCTGCCGCAGGAGGAGATGACCAATCCGCAGCCCGTGACGGGTGCGGACGAGGCAGGTACGGACCTGCCGCAGCCGGAACAGGTGGAGCCATTGCTGCGCTAGATATCTCTTTGCGTCGGCATTGCTGATTCGCTAATCCGGATCTCTCGGAGGTGCGAAGCAGCTTTGCCGATGCGAACGAGGGCGAGGGTTCTTGCTCAGCCCGGAGAATGCATCGTTTGCAATGATGAGCAAAAGGGTGCGATCCCCTTCAAATCTGCCGTTTGTCGTTCATTCTATGGCGATCCGGCCCGGGTAGACCGGCCAATCACTTGCGCTGTCGCGCCAACCGCCGGATAAGGCTGCATGCATTTTCTCGATCAGGCCAAGATTTTCATCCGCTCCGGAGCAGGCGGCCCCGGTGCCGTAAGCTTCCGGCGTGAGAAATACGTCGAATATGGCGGTCCCGATGGCGGCAACGGCGGAAAAGGCGGGGATATAGTTTTCGAAGCCGTGCAGGGCCTCAATACGCTCATCGACTTCCGTTATTCCCAGCATTTCAAGGCACCGCGCGGCGGGCATGGCATGGGGCGCGACCGTACGGGCAAGGGCGCGGACGATCTCGTCATCGCAGTGCCGGTTGGCACGCAGATCCTGTCTGAGGACAAGGAGGAAGTGCTCGCCGACTTCACAGAGGTCGGCCAGCGGATCACCTTCCTGGAAGGCGGAATGGGCGGCCGCGGGAACGCCAGCTACAAGACCAGCACCAACCGCGCGCCCCGCCAGCACCAGCCCGGCGAAGCGGCGCAGGAGATGTATGTCTGGCTGCGGCTGAAGCTGCTTGCCGATGTCGGCCTTCTGGGTTTGCCGAATGCCGGCAAAAGCACCTTCATCAATCAGGTTTCGAACGCGGGGGCCAAGGTGGGCCACTACGCCTTCACCACCCTGATACCCAAGCTGGGAGTCGTGCATCACAAGGGCCGCGAGTTCGTGCTCGCCGATATTCCCGGACTGATCGCCGGAGCAGCCGATGGTGCAGGCATCGGCGACCGGTTCCTGGGCCACATCGAACGGTGCCGCGTACTGATCCACCTGGTGGACATTTCGGGCGACGATCCTGCCGCAGCCATGCAGACCGTGGAAGAAGAACTCGCCCAATATGGCGCAGGGCTGGCTGACAAGCCGACGCTCGTGGCGCTGAACAAGATCGATCTGGCCGATGCCGAACTGGCGGAGGGCTTTGCAGCCGAACTGCTGGAAGCCGGCGCGGAGCGCGTCTTTGCCGTATCGGGTGCAACCGGAGAAGGTGTCGATCATCTTCTGGATGCTGTGCTTTCCTATTTGCCGGATCGCACATCGACTGAGACCAAGGGCACCGAAACCGAGGACGAGGCGGATCTGCCGGAATGGTCGCCGCTCTGACGAACTATCCACCCGTAGCCTTCATCTTTCCGCAGACGAACCAATGACCGTGTCTTCGCCCAGCGGCATGCTCGATCCCGCTCAGACGCCGCTACTCGTCCTCAAAATCGGTTCTTCCCTGATCGTCGGAAGTGATGGTGCGCCGCGGAAGGACTGGATGGATGTTCTTGCCAGCGAAGTGGCAGAACAGCGCAGCGCCGGACAGCAGGTGATCATCATCAGTTCGGGGGCGATCGCCCTCGGGGCCGCGCGGCTGAATCTGCCGCAAGGAGGCAGGGCGACCCTGGCCGATGCTCAGGCGGCGGCGGCCGTCGGGCAGATAGCCCTGGCGGGTCTTTGGGCAGATGCCTTGGCGCAGCATGGATCGGTTGCCGCACAATTGCTCCTGACACTCGACGATCTGGAGGAGAGGCGGCGCTATCTGAACGCCTCGGCCACCTTGCAGCGCCTGCTGGATGCGGAAGCGGTGCCGGTCGTGAACGAGAATGACAGCGTGGCGACCAGCGAGATTCGTTTCGGCGACAATGATCGCCTGGCAGCCCGCATCGCGCAGGCGGCAGGAGCCGGCGGTGTATTGTTGATGTCGGACGTAGATGGTCTGTACACGGGCAACCCGCAGGACGAAGGATGTGAACTGGTGCCCTTGGTCAAAGCCGTGGACAGCGCAGTTCACGCGATGGCTGGCGGAGCATCCATTGCAGGTATGGGGACAGGCGGCATGGCGGCCAAAGTCGCCGCTGCCGAGATTGCGGGTCGGGCCGGGGTTGCCCTGGCGATCATCAACGGCTCAGGGCCAGCGCCGCTCCGCCGGTTGAGATCATCGGATCGCGGGACGCTGTTCATGCCCTCTCGGAATGACAAGGGCCGCAAGGCCTGGCTCGGCGGGCGCAAGGCGGACAAGGGGGTGCTTGTCGCAGATACCGGCTGCGTCGCCGCCCTGAAGTCGGGTGCGAGCCTGCTGGCGGCGGGCGTAGTCGAGGTGGACGGTGACTTTTCGCGGGGCGACCTCGTGATGATACAGTCCGAGGACGCGAAGCTGATCGGCAGGGGTCTGGTGGAATATTCTGCGACAGAATGCCGCAAGATCATGGGACTGCCCTTGGCGCAGCATGAAGCCGCGCTTGGCCAGATGCCGCGTTCGACCGTTGTTCATCGCGATTCGATGGTGTTGCTGTGACCGTCGCCGTTACCGGGGGAACGGGATTCGTCGGCCGTGCCCTGCTCGATGCTCTTGAGCGCGACTCCCAGGAAGTGCGCGCATTGGCTCGCAAGGTGCCGGAAGTAGCGCGCACAGGGCAATCCTGGATCAAGGGCGATCTGGCCGATGCCGACGCCTTGGCGCGCCTCGTCGGAAATTCGGAAGCCGTCATTCACGTTGCCGGGGTAACAAATGCACCCGATGCCGCAGGGTTTCACGCCGGAAACGTCGCCGGCACCATGGCCGTCTGCCGCGCGGCGCAGGCTGCCGGAGTTCCGCGGTTCATCCTCGTCTCGTCCCTCTCCGCTCGCGAACCCGGGCTGTCACGCTATGGCAAGAGCAAGCGGCAGGCAGAACGCATCGTCGCGGCCAGCGGGATGGATTGGACGATCGTGCGGCCTCCTGCAGTTTACGGCCCGCACGACAGCGAAATGTTCGAACTGTTTCGCAGCGCGAAGTGGGGCGTGGTGCCGATGCCTCCGGCAGGGCGCACATCGCTGATTCACGTGCGCGATCTGGCCGATCTGCTGGTCGCCCTGATCCCGCAGGATGAGCGAACCAGTCATGGCACTTTCGAACCGGATGACGGCAGGACCGGCGGCTGGACTCATCGGGAACTGGGTGAAGCGATCGGCAAGGCTGTCGGGCGACGCGTCTGGACGCCGGCATTATCCGGCGGGCTGCTACGCGCGGCTGCAAAGATGGATGGTATGCTGCGGAGCGGTGGCGCCAAGCTGACGCCTGATCGGGTCGGGTACATGATCCATCCCGACTGGACCGCGTCGCCGGATGCTGCTCTGCCGAAAGACATATGGCAGCCGCGCATCGGCGGGACGGCAGGGCTGCAGGGAACGGCGGATTGGTACCGTAAGGAAGGCTGGCTCTAATAGCCTTCAGAAATAGGGCTGGTTACTTACATCCGGCTTGTCGCTGCCTGCCTGATCACTCGGCGCGCCATCTTCGCCGACAGGCGTGTGGATGCCGCATTCGACCTTGTCCCAGCCCTTCCAACGGCCCGAACGCGGGTCTTCACCCGGTGCGACCTGATTGGTGCAGGGTGCGCAGCCGATCGACGGGTACCCTGCCGCGACCAGGGGATGACGCGGCAAATCGTTATCGTCGAGCCAAGCCTGTATGTCGTCCGGAGTCCAATCTATCAGCGGATTGATCTTCAACCGGCCCTCTGCATCGGAATGGTCGACTTCGAAACGCGGCAGGGTGGCGCGCGTTGTAGACTGGAATGCCTTGCGTCCGGTCAGGGTTGCATCGAACCCGGCGAGGCCGCGCGCAAGCGGCGCCACCTTGCGGATCTCGCAGCAGCCGTCAGGGTCGTAGGACCAGCGCAAGCCGCTCTCGTCCCGGGACGCCAGAAGATCAGCATCGGGCTGCAGGTTCCGGAGACCAGTGAGGCCGAGACGGCTCACCAGCGCATCGCGATAGGCCAGAGTTTCCTCGAAGTGCTTGCCCGTTTCCAGAAACAGGACCGGGACCGAAGGATCGATCCGCGCCACGATGTCCAGCAACACCGCGCTCTCGGCACCGAAACTGGACACGACCGCCACTTCGCCTGCCAGCCCGTCCTTCAGAACTGCGGCGAGCATTTCATGCGTATCTGCGCCCCGGAACATCCGGTTCAGACGAATGGCATCGGCATCGGTGAAGCGTGGACCGGTGTCGATCCGGTCCACCTGCCGTACGGCCGATGCCGCGCCGGAGCGGGGATCGGCTTCAGCCATTGCGCGCGCCCGCTTCCTTTCCATGCCGCAGCGACCAGATCGGCACGGCGCTGTCGGCCGCCTGCTGATAGACATGGGGGAACCGGCCGAGCGCCGCTTCCACATCGGCGGCATCCAGCGGCTCGCCAGGTTCGAAAGCGTCGAAGCCGCAGCGGCGCATAAAGGCAAGCTGGTCGACAAGCACATTGCCCACGGCCCGCAACTCGCCGGTGTAGCCTTCCTCGCGCAGGATACGCGCCGCCGAATAGCCGCGTCCGTCGCCCAAGGTGGGAAAGTTCACCTCAACCAGCGCGACGCGGTCCAGATGCGGCAGCAACTCGCGGGTGTCGTCGCCCGGTTCGATGCGGACAGCGGTGGCATTGCCCTGGCCCAGGAACGCATTGACCGTCACGGCAGGGTCGCCCACAGGGTCGTCGTCGCGGAAGCGCAGGAACGGCCTCGCTTCAGGGCCGCGGCCTTCTGCACCCGAGGGAGTAGTGGAGGTATGATCAACCATACAAGGCCTCCTTGAAGGGGGCCATGCCTATGCGGCGATAGGTGTCGAGGAAGCGTTCTCCGTCGGCCCTGTTGGCGAGGTAGACGTCGGTGGCGGTTTCCACCGCATTGACAATCCCATCCTCGTCGAAGCCCGGGCCGGTGATCTTGGCGAGTGACGTGTCATCCGCCTCGCTGCCGCCGAGGAGCAGTTGGTAGTTTTCGACGCCCTTCCGGTCCACACCGAGAATACCGATGTGGCCTGCATGGTGATGCCCGCAGGCATTGATGCAGCCTGAGATCTTCAGCTTCAATTCGCCCAGCGTATCGCCCTTGCCATTGGCGGCGAAACGCTGCGAGATCTTCTGCGCCACCGGAATGGAACGCGCATTGGCGAGGCTGCAATAATCCAGCCCGGGGCAGGCGATGATGTCGTCGATCTGGTCGAGATTGGGCGTGGCGAGGCCGGCTTCGTCCAGCTTCGTCCAAAGCGCATGGAGATCGGCCTTGCGCACATGGGGCAGCACGATGTTCTGCGTGTGCATCACCCGGCATTCATCGAAGCTGTACTGCGTGGCGAGATCTGCCATCAGGCGCATCTGCGCGGCTGTCGCATCACCCGGTATGCCGCCAACCGGCTTCAGGCTGATGACTGCGCTGGTATAGCCGGGCCGCTTGTGCGGATGGGTGTTCCGGTCGACCCACAGTGCGAATTCCGGATCGGAACGGTCGATTTCCGCTTCCGCCAAATTCTCAAAGCCGGGATCACCGAAGAATTCGCACAGCCGTTCCAGTTCCGCGAAGGGCGGTTCGATTTTCTGCGCCAGCAGATGTTCGAATTCCGCTTCGACCTGGCGGCGGTATTCGTCGGCGCCCAGTTCATGCACCAGGATCTTGATCCGCGCCTTGTACTTGTTGTCGCGGCGGCCGTGCCGATTGTAGACGCGCAGGCAGGCCTCGGCATAGGTGATCAGCTGGTCGAGCGGCACGAATTCGCGGATCTGCGGCGCGATCATCGGGGTACGGCCCATGCCGCCGCCGACGTAGAAGGCTGCGCCAAGCTCGCCCTCGTTGTTGCGGACGAGGTTGATGCCGATATCGTGCAACTTCATCGCGGCGCGATCGGTGGGGCTGGCGATCACCGCGATCTTGAACTTGCGCGGCAAATAGCTGAATTCGGGGTGAAAGCTGGACCACTGCCGCAGCAATTCGGCATAGGGGCGAGGGTCGCATACCTCGTCCGCAGCGGCTCCGGCGAAATGGTCCGAACTGATGTTGCGGATGCAGTTGCCGCTGGTCTGAATGGCGTGCATTTCGCGCGAGGCGAGATCGGCCAGAATGTCGCCGGCATCCTCCAGCTTGATCCAGTTGTACTGAACGTTCTGGCGGGTCGTAAAATGGGCGTAGCCGCGGTCGTATTTGTCGGCGATGTCGGCCAGTATGTGCATCTGCGCGCCGCTGAGCGTGCCATAGGGAATGGCAACCCGCAGCATGTAGGCATGCAGTTGCAGATACAGGCCGTTCATCAGGCGCAGCGGCTTGAACTGATCTTCGCTCAGCTGCCCGTCGAGGCGGCGCTGGCATTGGTCGCGGAATTCCTCGACGCGGGCATCGACCATGGCCTGGTCGTATTGGTCATAACGATACATCAGATCACCTCGCGGACGGCATCGGCGTCGCCGGGTTTCAGAGTGAGATCGGGGCGGACGGTGGGGCCGAGCCCGCGTATCCGGTCCTTGATATGGGCAGGCCGGACGATTCCGCCGGGTCCGATCTCCGCCTGGATGGCATAGGGAACATTGACGCGCCGCGCTGCTTCCTCGCGCGCGGCGATCGCGTCGGCCTGGTCGCCGACATCGGCGGCATCGGCCACATCGTGCGACCATGCGCTGCCGGTCCACCAGGTGACGGCCCCGGTGGCAAGATCGTTTCCGGTGAGGATGATCATCGCGCGGCCTCCTTGCAGGCAGCTTCCAGCGCCAGCGCATTGATTTCGGCGTCATCCCGGGCAGTCACTTCACCGATGAGGATGAGGGCAGGGCTGACGACAGAATAGTCCGTGACGAGGGTAGGCAAGCCGGCAAGCGGCCCGCGCAGCACGCGCATGGTCTTGCGCGCGCCATTTTCGATGATGGCTACGGGCATGTCGGGAGCAAGCCCATCCGCCATAAGCTTTTCGGCGATTTGCGGTGCGGTTTTCACGCCCATGTAAATGACCAGCGTGCGTCCCTTGCCGGCAAGACCGGCCCAATCCTGCTCGACCAGGCCCTTGCATTGGCCTGCGACGAAGCTGACGATGCTAGAGGCATCGCGATGCGTGAGCGCGATCTGCGCCGCGGCAGCTGCACCGTTCGCTGCGCTGATGCCGGGTATCACTTCGACTGCAACACCGGCGGCGCGGCAGGCTTCCGCTTCTTCTCCACCGCGTCCGAAGATGAACGGATCGCCGCCCTTCAGGCGAACAACGTCCCGCCCTGAACGGGCTTCGCGGATCAGCAGCGCATTGATGTCGTCCTGCGGGACGCTGTGATGCGAACGGCGCTTGGCGACCGAAACCATCCGCGCTTCGGGCCGAGCGAGCGCCAGTATGGACGGATCGACCAGGCCGTCATGGACGATGAGGCTGGCTTCCATCACCAGCCGCGCCGCGCGTACGGTCAGCAGGTCGGGATCACCCGGACCTGCGCCGACCAGATAGACCGTGCCAGTACTGGTGCCAGTTCTGGGGCCAGCATTGCGCGCGGGCATGGCGCATTTGTGGATAGGTTGTTGCATCATGCCGAGATGGCGGTGCAGCACGCGCCGCGCCAGCGAGAATGGTTTTCCACCCGGACAGTTTTCTTTGGAAGAGCTGCGCCTACGCCTTTTTGTCGCCCTTTTCGGCGCCGTCTCCCGTATCCGCTTCGCTCCTGCCTATTCGCTGCGATATTGCGGCGATCAACTGTTCGAACTGTTCGTTGTTGCGCAGGTTCAGGTCGCGCTGAGGGAAGGGAATTTCGATCCCGTCGCGCTGGAACAGATGCCAGAGGTTTTTCAGCACTTCCGACTTCACATTGCCGACGCCATCTTCCGGGTCGCGGATCCAGCAGTGGATCGTGAAATCCACGCTGCTGTCGCCAAACTTCTGCAGCCAGACAGTCGGCGGCGGAGCCTCTAGCACCCTGCGGCAACTCTTGGCGGCTTCAAGCATCAGCTTTTCTGCCTGGTCGATATCGCAGCCATACGAAATACCGACCGGGATCTGCATGCGCACATTTTTGGAGGAATAGGACCAGTTCTCGACCTGGTTCACCATCAGATTTTCGTTCGGAATGAGATATTCGCGTTCATCCCTGGTGGTGATGGAGACGGCACGGATACCGATCTTCTGGATCTGCCCGAAGGTCTCGTTCCCGGCGATATCCGCCACTGCGATGACGTCGCCCGGCTTGATCGACTTGTCCATCAGCAGGATAATTCCCGCGATGAGATTGCCGAAGGTCTTCTGCAGGCCAAAACCGATGGCGAGGCCAAAGGCGCCGGAAAAGATCGCGAATGCGGTAAGATCGATCCCCAGCAGGTCGATGCCGACGAGGATCGCTATCGCCCATACGCCGACACTGAGGAGTTTTTCCGAGAGCAGGCGCTGTGAGGGATCGAGCCGCGTAATACGCGCGAGCAGGCCATGAGAAAGCTTGCTGAAGAGCCAGGCTGCGATGATGATTGCGATAATCACCAGCATCACGACGACGGCGTCCCAAAGGGAAACGCGCGTTTCGCCAAGGGTCAGAGCCGCGGCGTCCAGTGTCTCGATCAGCCCGGCTGCCGTTTCATTCTGCGCCGAAACCACATCGCGCAGCCCCTCTGCCGCGCCGACGGGCTCCTCGACCAATGGGTTGATGTTTTCAGGCAGGAGCGGGAGGTTCGTGCCTTCCAGCATTGGCGGCGGCTGAACATTGACGGCCGCTTCACTCGCTTCCGCCTCTGGCGTGGGTGTGGGCGCAGCAATTTCGGCGGGGGTCATGCGGGCGCCATCGCGTTGAATGCCTGGTCCAGATCGGCGATCAGATCGTCCGCATCTTCAAGGCCGATGGAAAGGCGGACGCCAAGCCGGTCCGCTGCGTCCCAGCCGGCGGGCGGCCATGCGCTGGCGGAGCGGATTGGCGAGGGGTCGAAGGGAATGGCGAGGCTCTCGAACCCGCCCCAGCTGTAGCCGATGCCGAAGAGTTGCAGCGCGTCGATAAAGCGGCTTCGCGCTTCGTCATCGCCGCCCTGCAGGATGAAGCTGAACAGGCCGCAGCCGCCGGTGAAATCACGCTTCCAGATCGTGTGCCCCGGTGCGCCGGGGAGCATGGGGCACAGAACCTGTGCCACCTCGTCACGGGATTGCAGCCATGCCGCTATGTTCAGGGCACTTGCGGCCTCCCTTTCGAGCCTGACGCCCATGGTGCGCAAGCCCCGCAGAGCCAGCGCTGCATCATCGGGTGAGACGACATGGCCCAGAGCCTGCGCGGTATTCCGTAAACGCCGATAATGGCGTTCGCCTGCGGTGGCGCTGCCCATCATGAGGTCGGAATGTCCGCCCACATGCTTGGTCAGCGACATGATCGAAATGTCGCACCCATGTTCCAGCGCCGCAAAGCCCAGCGGGCTTGCCCAGGTGTTGTCGATGCAGGTCACTGCGCCTTTTGCGCGCGCGATAGTGGCCATCGCGGGGATGTCCTGCAGTTCCATCGTCAGGCTGCCGGGACACTCAAGCATCACCGCCTTCGTGCGTTCGCAAAAGACAGCCGCGAAAGCGTCCAGATCGCAAGGATCGAAAAAGCGGCTTTCGATGCCGAAGCGCTTGAGAATGCCGGTCGCCAGATTGCGGGTGGGCTCATAGGCATTGTCGGTGACCAGCAGGACATCGCCTGGAGAAAGCACCGCCATCAGCGCGCCTGCAAGGGCCGCGGTGCCGCTGGGGTACAGCATGGTGCCATAAGCACCCGGTTCCAGGCTCGTCAGCGCGTCGGCTAGTGCCCATTGCGTGGGCGCACCGCGCCTGCCGTAGAAGAACGCGCCGTCCGCGTTGCCGCGCTGCCCCCCACGCAGGGCTGCCACGTCATTGTACAGATGCGTGCTCGCCCGCCAGACGGGCGGATTGACGACGGCGCCGGTCCATTCCTCGCGCCGGCCAGCTTCGACGAGGCGGGTTCCGGTGCCAAGTTGCCGTTCCTGCCGGTCCGGTCGCCTTGCATCCGTGTCGCCCTTCGCTGCCATGTCAGGCGGCGGCTCCGGTCTTTTTCGGAGTGACCGGATCGGCTCCCCATTCGCTCCAGCTGCCGTCGTACAGGGCAGCATCGTCCTTGCCTGCAATATGCAAGGCGAACAGCAGCACCGATGCCGTCACCCCGCTACCGCAACTCGCCACGACGGGCTGGTCGAGGTCGATGCCTGCATCGTCGAACAATGCGCGCAATTGCACCCGATCGCGATAGGTGCCGTCGCCGTGCAGCACCTTCGTGAAGGGCAGGTTGCGCGCACCGGGGATATGCCCGCCGGCAAGGCCATGCACCGTATCCTCTATCGCCCCGGTAAAGCGGCCCTCGTCGCGTGCGTCCACCATCTGTTCGGCACCGGTGCCGATGTTGGCATGCATCGCCGCCTTGTCGCGAACGAGCCTGTCATCCTGTTCGACCTTCAGATTAGAGACGGCAGGTTCGGACACATCCTTCGAAATCGCCCGGCCTTCCGCTCTCCATTTTCCGAGCCCGCCGTCGAGAAGGGCAATGTTCTTCAACCCCGCACGGCGCAGCATGAACCAGGCCCGTGCAGAAGTGCGCAGCGCGCTGTCGTCGTAAAGAACGACGCGGCTGCCCTCATCCACGCCAAGCGTGCGGAGCCTGTCCTGCATCTGGTCGGCACGCGGCAGGGCAGCGGGTACGGATGATTGCGTATCCGTTAGGTTGGAGAGGCCAAGGAAGCACGCGCCCGGGATGTGCCCGGCGGTATATTCCGCTTCCGCATCGCGATTTGCCGCCGGCAGATGCAGCGACGCATCGAGGAGAATGAGGTCGCTGGCACCGAGTTGATCCGCCAGCCATGTCGTGGTCACGAGAGATTGCATGTAGTATGACCTAGCCTTGCCGCGCGCCCGCGTCGAGTGCCTCGCGCTTGCAGCTGAGCTGCCCATGACTAGGCGAGCGATCTTGCTCCAGCAGTGCCGTAGGTCTGAAGCCGGTCGCCCAGCGGGAAAGGCTGGAGCCGGGCACCCGCATCGCCCTGCAACCCGACGACCCAATTGCGCGTTTGCTGATCCAGAGCTTCACCGGTGATCCTCAGCCGCAGCAGCGGCACCAGGACCGGAGTAGAGCCCTGCCGGATGGGCACGACGCGTTCGACGGGCAGGCGTATCTCTCCCTTCAGTTCGATCGTCTCGCCGGCGGCAATGGCTGGCAACTGGCGCAACATCGGCAATTCGGTTGCGCCTGTCGCCAGCTGCTGTTCCGTCGGCACCTTCCCATGCGCGGAGGTGATGTCGCCTGAAAGTTGCAGATCACCGAGATCGCCCTCGGTGTAGTTGGTCAGCCGCAGACGCCAGGCGAAGGTGATCGCCATCATACTGCGCGATACGCGGATCTGCTCCACCTCCATTCCAACCGGCTGGTCCGATCTGGTCAGTGGAGCAGGGGTGCTGCGCGGCCGAGCGGGAGGAGAGGGAGCAGCTGGCGGCCGAGGAGCAGGGGAGGCAGGGGGCTGTTCCGGCTTCGCCGCAAGAGGCAGAGCGCTTGCTGCGCCTCCGCTTACCTCGCGCGTTCGTGCCCGGAAGAACAGGAATGCTGCAAGGGCAGCAAGTGCCGCCAGGATCAGGGCGATCCATGCGAAGCCCGCGCTACCTTCGCTCTCCAAACCATCCGGCGCAGGTGACGTGGCAGGCTGCTGAACCGGGGGAGGGGCTACAGGCGCTTGGGCCGTGCTCGCTTCGTCGAGCGACTGAGCGGCTTCGGTTGCAAGTTCCGGTTCGGATGCGTTCGGAAGTGTCGCTGCCGTCGGACCCAAAGCGCGCGGCGAAGAGACCGCGGAGGGGCGCGAGGGGGCGCGGGTGCCTGTCGCAGTCGGGGAAGCTGCAGGCGACCGGGTAGCCGGCGCTTGCGGCAGGACCAGCGGCTGGCGCGGCGCGCTGTTGGTGGGCGCCGGGGTCGGTGTGGCTGCCGGGCGAGGCGCGGGCGTCGGGGTGGGCGTGACCCGCGGAGCGGGCCTCAGCGGTGCTTCTTCATCGACAGGGCCGATCACGTCCGGCGTCGGCGTCGGAGCAGGCGGCAATCTGAAATCCTGCACTCGTCCTTGCCCCGATGCCGCAGTAGCCATCAACGGCAGCATCGCTGTTGCAAGGACAGTCAGCACCAGTGCGGGTTTGCTGCGGTGCAGGGCAGAGCGCCGCGAGAGCGCGTTGGGAGAGCGGGTCATGAACATACAGACGGGTCAAAGGGCGGGGGCGCGCTGAATAGGCGGTGAATTGCTGCAGGCCAACGCTCTGCTTGCAGCGCGGCGCGCTTCGCGGCATCAGCGCGGCATGGATGACACACCTCTCAAGAGTGCGCCCGGACAAGGGCCGCAGTTCCTCGGCAAACAGACCCCGCTTCCCGCTTCGCCGGAAGAAGCTGTTCTGGACTATGTGCCGAACCCGCGGGCAGGCTCCCTGTATCTCGTGCGATTTGCGGCGCCCGAGTTCACCTCGCTCTGCCCGGTGACAGGCCAGCCCGACTTCGCCCACATCGTGATCGATTACGCACCGGATGAGACGATCGTCGAATCGAAATCGCTGAAGCTGTTCCTGGGTGCATTCCGCAATCACTGCGGTTTTCACGAGGATGTGACGGTCGGGATCGGTCAGCGCCTGATGCAGGAAATGAAGCCCCGCTGGCTTCGCATCGGCGGCTATTGGTATCCGCGCGGCGGGATCCCCATCGATGTTTTCTGGCAGAGCGACGCTCCCCCGCAGGGATTATGGGTGCCGGATCAGGGGGTTGCATCCTATCGGGGGCGCGGCTGACGCACCGGCTTGAGGTCGCCTAGAGCAAACTCCCGGGCGATCGGGCGTGAAAGGTCGGAACGGAGCCAGCAGGGCAGCGTTCACCCGGCATGAACACACTGCCCCAAGCCGACGACCTTTACCCGCAACCAGCAAGCAACCACGCCACCGACAATCCGCCATGGGATCTGATGATCCAGGACGGCCCGGTGATGACCACCGCCATTCACGCTGGCCATATTATCCGCAAGTCGCTGCAGCCCTGGCTCGAGATCGAGAATGGCGACCGCCTTCGCGAGGAAGACCCGCTGACGGACTACTTCATGGCTGGCGGCGATACTGTTTTCCGCGCGAACCGTTCGCGCTTCGAATTTGATTTGAACCGCCCGGCCGAGACGGCGGTCACTGTCGATCCGGACGACACCTGGGGGCTGAAGATCTGGAACCCCGACATGCCGGAAGCGGAGAAGCAGACATCCCTGGCGCTGCATGCCGAGTTTTACCGGCTGATGGCGGAGCGGGTGGAGGCGATGATCGCCCGTCACGGTAGAATACTGGTGCTCGATCTGCACAGCTACAACCACCGGCGCGACGGGGCCGAAGCGGATGCGGCGCCGCAAGCAGGCAATCCCGACATTGACCTTGGTGCCACGACACTCGACAAGGCAATTTACGGCGACCTGCTCGACCGGTTCGCCGATGGTCTGCGCAGCCGGAAAGTGGTCGGAAAAACCCCCGACGTTCGCGTGAATGTACGCTGGGAAGACGGCGGAAACTTTCCCGAATGGCTGCATGCCGAATATGGCGATGCGGCCTGTGTCATCACGCTGGAATACAAGAAGATCTTCATGGACGAATGGAGCCACGGCGCCGAAGTCCTCGCCATGCAGGACCTGCGTTCCGGTTTTCATGCTGCTGTGCGGGAAGGCCGCGCCGCGCTGTCACGGCTGGAAGGGTTTCGCCCGTGAGCAGCGGCGTTCAGCCGCGCGAGGTCTCGCGGAAGGAGGGCGGGACCCAGCTCTGCGCTGCGGCGGTGGAGGTGGACGAAGCGCTCGCCCGCATGGACCGGCAGGTCGACTGGCTGACACGCCTGACCCCGGTCAATATCGATGAAATACGCGAGGAGTTCTTCGCCAGCGGATTCCGCCATATGCCCGACAGCACCTATGGCGAAGGGCTGGTTGACGATGCGCCGGGCCTTCGCAAGACGCTGTTCGACTTGCCTGTGCGGAACATTGAAAACCCGCTGGTCGAAGCGTTGCTGCTGGAGAAGCAGCGGGAACTCGACCGCCAGATCGAACTCGTCCGCATGCGAGATTGCGACGGCTTCATCATGGCCAGCATCGACTTGTTCGGCCATGTAGACGAACAATTGCTGGACACGGCTGAAACGGTTCTCGCCCGTGTGCCTGTGGTCGAGCGCGACAAGTCCGACGTCGATGCCGACTACTTCATCGATGCTGCAAATCATGCTGTCGACGGCTTCAAGAAACGCTATCCATCCTTCCGCTGCGAGGTGATCAAGGACGATACGCCGGGCACCGCCCTCTATACCTCGATGGGCAATTTTCACGTCGCTTTCGATTATCGCACCGCCCGCGCCAGGGTCGACCCGCTGATCCAGCACGAAGTCGGCACGCATGTCGTCACGCGCCATAACGGGCGCTGCCAGCCGCTGCATACCCTTGCGGGCGGCCTTGCCGATTATGACGAATTGCAGGAAGGCATCGCGGTTCTGGCGGAATATCTGTCCGGCTATTTGCCCGCACCGCGTCTGCGCGTTTTGGCTGGCCGGGTGATTGCCGCGCATATGGCGGTCGCCCGCGCCAGCGGGTCGGAAATCTACGCCCGGCTCGTCGAGGAATGCGATCTAATGCCCGAGATGGCCTTCGACACGGCCCTGCGCGCCAAGCGGGGCGGCGGGCTGACCAAGGATGCGCTTTATCTGAAAGGCCTTGCGGAACTGCTCGCCTATCTGCGTCATGACGGCGATTTCGAGATCCTGTTCCTCGGCAAATTTGCCCTGAAACAGCTCCCCATTCTCAAGGACCTGCTGGAGGACGGCATCGTCATGCCGCCGCGGGTTCTGCCAAACTATCTGCAGGACGACGGAGCCCGCCAACGGCTGGACCGCGTCCGCACCCTCACAATCGAACAACTTTTCCAGGAAAAACCCGAAGCATGACCGATATGAAGATCAAGCTCGCCTTCGTCATCAACGATATCGAAACGGAGCAGGACAATTACACCACCATCCGGCTGGCGCGCAAAGCAGTGGCCCGCGGGCACGAGGTGGCGCTGATCGGCCTCGGCAACTTCATCTACGACTGGAACGAATCGATCTGCGCCATGGCAACGATGAGCAAGATCGATAGTTTCGAGGACGACACGACCTATCTCGCCCATTTGCAGGATGGAGAGATCGACAATCACCGCATCGCGCTTGCCGATTGGGACGTGCTGATGCTGCGCGGCGACCCGGCGGAGGAACTCGGGACCCGCAACTGGGCGCCTTCCTCCAGCCTGCTGTTCGCGCAATTGGCGGCGCGCAATCAGACCATTGTCCTGAACGACCCGCAGCATCTGACCGACGCGCAGAACAAGACCTACTTCCAAGGCTTTCCCGAAGACGTGCGCCCTGAAACCACCATCACCCGCGTTCCGGCCGAGATCGAGCGCTTTCTCGAGGCGCATGGCGGCAAGGGCGTGATCAAGCCGCTGCAAGGCTCGGGCGGGCAGGGCGTCTTCATCATCGACGAGAACAATAGGCAGAACCTCAACCAAATCATGGAGGCGGTCATCCGCGACGGCTACGCCATCGTGCAGGAATATCTGCCGGCAGCCAGCGAAGGCGATCTGCGGATGCTGACGATGAACGGGCGTCCGCTGAAGGTGGACGACACCTATGCCTGCCTGCACCGTTTCAGCCAGACCGAGGATCACCGGTCGAACATCTCCGCCGGTGGCGGCGTCGAAATGGTTGATCCGCCAGAGGTCGCCCTGAAAATTGCCGAAATCGTCGGGCCCAAGCTGATCGACGATGGCATGTATTTGACCGGGCTCGATATTGCGGGCGACAAGATGATGGAAATAAACGTCGATACGCCCGGCGGCCTCAACTTCATCGAGGATCTGAGCGGCGTAAACTTCTCCGGAGCGATCATCGACGATCTCGAGCGCAAGGTACGGCTGCAACGCCAGTATGGCGGTACGCTGACCAATCGCCAGCTTGCGGTAATCTGATCGGGCGAGGAGCGGATGGTGCCGGCTAGAGGATTCGAACCCCTGACCCCCTGATTACAAATCCGGCAAGTTGCACCAACCTGAACCATACTGCTCCATGATTTCAATATCTTATGGAATGGAGCAGTGCGCTCTGGTGCAGTTCGGAGCCGTAAGGAGCGAGTCGATTAGTCCTAAGCTAGTCCTTGGGCCCCGATGCTGAGGCTATGTTGGCTTATGCCTCAGGGGTAAGGCTCACAGGCGAGTCCATCCGCATCAGCGTCTAGTTCCGAGCGATAGCCAGGTTCGCCACTGCGGATTGAGTAGACTCCTTTTGCGTGAGCGAAGCTACAGCGCGGGTAGTATACATAATCAGCAAATCCGACCTGGTCGTTTTTCAAGGCGAAGAACCCTAGGCCACCGAAGGCAAGCACTAGAAATCCCAACCGAACCTTTGCGATGTTTAGACGTTTTGCACTGCGCTGCCGCTTTGTCTTCTTCCAACCAGCGCGCCGGGCAGCCTTGATGGAATGTACATTGTTTCTGCCCTGCTGGCGCATGTCACCCCCGCCTAACTTAACCTCGATTGCAGCGTACACAAACACGGTTGTCTAGCAAGCAGGGTAGGACACGAAAGACCAGGCTTGAGTCTTCTAACAAATAGGAAGCGGGCCCACCCGGCAGTTGCAAGCGGCATAAATTAATGTATGGTTAATCTTTACTGCCGAGCGCGGGATTCGATGGCTTGGGCTTGGTGGCCGAACGCAGTTCGAGCCCTTAGCCGCTGTTGATGATAATTCTCGTCGCTCATATTTTTGAGCGATTACTCCAATTGGACGGGTCGTTTTTTCAGTCACTATGACACCCCAGCTAAAGGATTTGTCAAATGAGAAGACTTCTACTCGCAAGTGCAGGGCTCTTTACCGTCGCGACCCCGGCATCAGCGGCGGAGTTAGTGTTCAATTTCTCAGCAGAGAACCCTGCGAACAGCATCAGCTTTGTTCTAGATGACACCGTTGCTCCGGATGCATTTATCCCCAATCAATTTGCTTACGCCGCGGTTCCGGTGACAACAAGTAGTGGCCTTGTAACGGGCCAAATCGATTTCTATAACTTTGGCTCACCCACCTTGGCTGGTTTCAACTTTGCTTCCGGCGGCAGCTTTGTTGATTATGTTGGTTCCGCACTCTTTACCGGTCCTACGTCAGCCCCCCAATTCATACTTGGTAGTTTCGCCCTCAGCGGGACTGGTGGTACAGGAACACTAACAATCGGCGAGGTAGGCGGCGCAGTTCCCGAACCGACCACTTGGGCTATGATGTTGCTTGGTTTCGGCTTCGTGGGTGGCGCAATGCGTTTCACTAAGCGCCGGCAGAAGTTCACCGTCTCCTACGCGTAACTACCCGATAGAGGTCTGTAGCTATGGCGCCGCCGGGTAGTACTGGCGGCGTTTTGCTGTTCGTCCAGATAATTTATGCAAACCCCTGAGCACTCTGCTCGGTGGGGGTATAGCGCAATGGAGCACCTTAGCGGAACAGTCAGCGGTAAAAGGAGGCGCCTTGGTGGCCTGGACCGCCCTTCTAGAGCCTTACGGTACAGTTCAGAGGGTTGGGCAGCAGGAGCAGCGCATTACCGCTTGGCAGCTGTGGCAGTAGCGGCAAAGACGCCGCCACATAATTGATATCAGTATGCTGGAAGACGGGCGGCACGTTCTTTGACTTGGGAGAAAGCCAGTGAGTTGCGTGCCGACCCGACATTCACAACTTCGCGAGTCCTAACTGGTTCCCGCGAGAGACATGGCATGACAGATTAGTTGTAGGTTGGTCTACTATGCAAAAGGACTAAGTGCCTCTCTGTCGTTATAGACCCAACCGCCACATGCTATGCCAAAGGGATTAGACCGAAGGGTATAGGAGCGCTTGAAGCAGTGCAGACCTTAGGCTGCACTAGCAGCACAGTACCGCTTCACTGTTGCAGCGGACAAACCGAACTCCTGTGCAGTCGTAGCGATGCTAGCGCCATTATCCTTGCGCCATTGTGCAACTGCATCGCTATCGGCAGCAAAAGGACGTCCTAGGCTAGCCTTGCCCCTGTGCGTCTTCCCATTGGCAGCAAGAGAGGCCCTTGCGGCTTGCCTACCAGCATCACAGCGCTCCTTAATGCGCTGACGTTCCATATCGGCAATCTGTGCCAACACAGCTACCACCAGTTCACCTACACCCTTAGCGACGGGGCCTAAGCCAAGAACGTCTATGGTCACGCCCTTCTTGATTAGGTCACGAACCACAGACTGCACATCCAAAGCATCGCGGCCTACACGGTCCAATGCAGTGACACAGACCGTATCACCTTCGCGAACATAGCCTAGCAGTGCGGCGAAGGCAGGACGGTCAGCAGCTAACGTCGCACCCGACACACCTTCATCAGCAAACTCCTTATCGAAGTTACCACCAAGAGCCTTGCGCTGGCTTTCGATTGACTGCCCATCGGTAGACACTCGGTAGTATGCAATGCGGCTCATAGTTTCTGCCTTTCGACTCGCTTATAAGTTAGGCTTACTTTATGAGCCTAGTTCATAACGGAGTCCAGCTATCTTGTGCGCCATATCACTAGATAATTATGAAGTGGGCTTATTAGTTACAAGTTCTGAGCGTCATGCTCGACCGTTGAACAGGCAGAAGGTGAAAGCCTTGCCGCACTTGATAACAGCGCTTCTGTGATGGTCAGGTGTGGGTAGAACCCTTTCATCCTGCATCAGTTGTGATGAATGCCAACGGCCAAACTAGCGGTGTAGACCAGTGTGCAGATGGTTCAGTGTAAATGTTTGGATGCAAGTGCTTACCATTTGTGAAGGACCGGCATGTTAGATGGCGCTAAACTAGACTCTATGCCTAGATATTACCTCCATGTTCACGATGAAACTGACACGATAGATGAAGAGGGTGCCGACTTTCCAACCGATGAGTTTGCGCTAGGACGCGGCTTACGAGAGGCAAGGGAACTTGCAGGAGAAGACGCCAAGACTGGCAAGCTTAATCTGAATCACAGCATCATCATCGCTTCCGAAGGCGGGCGGATTGTTGGGGAAATTAAGTTCAGAGACGCTGTTCATATTGAAGGGCTAGTTTAGGCGCTTTTTTCACACGATTTCCGACACGCGGCTAGCAACCACGGATGCTCAAAAAGAAAACCGCTAGCCCTTTTTGCTTCGAGCTATCTGCACTCGTCTTCAATCTGTGAAGACAAGAAGTTTCCTAATAGGCTAAACACAGTCCCCTTTTTACCGAGCCTAACTCCACCAAAATGCACAAACTCCGGCAAGGTAAGTATGTAAAAAGCTGAACTCAGCTTAACTTATCTTCACCTACATTAACTTAGCTGATAATATTTGTGAGGTTTGGTTGAATTCAACGCAAATTATTGCATGGGTTCGGGTAAATGTTTCAGGTGCTTTCTAGGGTCCGGACTCATTAGAGCCACCAGGTGACGATGGCTGCGATAGCGATTGTGGCCATAAAGGTCTTGATGTTGCGGTCGAAGCGGGTGGCGACCCGCCG
>NZ_JAAFZT010000011.1 GCF_013336795.1 Alteripontixanthobacter muriae | reverse complement strand
CACCGCCTCCTGCTTGAACTCTTCTGTATGCTTGATCATCTCGTCGGTCTCCTGTTGCGAGCTCTAATCGCTCAGGTGACCGGCGCAAAAACGTTACAAGTCCATGATCTTGATCTGTCGTCCATCGGGTTCAGCGATCAGGAGAGAGACATCATCCTGCTCGACGATGTGAAAGCTGTTCCGGAAACCGGAGCCGACGATCAAGTGGATGATCCTCCGAGGGATCCGGTGAGCTGCATAGGCGACATCTGGAAAATGGACGAACACCGCGTCATCTGCGGAGACGCTCTTGAGGCGGCAACCTATGAGGCTCTTCTTTTGGATGGGCAGGCGCAGGCGGTGCTGACTGATCCTCCCTACAACGTGAAGATACAGGGAAATGTGAGTGGGCTTGGCAAGAAGGTCCACGATGAGTTCGCCATGGCTTCTGGCGAACTGAATGAGCAGGAATGGCAGGCTTTCCTGGACAAGGTCTTGACCCGTCTGAACGAAAACGTCGTTTCTGGTGCGGTGCTGTTCCTGTTCATGGACTGGCGCAGCATTCATCGGGTTTATGCCGCCGGTTTTGCCGCCAAGCTCAAGCTCGTCAATTTGGCAGTCTGGTACAAGCAGTCAGGTGCCATGGGAGCACTGTACAGATCTGCACACGAACTGGTGGCGGTATTCTGTAAGGGTGAGAAGCCAAGGGTCAACAATGTCGAGCTGGGCCGGCACGGGCGCGACCGCCAGAACGTCTGGCTTGCACCTGGAGCGAACCGCAAGGGCTCCTCTGCCAATGAGATGCTGGCCTCGCATGCAACACCGAAGCCGGTCGAACTCTGCGTAGATGCCATTCTGGACGTGACCGCCCGAGGGGACATGATCCTGGACGCATTTCTCGGCAGTGGAACGACACTGATCGCTGCAGACAAGACCGGCAGATCCTGCCGCGGCATCGAACTTGAACCGGGGTTCGTAGATGTATCGGTTCAACGCTGGCAGCGCCTGACCGGCGGTGAAGCGGTGCTCGTGGAGACCGGCGAGACCTTCAGCGAAGTTGCCGCGAGACGAAGCAGCAAGTCTGATCCGGCGGCATCCCTTGCAGAGGGAGATAACTGAGATGGTCGAGGATACTGAGGAGGAGCACTTCGGGCGGGAAGCCAGCTCGGAAGGGCCGGATCACGTGGACGCCAGCGGGAGTGCTGATAGCGAGTACAAGGTGGGCAAGAACAAGCCGCCGCTGCACAGTCGCTTCAAGAAAGGCAACAGGGCTGGCAAAGGCCGCAGAAAGGGTTCGCAAAACCTCGGGACGATCGTCAACCAGGCTGCCTCGCTCAAGAGCTCGGTACTCATTGGCGGCAAGAGCAAGAAGATGAGCAAAGTTGCGCTGGCAGTCCACCAGATCGCCAACAAGGCAAGCGCAGGCGACCTCAAGGCAGCCAGCACATTTTTAAGCTTGGTCGAACGGCACGAACCGAGGGAAGATCCACCCGATCTGACCGCGGAACAGATGTCCGCTGATATAGTGGCGCTACGTGCATACCTTGATTTCTACGACTTCCTGAACTCAGGCGAGGAGGACGGAAATGCTGCTCGCTGAACAGCCAGATCTTCGCCGTTTCCTGCCGGACATGCGCGCACTGGCTCGAAAGGATTTCCTTTTCTTCGCCGTCCGCGCTTTCGAAGAACTGCATGGCGGCGGATACCAGCATAACTGGCACATCGGAGTGATCGCCCAGCAGCTGGTCGAGGCTACACTGGGAGACACAAAAAGGCTGATGATCACGATGCCGCCGCGCTCGATGAAAAGCTTCCTCGCCAGCGTTTGCCTGCCCGCCTGGCTTCTTGGGCGAGATCCGCAGGAGAAGATTATTTGCGCTTCTTACGCCCAGAAGCTTGCGGAAGAATTTGCTTTCGAGTGCCGGAAACTGATGCAGACAGACTGGTACCGCAGCGTGTTTCCACACACGCATATCGATCCCAAGAAGTGCAACCAGGAAGTTATAGCAACTACGCGTGGTGGAAGACGCAGGGCGACCTCTGTCGGAGGCACCCTTACCGGCCTCGGAGGCAACCTCCTCATAATCGATGATCCGATCAAGGCAGCTGATGGCTCTTCCGAAGTTGCGCGCGACAGAGCAATAAAGTGGTACGGCGGGACTGCTGCAAGCCGTCTTGATGATCCGAAGCGCGGGCGTATCATCGTGATTGCTCAGCGCCTGCATCAAGAGGATCTGTGTGGCTACCTTCGCCAGAGCGGTACGTCCTGGTCCCTGCTTGAGCTACCGCTCATCGAATGGCAGAACCGGACGATTGATGTCGCAGGTATCACCCTCGAGAGGCCTGCTGGACACCTCCTGCACGAAGACCGCATCGGCGAAGAAGAAATTGCCCGATTGCGCGCAGAGATGGGCAAGCGTGACTTCGAGGCGCAGTACAATCAGCGTCCACTTCCGCCCGGAGGCGCTTTGTTCAAGATGGAGTGGCTGCAAAGGTACGACGAGACTCCTCCTCCACACCAGATCCAAGATATCTTCCAGAGCTGGGATACTGCCTACGACATCGAAGAGCAGCATGATTACAGCGTGTGCACCACCTGGGCGCTTTCGGGTAAACGTTACTACCTGCTGGACGTATTCCGTAAAAAGCTGGAGTTCTATGCCCTTGAGCAGGCTGTCTATGATCAACGCAAGAAGTGGCGCGCAGCACTGGTGATCGTGGAGAAAGCGGGGTCAGGTATCAGTCTATGGCAAAATGTTCGCAACAAGGGAGGAAAGCTTTGGTTGCAAACCCTTCGCCCGGAAGGGTCGAAGCAGGACCGCGCGTCAAAACAATCTCCCAAGTTCCAGCGAGGCGAGGTTTGGTTGCCGAGGAAGGCCCCCTGGTTAAGCGCATTCGAGGATGAACTCGGCGCTTTTCCGCACGGAAAGCATGACGATCAGATTGATAGCGTCGTCCAGTTCCTGGCGGCAGTCGACACAGGTGAATTGCTGATAAAGGCAGATCAAGCGCGGCGATTGCGTTGAACTGCTATTCTTTCATCGCTCATCAAATTTCATATACTGAAGCGTCTGCTCAGACGCGGTTGAAGGCCTCCAGCGTTCGAACGTCCGGGGCGCCGAACCACCTCGCTAACGCGGCATCAAAGACCGAACCGCCCCCGGCTACTGAGAACAGGGTTAGCGAAGATCTCAGCTTGAGTGCGTCTACCTCTCCGAAGACCTGCTCTGCAGTCAGTTTCGTGAGATCCTGTAAAGCTTCCACGCACTCGCTCAATCGCGCCCCAAGAAGAGGGTGCGCCAGATAGGCCGCTGCTTCTTCCAGCGAACCAATTGCGAAATACCGAGCCATCTCGCTGCGACCTAGTCCCGCAGCTTGTGGGAATATGAACCACATCCAGTGACCGCGCTTTGCGCCTTTCCGGATCTCACTTAGCGCAGAAAGGTAAATCTCCTCCTGCGCATCAACAAATCGCTGAAGGTCAAATCGATCGTGCTGCATGACGCTCGTGACTGACGTTACGCGAGACGCTTTGCTCAAGCGAAGTTTGCGTTGCTCGCGTTGAATATCCATGCTCTGTAATGGGCTGGCCACAAAGAGGTTCCTTAGATGCTCGTACGCCGAAATTCGACAGGCCTGGAGCCTTTTCTGAGCCGTCGAATGCCAATGGCAGAGGGTCGCATCGGCTTTCCAGCTCTTGATCGGGACGGCCAGCTAGCGGCCTAGTTCCTTCACCTGAAAGCGGACGAAGCGAGTTAGCGGCGCTGCGTCTACTATTTGTCCCGGCCCGTCAGTTCACGCACATTTTCCTCCTCGCCCAATCACGGCTGTAGCGGAACCGATTGGATCGATAAGGCAGATAAAGCGCTTTACAGTGCAAAGCGATGCGGGCGGAACTGCTGTGTTTCTGCGTTGCACCGAGCGCAACCTGATGATGAAGGGCTCTCCGGTCTTCTTCATCGGCGAACTTCGGTTCGCGATTCCGGCCTCGCCCCCGCCCACCGCGCGCGCAGCGAAAAGGGTCGCACCGAGAGGCGCGACATGCGGCAGCATCTGAATGCCTACAAGACCTCTTGAGGCACCGCCGGCATCCTTATGGCCGGCCACAGATGAAAAACGGCTTTTCAGCTCTCAGGCTTTGAAGTCCAGCCTCGTGCTTGGGCGAATGCCTGAAGAAACTCACGCTCGTTTAGTGCTCCGTCGATCAAGAAGGACCCGATTAGCTGTCTGGAGTCGCAGGCTGAGATCCCGATCACTTCTCCGGACTGCGGGTCTTTGCACAGATGTCTATAAGCTGGCGTTTTATGGACGGACCAGCGAGATGCGCTTCCACTTGGCTGAATTGCTCAGCCTTCAACTGCTGGCGAATGTCTGCGACCCTACGATACTCCCCCGATTCAGCGAGCGCGAATGCCCTTTCGATGATGGTAGGCTCATCCATGAGCTAGAGAGTAACAGATCACCTTCAATCCTGCCAAGCGCTCGTCAGACGCATTTTTGCGTCTGTTCCCCGTCAGCACTTATGGCACGCATTAGAGGTTGTGATTTAAGGGGGTTTGGGTCTCATCGGGTGCTGTCAGTCTAATCGCAACTTGTCTCCGATCGGCAGAGCTCTCCCCTTCTTCGGCATGGCTCAGGCCATGAGGTTCTGCCACTCGGTCAGGGCGGCCGAGCGGCGGGTCTTGTAAGTTTCTCTATCGATCAGGTGGCGTTCGGAGTTGAAGTGATTGTGGACGTTGGCATGAACGGAGGCGAACTTCTGTAGCGCCTTCATTTGCCTAAACCGCAGCATCGCTCGCTCTCGTCGTCGGAACGAAAGGTGGGAGTTCTCCACCCTGTTGTTGGCCCAGCGACCTATCTCCTGCTTATCCTCACAGCCAAGCTCGCTCATCACTGCCTTGTAGGAGCGCAGACCATCAGTGGTGATGATGACGGGTGAGCCGTTGCGCTTGAGTGCCTTCTTCATAAACCTGAGAGCTGCTGCCTTGTCTCGCGTCTTCGTGACATAGCTCTCGAGGATCTCGCCTTCCGGATCCACTGCCCGCCACAGGTAGTGCATCTCACCGTTGATCTTCACGTAGACCTCATCGAGGTGCCACTGCCACTGGCGAAAACCCCGCATCCGGCTGACCCGCTGACGGCGGATGTCAGCAGCGAATAGCGGGCCGAACCTGTTCCACCATTGCCGCACGGTCTCGTGGCATAAGTCAATCCCGCGCTCAGCCAGCAGGTCTTCCACACTGTGCAACGACAGCGGAAAGCGGACGTACATCATCACGACGAGCCGGATCACCTCCGGCGATGAATTGAAGTAGCGGAATGGGCTGGCTGGCTTCTTTGGACGTGGCATCGTATCGCCCTGCCCGCTCAACCCTTATCAGCAGGTGCATTTGCTCTGACAGTGCCTCCTGAACAGCAAAACGCCGCCAGCGTTCCCACCAGCGGCGCTCTGATTGAACGAACAGGAGTTTAGGCGCAAGAAACGGCCATCTTCTGCCTGCGCTTGGCGGAACGCATTGCGCCACCAATGAAGCCGAACCCGAGCAGCATCATCGCCCAAGTAGTGGGTTCTGGTACTGCGGCAAGAGGCGCTCCTGCTACTTCAAACTCGACATCATAATCAAGGACAACCACTCCGTTGCCAAGCAATAAGCCATATGTTCCCGGCCCCAAATTTGGAAGCGCTGTAGAGAAATCCCCTAGCGGCTGATCGATAAAGAAATCACCATTAGAAAAAGAAGTGCTGCTTAAAAAGATTTGCGTTCCGCTGTTGATCACGGAATTATTTATCAAAACACTCAGACTAGTCGCTGTTTGACCTGCCAAGATTTCGAATGGTATAAAGTCAGAAGGGTCTCCGCCGCCTCCAGAAGACAGGCTACCCGAGAATAAGTTAGTTCCAGGAGCTAAAGAAACAAAAGTCCGTGTTGGTTGACCAAGACTATCAACGGATGCGGTCGCAACATCGATATCTCCGCTTACGGCCTCATCGAACACCACTGCGGCGTGGACTGGCACAGCGGCGAAGGTAACCACAGCGGCTGTTAGAGCAGCGATCGATTTTATCATGTAGTGCCCCTATCAAGTATATGACACGGACCCACTATAGTGCGCCCATTCATCTCCAGTTGGCTTGACCCTGATGGGAAGTTAACATGGCGGGCTAACAAAAGCAAAAGCCAACTCGGTGCCGGCAACAGCATGAACATATACTCACACGCTCGCCCATCGGCTTTGATTATTGAGCGAGGCGACGATCCTGTCGCTGAGGTCGATTTACCATCGGTTTGCGAACGTTCTAATTTAGAATCAATAACCGCTTTTCGCCAAAGTAACGCGCCGCCAATGTTCCCACCGGAGCCGCTCTTGCCCGGCCTACAGAAAGTAATCAGGCGTAAGAAACGTTCATCTTCTGCCTGCGCTTAGCAGAACGCATTGCGCCGCCAATAAAGCCAAAACCGAGCAGCATCATTGCCCATGTGGATGGTTCGGGAACTGCGCCGGAAACGAGTTCGAGTTGAGGGTTTCTATCTTCCGCGAAACCGAAACCGGGAACGGTATACAGAAAAAACGTCCTGCTCGTTTTCAGAAGTATAAAATCGTTAGTTCCGGGTCTTATACCGTTTGGGGTGCTTGCACCAAGGAGAAATCCTTCTCCCTCAGCCACGATACCGGTGTTGGATGCGTCAAAAATAAAGTCGCCTAGAGAGAAGTCGATTGATAGCAACGTTGGGTCGAAAGCGGCTTCATTATCATAGGAAAAGGAGAAAGTACCAGAGTGGCTTGTGATTGGACCGTCGGTTGTCGCAGAAAACTGATATGTTTCAACGACTGTTGCCGCCAGTGCATTACTGCTCCACAGCGCCAGCGCTCCTGCAATCGAGGCTCGTAAAAAAGCTTTCCGCATTTTTTCTTCTCCTTGTGCAGCGACCGCTCGTACCAGTGTTGGTCGACCACGCTCCGAGGTTCTTGCATGATTAACACAGGGTGAAGGGAGGTTCTGATAGACCCGTCCGTATCTGGGACAGAACCGCTGCCCGACCGCTCATGCGCAGGAAACTAAGGCTGTCAGTGGCAGGAGAATGCTCCTCGCTCCGCTGATACTCGATGCGCAATGGTAAGTCTGCGATTAACCTAGGCTAGCGACGCTCATCCTTGCTTCTGGGACAATGGTTTCCGCGCCTCGGGAGGCAATACTGCTATGAAGGCTGCAAACAACAATCAGCGTGATCACACCTACAGGATAAGGCACTCGGGGAGGACTGGCATGGTGCCCCAAAAAAGTTGAATTCGAGGCTGCAAACGCTGCATCGGCGCTTCTGATGGTACAGGATTCTATTCCGAAGAACCGGCCTGTGTATTTAGCTGAGGACGGGCGCCCGCTCGCAACGGTGCAGTTAGTGACGGAAGGGTTCTGGTCCGTTTCTAATCCAGAGCAAAAGCTTATCTAATTACCATCGCGCAGCTTTGGGGTCGTTTGCCGACAGGCAGGAATGTCATCGCGAGCCGCTCAAAGTTGGCCATAGTGAGGTCCTTGCTCCTTCCACAAAGGTGGGACATTGCCAACTCATACGGGGTGCCATGCACTCGCTCAAACTGGAGAGAAACTAGGCTCCCGTCGCGGGTTTGATGTTCTGGTTCAGCCTGAACACATTGTTGGGGTCGTACTCAGCCTTGACGCGGCGTAAGCGATCGAAGTTCTCGCCGTAGGCACTTTGCACGCGATCCACTTCATCGAAGTCCATGTAGTTGGAGTAAACTCCTCCAGTACTGTGCGGCGCAACCGCGTCGTAGAACGAACGGGTCCAGGCAATGTTTGCGTGATCATCAGCCGGGTCACTCCAGCCGGAAGACATGCTGATGGAGTAGAGGGCCTGCCGGTGAGGATAAGCAGTGGCTTTGGGGTCAATCCGGTTCACCGCTCCCCCTTGAGGCTCGAAGAAGCAGCTGGATAGGTGGCCTGGGAGCGCTTCAGTTCGTTCGACGACAAGATCGAGGAGCTCCTCCGTGATGTCTTCGATGAAGTGCGACTTCCAGTAGTAGCGCTCTCCATGCGGAGCTGCATCCTTGAAGCTGGATTGCAGGTCAACATAGTGCACTGGCTCCAGAACGGCGAGCAGCGGGTCCGCTATGCTTGTAAGTGGCTCTAGCGCCCTTCTTCCCTCCTCGAGGTCACCGGCGTAGCAGCCAGCAAGCGCCACTGCGGTCTTGCCGTGCTGTTCAGGGGGGAACGGTTCAACCGCAGGCACTGGCACGAGCAGCACGTAGCAGCCGACTTCTTCCGGCGCGTTCGCCATAAAGTCCCGATAGAATCTGAGGACCTCACGTGCTGCTTTGTATGGATAGAAAACCTGTATGCTCATCACTTCAGGGCCGATCGGGTGAAGTGCAAACTCGAACTCAGTGATGATCCCAAAGTTGCCGCCACCTCCGCGAAGGGCCCAGAACAGGTCCGGGTGCTCAGTCGCGTTTGCCCTCACGATAGAGCCGTTCGCCAAAACCACCTTCGCGCCCACAAGGCTGTCGATGGTCAAACCAAGTTTCCTCGCCAGAAACCCCGTCCCTCCGCCGAGAGTCAGGCCAGCAACACCTGTGGAGGGGTCTACACCCGCGGTTGCCGCAAGCCCATGAACCTGCGTCTCGCGGTCGAAGTCGCCTAGCTGCGCCCCGCCTCCGACTATTGCTCGTCGCTTTTGAGGATCAACCACCACCGAACGCATGCATGAGAGATCAATCACGAGCCCGTCATCAACCAGTGAGTTGCCGGACACACCATGGCCGCCGCAGCGGATCGAGAATGGCAGCTTGTTCTCCCGCGCGAAACGCAGGGCTTGGACGACGTCGGAAGTGTGATTGCAGAAAGCTATCGCTGCCGGTCTGCGGTCGATCATCCCGTTCCAAATACCGCGAGCTTCGTCATACTGGTCGTCTTTCGGTTGGACCAGATGTCCGCTGATCCGCTCGGCAAGTTGCTGAATCGTATTTGTCGCTGCCATCTTCGAATATCCTTATGGTCTGGAGGGGCTTGTGTTGGACAGAGCGCCTTCTCGTGCAGGATAAAGCTCGTACCCAAAGCCCCAGGCTTTCTGTTCTTTCTGGAGGTCAGGAAAACGGCAGGAGGCGGTGCGCTCCTACAGCCGCGCTTCGAGAACCATGTTGAACGGACCTTCGGTGGCCCTCCGCACACTCCCAAAGCCGGCACCAGTGAGCACTTGAGTCAGCTTCTCCTGGCCTGCCTGTGCGCCGAGTGCCTCGCCGACCTCCTGCGCCAAAGAAGTTGGCACACAGACCATGGTGGAGGCGTTGTAGTAGAGCCGGCTGACCGGATTTCCGATATTTTCAGCCGGGCTGTTCCCGGCAATCGGCTCCACTATCATCCAGGAGCCATCTTCCTTCAGAAGCCTACGCATGTGCTCCGCGCATCCGCGAGGATCGCCCATGTCGTGCAGGCAATCGAACATGGTGATCAGGTCGAAGTCGCGTTCCGCGATCTCCTTCGCGGGAGCGGTTTCGAAGCTGACCCTGCCGGCTAACCCGTGAGCGGCTGCATGAGCATTTGCCTGCTCAATCGACGGCTTGTGGAAGTCGTAACCAATGAACTCGCTGTTCGGGAAGGCCTCGGCCATGACCAAAGTGGAAAAGCCGACGCCGCACCCAATGTCCGCGACCTTTGCTCCTGATTCCAAGCGCGGCATCATACCTTCCAAGGCAGGGAGCCATGCCTGCACAATGCCGTTGACGTAGCCGGGTCGGAAGAACGCACCCACCGCACAGAAGAGGCACCCTGCGCTTTCACCCCAGGCAACCCCCTCTCCGGTTCGGAAGCCTTGCTCGACCTTTGGTTCGCCTTCGATCATTGCAGCCGCAAGTTCGAAAGCTCCCTCCAGGTAGACCGGGCTGTCCTTGATCGCGAATACCATCGCCTGCTCGGGCGAGAGGCTGAACCTTTCCGTCGCGGGATCGAACTGGATATAGCCATTGGCAGCCTGTGCCATCGACCACTCCCGCACGTATCGCTCGGCGAGCCCCAGTCGCTCCGCCAGTTCTGTTGCTGTTGCCGGTCCGTCCGCATGAAGGGAGCCAAAGAGACCCAGCCGGATTCCGATGCGGACGGTGGGCACACTGAATGCACCTCCCAAATCGCCGAGCATCTTGCCCACGAGGAGGTTGAGGGTATCTGAGTTGGGTTCAGTCATTGTGGCGCTCCGCTTTTACAGTGACGGAAGCCCGCGCCTGAGCATCAGGGCAGCGACCATCGAGAGCGACCCAATGCTTGTGCTGTCGTGTGACTCAGTCGTGAGGCTCTGCCTGCCTGCTCCTCTTGTCAAGCATGTCGGCCCACGCGCCTCGGTCTACTCGGGACCGGATCGGGCAGAACTCGTCTGATAGTACTCACTACAAACCGGCAGCGATCCCCAACAAAAGCAAGTTGTGGCGCTTTTCACATGCGAAAACGCGATTTGCGCATCTCCGCCCTTCTCCCAAGAGCCTAGTGGCTATGTTCTGGAGGGCTAAAGAGGATTAGCTCGACCCGCTCGTCTCCATCGACGTATGCGTCGTGCCCTGGTGGTATCTCGAAGAAATCGCCTGTAGCGATGCGGGTCTCGACGTCGGCTTCGACCATTCGCACGACCAGATTGCCGCTCATGCAATAGCCTGTATGATGCATAGGGCACGTGTCGGGCGATCCCAACAATGGTTTCTCGTCCTTCTCCCATGTCCATCCAGGTTCGAATATGGCGTGCATGCCAGCGTTACCGTTGCACGTCTTCAAGATCGAGATGCCACCGGATTTCTTCATATCCAGTCGGTCATCAGGCGCATCGAACCGGCGAACTTCTATCTCTGTGGTCATAGCCGCATCTCCTCGTGCGCGACCACCGGAGGCACCATGCTCCGTTTACACTAGAATTGTAAGCGACAGGGTCGCCGTGGCTGCGCCGCCTCACGGGCAGCTTCTCGCGTTCAGGGGGTCCGCTATGTTGTCGATAGTTGAATGGCAGCTAAGCACGTTCACTTCGCCACAACCGGACTGTCTGCTCAAGGCCCAATTTCTCCCGGTCAGCTTTGCGCCCGAATTTCGGTCATTCCCGCGACCGCGGAGCGGTCCTGAAAGCCGTCGCTCGGTTAGGTCGCATCCAAGCCACCGCACTTTCACCACGCCGCGTCGACATATGAGGCTTCTGCCTGCTCTTCCGGTCCACGCCGCGGCATCCATACTCCCTTATGAAGCTACACCTTGACACTGCAGGCCATCTCTCAAGAAGGTCTCATCAGCATCATCGCTTGAAAACGCAGCGGATCGAAACTGGACTTGTAACGGTTTTGCGCCGGTCACCTGAGCGATTAGAGCTCGCAACAGGAGACCGACGAGATGATCAAGCATACAGAAGAGTTCAAGCAGGAGGCGGTGCGGATCGCACTGACCAGCGGGTTGCCGCGCGACCGGGTTGCATCGGATTTGGGGATAGGGAGGTCGACGCTGGGCAAGTGGGTATCTCAGTATCGGCCCAGTGATCTGGTTTCAGCGCCGCAGGCAGATTTGGCGCGTGAGAATGAACGCCTCCGCCTTGAGAACC
>NZ_JAAFZT010000010.1 GCF_013336795.1 Alteripontixanthobacter muriae | reverse complement strand
GGCGGGTCGCCACCCGCTTCGACCGCAACATCAAGACCTTTATGGCCACAATCGCTATCGCAGCCATCGTCACCTGGTGGCTCTAATGAGTCCGGACCCTAGTAGGCTTGGCATCGCTAACTAAAGGCGCCTTCTTCGAGAAAGTTGTTGAGAGTGGATTCGGCGGCGAGCGCTTCGCGAACTTCAATCACCCCGATACGGATATTACGATCGATGGCATCGCTTATCAGATCAAGGCGACGGACAGTGTCGCTTATGTGGAATCAGTAGCAGACCACATTCCTCTCATTGCCACATCCGAAGTCGCAGAAAAGACGGGCGTCATCGACGGCGGTATGACAGACTTCCAACTGACCGAAACGATCGATCTGGCGCTTGGCGGAACGGTTATCGATGTCAGCGACACCATTCTCGATAGCGCCACTACGGGCCTGGGCGCGGTTGGGATCGTTGCAATCATCAGGGGCACCCACGGTGCTTGGAGCGCCTACAGAAAAGGTGAAACTGCTCTCGGTGCGCTCGGCGTAGGAGCTAAAACCACTGGCGTCAGCACGGCAAGATCAACGGTGACTCTCGCCGAACTCGCTTTTCGTGGAACGAAGTTGGCAGTAAGACAGACCAGGCGCATCGTATCGCGTGATCCATCGAGTTGATTGCTCAACCCATAGTTTTGCACCCACTCTGCCAGGTTCCCGATTCGAACCGCGTCAAAAAGGGACCTGATCTCCTCTCTATTGGTAATCTTGTGCCTCTGCGCGATTATGCGGCCTGCCACAACTTCCCCCCTCCCTCTCGTCAAAGAAGCGATTTGGGTATCCATCCTGCAAGACGTTGCTTGCGCTGGTTGCCTCAATGCCAGTTTCGCGGTCCGAAGTGCTCACGCCTGTGGCAGTTGGGACAGACAGCAATCGCATTCTCCACGATGTCTTCACCGCCTTCAGATAGATGCTTCATGTGGTGAACCTCCAAGTAAGGCGAGCCATCGGCGTTGCGCTTGAATGGAGCCTTGGATCCGCATCCCTCGCAAGTTCCATTACTGCGGAACAGAACTTCAGCAACGACGTCGGGGTTGCGGAGATATGCCGTTGATGACGTAATGACCTTCGCGGGACGTTTCGACGCATTCTTTAGCCGACTTAGCCGGTCCTGTCGTGATCCCCGCTTAGCCACAGCGACCTTCTTCAGAAAATCGCGCCGGAGCTCACCCTCCTCAACGCGGTTTCTGGGAGCGATAGCCTCCGACCGCACCAATTCGAACCACTTCGAACCATCCGGTTCTTTGTGAACCGTCTCATTCCTATACTGGCCTGAAAAGGTGAAGGATGACTCCCTGTCATCGGTGCGATAAAACACATAGACTGGGATCTCGGGGTTCTTGATGATAGCGGCATTCTCAACGTAAGCCTCGCTGAACACCTCCTTCCGAGATTTGAGGTAGTATCTGAGCCGCTCCGGTTCTGAGATCCACGCGTTTGGGTATTTACCGCCGGACAGGGTCGCTTTCACCAAAACTGCCTGAGGGTTGCCGGACCGACCGATCAGCAGAATGCCCCCGCTTCTGTTATCGTAGACCTCGGCGAAAATCACTAGCTCGCTGCCGGTGTAGCGTTCTCCAACCACGAAATCGTCCAGACGTGTTCGCTCAGAAGCGAACTTCCCGAACACGTCCATGAAGTCGTCGTGAATGTCTTCAAAGGTTAAGAGGTCCGCAGCCTTGAGCTCGCGATAAACATCTGTCTCTCCAGTTCCTTTAAAGCGATCCATATAGGCGATCAGATCACCAATACGCCGAAAGCGAGGCAGCCACGACCTGGTGTTCCGTATGGTTGCCTTGGCGCTATCAGGCAGATCAGGACTGCTCAGGGCAGGGTCGAGCACCTTCTGTTCGATAAACAAACGAGCATCTTCGACCCTCACTCTGACCTCCTAAGCTGACCCTGCCAGTCTTCTTCGAAACTCATGCAAGGTCTAGCGGAGTTTGCCCACCCTGACTACGCGGCCAACAACCCCCGCTCCATCTCGCCCATGAGGTCCACATCCTTCGCGGGATCATGAAACAGGTGGCCATAAACATCATAGGTCATGGTGAGAGACGAATGCCCAAGCATCGTCTGGATCTTCTTCGGCGGCCAACCTTGCTCAATGAAAAGCGACGCAGCCGCGTGCCGCAGTGCATGGAGTGAAAACCTCGGAGCGCCCTCTCCGTCAACTATTCCAGACTTCAGCATCAGCGGTTTGAAGACACGGTTATAGATGTTGGAATGTGTTTCGATGTTACCCACCCCGTTTGGGAAAACCAGGTTGAGCTCGCCGGCAGGACAAGCAAGCTTCCATCCCTTGAGCACCTTCGCCAACTGCGGCCCCATAGGGATCTCGCGCCGACCGGACTTACTCTTGGTGTTCCCTATGTCGCAGTAGCGATCAGCACGCTTCCTGACGGTGATCACGCTTCGCTCGAAGTCGATTGCATCCCACGTCAGTCCACGCAGCTCTGACATGCGCATACCAGTGAAGAGCGCAGTCATGATGAGCGGCTGGTGCTTTGGCAGCGCGTTTGAGATCAAAGCCCTGATCTCGTCCTTGGTGGGGAACACGCGGTCAGGATCGTGGCGCTCCGATCGCCGAAGCTTTACATCGCGTGCCATGTTGTGCTGCACAAGACCTCTTTCCTGCGCGGCACTGATGATCGATCGGAGCGTCGTCAGGCATTTCTTCGCCATTGCGCGCGTGCTATCGCGCAGCATAGCGTCGAGAAAATCCCGCACATCAACAGCGCTAAGCCCAGTGAGCAGCAGATGCCCTATCTTTGGCTCGATGTGATTTTTCACATGGCCGCGATACGAGTGGAGCGTCGCACGTTCCAGCTTCTCGAGCTCACACCGAGCCATCCAGATTTTGGCGGCGTCGCTGATGGTGATGATGTCTTCGGGAGTAATCATGTGCTTTTCCTTAGTGGTTGTTATTTCCCACTATTCTAGGAGAAGCGGAGCGATCTGTCGGGCTGTTTTCCAGCCTATTCGATGGGTTTTTGTGCCTCTTCGCTCTCCCGCTTTTGCTTCACCAAGGCGGTAACGATGCGAGCCACACTCTCCCAGTTTTCGATGATGAAACGCCGCTTTTCGGCGAGGTCCGCTCGGGAATAATGATAAGAGATCTGATCCGCTCTGGAGGTTGCTGCTCGCTTCTTGCGATAGCCAGCAGCCAGGGAAGCCCGGTATACCGTGATGTCGCCATCATCGATCATCTTGAGCAGGTCATCCCGACCGTCCCTTCCGAGACGATGGAGCCAATAGGAATTGTCGCGCTTTATAGTGTCTGTCATCGTCGGGCTCATAGACGCGTCTATGATAGCGCGTCAACTGAATGCCAATCACGGCCCGTCGGCTTGTCGCAACGCAGCCACAGCTAAGCGCCACCGCGGCGTTTTTGGTCCAAAATCGTTGCCCGCGGTGGTATACTGAAGGCAAGCCATTTCTGGTCCGCGACAGACGGTTAGCTACCGCGCGTTGCCATAGCACAAGGGATACAGCCGCCTGCCCTACGGCAAATCGGTAGCCGGGACGTAGACCGGAGCCGAGCGAGTGCGCGCAATGGGAAAATCAGCCGCAACGACCGGCTGGTGAAAGCCCGCTCCGTCAGTGGGAGTGAAAGGTTGCAACAAGATGGGGGCGGAAAGCCCCCTGCCCTGTGAGAGTTGAAGGAAAGCTCAGCAGGGTGCTTCTAGCACGCGCTAGATAACCGGACGGGCCGAGAGGCCGGGGTTTCGGAGCAAGTCGATCGGCAAAGCGTCCCGCCGATCCCAGTTGTCGCTCAACTCAATGCTCTTCACCACTTCCCATGGGATAACCAAGGAATAACCCCTCGCAGCTGTGATGATTTCTTTTCACGGTTGCGGGGGGATAGAAGTCTTCCTTGGGATGCTATCTAAACACATAAAAAGAAAGACTGACGCTGCGTAGTAGCGTCGATCTGCTGCCGGGCGAAGCCCGGTAGCTACATTCAACGAAAACATGAAAGTAAAAGAATTTATGAAACAGGAATTTGATGAACTGATAGATCTCGCAGTTAAGCAGAAGACATGCGCACTGGATTACATGGTGCTTGCATATTCTTGGGTGTTTATGGGCTACATGATATGGTTCACTTCTAATTGACAAATAATCTCAACATCATTGGGGACTGCGCGAACGCCACGACAGCACCCACTTGTCGTGAACTTGAAAAAAGAGAATACATGACGACACCGCCGGCACCTTGCGCAAGATCGTGCTTGAGGTGCTTCATCGGATACATCTCTTTGCAACGCGCAGAGATCCCTGGCGATCTACGGAGGTTTGCTGGCGCCCGTCAGGCGTGACTTCGAAAAGCGATGGCCTCCGGTCATAACATACTGACACCCGCCAGGGGAAAGAAGCCTACGCGAGCATGCCACTCACGACTTTCGCGCCATGGTCGGAGCACGGCTCCTGCGGGTGCGTGCAATCGGCAGTTGCTTTAAGTTGCTCCGTTTCGCAAGCTTTTTGCCCTACAGTTAGAGTTCCTCTTTCCCGAGATGCGAACCCGAAATCCGTGTCGAGCTCCTGGTTGATTTATACAACCAGCCGGTGTGAGCAGGTGCAGAATGTGCTATACTGGGAGATGACCAAAGCACCGCCTTCACCCTCACGAGCCGGACGGCTCTCGCAGACCGATTGGTCTACCATCGTCGACCTCTACGAGTTCGGGGACAAGAACCAGCGGCAGCTTGCGCAGCACTTCGGAGTCTCTAGCTCGGCCATTCAGAAGGGACTGAAGAAGCGAGGTGCGATAAAGGGAAGGCGCGTAGGGGAGCACCCCGCGCTTATCCATTTGAAGCGGGAATTGAACCTCAAATGGAGAGCGAAGCGAGCAGCAGAAGCCGCAGCTTTCGAGCGCATGAATGAACGCACGGCCTTCGTTGCGGCTCTGACGGAGATGCTCTTGCGCGCGGACGACAATGGCACGCTGGATCAGTTAGGCCCCCTCTTTAGCGATCTTCGCCGCGGGCTTTGACTACTGACACCAGCAGCTTCATGGGGCGACAGGAAACGTATCGACCGCGCCGAGGAGGAGGTCCTAGAGCTTCTAGCGCGAAGCGACCAGGGTGGTGCCGAAATCCGGGAGGTTGTTCGTCCAGCGCCATCCACCGGCGGTTACCGCCTCAGGGCCATCTGCCCTCCGGCAGGAACCGGGGCTGTTTTCGGCCTTCAATCTCCCGAGAAGAGACCTAGCTGCCCCTCTCGCGCGACCTTGCGGCGCTTTTGCTTCTGCTTAAATTTCCACGGCATCTCGGGATTGTTCTGGCTCCACAGACCTCTACGAGCTTGCCGCGCATTTTCTTCTGCTTGGAAATACTCGTCTTCACGATCGAATGCATACTGCCGCAACACCCACGCATAACCGTTTACGATCATCTCGAGTTCTACATTCCGCGTCACAGGGCGGGCAACTCGAACCATTCCACGACCGCACTTCCCGCCGACATAATAAAGCACTGGGCCGACTGGTATTTCCTCAGTGAGATAAGCCATGCCAAGCATTCGCTTATAATTGTCGATCGGCAAGAAGCCTTGTGATTCTTTGCCGATAGGATCTAAGCGTAGCCCCTTGCCTCCGATCAGGTGTTCAAGAAACGCATGCGCTTCCGCTCCGAACGCTTGCCCCATCTCCGGTGCGTCGATGAACGCAAAGCGAAACGGCACACCCTCGACCCACTGAGATCTTGCCGGATTCCAAACACGCGCGAGGAAACCGTCTCCATCGAAGACCTTAATGACTTTCGCTTCGGACCTCTGGGCAAGCTGGCCCGGCCGCGGATCATCTGGTGCGATCATCAACGCATCTTTCCAGCTCGCAGCTCACTGGCGGTGTTCTGCACCTTGCTCTCCCTCTCACCTGGCTAAATTATCGCCCGGCGCCGCTACATGTTACAAGAGAAGAAATGGAGCGGCACCGGTATCGTAAAGAAGGGAAAAACTTGGCAGGCAAAAAAAGTGTTCATCGAGGAACCTACCTTGCGAGGCAGGTCGGAGAGCACCTGGTGGTATCGGAATTAGGCCGCCGCGGGATCTGTGCGACCACTTTCGCCGGGAACGTGCCCGAGTTTGATATTCTCGCTTCGCGGGACGGTCGAACGCTAGGAGTCCAGGTGAAATCGGCGCGCGAAGGCAGCTGGCATCTCAATGCCTCACGGTATCTGGAGATTGAACTCGCCAAGGACATTCAGACGGTCAAAGGCGTCCATGCGGAGCTCGACGAAGACCTGATTTACATCTTTGTGAAATTGGGAGACGCCGCAGGCGAAGACCGACTTTATTTGCTGACGCAGGGTGACCTGGCGGGGTTGGTTGAGGACCAGCATACTGCGTATCTTCACAAGCACGGAGGGCGCCGGCCAAGAGCACCGGGTTCGTTCCATTCCGCCCTAAACGAGACACAGCTCGCACCGTGGAGTGATAATTGGGCGCTCATCGAGCGAGCGCTAGAAGCAAGGTGATCTATACAGAGCTCGCCGAGAAGGGTGCGTTCAGCAAGAAGGGCGGCTGCAATGATAGACTGTGATGGGTGATGATAAACGCCAAAGACATTGAGAACAAAGTTTCACAGCAGGTCTTCGGCAAGCCGCTGATCATGAATGTCATGAGGAGCTACGTGGCCGAAGCGATAATCTGCGAAGCTTTGGGAGGTAGGTGGTCATGGTGTTCGGGGGACTACGCGGCATGGGATATTGAGAGCCAGGATGGTGTTCGCATCGAGGTGAAACAGTCAGCCGCGAAACAGACCTGGCAATCAAAGAAATCATCTATTCCCGCGTTCGACATACGCCCACGTAAAGGCCGATACGATGGACCGAATTGGGTTGCTGAATCAGGTCGGAATGCAGATGTTTATATCTTCGCTTGGCATTCTGTCATTGACGAGACTGCGAACCACAAAGAGCCAAGCCAGTGGCTGTTTTTCATCGTTCCTACTGAAGAACTTCCAGATCAGAATAGCATCGGATTGTCGGCGCTCGAAAGCTTAGTTTCTCCGGTGAGCTACGAGCAACTTGCAGACGCAGTGGGGTCCGTAGTTGGTGCTCTTGATCGTGTCGCGTTCAGGAAATGAGAAAGGTGGCGGCTGCAATCGCAATGCGGGGAGGCAAAGTGCTCGTCACTCGTCGTGCGGCTGGTCAAAAGCTCGCGGGCTACTGGGAGTTTCCTGGAGGCAAGCTTGAGCCGGGCGAAACTGTCGAAACTTGTATTGTTCGCGAACTTCAAGAAGAGCTCGGCGTTCGATCTACCGCCGGTGAGGTCCTGACCGTTTCGGAGTATATCTATCCAGGCGGAGCGATCTCGCTAATAGCAATCGAGGTCTTACTTGAAGATGCCGACTTCCAGCTGACAGTGCACGACGATCATGTCTGGATTGCGCTAGAAGAGCTCCTCAGCATCGATCTCGCACCAGCTGACATTCCCATAGCGAAGGAGCTTATGAAGCGTCATGGCGCAAATTGACGAACTAGTGCCGGGTGATGAACTCACCAATGCTCAACTGTCAGCTACTTTCAGGGTCGGCAACATGGGAGGGATGCGACGGTCTCGCGAGACAAATTCGCTCGTGTGGACTTGTAACGGTTTTGTGCCGGTCACCTTCTCATTATGCCACCTTGGCTTCGAACGCGAGTGGGCTGATGCCGCCCAGATATGAATGTCGGCGACGGGTG